>NZ_WHOB01000003.1 GCF_013141775.1 Paenibacillus phytohabitans
AAAAATACCCCCTCATATAGCTGGAGTACTATCCTCCAGCCCTTGAGGGGGCGTTTCTTATTGAGGGTTAATCCTAAGACCGAAGCTCGAAGAGCCTCGCAGTCTTGCCCGGCGGCAGTGAGACGCTCAGGCTGCCTTCCGCCGGGTTCCAGCTCCATTCGGAGCCATGCGCCTGCGGATAGGCGCAGCGGGCCTCTGCGGCCTGTCCCTTCAGCTCAGGGACGGGCAGCGTAATCCCGGCTGCATCTCCGGCAATCCGCCATACGGCAATATAGCGGATATCTCCGTGGCGCAGACCGAAGCTGACCCACTCTCCGCTGCTGTCCGGCAGACCGAGCGGCCAGAAGGCGAACGCCTGCGGGATATGGGCGCGGATGGATTTGTAATAATCCAGCGCCTCCTTCACCAGGGCCCTGCGCTGCGGTGCAAGCTCGGCCAGATGCCCGCTCTGGTGGACACGGAGCAGCAGCGCATTGACCATGTTGAAGATGACCTCTTCATCATCGCCTTCGCGCAGCGGATACGACCAGACGGCCGATTGCTCCGGCGTCAGCGCTGCCGGGGAGCCTGCGGCAATAGCCGCATACTGCATATAATCCTCCTGGTCGCTGGTCGACTGGATGCTGTGGCGGCTGAGCATAGCATAGTCCATCCGCATGCCGCCGCTGGAGCAGTTCTCGATCACCAGCTGCGGGTAACGGACGAAGATACTGTCCAGCCAGGCCAGATAGGCCCGGTTATGCCGCAGGAGACCATCCCCGAAGCTGTCCGCATCCGTCTCTGTGCCGATCCCTGCGTTGATGTTGTAATCCATCTTGATATAACCGACGCCGTATTCTTCCACCAGCCGGGCAATGACGCCATCGGCATGCTCTATAACCTTCGGGCTGCGGTAATCCAGCTGATACCGGCTGCGGTCCTTCACCCGCTTGCCGTGGCGCATGAAGAACCAGCTGTCATCAGTCTCAGCCAGCTTCGGACTGTTGATGCCCATAACCTCCAGCTCCAGCCAAAGTCCGGGAATCATCCCTTTGCTGCGGATATAGTCCAGCACATATTTGATGCCTTCCGGGAATCGCTCGGTCGACGGCTCCCACTGGCCCACGCCGTCCCACCATTCACCCGGGGCATACCAGCCGGCGTCGATACAGAAGTATTCACAGCCGACATCGGCGGCGGCATCAATCAGCGGCAGCAGCTTCTCCGTCGTCGGACTTCCCCACAGACAGTTCATGTAGTCGTTAAAAATAATCCGCAGCAGCTCATTGTCCTCATTCGGTCTGCGGATGATCCGCCGGTATGCGGTCAGCTGCTCTGCCGCGTTCTGGAAGCCGCCCTGCACAGCGCCTGCGGCAACCGGCACGGAGGTGAACTCTTCGCCAGGGGCCAGCTTCAGCCACCAGTGATTGTCATGCTCCGTAGGCCCGCTGACCAGCAGCGTGAGCTGGTCGTACTGGTCCGTCAGCTCCCAGTGCCAGGAGCCGTTGTGCTCAATCTGCCAGAACAGGCTTGTCCCGCTCTCCTTGTTCTGCAGTACCGCCATCGGCAGCAGCTCAGCCGCCGACCAGGAGCCGGTATTGCTGGCGGCAATCCGCTTCGAGCCGCGGTCGGCCAGATGGGACATGCCCAGCTCCGGCAGGCTGTAGCTCTTCCACTGCAGCTCACTCTGCCAGCCGCTGTGAGCAAGGCTTACTTCGATTTTCTCATTGCGGTCCTTGCTGCCCTCTTTGTCCACTCCTGTGAGTGCAAAGGAGGAAATATACTCGACCGCAGCATCCGCATCCCCTTCATTGCGCAGTACTGTCCAGGAGCGCACAATCTGCACGCCTGTATAGAACTGATAATGCTGTACCGCCTTCACTTCTGTCAGCGGATCAACGAGTGTAATCTCCAGCTTGCGTCCCAGCGGATTTACCGTATCGCTGTGCCCGCCATACACCATACGCAGCCCCGGATACGATGCACGATGCGTCCGCCCGTGATACTCCGCCCGGTCTTCCCCGGACAGCTGAAGCTCCAGCAGCCGGAAGCCTACCTTGCTCTTCTCCTCAATCCTTCCCGCTTCAAGCGGCGCCGCCCCGAAATGCAGTAGCCGCACATCCTGTTCTTCCGTTATTTCAATTGTAAGATAAAGTCCGTTCTCGGCAATATCGATCAGCTTGCTGCTCATGTGTAATTTGGCCTCCTGACAAATGTTGTTGTCTTTGATCTCTTTTGTCTCTTTAGTCTCTTTAGTCTCTTTGGTATCTCTGCCTCCCTTGATTATGAGGCCTTCTCTTATATTCGTAACTCCTGATTTCTTGCGCTGCTCGCATAAGTGGCGCAGTAACGGAGGTGAAGTTTGGGTTGGAGGAGCGTCAGCGTCCGCCTTTAGGTTTGGATTTCTACTGCGAACAGCAGTTTAAATCAGGAAATCCAAACATAACAGCGGCCGGAAGCCCGAACATTCACCGCAGTTACGTCCAGCCACTTGCCGCCCACCGCTCTGAAATCGGTGTTGCATATAAAGAAGGCCCCCTCAGTAATAATTCTACTTCGGAGGCCCTCCCGGTACTAAAGCTTTTATTGAGCGGACCCGAATTGAATCCAGGCCTTTTGAATTTCATCAATCGCTTGATCCTTAGTCTTGCTGCCGCCGATATAAGCCTGCATCAATTCACCGAATTTCTGGTGGAACGTATCCAGTGAGTAGTTCACCGACAGGTCGCCGGATTTCTCGGTTTTGAGGATTTCTTCCATTTCCTTAGGCATTTGCAGGTCAGGCATCGGTGCATCCTTGATTGGAGGAATAACCTTAGCTACTGTGGAGAACCAGCTCTTACCGTATTCGGAAGTGTACAGCCAGTTGAAGAATTCAATTGTTTCAGCTGCTACAGCAGAATCCTTGTTGATGCGCAGCGCCTGGTCGGCACCGGTGATGATCTGGGACTGCTCAGCTTTGTCGCTGACAGGGTAGCCGGCGATGCCGAGATCAAAGTCAGGGGTGATTTTCTTAATCGCTTCTTCATCCCATGCGCCTTTACCGGTCATGAATGCTGTTTTGCCAAGGGCAAAGTCACTGACTTCAGCATTGCTGTCGCGTTCCAGCGGCTTGTCCGTTCCGTGTTTTACAGTTGTATCAATGAAAGTGAAGAAGTTGTCCTTCAGCACCGGATGATCTGCGAAGGTCGTTTTGCCGGCGATGAAATCAGCTACGAGTGTCTTAGCGTCAGTACCTGCATCAGTTGCTGCAGCGTCAACGAAGTGTTGGAAGATATGCTTCCATACCCACCACTCTTTGTAGGCGTTGGCGAATGGCGTGATGCCCTTAGCTTCGAGCTTGGTGATGGCGTCATCCATTTCAGCGGTAGTCTTAGGAACTTCAGTGATGCCGGCATCTGCCAGCAGTTTTTTGTTGTACATCAGGACGAACAGATTGCCTTTGACCGGAAGTCCCAGTACTTTGCCGTCTGTGGAGCTCATGTTGGAGCGGACAGCATCTGTCATCGCTGCTGCCAGCGGTTCATTGGTGAGGTCGGCACTGTATTCAGCGAAAGTATCGATATCGCCGCCAGCGGTAGTCTGGAACACGTCAGGCGTGCTGCCTGCGGCAATTTTGGATTTTAACACCGTATTGTAGTCAGCCTGCATAATTTCCAGATTGATCGTTACATTTGGCTTAACCTTCTTGTATTCAGCGATATAGGCGTTGAAAGCGTCTGTGTACTCGGGAGATGCGGTAAACATATTAATCGTGACGGGCTTGGAAGAATCTGTAGCTGTATTCTCTGCTCCATTTGTCCCAGCCGTGTTGTTAGCGGCATTATTGTTGTTGTTCCCGCCGCAACCGGCCAGCAGTCCGCCGACGAGCAGCAGACTCGCAGATAGTGCCATAAATCGTTTTAACATGATGTTGCCCCCTTTTCCTTATGCATCTTGTGGTCTTGCTCATCATTCTAAATAAAAAGAAAAAGGATAAGAATGTACATAAGTGAACTTATGAGGGTAAAAAAGTGTGTTCATGTAACCGTTTCACTTTTCTACCCCAGGCAGCTGCAGCCGGAATTCAGAAGGTGAACAATCATAGTAATTGCGGAACGCCTTGCTGAAATAGTTCTTATCCTTGTACCCCAGCATTTCGGAAATATCCTGAATTTTGAGGCCGGGATCGGACAGCAGTGCTTTGGCTTTGTCCATTCTCACCTTTTGCACATACTCATGAATGCCGTATCCGTACTGCCCCTTGAACAGCTTCATCAAGTATTCTCTGCTCAGGAAATATTTATCCGTGAACATCGATATCTTAATATCCTCAAAATAATGGTTATCAATGTATGCTTTAATATTTTCCAGCACACTGCTGCGGTCTCCGGATAATGTCCGGCTGATCTCTCCGGCATAAACGTCGAATATCTGGTTAAGTACACGCTCAAACTGTTCAAAGGAGGCAAAATCGCTGCGGATGCCCAGGGCATTCAGCCCCTTATCCTTGCTGCTGCGGATCTGCGGCGGCACTGCATCCAGCTGTGCAGCAATCTCATTGAGCAGAATAATGAATTCCTGCAGTGTTCTGTCCGCTTCACCAAGTGTGAAATGCTCCGCACTCTTCCATTTGGAGACAAACTCGCTGAAAATGTTGCGCGCATGGTTCACGTTCCCGCTCTCCAGGCTGCTGCGGATCTGCGGCATCCGCCCGGTCAGTGAGGGATTGTCCCTGGACGCCGGCTTCTCCATCATGCTGCCGCCGCTCTGCAGGATCATGCTGTCCTTCATGCTTAGCAGGTCAATCCGGTCCAGTGCCTCTTTGGCCTGCTCATAAGAACCGGCAATACTCAGGAGATCGCTGTAGGGATCACCTATTCCGCCGGCACAGACGATGCCGAACAGCTCCTTCAGCGTAGCTGCGGCCTTCTTCATATGATGCAGAGACAGAAAGGCGGCGTCCGCCCCGTATCCGCCTTTCATCGTAAAGATAGCGATAAACTCCCGCTCCCCCTTGGGACTGGCAAAGCTGAACGACTCAAACTGTCCGTCACTGTTCTCATTCATTACATTAGTTACGGCAAAATGCAGCAGATCCCGGTCCTCATGGAATCTTTCTTTACGCACCTGCTCCAGATTAAGCATCCGCAGAATACCTACAGCGAAATGGCTGGCCACCCCGTCCGCACCGATCAGCGGCAGAAAGGCTTCATTGGACTGGGTTTTGAAGCTCCGGTCTATAATGGACAAATACATCTTCTCCTTCAGCTTCGGCAAAGACATATTCAGTGTAATATTGCGGTTGATGAACTCGCTCTCCCGCTTCCGCTTCGCTTCTAGTATGTCCACCGCCTTGCGCAGTGCATGGTTAAGATCGGTCCGGTTGACCGGCTTCAAAAGATAATCCACCACCTTGGAGCGGATCGCCTGGCGCGTATATTCAAAATCATTGTAGCCGCTGATCACAATCAGCAGCAGATCCGGGAACTCCTCCTCGGCGATCTGCAGCAGCTGGGCGCCGCTCAGCTCCGGCATTTTCATATCCACCAGCACCAGATCGAATTTCTCCCGGCGCAGCATCTCCAGCCCCGCCTGGCCGTTAGTCGCCTCCAGAACCTGATCAACGCCTAACCCCTTCCAGTCCCCCAGAATATTGATCGCTTCGCGCAAAGGCTCCTCATCATCAATAATCAGCACTTTATACATGTTGTCCTACTCCTCCCCGCGGCAGCCGCATATCCATTTGTGTCCCGTGTTCACTGCTGTGAATGGCCAAACCCGCCTCTTCTCCATATAAGAGCTTGAGCCGGGTGTTAAGGTTCTTCAGGCCAATGCTCTCATTGCCGTCCTCTTCCTCCGCCTCCGAATCGCGGTCCTCCCACTGGATCTGCAGAGAGCTCATTACCTGCTCCAGCCGCTCCTCATTGATTCCCGGCCCGTCATCCCGTACAGAAATTACGCTGTGGGTAGCGGTAACATGTGCCTCAATACGGATGGTAACCGTAGTGGATACCTTTTCCAGCGCATGCTTGATGCAGTTCTCCACCAGCGTCTGAATCGACAGCTTGGGAATCCTCAGCTCCATCAGGCTTTCATCCCAGTCGTACACGACCTGCATCCGGCTGCCGAACCGCGCCTTCTGCAGCGCCAGATAACGCTCAATATGCCGCAGCTCTTCCCGTGCCTGCACAACATCCCGCCCGCTGATGCAGTATCTCAGCGTCATGGCCAGATTGTCGACCATCTCGACGATATCATCATTGTTGTTCTTGAGCGCCTTGGTGGAGATGGCCTGCAGCGCATTATACAGGAAATGAGGATTAATCTCGGCCTCCAGCGCTTTGAGGACCGCGTTTTTTTCCACGATTTTCATTTTATAGCGTTCATTAATCAGTTCATTGGTCTTCTCGACCATCTTATTGAAGTGGCGTGACAGATAAGCGATCTCATCCTTACCCTCCACCGTTGCCTCGGCATCGAAGCTCCCTGTACTGAAGCGCTTCATCTGCAGCGACAGATTCTTCAGCGGGTGCGTAATTCTATTCGAAGTGACGCTGACCAGCACCACGGACAATACCAGGAACAGCAGGCCGATGAATACATTCAGCTTACGGGTCGTTGTCGCCGCGGCATAGATTTCTGTATACGGAATCGGCTTGACGAGCTTCCAGCCTTCTTTTTGACTGATGTCGTAGATCACCAGGTACTTCTGTTCTTCATCCGACCACGTCACACGCCCGTTCTTCTCCGGTGTCAATTGGTCCAGCAGCCCCGCCTCTCTGCTCCCCTGATAGAATTCCTTATCGTCCACTGTAAAAGGCTCATTATCCGGGCTGATATACATCAGATGCTGGCCGGTGCTGAACGGAATATCCTTCATAATCTCATCGGTCACCGACGAGTTAAGGTATAGGGACAGTACGGCCTGCGGCTCCCTCGACACAATGGAACGCAGCAGCCGGTGATAGCCCATGAAGACCTTGTCCTTGTTAACGGGATAATCCACACTGCTCTCCGCAGCCGGGGCTTCTTCCACAAAAGACTGATAGGAGCGGTTGAACGGACTCGCCAGTGCCCGCTTATACCAGGACAGATTGTCGATCGGCGGATGTTCGGTCACCCGGACGGTAATATTATAGTTCTCCTTGGTGACATAATAATACTTGTGCTCCTTGATCACGTACAGGTATACCGCCTCCAGGTCATTGCGGGAGAAATACAGATTCTTCAGATAATCCTCCACATACATCTTGGAGCCGTAGTCCTCTGATTCATGCAGGATGGCATAGGCGAACTCATCATATGAGATCTGTGGCAGGGACAATTGTTCTATTCCGCTCAGGTAACTCTCCAGATTGCGTCCGACCAGCAGCAGATTGTTGCTCGTGCTCGCAATGCTGTTGTTCACCGATTCCTTGCGCAGCATTCCATAGGAGATGTACGTCAATGAGCTTACCACCAGAATGATGATTATAGTGAACAAAAGAATCAGTTTGTTGGCCAGCCTGCGGGAAATGCGCTCCAGTAAAGGCTCAAACAGCTTGTACAGCGTTCGTCTAATCATGTTCTCCGTCTCCCCGCTGGTGTATCAGGCCTCAGTCCCAGACTCATTTTTGTCATCCGGACTCAGTTCACCTTTTTACCCCTAACTGTACTCTTAAATCCATTTTTGAGTATAGGGGTCTGATCTATAATACACAATATAGACTAACCGGAATGGTTATGTGTGGCAAGCCAGGCACAATACTCCCACCCTATAACTCAAGAAGAGGTGCATCCATGTTAAAAACACTCGGCAAAAGATGGCGCGAGAAATTCGAATTCGGAATCTTCACACTCCCGGTTCTGATCTGTATCGCAGTTGCATTCTACATTCCCTTTGCCATGACCATCCGTTATTCGATGACGAAGTGGAACGGGATTTCCAAGCATCCCAAATTCGTCGGACTGGATAACTTCAAACAGATCTTCTCGGGGGATACGAACTTCTCCGATGCGGCCTGGTTCACGATTAAATATGCAATCCTTTACATTGTGATCGTCAACGTGCTGGCGATTCTGCTGGCCGTGCTGCTGGACATGAAGCTGAAGAGCACCTCCTGGCTGAGAGCGGCATTCTTTATCCCTTATATCCTCAGTCTTGTGATTGTCGGCTTCATCTGGAAATTCATCTTCATGCAGGGCTTCAACTCACTCGGTGAGAGCACCGGCTGGGCCATCTTCGACTTAAGCTGGCTCGGGACACCGGGACTGGCGTTCATCTCCATCTTAGGTGTATCTATCTGGCAGTCGATCGGTTTCTATCTGGTCATCTACATCGCCGGTCTGCAGTCTGTGCCGGAAGATCTTAAGGAAGCTGCTACCGTAGACGGCGCAGGTCCGATGAGAAGATTCTTCAGCATTACGCTGCCGCTGCTTGCCCCATCGATTACGATATCCGTCTTCATGGCGCTGACCAACTCGATCAAGGTATTCGACGTCATTCTGTCGCTGACAGGCGGCGGCCCTGGCGGAACCACCTACAGCATCGCTTATGATATTTACCGGGATACGTTCCAGAACAATCTGTACGGCTACGGTACGGCGAAAGCTCTTATCCTGTTCCTGGCAGTACTTGTCGTGACGATCATCCAGCTGACAGTCTTCAAACGGAGAGAGGTTGAGGCATAATGAAAACAAACAACAACAAGGCAGGCAAGATCATACTGGAAGTTGTTTTGGTCATATTGTCTCTGCTGTTCCTGTATCCGCTGTTCCTGACGATTATTAACTCCCTGAAAAGCTTCAGCGAGGTCATGACCGACGTTATCGCGCTGCCGAAGCACCTGACCTTCAGCAACTATTCCTACGTCTGGAAATTCATCAACTATCCGCGGCTGTTCCTGAACAACTTCGTGATTACCGGCGTCGGCCTGCTCGGCATCGTCTTCATCTCCTCCATCGCCGCCTATAAGCTGGCACGGACCAAAACCAGATGGAGCGGTGTGATCTACTTCCTGTGCATTATGCCGATGCTGATCCCCTTCCAGTCGATCATGCTGACTGTGCTGCAGACGGCCAAGAACCTGCATCTGTCCGAGAGCACCTGGGGACTGGGCCTCTTGTACTGGGGCTTCGGCGCTCCGCTGGCCGTATTCATCTACCACGGCTTCGTGAAGGGAATCCCGACGGAGATCGATGAAAGTGCGACCATTGACGGCGCATCCGGCTTCCGCCTGTTCTTCAGCGTCATCTTCCCGCTGCTGAAATCGGTAACCACCACCATCGTCATCATCGACGTGATGTGGATCTGGAATGACTTCCTGCTCCCGCTGCTGATGGTTAACGGCTCGCCGGATACGAAGACATTGACACTGGCCGCTTACACCTTCGTCGGTCAATATACCTCGGACTGGCAGTATGCCATGACCGCCATGGTAATGGCCGTATTGCCATCGATCGTTGTCTTCATCTTCCTGCAAAAGTACATCGTCAAAGGCGTAGTTGCCGGAGCTGTTAAGGGCTGATCCCTGACCCTGCTCCTCACCCCGCGCCGCAAATAAGGCACGGCTAAGCGGATTTCGCTTGGCCGTGCCTTTTGCTGTTGTGCAGGATCTACGTTTGTGTTGTGAGGATGCTGTGTGAACGGACCGTTGTCCCCATCGTAGTGGTGAAAAGCCGGAGACCGCTGCTGCTTCCGAAGTGAGCTTTCCTGCGGAAAGCTTTCAGACGGCCGCTGTTTAAGCTGGAAACCATCTACAAACCTCAAACAAAAAAGTCACCCTGACGGGTGAAACTAGCTGAACTTATGCGGCTTATGGAGCCTCTGCAGCTTATGTAAATTTAAGGGCACTAGTGCCCTTCATTTGCTTCTTTGGCTCTCATTCGGGGAATTCAAGGGCACTAATGCCCCCCATTTGCTCCTTTGGCTCTCATTCGGGGAATTCAAGGGCACTAGTGCTCCTCATTTGCTTCTTTGGCCCGTATTCAGGGAAATTAGAGGGATTTATCCCTTTGATTTCCCCATTCCGCCTACTTTCGGCGGAATTAGAGGGATTTATCCCTTCGATTTCCCCATTCCGCCCACTTTCGGCGGAAATAGAGGGATTTATCCCTTTGATTTCCCCATCCTGCCGACTTCTGTGCCTGAGCAAGCACACACTCGTCCTTCCAACGGAGCTGCTCCAAATTCCAAAGAAACTTATCCACGACAGACGAAGATCATAATTCCCTATACAGAATAAAAGCCCGCCCGCCGGCAAGGCGTAACGGACTTTATTCTAGTCGTTCAGATGACTTTACTTTATTTCGCCAATAATGGCCTCTTTTTCTCGTTGCGGCTCAGATGCACTCATCTTGCTGTTTCGGGTCCGAAACGGCGGGAATCAGGAGCTTAACGGCTCTCTGTCCGCATGGGCGGATAATGCAGCTTTTCGAGTATAATAACGTCCCTACAGTCCGCACGACCTCCGCCACTCCCACCCTTTCAAGCACTCCCAACGTTTGCCTTCTAAGTAAGGACGTATAAAAGAATGGTGTGCCCCATCGTTGCTTCCCAATAGAAGCCATAGTTCGTATGTTACTTATAAATCTTTTACCGCCGTCCACATACTTCGTCCACTCCAGACAATCAGCCGGATATTCCTGCTACTTTACATGCCTTTGCTAATCCACCTCATATACAGTCTACAACCAACCGCTTTTCTACTCTCTACTCCTCTACCGTCCTTACTCGTCCCAGTATTCTCTCTCTGTTGCATAACACTACACCGTTCACTTCTCTGTCCAGCTCTTATCCACATTTTCTCTATATCGTATATCGGTCTTGACCTTACTCCTTACCATCCGCCGACTACTGCAGCTTCATCGCAACCCGGTACACCGGTGTAGCCGTAACACTGTGGAACACAGCAATGGCTTCGCCCTCGAATACCTTCTCCACCGCCATAGCGGCATCAGCAGCCAAGGTTACAGCACCTGTGCGGCGCGGTGTGGTTTCCAGGATGATCTCGCCTCTGCGGAGGACATCGCGGAACCGGGACAAGCCGATTTCCCAAGGCAGGCCGTTGTAAAAATGATCATGGAATAATTGCCCGCCAGCAAAGGCATAGCCCACATTCCCCGTATAATCAATGCTCAGCAGCACTTCCCCGGTTCCTTGAAGAACATCCTCCGGCAGCCCGAGCGCAAGCTTATGGTCATGAAGCCGCCGCGTGGTAAGCGCGACCTCCTTCAGAGGAACCTGCACATCATAGATCCGGAACCAGCCTTCCGTCCGTCCGCTGATAGCCGCTTCAGCCTGCAGCGTGCTCCACTGCGCGGCTGGCACCACTGCTCCACCGGCATATTCACGGAACGTGAAGGCATTCTGCCCGCTGCTAAGGAATTCAATGCCCTCGGGGGTCTGAACAAGCGGAACCTCCGAGAACACAATCCGGCTCTGACCGCCGTCCTCCAGCTCCCACAGCTTTGCAGCATCCTTGGCACTCATCGCGTAAATCCGTACTTCTCTGGCTCCGTCACGCTTGATTACGATCATAGACGACACCTGATGCGGAATGAGTACGTTGTAGCTGCTCCCGCTTCCTTCAATCGTTCCGGCATCTGTTGATACACTAAGAATACCGTCCTGCGCATCCAGCAGGAACTCACCATCCACACCCTCCGGCATCGCGAAGAAATAAGTGACGGCTTCAGCAGATTCCACAGAGGTGACCGGCTGGGCTGTTGCATACTTAAGATTCAGCCCATCCAGAGCGAAGTTGAACGGCAGCAGGAATGAAGCCTTGGGCTTGACGGTCAACGAACTCCGCTGCGGGAAGCTGATCATCTCCTCCCCAAGCTTAACTTCAAATACAACCTCCTCATGCCCATCCATCTCAACATGATCCTGATAATTATTGACGAATAAGAACCCGGACCTGCCATCCGTACGGACAGCATAACGCAGCGTATGCGCATCATCAGGAGTAACCGCCTCTGCACCTTCCGGAAGCACGGTTGCCATAGGAGCAAGCCGGTCTGCGAATTGGCGTAGGAAATAATGCAGCGGGCGCAGCAAGCCGTTAGATTCACGGATCTGTCCGAACTCGCCAATCGGTGCCTGAAAATCGTACATCAGCTTAGGCGTTGTGCTCTCGTTCAGGTAACCTGTTCTGCCCACCGGATTCGTGCCGCCATGGAACATATAATAACCGATGAAGTTGCAGCCGCCGGCAAGCTTCATCAGGGTCATGGCCAGTACACTTTCCGGTTCTACCTGGAACCGGGACAGATACCAGGTCTGCATGCCGCCGCCCATCTCGCAGCAGGCAAACGGATATTTTGTCCGGGGATACGGCGGATTGAACTCCCCCCCCGGCGCCTGATCATCATGGAAATTTACAAATACATATTCAGGTGTCGGTGTCTGGGTTTGACCCGGGTCACTGATGCTCCACGGGGTATAGGCATATCCGCCATACAGCGGCAGGACTTCATCTTCCAGGAACGGCGCCTCGCCCCAGCCGGTGCTGGTATAGATCGGCGCAATCAGGCCGGAATCCACCGCATACTCCTTGAGCAGGCGCATATGTGCTGCACCTTCCTCGCCGCCTAATCCACCGCTAAGATATTCGTCCCCCTGCTTCGCCGTCTGTTCCCAGAGCGCAGCGGCTGCATTGAATTCATTCTCCAGCTGAATGCCGATTACCGGCCCGCCATCCTTGTACATCAGCGCATCAGCCTCCCGGCCAATCTCTGTAAACAATCGTCTTACATAACTCAGGTACCCTTCATCATTGGAGCGGACATCGAATTCCCGCCCGAACAGCCAGTCCGGGAGTCCCCCGTTACGGACCTCGCCATGACAGAACGGACCGACACGCAGGATAACATAGAGCCCGTTATCGTGGCACAGCTCCACAAACTTCCGGAGATTGCGGTTGCCGCTCCATTCGAATTCCCCTTCTATTTCTTCATGATGATTCCAGAAGATATAGGTGGCGATCACATTGATTCCTGACATCTTCATCTGCCGGAGTTCCGTCTCCCAGTCCGCTTCCGGATATCGCGAATAGTGGAACTCCCCGCAGATAGCGAAATAAGGCTTGCCGTTCAGCTCCATGTAGTAATTGGTGAAGCTGATCTGGTCACCCTCCGGGTTGCTTCCCCCGAGTCGCAGGGTCGACGGATAGATTTCCTTCGGGGCAATATGGGCTTGTATCGTATGCTTCATGTGATCGGCTCCTCTGCAATTAGCTTATTTTCTTCGTTAATGTCTATAAAAAAACCACCCCAAAGCTATGCTCTGGAGTGGCCCGGAAGCCGTTACATTAGCTTCACCTGTATTCAGCTATATAGTATGAACTATGGATATTCCCAATGTAGATGCCAGTCGTACTGCGGTGAATATTTGGACTTTCGGCCGCTGTTGTCCCCAGATTTCTTGATTTGAACCGCTCTCCGCAGTAGAAATCCGGTGACAAAGGCGATCGCTAACGCTCCTACAGTTCCAAAATCCCCCTCCGTACTTCCATCTGTTATTGTCTTTCCTAGTTCATTCTATATAGTGCTATTATTTCTGCGCTGCCAGGAAAGCGTCAATCTGGCTCTGCAGCTCTGTCTGCACCTTATCAATACCAGCGGATTTCAGCTGTTTGATCAGATCTGCCTGACCTTTATCCAGATCATCAATCAAGCCGTATTCCAGCGGAATGGCATAACGCAGCATCACGTTGCCGATGTTGGCTACTTCGTTCTTCACCGGTGTGGAGTCGAAGACGAAGGTTTCAAGCGGGAAGTGATAGATGCTGGACTGCCAGCTGTTGAACATGTTGTCTGCTTCTACCGGATACGCCGAATCTTGACGGTTCAGCGGGGAGTTCCAGCCCCAGTTCGAGAAGCCCGTGTAGTTAGCAGCTGCGGGTCCTGCACTGTATTTCTTGTCGCCATCAGGAATATAGTTGGTTCCGGCAATGCCGTACATCGTCAAGTCATGAATTTCCTTGTCATTCTGCAGCAGGTCGATCAGCATCAGGGAACGTTCTACGTTCTTGGAAGTAGCATGGATCGCCATACCGTTCTGAGTCGAAATTGCTGCAATTTTCTTCTTGCCCGGTGTAAGGTCGGCAATCGCCAGCTCCACATCCGGTTTGTCACGACGCATTTCAGATACGTTCGCTGCTACAGTACCCAGGTTCTGAGCGTAGGAGGAAACTTTCTCAGCTTTGATATCCTGCCATACGTCATTTTTGTTGCTGACTACGTTTTTGGACCATACGCCGTTGTCTGCAAGATCCTTGTAGTAGGTAAGCAGTTCTCTGAATTCAGGTGTGTCATAGATGTTGAAAATTTTGCCGGTTGCATCATCCAGCTTGTAAGCCAGCGGCAGCAGGTTAGCATCTACAAGGTTCCAGTCATTGTTCTGCTCCAGCGTAGCCTGGTCAAGCTCATGCCATTTCCAGCCGTCGGCAGGTTTGGCACCGTATGCAGTAATTCCAGTTTCTTCTTTGGCAACCGTTTTCAAGTAAGTGGCATAGGATTCAAGGCTGTTGATTTCAGGAAGATTGTATTTCTTGCGCAGATCCTCACGGTACAGAACCACTTTATCGGTAACCTCAACGTTGTTGTTCGGAACCATGAAGAGCTTGCCGTCCACTTTAGCTTGCTCCCAGTTCACTTTAGGCATCGCTTCCCAAGTCTGCGGCATGTAAGTCGACAGCAGATCATCCGTCAGCTCCAGGAAACCGCCTTTGAGCGCCTGATCGTTATAGAGTGCCCAGTTGGCAGTGTACACAAGGTCAAAATCTTCATTAGCCGCAAATTTCAGCGGGTACTTCTGTGTCCAATCCGACCAGTCGAGGAATTCAGTTTCGACGGTGGCATTGATTTTTTCTTTCAATTTCGTGTTCAGCTCTCCGAACACCTTGTCATAGTCCCCCGGCTGGCCGCCGATCAGCAGCATCTTCAGCTTCACTTCTTTGGAAGTGTCCGGAGCGCCGGGATTCGCAGCTGTCCCTTCTGTAGCCGTTGCCGGAGCCTTCGTAGCCTCCGCACCTGTATTGGCGTTGTTATTGCCGCCGCATGCACTGAGAATGGTACCCAGTGCCATCATTGTTGCCAGCGTAACTGTAAGTTTCTTTGTCTTATTTTTCATCATGACCGATGTTCCCCCTAATTCAAAATAGTATTGGGTTTATATTGATAACCAGGTTGCCCTGTGATCATCCTTTGACTGCACCAATTGTAAGTCCGGTTACAAAATATTTCTGGATGAACGGATAAGCAAGCAGGATCGGTCCTGTAGCCACAATGGTCATGGCCATCTTCAGACTCTCCGTAGGCAGATCCGTATTTACAACTGCGCCGGAGGCCATCATCGCCTTGCGCATGCCATCCATATTGCCGAGCATTTTGTAGAGATAATACTGCAGCGGCATCAGCTCTGATTTGGAGATGAACAAGAGTGCGTTGTACCAGTCATTCCAGTAAGCCAGAGCAATGAACAGGCCGATGGTAGCCAGGGCAGGCTTGGACAAAGGCACAATCAGCTGCATGAAAATCCGGAAATCTCCTGCGCCGTCAATCTTGGCGGATTCTGTAATGGCATCCGGGATGCTGCTCATGAACGATTTCATGACGATAATGTAGAACACATTCATCAGCAAAGGCAGGATCAGCACCAGCAATGTATCTTTAAGATGCAGATAGTTGACAATCATCAGGTACCAAGGGACCAGACCGCCGCTGAACAGTGTCGTGAAGAAGAAGAAGAAGGAGAAGCGGCCGCGCCATTTGAAATCTCTCCGGGACAGCACATAGGCTGTCATCGAAGTCAGGAACAAGCCGAACAATGTACCAATGGCGGTTACGGATATGGTTATGCCGTAAGCTCTGAGCATTTCCTCCGGATACTTGAACAGCAGGCTGTAGGCCTCTGTCGAGAACGCGGACGGGAAGATCTGGAACCCTTTTTCGATAATCGTGCTCTCCTCACTCAAAGAGGAGGACACGACCAGAATGAAGGGGAAGATACAGAATATAGCGAGCACAGTAAGCGTCACGTAGCCGATAATGGCCAGTATCATCTTGTCTTTATTGCCGCGCTTCCGGATAACCTCCGGAGTTTTCATGTTTGCAGTAGTTGAACTCATTTCGGTTGACCTCCTTTTCCTAGAATAGAGCACGATCCTTATCGTATTTACGTACGGCATAGTTAGCCAGCATGATGGTAACGAAACCAAGCAGGGACTGATAGAAGCCGGCCGCAGCGGACATTCCGATCTCATTGGAAGTGGTCAGTGAGCGGAACACGAAGGTGTCGATGACATCGGTTGACGAGAACAGCAGGCCGTTGTTGCCGACCATATTGTAGAACATCCCGAAATCGCCGCGGAAGACGTTACCGATCGCCAGCAGCACCAGAATGATCACAGTAGGCATCAGGTTCGGAACCGTAATCTTCATAATCCGCTGGAAAATATTCGCCCCGTCAATCTCAGCCGCTTCATACATCTCGGTATCAATGCTGGTGATCGCCGCCAGATACATGATTGTACCATAGCCCAGCGTCTTCCACGCGGATACGACCACCAGGATTACCGGCCAGTAGGAAGCGGTATTATAGATGTCCACCGGCTGCATGCCGAGTCCTTTGAGCAATACGTTAATGGTACCAACATCGAAGTTGAACAGGTTGTAGGCAATAGCGCCAACCACAACCCAGGAAATGAAGTAAGGCAGGAACAATACCGTTTGGGTAATTTTCCGGAACCATTTGCCGGCAACCTCGAACAGCAGGATAGCTGCAAAGATCTGAACCACGTTGTTCACAACGATAAAAGCAATATTGTACAACGCCGTGTTTCGTGTTACGCGCCAGGCGTCACCGGAATTGAAGAAGAATTTGAAGTTATCCCATCCGTTCCATGGGCTGCCGAAGACCCCGCCGGTGTAGTCGTATTGCTTAAACGCCAGTATAATGCCTGACATGGGTATATAAGCAAAGAGCAGGAAGAACAATACCGCCGGTACAAGCATGAGGAGCAAGGATCTGTACTTCTTCACATCATCCCAGAATCCATGTTGTTTCTGTTTCATCTTGAATCCCCTTTCCATCAATCCCTTTTCTCTATAGCTTTATTATAAAGAAGCGCTTTCCTGGTGTGGATTAGGCCTAGCAACTAAAAGTAATACTTTTTCAACGATCGGTTAATATATACCATTCCCCAAAAACAAAAAAACGTTGCCCCCGGTTGTGAAAACCGGACTGGCAACGTTTGGCAGGCTATATTTTCTGTTTCTTGCGGTACTCTCCCGGCGTCATGCCTGTGATCTGCTTAAACTGCCGGTTGAAATAGATAATGTTCTTGTAGCCCATACGCTCGGCAATCTCATAGATTTTGAGTGTCGGATCGCCCAGCAGCTCGAAGACCCGGCCCGTCTTGCGCTCATTCACGAATTCACTGAAAGGAAGCCCGTACTCTTCCTTGAACAGATAACCCAGATAGTTCGGTGTGAAGTCGAAATGGGCGGCTACCTCCTTCAGGGTAATCTTCTTCTCCAGATTCTCCTCCACATAGTTCATAATCTCATCGATCAGCTTACGCTTCTGCCGCTGCCGCTTCACGTACAGCAGCTCCGACAGCTCGAAGAATCTGCGCCGCATCCAGGACAGGATATCGTGAATCGTCTCGAACTGGAACAGAATATCCGGCTGATGCGACTCCCACTGCAGCAGCTCATACAGATTCTCGTTCTGCTGCTGCAGATCCGCATGCAGCTTGGAGGTGATGCGGATAATCAGCTCATAGACATCCTTCTTGCCTGCACTCGTGAACAGCTCCAGCAGCTGGTCGTCGATGGCCACCAGATCATATTGAATGATTGCCTCCAGCAGCTTCACCACAGTCTGTTCCATCCGGGCTCCCGGCGTCCCGCGCGGCGAAGATTCCATGTTATCACGGATCAGCCGGTTCTTCCCGAGCAGCCACTTCGCGCTGAGGGCGGCCTGTGCCTGCTGGTAGGATTCGTGGAGTCCCGCTTCGTCCTGGGCATAACGTCCGACACCAACGGTTAGCGTACAGGGTGAAGACTCTGCCATCTTGCGGATTAGCTCGTCCAGCAGGTTCATGAAGCTGTCCTGCGGGAGGCTGCAGAGAATGACAAACCGGTGATGATGAACAGGAATCAGCGTGCCAAGCTTCCCGTCCTCCACGAAGGATTTGATCAACCCGGCCATTTGCCGCGTCTTCACGCGTGCATCCTCCTCGGACAGATCACGCATTTTCCATTCCAGATCATCGATCTCGACAAATGCAGCCGCCGCCCCTTTCACCAAAAGCGGGGTAAGGGCACTGCGCAGATGCGGCTCAGCGGGTTCAGGCGAAGGTTCTTCGAACCAGCGCAGGATAAGCTCCTTGTTCACAAGGGACAAGGCTTCGCTGAAGGAACGGTTCTGCTCCCTCTCCTGCTCCATAGCTGCGCACAAGGAGTCCAGCATTTCGTACAAATCCTTATCTTCAACAGGCTTCAGCAAGTAGCCGGAGGCATTGATCTCAATAGCCTCCTTCGCATAGCTGAAATCCTCATGGCCGCTGATGAAGACGATTTTGACCTTGGGATGGATGACCTTAGCCCTGCGTGCAAATTCCGTTCCGGTCATAATGGGCATCCGTATGTCTGACAGGATAATATCGACCCGTTCCTGCTCCATGATCTTAAGCGCGTTAAAGCCGCTGTTCGCCGTTCCTACTACTGCAATATCGAGCGGGCTTGCCAGCACCCTGCGCCGCAGCCACTCCAGATCGACAGCTTCATCGTCTACCAGCAATACATTGATACTCATCGCAATCATTTCCTCCTGTGTTTGTACAAGGGTGCTCTGGCACGTAACCGGTCAGCGAAATTCCTCACAGGTCCTCGTGATCCTGAACCCCGGCAGGGAGAAGCAGCTGGACAGTTGTCCCTCCTCCGTAGAAGCTGGCAATCGTCACACCGTAGGCGTCACCGTATCTGAGCTTGATCCGCTCATTGACGTTCTTCACCCCGTAACCGCCGGACTGTCCCTTGCCCTGCATCATTTTCTTAACGACCTCCGGACGCATGCCGATTCCATTGTCGATAATCTTCAGCTCAATACTATTACCGACCCTCCGGCCTGTCAGACGGATGGCAATGGACTCGCCAAACCAGGCATGCTTGAATATATTCTCCACAAAAGGCTGCAGCAGCAGCTTAATGACCTGCATCTGCATAATCTCCTCGTCCACATCAACATACAGAGTGAAGGCATCCGCATATTTGACCCGCTGGATTTCCAGATAAGTCGCCACCTGCTCCAGCTCCTTCTCCAGTTCAATGTACACATTGCCCTGGTTCAGCGTCAGCCGGTAGAAACGTGACAGGCCCTGGACCATCTCCGTGACCTTGCCGATTTCGCCCAGATTGGCCAGACTGCTTATCGTCGAGAGTGTATTATAGAGGAAATGCGGATTAATCTGCGCCTGCAACGCCTCCAGCTCCGCCTGCTTCTTCTGAATCCCCTGCACATATACACTGTTGATCAGCCCCTGAATATTGGCGGCCATATCATTGAAGGAGTCCGCAATCTGCACAAATTCATCATTGCCGGAGAATCGGATCCGCTTCTGGAAGTTCCCTTCCTGGAAGGAACGGACCAACCCTACGATCCGGCTCATCTTGCGCCCGGAAATACGCGCCACCACATAACCGATCAGGGTCATGACCAGGAAGCTGAGCGAGCAGGCTGCAATAATGACTTTGCGCAGACGGCCGGCATCCTGGGTCAGATACTTTTGCGGGACGAGCGCCTCAATAACGAAATTACTTCCCGGGATCTGCTCATGCAGACTGAGGAAGTTCTGCCGGCCATCGTCATAATTGGCGGTTCCGCGCTGGAACAGAATCGAACCTGTCGTCTGTTCGACCAGCCGCAGGGTAATCCCCTCTTCCACAGGGAAGGTATCGAAGCCGCCGAACAGATCCTCCAGGGAGACTGTAATGCGTACATAGCCGATCACCGTTTTGTAATCACTGAAGTTGACCAGCCTGCGGACATGGGAGAGATTACCCAGCTTCTGGTCGGTATCAATCTGCAGCCATAGATTATCGCGCTTCGAATCCTTAAGCGACAGGTACCATTCGCTGTCCGTAATATCCTCAAAGGGCAGAATATAATAATCGCTGTCATAGATCGGCTCATCCAGATTATCGCCCGATACAATATTAAGATCACTGTTCGGGGTATAGAGCATGAAGCGGATCTTGTTCCCGAACAGCTGCAGCGGTGCGGTGATCTGGGGAACAATCTCATCGATCATAGTCAGATAGATCTCAAACGGTGTCCCCTTCTGCTCAAGCGCACGCTGAAACGGCTGGCTGCCGAACAGGTTGTCCGACATCCGCTGAATTTCATCCATCTGATAGCGGATATTGTTCCTTGCCTGCTCCATTCCCGTCTTGATGTTGGACTCAGCCATTTCTGTTCTCGAATCAGTCAGCATGGAATAAGAAATGTAGCCGATGAACACATCGGTCAGCAGGACCAGCAGCAGGTAGGGAATCATCATTTTATAAGTGAAGGGCATGTATTTCTTCAGTTTAGGCATCATTCGCGGGACATCCTCTGCATGGAATTCGTTATTTATATATAAAATGCACCTAAGAAATTACGTAAGGCTCAGTCGTCACTGCGGTGAATATTTGGACTTCCGGCCGCTGTTGTCTCCAGATTTCTCAAATTATACCGCTGTTCGCGGTGGAAATCCGGTGACTACTGATGCTTCCGAAGCGAGCTTTCCTGGGGAAAGCTTTCAGGCGGTCGCTACCGCTCCTACAGTTCCAAAATTCCCCTTCGTTCCTTCTCGCTTTGTTATCTTCATTGGTTCATCTTATATATTATCGTTCCACCCGCCGGAAATAAATAGCCGCTCCACAAGTTCACTCCGCGCCTTATGATTATTCCGCAGTCACCTGCAGCACCACTTCCGCAGAGGCCAGTCCCATGGACACCGCCCGCACCTGAATGGAACCGGCTTCCGCTGAAGCCTGAATCAAGGCCAGGCACCAGCCGTTAAAAGCACGCCGCAGCGGAGACTTGTCCGGCTCATGGCTGCTTGGATTGCCGTTGCCGACGCCGAGCAGCCCTCCGGCTCCCGACACTTCAAACCGGATCTCGTTGTCGGCCGCAGGAACGACATACCCCTGCTTGTCCAGGACAGCCACGCGGACCGGGATCGTATCACAGCCATCCGCCCGGCCCTCCAGCCGGTCAGGGAACAACGCGATCTGGTACGGCTGGCCTGCTGTGACTACAGCCTTCTCGGCAATGGCCAGGCCGCCTCGTTTGCCGGTAGCTTTTAACTCACCCGGCTCATAGATGACCTCCCACGATAAATACCCGGTTCTGTCTGCCTGCTGTTCGCCCAGACTTCTGCCGTTCAGACTCAGCTCCACCGTCTCGGTGTTGGAGAATACGCGCACCTCAACCGGCTTCCCCTCCGAGCCCGGCCAATTCCAGTGCGGCAGCACATGAACCATCGGCTCGTCCTTCCACACCGCCTGCATATAGTAATAGCTGTCTTTGGGGAACCCGCAGGTGTCCATCAGCCCGAAATGCGAGTTAATGCACGGCCAGAGATAAGGGGTTGGCTCCCCCCGATAATCGAATCCGGTCCACATGAAGACGCCGGTCAGAAAACGGTGATTCACCAGATCGCTCCACGCCTGCTGCGGAGTGCAGCCCCAGGAAGGAATGTTCGTGCCGTATTCGGAGCAGTAGCCCTTGACCGGATCATCTTCATAAATCCCCCGGGTTGCGGTGTAACTGGCACATTCACTGCCGATCATCAGCCGCTCCGGATATAGCCCGTGGTCACGGATGTCGATATTATGGGTGTCCCGGTGTCCGTAATTATAGCCTGTAATCTCTACCACATCGTTATAGCCATTCTCGTTCCAGCCATGGTTCATCGCCGCAGAGGTCGGGCGGGTCGGATCGATCCGGCGGGTCCGATCCGCGAGTGTCTTCAGTATCCGGGTACCTGTCACGGTACCTTCAAGTACCTCCTCATTCTCCAGGTTCCAGATGATTACTGAGGGATGATTCCGGTCTCTGAGGAGCATCCGCTCCAGCTGGCTCAGTCCATTCGGACTGCTGTCGAGCTTGCGGTTCTCATCCATCACCAGCATGCCAATCCGGTCGCAGATATCCAGCAGCTCGGGGGTTGGAGGATGGTGGGCACTGCGGTAGGCGTTGGAGCCCATCTCCTGCAGCAGTCTAAGCTTGTATTCGATCAGGCTGTCCGGCAGCGCTACGCCGACCCCGGCGAAATCCTGATGGTTGCATGTTCCTTTGATGAGCAGCGGTTCTCCGTTCAGGAAGAAGCCTTCCTCCGCATCGAAGCGGATGCTGCGGATGCCGAACACGGTCTCATACCGATCGAGCTCTTTCCCTTCATATATAACAGTTGATTCCGCCTTATATAAATACGGCGATTCCGTGCCCCAGAGCATGGGCTGCTTCACCTCAAAGCTCTGCTCAATCTCCGTCTCAGCATGCCAGTCCGCAAAGGCATCCGCCGAATGCGCGCAGATCTGCATTCCAGCAGCATCATAAATTACCGTGCGCAGGGATACCGGCAGGCCCTCCGTATAATCATTGCGGAGGCGTGTGCGGATGTTGACTACGGCCTGCTCTTGGGCCACTTCCGGTGTCGTTATATAGGTTCCGTACTCGGCTACATGCAGGCGGTCCGTATTCTCCAGCCAGACATGACGGTAAATGCCGCAGCCCTCATACCACCAGCCTTCACATTCGGTAGCATCTACTTTGACCAGAATGACATTACTGCCCTCCCCGCCATAGCGGAGAACATCCGACAGATCGTAACTGAACCCTATATATCCGCCATGATGCGAGCCGATCAGATGCCCGTTAACCCATACTGTGCTGGTGCCCGATACTCCGTCAAAGCGTACCGTCCATTTACTGCCTGCAGCGTCTGCCGGAAGCTCGAAGGTTTTGCGGTAGAAGCCTGTACCGCCCGGCAGATAACCATGGCTGCCATCCCTTGCGCCAAGCATCTCATCCGGAACATACTGCTGCTCCACACACCAGTCATGCGGCAGGCTGAGTGCGGTCCATTCCAGCTGCTGCTCACCCATTCCTTTATCATTAAAAGCGATATCCAGCCACTCCCCCTCCCGGAGAGCACCCGTATCTGTAATACCGCCTGTCATTCCACCCTTGACTGCATAAGGAATCTGGAGCTCCCCTTTATAAAAACCCCAGCTCTCATCAAACTTGACTTTGCTTCTAACGGTTCCCGTTCTCACTTCTGCAAAAACCTCCTTGATGAACTAATATTCATATTGTAGAGTAGAATAGCTTTACGCCGTTAGTACAATGCTAATAATGAATAGCACAAAATGAATATGACTTGGCTCCAATGCAAATAGCCCGGAGAAGAAGAGTCTGCTTCTCCGGGCTATTGAAGTATATCCTCAGCGCTCCCTGTTGCTTCAGAGCTTCTCGCTGACCGCTCCGCCCGCTGTGATCTTCGCATTGAAGGAGAGCTCATTCAGCAGTTTGTAGGTCTCTTTGTTATAGGCTTCACCCATGAAATTGGGCTGCCCGCCAATGATTTTGACCGGAGTAATACTGCTTGTCACCCCGGAATTGCTGATCGTGAAGTTGACCAGCATCGAATGCAGCGTCTTGTCCCCGCCCCGTGTAGAGCGGTTGAACACGAAATTGCCCAGCGAATAGTAGATCGGCTTATGCTTGTAATATTCGATCCCCATCAGACAATGGCTGTGCGCTCCGAGGATAATATCGGCCCCGCTGTCGATCATCTGTTTTGCCAGAGTCCGGGCATACTGTTCAGGGTAGTCCTTGAACTCCTGATTCCAGTGAATATAGACAATGGTATAATCGTTGTCCTTGGCTGATTGCTTAATCGCACTCAGCAGAGGCTCCGCTGTATAGGCGGAAGCCGCACCCGGACTGTTCTTGCCTGCATACCAGGAAGGGTCAGACAATACCCGGCTTACGCCCAGCATGGCGATCCGCTTGCCTTTGACCGTCTTGGTGTAAGGTTTAAAAGCCTCTTGTATATTCGCGCCTGCCCCGGTGTGTCCGATCTTATTTCTGTCCAGATGGATCAGCGTGTCGAGCATGGCGGTTTGTCCATAATCCAGAATATGATTATTCGCCAGCGATACTCCGTCAATTCCGGCGTAGCTCAGTCCGGCCAATGCAGCCGGCTTGGAGCGGAAGGCAAACATTTTCTCTGCGGCGTCTCCCCGTACCGAGACCGGTGTCTCCAGATTGGCAAAAGCCAGATCGGCCTTCTTCAGCACTGGCGCCACTTTGACGAACGGGAAATTGACCCCGTATTTGGCAATCTGCTCGCCGACAAAACCGTCCAGCAGAATATCTCCGGCAAAAGCAAGCTGAATCTTGTCCTGCGGAGCAGCCCCTTCGGCACTGAGACCCGCAGCCGGTACTACTAGGAGCAGAATCATAATTATAATGGCGTATCTGCGCAAGTTGTCTGGCTCCTTTTCCACAAATTCAATTGGGTTATGAGATATAGAATACTACATACGCTTGATCCGCGCTTGCGGTCCGGTAGAACTCCTTCATAGCCGTGAAATACGTATACATATAGTCAAAAAACTCTTCCGGTTCATCATCATCCACCAGCGGATAAACCCCTTCGTCCAGCATCTGCCGGAATTGATATCGTTCCCGCAAATACGCCTCTTCTATTCCATCCAGGGCAGCAGCGGTTTCTTTCACCTGTTCCGGCTCCAGCACAAATACCTCGGCATCGGAATAGTGGCCGGCATAATGCTGGCCATTCATTGGCACAACCGCCCCAAGTGCTGAACCTTCCTCCGTGCCCCCGCCGCTTAGTGTATAATGCAGCGCCTGCCAGGCCTTATCGATATCCAGCTTCGGTTCGATTCCGTGCAGACTGATCTCTTCATCCCGGATGGCCTGAAGCAGTTCCGCAGTTACAGTGATGTAGTTACCAATCATCCCCATGAAGTTGTCTCCTTCTCTCTTCCGTCTTGAGCCTATTCTACTATACCGGAAGGAAACAACCAAATGATGGGGATTATACCTCTACCGTTCTATGCTGGTACTAACCCTGCGCCTTCTTGAGCACCGCCCGGAAGCAGTTCAGGCCGCCCCACTGATCGGTATGCACCGCATCTGCCGGAAGATTGAAATCTGTCTCGCCCCAATACTGAAATCCGGCCTGGAGCAGAATCTCATTCATCCGCGGCAGGTTCACGGTCGGATAATCAAAGGTCAGCACGAGCAGACCTTCTCCATTAAGAGTCCTGTGAAATTCCCGCACCGCAAGCACCGAATCCTGCACGGACAGATGCTCCAGTACCGAGATGCAAAAAATCGTATCGAAGCTCTCATCCTCATACGGCAGTGCGGTCAGATCCGCCTGGGTCAGATGCAGCCGGTTCGTTCTTCTGGCCTGCACCTGCTGGGCTGCCAATTCTCCGATATCATCGGCAATATCCTGCATAATCGCTTCCCGTGACAGAATCCGGGCATCAATATCACAGGCGAAGACCTCTGCGCTATAGCCGGCAAGGTAGAATTTAAGCGGGTGGGATATTCCGCAGGCAGCATCCAGCACCACATCATGCGGTGAAATAAAGTTGGTGCACCATTCGTATTCATAGGGACGGCTCCACCAGGATTCCGGCAAATCATAAATCAGCTTCTCACGGCGTGCATCGGTATTCACAAAAAAACGGGAGACATATGGATGTGTCGGCATGACCAGGACTCCTTTTATGAGGGGATTTCGGTAGTGAGAGTATATTCACGAATCCGTATTTCATGCTATACCCGGAATAACGGACCCGCCGCTCCTGCACAAAAAAACAGGCACCCTCCCTTTAAGGACGGCACCTGTTTCTACTATTAAATCATAGCTGATACTATTCTTCCCTCATTAAACGTAATACGTGATCAGCTTCGCATCCACTCCATGCCTAGCAATCAGTCCGTCCAGCATCTTGGACCAATCCTGATCCACCGTGCAACATTCAGGATGAGCTTCGAACCAGGCGACCGAGCGCTTCACCCCTCCGGCGAAGGGGACCGTTGCTTCGAAATCAGGAACAAGGCGTTTGATCTTGCTGTTGTCGAACACGCTGCTCACTGCCTGATCCCCAATCAGCCCGTCCGCCGTCCCCGGCGGTGTGTTCGCGGCGATGAAGTCGGTAGAGATATGCACAACCTTCGGTTCTCTGCCTGCGGCCTCGCCGATAGCAGCATAGATCTGATTCCAGTTCAGCACTTCGTCAGAAGTAATATGAATCGCTTCCCCGATCGCCTCCGGGTGACCCAGCAGCCCGACGAACCCTTTGGCAAAATCGGAATTATGTGTCAGCGTCCATAGGGAGGTGCCGTCGCCGTGAATAACAAGCGGCTGGCCTTTGCGGATGCGTTCCACCAGCGACCATGGATTACTCCAGCTGGTCAGTGCCGCCGGAATGGCCGTGTCTCCATACGTATGGGATGGACGGACAATCGTAACCGGGAAGCCGCTGTTCTGATACGCCTCCAGCAGCAGCTGTTCAGAGGCAATCTTATCCCTGGAGTACTGCCAGTACGGATTCACCAGCGGCGTTTCCTCAGTAATGAGATAATTACGCTGCGGCTTCTGATAAGCGGAGGCGGAGCTGATATAGATGTACTGCTTTGTTTTTCCGGTAAATAAGGCAATATCCGTCTGTACATGCTCCGGTGTGAAGGCTATCCAGTCCACCACCACATCGAATTCGTAATCCTTCAGCGCCTCGGCAGACTTCTCCTTATCGCGGATATCCCCCTGGATCACCCGCGCACCTTGCGGCACGAAGCTGCTCCGCTCTCCACGGTTGAACAGATAAAGTTCTATTCCCCGTTCCACTGCCAGCCGGGATACGGCCTGGCTGATGAGTCCTGTACCTCCGATAAATAGAACCTTCATCCTGCATCCTTCCTCTCTTAGCCGGTAATTTAGCCGATAATTTCTTCAATCCGTGTTAATACATCCCCGGTGAGCTCAATACCCGAAGCCTTCACATTCTCTTCCACCTGCTCCGGACGGCTGGCGCCAACCAGGGCACTGGCTACATTAGGCTGACGCAGAATCCAGGCCAGCGCCAGATTACCTACAGAAATATCCAGCTCAGCGGCAATCGTGCCCAGCTCCTGAACCTTGGCGATTCTTTCCTCCGTGATTCCTTTACGCATCCAGTCAAGCTTAGCGGCCCGGCTATCCTCTGGAATATCGGAGACCGAGCTGTATTTGCCGGTCAGCAGCCCCTGGGCCAGCGGCGAGAATACGACTTGTCCGATCCCCTTGCGCAGGCCCAGCGGAATAATCTCTTTCTCGATATAACGTTCGAACATATTGTAGATCGGCTG
Source organism: Paenibacillus phytohabitans (assembly GCF_013141775.1). GTDB lineage: Bacteria > Bacillota > Bacilli > Paenibacillales > Paenibacillaceae > Paenibacillus_AQ > Paenibacillus_AQ phytohabitans. Next base: position 27,395 of record NZ_WHOB01000003.1, read on the forward strand.
GTTGACCACGATATGATCCAGCAGATACCGGTCGGCAACCGCAAGGGCCTCGGCCATCTGCGCCGCCGTCCATTCACTTACGCCTACATAGAGCACCTTGCCCTGCCGGACCAGATCATCCAGCGCCCGCAGCGTCTCTTCAATGGGCGTTTCCGGATCATACCGGTGGCAATACAGCAGATCCACATATTCAGCACCCAGCCGTTTCAGGCTGGCATGACATTGCTCGGTAATATGCTTACGGGACAGGCCGCGGTCATTGGGACCGTCACCCATTACACCGTATACTTTGGTCGCCAGCACATAGGATTCGCGCGGATAGCTGCTCAAGGTAGCACCCAGCACTTTTTCCGCTGCTCCTTTTTCATACACATTAGCCGTATCAAAAAAATTAATGCCTTGGGAGTAAGCGGTTTCAATGGCTCTAACGGCATTGTCCTGTTCTACATATCCTCCGTAGGTCAACCAGCTTCCCAGGCTGATCTCACTGACTTTAAGTCCGGTTCCACCTAATCTGCGGTATTTCATGAATCCCTTGCTCCTCTCTGAATCCGGCCCTGTTAACCGGTTGCTCCATACACATGTTCATTCTAGAACAGATTGTATATAATAGAAAGAAGTGAAAAATAGTTTATTATATGTCATCCAGTATAGTTGCTATACTCTGGTATAGTGCCATGGAACAGGAGGAAATCCCTTGAAAGCAGCCAATTCTGCCAGTAATTATATTCCTAAGAACCCCATATCTATTGAATGCAACATAGAAAAAACATTGGAGGTACTAGCCGGAAAATGGGCTTTCCTGGTACTGAGAGAGCTGCAGGGCGGCACGAAACGCTTCGGTGAGCTGCAGCGCAATATCGAAGGCATCAGCCCGCGTGCGCTGACCAGCACCCTGAGACACCTCGAAGAGCATGGAGTACTTGAACGCTGCGTCTACCCGACCGTTCCGGTTACTGTGGAATATACACTGACCCCCAAAGGTGCGGATCTGCATCAGATTCTCCACGAAATGAAGCTATGGTCCGCCAAATGGACCTGAGTCCTGCCAGTATTCACTGTCTATAGAGCATTTCGCTGTACAGCTGCCTTACCGATTCTTTCGGCTCAAGCCCCAGCTCATAGTTTAGCAGTTCCTTCATCGCATGATAATGCCGGATCAGGCTGATCCGGTCTTTTTGGCGGAAATAAATCCCCATCAGCAGCTCATGCGCCTCTTCATCAAGCGGTGATTTATCCAGCAGGAGATGAACCCGGTTCGTAGCCTCCTCCAGCCGTCCCTCCGCGATAAAGTAACTGCACAGCCTCTTCGACAGCATCACGTAGAATCCGAGCATCTCCGCTCTCTTCGAGCTGCTCCATAAATAATCGTCATCCGCAAACAGCTCACCTTGATACAGCTCCAGAATATATTCATATCTGGGCACCTTAAGCGGGGTCAAGGGAGGATTCGACCTGGCAAAATCCTCAAACTCCCATAAATCCCCGGCAGCACCGGCAATCTCCATCCGGTAGCTCCCGCCCTTGAAATGAATTTCCACATGAATTCCCGCTTTTTTGAGTGCCGTCTTCATTTTGTAGATTGTGGTATGCAGATTGGAGTGAGCCTGCACGTCACTGCACTCCGGCCATAGCGCCTGAATAATCTGGCCTTTGGGAACGTAAGCCGGCCCTTTCAGAAACAGGAAGGACATCAGTTCCTTGGACTTATAGGTTCTCCATTTGACCGTATCCTCCCGGCTGCCCGCATTCAGCACATCGAACCCCCCGAAGCTGACAATCCTTGCCTGATTAAGCGGCATCATCTGTTCTCCGTACAGCCGCCGTTTCTTCTGATAGCGTGTTACTGCCCGGTCAAGCTGCACAGGTGTCGGAGGTTTAAGCAAATAATCCAGGGCTTCAATCCGGAAGGCTTCCACGGCATACGAATCATGTGCAGTCACAAAAACAACCTCCAGATCCCTGAAGCTCTCCAGCAGTATTCCTGCGAGATCCACACCGTTCATCAGCGGCATCTCCATATCCAGGAACACAATATCCGGCTGCAGCCCGCGTATTTGCTCCAGTGCCTCCTTAGGCCTTTGAAATGCCCCGACAACCTCTACCCGACCATCCTTTTGCAGCAGGTAACGGAGCACATCCAGTGCCGGTTTTTCATCATCGATAATTACCGCTCTTATCATCCTAATCCTCCAGTGTGCTTCACGAATGCGGATAGCCCAATGAAATGAGCTGCGATGTCTGGCAGACAGCTAAGAAATCCTAGAAAAAGGGTGCCCTCAGCAAACGGCACTTAGAGGACACCCGGTTAATGAACAGCCAATCTATGTGATGTATTTCATTGCAAAAATAGATATTTCGTGATTTAAAAACATTTTATCATGCGCAAATAAGGCTGTAAATCATTGATTTCATCTCCTGTCTGAACAGAAAAAAACCGGCACTCTACTAAGAGAATACCGGCAACAATGAACTGGAAAAAGTGGATTCAAAACGAACAGCATCAGCAGGGAAAATACTTAATACTTAAAACTTAAAACTTAAAACTTAATAATTAATAGCCTGCACCAGTGCAGCGACTTCTTCAGCAGTGCCCAGCTGCAGCGCCTTGGCAGCCAGCTCCTTCATCTCCGCCGCGGACAGCTTGGCAATCTGGCTGCGTGCCGGCAGGATGGAGGTTGCACTCATACTGAATTCATCGAGGCCCAGACCCAGCAGCAGCGGAATAGCTGTGACATCTCCGGCCATTTCGCCGCACATGCCCGTCCATTTGCCCTCTGCATGAGCAGCATCAATTACATTCTTGATCAGACGCAGGATGGCCGGATTATAAGGCTGATACAGGTAGGATACCCGTTCATTCATCCGGTCAGCAGCCATAGTATATTGAATCAGATCGTTCGTACCAATACTGAAGAAATCCACTTCCTTCGCGAACTGGTCAGCGAGTACCGCAGTAGAAGGAATCTCGACCATGATACCCAGCTGAATCTGATCCGATACTTCTTTGCCTTCTTCATGCAGCTTAGCCTTCTCTTCCAGCAGCAGATCACGGGCTGCACGGAATTCACCCAGAGTGGCAATCATCGGGAACATGATGCGCAGATCGCCATGCACACTGGCTCTCAGCAAAGCACGCAGCTGGGTACGGAAAATATCCTGGCGGTCCAGACAGAGCCGGATCGCGCGGAACCCAAGGAACGGATTCATTTCCTTCGGAAGCTCCAGGTATGGCAGCTCCTTGTCGCCGCCGATATCCAGTGTACGGACGACAACCGGCTTGCCTTGCATATTCTCAAGCACGGTACGGTAGGCATTATACTGAATCTCTTCGGAAGGCAGCTTGTCGCGGCCCATGTAGAGGAACTCTGTGCGGTACAGGCCAACGCCTTCACCGCCATTGTCTATTACGCCTGCAACATCATTCGGCGTACCGATATTGGCTGCCAGCTCTACATGCTTGCCGTCTGCGGATACCGTAGGCTCTTCGCGCAGCTTTTTCCATTCAGCGATCTGCAGGTCGTACTCCTTCTGCTTGGCTATGTACAAGGCTACTTCAGCTTCGCCGGGATTCACCAGCACGTCCCCGCTTAACCCGTCTACAATGATAAGGTCTCCGGCTTTCACCTCAGACATTACATGCTTGGTGCCAACGACTGCCGGTATTTCCAGGGAGCGGGCCATAATTGCCGAGTGTGAGGTACGTCCGCCGATATTGGTAGTGAAGCCTTTTACATATTTACGGTTAAGCTGTGCTGTATCTGAAGGCGTCAGATCCTCAGCAATTACAATAACCTCTTCGCTGATTTCTGCCGGGCTGACATAGGAAATTCCCAGCAGATGGTTCAGCACACGTTTGGTTACATCACGCATGTCGGCAGCACGTTCCTGCAGATAGGTGCTTTTCATATTCTCGAACATTTCGATGAACTGGTTGGCGACCTCCTGCAGCGCATAATCCGCGTTTACAGCTTCCTCACGGATTTTGTCCATCACCGGGCTGATCAGCTCCGGATCTTCAAGAATCAGCAGATGGGATTCGAAAATCTCTGCTTTCTTCTCTCCCAGCTCTGCCAGTGTACGCGCCTTAATCCGCGCCAGTTCACCCTTCGAAATCTCTAGGGCGCTCTCCAGCTTGACAATCTCAAGCTCCACATCGCTTATGGAGGTCTTCGTGATGGTGTAGTCCGGATGCTTCAGGATAAACGCTTTAGCAACAGCAATACCTGCGGAAGCCGCGATGCCTGAAATCTTAATCATTGAGCTCGCCCAAGCCCTCTTTGATCATTACATCCTGAAGTGCGCCAAGGGCTTCTGCTTCCTGTCCGCCTTCAGTGATCAGGGTCAGAGTGTCGCCGCTTTCCAGTCCGAGTGACAATACACCGAGAATGGATTTCAAAGTAACTTTCTTACCCTTTGCTTCAGCAAAGGCTTCAGTGTCCTTAAACTTGGTAGCTGTATTGACCAGCGCCGTGGCCGGACGCGCGTGAATTCCGTCTTCGTCGATAATTCTGAATGTTGTTTGCATGCTTCTCTCCAACTCTCTTTATAGTTTTTGGTTTCAGCTATTACTGCAGAATAAACAAGAAAAGGCAAAACCACACCTTTGATAAGGTAGCGGTTTTGCCTGATTTAACAGTAACAACCCGAAAAAATATACACTACTTTTTATAACATAACTCTAGCAATATAGCAAATTACTGAGGCTTCGCGCTGCTGCAGATTGAATCCAGATGAACGTTCAGCACCCGGATCATCCGCTGTGAATTCAGCCGTTCAGGCTCCAGCATGGCGTGCAGGGCCAGTCCGTCGACCACGGCATACAGCCGCTCAGCTTCACTGTCCTTATCCAGCTCCTGCCGAAGCAGCTCATGCTGGTCCAGATAATCGATCAGCTGGATGATAAGGGGATAGATGGCGTCATGATGCTCATCGTTATGTTCCCCGGCGGACTTGAGATGGAAGATAAACGCAAACCATACCTCCATTTCCGCCATGCTGCCGTCATCCGTAGGAAGCAGCTCCAGCAGCACCCTGGCAACCTGTTCCCTGGGTGGAAGGTCTGTCTGCATGATGTCCACGATCCGTGCAGTGACCCGTTCCTTCACCAGATTCATAGCAAACACCAGCAATTCATGCTGGGTGGAGAAATAATGGCGCAGCGCTCCCAGAGACACACCCGCCTCAGCAGCAATATTACGCACAGTTGCCCCTTTGATTCCCTGATGAATAATGACACGCCAGGTTGCTTCTGCAATATTCGATTTCCGCTCTGAATGATCTACTATTTTTGGCATGCCCATATTGTAGCATAAGCAGAATACGAAACACAATTTAAATAATACGGTTGTATTGTTTAAATTTCGCTGCTATACTTCCGTTATTACCACAAATAATCCTGACAAGAGGTGCTTTATGAATCTGGTAGCGTGGGCAATTGTTACGTGCGAAGTGTTATTCTGGGTGGTCATTCTTGCCGGTTTCACGGCACGATATATTTTCAAGCGCAACACGCTGGGCCTGATACTCCTGGCGCTGACTCCGGTGCTGGATATTATTCTGTTAGTCATCTCTGGTGTGGATCTGGCCGGGGGAGCTTCCGCTACGACAGCGCATGCGCTTGCAGCTGTGTATATCTCAGTATCCATCGTGTTCGGCAAAAGCATGATCGCCTGGGCCGACGAACGCTTCCGCTACTATGTCACCAAGCAAGGGGCGCAGCCGGTCAAACGGTACGGTATGGAGCACGCCCGGCATTATTTCAAGGGCTGGGTGAAGCATCTGCTCTCTTTTGCGCTCGCCGCAGGCATTCTATATGGACTCATCGTCTGGATTGACGATCCCGCCCGCACGGAAGCGCTGTTAAGCATCCTTACGGTATGGTCGGTTGTAGTCGGCATTGACTTGATCATCACCGTTACCTATTTCATCTGGCCCAGACAGATAAAGGGCAGCGCACGCTAAAACATTTTCCATACCTTCGTTACAGCCTATTCACGGCTGTTATTCACCCGCTCTTATATTTTTGACCGTCCGGTTCTCCAGTGTGAAATTCCGGTAGATTCGCTCTCCGCCTTCGCCTGTAGGGGCTTGTGCCAATAGTCCAACCTTGATCGTTTCTCCCACCGGTAGGTTAAAGAAGCGCATCATATCAAACCTTACACCATCTGTCGAATAATGAAAGGCGAAGGCATTCCCGGATCTGGCGGCCTGCAGCCATACCTCATTGCCGTCAATATTACAGCCATTCGCATCATCCGAGGTCTGGTTCGTTACCACACTGACCACAGCGTGGGTATCGAAATCTGTCAGCTCAAAGCAGGCTTTGGCCCAGACCGTCAGGTCCTGCATCACCATAATGGAAGAGGAATCGTAGGTATCCCGGAAGTCATGACTAACCTTCACCCGCAGCACGAAATCACCGGACACTTCTGTATAGAAGAAAGGCGCATTGGTCAGACTCTCAGGGGTAAGTCCTTCTTCGGCTATAGCACCGTTGTTGCAGAAAAAGTCGCTGTTAGCAGTGGCTTCTAATATAATAGCATCATCCTCAAACCTGATGTTCCCCTCATTCATCCACCTGTACGCCGCGAAATCTGTCTTTGTCATTCAATAATCCTCCCATTTTTGGATAATTCTTATTTATTGCAAACGCATTCTTTTACTATAGCAAAAATGGTAATTCATCTCAAAACTATATTTCGGCAGTATGAAAAGGTCAGCCATGATCGTATTGGATCATGGCTGACCTATAGTCTTTATACAATGCATTATAAATCAATTTACAATTAGGACCTGCTCCGTTCAAAATTTCATTTTGAACGGAGTAGAAAACTGTTAATTCAAAAGATGATTTATATTTTCGTCCAAGATTCCGTTAATACTGGAAGCTCAGTATATCTTTTTTCACTTGCAAATTGCGACGTATCCATATCGGAAGTGGCCGAGAACGTTGACATCGCTTGTATAAGTTGTTCAGTTTGAGCCGAAATTGCCGCTTGACTAGCTGCTTCCACATTGTATGAATTATTTTTTAAAAGGCTAGCATTCTTTGCAGCAGCTTGCGTAATAACATTGGACTCAAGCTGGGTTTGGGTCCAATACGTTCCATCTGCGAACGTAACACGTTCCACTTTGTAATATGAACTCGTAAAATAGGAGTTCACCCGGATCTTTTCTCCTGTCTCTTTGATCCGAATCATCAGGTCCATGTTATCCTGCATCACATCCACTTCCTCTGGACCAAC
>NZ_WHOB01000021.1 GCF_013141775.1 Paenibacillus phytohabitans
ATCAGCTCTGCCGCCTGTCAGCTCAGCCGCCTGTCAGCTCAGCCGCCTGTCAGCTCAGCCGCCTGTCAGCTCAGCCGCCTGTCAGCTCAGCCGCCTGTCAGCTCTGCTGCCCATCAGCTCCGCTTTCTATCAACTCTGCCGCGTTTCAGTACCGCGCCAATCAGCGCACCTACACACTCCGGCGCGGGTTTTAACCTGCAAGCGGGTTTCTTTCAGCAGCCACCAGCATACTTTATCCTTATATTCCCGCTGGAAGGGTTACCGTCCCCTAAAGGACGGCGGGACGTTTACGCTCAGGCTGTGGAGGTGGAGGTTTGCCTGCGTCTGCAGACCGGCGGAGACGGGAAGCTCAAGGCGGTATCCTTTGACCAGCGTGTCCCCGTTCTTAATATCCGTTTCATAAGCCCGCTGGAAGCCGAGCTTCTCGTACAGCCTGATTGCGGATGCCATCATGTCCGAAGTGTGGAGATTCAGGCTGGCTGCTCCAAGCAGCACGGATTGTCTGGCGGCCTCACTGATCAGCAATCTGGCAACCCCGCGTCCACGGACAGCCGGAGAAACAGCGAGCAGACGGATGATTGGGGTGTGGATACCCAGCTCCGGCCTGCCGTAAGCGGCCTCTGAAGAGGTGAACAGCAGCACACTGCCTATGATCTGCCCATCCAGCTCCGCTACAATCCGCGAGACCGGAGCATTGCCATGGACGGAATCAAGAATGGAGTCGCGGTACTCCACCCAAAAAGGTTCGGGCAGCACGGCTGAATATTCGCTGTAAGCCTCAAGCAGAACTCCTGCGATAGCCTCGCGGTCAGCCTCTGCGGCTTCACGGATTACAATTTGTGCTGAATGATTCATCGGGTACCTCCTGTTCAGAAATGGGATGTGACGCTTATTATAATTCATAATTCCGATGAATATAAGAGGAATTTAACAAAACCGATTAACAGATAGAAAAGTTCTATCTGGTTTTGTGATCTATGTAATGGTTTTTGCTGTATATTACACGATAAGTCAGTTGACAAAAAAAGGGCCGGTGACTAAGATATAAACAAAATCTATACACCCGTACGGCATTAATTCCTTGTTAATCAATTGGAATAGTAAATTTAAATAAAGTTGTGGAGGAGGACTACGCTTGAACATCGAGAATATTGAAGCCTTTGTCTACATCAACCACTACGGAAGCTTCAACAAAGCGGCAGATGTACTCTACATCTCCCAGCCGACCGTGACGGCCCGCATCCAGTCGCTTGAACGGGAGCTGGACTGCAGAGTGTTCGACCGGCTGGGCAAGCAGATTAACCTTACGGATAAAGGCCGCCAGTTCCTTCCTTACGCGCAGCAGATTCTGCAGGTCTACCAGAACGGTAAACATCAGATCCAGTCGAAGGGCCAGATTCCGGATGAACTTAGAATCGGCAGTACGGTATCGGTCTCCAATTATCTGATGCCGCAGCTCCTGCAGCATCTGAAGCGGAAATATCCGCATATCCGCTTCAAACTGACAACCTCATCCACAGATTCATTAATTGAGAAGCTGAAGGCCAAGGAGATTGATCTCGCTTTTATACGCAAAGTGGTTAATCCGGCCATTCAGTCGTTCCCTTTCTGTGAAGATCCGATATCGCTATACGTATACAAGAACCATCCGCTAGCCCGTAAGGGCCGTGCCTCTATCCAGGAGATCCGGGAGGAGACTCTTGTATTCTTCGAGTGCGGCTCGCTGGACTGGATGCGCCTGCACCGGGTATTCGAGAGCATGGAGCAGCCGCCGGACATAGTGTATCAGGTGGATAATCTGGAGACAGCCAAGAAGCTCGTGCTGAGGCAAGCGGGGATTTGCTTCCTTCCGGCCCTCAGTGTGCAGGAGGAAGTAGAGGCGGGAACGCTGATTAGGGTGGATGTCGCTGAGACGGAAGGGATTTCCCTGCGGACCAGCCTGATCTCGCTGAACGGGGAGAATGCGGAATTCATTGAGTCGCTGCTGGAACTGGCGGTGGGCCGCAGTAAGCCGGATCGACTTCTTGTATAACAGTATTAAAAAACTCTATTAGCGCATGGCTACATGCAGTGATAAAGTTAATTGCATATAATCACCACTAAACAGATAGGGATTATCTAAATTGAGAAACGGGGGCATGAAATGAGCGAGGTATACCGGCAGGCCGGAGAGAAGGACGCCCAACAGCTGCTGGATGTGACCTATCGTGCCTATCAGCTGATCCGCGAGCTTGGACTGCACTGGCCGGCGGCAAACGCCGATTTGGCTCTGATTCAGGATAACATCGCCACCAATGAGTGTTATGTGCTGGAGATCGACGGCAACGTGGAGGCGACGATCACCCTCTCGAAGAGCGGAGAGGTCAAGGCGGTAACTGATCTGCCTTTTGTGAAATGGTTCGCAGTGAATCCCGAGCGCAGCGGCAAAGGTTACGGCGGCAAGCTGCTCGACTGGGTGGAGGAGCATATTATTCACGGCAAGCTGGGTGCTCCCGCTGTAACCCTGGCTACGGCACAGAAGCATCCCTGGCTGGTTCCCATGTATGAACGCCGGGGGTATGAACGGATTCTGGAGCTGGATGTGCAGAATGGCGACGGCATTATGTATTTGATGAGAAAGACACTTACCGCTCAACCATACTACAACCTAAAGGGGATAGAGAGATGAAGAAGACCATTTCGCTCACAACTGCATTGGCATTGACGCTGGTGATCGCCGGCTGCGGCAACAATAACGCTGCAAACAGCAGTAGCAGCGGGAATGTGGCGAAAGCAGCACCGCAGACCAGTGCGGAGGCAACGACTGCAGCCGCAGAACCGGCAGAGGTGACCAAGATCGTGGTGGGCACAGGCACCGCTTTTCCGAATGTCTGCTTCATTGACGAGAACGGCAAGCTGACCGGGTTCGATGTAGAGCTGCTCAAGGAAATTGACAGCCGTCTGCCGGAGTATGAGTTCGAATTCCAGACGATGGACTTCAGCAATCTGCTGCTGAGCCTGGAGACCAAGAAGATTGATCTGGTAGCCCATGTTATGGAGAAGAACCCGGAGCGGGAGCAGAAGTATTCTTTTAACAAAGAAGCTTATGCCCACTGGAGAAACCGCATTATTGTAGCCAAAGGCAATGATTCGATCCAGACGCTGGACGATCTGCAAGGTAAAAAGGTACTGACAGGCGCAACCAGCGCACAAGCGCAAATTCTCGAGAATTACAACAAGGAGCACGGCGCGGATTCGATCAAAATTGTCTATCAGAACGGTGCAGCCAACGATACAGTGAGCCAGATTGACTCGGGCCGTGTGGATGCCACGCTCGCTGCGGATTTCGTACTGCCGATTATTGATCCGCAGAGCAAGCTGCAGGCGGTAGGTGCTGAGCTGTCCTCTGCTGACATTCTGTATGTGTTCCGCAAGGATGATGCCCCGTCGCAGAAGCTGTCGGATGCCATTGACGGAGTGGTTGCAGAGCTGAAGGCAGACGGCACGCTGGGCAAAATAAGTACGCAGTGGCTGGGGGCTGACGTCACCACATCCGCGGTTCAATGATGAGGCTGCCGTTATAGCGGAGAAGGAGGGGCAGGATGGGAGCACCGTTTGATCTTAGTTTTGTATTCTCTTTTCTGCCTAAGCTGCTGACTACGCTGAGCACAACACTGCTGATCGTAGCCTGCTCGCTGCTGGCAGGTGTGATTGTCGGATTTATTATCGCCCTTCCCCGCCTCTACAAGGTGCCGGTCCTGAAGACCTTAGCCGAGGTGTACATCTCATTCTTCCGGGGAACGCCGATTCTGATTCAATTGTTCCTGTTCTATTACGGTCTGCCCGAGGTGCTGAAGCTGGTCAATCTCGATATGACGCGGACGCCGGTGCTGGTGTTCGTAATTCTGACCTACGGCCTGCATACGGGGGCTTTCATGTCGGAGATGATCCGCGCCTCGGTAACGGCTGTCGATAAAGGCCAGGTGGAAGCGGCTTATGCTACGGGGATGACCTCTTATCAGGCTTTTACCCGGATCGTATTGCCCCAGGCACTGGGGATTGCCATTCCGGTGTTCTCGAACCTGGTCATTGCGCTGCTGAAGGATACTTCGCTTGCGTTCACGCTGGGCGTGATGGAGATGACGGGTAAGGCGCAGACTTTGGGCAGCGTGACCCAGCATTTTATCGAAACCTATATTGCACTTGCACTCATCTATCTCGTGATCAGCTTTACGATCGAGAAGCTGCTGCTGGTGGCGGAACGCCGGTTACTCCGGCATGAAGACCAGGGCAGTCCGGTGAAGCGGAAATTCAGTCTGCAGAAAAAAGCGTCCTACCGCCATATCATTGCGGACATGGGACCGGGTAAAGGAGGCGGCGCGTAATGAAGCTGGACCCATCGTTTATCTGGACGGCGTTCCTGCAGATTCTGGGAGCCATTCCTACAACGCTGTATATCACGGTGGTCTCGGTACTGGCCGGTTTCGCGATTGGAATTGTGGTGGCACTGGTCCGGATTTATAAAGTACCTGTGCTGTATCCGCTGGCGGTGGGGTATGTCACCTTCATCCGCGGCACCCCGATGCTGACGCATCTGCTGCTGATCTATTTCGGGCTGCCGATGATTATCGACGGGCTTGGCGCATATTTCGGCTGGAGCTTCCGCTCGGTGTCGATTCCGATGATCGGCTTCGCCTACATTTCTTTCTCCATTACAGCGGGAGCCTATATGTCCGAGGTCGTCCGTTCCGGCCTGCTGGCGGTGGACCGCGGTCAGATCGAAGCCGCCCATTCCATAGGGATGAGCACTCCCCAGGCGCTCCGGCGGATCGTATTCCCCCAGGCGCTGGCGGCGAGCCTGCCCAATCTGTCGAATTCCGTGATCGGAATGCTGCACGGGTCTACGCTTGCTTTTACCGTATCGGTCGTGGATATCAATGCCCAGGCGCAAATCGTAGCTTCGACAAACTGGAAATTCTTCGAGGCGTATCTGGCGGCGGCGCTGATCTTCTGGGGGCTGACCTTCCTCATTGAGCGGGCCACCGCCCTGATCGAAAAACGGATAAATCTGTATAACCGGGGTGGAGTCGCATGATTAAGCTGGAACGTATATCGAAGTCTTTCGGGCGCCATCAGGTGCTGAACAATATTGATCTGAAGGTGTCCAAAGGGGAAGTTGTCGTCATTCTCGGCCCCAGCGGCTCCGGCAAAACAACCCTGCTGCGCTGTGTGAATTATCTGGAGAAGCCAAGCGGCGGCGAAATCTCGATCGGTGAGTTCAAGCTGGACTGCCGGCATGCCCGCAAAAAGGATATTCACCAGCTGCGGCAAAAAACGGCCATGGTCTTCCAGCAGTACAATCTGTTCCGCCACAAAACGGCGCTGGAGAATGTGATGGAAGGGCTGCTGATCGTCAAGAAGCTTCCGAAGGAGGAAGCACGGAAGAGAAGCATCGCACTGCTGGAAAAGGTCGGCTTAGGAAGCAAGCTGGATGCCTATCCAAGCCAGCTGTCCGGCGGGCAGCAGCAGCGGGTCGGCATAGCCCGGGCGCTGGCGCTGGAGCCGGAAGTGATTCTGTTCGACGAGCCGACCTCGGCGCTGGACCCGGAGCTGGTAGGCGAAGTGCTTGCGGTGATCCGCAAGATTGCCAAGGAAGGGATAACGATGATTGTGGTGACGCATGAGATGGGTTTTGCCCGCGATGTGGCGAACCATGTGGTGTTCATGGACGGCGGCGTGATTGTCGAAGAAGGCACACCCACCGAGGTGTTCAACCATCCGCGTGAAGAAAGAACGAAGCAGTTCCTGAAGCGGATTACGCCGGAGCTGAACTATTCCATCTAGGAGGCATAACTATGGCGATTACAATCAGCGTATTGGACCAAAGCCCGATTTATCCGGGAGAGACGCCGGAGGAGGCCTTCCAGCATACAGTCCAGCTGGCGCAGCTGTCGGAGCGTCTCGGCTTCCGCCGGTTCTGGGTATCCGAGCATCATGATTCCGAGCAGGTGGCCGGATCTTCACCGGAGGTGCTGATCTCGCATCTGCTGGCCAAGACGGAGAGCATCCGCATAGGCTCCGGAGGGATTATGTTGCAGCATTATAGCCCGTACAAGGTGGCGGAGAACTTCAACGTGCTGGCTGCGCTGGCCCCGGGCCGTGTAGACCTGGGCGTCGGGCGCGCTCCCGGCGGGCTGCCGCGCAGTACGCAGGCGCTGCAGCAGGGGGGCGGCGAGGCTCCTTCATTGACCGATAAAATCATAGAGCTGGAGAAATATGTACATAACCGGCTGGAGGAGGATCATCCGCTCACCGGGCTGAAGGCTGGCCCGCTGCCGGGAACTCCGCCGCAGCTGTATGTACTGGGTGCAAGTGTCGCCAGCGCCGAAATCGCTGCAGAATTGGGGCTGCCGTATGTGTTCTCTTTGTTCATCGGCGGCGATCAGGCCATTGCCCTGGAAGCGGTGCGTGCTTACCGCAGCGGCTTCAATACCAGCAGCGGGAAGGAGCCGCAAGTGATTATCGCGCTGGCTGTAATCGTGGCCGATACGGAAGAGGAGGCCAAAGAGCTGGGCGGAGCGCATAAGCTGATCCGCATTCTCCTTGCCAGCGGGAAGAAGCTGACGGTGGCTACCCGCGAGCAGGCGGAGGAGTTCACCCGCCAGAGCACGGAGCCCTACACCCTGGAAGAGCGGGAGCCTGAGGTTACCAAAGGAACGAAGGAATCGGTCCGCGGACAGCTGCTGGCGCTGGCTGAGGCGTCCGGGGTAGAGGAGTTCATCGTCACGACCAACGTGCAGCCCTTCGATAAGCGTCTGCGTTCTTTCGAGCTGCTGGCTGAAGCGCTCGCCGGGGTTCCGGCGGAGGCCTCATCATGACAAGCACAGCTGCAGAGTCCGCTGCACACGCGGTTAACAGGTTATCGTTCAATGAGCGTCTGGTTGAGATCCGCCGTCATCTCCACCGGCATCCTGAACTCTCCAATGAAGAATATGAAACTACGGAATATATCATCTCACTGCTGAAGCAGGCAGGCGTGAAGGTAGTGGATTACGGGCTGAAGACCGGAGTGATTGCCGAGATCGGCGGCTTGCAGGGCGGTCCGGTGATTGCCCTGCGGGCCGACATTGATGCATTGCCGATTCAGGAAGAAACCGGCCTGCCGTATGCCTCGCTGGTTCCGGGCAAAATGCATGCCTGCGGGCATGACTTTCATACGGCTGCGCTGCTGGGGGCGGTATATCAGTTGAAGGCGCAGGAAGACAGCCTCAAGGGAACGGTCCGCTTCTTGTTCCAGCCTGCCGAGGAGAAAGCCAAAGGCGCGCAGCAGATTATCGCTGCCGGAGCGCTGGATAATGTCCGCGCGGTCATCGGGATGCATAATAAGCCGGATCTGCCGGTAGGGACCATCGGTATTAAGGAAGGTCCGCTGATGGCAGCTGCTGACGGCTTCATCGCGGAGGTCCGCGGGTTCGGAACCCATGCGGCAGTGCCGGAGGCCGGTATAGATCCCATCGTGGCGGCCTCGCATATCGTAACGGCGCTGCAATCCATCGTCAGCCGGAATGTGAGCAGCCTGAACAGTGCTGTCATCAGCGTTACGCAGATTCACAGCGGGAACTCGTGGAATATCATCCCGGAGACGGCGGTGCTGGAAGGGACGATCCGTTCTTTCGATGAAGCGGTGCGCAGCAGAGTGCTGAAACGGTTCGAAGAGGTGGTGGCAGGTGTTGCGGCCGCACTGGGGGCGGAAGCCAGCGTGCGCTGGATCGGCGGGCCGCCGCCGGTTATCAATGATGCGCTGCTGGCCCGGCTGGGAGAAGAAACGGCTGCGAACCTGGGCTACACCTCCGTGAAGCCGGTGCCCTCACCGGCCGGGGAGGATTTCGCCTTCTACCAGCAGGCAGTTCCCGGTTTATTTGTCTTTACTGGAACGGCCGGAAGCCGGGAATGGCATCATCCGGCGTTCGATCTGGACGAAGCGGCTCTGCCTGTAGGTGCCGGATTCTTCAGCAGCCTGGCGGTACGGGTGCTGGAGCATTTCGCGGCTGAAGGGGGTGCGGATCATAGCTGAGCATCCCGTATATGATGTGATTATTGTCGGTGCAGGCTCGATGGGCATGAGCGCGGGTTATCATCTGGCCCGGCGCGGCGTGAGGACGCTGCTGATCGATGCTTTTGATCCGCCGCATACCGAAGGCAGCCATCACGGGGAGACCCGGCTGATCCGGCATGCCTATAGCGGAGACCCGGCCTATATTGACCTGGCGCTTCGTGCCCAGGTGCTATGGGAAGAGGCAGAAGCGGAGAGCGGGACGGAGCTGCTCGTCCCTTCTGGCGTGCTCAATCTGGCGGACAGCGGCGTATATTCCTTCGCCGGCCGCCTGGTGGAAGCGCAGAAGCGGAAGGTGCGGGCCGAGCAGCTGGATGCGGACGAAATCCGCCACCGCTGGCCGGCGCTGAACCTTCCGGAATCCTTCGAGGCGATGTACGAGCCGGATGCGGGCTACCTCTATAGCGAGCGGTGCATAACAGCTTACCGGCAGCTTGCGCTGGCTCACGGTGCAGAGCTGCTGACGAATACACCCGTACTGAATGTGACCGCCCGCGAAGGGAGCGTTACGGTTCATACGAAGAACGGTGAGTACCATGGAGCGGCTGCTGTTCTCAGCGCTGGCGCCTGGTTTAAGTCATTATCACCCTTTGTCAGCCTGCCGATTAAAGCGGTCCGTAAGGTAGTAGGCTGGTTTGGGAGTACGCCGGACTTCGAGGCCGGGAAGTTCCCCGGCTTCACGCTGGGTGGTGAGGAAGGCGGGTTCTACGGCTTCCCCAGCATCGGCGGGGCGGGACTGAAGATCGGCCGCCATGATACAGGCGAGGAATGGCGGCCCGGCGAACCGCTGGCACCGTTCGGCAGTCTGGAGAGCGATGAAGGCGACCTCCGCCGCGTGCTGGAGGCTTATATGCCCGGCGCAGCCGGGAAGCTCCTTAAAGGGTCCGTCTGTAAATATGAGCATACACCGGATGAGGATTTCATTATTGACCGCCACCCGGAATACAGCAATGTGCTGCTGGCTGGAGGCTTCTCGGGGCATGGCTTCAAGTTCTCCAGTGTAGTCGGAGAGATCCTCGCAGATTTGGCTGTGCAGGGAAATACGAGGCAGAATATTGCGCCGTTTGCGCTGTCACGCTTCAATACCGGGCCTGACCAGCCGCAACCGAAACCTATATTGGAGGAGATCGAATGAGCAGTGTGGAGCTAACAGAGTACTTGAATACGCACGGGCAATTGGTGCAGGCACTGGAAGGCTTATCTGATGAGCAGCTGAAGTGGAAGGCGGAGCCGGCCAGCTGGAGCGTAACCGAGGTGCTGTCACATCTGGCTGATCACAGCATCGTGGTCTCCTTCCGTATCCGTGATATTCTGGCGGATACGAAGGTGCAGCTTCCGGCGTTTAATCAGGATGCCTGGGTCAGCGGACAGCACAGTAATCAGGGGAACGCCGCAGACAGCCTGGAGCTGTTCCGCAGCCTGCTGCACTACAACAGTCTTCTGCTCGGAAGGCTGAGTGCCGGTGATTGGGAGAAAAGCGGGATTAACTTTAAGGGGGAAACGGTGAGGATTGCCGATATCGTCCGCAGCTTCACCGCCCATGTGCAGACCCATCTGGCCCAGATCGAGCGGATTAAGCGGGGAGCGCAGGCCGTACTCTCTGCACAGCAAGCCGCTCTGTAATGAATACACAACCTTGAGGAGGAATGAACATGACTAAACCGAGACAATTGAAGCTGGGAGCACTGCTGCACGGCGTTGGAGGAAGCACCTCCATGTGGCGACATCCCGATGCGAAGCCTGATGCCAGTGTGAACTTTGAGTTATACAAGGAATGGGTGCGCAAAGCAGAGGAAGGCAAGCTGGATCTGATCTTCATTGCAGATGGTCTGTTCATCAATGAGAAGTCTATCCCTCATTTCCTCAACCGCTTCGAGCCGCTGACGATTCTTAGTGCGCTGGCGGCGGTCAGCAGCCGTATTGGTCTGGTAGGTACCTTGTCCACCTCCTACAGTGAACCGTTTACGGTGGCAAGGCAATTCGGCTCGCTGGATGTCATCAGCGGCGGACGGGCCGGCTGGAATGTGGTGACCTCACCGCTTGAAGGCTCAGCTCTTAACTACAGCAAGAAGGAGCATCCCGACCATGGCAAGCGGTACCGCATTGCCGCCGAATATCTGGAGGTGGCGCGCGGGCTGTGGGATTCATGGGAGGATGATGCGTTTGTCCGCAATAAGGAGACGGGCGTCTTCTTCGATCCGGAGAAAGTGCATACGCTGGATCACAAGGGTGAATTCTTCTCTGTGAAGGGGCCGCTGAATATCGCCCGCTCGAAGCAGGGGCAGCCGGTTATTTTCCAGGCAGGGTCCTCAGAGGTCGGCAAGGATTATGCCTCGAGCGTAGCGGATGCCGTCTTCACGGGTCATGACACGCTGGAGTCTGCCCAGGAATTCTATAAGGATGTGAAAACCCGCGTAGCTTCGTTTGGGCGCAATCCCGAAGAAGTGCTGATCTTCCCTGGAATAGCACCGATTCTGGGAGCTACCCCTGAGGAGGCGGAACGCAAATACCAGGAGGTTGCCGGTCTGGTGACGATCGAGAATGCGCTGAACTATCTAGGCAGATTCTTCGAGTATCATGATTTCTCGCAGTATCCGCTGGATGAGCCATTCCCGGATGTCGGTGATCTGGGCCGGAACAGCTTCCAGAGCGGCACGGACAAAATCAAAAAGGATGCTAAAGAACAGGGCTTAACTCTGCGGCAGGTAGCCTTGCAGTCTGCTACGCCTCGCAGCAGCTTCATTGGTACGCCGGAGCAGGTGGCTGATCAGATTCAGACCTGGTTCGAGGCCGGAGCAGCCGACGGCTTCATGCTGGCAGCCGCCGTGCCGAACGGACTGGAGGAATTTGTGGATCTGGTCGTTCCGATTCTGCAGGAGCGCGGACTGTTCCGCACCGAATACGAAAGCGATACACTGCGGGGCAATCTCGGACTGCCAGTGCCGGAGAACCGTTACTCTAAGGCTTCTGAACCGGCAGGGCAGGTGTGACGCATACGCAGTCCGGTGCAGACCGTCTGAAACCGGATCTTGAAGCCATGATGAAGTATGCCGGCGGGCTGGAGGCGGAGCTGATCGCGATCCGCCGTGATCTGCACAGCCACCCGGAGCTGCTCTACGATGTGGCCCGCACTTCCGGCAAGGTTGCCGAACTCCTCGAATCATGGGGCATTGAGGTACGGCGGAATGTGGGCCGGCATTTCGGGATGGGAGTCACCGGGATGCTGCGGGGAACGGCAGGGAGCGGGCCGGTAATTCTGCTGCGGGCGGATATGGACGCGCTGCCGGTTAGTGAGCTGAATGAGCTGGACTATAAGTCCAGGAATCCCGGTGTAATGCATGCCTGCGGGCATGATGCCCATACGGCGATGCTGCTCGGGGCCGCGCAGACCCTGGCGGCATTCCGCCATCAGCTAAGCGGCACGGTGGTCTTCGTCTTTCAGCCGGCGGAGGAAGGCGCAAGCCGTAGTCCGCTGGACGGGCGCCTGCTCTCCGGCGGCAGGGATATGATCGAAGACGGCATTCTGGAAGGTGTGGACCAGTGTTATGCGCTGCATGTGATGCCAGAGCTTGCCGTTGGTATGCTGGGCATTCATCCCCGGTATGCCATGGCGGCCTCCAGCCATTTCACCGTGAAATTCCAGGGCACCGCCGGACATCACAGTGCGCCGCATGAAGCGGTCGATGCTATACAGATGGCGGCACGGTTTGTTACCGAGGTGAACGGGCTGATGGCGAGTGGGGTCAATCCGTCGGAAGCGGCGGTACTGGCCTTCGGCACACTGCGTGCTGGAACAGCAATCAATGTCATTGCTGAGCACAGTGAGCTGACCGGCACCTTCAGGGCCTTCACGAAATCAACCGTCAGCCGGATTACGGAAGGACTGAAGCGCCACGCTGCAGCGATAGCCTCGGCTTATGGCGGCAGCAGCAGCCTGGAGCTGCGCGAAGGCATTGCCGTGGTGAACGACGGCTTGGCCGTTCAGCGGATGCTCGGCGCAGCGCGCAAGGTGCTGGGAGATGAGCAGGCGTATCTGCTGGAGCAGCCGAGCCTGGCCGGGGAAGATTTCGGCTGGTATCTCGATCAGGTGCCCGGGGCGTTTGCTTTTATCGGCTGCGGCAATGCGGAACGGGGGATAACCCATGCGCTACACCAGCCCCGGTTCAACATTGATGAGGCTGTGCTGGTACAGGGCGCCAGAGTATTGGTGAGGCTTGCTGCTGAGAGAGATTAAATCAGGGATATACAGGAAAAAGGCTGCTCCTTCCGCCAATACGGCGTTAGGGGCAGCCTTTTTATTTTTCCGAAAGAACGGGTTACATGTCCTTGTTCAGGTAATTGCCCGAACAGATTCTCTTTCCACAATGGAGTGGGTACAGATTTGACTCTTCGCGGGCTCCCCTGTTTCAATCATGCCGATCAGCTTCTCGGAAGCGATCATTCCAATGTCATATAGCGGCTGGCGCACGGTAGTCAATGGCGGATTGACCATCCGGGCTAACCGGAGATCGTCGTAGCCCATGATGGAGATATCTTCAGGCACATTCATTCCATGCTTCGTAACGGTGGAAAGGGCACCAATCGCCATTTGGTCACTGGCCGCGAAGACAGCAGTAACCTCCGGTGTTCTCCGTAATATGGCTTCCATGGCTCTACAGCCGCTTTCGTATGAAAAGTCTCCATATACGAGGTAACGGCTATCAAAGGCGATACCTTGTGCTTCCAGCGCTTTGCGGTATCCTTCGACCCGTGGAGTTCCAGCGATGGGATCGCCCTTGGTTCCGCTGATCATGCCGATTCTGCGGTGGCCTTTGGTGATCAGATAATGGACAGCGTCATAGGCCGCCTGATAATCATCGACCTTCACATAAGGTACGTTGGCATAATCCGTTTGGGAAGAGACCAGCACCACTGGAACTTTCATGCTCTCCAGCATGTCATAATACTCTTTCTTGAGCACTTCACTGGAAAAAATAATCCCGTCAACCTGCTTCTCGCGCAGCAGCTGCAAATACTTCAGCGTACGTTTGCCGTCCTGATCGGTGTTACAGACCATCACACTGTAATTGCGGTCATGGACGAATTCGTCGATTCCGTGGAGCAGATCGGAGGAGAAGGCGCTCGATACATCAGGAAATAACACGCCGATGGTTTGGGTACGCTTGTTAATCAGTCCGCGGGCGATAGCGTTCGGCTGATATTTAAGCTCTTTGATGGTCTGATCTACCTTTTGCTTCGTTTTATCTGAATATCCGCCTAAGTTATGCAGAACCCTTGAGACGGTGGCAATGGATACGTTCGCCTTTTGGGCAACATCTTTAATTGTGGGATTCATAGACTCTCCTACCTGTCGTTTAGCAGTAAACGCTTACTGAAAATATAAGTTCTTGCCTTTTCTTTGTCAACCGGAATTAAACATTATGTAAGATAAGCATTGACAAGGAAAAATAAACGAGATAACTTTTATAGTAAGCGTTTACGTAATGGGGATTTAAGATTGTAGGTACAAAAATACATAACTTACATTCAAGTGAACGTATAAATTCACACCATAGATTTTTTTGGAGGAGGCGGGTAAGATCTTATAAAGGTATGTTTTTTGCATATTTGAGTAAACGTTTACGTTAAAAAGGAAACTATTCTTGTGAAAAAAATTCATTGGATAAGGGTCACTGAGGTGACTCTTTCTTATATTAAGTTATAGAAAGGAGCATTATGAAAAACAGGAAAAACTCACTGGGTGTAAAACTGATTCAGCTGTCTGCTGCAATAACGATTCCGCTCCTCGCCGTTCTTTTTGCCGGGGGATATTATGCCAAGGGAATTGTGCTCGACCAAGTATCCAGATCCTATCAGAATCTGGTCAACTCCAATCTTAAGATGATGGAGAGCAGTCTGGAGGACATAACAATTAATCTGGTTGATATTGTCGATCATGATGTGAATTTTCTTCAATTGAATCAGCCGGGGCTGACAGAATCCGAATATTATTTTGCCCGTATGGGGATTATGCAGAGAAATCAGGCCTACCAGGCCTATTACCATAGCGTGGACATGTTTTATCTGTACTCCGGCGTTAATGATACCTTGACACTATCCAATGTATTAGGAACGACAGAGGATGATATGGACCGGATAAGAGATTGGATTACGAGAAACGTTCAAAATGAAGATCATCTGGAGACGCTTCAGTACAAATGGACGATCGTTAAAATTGCCGGAGATTACTATTTAAACCGGACCGTCAGCAATAATCTGGGCAATACCGCCTGTATTGGCGCTCTGATCCGAATCGACTCTATGCGTTCACCGCTGGGCAATCTGAACCTGCAATCGGGCGGTGATGTGCTTATTGTGGATAATGCAGGGAATATCTTAACCCGTCCTTCGGCATCCATGGGCTACGACTTCAAGCTGCCGGGTGAGAAGATGAATCTGAATTCTTCCTTTTCTTTTACACATGATGGCCTGAAGTGGTTTGTGGTGTCCAGCCAGTCCTCCGCCCTGGGAATCAATCTGTCTGTGGTCATCCCCGCTTCCGAGCTGCTCCAGGGACTCAATACCTTCCAGACGATTATTAATGTACTGCCCTTTATTATTTTGCTCATTTTACTGGTTTACTTATATTATTTCCGCCGTATGGTCATCCGCCCGATTCTGGATCTGCTGAGCGGCATCCACCGTATTCGCAACGGCGCCATGGAAACCAAGCTTCCTGATTCTAACCTCGTGGAGTTCCAGGCGCTGAATCAGGCATTTAATAACATGGTTGTGGAAATTCAAGATCTGAGAATTGATATCTATGAGGAACGGATCAATGCGCAAAAGGCAGAAATGAAGCATTTGCAAATGCAAATTAATCCGCACTTCTTCTTGAACACGCTCAATATTATTTTTCAGCTTGCCGATCTGAAGCGTTTCGAATTGGTCAAAAAGACAGTACGGCATCTGGTGCAGTATTTCCGCTTTATGCTTCGGGTCAAGGATAACCGCATTACTTTGGGTCAAGAGCTTGAACATCTCCACAATTACCTTGAAATTCAAAAGTTGCGCTACCAGCAGTCGTTTGAGTTTCAGATCACCATAGCCGAGGAGCTTAGCCGTGCCTCCATACCCTCCTTGATGGTACAGCCCTTTGTAGAAAATGCCATGCTTCACGGCATAAGTCTGAAAGCCGGGATCTTTCATCTGGAGATTTCGGCTGGTCTCTCAGAAGAAGCAACCGGTACCATGATCATTGAAATCGCGGATAACGGAAAAGGCAGCAGTGCAGAGAAGCTGCGGGTGCTGAATTCGCCGGATTACAACCCGGCCACAGATGAAGGGCATATCGGGATCTGGAATGTGAAGCAAAGGCTGGCGATGATCTATCAGGGAAGAGCTGAAATTCACTTCAGCGACAATGAGCCATCCGGATTTCGTGTGCGGCTTAGCCTGCCTATTGAATATACAGAAGGAGAACGATGAGCAATGCGATTATTGATTGTAGATGATGAACAATTCGCTGTGGAGGGGCTGCTCTACTGCTGCGACTGGAAGGCGTATGGGATTGAAGAGGTCTTGACGGCGAACAGGGCCGACAAGGCTAGGGAGCTGCTGAATGATCACAGAATAGAATTGCTGATTTGCGATATTGAAATGCCGGATGAAGACGGACTTTCCCTGGTTGGCTGGGTGAGGGAGCACTCTCCCTGGACGGAATCGATTTTTCTGACCTGCCATTCCGAATTCTCCTATGCCAAGAAAGCTGTTAACCTCGGGAGCTTTGATTACTTGCTGAAGCCTGTTGACACGGATGAGCTGTTGTCTGCCGTATCGGGAATGATGGCTGCTATCCGCGAGAAGGAAGAATATGAGTCCTATAACCAGATGTATCATAAGTATCTGAATCTGTGGCAACAAGAAAAGCCGAAGCGTGTGGAACGGTTCTGGCAGGATTTGTTGTCCCGCAGCATCCTGTCGTTCGGGGATTTCTTTGACCGGGAGCTGGCGGGTGCGGGGGTAGGGTTAAATCCTGAGGATCAGGTGCTCCCGATTCTGATCAGTATTGAGGAGTGGTCCAAACCGCTCAGTCCGCGTGATCAGGAAATCATGGAATATGCTGTGAAGAAAGCGGCGGAGGAATGTTTTATAGAAGAGTATCCGGGGGAGGCCGTCACCGATAAAAGCGGGGTTTTGTTCTTTCTGCTGTATGCCGGAGGTGCGGAGGGAGAACGGGAGACTAAGAAGCTTAGCATTCAGAGGCTCACAGCCATAGGTAAACGTTTCATCCAGGCATGTCAAGAGTTGTTCTACAGCATTGTAACCTGTTATGTCGGTTCGTTCAAACCCCTTCAGGAGCTGCCGGGAATGTGTGAAAGTCTAAAGATCATGGAGCGTGACAATATCTCCCGGACCCAATCAGTGCTTTTATACTTACCGCAGGACCAGCTCTTATTATCACCTGATTCTAATTCGGAGGATATCCTGCTGGGTGATCTGATCTCTTATATGCTGAACGGCAAACGTGAGTCCGCTGTGCAGTTCATTCATAATCTGGCAGCGAAGCTGGAAGCCGATCCTTGCTTTCAGGGAAGACATCTGGACGCCCTGCATCAGGATACCCTGCAGATTATTTACCACTTCCTCCAGGTAAGAGGTATCAATGCCGGAAGCATAGCCCTGTTTACAGACTGGACAACCGCTAGGATACGGGGACTGCTTCAATACAGGCATTGGGCGGAAGGGATCGTATCGGCGGTCATGGAAGCGGAATTCGAGCGGCAGGAGAAGGGCGGTGTGATTGAGCGTTCCATCCGCTACATCCAGCAGCATGTGGAGGAAGAGATCTCCAGGGCCAGTGTCGCTGATTATGTGGGCTTGAACCCGGCTTACCTCTCCAGGCTGTTCAAGAAAGAGACCGGCCAGATCCTTATCGATTTCCTGATTTCAGTGAAGCTGGACCGCACCCGCGAGCTTTTGGACACCACGGATATGCCGGTCAGCGCAATCGCGCAGCAGGTAGGCTACAGCAATTTCTCTCATTTTACCAAAATGTTCCGCAAGCAGTTTGGCGTCAATCCCCAGGAATACCGCAAGGTCACAAAACGAATAGACTAAGGTTATAAAAACGGCAGAGCAGCTGCAGGCAACTCCTTATAATGAAGCCATAACCCAATAAGAAGGTGTGGAACTATGGCTTCGGAAAGCAACTCAAAATGGAAAAGCATATGGAAGTACAGGGCACTGGTCGTGCTGGCACTGCCTGGTGTGCTGCTGATACTGATCAATAACTACCTGCCCATGTTCGGTATTTTCCTGGCCTTCAAGGACCTGAATTATACGGCAGGAATATGGGGCAGCAAATGGATCGGACTGGACAACTTCAAGTTTCTGTTTGCTTCGAACGACGCTTGGCTGATCATCAGGAATACCTTGCTGTACAACCTTAGCTTCCTCATCATCAATACGATACTCGCTGTGATGCTGGCACTTCTCCTTAACGAGGTCAAAAATAAGTTCGCCTCCAAGTTCTTTCAGAGCACAGTGATCCTGCCCAATTTCATTTCCATGGTCATTGTCGGCTATATCGTCTATGGATTTCTGAATCCGGAACTGGGATTCATTAATAAATTCATTCTGGAGCCCTTCGGGATAGATCCTAGAAACTGGTATGCGGAAGCAGAGCATTGGCCTTATATCCTGACCCTTGTCAACACCTGGAAGGGTGTGGGTTACTCGGCCGTCGTCTATCTGGCAGCCATTGTCGGGATAGACTCTGAATATTATGAAGCGGCCGTCATTGACGGGGCAAGCCGCTGGAAGCAAATGACGAAAATTACGATTCCGCTGATTGCACCGATCATCATCATCATGACACTGCTGGCGATCGGCCGGATATTCAACGCTGACTTCGGTCTGTTCTATCAGGCAACCATGGCCTCCGGCATGATCAAAGAGACAACGGATGTTATCGATACCTATGTATACAGGGCGTTAATGGTTACCGGTGATACGGGACTCGCCTCCTCGGCAGGGCTGCTGCAATCGGTGGTTGGCTTTACACTTGTCATTACTGTCAACCTGGCCGTCCGTAAATTCAGCAAAGAAAATGCTTTGTTCTAGAAGGAGAACACCATGGAGAAAAAACGAACCAATCCCTTTATCCTTATCGTCCTGTCATTGTTCAGTCTTGCCTGCCTGATCCCGTTCTGGCTTGTATTTATGATCTCGGTTGCTGATGAAGACTGGGTGACTGCGAACGGATACAGCTTCTGGCCCGGCAAATTCAGCCTTGTCGCTTATCAGTATTTGTTTGAAGATGCCGGGAAAATAATGCGGGCTTACGGTGTTTCTGCCTCGGTAACGCTCATTGGAGTTGTCGTCAGTCTGTTTGTGACTTCGGCCATGGCCTATGCATTGTCGCGGAAAGAGTTCCCGCTTAGAGGTGCCCTGAGCTTCTACATCCTGATCACGATGTTGTTCTCGGGCGGCTTGCTGCCCTGGTATCTTGTCTACACCCGGTTCCTGCATGTTCAGGATACGCTGATGGCGCTTATCATTCCGGGTCTGATCGGCGGCTTCAACGTGATCATCATGCGGACCTTCTTCACGAACAGCATCCCGCCTTCCCTGATTGATTCCTCTCAGATCGACGGGGCAGGTGAATTCCGGACATACTTCAGCATTATTCTGCCGCTGTCCTTGCCTGTAATGGCCACAATCGGATTATTCACCACCGTATCCTACTGGAACGACTGGTTTACAAGCCTGGTCTTCATCCAGAATGAGAAGCTGTTCTCGCTGCAATATCTTTTGACCAAAACCTTAATGAACGCTTCGTTCCTGCAGACGATTGCCAATAAGGCTTACAGCTCAACCGCACAGGTCACAACGCCGCTTGAATCCATCCGGATGGCGATGGCGATGATTGCAATCGGACCGCTGGTGCTGGTATTCCCTTTCCTGCAGAAGTATTTCGTCAAAGGACTTACCGTAGGCGCTGTGAAAGGCTGATCCCGGTAAATGGCCGGATTAGTATAAGCAAGTTCAGAATGATGAGGCAATAATACAGAAGGATTCCAGGGAGGTCTACTATTTATGAAGTGGTTGAAAAAGAGTTCTGTTGTATTGACATCGCTTGTGTTGACTTCAGTTGTAGTAACCGGCTGCGGCGGGAATAATGGTGCGAATTCACCGGCGGGCACAGTCCAGCCGGGAAGCGAAGCCAGCTCCGGATTGAAGCCTTACGAAGTGGTAATGGTATTCCCCGATGCGCCGCAAAATGATAATCAGCGGGTACAGGATGCGATGAATGATTATCTGAAGAAGACTTATCCGGAAATGAACATGACGGTCAAGCTGAATCCTATCGACTGGGGTGCCTGGAGTGATAAAACGAACCTGATGATGGCCTCCGGCGACAAAATGGACCTGCTGTTTACGGCGGATTGGCTCGGGTTCCAGCAACAGGTGACCAAAGGGGGCTTGCTGCCGCTGGATGAGTTGCTCGCTAAATACGGCCCGGACATCGAAGCTGTAGAGAAGGACTATCACGGGCCGGCTAAGCGCGGCGGCAAGCTATACGGTATTCATACCCACCAGGAGCTGGGCGGTGCACAAGGGGTATATTTGAACAAAGCGCTTGTGGACAAGTACAACTTTGATCTGACTGCACTGAAGTCTGGTAAAGTCGAGGATCTGGAGCCTATGCTTCAAACCATCAAGGAGAACGAACCGGGTATTACGCCTTTAGTGGCACCGAGCTTTCCTCTCGAAGCTTACTATTCATCCACGAATTTGGATTCTATTGTGAGTATTGCAGCGATTAACACCGTGGGAACAGCGGCAGATGATTATACAGTCATCAATTCCTACACGACTCCGCGGTATCTGGAGCTTGCCAAGCTTACCAACAAATGGTACAAGGCAGGATACATTAACAAGGATGCACTGACACCCGGTCTGGACGCCTGGAAGAAGATTCAAGCGGGGAAAGGCTTCGCCTTTGTCTCTGATATGGATATTATCGCGGATATGGAGATCGGCAAAGCAGCCGTATCACCGAATGGTTCGATTAAAGCGGGCCGTGAGATGCTGCAAATTCCGCTCAATATTGACCGTTTGCAGACAGGCAAGATGACAGCAACCATGTATTCGATTGCAAAAAGCTCTGAAGATCCGGAACGTGCCATGATGCTGCTTAACCTTTTCTATAAGGACAAGGAATTGCTGACCCTCTTCAACTTCGGGATTGAGGGAACCCATTATGTGCTCAAAGACGGACAAATTGCGCTGCCGGAAGGCAAAACTACAGATAATGTCGGCTACTATCACGATATTATGTGGCAGCTCGGCAATCAAATGCTCAACTATACCCGTGTAGGCGAGGATCCGGATAAATACCAGAACTACGAGAAGTTCAACGAACAGGTTTCTTCTAATCCTTCGCGGATCTTTGGATTTGTCTTCGATCCGGAGCCGGTAAAAAATGAATTGATCTCGATCGACAACGCCAACAAAACCTTTGTTGACGGTCTGAAATCCGGCCAGCTCGATCCGGAAGAGTCTCTTCCTAAAATGCTGGAAAAACAAAAAGCGGCGGGAGCAGACAAAGTACTCGCGGAAGTGCAAAAGCAGCTGGATACCTGGCTGGCTGAAAACGGCAAGAAATAAGCGGAATGACTAAGCTCAATCTACAAGTATTGGAGAATTCATATGGACAATGGCGTATTGACGCATATAGATATATATCCAGATCAGGCCCAGTACAAGACCGGTCAATCAGGCAGCATTATCATTGAAGTGGAGACCCGGGAGAAAGCGGTTCTGCAGCTGGTTGTCGGCTTCTACAAGCTGGAGCAGCAGGTTGCTGAAGGAAGACTTAGCATCAGTACGGAACCAGGCTTGAGACAAAAAGTATCCGTTCCCTTGTTCACTGAAGCTACAGAGTGGGCGGGTTATGGGGTCAAGGCTGCAGTTCTCTGCAATGAAGCTGTAGTCTCAACCGCATATACCTCATACGATATTGCCGATCATTGGGGCCGGGCGCCGCGGTATGGATTTCTGAGCGATTTCCGGAGTGAAGAATCCGGAGACACCCGTGACGTCGACAGCATGAACAAATTCCACTTGAATGTCATACAGTTCTATGACTGGATGTACCGGCATGATGATCTGGTTCCAAAAGAGGATGAATTTATTGATCCGATGGGCCGGACGATGTCCTATAAGGTGGTTCGTGAAAAGGTCGCAGCCGTACACGATAAAGGGATGGCGGCCATGGCCTATGGAGCGGTATATGCTAGTCTTAAGGACTTCTTGCAGGCTCGTCCGGAATGGGGACTGTATAACCGCCAGGGAGATCCGTTTCAATTAATAGATCTGTTCTATATTATGGATATAACACCGGATTCACCTTGGACCGATCATATTGTTGAACAGTTCCGTCAGGCCGTACAGGCCGGATTCGACGGAATTCATATGGATCAATACGGTTTTCCGAAGAAAGCTGTGCGCCGGATCGGGGGGAAAGAAGAACAGGTCGATTTGGCGGAGTGTTATCCGGCACTGATCAACCGGACCCATGCGGCCGTGAAGGAAATCAAGGCAGAGGCAGGGGTTATTTTCAATAATGTGGGTAATTACCCCATCAACAAGACGGCCTCGGCGGATCAGGAGGCGCTTTATATTGAAGTATGGCCGCCTGTAGTCCGGTTGCGTGAGCTTAAAGGACTGATCGATCATGCGCGCTCACTGGACCCGCACAAGCCGGTGATCCTCTCCGCCTATCTGCCCTCCTTCTACCCGGAAGCCGGGCATGACAAGGAGTGGGCTGAGAACGGGGCGCTGCTGACGATGGCCTCCATATTCGCCAGCGGGGGATATCACCTCTTGCTGGGTGAGGATCATGGAATGCTGACTATGCCCTACTATCCCGATTATGCAGTGATGCGGCCTGAATTTGCCATTGAGGTCAGACGTTACTATGATTTCATCGTGCGTTTTGGAGTGCTGATACATGATGCGCAATTGGAAGATGTGTCGTATACCTATACCGCCGGGGTTAACACCGAGATTACCTTCGTAGGCAATGTGCCTTTTGCACCGAACGGAGATATTAATTCTGTCTGGACGATCATTAAGCGGAAGCCGGGCTATCAGATTCTGCAGCTGATTAATCTTGCCGGGCTTGAAGATGATTATTGGGAGCATGGCAAGAAACAGCGGCCTGAAGCTCAAAATGGTGTAGTGTGCACACTATTAATCGAACAGCCGATAGAATGCATTTACACGGCCAGCCCGGATGATCAGGCCCAGAAAGTGATTGTCCTGGATTACGAGGTGGTTCCGCACGGGCAAGGAGTTGCGGCCAGATTCACTTTGCCGTCCCTGCGCATCTGGTCCATGGTTGTAGTTAAATTTAGCTTACAGGAGTGAATGGGTTGAACAATACGAAATGGTGGCAGACCGCTGTAATTTATCAGATATATCCCCGAAGCTTTCAAGACAGTGACGGGGATGGAATAGGTGATCTCAGGGGGATTATTAGCAGGCTGGACTATTTGGAGCAGCTTGGCATTACCGCAATCTGGCTTAGTCCCGTATACAAATCACCCAATGACGATAACGGCTATGATATCAGCGATTACCAGGATATTATGACCGAATTCGGAACCATGAATGACATGGATGAATTAATCGAGAAGGCCAAGCAGCGCAATATCCGGATTATTATGGATCTGGTTGTCAACCATACCTCGGATGAGCACCCGTGGTTCATTGAGGCCCGCACAGGAAGGGATAACCCGTACCGTGACTATTATATCTGGCGTGACCCGGTCAACGGCGGCGTTCCCAACGCCCTGCGTTCAACCTTCAGCGGGTCGGCCTGGGAGCTTGACGAAGTCAGCGGCCAATACTTTCTGCACTTATTCAGCCGCCGACAGCCGGATCTGAACTGGGAGAACAGCAAGGTCCGTCAAGAGATATGGGACATGATGAATTTCTGGCTGGATAAGGGCGTCGGCGGATTCCGCATGGACGTGATTGATCTGGTCGGCAAAATTCCTGATCAGGAGATCACAGGAAATGGTCCGAAGCTTCATGAATATCTGCAGGAGATGAACCGGGAGACCTTCGGAGCCCATGATGTTCTGACGGTGGGAGAGACCTGGGGGGCGACTCCGGAAGTAGCCAAGCTCTACTCCAATCCGGACCGCAAGGAGCTGTCGATGGTGTTCCAGTTCGAGCACATCGGTCTGGATCAGCAGGACGGGGGAGAGAAGTGGGATCTGAAGCCCCTGGATGTAAGCGAATTGAAGCAGGTGCTGGCGAAATGGCAGACCGAGCTGGGTAACGAGGGCTGGAACAGTCTATTCTGGAACAATCATGATTTGCCGAGAATTGTATCGCGTTGGGGCAATGATAAACAGTACCGTGTACAGAGCGCCAAAATGTTCGCCATTCTTCTGCATTTGATGAAGGGCACGCCTTACATTTATCAGGGCGAGGAGCTCGGAATGACTAATTATCCGATTCAGGATATCAGCGAAGCGCAGGATATTGAGGCTATCAATATGTATCATGAACGGATCGGGCAAGGCTATGCCAAGGAAGCTATCATTCATTCCATTAATGCGAAGGGAAGAGATAACGCCCGGACCCCGATGCAATGGGAAGCCACCCGTAACGCAGGATTTACAGCCGGAGAGCCATGGCTGCCTGTACATCCGAATTATAAGGAAATTAATATGGAGGCGAATCTGAAGGACCCGGATTCTGTGTTCCATTGCTACCGTAAGCTGATTGAACTGCGGAAGAACAACCCGATTGTTGTATGGGGCGAGTTCGAACTGGTGACCGGCGTGCCGGATCAAGTGTTCATGTACTTCCGCCGCTATGAAGGACAGACCTGGCTGGTGACGGCCAACTTCAGCGGGGAGCCAATCACGCTGGAATTGCCGGAGCTGGGTCAGGCCGGATTCATCATCGGCAACTATTCCAGAGATGATGTGGACTTTAAGCAATTGCAATTACAGCCTTACGAAGCCTTTGCTGTAATACTCGCATAGACTAACCTGTCCAGTCCTATTTGGAACAAAGTTCATTGCACAACAAGGATGCCTCCCTGATGAAAGGGGAGGCATCCTTATTGTTGTTGCTGGCTTCACACCGTCAGCTTATTTGCGGTTGCGGAGGCGTTCAAGCTCGGCCTCAACCGCGCTATTCAGCGGAGCGTCAGGCGCGGCTGCGGCCGTCAGCCCGGATTGCTCGGCCAGTGCTTCCTGCATGGCGATCTTATCTTCCATCCGTTCGAAGCCGCGGGATGCGCTGCCGGCGTTCAATACCTGGCCGCGGCATCCGGCCGGGGAACCAGAGGCGCTTGCTTGAGCCGCCTGCTTAATCTCTGCCGCTTTGCGGGCACGTTCCGCCAGCTCTGCTCTTTTGGCTTTGAGGCGTTTATGCTCTTCCTTCACATTCGCCAGTTGAACCTCAAGCGAGGCGAGTGTGGCCTGAGTCTCCTGCAGTCCGGCTGTGCATTCCTGTCCGCTCTCCGTATAGCGCAGCTTAGCCATTACCGCAGCGCGGGCTGCCGGCTCATTGCCTTCGCTCATGGCTTGAACGGCTTCTGCTTCACTGCGCTCCGCAAGCACCTGATATTCATAGATGCGGCGCTCCAGCACACTGGCAGCGGCTTTGAATTCACGCTGTTTGCTCTCGGCATCAGTGATTTTATCCTCCAGATCCCGCAGATATTGTCCGGTAAGAAGCATCGGATCTTCCAGTTTGTTCAGTCCCTCGTGGATAGCTGCTTTGGTTAATGTTGTGATTCTTTGGAATATACTCATGGTTATGATCTCCTTTTTAGTTGGGGTTGGGTAGTCTGGAACGAGTGATTAATAGTCGAAACCGTCAGTGAAGCCGCCGTAGGATTCTTTGGGCACGATGACACTGCCGATGACATAGAGGACCAGGACGGTACCGAAGCTAAATACGGCAGCGGCGGCTACGAGCAATCTGACAAGGGTAGTGTCAACGTTCAGCCAGCGTGCCAATCCTCCGCATAAGCCTGTAAGTTTGCTGTCAGTTACGGAACGGTATAATTTTTTCATATGAAAATCTTCCTCTCTTATATGGTGATCGCCGGTTCGCGGCGTGTTCACTGCGTTGTCTATGTATGTATTGTACGAATTAATCCCGCGCAGCAAAACAGCCTGCAGACTGTTCTTTGTTCCCGACCTTAGTCGGGGATGCTGACCGCAATAGGACGGGGAGAGG
The DNA here is from genome assembly GCF_013141775.1 of Paenibacillus phytohabitans. Lineage (GTDB taxonomy): Bacteria > Bacillota > Bacilli > Paenibacillales > Paenibacillaceae > Paenibacillus_AQ > Paenibacillus_AQ phytohabitans. The sequence goes on from NZ_WHOB01000021.1 coordinate 25,352, forward strand.
CCGGGAAAATACGGATGAATCCAGGAAAAACACGGATTTTTACACAAAGAGGTCTTGTTGTTCATTCGGGGTTAATACTGGAGGATTAAACTGTACTCTAGCGGAGCCTATCATAAACATACGGGAGGACTGGCCTCATGGGAATTCACAAGTATTTTCGCTCACTGAATGAACTGGAACGCATTATCCGCTGTCCGGGCAAATTCAAATTCGAGGAGCACAGCGTAGCGGCCCATTCCTGGAAGGTCGTACAATACGCCAAAACACTGGCAGATATTGAAGAGAAACACGGTGCGGTGATCGACTGGAAGAAGCTGTACGAGATTACGAGCAGCCATGATTACGGAGAGATTTTTATCGGGGACATCAAAACTCCGGTGAAGCACTCCTCACTCCAGCTAAGGTCGCTGATTCAGCAGGTCGAGGAGGGCATGATCGACAACTTCATCAAGGAGCATATCCCGGATGAGTTCAAAAGCATCTTCTACCATCAGCTGCGCGAGGGCAAGGACGAGTCGATTGAAGGCTTGATTCTGGAAGTTGCCGACAAGATGGATCAGGTGTATGAAGCTTTTGCCGAGCTGCAAAGAGGGAACACAGAGAAGGAATTTGTGGTGATGTACCGCAATGCCCTGATCAAGATCAAGAACATTGAGCTGAGATGTGTGGATTACTTCCTGGAAGAAATCCTGCCGGATATGGTGAATGAAGAAACACTGTCATCCATTGATATTAAAAGAATTACGGAAGAGGCGCTGGCTCTGTAGATGAGCTGTGGCTCTTTTTTTCTTATACATAAATGAATATGTGCCAGGCTGGACGCTGCTTTATATTTGGGTCATGGTATTGTAAGATAAAAAGGTGTTATTTAAAATTTAAACTATACGGCTTGATGGACGGAGAAGGAGGTTCAACTTTGATTCAGAGCAGCTCTTCAAAAATTAACGAATCCCTATTAAATGTACTCAATGTAAGGCACAGAGCGATAGCCGAGAATATAGCCAATGCAGACACCCCCAACTACAAGAAAAAAACCGTTGAGTTCCAGGAGGAACTCAGGCGTGCTATCCAGAATGACACTCAGGATGAGCTGGAAATAAAGCAGACCCATCACAAACATCTGCAGATCAAGGATGCTGATGCTCCCTTAATCCCTTACCGCATGATTACGAACGACTATACGGCGATGAATAATAACGGCAATAATGTGGACCTGGATATGGAGATGGCGAAGCTTGCGGAAAATCAGCTAATGTACAATTACCTGGCCGATCGGGTAAGCGGTCATTATTCCAAGATAAGAACGCTCATGCAAGACCTTAAATAAATGTTAATTCAAAAAAAGAGTCAGCTGCGCGAGATGCGGTTGTACTCTTTTTTAGCATTTTATATGAAAAAGACAGCAATAACGCAATAACGCATGATTCCAGCAACAGCATAAATGGTTACCCTCCGGTAGTAGTGAAAATGTGTTCAGAACTCCTTCTGATTCTTACAGCTCTTCAGTTTGAAATCTATTACATTTATTACAATAATGAAGGAGAAGAATGTTACGGCAGGGAGACCGGCCGGAATGCTATGGTTAAGGAAAAATAAGGATGGTGTAGTAGTTGCTGTATTTGAATCTTGTGCCGTTCTCCGTTACGGTCGCCTGGTTTAGTATTTTAATGTTAATTGTGTGTGTCGTAGATTTCCTTCAGAGTGGCTCTCTTGTTCAGCTCCCGGCAATCAGCGGCAGAGAGCGGATTAAAGGTATAATGGCTGAACTTCTCATTTTTGCAGGAATTAACGGGTTACTCTTGTATGTACTTCATCCGATGAGGAATCAACTGCTAATCTCTCTGACTGCTGCGGGGCTACTCGTGACGTATTTCCTGACCTCCGGAATGCATAAGCAGCGCTGGCCTAACCGCCCCGTAATCCTGCTGATTCATCTGCTGCTTGGAGTCTTATTCTATCTGCTGTTCGGCATGCTGCTGATGGGTAAGCTCATTGTTACCTACAACCTGAATATGACGAATCAGTTCGATATTCTCTATTTCGTCTACGGGCAGGACCGGGCGGTGGTTTACGCGCTGCTGCTGATCGTGGTTGTTCTCTATTTCGTGATCGGCAAACTGCTCATGCGGCCATTCTACTCTTGGTATGCGCTGAGCCGCTACAAGGCTTCCAAGGTGAGTATTAAGCTGACGGGCGGGGAAATCATAACCGGGGTACATCTTTTGCGGGATAGTGACAGAGAATTTCTGCTTGTTAGCGATAGCTTGAATCCGCTGGAGGCTGTAAAGACTTACAAGATCAACCGGGAGAAAATAGAGTACATGGAGAGAGACGGCAGTGAACGTTGACTCAATCTACTAACATAAAGTGGCCCCTGGACCGTAATGACGGCCGGGGGCCACTTTGTTGTGATCCTATCTGCTCATAAGCGAGCGCTGGATTGTACTGGCATACAGAGCAGGGGGAAGTACAGAAGGGGAAAATAATTATCGACTTAGTTACATTATATGGTAAAAAGACTTGACAGGCATATGCTACAATTTATTTATAGGTGATTATTATCAAATGGCCTGGGAGCAGCAGATGAACTGAAATGGCCGGGTTTCCGGTCAATACTGGAGGACTACTATTGCATCAATATATAACGGTAAGCGGAGCAAGAGAAAATAACCTGAAGAATATCAGCCTTAACATTCCGCGTAATCAGTTAGTAGTGTTCACCGGAGTGAGCGGCTCGGGCAAATCAAGCCTGGCTTTTGATACGCTCTACGCCGAAGGACAGATGCGTTATGTGGAATCTTTGTCATCGTACGCCCGGCAATTCCTGGGACTGATGGGCAAGCCGGATGTGGATGCCATTGACGGGCTATCGCCAGCCATTGCTATTGAACAGAAAACCACCTCGAGCAATCCGCGTTCCACCGTAGGAACAGTAACAGAGATTTATGACTATTTACGTTTGTTATGGTCAAAGATCGGAACTCCGCATTGCCCGTCCTGCGGGCGGATCATTCAGCGGCAATCCGTGGACCAGATTGTAGAGCAGATTGCGGGGCTGCCGGAAGGAACCAAATATGAGGTGCTGGCGCCCATGGTCCGGAACAAAAAAGGCGGGCATCAGCATATATTCGAGCAGGCTAAGCTGGGCGGATATGTCCGTGTCCGGGTGAACGGTGCGGTCCATCATGTAACAGACCCCATTTCCCTGGACAAGAATAAAAAGCACTCCATCGAAATTGTTATCGACCGGCTGATCGTGAAAGACATGGATGTTCAGCGGCTGGCCGATTCTCTGGAGCATGCGTTTGCCCTGTCCGGGGATTTGGTGATCATTCACCAGAGTGCCAGCGGTGAAGAGGTAACGTATTCGCAGAGCTACGCCTGCCCGCATTGTGAAGTGTCTTTGCCGGAGCTATCCCCCCGCATGTTCTCTTTCAATAACCATGAAGGGGCTTGCCCGGCCTGTACAGGTCTGGGTTCACATCTGAAGGTGGATCCGGATAAAATCATACCGGATACCAACCGCTCCATCCAATCCGGCGGGATTATCGCGAACGGCTGGAGTAATGTGAAGACCAACTCTTTTTGCAAAATGTACTACGAGGCCTTGGGTGAAAAATATGGCTTCGACTTCGACACTCCGCTGCAGGAGCTGCCGACAGAGGCTATGAACGCGCTGCTGTACGGGACTAACGGCGAGAAGCTTGAAGTGCACCATCCCGGTGATGCCCTCCGGAACTATGTCAAAGAAGCCTTCGAAGGAATCGTCAATAATCTGGAGCGGCGTTACCGGGAAACTCCATCCGAAGCGATGAAGAAGGAACTGGAGGAATACATGTCCGTTCTGCCTTGCCCCCATTGTCACGGTGACCGTCTGTCGCCTGTTGTGCTTGGTGTGAAGGTCGGCGGTAAAAGCATTGCAGAGTTCTGCCATTTACCGGTGGAGGCTGCGGTAGATTTTATTGCCGGGCTTAGCCTGACTGCTGCGAATGTGGAGATTGCCGGTACCATCCTGCAGGAGATTGATGCCCGGTTCCAGTTCCTGAATAATGTCGGACTAAATTATCTGACGCTCTCGAGAGCTGCCGGAACGTTATCAGGCGGTGAAAGTCAGCGCATTCGTCTGGCCACACAGCTGGGTTCCGGTCTTATGGGTGTCCTCTATATTCTTGACGAGCCGTCGATCGGCCTGCATCAACGGGATAATGACCGCCTGCTGCTGGCTCTGAAGAAGATGCGCGACCTCGGCAATACGCTAATTGTAGTGGAGCATGATGAAGATACGATCCGCCAGGCGGACTGGATTGTCGATATAGGTCCAAATGCCGGAATACACGGCGGAGAGGTTGTGGCGCAGGGTACCCTTGAAGATATACTGGCTGAATCCCGCTCGATCACCGGCCAGTACCTGTCCCGCAGTAAACAAATATCCGTCCCGGAAGAGCGGCGGAGCGGGAACGGCAAACGGCTGACTATTACCGGAGCTGCCGCCAACAATCTGAAGGGGATTACGGTATCTATTCCCTTAGGCACGTTAACCTGTGTGACCGGGGTTTCCGGCTCAGGCAAATCCAGTCTGGTCAACGAAATCCTGTACAAGAAGCTGGCTTCTACACTTAACCGGGCTCATACGATTCCCGGGGAACATCAGAGTATTGACGGGATAGAGCATCTCGACAAAGTTATTAATATCGATCAGAAGCCGATCGGGCGTACTCCGCGTTCTAATCCTGCCACCTATACCGGGGTATTCGATAATATCCGCACACTGTTCTCGCTGACGAATGAGGCCAAGGTTCGTGCCTACGGCCCGGGGCGGTTCTCCTTCAATATCAAGGGCGGCCGGTGTGAAGCCTGTGCGGGGGACGGACTGATCAAGGTGGAGATGCATTTTCTGCCGGATGTGTATGTGCAGTGCAGCATCTGCAGAGGACGGAGATACAGCCGGGAGACGCTTGAGGTGCATTATAAAGGTAAAAGCATCGCGGATGTGCTGGACTTGACCGCTCAGGAAGCCGTCCAGTTCTTTGGCAATATTCCGAAGATCCGTAAAAAGCTTGAGGCTCTTTGCATCGTTGGCCTCGGTTATATCAAGCTGGGCCAATCCTCCACGACCTTGTCAGGCGGCGAGGCGCAGCGGGTGAAGCTGGCGGCAGAGCTGCTTAAGCCGGCTACCGGCTCCACGCTATATGTGATGGATGAGCCGACGACCGGATTGCATTTTGCCGATGTACACCAGTTAATTGATGTCCTGCATTCCCTGACCGATGCCGGCAACACCGTAGTGGTCATTGAACATAATCTGGAGCTGATCAAGAATGCTGATTACATTATTGATCTCGGCCCGGAGGGCGGTGCGGATGGGGGAGAGATCGTCTGTACAGGAACTCCTGAAGAGGTTGCGGTGCATGAGAAGAGCTATACGGGCAAATATCTGAACCAAGAGATGGTGAGAAGATGAACTTAATCCAGATGCAGGTTGAGCATAGCAAATATGGAGCGGGAACTGTCGTAGGTCATGTGGAAGAGCGGATTATCATTGATTTCTCCGGAGATACGGGCGAGAAAAGCTTCTTGTACCCGGAGGCTTTTGAGCAGCATCTGCGCCTTCTTGATCCGGTGCTGCAGGCTCAGATCGGCAAGGAAGTGCAGTTAAAAGCAGCGCAGCGGGCAGCAGATCAGCTCCTGCGGGAACAGCAGCGGGAGGCAGAGCATGCAAGGCTTGCTGAAGAGAAGCTTCAATTAAAGAATGATAAGAGCAAATCGCGGCGGAAGGCTGCTCAGGCGAAGAACAAGGGATAGGGCCAGACTGACCAGGAAGGCTAAAAGCGTTCTATAATAGAGACGGAACATAATTTTAATAAGCATCGGCGGTCTTTTCCGGGGAGTTCTCTGGTGAGGGCCGCCAAGTTTTTTGTACACAATAAATACTATATACCGGAGGTTAACCCATGTATCAATATAAAGACCGCGAATTTACCCGTGTCCATTTTGACGGGCAGGATTTGCGTTATGGTGAACTGATCAGCTGCACTTTTGAGAAATGCACGTTTATGAACACTTCTATGGAGGAGATTGATACCAGCTACTGCCGGTTCATTGAATGCGACTTCAAGGGTGTCAGCCTGAACTCCTCGATTCATAACGAATCCGCTTTTGAGAATTGCAAGTTTAACGGCGCGAATCTCTTCGTCTCCAAATTTATCGCCTGCAAAATGACCGGCTCGGACTTCTCCGGCGCCCAGGTGGACGGCATTACGATTGACGGGGGAGACTGGTCGTACACGAATCTGCGGCATGCCAATCTGAGCAAGCAGGACCTGCGCGGAGTGCGCTTCTTCGAGGCTGACTTCACCGATACCGACCTGACGAAGGCGGATCTAAGGGACTGCAATCTGGAGCGGGTATCACTGAGCCGGGCCAAGCTTGCAGGGGCCGACCTGCGGGGGGCGAACCTGGAGGGGGTTGACCTGAAGGCGCTGGATGTGAAAGGCGCGCGGATGGATCTGGAACAGGCTGCTCTGTTTATGCGTTCCTACGGGGCGAAGGTGGATTGACCTCGGACAGCAATTTTGTGCTATTTGTGAATCGATTTTACGGTGGAAACAGACAGGAATAGCCGATACAATGATTCTGTATCCACAATAAAATACAATTCATTCACGAATGGAGGTCACATAACTTATGAATCATTGGGAATTCGCCCCTACACCGCCAATGGGCTGGAACAGCTGGGATTGCTATGGTGCTTCGGTGACGGAGGCAGAGGTACGGGGGAATGCTGAATACATGGCCCGCAACCTGAAGGAGTATGGCTGGGAATATATTGTGGTTGATATTCAGTGGTATGAGCCCGGGGCCGTGTCAGACCAGTATCGTCCTTTTGTCCGGCTGGAGACGGATGCGTATTCCCGGCTGATTCCTGCGGTGAACCGTTTCCCTTCGGCAGAAGGCGGTCTTGGGTTTAAGCCGCTAGCTGATTATGTACATAGTCTTGGCCTGAAGTTCGGAATTCATATTATGCGCGGTATTCCCCGTCAGGCGGTTCACGACAATACACCCATCAAGGGAACGGCGGTGACTGCACGCGATATCGCACATACCTGTTCCTTCTGCGGCTGGAACACGGATATGTATGGTGTAGATGCTTCCAAGGAAGGTGCCCAGGAATATTACAATTCTTTGTTCGAGCTGTACGCTTCATGGGATGTCGATTACATCAAGGTGGATGATATCGCAGATTCCTGGCTGCATGGCGGCCCCCATCTGGCCGAGATCGAGCTGATCCGCAAAGCCATTGACTATACTGGCCGCAGCATTGTGCTGAGCCTGTCGCCGGGACCTGCACCTGTGAAGCATGCTGACTTCTTGGAGAACCACGCGAATGTATGGAGAATGACGGATGATTTCTGGGACCGCTGGCCGCTCCTCCTGGATATGTTCGACCGCTGTTCCACTTGGGAAGGCCGGCCTAAACCCGGCTGCTGGCCGGATTGCGATATGCTGCCGCTTGGGCGTATCGGAATACGCGGTGTGCAGCATGACCGCTGGACGAACTTTACGAAGGACGAGCAAGTAACGATGATGACCTTATGGACCCTCTTCCGTTCCCCGCTCATGTTCGGTGGTGAGATGCGCGATAACGATGAGTGGACACTGTCCCTCCTGACGAACCAGGACGTGCTGAATATGCACCGTCACAGTTATGGCGCCCGGCAGCTCAGCCGTGATGGCGATCAGGTTGTGTGGCTAGCCGAAGGTCCTGAAGGCGAGCGGTTCGTAGCTTTGTTTAACACAGGCGAGCTATTGGCGGAAGTGTCTGTAGCTATTGCCGATCTGGGAGTGGGCAGCGGGGTTAAGGCCAAGGAGCTGTGGACCGGGAAGCAAACGGGCCTGCTCGAAGATACACTGACTGCAGCCATTCCGCCCCATGGAGCAGCGTTGTTCAGAGTTGCTGGAGAGTAAGCGTATATAGCAAAAGAGTTCACATTACGAAGAGACGCAGCAGGGTGCTGGTCTCTTTTTTGGCGTGACCGGGTTAGATAGAGAAAGTGTATAATCATATAAACATAGAATCTGCTAGGAAGGGCGGGGAGAGTCAGGATGGAACAGGAGATATTTAAGTTCAGCTGGACGGGCGGTGACGAGATGCATCTCGACAATCCGGTAACAGTTACATATAAGAGTACGGTGATCGGCCGTTACGGCGGGAACACGGCAGCAGGTGCTGATAAGAATGAGGATGGTGCCTATGTATTAAATGAACCAGGCGGCGGCTGGGAATTTGTCATGCTTCTGGATGCCCATAATACTGCAGAAAGCGCGGAACTGATGATCCGCACGATCGACAGTGAAGCAGGTGAAATTATCAGGCTTCTCTCGCTGCCGGTACATCAGGCGTTTCATGCGCTGGAGGAATTTCTGTTGTCTATTTTCAAGTCGGAGGATTTCATAAGGAAGTGCAGACAGGTTACAGGAGAGACCGCGTGTCTGATTAGCGTGCGTATGGAGAATTACATCTGGTGGTTCTCTGTAGGAGATAATTCGCTGTATCTGCTTCATCCGGAGCTGGCCGCCCGCGGGCAATATGCTTTGAACCAGCGCAATTACTATGAATGGATCGGATTCGTGAACCCCTTCGACCAGCCGGTTGCCTGCTATTCTTCCGGAATCCGTGAGCTGCGGCAGGGCCATAACGTAATCGTGATGACTACGGACGGTCTGTTGGAGGTGGGAGCAAGAGTACTTGAGGACCCGCGCAGGCTTTATGTTGCTTTTGCAGGTGAAGAGGAGCTGGAGAAGTGTGTACAAGATGTATTGACAGATGTGCATCAGCAGTTAGGCCGGGACAGCGCCACAGTTGTTGCCTGGAGTTATGATAATGGCAGGAAGGGTGCGATGCCTAGTGATTAGCTATATATTATGAAGGTGAATTTTATATTGAGAAGGTGATTATTATGAAGATTACTATGAGAGCCATTAGAGACTTCTGCGGGACTGACTTTTATAACCGGGGGAAGTCTTATTATGAACAGGGGTGTGTCCGCAGCCTTACCTTTTACCCGGGCGATAGCAGCTATGAAGCACAGGTGAAGGGAAGGAAAGTATATGAGGTGAATATTGATATTTATGACCGTACCGATACCTTCAAAGCAGCCTGTTCTTGTCCTGCCTATGAGAACTATAGCTGCTGTAAACATGTAGCGGCAACACTTATTGCTATACACATGCAGCAGATTAAGGAGCCTGCCGATGCACAAGCTGCTCCATCCAGACGCGTAAACAAGTCCAAATACAACCAGACGGAGCACCTTATTTCTTCTTTTCAGAAATCGGTTCTTAACCGTGAGAGTGAGCCTGTGCTATTCGGTCTTGCAGAGCCGCTGCAGTTTGAGTTCACGCTTAACGTTAATGGTTACAGCAGCAGTCCGCGATTCTCCGTTGAAATGCGTGTGGGAATCAAACGTCTGTATGTAGTGTCCAAAATAAACGAGTTTCTAGAGCATTTCGAGCAGCGTCAGCCGTTATACTTCAAGAGTATATTTACCTTTGATGCTGAAAACCAGCACATTAATCCTGCGGATATGAAATTCCTTGAACTGCTGATTCTAATGAAAAACACTGAGAAAATTTATAGAAATGATCTCCCCAGCTATTATAATAACTCCTTAAAGGACGGGAAAACAATTGTCGTCACCCCGCTGGCCTGGGACAAGCTTAAACTGCTTTTTCCGGAGGTGAATGTCATTATGGGGGGATCGGAGAATCCGGGAATTCGGGCTGAGCTTGCAGAAGAGGCGCCTCCGCTTGAATTTATGATTGGACCAGGGAAGAGACAGGACTATGTTCTGTCAGCTTCAGCACTGGATCATCTGATGCTGTTTCCGGACTACTCCACTGTGATCATGAACGGGAAGATATATTCAATGAACAGTGATGTTATAAGCATGCTTTCACTATTAAAACAGCAGTTTGCGGCATCGCAGAATATTGAGATCGCTCCCGGACAAATCGAATCGGTCGTTCAGCAGGTACTGCCAGCCTTAAGAAAGCTAGGGAAAGTAAGGGTGGAGCAGGCAGTAAGCGAGCGGATTGTGGAACCGGACATGCAGGCAAAGCTGTATCTGGATTATGCGGATGGCATATTGACGTTTCGGCTGGAATTCCATTATGAGGAGATTATTATCAACCCGCTGGAAGAGAAACCTGATGACGCAGTCCGCGAGCAGAAGATCCTGATCAGAAATGTTCAGCAGGAAAATAAGATCATTGCGGTTCTGGATAATTCTCCACTCAGGCGGGAGCGGCAGCACTGGGCTTCAATAAGTGAACCGGTTCTTTATGAGGCGCTATATGAGGTTATTCCAGTGCTGGAAGACTATGCAGAACTATTGGTTACCCCGGCTGTTCAGGGACTTGTGCTGGCGCGTAAATCTTATCCCAAAGTCAAAGCGAATTTAAATGAGGGCCTGGACTGGCTGGATATCTCGTTTGAGCTGGAGGGATTGGATGAACAGGAGACGGTTCGCGTCATGCAGGCTATTGTGGAGAAAAAGAAATATGTCCGGCTTAGCAGCGGGGCCTTTCTGTCCCTTGCAGATGAAAGCTTCAGCGAATTCGGTAATGTGGCCGAGCGGCTGAATCTAAAGCGGAAAGAGCTGAAGCAATCCGTGATACGCTTGCCTTCCGTTCAGGCGCTGCAGCTTCCGGAGCGGGGGCAGGGGTTCAAGCATACGAAGTGGGGCAAGTCTCTCCGGGTATTCCTGGAGCAGCTGCGGGAACCGGACAGTCTGGAGTTCGAGCTGCCGGCTGAGCTTAAGCCTGTGCTCCGTGACTATCAGGTCAGAGGCTTCCAGTGGATGAAGACCTTGTCGAAGTTCAGATTCGGCGGGATTCTGGCGGATGATATGGGACTGGGTAAAACCATTCAGAGTATCGCTTATATCTGCTCCGAGCTGGCTGAGCTGGAGACTGAGGTGCAGGTGAAAGCTCCGGTGCTGATTCTCTGTCCGGCATCCTTGACCTATAACTGGGGGAATGAATTTGCCAAGTTTGCTCCAGAGGTTAAAGTGCTGGTAGCGGCAGGGCAGAAGGAGGAGCGCAGCGGACTGCTGGAGAGTAAAGCCATGGAGGAAGCGGATGTAATTATTACTTCGTACCCGCTGCTCCGGAGAGATATTGACCTGTATTCCGGCACCAACTTTCATGCGCTAATCCTGGATGAAGCCCAGGCGATCAAGAATTCAGCTTCCCTAACAGCCCAGGCCGTTAAATCTATTATGGCTGGCCGGAAATTCGCCCTGACTGGAACACCGATTGAGAATTCGGTGGATGAGCTGGAAGCTATCTTCAGTACAGTATTCCCGTCGCTGTTTGCCGGACGCTCGACCTTTAAGGAGCTGCCTGCCGGACGCATCGCCAGTATCGTATCTCCTTTTATTTTGCGGCGGCTCAAAAAAGATGTGCTGGAGGAGCTGCCGGACCGCATCGATACCGTGCAGCGCACAGAACTGCTGGATGAGCAGAAGCAAGTGTATCTCGCATACTTATCCAGGCTACGTGACGATACCGAACAGGATTTGCTAACCGAAGGCTACCAAAAGAGCCGGATGAAGATTCTGGCGGGGATCACCCGTCTGCGGCAGATCTGCTGCCATCCTTCATTGTTCATCGAGAATTATACGGGCGGCTCAGGCAAGCTTGCGCAATTGCTGGAAACTGTGCAGGAATGCCGCGATTCGGGAAAAAGAATGCTGGTGTTCTCGCAGTTCTCCAGCATGCTGGAGCTGATCCGGCAGAGCCTGGTGGATGCGGGTGTGGAGCCCTTTTATCTCGACGGCTCGACTCCGGCCAGGGAGCGGGTGGAGCTGTGCAGGCGTTTCAATGAAGGAGAAGGAGAAGTATTCCTAATCTCGCTCAAGGCAGGCGGAACGGGCCTCAATCTGACCGGAGCAGATACTGTTATTTTATATGACCTGTGGTGGAATCCGGCAGTAGAAGAGCAAGCGATTGGCAGAGCGCACCGCATGGGACAGCGAAATGTCGTTCAGGTGATCCGGATGATCACAGAAGGTTCCATAGAGGAGAAAATTCTTGAGCTGCAGCAGCGCAAAAAGGATTTAATAGAAGAAGTGATTGAAGCCGGCGAGAATAAGAACACACGGCTGTCGGAAGAGGATATCCGTGAGCTGCTCAGAATGTAAGGGAGCCCGTACCTATTTTACCCGTACATGCACTTCTAGGCATCTACCCACATACAATAAAAGGACCATGAACCCGTAGTTCTCGCTTGCAGATCGGTTTCATTGTACATGTGCGGGAGGTGTCGCCAAGTTGCCTGGAATCATAAGCACGATTGCGCTGCTGATCAAAGAACTGACGCTGCTGGTATCTTACGTAAGGAACAATGCTTTTCCCCAGCCTCTATCGGAGCAGGATGAGAGCAAATACTTAGGGATGATGGCCGAGGGGGACGCTAAAGCACGAAATTTGCTAATTGAGCATAATCTGCGGCTCGTTGCCCATATAGTCAAAAAATTCGACAACACCGGCGAAGACATGGAGGATCTTATCTCCATCGGTACTATCGGATTAATCAAAGCAATCGAAAGTTATCGGCCAAACAAGGGGACGAAACTTGCGACATTTGCTGCTCGTTGTATTGAAAATGAAATCCTGATGCATCTTCGCTCGCTGAAAAAGACCCGGAAAGACGTGTCCCTGCACGATCCGATTGGGACAGACAAGGAAGGGAACGAGATTACGCTTATCGATATTCTTGGTTCCGAGGCAGATGATGTGATTAAGGAAGTAGACCTCAAGATTGAGAAGAGCAAGATATATCGTAACCTGGATATTCTCGATGAACGCGAGAAGGAAGTCGTGGTAGGGCGATTTGGTTTGGATACAGGTGGGGAAGAGCGGACGCAGCGGGAGATTGCGAAGGATCTGGGGATCTCGCGGAGTTACGTGTCGCGGATTGAGAAGAGGGCACTCATGAAGCTGTATCATGAGTTTTATAAGGCGAAGCGTTGAGAGTATCGAGTCTGTCTTTTGACAGGCTCTTTTTTGTCGAAATAAAGGCGTATAGTCCAAAAGAACTATGTGGAAAGTCGGATTCCTCTGTAAAACATTAGAAACTTGATGTTATAATTTGGATAAGTATAATGCTGTTATTACATAATCCGGAGGGGTATAGGTAACCGTATTTTTGGAATTACAGTTAATAATATGATTAAAGAAACTGCTAGGGCGCAGCGTGCAGCTAAAAAACAAAAGGCACTATACATAGAAAGACTTAAACAGGAAGCGAACGATTATAAGCGATTTTATTAAGTTACGATGAATGAAACTATATGGCTAGTAATTGCGAGGATAATGGATCTGGGCGGATATGGGGTCGAACAGATGGACGTAATAAAGAGTAGACGCATATTGCGCATTAGGGAAGAGAAGATCGTTTTGATAACGAAATGATGTTTTTGTCTTTATCATCACCGTGTTCCGCATTTTCTTCTATCTCTTTTTTCTCATCGTGAAACTCAACAAGCGAATGAGCAGTGATGTAGTCAAATGGAGTGTAATTATTACTCGGTAAACCTCTTTTAAGTAACGTCTTGATAATGATAATTCCTAATAAGATAGTGACGATGCCGAATGATCCAAGCAGCATGTATTGTATTAGCTTCATTGTAAACACCACCTTTGTTAGATTTTATAATTGAATGTTATTTATTCCAACTTGCGAGATTGCCGAATGCTATTCATTCGACCGAGCTTTGATGCACAGTACGAAGATACCTTGCACTTATCTTAGCCGGAGTTAAGAAATTGGAATTGATAAACCTCCGCATTATCTGAAAGCTTAAGGAAGATTTGTTATACTCGAACCATTAGTGGAAATGATCCCAAACAGATGGGATTTCACCATTTTGAATCACTAATGGTCTTTTGAAAGTGACTTGTCTTCGGATGAGTTGCTTTTATTATTATATATGCAGAAAGATTTTTGTGTTAAGTCAGCTTGTGAAAAAACACGAGCAGGAAGGAGCGCAAGCAGTGAGGAGCTGTTCAGAAAAGTATTTTTGCAATAAAATTCATTCGGCTTTTGAGTCACTCCGGATAAGACGCTAGACATGGCGGCAGAACCCAGTTGTCTTGGATTGACGGATCTGCGGGGACATGGTTTAATCCGTGAGGGAAAAGCAACGCCTAATTGACCTTAGATTTATTGGTATGGATATCTGAATTTAACTCACTTATTTTATTAATCGCATGTTGAGCAAATATCGGATTATCTGTTATTTCGAAAAGAGAAATTGATTTTTCATAATAAGATTTTGCTTTGGTAATTTCATTAATAAGAGAATAGTTATAGCCGATATGATAGAATAATTCACCCAATGAAAATGTTGAATAATGCTTCAAGCATACATTTACAGCTGTATGGCATTCTTTTATGGATTTTTCAAAGAGCTGAAGACGTGTTAGTGTTACTGCGTAATTGTATAAAATCCTTACCAAAATTTTATGATTTGACTGAACAGGAAGTTTATAATAATATTGAAGACCATTTTCAAAATACGCAAGGGCTTCCTCTAGTCGATATTCCTCGCAGTACAATACTCCAATGCTATTCAACATCTGAATATCTTGTTCGGTCATGAACTCCTGATTTATTGAATTCTGAATATAACTTAAGGCGTGCTCAAAATTATGATCAAGATAGTATATACATATTCCCTCATGCCAAGAAAGATATCGCTGATATTTACTATTTTGAAACAACGGGTTATTTTTCTCTGATCGGATGAGATCATATAGATTTTGGTATTCGTGGTTATTTGTATATTCCTCAATTAATTCATAAAGGTCAGTAACATAATCAAAACGATCTGTTTGCCCCAAACTGAATAGATGATTAATATTTACACCCAGTCTATCAGCAAGAAAATATAACATTGATGCTTGTGGTTCTAATTCCCCATTTTCAATTTTACTTAATTGTGCTTGAGAACAAATTCCCTGGCACAATTTTTTTTGCGAAATTCTTTTTGATTTACGAATTATGCGTATATTCTCCCCTATGTTCTTCAAATCCATTTTATTTTTTGCAGACACGTAAAAAAGCCCCCATCCAAAAAATATTCTTATTAGTATATATTATACTTTCCAGAAAAGAAAATCAGGGATAAATTGGAATATTATATGTATTTAACTGGAATATGATTAAACCATAGTCAACAAAATTCCTATATAGTAATAAATATACAAAAAAATGTTCGGGAGGATAGAAAATGAGAGGGAAATGGAGAGTAGTTTTGCTTATAGTGACTATGGTTTTTATGCTTGGTGTAGTAACACCTACTATAACTACTGGATCAGGTGTTATTAGTACTAATGAACTGCCACTAAAGCCGTAGGAACTCTGTTTGATGGTTACTACTAGAACATTTCTCAGCTTCAATATCAGAGGAATGAATGGCTTAAAACAATAAAAAAGTGAAAAAACATTTTTAGTAATAATATATTGGATAATATTTAAAAAATGATTTTAGAAGAATCATAATATTCGTGATTAGTCTTCATGGCAACTGAAGCTAACTGTTTTATTTCAAGTGGAAGAGGTGTTTTGTATGAACAAGCTAACGGATCAGGACAAACAATTAAAACTAAATGATATTATCGAACGAAGAAAACAGAGACATGCCGAAAATCCGATTGGTTCCATTGTGGCTCAGAAAAGAGAAGGAACTTCTAATAATTTCTATTCTTCATTTGCGCAGCAGCGATTATTTTTTCTCGATCAATTTGAGAAAAACTCCAGCACCTACAACATTGGAGGTGCCCTTATCCTCAAAGGGAAATTGAACCGGGATGCATTGGAAGCAGGTGTTGAATATCTTTCAAAAAGACATGAATCCCTGAGAACCACCTTTAGTTTAACCGGTTCAAAAGTAACACAGATAGTAGATAGCGATAAGAGAGTTCCACTGGAAATGTATGATTTAAGAACAATTGATTCTTTTGATAAAGAAGAGCAGGCAACAAAATTGTTGGAAGAGAAATTCAATCAATCGTTCAATCTTACCAAAGGCCCCCTGGCAAGATTGATTCTTGTGCGCCTGGAAGACCAATTGCACTATTTATGCTTATGCATCCACCATATTATTTCAGATAACAGATCCATTCAGATATTTCTTGATGAGTTAGGGATATTGTACAGTCAATATATATCAGAACAGGAGCTTTCGCTACCGGAATTAAAGGTTCAATATGCTGATTATTCACTTTGGCAAAGAAATACTATTCAAGAAACCCGGTTTAAGAAGCAATTAGATTATTGGGTAGAGGAATTTAGTGATGTTTCCCATCTTCTGGAGCTTCCGTTTGACTTCAATAGGAAAACCCTTAGAAAAAGCGAAGGTCACACTTTAATTATCAACAGAGGCCTGAAAGTAAAAGAGGCTATTCAAAAAATCGGAAAAGACTCTGGAGTCAGTTCTTATATGACTCTGATGGCTGCATTTCAGCTTTTTTTATTTAAGTATTCTAATCAAAAGCGGTTTGCTGTCGGAACCCCGGTTACAGCCAGAAAGAATGCAGAAACACAAGATATTATTGGAATGTTCGCTGATACCGTTGCAATTGCTACAAATTTCGAACAAGATTTGACGTTTAAACAATTAATTTTAGAAGTCAGAGATAGAGTACTGGATGCCGCGGCTAACGGAGAGGTTCCCTTCGATAAGTTAATTGATGCTTTAAAGGTAGAACGCAGCACTAGCTATACTCCCCTTTTTCAGACAATGTTTGTATTTCATGAGCAACCAAAGCCGTTAGTGCTGCCTTATATCGATGTCTTCTCTAAACCGTTATCCTCAACCTCCTCTAAGTTTGACATAACACTGACTATTGTTGACACCCCTGACGGATTTGAAGAGCATTGGGAATATTCGTCCTCTTTATTTAAACAAAAAACAATTGAAGGATTTATGAAGCGGTTCGGTGTATTGTTGGATCAAATTATTTCTAGTCCAAATGAAAATTTATCCAAGCTACACCTTATGGAAGAAAATGAGATCAGAGAAATAATCTACGAAAGAAACAATACGTTTTTCGATTACGACTTAAGCATTCCGATCTATTCTTATATCCAAGAACAAAGTAAAAGAAAACCGGATGAGGTAGCAGTTAAGTTTAAAAATCAGACGCTTACATATCAGCAACTGGAGAATCTATCTAATCAAATGGCAAACCGTTTAGCTGAAGAAGGTGTATCTAAGGGGGATTTTGTAAGTATCTGCATGTATAGATCTCTGGCTCTGATTGTTGCTTTGCTGGGTACAATCAAGAGAGGGGCGGTATATGTTCCGATTGATCCGGATTATCCTCGAGAACGGCTGCATTATTTACTGGAGGATTCCTCCTCTGACATCATGGTTTTAGACGATGATACCTATGATTTAATCTCACTTCCAAATGACAAACCATCAATTGTATTAGATTCAAATTGGTATAATATCAACCATTGCTCAGATCAATTGATGCCGGTTGAATTCAGTCCTATGGATAACTGTTATATGATTTACACATCAGGTTCAACAGGCCAGCCCAAAGGGGCTATCGTTCACCATGCTGCGGTGGCAAACAGGTTGTTATGGATGAGGGATGATTATGATTTAAATGAGCATGATATTTTTCTTCAAAAGACTCCATACAGCTTTGATGTGTCCGTATGGGAATTGTTCTTGCCACTAATGGTTGGTGCAAAGCTTATAATAGCTGAGCCTCAACTTCACAAAGATACCTCATATCTATTGAATGTGATTCACAGTGAAAAAATTTCCGTCCTTCATTTTGTTCCTTCAATGTTGGAAGCATTTCTAAAAGAAATAGACACCAGCCGATTTGCATCAGTCAGAAAAGTCTTCTGCAGCGGGGAAGCGTTGCCTCAGAAAACAGCTGCTAAATTTTTAAATGCTTTTGAGAAATCCATGCTTATTAATCTGTATGGACCTACTGAAGCGGCAGTGGATGTATCGGCATGGACATGCACAGCGGATACAAGCATGAATTCCGTCCCAATAGGATTTCCAGTAGCCAACACCCAGCTTTATATTCTGGACTCCAATTTCATGCCAGTTCCAGAGAGAGTACCAGGTGAACTATATATTGGTGGTGTACAAGTAGGCAAAGGCTATTATGGTAAACCCGAGCTCACCAAAGAAAAGTTCCTGGATAATTTTATTTCTAAAGAAGATGGCGCGAAATTATACAGAACCGGAGATCTTGCGCGCTATAACTCCGATGGTTCGATTGAATTCCTGGGAAGAAACGATAATCAGGTGAAAATTCGCGGGTTCCGTATTGAACTTGGAGAAATTGAGTCAGTTATTGCTCAGAATCCTTTAGTGAACAACGTTTTGGTAAAAGCAGTAAATCACCGCGAAGGCAAAGCGATTATAGCTTATGTGACTCATAAAGCTGAGGAGAAGAAGCTGAGAGAAGAATTAAAGCAACATGTATCCAGTAATTTACCCGAATATATGATTCCTTCATTTTTCATATTTATGAGTGAATTTCCTTTAACCCCAAACGGGAAAATTGATTTTATGATGTTTCCGACAATCGACTTAAGTATTTCCAAAGAACTCATAGACTTTCAGCCGCCGACAAGTGAAATTGAACAAATATTATGCAATGTATATCAAGAGGTATTGTCACTTCCTGCAATCGGAATCACGAATGGCTTCTTTGATGTCGGTGGAGATTCTATAGTAGCCTTGCAGATTGTGGCTAAGGCTAAGGAAGCGGGCTTGCATTTTGAAGTGTCTGATATATTCCGCTATCAAACGGTTCAAGAACTCGCCACACATGCTTCACTTAGCAGGGACCGGATAGAGATGGGAGGATACACCCCGTTCTCACTCTTATCAAAGAAAGATAAAGCTGATTTACCGGAAGGTATTATAGATGCTTACCCCTTATCCGTACTTCAACAGGGAATGATTTATCACAGTGAGTTTGGAAGACAAAATTCAACGTATCATGACGTGTTCAGTTATCACATTCAGGCATCTCCTCGGTTTGCGGATTTTAAACAGGCATTTTATAGGATGGTTGATAGGCATCCTGTGCTTCGAACCATTGTACAGCTAAGTGAATACAGTGAACCGCTTCAAATGGTGTTGGAGAAGACGGGAGAAGTATTCGGTGAGGATCAAGATATCTCCGGACTGTCCTTGCAAGAACAGGAAGGTTTTTTACAGGCATTTGTTGATACTGAGAAGAATCAGCGTTTCATTCTGGAAACTTCTCAGCTAATAAGAGTTTTTCTAATGAAGCGTTCTGAACAATCCTTTCAACTGACATTGAGTTTCCATCATTCCATTCTGGACGGATGGAGTATTGGGAAGCTTTTGATTGAGGTCCTGGAGAATTTTTCTGATTTGTTGATGAATGAGAAGATTAGAACCCGATCAAATCTTAAGTCGACATACGGAGAATTTATAAAGAAGGAACGGGAGAGTACCGATGACGAGGAACTAACGTCTTATTTCAGGAGATATTTGGAGGACTCGGAGGTAACCACGCTGCCTACATCGAAACGCTTAGCGGAAGTTACAGAAAATGACCATGGATTAAAAATGGAGAAAATCATAATTACTCAAGAAACTTTTGTAAAGCTTTCGCGCTTATCCGGAGACCTTCGTGTTCCTCTTAAAACATTGTTAATGACAGCCCACTTAAGAGCCTTGGGAGCTGCGTGTGGTACCCAAGATGTGCTGACTGGACATGTAAGCCATGGTCGTCTTGAAGAAACGGATGGGGAAAATGTTTTGGGGTTATTCCTGAATACACTCCCTATCAGATTAAAGCTGCAACAGGAGAGCTATCGTGAAATGATTTCCAGAGTAATTAACGAAGAAGTTTCCCAGATCAAGGCAAGAAGATATCCTTTTGCACAAATTCTTGCTGCAACTAAGAAGGATACACTTACAGATACTATTTTCAACTTTACTAATTTTCACACCACCACACAAATAGACGAATTATCTAATGTAAAAGTTATTGATCAGATTCTCTATGAAAAAACCAATTTTTCTTTAATGGCTGCCTTTTCGCTGGATGGAAATTCCAGTAACCTTCTAGCATACTTAAGATATCATCCTGAATTTTATGATGAGCAGCGGATTAAAAACCTGGCAGGTTATTATGAAAGGATTCTGTATGAAATGGCGGAAGATTGCGACACCCCTATTTTTTCGGGTTCAATATTATCTCCAGAAGAAAGCGGAGAACTGTTGTATAGCTTTAATCGTTCATACGCTCCTTATGATTTGTCGCATCCGCTGCAACATTGGTTTGAAGAACAAGTCAAACGTACTCCTGATGCGATTGCCTTAAAGTATGGCGAGGATTCCATGACTTATTCTCAACTGAACCGAAATGCCAATCAGATCGCGCACTTCTTGATCGGAAAAGGTATCAAGGCTAACGACTTTGTCGGGATTGCGCTTAATCGTTCTTTCGCCATGTTTGAAGGCATTTATGGAATTCTTAAAGCAGGTGCGGCTTACGTGCCCATTGATCCTTCTTATCCGGAAGGCCGATTGTTGCATATGCTCGAGGATTCAAAGATCAGGCTCCTGCTCAGTGACCAGTCTTCTATAGGTGTTCTACCTGCAGATGATATTTCTATTATTTGTCTTGATAGTGAACGGGAGCAATTCGCCGGAATGCCGGACATTAATCCGGATGTGTCTATAGATAGTGTCAACTATGCTTATATGATTTATACATCTGGTTCTACGGGCAAGCCTAAAGGAGCCATTAACCGGCACTGCGCGATAAGCAACTTTATGCTTTGGATGAATGAAAATTATCATTTAGGCGAACAAGACAGCGTTCTCCAGAAAACGCCTTTCAGCTTTGACGTATCTTTGTGCGAAATATTTCAGCCTCTGATGAGCGGAGCCAGAGTTATTATTACGGAACCCGAAGGACATAAGGATACGGCTTACCTGGCGGAATTGATTAAGAAGGAAGCAGTTACCCTTGTACATTTTGTTCCTTCCATGCTTTCTATTTTTCTGGAAGAGCCGTTGATTGAGAAGATCAATTCCTTAAAACATGTGATCTGCATTGGCGAAGCACTAACGAAAGAGCATGAAAAACACTTTTATCAGAAAATGAATGCCCAATTGAGTAATCTATACGGACCAGCAGAAACTGCTGTCGTAGTCACATACTGGAGATGTAATCCAAACGATGAATCAACTTTTGTTCCAATTGGATATCCAGTTGCCAATACACAAATGTATTTGGTTGACGCCATGTTAAATATTGTTCCGAAAGGTATTCCGGGAGAAATTCTAATTGGCGGTGTGCAGGTCGGCGCTGGATACTTTAATCGTGACGAGTTGAACAAAGAGAAATTTATCGAGGATATTTTCCTGGAAAATGGCGGCATGCTTTATAGAACGGGGGACTTAGGCAGATATACCGAGTCCGGCGAAATTGAATTTTTAGGAAGAATGGATCATCAGGTCAAAATCAATGGCCAACGTATCGAATTAGGTGAGATTGAAGAAGCTGTGCGTTCCCATCCTGCAGTGAAGGAAGCGCTGGTGTCTATCTACAGAAACAATGCTGGAGGTAATTCATTAGGTGCACATATTCTAGTCAGAGATTCGTCTAACTCCTTAAATGAGGAAGATATATTACGTCATATTTCTAACAGTCTGCCGGCTTACATGATTCCTGAGCAACTATTGTTGCTTAGTGAGTTTCCGTTAAATCCAAGTGGTAAAACTGACCGGAAAGCTTTGCCGCAGTTCTCGCCAATTAAAGCGGTAAGTCATGTAGCAATGATAAGACCGCAAAACGAGTTGGAACAGGCTATACACGATGTGATTTCTACTGTACTGGGAGTCGAAGAAATTAGTGTGATTGGAAATCTGTTGGATTACGGTATGGGGTCTTTGTCAGCGATCCGTGTGGTTTCCAAGCTTAGAAATACGTTAGGGCTGGATATTAATCTTACAGGTCTTTTCAACAATAAAACCATTACCGAATTGTCAAATTATATGTTGGCTTCTTTTGTTGAGGGGATGTCTGAAGGAGAACTAGAACTTGCAGTATTGGATTAATCAAGGTGAATCACTATGAAAGGGGATTAAATTGTGAATACTACTATGTCAGCCTCGGATAAATTGAAGCTTGCCAAACTTTTGCTCCGCAAAGGAGAAGAACAACTATTGCAGCACAAGGATGTTGTGGAGGATCCTTTTCTGGACATTTCTTTAGATCCTGACAGCAGGTTTGAACCATTTGAACTGTGCAGCAGCCAACAGGTTCATCTAATGGGGAGATCAGGATATTTTGACATGACCGCCGGATCTAACTGCTACCAATCTTTTGTATTCCAGAATGCGGACGTTGAATTCATAGACCGAATAGATAATGCATTTCAAAAGCTGATTGCGCGCCACGACGCACTTCGCATACAAATGGTCAATAGTAAGGAGCAGCAGGTTTTGCGGGAGGTTCCTCCATTTAATGCGGTCAGAAAGGATTTACGGCAACACTCTCCGCTTGAAATAGAGAAGCTTGTACAAGAAGAACATAAATTCCTTGTATTTAAACCAGGAAACGTTAATCAATGGCCGTTGTTTGACTTGGTTGTTCTTATTCTTCCAGAAGATACACTGGTTTTGTGCTGGAGGATGGATTTGTTCATCTACGATTTTCCAAGCCGGCTTGTAATAACCAATGAATTTTTTGAGATTCTGAAAGACCCCAATAAGGAGTTTCCTGAATTAAAATTTTCCTTTAGGGATTACGTGAAAGCTTCCAACGATGCGTATAAATCGGTGTTTTTTCAGAGGTCCAAGGCCTATTGGGAGACAAGGACTCCAAAATTTCCACAGCCTCTTCAGTTGCCGACCATCAGCAAAGTCCGGCCGGGCACCCAAACGCCAAAAGATGCATTTCTCTCTAAGCTATCTGCAGCGGATTGGGGAAAAATTAAGTCCTTTGCCAACCGGAAGAGCATAACCCCGTCAATCGTTGCTACTATTGCGTTCGCTTATGTTTTGCGTAATTTCGCTAAATCGCAGGACTTTTTAATGGGGCTTATCAGTTTTAACCGCTTCGATATGCATGAGCAGGCTGAGGATATTCTGGGATGCTTTGTTCAAATGGTTCCTTTTCCTTTTGATTTTGAAGCGGCAACCTTTACTGATTATTGCTTAAAGGGCCGTGATCAGCTGATTGAAGCGATGCAAAACCGTTTCTATCCGGGACATCTGGTATTAAGAGATTTGCATCGGATGCGGAAGTCCGGCTCCCATTCCCAATGCCCGGTGATGCTTACCCTATTGTTTGAGCATAAGACAAAAATGGAAGCATTTCCGGATAACAGCGAGATTGGAGAGATTACATCCGAGATCGCCTTCCAACAGCTGTCCTTACCGCAACTTCAATTACACCCAGGCATGGGAGAAAATCCGGATGGTTCCTTTTGGTGTTATTGGAATCATGCTTCAGGTTTATATCCTGACGGCTTAATTAAGGATATGTCGGAAAGCCTAACAGGAATACTTAGTGAACTGGCTGTGCAAGAAAGCAACTGGGATATTGCCTTTCATGATTTGTGCGAACCTGTTATCAGCAATAAGGCAAGCGTACAGTATAAGCTCATGGATGATATCAATGATGACTCAAGCTTTGTCCGGGATGATATCAATAGTTTAGTTGAGCAGGAATTAATGAGCCTTATCCAAAATAAGATGGGGATTGCAATCTCCTCTCCGCTGGAAGATCTATACGATCTGGGCTTTAATTCATTAAAACTGGTTCAGTTGCTAAATTGGATTGGAGAAGCGTTCGAATGTGAGATTCCGCAGGATATTCTATCCGGGGATATTACGGTTGCGGCTTTCGCATCTCAATTGGGGAACGTGCGACCTTCCGTATTGTCCTAGCAGGAGGAATAATAATGAAATGCATTAAGCTAAATAAGGTACAACAACCCAAAGCTAAACTGTATTTGTTCTCCCATGCCGGAGGATCTTCATTGAATTTTCAGAGTTGGCGGAGGGGGATTCCTGAAACTTCAATATTTGATATACAAGCCATCGAGTTACCTAACCGTATCTATCCGTTTGACTTTAATGACACTACGCTGGAAGAGTATCTTCAGGAAATATCCTCATTCATACACGAGGATGCTGATATGTTGCCCGTCGGCCTTTTCGGCCAAAGTATGGGAGGACTCATGGCGTTCGAAATTGCCCGGATCTTGGAAGCAGTAAAGGATTCAATGGTGTGCTGGGTAGGAATAGCGAACTGTTCTCCTCTTATTCTTAAAAATAAGTTCAATGCACATCGACGAGGGAAACATACATACAGTGATGAGGAATTGATACAATATTTGATCAGTCTGGATTATGAGCAAGGAAGCTTTTTTCAAAACCCGGAATTCCGAGAGTCTTTTTTACCTGTCGTTCGAAAAGATCTTGAACTTTTGGATTCATATAAATCCAAATCCGAAACTGCCATAATCCTTGCCAATCTTTCTATTTTTCTTGGAAATCAGGATAAAACGCTGAATCTAAATGAAATGAGTCTTTGGCGATATAAAACTAGAGGTGAGTATGAAATGCTTATCTATGAAGCAGGCCATAATCTATTAAAGGGTACAGAGCAAACCTATCTTAAAAGTGATGTATTCCGATTATTTTCGCAATCCTTTCAAGCATATACGGGAAACAGATTACAAAATATTTATTGAGGAGCTATCTGAAAATGTTGAATTTATTAAAACGTAATCGCAATTTCACCAACTATTTCTTGGCAGATATTATCTCTGGCTTAGGCACCGGAATGAGTTTTATCGGCATTAACTGGTATATCATCGATCAAACTTCAAAAAATTCAAATGTGGGTACATTTATGGGATTGAATTTATTTGCTGGTTTAATCGCATTCATTTTTGCAGGTACACTGGCTGATCGTTATAACAGAAAAAACATTCTGTTGTTCTCCAATTTGTTTCGTGGTCTGCTTATACTGTTGATTGCCGGCCTTTTGTATCTGGACAAGGATAATATGATAATGCTCTTCATGATTGCCATTGTCAGTGGTTTTGGCTGGGGACTATACATGCCTGCTTCCAGAAGCCTGGTTCATGAACTTCTTGAGCAGAATGATATTGTCGAGGGTAATTCGGCTCTTGAAATTAGCCTGCAAATCGGAACCTTTCTGGCGGGGGGGGCCAGCGGTTTTATCTACAAATGGTTAGGTCTTTCAGGAATTCTACTAATTGATGTGAGCACCTACCTTCTGGGAGCTATACTGCTTCTTAATATTAAATATAAAGCACTAACTGTAACAGACAGGGCATCTGGATTCTTCACTCAATTTGCCAACGGATTTCGGTATTTGAAGGCTAATAAAGTTCTATTTGTTCTTGGTGTTCTTTCAATGGTGCCTTCTGTAATTGCCGTATCTACTAATGTGGCTCTACCGGGGTATATCAAAGATCATCTGCATGGAACGACTGTTGCCTTGGGAATTTCAGATATGACATATGGAATCGGGGCATTTCTATCAGGCTTGATTGTCGGCGAAGTCTTGAAAAAGGTAAAACGTCAGAAGATGGTAGTCATATTATTTACAACAGCATCTATTGTACTACTTTTATTATTCTTCAATACATTTATCCTGGGGCTTTATTTATTGTACTTCCTGCTGGGTCTGAGCAACACATTCCTCAAAATTACGCTAAGTTCAGTCCTGATGGAATTTACTGCCAAAGAGCATTTTGGTAGATCAATGTCGGTCTGGCTATCATTGTCTACAATCATGCAAATTATTTTCTCATTTGTGATTGGAAATATTATGGATTCTTTTCCAGCACAATTTGGGTACTTAACGCTAGCGATAGGGATGGTTATTGGATTTGTCGCTTACCTTACTACTATATCTTTAATATCCTCTTCAAAGAGTGAGAGCAAGCATCTTGTAGCCTAAACAATACGCCCTTAATGCGCTTTGCGCATTAAGGGGTTTTTAAACTTTAATCATAGATAATTAATAATAAATCGGAATAAATATAAAATGATGGAAAAGAGGTTGGAATAATTCCATGAGTGAGAGAGAATCCAATATGATAAATGTTCTTTTAAATGAATTCAGCGGCAGTGGCAGTATTCATTCTATTAATAAGAGTATAACGGATATTTTTTCTATGCGTGTGAAGGAATTCCCGCATAAAGTGGCTATAGACAATTATGAACAACAATATACATACCAAGAAGTAGACAGGCTGTCCGATGAGATCGCCAGGCAACTTGTGACAAGAGGAATAACCGCAGGCAACATTGTCGGTGTATTTATCAAAAGATCCCCCTTGCTGATCATTTCACAGCTGGCTATTTTAAAAGCGAATGCAACTTACGTGCCGCTTGATCCGGCATATCCCGAAGATCGTTTGAAATATATGATTAGAGATTCAGGTTTGTCTTTGATTATAAAAGACAATAGTGAAATCCCAGGTGCCGACAAATTCGAGTTTCTCTGCTATACGCCTGAACTAAAAGAAGGAAGCGATAATGAGTTTGTGCCTGCAAATGCAGGACCTAGAACTCCTGAAAGCTCAGCTTATATTATTTATACTTCAGGAACTACAGGATTGCCTAAAGGAGTCGAAATCACTGATAAAGGAATTGTTCGATTAGTATATAATAATGATTTGTATCCTATTTCTGATGAAGATGTATCTATGTTCTCAGCTTCGGTTGCCTTTGACGCAAGTGTGCTGGAAATCTGGAGCGCGCTTTTAAACGGAGCCCGCCTTATTGTTCTTCCGGATAAATTACCCTCACTGGAAGAAATGTCAGCTTTAATGAATATAAAGAAGGTATCTGCGTCCTTTATAACAACCCCACTTTTTCACCAGCTGATTGCTCACTTTCCCGAATCCTTTGATACAGTCTCCAAAGTTTGGACTGGCGGAGATGTAATTTCCAAAAGCCTGCTGATAAGGCTGTTTGAATTGTACCCGAATATAACAGTATACAATTGCTATGGTCCCACCGAAAATTCTGTTGTAACAACCATTCAGATCGTCAATCAGACCAATGTATCAAGCTTTGATTATTCAATCCCTATCGGAAGGCCCATACCCGGTACGACGACCTACATCCTTGATGAACATCTGCAACCGGTTCCTATTGGGGTTAAGGGAGAATTGTATACAGGGGGGGTAGGTGTTGCTAAGGGCTACGTTAATAATGAGCATTTGACGAGGCAGGTATTTATTAACGATCCATTCTCCACTGACGGGAATAGCCGGCTTTATAAAACCGGTGATATTGTCCGCTACACCCCAAACGGACAGATTGAATTTTTTGGACGAGAGGACAATCAGGTTAAAATACGGGGATACCGGATAGAACCTGGAGAAGTAGAGATGAGATTATCGCAGTGCAGCAATGTTCAGCTCTGTGTAGTAAAGGCTGTAGAGGATTTGAAAAACGAAAAATCAATCGTAGCTTATATCGTTCCTCAAGATCCTAAAGATGCTTCAGAAAAGGCTTATCGGAAAGAGCTGGCTGAATCATTGCCTAATTTTATGCTTCCCTCACGTTTCGTACTATTAGACTTTTTTCCACTGACACCAAACGGTAAAATAGATAGAAATAATCTTCCAAATCCGTTTAACTTCATAATTGATGGTAGCGATAAAATTGACAATCTTCCACTTACAAATACTAGCTCCTATATTGTTGATTTATGGAAGGAGGTCATAAATGTTCCCTTCATTAAAAGCGACAGCAATTTCTTTAGTCTTGGAGGAAACTCGCTGCATGCCGCCGTCATTATAGGCAAAATTCGTAAGGAAAAAGGACTTGATATCTTAGTCCAGACCCTTTTTGAAAATCCTGTGCTTTATAGTTTTGCTGAGTCTGTAGAAGCATGTTCTAAAATTCAGGTCCCACCTGTGCTGCTGGAGTCAAACTGCTTAAGCAGTGCTCAGGAACGATTACTTTTTCTTGAAAGAATGGGTTTCCTGACAGAGGGCGTATACAATATTCCTGTAGGGTTTGAAATTAGCGGACCAGTTGATGTGCACATACTAAAAAAGAGCATAGAGCGACTCATAAAAAGACATGAAGTATTAAGAGCAGGCTTTAGGATGGATGGAGAACAGGCTTCTTTATTTTATGTTTCTGATATAGAAGACAATCTTAACGTCCGAGATTGGTCACATCTGCTGCCTAACGAGGCTGAGCATCTAGCTCAAGAGGAGATCATGACCACAGCTGCTAAGCCGTTTGATTTGCAGAAGGGCGGACTTTTCCGGACAAGCTTGTTGAGAGTAACACCGGATCGCAGCATTTTCACACTGGTTATTCATCATATTATTTGCGACGGCTGGAGCCTAGGGCTGCTGCTGCAGGAAATCTCGGAGCTCTATAACGCGTATACCCAGGGAATTGAATTAAGGGATGAAGGACAGGTGCTTTCCTTCAAAAATTATGTGTACTACGAAAATTTGCTGAAAAAAGAATCACAACTGGAAAAAAGCCAGGAATTCTGGGAAAACGAACTTAAAGATCTTTCAGAGCAATATAGTCTGCCTTTAGATTCAAAACGGCCAAGCCAAGAATCCTTTAAAGGCTCATGGATCGAACGCCGTTTAGATAAGGAATTGAGCTGGAAAATTAAAGAATTTGCGATGCTAGAAGAAGTGACTGTTCATTGTGTCTTGCTTGCGGCATTTAATATTATGCTAGCCAAATATACAGGTATGGAGGATCAATGCATCGGTACCCCTTATCTAAACAGGGTTGAAAATGAGTTTCAGAATATTGTTGGATTTTTCTCAAATACGGTGGTCATAAGAAATCAGGTAGTCGGAAATCTTAGTTATTCCGAGTTTATCCAAGAGGTTCAGGCGAAGACAAAACTTGTTTTTAAGCATGCGCATATTGCGTTTGACGATGTCGTAAGAATTGGAGGGAAGAGTCGAAGTACTGCATATAACCCTATTTTTCAAATAGTTTTCAGTCATCAGGATTTTTCTAATTTGAAGCTTGATTTCCGAGATACGGTTTGCAGAATGATTGGCAATACAGCTATGAATTCAGGAACTGCCAAATTTGATCTTTCAATGTTTACTTCTTTTGATGAAGATATGCTGCATCTTGAATTGGAGTATGCCACTGATATCTTCAGTGAAAATACGATGGAGACGATGATAGACAGATTTATTTATTTAATCGAAACTATTTTATCAGCTCCTTCCGCAAAGATATCGGCTACCTCCTTGCTAGATGAAAGAAAACAACATCAGATGTTGGAAAATTACTCCGGGTTTAAGTCTGAGTATCCACAGGACAAGTCTGTAGCATCGATCTTTCGTGAAGTGGCAGCGGCACATCATAATAAAACGGCCTTGCTATTTGCTAACGATACACTTACTTATGCCCAGTTGGATGTTTATTCTGATGCACTGTCTTTTGAATTGTCCGCACAAGGGGTTTGCAGAGGCGACAGAGTTGCGATAAGTATGGATCGTTCCATGGAACAAATAATTGCGGTTCTCGCTATACTGAAATCCGGAGCTTCTTATGTTCCTATTGATTATAGATACCCGGACGAACGTATGCATTTCATGATTCAGGATACCCGGTGCCGGCTGGCGATTGTTAATGAGCATTCTTGTTCAACTATCAGGAAATTTGGAGTGTCGGTCCTAACCGTAAATATGGATAGCATACGTTATCTTGTCGCTACCAATGAGTTTGCGACGCCGTTGATTGAGGGGGAATGGGGAAGAGACGAAGCCTATGTTCTGTACACATCAGGTTCGACTGGCCAGCCTAAGGCCATTATGGTCCCAAATCGGGCAATTGCAAGACTAGTACTTCACACCAACTATATTCCACTGACGGAGGATAATACCTTTCTTCATATGGCTTCAATGTCTTTTGATGCCGCGACTTTTGAGATCTGGGCACCGCTGTTGAATGGTTGGAAGCTGGCGCTTTATCCGGATAGAATCCCTGACCCTGAAGAGTTTCGGAATATTATTAAAGAAAAACGTGTTACACACTGCTGGCTGACCACAGGGTTATTTAATAGTATTGTCGATGAGGATGTATCAGCTCTGGAAGGTGTTCCCTTTATTTTTACCGGTGGTGAGAAAATCTCTGAAGAGCATGTCAGAAGGGCAGTGCAGGCGAATTCAGCACAGGAGATCATTAATTGCTACGGTCCAACGGAGAATACAACCTTTACCTGTACTTTTTCTAGTAAAGAATGGAATACAGATGAGGATACCTTCCCTATAGGTTATCCGATTGCCAATACTTATTGTTATATTCTAGATGAAAACAGGATTCCTCTCCCGGAAGGAATTGTAGGAGACCTCTATGTTGCAGGGGATGGTCTTGCCTTGGGGTATTTAAATAGAGCGGATTTAACAGAGGAAGTCTTTGTGGACAGTCCTTTTGCCCCTGGAAAGATAATGTACAAAACAGGTGACAAGGCACGTTATCGAAGAGACGGTAGCATTGAATACATTGGGAGAGCAGATGACCAAGTTAAAATCAGAGGATTCCGCATTGAATTGAAAGAAATAGAAAAGGTCTTATCAGCTGTACCTGGGATAGCCAGTTCTGCGGTTATTGTAAGAGATACACGGTTGCTGGCTTATTATACAAGCAGTACGGCTGAGGGGGTCAGCGAATATTACGTTCAAAGATCACTTCATGAACGTCTTCCGGAATATATGGTGCCGCTAGCGTTCATGCAGCTTGAGAAGCTTCCGTTGAATGTAAATGGTAAGGTGGACCGAAAGCAGCTTCCGGAAATGAATTTTGGTCATAACGATTTGAGAAAAAGACCGGAGCATACGTACACTTCCACTGAGTTAATAGTGTGTGAAATCTGTCAGGATATTTTGGATGTGGCAAAAGTAGAGATAAGTGATGACTTTTTCGCCTTGGGCGGACACTCTTTGCTGCTTTATAAGCTGGTTGCCCGATTAAATCAAAAGTTTGAAATTAAGATGGGTCTAGCAGAGGTTTATAAGAATTCTACCCTTCTAGGAATTAGTGAAGCTATTGTTAATCACTCAGCCAACCGGCACCTGCTGCCCTATGCTGGAAAAAGGAAACCGGCAGGGGCCGACCACGGTGAACTTTCTTTTTCCCAACAAAGACTTTGGCTATTTGAACAGCTGAATCCGGACCAACGTATATTCAACATGCCGATTAAGCTGGAGTTTAAAGGTAGATTAAATGTTAAGGTATTAGAAGAAACTATTAATGTCCTCCTCTCCAGACACCAATCATTACGTACCAATTTCCAAGCAGAGGAGGGAAAGGTGACTCAACGAGTCCGATCTTCAAGGGTTTGTCAGCTTCCGGTGGTGCACTTAAGAACAACAGAAGAAGCAGAACTTCTTGTAGCAGAGGAAATTCAGAAACCATTCAACCTGGAGACGGATTCTTTGATCAGACACCAATTACTTTCCATTCTTGAAAAAAATCATATTTTACTGATTACCATGCATCATATCATTTCCGATGGCTGGTCCTTTGAAATCTATCTCAAGGAATTCTCTCTGATCTACGAGTCCATTGTAACCAAAACAGAATATTCACTGCCCGAACTTCAATATAATTATCTGGATTTTGTGCAATTTGAGAAGGAGAGAATGGTGTCTTCCGAATTTAAAAACGATATGGAAGAGCTTAGCGCGATACTCGAAGACCTTCCATCCAGCACGTTGCTTCCTTCGGATTATGCAAGAACGGAACAGAAGCAATTCAAGGCAAAACGGACAAGCCTAGAAATTGAGCCTGGAACCATCGAAGCTATACGTGGAGTTGCCAAGAGACATGGAGCCAGTTTGAACATGACGGTACTGGCAGTATTCCATGCATTGATCTACCGCATGACCGCTCAGGAGAAGATCGTTACCGGTTCACCAATGACCAATAGAGAAGGTAGCGAATTCGAGAATGTAATGGGCTTTTTCGTAAATAATCTTGTGAATGTCACTGACATCAGGGATGATATGAGCTTTGATGAGCTATTGAGTCAGGTTCGAAACCGTTCTCTGCAAATGTATCGTTTAGGCTACATCCCGTTTGAATATATTCTTGATTTTTCCAAAAAAGAAAGACGTGTGGATCAGACACCTATTTTTCAGATGATGTTTAACTGGTTGGACAATAAAATAGAGAAATTGGACTTAGGTTCACTTCATGCAGATATTTACTGGGATGCACTCCCGGGATCGAAGTTCGATCTTACCTTATATGCTTTGGAAGTGGACTCCAGATTGAAGTTGGATTTGGTTTATGATTCCGGCTTGTTTAAGAAAGAAAGAATGGAGCTTCTGCTGAGAGATTTTGAGAGCTTGCTTGCCGAGTTTGCAGTATCTCCCGGTAGAACGATCATTGATCCACAATTGATTTCCAGCCATGATTCAGCTCTTCCCAATAGCCTTGAAAGGCTGGAATATAGACCCTCTGGTACAGTTCTTGACAGGTTCAAGTGTAATACGGAGAGAAATCCTTACAAAGCTGCGATCTGCTATGGAACGGAAAGGCTTCATTATCTAGATCTTGATGTGCGTTCAAGCAGTCGGATGAAGCGCCTCGCTGAGGCTGGGTTTAAAAAAGGGGATATCATTCCGATTTTTGCTGAACGTAATCCAGAGCTGATTATCACTATTCTAGCTATTCTGAAGCTGGGTTGCTGCTTTTCTATTATTGATGCAGGCTATACTTGCGAAAGAGTCCGGATGCTTTTAGAGGTAATAAAATGCACTCGCTTGGTTCATATTATCAAAGAAGATCCAAATGATCTTATTCAGTCATTGTCTGCAGATTCTGGCGAACTTTTCATATTGGATTGCAGTGCTAATGTGCCTTATGCCGTTATGCCGGAGAATAACGTTTCAGAAGGACCTTCCGCCGTTAATCCGGATATGCCTATGTATATTTGCTTTACATCGGGCTCTTCAGGGGTTCCCAAGGCCGTTGCTTCATCGCATGCATCCGTATTTCAATCACTCGAATGGTTTATTGAACATTTTGAAGTGCAGGAAAATGATCGGTTTGCCAATTTGGCGGGGGTTTCCCATGATCCACTGATTAGAGATATCTTTGTCCCTTTATGTGCCAACGCTGAGCTGTTTATTCCAACAGCTAATTTATTGGATAAGCCGGCCAAGATCGGAAATTGGATGTTTGACAGTCAGGTTACTATAATTGCACATACCCCCCCAAGTCTGGCGGAGATTCTGAGTATCAGTTGGGAGAATCGGAGTCATGTGCTGGATCAATTAAGATTAGTGTGTTTTACTGGAGAATCGCTGCGGCGAAGTCATGTTGTAAGCTTTGCCGAAATTGCACCCCAAGCGAAAGTTGTGAATTTTTACGGCGCTACGGAGGCCCCGCAAGTCAGAAGTTTCTTGGAGGTGGATGAATCAGTCCTCACAGGAAAAAATGTTATACCGGTTGGTAAAGGAATTCGCGATACTCAACTTTTGATACTCAACAAGAGCAACAAAATGTGCGGAGTAGGGGAATTGGGGGAAATCTGCATAAGAACGCCGTACCTCTCTCTTGGCTATCTCGGCGAAAAAGAAACTACGGACCAGGTTTTTCAAAAGGAGCCTGGCAGCGGGGACAGATATATGCTTTACAAGACCGGCGATTATGGCAGATATATGCCTACAGGATATATTGAATTTGGAGGGCGCAAGGATAGACAGATAAAAGTTAGAGGATACCGGGTGGAACTGGATGAAATTGAGCAAACATTGTCCCGGATGCCTGGTGTTCAACTGGCAGCGGTTAAAACACAAAAAATGGACGATGCTAATGAGCAGATTGTAGCCTTTTATATTCCGTCAACTGAGAATAGTATATCTTTTAAGGAGATGAGAGAGTACCTGCTAAAGACCCTGCCGCAATATATGATTCCTGTCGGGATCGATCTTATTTACGAAATGCCTCGGACCCGGTCCGGCAAAATTGATTATCGTTCGTTGGTGTTTGGAGGGAGGCTCCCTTCGCTGCAAACGACAATTCAGCCGACAACGGAAGTTCAGCTGCTGCTTTTTAACGTATTCAGCAAGGTGCTTAACGTGGAGAATATTGGTGTTAACGATAACTTTTTTGATATAGGGGGTAACTCCTTACTCGGGTTTCAGATTATCGCTGAAATAAATAGGCTATTGTATTTAACTCTTGGACTAAAAGAAATTTTTCTGTTCCCAACCATAGAAACTCTTGCAGATAATATCGAAAGTATTCTGCTGGAGGATGAAATGGAGCACAGCCTGGTATAGCTGAGTGTGTTATAACTGAACAAAAGGAAGGGATTGGGGGACAACAGAACGATGAAAAGCTTCTATGTACAAAACGGTTCTGTTAGCTTGCATGTATTGGAGACAGGGGAAGCCGGTCAAGGGGGACCCTCTCTCCTAGTCGTTGGTGGGATATGGGAATCTGCTGAGAGGGCAATTCCGCTGATCTCCGCTCTCTCCGGTCATGCCGTAGCTTTTAGCTTTCGGGGAAGGGGAAATAGCTCGACACCTGAGACTGGCTATGGACTGAATGACCATCTTTCGGATATAGAGACTGTAGTCAAGCATTGCGGCCTCGATGACTATTGGGTACTTGGGTTCTCCAGAGGAGGAGGATATACGTTAGCCTGGGGCCTGGAGAACCAACAGCATATGAGGGGATTGATTGTCGTAGACCAGCCTCCAGTACATGAAGCACTCAGTTCTCAGAAAGTAGAGTTTTGGAAAAATCTTATATATCAAGAGGTTCCTGTTACCAAATATATGCGTATACGGGCGTTTGAAGGGCTGGGAAGGGAGGCTAAAGAGATCAGTTTTCTTTCCCGTCTGCCTGAACTGAATATTCCCGTTACGGTTTTTGTGGGCAGAAATAATAATAGTAGAATAAAATCAGACCTGGCAGACAGCATGCTGGACGAGTATGTGAAGTTAATCCCTTCTTGCAAGATTGTTGTATTCCATCAGTCAGGGCATATGATTCCTGATGAAGAGCGAGAGAAATATATTGAGGAAGTACGTTTAGTTTTGAAAAGTTAAATGAATGAAATAGAATAGAGACGTTTTTGAATATAGGTAAAGCCCGCTGACCGATGCACAAACGCATTAAAATCCAATTATTCCCAGATGGTGAGGAAGCTGTCTATTGACATCGCGGATGAAGAAGATTTGCTCGTGACGAAGAACTTTGCCCATCTGGGTGTTATGACGCTGCACCAGCTTTGGGAGCAGTGGAGTTTCCATCAGACGTTTGCCATAAGTAAAACTAATGAGATTTAAAATCGTTCCAGAACATCAAAGTTAACTGTAGCTTAGGAGGAGCCCCGATAATTTATGTATGTAAGTTAGATATTGAACTGGAGGAAGAAATCTTCTGGACTTCGCTTTCCCGTGTGGACGCAGTAAAGAGAGAACGGATCCTGCGTTATTATCGGAGGGAAGATGCCTGGCGTTCTTTGCTGGCTGATTTGTTGTTAAGAACAGTGCTGCATGATCAATTTCATTTAAAAGAAAACGAATTAGTTTTTAAAATAGATACATACGGAAAACCTTATCTGTACAAGAGGGAAGACATTAACTTTAACCTTACTCACTCTGGAGAATGGATAGGTTGCGCTGTTGGAACAGCTCCGGTGGGAATAGATATCGAACAAATCCGCCCGAATAACTTAGAGGTGGCAGAGCGGTTTTTTCATCCGGAAGAATATAAAGTTATCCAAATGCTTCCGCAAAATAAGCGCTTAGATTATTTCTATGAATTGTGGACTCTTAAAGAGGGCTACAGTAAAGCGTTGGGCAAAGGCTTATCACTTGCATTTGATTCATTTGCTGTTGTAACAAGTGACGGGACTCAACAGTTATCACAGCACGAACAAGCACTTGGATATCGGTGCAGGACGTATACGCTGGAGGAAGGCTATAAAATGGCGGCATGTTCTCTCGGCGGAGTGCTTCCCGATCAGTTATGCTTCGCTGATTTAACACAGGTCTTGGATGGAAGGCTTAGCTTGTGTTAGAAGGGTTAGCCAACATGGTATGAACATTGATTTTATGGATGAGAAGCAAAAGCGCGATAGCTGCAGTACAGTCAATTCGTATAAACTAATTATGAGGACCGGGAGTTCACCTGCTTTTGAGAAAGCTTTTGAAGCGAATAGAGAGGAACTGAGTATGAGTTTTTCCTCTTGTGAACAAGGAGTTTACAATTCAGCAGGCACCGATAATAATAGAGTGTATTATAAGCAATTTATCTGCGGATAAGTTGCTTTTTATTTCAGTCCTCAGAATGTATGTTACGTCTAGAGGAACAAAAATTTTAGATGAAGACCTATAACTTATTCTTGAAAGATAATTATTTCAAATTCAGGGTAAAAACGATATGGATTAATCTAAGTATGAGTACTCTCTCAGTTATCTTTAACCTTGAGTTGCATCCGTGTTCATGTAGTAGATTGCCTACATATGGCCGTCCAAGTCCTCGAAGGCCCAATGATACATAAATCCGTAATCCTCAGGTTCTTCATACGATTTCCCGCCCAGGGAGACCGCAGTGTTCAACAATTCATTCACCTTTTCCCTGCTCTCGAAGGCCGAGGCGTTCGTCATTTACGCGTACTTTTCCGTATCAACGGATTCCTTCTGCGTAAGCGACTTTAAAATTTCTTTGGTGAGCAGTATGACCTGCATGTTATCGCCGATCACGATGGTTGTCGAGTCTTCATTATCGGGTTGAGCTCGAATCCGAGTCCACCCGGGGAGAATACTTCTGCAGGGATGAATCTTACGGAAGACCTTGTTTTATTTATTTGATCAACGTTTTACTAGAAACGCAATTCCTATATAGATTGAACTGAAAATCTTTACGCCCAGTAGCGCCGATCGATTAATTCAAGAGGGCTTTGATTGACTCGTTTCATGAAAGTCGCGACATGAGTACAGATGACGTAAAACTTATGAAAAAAGACATTGTATACGATATCTTGTTTTAGCCATTTCCACAATCCTTCGACAGGATTAAACTCAGGGCTATACTTGGGAAAAAAAAGCTGAAGTCTCGGATTTTCTCGCAGAAACGGCTAAATTGCATCCGCATCAAACTTTTCCTCTTCTTGATAGGTCACATGGCCCGTCTCGTAGTTGATGGCAGCAAATAGTTTTGCTCCTTTATGCTCGCCATGAGTTGGAATTTTGCGTTGTTGTCTTTTAGGGAACCAGCAGTTTGGCGAGAACTAAACCCTATAAGGAATCTCTAAAATGCTAAATCGACTTGGCATAGCGGTTCTCAATTTTATGAGTTCAATCTATATATGATGTACTAGGTCGTGTCTGAAAACTCTTCACTGAGGAGGCATTGTCGCCAAGAAGATGTCTTCCTGTAATTTCAAGCTTCTGAAGTAAATCGACTGCTGGAACAGAATCGTCGACTTGACCACCCGTCAGAAGAAAAGTGAGGGGATTTCCTAATCCATCGATGACGGTGTGAAGTTTGGTTGTCTTTCCGCCACGACTGACGCCGATGTGCTGATTCACTTCGTAATGGTCTTCGCAAGTGGATTTCAACATAATGATGAAATTGTTGCAAACACTATAATATAGAGCTTTTATCATTAGGTGAACTTCCACTTCTGGCAAAAGTAGTTGCAGCTAAGGTCGGAGTGATACTACCAATAGAGAAAGTTTTAGGTCATCCTTTTTGGACTCTCATGGAAGAAAGCGATGGTCAAGTAACTGGTGAATACATAGTTCTTCCGCATGGAAAAGATAAAGGGTTTTATTTGTTTTATCAAAAAGGACAACTCAATTGATTGATTTGTGGGAAAGTTGGGGGAACAATTAGAGTAGTCAGTAAATTGCGTCTTGAAATTTTAAATTCACTTACCGAATAAACAAACTTGATTTTATACTATTTCCTTACGATGAGCAAATGATGTTCAAATTATCTGTTAATGAAGTCAAGAAACATTATCTCAACATAGAAGTTGATTGATAATCTTACCATTTTTAATGGCGCGGCATCTGCTTCACATTTTCAGATTAGCGACTAACTATAGTTTTTATTTTACATCGTATCGTGTCCACAACCTCAAAAAATTCGATAACACCGGCGAAGACATGGAGGACCTCATCTCCATCGGCACCATCGGACTGATCAAGGCCATCGAGAGCTACCGCCCAAACAAAGGCACGAAGCTGGCTACTTTTGCGGCACGTTGTATTGAGAACGAAATCCTGATGCATCTCCGCTCGCTGAAAAAAACCCGCAAAGACGTGTCCCTGCACGATCCGATTGGGACAGACAAGGAAGGCAATGAGATCACGCTGATCGATATCCTCGGCTCTGAGGCGGATGATGTAATCAAGGAAGTGGATTTGAAGATTGAGAAGAGCAAGATCTACCGCAATCTCGATATTCTGGATGAACGGGAGAAGGAAGTCGTGGTAGGACGCTTCGGCCTGGATACTGGCGGCGAGGAGCGGACGCAGCGGGAAATTGCGAAGGACTTAGGGATCTCGCGGAGTTATGTGTCGCGGATAGAGAAAAGGGCACTCATGAAGCTGTATCATGAGTTTTATAAGGCGAAGCGGTGAGGTAAGAAATTGCCTGTAGGAATGAGACATTAAATGTCTTGATCCTGCAGGTTGTTTGTGATTTTTAATAAGAAATTCCAAAATCACTGTATTATCTGTATAGCTTGAAGCAGAGATAAAATACGCTGTACTGTGGTACGCTCGAACTATTAAGTGAAAAATGAGGGGCAAATTGTTAGAGAATATAGCAGCGGTAAAATCGAGAAAATGAATGAATAGGATTTCATCCATGAATGAACTATAAGAATAGCGGGCTAGGGGATGTTCGGCTAAATATTTAACGTGTTGCTTTACGTGTAAAAAACGGTGGTCATCATATTGAAACAGAGGATATTGTTAGACGGAATGTAACAAGTGTCCAATCCAAATCAAAAAGCTCTCAGAGTAAATATTCTGAGGGCTTTTTCTGTACATTCAGATATCCAGCAAGGAGGCACTATTAATTTACCAGGAAACATTCAGGAGACTTACATAGGAATTGGTTCTCTTCATCCGTGCTTCAACTTTCCAGATTTCCAAAAGTATAATTGGAGTTTACGATTTGAATATTACGGGCTGTTTGCCGAAAAGGGCGCTCAGTGTGTAGTAAATATCCTGCGAATTATCTTCGCTAAACTGAGTGATTGCTACTCGCAAAGCGGCAAAGAGCATTGCTGCGCGGACGTGAATAAAATACTGCCATTGCCTCTCGTCCAAGCCAAGATATTCTTTAATGAATGTCAGCTTTTCTCCGATGATAAAGGACAGCCGGGTTTGAAATTCCCCATATAAATTTGCTTTTAGCAATGATAAAAATAGATCTTTTTGGGAAAGCCAAATATCAAATAGAGATATAATCGCCACGCTGGAATCGGTATGAGGTCTCATACGCTGTATTAATTCATCGAACACTGATTCCATCTGGTAGAGTACAACATCTGATTTATCGTCAAACAAGCGATAAAAAGTGGCTCTGCCCACACCAGATGCGTTGATGATCTGTGTGACGGAAATAGCGTGATAATCCTGGGTTGTCATCAATTGTTCCATACCTTTGCAGATGAGTTTGGCGGATTGTATTTTCCGCTTATCATTTCCGATGCGATACATTCCCCTCGCTCCTGTTCCACTTCTCGCTTTTGTATTGTTTTCAATATAATATATGATACATTTGTATCACAGTATGAGGATTTTTAGCAACCTGTAAATTTCATATAAGTATCCACGGTTTACGGGAACTGGGGTAATCTTGACAAGTACAGACCTAGTTATGCAAATCTCTCCTATCTTCTGAAGAAGAGTAGATTTGAAGTGAATATGGATCTTCCGGGTATCGACAGACCGGATTCTGTACAGCATATTTACAATGAAGCCGAATATTGGCTTTATGAATAATGAAATACTGATGAAGAGAGGAAATAAAATGAAGCAGCAAAATACAAAAAGAAAAATTCTGCAAACTATTGGATTTGTACTACTATCCGTGCTTTTATTCGGAATTGTTCTAGTGCTGATGATCAGCAGTGATGATCGCTGGTATGCATATCTGATTCTGGCAGCCAGCGTTGGCTTGCTTATTATCTTGAGAAGGACAAAATTCTGGCACGGCTGGCGAGTCCCGCTATCATGGATAGTAGCGGTCGTAATCGCATGGGGCGGTCTGTTTGCCGGTCAGCCACCGGTGAATATTCAACCTTACACCGCTAGGAACCTTGAACAGCCCAGTGCTCCATATAAGCTTTTATTGAATAATGTAATCATTGTAGATACGCAAAGCGGTCAATTAACTTCTAATATGAGCATCCTGTCTGAGGGTGGTAAGATTATAGACATTGCACCGGCTGGAAGCATTAAGGCAGGCGAAGACACGGAAATTGTGGATGCCACCGGAAAGTATGCTGTTCCCGGATACCTGGACATGCATATGCACGTGATAGGGGAGGAGCATACCTCCGAAGCGCTAAATCTGCTGCTTGCCAATGGCGTGACCGGGTTTAGACAGATGAGTGGTTCGGCTGAATTTCTTCAGCAATGGAGGGGCGGCGCCTTTACTAGTTCTATTGACCAGCCAGCACTGCTCACGATGCCCGGTGATGTCTTGACACCGATGAATGCACCCACGCCCAAGGTTGCCATGGAATTTGTCCGCCAGCAGCAAAAAGAAGGTGCCGACTTTATAAAAGTGGGGGGGATTTTGCCGGATGTATTTAATGCCGTTCTAATGGAGGGGAGAAAATTAAATATTCCGGTTGTGGGACATGTGCTCCCTGACATGGACTTGAAAGTGGCTGCGGAAAATGGATTCAGCAGTGTCGAACACTTTGGAATCAACCACGGGGCTCTGATTTCTGCCTCAACTGACGAGAAGACCTTGAGAGCAAAGGCGACAGCGATACCTTCAATCACGGCAAATCCAATCTTCGTACAGCTCATGAAGATTAAAGGGCTTCAAAATTTTGTGAACAAGAAGGTTATGAGTGCTGCCATTGAATCTTCAGGAGGGAAAAAGGATCCTGCACAACTACAACAATTGATTGACACTTACAGTGAAGAAAAGGCAACCCAGCTTGCGGATATATTTGTTGAAAACAACACATGGCAAACACCGACCATAATACGTGTACATGCCGGTGTGTTATCTGATGGGAGTGACTCCATTTCGCAGGGACTCTACGATCTTTATTTGAAACTGGTAAAGACCTATGATACGGAGGGCGTTAAGATGATGACTGGCACGGATGGTGGTGGGGGAGAAGACATCTGGCTTGACGCAGGTAACTACATTCATCAGGAATTTGATGAGCTTGAGAAAGCGGGGATTTCTCCTCTTCATGTGCTCCAGATGACTACCCTTAACGGGGCTGAGTTTCTGGGACGCCTGAATGAAATGGGCACTGTAGAAATTGGCAAAAATGCCGATATGGTGCTGCTGGATGCCAATCCCGTAGAGAGCGTTCAGAATCTTCATAAGGTTGACGCTGTTATACGCGCAGGTTTCTATCATGGCAAGGAAGAGCTGGAGTCTGTTAAGCAAAATGAAGGAACGAAATAAATAAGAGAAGATAGTGTGAAAATGAAACTCGTACTATCTCCTTTGGTCGCTTACGCTCAAACTGAGGAAGTATTTGTCATCAGGAAGCTTTGCGAGTCATATTAGTAGTATTATAAATTGTCTCAATTATAAGGAATGAGAACTTAGCTTATCGTAACATTTCAATTATGCTACATTGTAGACATTTAAATAGACATCCTGATGCACCTTCGTTCGCTGAAAAAAACCCGTAAAGATGTGTCCCTGCACGATCCGATTGGGACAGACAAGGAAGGGAACGAGATCACGCTGATTGATATTCTCGGTTCCGAGGCTGACGATGTGATCAAGGAAGTTGACCTTAAAATCGAGAAAAGCAAGAAATATCGTAACCTCGATATTCTCGATGAACGCGAGAAGGAAGTCGTGGTAGGGCGGTTTGGTTTGGACACCGGCGGGGAAGAGCGGACGCAGCGGGAGATTGCGAAGGACTTAGGGATCTCGCGGAGTTACGTGTCGCGGATTGAGAAAAGGGTGCTAATGAAGCTTTATCATGAGTTTTATAAGGCGAAGCGGTGAGCGTACCAAACAAGCTAAACTTATATGATGATGAATAATATTTGCAAAAGCGCCGTCTGCCTAATGGGTCGACGGTTTTTTTAAAATATAAGAATTTATATATTTCATGCTATAAATTATCCTTCTATTTCTCGCTGAAACGGTACCGTCCTTTAAAAGGACGGCAAAGCCGTTTCCACTTGGTTGTATTACTCAGAAGGTGCGGCAAATCGATTTTTATAATCACACAGGAAGACCGCACAAAGTGCAGTCCTCCTGTTCATTTTGCTTGCAGTTTGTAATAGGTTTTTCCTGATATCTACTCCATTACAATCACAGGGGTTTTGTTTGCTTCACCAGGCGTCAGGTCTGCATCTTTAGGAGCGGGACGCTTCAGGGTGATTGCCAGCAATAACCCGGCCACTGCAATGATGGCGAGTAGTTGGTAGGTGTTGTGAAATGCATGTGTCATTGCATTAGGCACTGGTGCCTCACCATTGCTCGCATAATGATCGGTACGGCTGACAAGGAACGTTGTCAATCCTGCAATAGCTAAGGATGAAACTACTTGCTGGGCGGCACTTGTCAGTGAAGTGACTCTTCCGACCAGCTCCTTAGGCGCCGCTTGGATCAAGTGGGTATTCAATGCGATGAACGACATGCCGGAACCGAGTCCGAGCAATATGCGTGGAAGCAGGAATGTCCACGAGCTGTCGCTTGGATCGATCATGGAGAACATATAGGCGCCAGCCGTTATGAGAATCAAGCCGCCGACCACCAGGGGGCGTGCACCGGTCCGGTCGAATAAACGTCCGCTGAACGGCATC
This sequence comes from Paenibacillus phytohabitans, assembly GCF_013141775.1. Taxonomy (GTDB): domain Bacteria; phylum Bacillota; class Bacilli; order Paenibacillales; family Paenibacillaceae; genus Paenibacillus_AQ; species Paenibacillus_AQ phytohabitans. The sequence continues at coordinate 68,457 of NZ_WHOB01000021.1, forward strand.
ATGATACCGGAAGCAATGGCCTGGGGCAATGACCAGAAGCCGGCTTCAAAAGCACTCATTCCCATAAGCCGCTGCATGAAATACGGAACAGCGAAAATCATGCCGAACAAAGCGAGCTGTAAAACCCATTGTACCAGAATCCCTAGGGTAAATTGCATAGAACGAAAAACCCTCAGCTCCAGCAATGGCTCCTTCTTGCTCCGTAGTTCAACGATGACAAACAGAATCAAAGCGACTGCACCTACGGTAAGACCAGTGATCGTTTTAACCGTAGTCCACCCTTCTCCACCTTCGCTTAACCCATATGAAAGGCCGCCGAATGCTAACGGAGCGAGCATAAATCCTAAGGAATCCAGCGGAGCAAAAGCCTTCTTCGGCAGATTCGGCAGTAATAGGATGCTTAAGATAACCCCAACGATGCCGACCGGAATATTGATTAGAAACAGCCACCGCCAGCTGACGTAGTCGACCAAATACCCGGATACGATTGGACCAAGTGCAGGTGCAAGCAGAACTGGCACTCCCATGATGCCCATGATCCTGCCTACCGATTCGGCGGGACTGATCCGGTAGATCATCGCGAAGGCGATCGGAGTAACCATACCGCCACCCAGGCCTTGCAAGATGCGGAAGAATATCAACATTTCGGCCGAGCCCGCGAATGAGCATAAGATTGAACTGCCGACGAACAAGATGATGGAAATAATGAAAATTTGCTTGGCTCCGAACCGGTCGGACATCCACCCGGCTAATGGAATAACGGAAGCCTGAGCTAGCGCATAACCAGTAATGGTCCATTGAATAAGGGTCAACGAACTGTGAAAGTCTTCAGAAATAACCGGAATGGCGACGTTAACCGCCGTGCTGTCCAGAATAACCATGAACAACCCTACGATAATTGCGATCAACGGAGCAATGAGTGAACGGAGTGATGCGGACTCACTTACTGTGGAATCTGCGGGCATATAACTCTCTCCTAACTATTCGTAATTTGGCTACCATTAAAATAGCATAGTTTATAAACGAAGTAAACGAATTGTGCTAAAAAAGTTCAAATAGTATATGCGGTTTAAAATATTGACGAATTGCTTTATAATGATATTGGCAACACAGGAGGTGTTGGAACATGTCGGAGGCAGATTGCGATCCGTTGTCCTCGAAACGAGAAAAGCTTCTCTTACGTTTAATCCCCTATATCCAAAAACAGGGCATCAGCCAGATGAAGATGGAAGATGCGGCCAAATGTATGGATATCAGCAAGGCAACTATGTATAAATATTTTGACTCTAAAGATGAGATTGTGGGACGTCTGCTTGATCAATATGTCCGATTTCTTTCCAATCTGATCCTGCTGGAAGCTCCCTCAAAGCTGTCGCCTGAGAAGATATCGCAGCCGTCCGAAGAAGAGCTGAAGGTTTACAACGAATCTTTCGCCAAGGCATTTAGGCTTATGATTAAGCAGACGTTCTTCCTGACGGATATTCTGCTTCAGGATTTAAACGGGACATATCCACAATTGTCAGTCAAACTTGCCCAAGCTCTGGACCAATTTCAGAAAAAGCTCGTTGCCTACTTCGACAGCGGCATTGAGTTTGGCATATTTTATCCCATCGCGGGCACTCAAATCTATCTGGTGCAAATGGATCTAATGATAAGAAAACTGCTGGATCCTAAGTGGCTGATGATGCAAAATATGACGCTCAAGCAAGCGCTCATGGATTTCTATAAAGCGATGAAACACCAGATTTTTTACGAAAAGTGGATTCGTGAAGATGATTCCGGCTTTGAAGCCTACCTGGACAAGTTAATCATGGAGAAGCTCTCCTACGAATAACGAGACAAGCTTGGATAAGTGAGATGATAACGAAAAACGACAGCCGGTCCTAAGCCAGCTGCCGTTTTTTATTATGATGACGGACAAACGAAGAGGGAAAGTAAATCGAAGACATTGAGGCAGAATTATCTGATGGTTCCTACTGACTATATTATGGATTGTGATACAATATTTGAAATGGATTTTTGCTTGTTAATTATGGTATTCAAAGGAGAATTATAATGAAGCGCCTTCGCTGGAGCATTTTTATTTATTCCGTGCTGTTCGTGGTTGTCTTATTCCTGGCACTCAATGACTATTCACCAATCCTGATAGTAGGGGTAACTGTGGTGGCTGGCTTTATTGCTTTTATAACCCAATTCTATTATCCTGCAGCTTTGGAAAAACGTGTGGACCGCGTAGAGTCCTTTTTACGCAGTCAGAAAAACAAGCCTGCCGTTTATATTCATTATATTCTTGCGAACCGACTTGAGGATGAATCAAGAACGATTATGGAGCAGCTGATGAGCAAATATAAGCGGGTAACGGTACAGGCAACGTACAAGGCAGCTTATGGACTGTACCGCAAAGATATGGATGCCGTTCAGGAGGCAGTGCCGTATATCCGCTATTCTGATTACCGGGCATACTACGAAACGGTTCTGCTGCTCCAGGACGGAAAAAGTGTTCAGGCGCGGGAACATCTTGAGTCAATCAGGAAGAAATGGATGAGATCAGCGCTGCTCGCAGAAATTGAACTCAAAGCAGGCAACAGTGAAACCGCTATCAAGTATGCCAGGGAAGCAGTAGACGCTTCTAGAGGCGTCCAACGTTATGTGTTACATAAAGAATACGAAAGAACGTTACCGCAAGCTGTTGAAGCTTGAGTTATTAAATACATACATTTATTGAGATCTAAGCTAACTGGAAGTTACTATACAGCATCAAATAGATCATAACTGGGAAACAGAACTTGGCTACTTTTGCGGCCCGCTGTATTGAAAACGAGATCCTGATGCACTTACGCTCGCTGAAGAAAACACGGAAAGATGTGTCTCTCCACGATCCGATTGGGACAGACAAGGAGGAAACGAGATTACGCTCAACGATATCCTCGGCTCCGAGGCCGACGATGTGATTAAAGAGGTGGATCTGAAGATTGAAAAGAGTAAGATCTACCGCAACCTTGATATTCTCTATGAGAGGGAGAAGGAAGTCGTGGTCGGCCGCTTCTGCCTGAACACCGGCGGAGATGGGCGAACGCAAAGGGAGATTGCGAAGGAGTTGGGGATCTCGCGGAGTTATGTGTCGCGGATAGAGAAAAGGGCGCTCATTAAGCTGTATCATGAGTTTTATAAGGCGAAGCGGTGAACTGGAATTTCAAAGTAGCATCCGCTACAAAAGGAACGTTTACTAAGCAACTCGTCTACGGACGAGTTGCTTTTATTATTTTATAGATTTGGGGCCTTTATGAAAAGGGAGAGGGCAAATGGTTAAGTGGTGCTCAACTTATGCTCGAAAATCCTTGCTTAAGTGGTTAATCGCGCTTTTGAATCTTAGAACACCTTAAATTGTCGGGTTCAATGCCCCTTGATACTCATTCATTAAATTGTCGATAATCTGCTGTACGGACAAAATCTCTTTAATCTCATGAACTCTGGACCCGGCAAAAACCAATCCGTTCTTAACATCTCCTCTAAGGGAAGTAAGCAGGGATTCCATTGTACAGAAGCGATGTGAACAGACCTTTAGACAATCATAGCATTTGGCTATCTTTAATTTGGCATCATTACTGATCCGGTCCGTAAATTCATTTCGAATCGCTCTTCCTTCCAGACCCACAGTAGACTTGATTAGGACAGTATCTCCTTGCTGAGCATCTACATATCTTTGCTTGAAGGCTAAGGGAGCATCACACTCATGGCTTGCCACAAAACGGGTACCCATTTGAACACCAGATGCGCCAATCCGAAGGGCTTTTGCGATATCATCCCCTGTCAGAATTCCACCCGCAGCAATAACCGGAATCGAAACGGCCTCTAAGACTTCAGGAAGGATATCAAACATGGGTCTGTCTGTACCTAAATGTCCCCCGGCTTCGAACCCTTCCACAACGACTGCGGAGGCACCAAGTCTTTCGGAAATTCGGGCTAATTTGGCGGATGAAACAATAGTTACGACAGGAGTACCATATTCTCTACCCCAAGCATAAATATCTCTAGAAATTCCGGCTCCGGAAATAATAAAGTCGACCTTTTCTTCTAAAGCAACCTTCATTTTCTCGGCAAAGTCCTTCACTGCGAATAGTACATTCACACCGATATAGCCAATTCCTTTAGAGAGTTCTCTTGTTTGGCGAATATGCATTCTCAGCTCTTCAGCAGTGATCCCTGTACCAGAGATGGTGCCGATCCCGCCCGCATTGGCTACAGCAGCGGCTAGTCCACTTAAGGATATGCCTACACCCATTCCACCTTGAATAACAGGAACTCTCGATTTAATATGTCCGAATTGAATTGTTGGAAGTTTCAATTACACACCTCTTTCGCAAGTTGAAGGAATAAGATATATCGTAACACAGTTAAGTCTTTCCTGGATGTGACTGTAAACATGCTCAAACTATGTTAAATATCATGTCTTTCCACTTGTTATACAATATTTTCAATTGAAGTATTGCTTGTTAATGATGATATTCAAAGGAGATTTGGAATGAAACGCTTTCGCTGGAGCATTGCAGTTTATTTCGTGCTGTTCGTGTTTTCGGGAAGCCGTACCGCATATCCGCTATGCTGATTACCGGGCGTATTATGAAGCGGCTCTGCTGTAGGAGGAAGGGAAGAGTGTACAGGTGCGGGAACATCTTGAGTCAATCAGGAAGCAATGGATGAGATCAGCGCTGCTCGCAGAAATTGAACTCCAAGCAGGTAATAGCGAAACTGCTATCACTCATGCCAGGGAAGCAGTAGGAGCTTCGAGAGGCGTCCAGCGTTATGTGTTACATAAGGAATACGAAAGAACGTTACCGCAAGCTGTTGAAGCATAGTTTGAAAAAACGGGTATCATCCTCATTCAAGGATGATACCCGCTTCTGTTAGTTAGGATGCCAGTCTCACTGTTCCAAACAAAGCCTAATCAAATCATCTACATGGGCGGTAGCCAGACATTCCACGGTATCGGCGGCTCCGTAATAAATTTTCACTTCGCCATCGTCCTCCAGGATCATGCCGCCGGGGAAGATGACATTATTGCGGAAGCCTCCGTCTATTTCGTAGGGGGCTTCAGGTGCAAGCAGCGGCGAGGCACTCATCCCGAGAATCTTCTTCGGATTGTCCAGGTCAAGCAGCATAATACCTGCGGTATACCGCTTCTTCCAGGACGGCTCCCACCCGTGCTTTCCTCTGTCGGGATCGATATCCACTGCATGGAAGGTGGTGAGCCAGCCCTTATCCGTCTTCACTGGCGGCGCTGCCGGACCGATCTTGTCATTGGCGAACGGTACCTGCTCCACCGCCAGCAGCAGATCCGAACGTCCCCAATAGATCAGATCCGGCGACTCCGAGATCCAGGTGTCGAACCGGTCCTTGCCTCCGCGGCTGTATACGGTGAACGGCCGTTCCAGCCGCACATAGTTGCCGTTGATCTTCTCCGGGAACAGTACCATATTCCGCAGGTCCGGCGTAGACAAGCTCAATATTTCAAAGGATTCGAAGTCATCCGTGACTGCGACCCCTCCCCGGATACCATGCCGTGTATCTACAGCGAAGCACATGTAGCAGCGTCCGTCAATCACCGTCAGACGCGGATCGTAAGCGCGCACAACCTCTTCGTCATGCAGCTTGAATACCGGCTTGGGCCCTGCCGTCCAGTGAATGCCGTCTTCACTGAAGGCGATACCCAGATCCGTTGTATTAGTCGGTTCAAGGGTCTGCTTGTCGAGTGAGCCATAGTCATTGCGGAATACCATCACATACCGGCCGCCGAACTTAACCACTCCTGCATTGAACACAAGTGCGGTGGGATAAGGGACCCGGGCCGCATCCAGCACAGGGTTGGCCGGATGACGGTGAATGAGCGGACTGGATGCCAAAGCTCCTATGATGGATGTATTTGTATTAGTCATCGTAGAATATCCTCCTTGGATTATGAACTGCGTGCTAGACAATGCTTCCATAGGGTGCGAACGGATAGTCGATCGTAATACGTCCGGCCTGGCAATCACCAACGCCGCTGTACAGATCAGCCTTGCCGTCCCCCCGCATCACGATCCCCGAAGAAAAGACGCAGTCCGTCAGATACGGTGTCTTGGCGGGTCCCGGCGGGTAGCAGGAACGGCTGCCAATCAGATGCAGGTCATGGGATTCCCGGGTGATGGGATCGAAGATAAAGGCCATATTCAAATATACCTTTAGAAGCTTGCCATCCACATCCTTATCCTGATAACAAATATGGCCGATAATTCCGATCTTGCCGCTGTCCAGCAGATAAGCCTGATTGACGCCTCCCCATTCGCCTGCACCAAAAATACCATGAATGTAAGGTGCATTCTCAATGACGTCTGCAGTCAACTCTTCCAGCTTGTCAATAACGGTGAAGCCGATCATGGATTCGCTGCCGTATTGGCCTCTCATCTCGCTGCCCCGCGGGCGCGAGAAGACGCCAATCCTGCCGTCCGCCAGAGCAACAAGGCGAATATCTTTCATTTTGTTAGGACCGGTAGTGAAGTAGTACAAATCGTGGAGGTCAGTCCCCCGGTAAAAATACCCGAAAAACGTGCTGTATTTTCCGCTTTGATATTGCACATGCGTTCCGCCCAGGACAAGCTCATCACCGATTTCACTGATAAACGGGTCCTCCAGCGTATAAATCATGCTATTATCTACCACGGTCCACTCATCGTGACCGGTCTCCTCGAAGAGGCGGACCCAGGAGCGGGCCCATTCTTCGCGGCGTTCTACCCGGCCGAACAAGTAACGTTTGCCATCCCGTTCAAAAGGAATCGAAATATTATAGACATCAAACCCTTCCACGTTTTTAAATGATAAGGTTGCGCTTTCATAAATGGTTTTTGACGCTTCAAATTCTTTTTTTTGCTGATGCAGGCTCAACATTTCCCCACTCCTTTATTGTATCAGCTCTTTTTATTGAAGAGAAGATTGATACTCCTGAAACTGTTTTTGGTATTCCGCAACTACCTTGTCCAGACCCGCTTTCTTCATTTTGTCCAGTGCTTCGGTGAAGGCTGTGTCGTAGTCCAGAACCCCCATATAGATCGGAGTAATGCTGGCTGAAGCTTCCGAGAGAATATTAGTATATTCAGTTCTGACATTCGTTGGATCAAAAATAAAGTTGGCCGCAATACTATTGACCGCTTTGGGATTTGGCTCAAATAAGACTTTGTTATTGTCAGGAATACTATTCTCCAGGTCAAAGCGCATAAAGTTCACATTCCCGTTCTGCGAATCGGAGCCCCTGTACCTTGGATTGTTATTGTTATTCGGATCTTTGATCGGCTTGAGGCCCTTTTCGCCATCTTTGGTGTAGTGCTCACCCTCTATTCCATATTGAACCAGATCATAATTGTCTTGACTGGCCAGCATCCAATCCATGAATTTAACGGCTGCCTCCGGATGTTTGCTGTTCACCGGTACGGCATTTCCGTTCTTGAAGGAGAGGGGACGCAGATATTCTTTCTCCGGGTTAAACCATACCACTCCGATATCGTCTACTGTAGCTTCCGGATTGTATTTCTGGAGCCCGTTCAAGCTTCCGCCGGTTCCCAGACGAACGAACCACTCCCCGCTGTCGAGCTGAGCATCTACCTGCTCCTGCTTCATAACTAAGATATCAGGATTCGTAATTCCCTTGGTGTACAGCTCGCGCATGAAAGCAGCATCCTTCTTGAATTCTTCCGTCTCAATCCAGGATTTGACCTCTCCGTTCTGATTGACATAAAAGAACTTATCTTTAACGGTGAACGGGAAGCTGTCATAACTCCGGTGTAAGATGGAGGTATGCAGGGATATCGGGTCAAAATCTGCCCGGGTGCCGAGATAAGGCTTGTTTTTCCCTTTCCAGTTCTTCATCACAATCTCCCAGGTGCTAATCAATTCAGCCGGAGTTGCCGGCTCTTTCAGATTGTTCTCGCGGAGAATGTCGCGGCGGATATTGAATTGCCCCTCGCTAGCCATTTCAACCCAGTAGGAGGGGACGATATAATATTTTCCGCCGATGGTTGCCCCGTTGAAGATATCCTCCGGGATATGCTTTTTCAGGTTTGCTCCATATTTTTCAATTTCCTCTGAGATATCTGCCAGCGCACCCCGGGTATAGTAGTTAGAGAACGGAGTGCGGTCCTGCATGACATGAAACAAATCAAAATCTTCACCGGTGGACAGCATCAGGTTCAGCTTCTGGTCCCACGCATCCCAGGGGATGAAGATTTTCTCCACTTCAACGCCGACACCATCTGCAGCCAGCTTCTCATTGACTTTTTCGAACACCTTTTGGTAATCTTTGGGCTCGGTGCCGGGAACCACGTATTTGATCCGGACGACCTCAGAAGTATTATTATTGTCCGACTTCGGGGATGAAGCATTATTCTCCCCGTTTGCAGCCGGGCTGTCGGACGCTTTGCCGCACCCGATCAGTGTAGAAAGGGCAAGCACCACAGCACATAGAATGGCGTAATGTTTTTTCATGAATAATATAGACCTCCTCTGTTTATGCCTTATTTATGTTAACCCCTAAGGGATGACATCAGCCTTTAACTGAACCTATAACCAGACCTTTCACGAAGTACTTTTGCAGATACGGATAGAGGAGGACGATCGGCCCGATCGTCACGATGGCTGTCGCCATCTTGACCGACTCCGAAGGAAGCGTAACGTCGCTTGTTCCGGCCAGCATAGCCATATCGTTCAGCATACTGATCTCCGATTGCATCTGCAGCAGCATAAATTGCAGCGGATACAAATCTTTGGTGTCAATTAGCATAATCGCATTCCACCAGTTGTTCCAGTAATCCAGTCCATAGAAGAGGGCAATCGTCGCGAGTACCGGCTTACATAACGGAAGGTAAATCCTAAAAGCAATCACAATATCACTCGCTCCGTCTATGGTGGCTGATTCCCGCAGCGAGTCGGGAATTCCGTTCATGAAGTTACGTACAAGGAAGAGGTTGAACGGGCTGAACAGGAGCGATGGAATAATCAGGGCCAAGATATTATTGGTTAATCCGAGCGACCGGTTCATCAGATACCAGGGCACAATCCCGGCTGTGAAAATCATGGTGATAAAGAAGTAAAGGGCCAGCAGATTGCGGTTTTTCACATTTTTGTTCGCTAGTGTATAGCCTGCCATAGAAGTAATCAGAATAGCCAGCGTGGTACCGACGACCGTGACAAAGATAGAAATTCCGTAGCTCTGAATGACTTGGGAGCCGCCCGTGAAGATCAGCTTATAGGCATAGAGAGAGAATTTCTCCGGAAAGAGGCTGTAGCCGTTCTTAAGAATAGCATCCTCATCCGTGATGGAGATCATCAGCACGAGCAGCATCGGAAGCAGGCAAAGCGCCGAATACACCGCAGTCAGCGTGTACATGACCGTCTTGCTGATTGACATTTTTTTCATAGTTACTCCTCCGGATTTAGTATAATGCGCCATCTTTAAAGAACCTGCGGGTAATGGCATTGGTACCAAAGACTAGGATAAATCCGATGACCGACTGGAAAAGTCCAACAGCCATGGCTTCGGAGGGGTCGCCGATCTGCCGCAGGGACCGGAATACATACGTATCAATGATATCCGTGGTCGAATATAGGGTGCCGTTGTCACCAATGAGCGCATAGATCATCCCGAAATCGCCGTACATAATTTTGCCGACAGAGAGCATCGTCAGGATAATAACCGTGGGCATCATCAGCGGAAGCGTAATCCGAAAACACATCTGCAGGCGGTTAGCCCCGTCAATCTCGGCTGCTTCATACAACGTCTCGTCGATACCGGTAATGGTCGCCAAGTAGATAATGGCACTCATTCCGGCCCCCTTCCACACATGCATGACGGTAAGAATCGCCGGCCAGGACTGTGCCTCGGTATACCAGTTCACTGAGGGCATGCCGAGCTGGTTCAGCGTTTTGTTCACAATTCCCATATCCATTGAGAAGAGCGCATACAGCACATAGCTAATGACGATCCATGAGATGAAATTCGGGAATAACATCAAGGATTGACTGATCTTAACAAACAGCTTCTTGCGCAGTTCGTTTAGAACCAGTGAAATGGCCAGCGCCATCAGCGTACCGAAAATAATAAAGAGTAAGTTGAGGTAAATGGTGTTAAAGGTGACCGTAAGCGCTTTGTTGGACCGGAAGAAAAACTCAAAGTTTTTGAATCCCACCCATTCGCTATGAAATATTCCCTTGGTATAATTGAAACGCTGGAAAGCAATGACCATATAAGGATACGTCATATAGCCGAAAATAAACGTGTAGGCCATTGCCGGCAAAACCAACAAATAGGATGTACCATTCCTGCGGATGTCAGAAAGAATGCCTAATCCCGGACGCCGTTTTTTTCTCAATTCCTGTTCCCCCCATTTGTTATAAATGACGATTACCTTGATTCCAGATTAGCCATCGCATCACAGAGTGTCTATTTCAAAACCAGGATAACGCTTTCAAATTCAAATTCAAGGCTTTCAAAAAAACGGAATGGCTTTCATTTTGGCCTGATTCAGTACCTTTTCGGCCCAAAATGTACTATAGTTTAGAAATGATAACGAGCAGTGTTGGGAGGAATTCAGCATGCGGACAACCATCAACCGGCTTGTTCGATACAAGGCATTTCAAAAGCTCACCATCTCATATTTCCTTCTCGTTCTTCTGACCGTAAGCCTGCTATCCGGTGTACTTTTCTCCCTGTTCTCCAGAAGTGCCATAAAGGAGATAGAACGTAATTCCCGGGCGATGTTATCCCAGGTTACCTACGCCTCCGATGTAGTCTATAATCAGGTCATCACTATAGGAAATACACTGCTTATTCAACCGGAAATCCTGTCATTTCTGAATGAGACGGTGGAGGACAAGGTAAGCAATTATCATATTTTTCAGCAGATCGAACAAATTACAAATGTGAACCCATATATACACAGTATCGGAATACATCGGCCTTCTACAGGAACTACCATTGATACAGCCGGGCTTCCATTTGATTCTTCTCTTACCACCCTTAGCGCGAAGCAGTATATGGAGTTCAATCCGCGCAGTCTGAAGGCCCCGGGCCGCAACAACGGGAAGTCATTACAGTTCCTGACCTTCTTGCTGTACCCGAATTTCTCACCCCGGACCACAGGCAATCCGCTGATCTATATCAATGTGGAGGAGCAGTCGATTTTGACGACCATCCGCAAGATCAGCAACGCGGACGCCGCTAATAATGTTTTTGTAATCAATAATGAAGGTAAGGTGCTGTCTCATACCGATTCCAACCTGTTTCTGGAGGATTTGTCCGAAGAGGAGTATGTGCGGAAGATATTAATCGAGAACAATAAGGAGAGCAGCTTCACCACAACGATCTCAGACCAAAGGAATCTGGTCACTTATGTAAAGTCAGAGGAACTGGACTGGTATTTTGTAAGCGTTTCACCGTATTCCGAGCTCATCTCTAACATTGACCAGCTCCGGGGGATTACACTGCTGGTTACAGCCGGAATTGTACTCGCAGGTCTATTGCTCTCTGTCCTTTTGACCTCCAACATGAATAGACCCTTATCGGCACTGCTCGAAAAAGTCATGCCTAACCCGGCCAATCCGGCATCCGGTTTGGCGCCTATTGATGAATACAAGCTGATGACCGAGGTGTTCCAGTCCTATCATGAACGTGAGAAGTCGATGCAGTTTGTAATTACCCACTCGTCCCGGACCGTCCGGGAGCATTACCTGCATGCCTTGCTGCGGGGTCATTCACTGGAGCACTCGGTTTCGAACGAAATTATTAAGGATATCGGCGAGGAGGTAGCAGGGCCTTATTTTGGCGTTCTGGTATTCAAAATCAATGAGCTTGAACCACTAGGGGAGGGGATAGAGGGGAAACAGCAGTCCTTGCTGCGGTTCGCACTTGGGAATATCGCAAAAGAGATGCTGGAGCATATCGGCCCATGTGATGTTCTCATTATGGGAGGAAGTGAAGCTGTTGCCATCCTTCAATACACGGACAATCAGCTCCCGGAAGAACTGGGGCCTGCCTTGCGCAATATTCAAAGCTTCCTGAATCGCTACTTCAAGGTGACGGTATCTATAGGGATAGGAGATATATCCTGTGGAAAGGGGAATATTCCATCCTCGTACACTTCTGCACAGCAGTATGTGAAATACCGGCTCATCTATGGGAAGGAAGCGATTCTGGATGCTATAGCGACACGCCGCCATGTGTTGACAGCCTTGAATTACCCCAGCGCCTACGAGAAGAAGCTGATTGATGCTGTACAGGACGGCAAGCCGGAACCAATGGTTAGCGCAATCGAAGAATTTATAGATAAAATATCCGGCGGTTCCGTTCATCAGGTCATCACCTTTAGCACTCAACTCATGTTGTCTTTGCTTAAACATTTTGACTATTTACAGCATGTGCCGGATTCTAATTTCAATGATTACTTGCAAGCGGTAACCGATATTGAACGGGCTGAAGATCTGACGGAGATCCGTAACCTATTCAACCGCTATTGCAGTACCATCTGCACATTAATTGAAGACAAGAATCACTGGCTGAATGCTCAAAAGCATAATATTCTCATCGAAAAAGCACAGAATTACATTCATGAACATTATGCCGAGCCTAACATCTCCCTCGATCTGGTGTCGAGCATCGCCGGACTGTCACCCAGCTATCTGGGGAAATTGTTCAAAGGAGCGACCCGGCAATCCTTCAGTGAGTACTTGAACAACACCCGGCTGGAAAAAGCAAAGGATCTGCTTGCTTCAACCTCTGAGACAGCGGCCAGGATCAGTGAATCGGTAGGGATATACAACATCACTTACTTCTCCACCTTGTTCAAGAAAAAGTACGGGCTGACACCTTCGGCGTTCCGGGAACAGGAGGCGATGAAGAGCACTATGAGTGATGAGGAGTGATATAAAAAACATCTGCTCTTCAGCAGATGTTTCTTCACTTGTTTACGGCTGCTCCGCATATCTCCACCAGGCAAAGGTTCCGGCTATTCCGACTATCCCTGTATACGCAAGTATCAATATACTGCTGAGCTGTAAGGAACCGGTGCTTTGAAATACCGACGGGATGGTCCAAGGGAAATACGGTATAATCGCCAAACCTTTTGTGCACTCCGTCAATTAGTTCCCTTAGCGGTTAAAATCCGGAGACCAAGGCGACCGCTGCCGCTTTTCCGCGGGTCGTTCCGTCCTCTCCGCTGTTTAAGCGGGAAAAGGTTCTTCAAATCTTTCTAAAATCACAAAAAGAAACTGTCCTTTGGTAAAATGGAGGTACCACCCAATTACTTCAAAAGGAGCGATTTCTTTGAGCAATGGACCAAAAACAGAAAGCAGCGATTCTCCAATAACGGGAGAATCGCTGCTTTTTTAACGTTTGAAGCTTTTGAGAAATTTGAGAATCTGACTTGTCAGTAGAATATCTGCTTTTGGGACAGCCTCTTGTCTTTTATTCCTTGAGCTTCTTAGTTCACAGTTTCCAGTAATCTGGAGACCATTGTTGCAAACTCTGCTCTGGTAATATCTTTTCCAGGCTTAAAGGTACTATCCTCGTAGCCAGTAATAATATTATTGGATGCGAGTGCATCAATGGAATCATAATACCATGCATTTCTATTAACATCTTTGAAGGATGAGTTTCCAGTACCTGTCAGCTTAAAGGCTCTAGTGATCAGTGCCGCTAATTCACTGCGGCTTATCTTGCCGTTCGGACGGAAGGTTCCATCGCTATATCCGTTCATCAGGCCTGCTCCGGCTGCTGCGCCGATATACGTATTAGCCCAATGCGTTGGAGATACATCTGTAAAGCTGCTAGCCTGTCCTTCCAGCCCCATGTACGTTGCAATGACCTTGATGGATTCGGCACGGGTCAACCCTGAATCCGGACGGAAGGTTCCATCGGAATAACCCGTAAGTAATCCCTTGGCTATAAGCACATCAATGCTTGCTTTTGCCCAGTGATTAATGGTATCTGCGAAACTGACAACTTCCGGCGTAGGTGTTGGTGCTGCTGGTTCTGCAGGTGCTGGTGTTGCTGTAGGAGCCGGTGTTGGTGTGGGCGTTGCTGTTACCGGGGGAGTTACGGTACCTCCTCCAGGACTTGGATTGCTTGGTTCATTATCTACTGGATCAGGATTAGTAGGGTTAGAGACGTATTGAAGTGCTGGAGCATAGGCTGTAAGCAGTCTGGCTTGACTTTGTTGCTCAAGAGCATAGCCCATACCTAGAACTTTGGCATCGTCCCATGCTCTGCCAACAAGCTGCATGGAGATGGAATATCCGCTGTCGTTCGTTCCTACAGGAACAACTACCGTAGGGAGGCCGACATTAGACGTTAATACGCCCGTGTTGCGGTCAGAGCTTAATTGAGAGGCTGCTGCGTCATTGTTATATACGTCACTGATAAAACCTGCATAAACCACAGCATCCACGCCATTCTCGTCCATCCAGCCTTTAATAACTTCCTTATAGTCCGTTCTATATTTGATGTAATCTTGTACAGCTTGTTCAGTCATGCGGGTAGGCTCTGTATATCCTCTTTGATTATAGATAAGCACCTTATCTGAAGCCAGTACACTTGCTCCATCAATGTAAGGGAAGTTCTTATGAAGCTCAATATAGCGCGCCCAACCTTCAGTAGATCCATTAATGCCTGAAGGACGGCTAGGCGCTGACGGTATTTTTGACATTTCAACCATTGTCGCACCCGCTGCCTGAAGCTCGGAGAACTTATTCATTACGGCTTGTCCGGTATCATCATCGGCATAACTAGAGACAAAGGAAGCGGGGATATATCCGATTTTCTTTCCTTTCAATGCATTAGTATCCAGAGATTCCTTCCAGTCAGCCGGACGCTTATGGTCTGCATCGGCAGTCACTGTGAAGATATCCTGTGGATCTGTACCCGTTGTAGCATTCAACATGATGGCCAGGTCAGTTACTGTCTTAGCAATGGGACCTGCATAATCCTGTCCCCAAGTGAGCGGCAGTACACCTGTAGTACTTGCCATGCCGTCTGTACCACGGAAGCTTTTTAAGCTGGCGCCTGTAGTTGGTGCATAAAGAGAGACCCCTGTCTGTGATCCCATGGCTGCTGCTGCAAAATCAGCTGCAACAGATACTGCCGAGCCGCCGCTTGAGCCAAAGGAGGTTTTCGATGGATACAGGGCATTCCATGTCTGCTGCCAGCCGCTCTCGCTAAAGCTTCCGCTGTTGGCGAACTCGGAAGTATTTACTTTACCAATAATGACAGCTCCGGCTTCCCGCAGCTTATTCACCTGGAATGCATCTGAATCAGGCCGCCAGCCTTCAAGCGCTTTGCTGCCGCCGGTAGTAGGCATATCCTTGGTATCATAGATATCTTTTATCGCAATGGGAATACCGAGCAAATCCCCCTTTGCACCTTGTGCGCGGGCGTTGTCAGCAGCTTGTGCCTGGGTAAGCGCAGTTTCAGAGACATGCAGGAAGGCATGGAAGCCAAGCTGGCCTTCATCGTATACCTTGATTCTATCTAAATAAGCCTGAGTAATTTGTACGGAAGTAGTTTTACCGCTAATCATATCCTGCTGCATTTGTGCAATGGATTTATTCGTAACATCATAGGGGGATGAAGTGATGAATGCTTTAGCAGCAGGAGCCTCAGGAATCACCAGGGGATCTCCAGTATCCAGTCCCTCTATAGCAGAGATATCCCAGTTACTGATTGAACGGATCTGTGCGTTGGTTAATCCGGATACATCCAGCTGGCTATTCAGTCCGTTTAGCATGGTCACCAGATTCTTCAGGCCTTCTTCACCCGCTTCTCCAAGTTGTACATAATGCACCAGGGATTTCGACTGACCCGGCTCAATATTTAATGTATTAATGAACCCGTAGAAATTCGCATCATTTCCGGACTTAGCTAGGGGTGTGGTGAATGGATTCTGCTGCTGATTGCCTAGGCTAGTTAATCCATTCTCAAATGGATGTGGAGACCCGACTGCAACGCCCAGCGGCTTATTGTCTTTGGCACTGCTGTCTACAACAATCCATGAATCATCCGTAGTCACCTCCAGATCATTGGAGTAGGTTGCCTTGACTACTGAAGCATTTGCTGCTGTACCATACCCCAGAGAGCCGCCGAAAGAGACATCAACCTTTACGTTCATATCATTTTTATTAGTAAAAGTATCAAAGAATCTCGTACGATTATTTATAGTATCGACATACACATCACGTGTAACCGTTACATTTCCCAGATTTACAGATTGAGTCGAAGTGAATCTATTCACACCATCGTATTTCAAGTCAAACCCGCGCATCATTTGACCATTCATCAGTGAAGCTGTAGGCGACGACACTTTAACGAAAATATTACCGAAGCCTTGTACTTGTGTAGTCCCAACGGTACGTAAACTTCCTGTGTCTAAGCTAGGCGCAAAGACATCATGAATCTCCCATACTGTGCCGCTTGCTGAAGTAACCCGGGTTAAAGCATCAGCGGTCTGAAACGGAATGACACTCGAAGCGATAACAGATAACGCAATGGACGTAGCTATAAATTGCTTTTTACTCCAATTATTTTTTGCTGGTGAATATTCGGAGCGGGGGGAACCAGAATGATTTCTTTTAGTTTTACTTAGACGTTTCAGCTTATTCATTTCAGTAATCTCCTCTTCCTGTATGTATATTTATTAATGCATGTTAGGAAATATAACATCGTTATTTCTATCAGTCAATAAATATTAAAAATTTAATATATTTTTAGAGTTGTGATATAGATTAAATACTATATTTATTAAAATTTATACTATATATGGTAACTATCAGATATATTAACTAACATAATCTGATATGTATGGTTCTGATACCGATAAAGAGGGCAACGAGATCACGCTGATCGATATCCTCGGCTTCGAGGCCGACGATGTAATTAAGGAAGTTGATCTGAAGACTGAGAAGAGCAAGATATATCGTAATCTCGATATTCTCGATGAACGTGAGAAGGAAGTCGTGGTAGGGCGGTTTGGTTTGGATACAGGCGGGGAAGAGCGGACGCAGCGGGAGATTACAGCCTACAAAGCGACTTGTCGCAGAAGGGTTTTTTTAGGTGAACCAGATGAAAGCGGATTGGTAGTTATTATAGCTGTAAATAATTAAAGCCAGGCGTTCAAGGTGAAAAGGGTCTTTGAATCCAACTAGAGGATTCAAAGACCCTTTTTGATTAAACTCCAGATGCGTTCAAACCTGTCTTGGTAGTCTGGAAGATTCCAGGATTCTTTGAAGGACGGGAGGCTAAACACCGCAAATGCGGAGAGAATTGCCTCTGCCCGTTCGAAGCGGGGATCGTGATAGTCCATGAAGCCATCAATAATTTGATAGGAATCCCATAGAACATCGCGTAACACCAGGGGATTGCTATCCACGTATTGTGTATTCAAAGCGAACATTTTGGGGTTTTCGTTATAGGCGCGTTTTTTGGCGTTAGCAAATGCCCAGAGCCAATCATGGAGCAGGTCCTGTGCATTCATCAAATTTGTCTTATCTAGTTTAATTTGTTCTGAAATCATCCGGTTGAACCAGTTTTTTGACACAGCTGCCCAGAGCTCTTGCTTATTCTTAAAGTGTTTATAAAGCGCGGCGTGGGTGATACTTAATTCATCCGCAATTTGTGAAAGGGTCACTTCGGATTTTTCCGTGCGTTCAATTAATGCCTCCGCTGTTTCAATAATGAGCTCTTGTGTGATTTTAGCCACCGCGCTTCCAACCCTTCTTATTTCGATAAATTCCTTATCAATCGTTTTATGCACCTGTCTCAATTTTAGCATATAAAACAATGGGTAACAATTGTTGACTTTTGTAACCTTTGATATTATGCTTGAACCATAAGTTACAAAAACAATAAAATGTTACTTATTATTCAGCACATAGGAGGCAATGGATTATGAGAGCGGCACAGATTACCAAGTATTCAAAAAAGTTCAAAGTAGAAGTCAATGATATTCCAGTCCCGGAAATAAGTGAAAACGAGGTTTTGGTCAAGGTGAAAGCAGCGGCGGTTAATCATTTGGAATTGCTCATCGGGACCGGAAGCGTCAAGCTGATCCAGGATTATGAGTTTCCATTAGTACTCGGTAATGAGCTGACAGGTGTTATTGAAAAGGTCGGTAAGAACGTCCGGGGATTTGAAGTTGGCGATGCCATTTACTCACGCCTGCCACTACAAAAAATTGGTGCTTTTGCAGAATACGCGGCGATTCATGCGGATGCCATCGGGCACTTGCCCGCTAATCTCGATTTTGTGACCGGTGCTGCTGCGCCATTAACAGGATTGACTGCTTACCAAGGTTTGCATGAAGAATTGGCTGCCAAAGCTGGGGAAAGCGTGTTTATTCCCGGGGGTTCTGGTTCATTTGGCCAGATGGCCATTCCTATCGCCAAAAGCATGGGGCTGAAGGTCATCGTTAGTGGAAGTCCGCAAGCACGTGAACGGACAATGGCGGCTGGAGCAGACCAATATATGGATTACACGAAGGAGAACTATTGGGAACAACTTCGTGATGTTGATTATGTAATGGATACCTTGGGACCAAGCGAATTTGATCATGAACTTTCGATTATAAAAGCAGGTGGTCGCCTTCTGTCCCTGCGGACCGGCCCTAACAAACGTTTCGCCGAGCATATGGGCTTGCCAGGCTGGAAACAAAAGCTCTTCACCATTGCCGGGGCCAAGTATGATCACAAAGCGAAGAAAAAGAAGATTCAATATCATTTCATTTTTGTTCGCAGCGATGGCGATCAATTAAAGAAAATTACGAAAATTATTGAAGATAACGGGATTGTTCCAGCGGTGGACCCCACAGAATTTCGCATTGATGATATCAATGAAGCACTAAAGCTTGTTGCTACAGGTCATCCCAAGGGAAAAGTCATTATCCGATTTTAAGGAGAGCACCCCATGAAGGCTGCACAAATTTCGCGGTAGGAGATGGAGGGGACTAAATAATGACAACTAGCTATTCATATGTAGAAGCACCAAATCTAAGTGTTAAAACGGCTGATGGAACAGTTTACGCATACCGTGAACTGGGCGAGAAGACGGGTATCCCGGTCATCTTTTTTACTCATCTGTCTGCTAATCTGGACAACTGGGACCCACGCGTAGTGGATGGTATTGCCCAAAAACATTGGGTCATTACATTTGATAATAAAGGTGTTGGACTTTCTAGCGGGAAAGTTCCAGATACGATTGAACAAATGGCAAAAGATGCGTTGACGTTCATTCATACACTGGGATTTGAGCAAATCGATATTTTGTCATTTTCGATGGGCAGTATGATTGCACAAGAACTCCTGGCCATCGAACCAAGACTTGTTCGTAAACTTATTTTGTCAGGAACTGGCCCGCGTGGGGGTAAAGGCATTGAAAAGGTTACGAAAATTTCTGACCGTGATCTGATACGTGCAATCTTCACGTTGAGCGATATTAAAACCTATCTATTCTTCACGCGAACAGATAATGGCAAACAGAAAGCAAAAGAATTCTTGGTGCGGATCAAAGAACGTAAAGAGGCGCGGGATAAGATGATAAGTATCAAAGGATATCGTAGACAACTTAAAGCCATCCACGAATGGGGAATGGCAAAACCTGCTGATTTGTCAGGAATTACGCAACCTACACTTGTAGTTAACGGTGACGATGACAGAATGGTACCTACATCAAACTCCTATGATTTGGTTCAACGAATTCCCAACAGCAAGCTCGTTATTTATAAAGATTCCGGTCACGGTGGGATTTTTCAATATCATGATGAATTTGTGAAATCAGTAATAGCCTTTTTAGATTAATAACACTAGGAAATGATAATGCCCAAAAACAGGATGAGATTGGATTTTCTTTACCGAACGTTCTCGATATGTTATATTGAACAACAGGGAGGGAATAGAATGGCAAGAAGAGATATTAGTATAATTTTCTGTGTTTATTCTAGTATGATCGTTCTAGAATGAGAACGCCGTTCTATCCCTTGAATGAAGAATTGTAATCAAAAACAAAAAAAGGAGCTAATACAATGAACATTTCTGAACAAGTAGCATTTGTCACTGGAGCAAACCGGGGTCTTGGCCGTCAGCTTACTCTTGAACTTCTTTCCAGAGGGGCTAAAGTATACGCTGGTGCAAGAAATCCGGAGACCATTGATATTCCTGGAGTTACACCTGTAAAGCTTGATGTTACAAAACCGGATGAGGTTGCAGCAGCAGCAATCCTTGCTAAAGATGTTACGCTTCTTATCAACAATGCTGGATCATCTACTGGCGCTTCTTTGCTGGAAGGGGATGTGGAAAAGATACAGTTGGAATTTGATACGCATTTCTTCGGTACGCTGTCCATGGTTCGTGCTTTTGCACCAATCATTGAAAAGAACGGTGGAGGATCGATTTTGAATATTCTGTCCGCATTGTCTTGGTTTAGTTCAGGAACTGCGGGAGCTTATACAGCTGCGAAGGCTGCCGCGTGGGCATTGACGAACGATTTACGTTTAAACTTGTATCCTCGTAATGTACGAGTAGCGGGATTACATGTAGGCTTTATGGAGACTGACATGACAACCGGTGTTGATGCTCCCAAATCGAACCCTTCAGATATCGCAAAAATAGCTATTGATGGCATCGAATCTGGCAGCTTTGAAATTCTTGCTGATGATACCAGCCGGATGTTACAAGGTGCACTTGCAGGTGGCATTTCTGCACTATACCCACATCTTACTTAATCATATTTTCTTGTTAATCCAATTTAAAAAGGAGTGTTAATAATGGAAAAACTGTGGACTAAAACAAAAGTTGGCAATTTGGAATTACCGCATCGCTTGGCGATGGCGCCAATGACACGCAGCAGAGCAGAGGAAGATGGTACACCGGGAGAATTAATCTCCCTGTATTATGCACAAAGAGCATCGATGGGACTCCTTATTACAGAAGGTGCACAACCATCCGATGACGGTCAAGGGTACTTAAGAACACCTGGGATCTATACGGAAAAGCATATTGAAGGTTGGAAAAAGGTTACTAATGCCGTGCATGATGCAGGCGGGTATATTTATATTCAATTAATGCATGTCGGTCGTGTGTCGCATCCTGACAATACGCCACATCACCGGCAGCCCGTTGCACCCTCTGCAATTGCACCAGGAGTAGAAACGTTTACGGCTACAGGCATGCAGGATATCCCCGTACCACGTGAGTTGAGTAAAGAAGAGATTCAAATAACCATTGCAGATTATCGTAAAGCTGCGGCCGCTGCTATTGAAGCAGGCGCTGACGGCGTTGAAATTCATGGAGCAAATGGTTATCTAATCAACCAATTTATCGGTGAAAATTCCAATAAACGTATGGATGAATATGGTGGATCTATAGAAAATCGAGCTCGCTTCGCGATTGAAGTAGCCAAAGCCGTCATTGACGAGATCGGGGCAGAGAGAACTGGCTTCCGCATTTCGCCAGGGACCCCTCTTGGCGGGATTCAAGATGGTGAACAGGGTCCTGATCTTTATCGTTATCTTACGCAGGAATTAGCAAAATTGAATTTAGCTTACCTTCATATTATGCACCTCGGAAACGATGAATTGCTTCAAGATATTCGTTCCTTATGGACGAATCCGTTGTTAGTCAATCGGGCTGGACGGGGACTGGAGAATATTGGTGTTGATATCGAGAGTGGTCTTGCTGATCTGGCACCTATTGGGGTATGGTCATTGGCTAATCCGGATTTTGTGGAACGACTTAAAGCAGGCGCTCCATTAAATGAAGCAGATCCTGCAACATTTTATGGTAGTGGAAGCAAGGGTTATACGGACTATCCTACGTTGAAAGAACTGGAATCGCAGAAGGGCTAAGGTATTTGCTTGAGGTGATTACATTGGGAAGAACCAAAGAATTTGAAATTAATGAAGTGTTAGATAAAGCGGTACAGTTATTTTGGAAGCAAGGTTATGAGAAAACCTCCATGCAGGATTTAGTGGATTTTATGGGAATCCACAGAAGAAGTATCTATGATACTTTTGGTGATAAGCACGCTTTGTATATGAAGGCACTTAAGCGGTATGAGTCTACTCAAAACAAGAAATTGAGATTATTAGTCGAAAGGCAAGAGCCGGTAAAAGAATTAATCCGCCGGTTTCTGGAATCCTCGATAGAGAAAGACGAAGAACCTTTAGGATGCTTCATGGTTAATTCGGGTGTGGAGCTGGGAGTGCTGGATCCGGAAGTTGCAGCTCTTGTTGAAGATAGCTATTTCAATACAGAGAAGCTGTTATATCACCTGGTTCAGACGGGTCAGCAAAGAGGAGAGCTTAGAGCCTCACTGAAGCCGGAGGCCATTTCACATTATCTGATGAATGCCTGGTTAGGACTGCGGACGATGGTGAAAACAGCAACAGAGCAAAGGAAATTAACAAGTATTATTCATACCATACTGAACACTCTGGATTGAATAGTTCTCTGTGAAAGGTGAAGCGTTAAATTTGAATTATGATTCTAAGCAAGCAACTTATCCGCGGATAAGTTGCTTTTTGTTAGTAAATTCGGATTACTGTTGAGGATCTGAATTCTTCTGATTAGGCTTGAGAAGTAGACTGAGCAATGCTCCAGCAAGAGCAATACAAGCAGCTAACATGAAAGTGTCGGAATATGCACCCAGCCCGGCTAATACACCGCTCACAGTTTCAGTTTCGCGCACTGTGGCCCGCATTAGAAGGAAATTATTAAGGCCTGCGATGGCGAGGGGGATCACTAGATTAGCACTGGCTGAGGTCATCGGCGTAACTCGGCTGATGGATTCAGGAGGTGCTGATTGCAGAATGTAAGTGTTAAGTGACATCATACATAATCCCATGCCAATACCCATCAATCCTACTATTCCGCCAATCATCATACCGCTTGTACCCTCATTCATTTGAGATAATAGTAACAAGGCTATACCGATTACACTGAGCCCTGATCCAGCAAGCGGACGAATTCCAATGCGATCAAACAACCTGCCGCCAACCGGCATTAGAAGTCCTGAGGTAACCGCTAACATACTCATGACTAACCCGGCCTCGAACGGGCTATAGGCTCTGAAGTTCTGCAAGTATTGAGGGATGAATACGAGCGAGCCGTTGAGCGCTATATACTGTATCCAGCTGATCAGCATCCCTCTTCTAAATCGTACTTCACGAAAAGCACGCACTTCGAGAATGGGATGGGGATGTCTCAGTTCATGAAACCATAACCAAACCAGTAGCAGGAAACCAGCTCCTCCCATCAGCCATCCTGCCCAAAGGCTGGATTTAAGATTAATGCTGAGTGCAAGCAGAACAAATGCAGAAGGAGCCAAGAAAAGGCCGGGCGCATCCAAGGATTTCTTTTCTTTGGAGATAACAGATATTTGGGGCGGGCTTTTTTTCAATAAGTGACGGCTTGCTAAAGCTAATGTAATTATTCCGATCGGGACATTAATCCAGAAGATCCAATGCCAGCTTATGGTCTCCAACAGCCAGCCGGATAAGACGGGGCCGGAAGCGGGAGCGAGCAGCATCGGAATGCCAAGCATCCCCATGATCTGTCCCTTTCTATTGTCAGGAGCAAGACGGAAGATCATAGCCATGCCGATGGGCTGGATCATCCCCCCACCCAAGCCTTGTATGATCCGGAAGACAATTAACTGATTTACATCCTGGGCCATTGCACACAGCACTGAGCCGATAACGAAAAAAGTGACTGTGACCATAAATGCTCTTGCTGCACCGATTTTGTCTGAAAACCAGCCCGAAAGCGGAATCGTAACCGACATAGCCAGCATATAACCTGTAATCACCCACTGCAAAGTGTCAAAGGAGACATCGAAATTATGGCTTAGATTGGTAATCGCCACATTCATTGCGGTACTGTCAATCATCACCATCATCATGCCAGGTATAATTGCCATCAGCATCAAAATAAAAGTTTTCCTGGGTAAAGCAGTGTTCTCTCTCGCAGTTTCGTTAGGATAAATAGGTTGTTCTGCCATCTCTTTTTCTCCTTTTAGTGAACGACGTGTTGATTAACCATTCGTAGATGATTATAATCAAAACGTATAAAAATTCGATGAACATTTCCCGGATCAGTGTTTATTAATCAACAGCCGGAATTGAAATGATCAGTAAATCCTGTTTTTTTTAGGAGGAGAGGCAGTGCAAGAGAAAACAGACCGTCGTATTTTGCGAACCCGGCATCAATTGCGGGATGTATTACTTGATTTGGCTATGCAGATGCCTCTGGAGAGCATTACTGTAAAAATACTAACAGAACATGCCGGATTAAATAGAGGTACTTTTTATCTACACTATCAGGACATCCATGATTTTCATGAACAACTAAAGAATGATATCTTAGAAGAATTTCATGCAATGATAAAAAAACTTAGTCACCCTATTGGAAGTCATCAGTCCATTATGGACCCTCCTTCCGGTTATGTGCGCCCCTTTGAATATGTCTTAGAACAAAAAAGGTTTTTTCAAGTTTTTATGGGGTCAACCGGAGATAATGTGTTTTCGTTACAACTGACAGAATTATTAAAAAAACAATTTCTCCATGCTTATCTGTTGCAGCATAAGCAGATTAAGTTAAGCGATGTTCCCGATAAACAGTATTATTTGTTTGCCTACCTGGCTTCAGCTTATGTGGGGACCATGCAATTTTGGATTCAACAGGATTTTCAATTATTGCCTACTGAGATGGCTATATTATTTTCACAAATCTCGAGACTTGGTTCTGCTCATGTTCGTTTTTAATCTGTTGATCTTAGGCGATAAGGGAACTAGCTGGAGAATTAAAAGATAACCAGCCGGAATGAGAGACTGAAGTCTCAATCCTGCTGGTTATTTGTGTGATCATTAATATTGGGTTTTATTTCAATTAATTAATCTGCGGAATCTTCACAATTTCTACGAATTGTTCCTATGGAGAATCGTAATAGAGCATGCACAAGAAAAGGACATGCCGCTGAATGGTACAGATGATATGATGGAACTAAACCTGCATTAAAATGAATAAAGATAAGGCTGAGAAACGGAGTAGATCCACAAAATGAGAAAAATGCTGATGGGCCTGATTGTAGTGGGCCTCGGATGTTTTGCTATATTATTCGGCCTAGTGAAAGCCTCTGATCATAAAGCCCAGAACCCCGCTACCGCCCGGCATGGTGTACTAGATTTGAGCGCATGGGATTTTCAGGGAGAACAGGTCGTTTCGCTGGATGGACAATGGGAGTTTTATTGGGATCAGCTGCTGAGGCCGGGAGCAGAACCAGCTGTTTCTCCTGGATATATGCAGGTACCCGGTTTTTGGAAGCATGCGAATGAAGACGGGGGCCTAAACAGCCAAGGAGCCGTTACCTACCGTCTAAAGGTTAAGCTTGAGCCTTCGGCAACGATGTATGGGCTTAGAATATCCAACATCCGCATGGCCAGCGAGATCTACGTGAACGGGAACAGGGTTGCCGGCAGCGGTAAGCCCGCGGAATCCGAAAGCCTGTATAGGTATGAGAATAAACCGTACAATGCCTTTTTTACGGTACAGGGAGATACGGCGGAGATCATCATCCATGCAGCAAATTACGAGAATTCGCAGGGCGGGATTCCTTATAGCCTTTATTTCGGGAGCGCCGGGGGAATTCTTAAGCTGAATACCCATACAACCATTCTCAATTTAATTCTGATTGTATCGCTCCTTATGCTCGGGTGCTATCAGCTTAGTGTGTTTATTATACGGAGAGAAGAAAAAGGACTTCTTTATTTCGGACTCAGCTGCATCATTATCGCCTGGTCTTTTGCCAGCAACGGTGACCGGATTCTGGTTGAGTATGTGAATCTGCCGCATGAGATTTATTATAAGATTCAAGCCGTATCGCTGTATCTCTCCCTGATCACGATGGTTATGTTTATTAAGACTATGTGTAAAAGCATGATTCCTGAGTGGTTAATTAATAGTGTTGTCGGTGTGACGGCATTGTACATCGGCTTTGTGCTGCTCACGCCGTTTCAATGGTATTCGCGTTTCAATGCGGTATTCAGCTATCTGCAGCTATTTATCTATGTCATCATTCTGGGATTGATGCTTCATTCATACCTGAAGGGCAGGTATGGAGAATTCAGCAAACGGACACTGCTCCTCTTTATATTGGCCTTAGGCGGATATGTAATAGGGCTGTTTGATTACGGGTTGTATCTGAGCAGCCTGACACCCACTTACACCATAGGATACTGCTCCATATTGATTTTTTGTTTTCTGGCCTCCTTCCTCCTGTCTTACCGGTATTCGGAAGCGTATAAGACGATAGAAGGAATGGCTGTAATGCTACAGCAGGCGGATAAGCAGAAAGACGAGTTCCTGCTGCATACTTCTCACGAATTCCAGACTCCGCTTCACGGAATCATTAATTTATCCCAATCTATGCTGGAGACAGGAGCCGGAGCAGATGCAGAAGCCGGAGAACTCAGCGCAAGTCATATCCAGAATCTGTCCCTGATCAGAGATACCTCCAGAAGGCTCTCGGGACTGGTTCATGACATTCTGGATCTGGAGAAAATCAAACGCAACGAGCTAAAGGTTCAACTAACCGGTGTGGATGTCCGTGTGTCCGTCTCCCTCGTGTTCGATTTATTCCAGGGTTTGATTACTGGTAAAAAAATCAGGTTTATCAATGCCGTACCGGAGCATCTGCCCTTCGTCTATGCGGATGAGGACCGGCTCAGGCAAATTATCCATAATCTGGTCGGCAATGCGGTGAAATTTACTCATGAGGGTATGATTACGATTCATGCTCAGGTGATAGAGGGTCAGGTCAAAGTTGTGGTGGAGGATACCGGAGTGGGGATGAGCTTATCTGACTGGGAGGATATATTCCAGCCCTTTGAGCAAGCACACTCTCCTGAGGAGTACGGGGGAACAGGACTGGGGTTGTTTATCTGCAGGAAGCTGCTGCATTTAATGGACGGTACCATCAAGGTAGAGTGGTCAGAACCGGAGCAGGGGACGGGCATCGCTTTTACACTTCCGGTTGCCGAAGCAGCCCGGAATTCACTCCCGGATTACGAAGCAGCCAAGGAATCTGCCTCCATAAGCGAAGAATGGGGCATGGCGGAATTACCAGGCCGGAGCAAGAGCACCTTCACACTGCTGGCCGTTGACGACGAACCATCCAATCTTCAGGTCCTGTCCCAGGTTTTTGCCAATGAGCCTTATCAGGTCATCTGGGCGACCAACGGGCTGGAGGCCTTGGAAATGTTAGAGAAGCGCTCTGATATCGACCTGGTTCTGCTCGATGTAATGATGCCCAAAATGTCGGGGGTTGAAGTCTGCAGAGAGATCCGCGGGCAATATTCCCTGTTTGAGCTGCCTGTTATATTGCTGACGGCGCGTTACGGCAATAGCGATATTGCTGCCGGCTTCAAGGCAGGGGCGAATGATTATATCATCAAGCCGTTTGATGCTGCAGAGGTCAGGGCCAGAACGGAAACGCTCCTGAAGCTTAAGAAGTCAGTGGAAGAAGCTTTGAAGGCAGAGGTGGATTTTCTCCAGTCGCAGATCAAACCGCATTTCTTGTTCAATTCCTTGAACTCGATTATTGCCTTATGCCGGACAGACGGCGCGCGTGCGGAGAAGCTGATTATGCATTTAAGCTATTACTTAAGAAGAAGCTTTGACCCGAAGCCTGACAGCTTTGTCCGGATCGAGGACGAATTACAGCTGGTCGATGCTTACGTGCAGATCGAGGAAGCCCGGTTTGAGGAGAGGCTTACGGTTGTATATGATGTGGACCCGCAGGTTCTGAAGCGGAAGATTTTGCCGCTGACGATACAGCCTTTGGTAGAGAACGCTATCCGGCATGGGGTAACGAAGAAAATGGAGGGAGGAACGGTCAGAATCTCCATCTCCCTGGACAAGGATACGGTTTATGTGGAGGTGTGGGATAACGGGGGCGGTATCAGTGAGACGGGAATCCAAGCCTTATGGACAAGCGAAAGGGCTTCTTCCGAAAGAAGGGGAGTTGGACTCGTAAATATTCAGCGGAGACTGAAGCATTTCTATGGAGAAGCATTGCAGGTATCCAGTGAAGAAGGGGAATGGACAAGCGTTCGGTTTCAGTTCAAAATTCAGCATTACGCGTAAGCCTTAGAAGAGGGAAGGATCATTCATGAGAGTTGCAATTGTTGACGATGAACGGCTGGCGGTCCAGCGGCTTGTGCAAATTCTGGAGTGCCGTGACGATGTCGAAGTGGTTGGGGCGTTTACCAAATATACAGACCTATTGCATGACTTCACCTGTCTAAGACCTGATGCGGTCTTTCTGGATATTGATATGCCCGGAATGAACGGGCTGGAATTGGCCGCTTCCTTAATTGAGCTAGACGAGCACGTGGAAATTGTATTTATTACGGCTTATGATCAATATGCACTGGAGGCCTTCCGCGTAAATGCTGTCGATTACCTGCTCAAGCCGGTTGATGAGGATGCTTTGGCACGTACCCTCAAACGGCTCAACAGGCGGAAAGGCCATACCCGGATTAACCAAAGTATTGGCCGCTCCACTCCGCAAATAGAATGTTTCGGACATTTTCATGTTCACCATTCAAGTGGAACCGGGCCTGTAGATTTTCCGACCGCTAAGGCGGAGGAGCTGCTGGCTTTTCTGCTCATTCACAGGAATACGAATGTTTCTAAATGGGTCATTTGCGAGAGCCTGTGGCCGGAGCATGATCCCCATAAGGCAGAGCAGAACTTGCATACGACAGTATTCCGGATGAAAAAAACTTTGCTGGAAAGCGGACTCTCCATCCAGTTAACCTCCAAAAAAGGCCATTATTATTTTCAGCTGCTTGGAGAGTGTGACTATATCCGCTTTGAAGAATTGAAGAAGGAAGGGACAACACGGCTTGCCAGCATGGCTGCAGATGCGGAGCGTATTCTCAGGCATTACAGAAGGCCTTTATTCGGATATAAGGATTACCCGTGGTGTGAGAGCGCAAGGGAGCAGGCGGATCTGAGCTTCAGAGAGATGTCTATAGCAGTCGCACGTTCTTATATCAAGGCTGGGGAATTCCGGCTGGCCCATGACTTCCTGAATTTTATGCTGTCCCTTGTTCCCTACGATGAAGAGGCGCATGAGCTGATCCTCCGCATCTATCTGCACTGGAAGGACCGGGCAGCTTTTTATAAGCATTACGATAAAATGAAAACAGCCTTGCAGCAGGAAGTCGGCGTTGAGCCGCCCGCGTATCTTGAATCGCTGCTCCAGGAACTCATGAAGGACTCCTGATGAGGAACTCCATACTCACTGCTCTTCAATAACTCTGAGACCTTTCGTACCCGGAAGGACGCTCAGAGTTTTTTGTGTAACCCGGCAATGCGTGTTTATGAAAGGTTTCCTGTAAGCGTTTTGTAAGAATTGTCGAATAGAATGAGTGTTGGAGCCTTTTGTCGAATGATTGGGAGATTCGGTGATTGGATCGGGGGATTCGTATAATTTATTGTGGAGGGAACAGGATGGGGAGTTTATTTAAAAGAAAAGCCAAGCGTATGATATCAGCCGTTATGGCTTTTATGCTGGTGGCATCATTGTTTGGAACGGTAGTGCATGCGGGTACGAATAGCCAGGTGTCAATAATAGTCTCGGCAGATAAGCAATCCTATTCGCCAGGAGATGAAGTAACCGTCACTGTTTCCGTAAAGAATATTGGCGGCGTAACTGCTGCAGGTCTTTCAAATGTATTTATTGCTCTCGATTATGATCCCAGGTTTTTGAGTGCAGATGACTATGTTACAGAGCAAGACGGAATGCGCATATTTAAAGAGGAAGCCTATTCTCCTGGAGGCACCCTCGATAAATCAGCTTATAATTATTCAGCACCCACAGATTTATCTTATGAGGCAGGAAACTATGTTCCGGAGGGATATAACGAGGTCCAGTTTTCGGTCGACGCGCTTATTGAACCTGCAGCACTGTATTCGGATACGGAGCTGTTATCTTTTAAACTAAAGGCACTAGACAATGCGCCTGATGATGCAGATCACTTAATTAAATTGAATCCGCAAATCACTTATTTGCAGGAATATGGAGTGGGGCACCTTGATCCATCAGAAGTGGCTTTACACCCTGCAGAGGTAGTGCTGGCAACGAACCCGGGGCCAGCAGGCCCAACACAGCCGACAGATCCAA
Source organism: Paenibacillus phytohabitans (assembly GCF_013141775.1). Classification (GTDB taxonomy): domain Bacteria; phylum Bacillota; class Bacilli; order Paenibacillales; family Paenibacillaceae; genus Paenibacillus_AQ; species Paenibacillus_AQ phytohabitans. The sequence continues at coordinate 98,704 of NZ_WHOB01000021.1, forward strand.
GCGGTCCGGGAACTCCGGCTGCAACACTCACTGATTTCAGATTGGATACGTACACGACAAACATAACTGTTGGTGATGTCATTAAAGTTACAGGGACAGCCTACTACAGTGATGACAGTACGGTTGAAATCACTAAAGATGTGGAATGGTCGTCAAACAGCGGTAAAGCTTATATGAATAACGGGTGGTTGACAGCGTGGGAGTCAGGCAGCTATCAGATCACAGGCAGTTATGAAGGGTTCACAGATTCCCTGACATTTGTTATTGCACAGCCTCAAGGAGAAGTTAATATAGAACATGACTTACTTCTTAATGCTTCTTATCTTATTTTCAAGATTGGTGATTATAAAGATATTTTAGCCTATAAACGTTATATGAATGATAAAATAGATCCGCTTGATTTATCCGAAATTGAGTGGTCCAGCTCAGACGCATCTGTCGCCAGTTTTGGCGAAGATGGCAGAATTACTGCTCATGCCGCAGGGATAGCGACTATTACTGCCAGTTATCATGGTTATCAAAGAATGGTTACTGTTGAAGTTTCAGGAGAATCCAATACAACTCCTTCCAAGACTGAAAGCGGTATTGTCCTCAGTTCTACGGAGCTGACGGTTGGAGAAAACGTCGACCGGCATGTAACCGCCTCAAGAACGTTTAGCGATGACACGCAGGAAGAACTTGCAGCCTCTGCAGTAACCTGGTCTTCCTCTGACGAGTCCGTTGCTAAAGTTCAGGACGGGCAAATTACAGGGATTAGCAAAGGTGTTGCCACGATAACAGCACGATATAATGGTTATGAAGCTGAGACCGAAGTTATCGTGTATGTCCTGGATCTGGGGATGAAAGATTATAAGGTTAGGGGTACCTCAGATTTGAATATCGTAAAGGTTGGAGAGACAGACGCCTTTACAGCAACCGCTGAGTATTATGACGGTCCTTCCAAAAATGTTACAAACGATTCCGTGTGGATCAGTTCAAATCCGGACATTTTCACAGTAAATAATGGCGTTGTAACGGGTGTAGCACCCGGATCGGCAAAATTGACTGCTGTCTACTCAAGCGTAAAGTTTGAGCAATGGGTTTCTGTTGAAGTGAAAGACACAACCGGCGGAGGTACCGAACCCGGTACGGGAACACCGACCGATCCCGGTAACGGAGGAACACCGACCGATCCTGGGGCAGGATCTGGTGGCGGTTCAACCAATCCGGGAGTCCCTTCCAAGACAGAAGTAGGGATCAGTCTGATTCCAAATGATAATCTTTTGCTTGCGCCAGCCGGTAAACAACCGATAGCGGTGTATCAGAAATTCAGCAATGGTTCGGAGGAGTCACTCTCAGGTGAAGACGTACAATGGTCTTCCTCTGACGAATCGGTCGCTACGGTTGATGACCAAGGCTTTGTTACCGGGATAGCCAAAGGCGTATCTGTAATAACGGCCAGACATAACAATTTCGAAGCAAAAATTAATGCCATAGTGTATACACCAGACACTGGTATCATGGCATTTGGGATTGCGGGCGAATCGGCTTCGAATGTTGTGAAAGTGGGCGGTACGTATGCTTTTACGGCAACTGTGAAGTATGCAGGTAACTCGCAAAAAGATGCTACGCAGGATGCGGTTTGGGTTAGTTCTAATCCCGCTGTGTATACAGTTAAGGATGGGATAGTAACCGGGATATCTCCCGGTATGGCCCAAATGTTCATCTTCTATGCAGGAGCTAAGTATAGTCAATGGGTGATGGTTGAAGCGGGAGATCCAACCGGAGGAGAAACACCGGGAGGAGGCACGCCTGGAGGAGAGACACCAGGAGGAGGCACGTCTGGAGGAGACACACCGGGAGGAGGTACGCCTGGAGGAGAAACACCAGGAGGAGGTACGCCTGGAGGAGAAACACCAGGAGGAAGCGCGCCTGAAGTAGAGACACCAGGAGAAAGCACGTCTGGAGGAAATACATCCGGTGGAAACTATTCCAGTGGAAATACAACTACTAACACCGGAACGAGTACAAATACTACAACCGGAACAATCATCACTGGCAGCATAGCAGACACCAGTATGCCTGTACAGCCGTCCACTCCATCAGTAACTGAAGTATTTAACACAAAGGTAGTAAGTCCTCAAGCGGTGGTCAGCAAAGTACAGACTCTGGTATCTTCGGCCACACCTGCCGCCAGCTTCCAACAACCGGCAGATGTGAAGGGACATTGGGCAGCGAAAACAATCGACATGCTCCTCAAGCTTAATATCATTAAAGGCTACACAGATGGAACGGTGAAACCGAATCAGGCCATTACCCGCGCCGAATTTGTGGGTATCCTGTCCCGCATCTTTGATGTGGAAGGGACAAGCGCTGTATCGTTCAAGGATGTAACGGGCAGCAGCTGGGCCAAAACGGCAATTGAGCAGTTTGCAGCTGCGGGCATCATCAATGGTTATGCAAATGGCGAGTTCCGGCCCCACCAGACGATTACCCGGGAAGAAATGGTGATTGTACTTAGCCGGGTGATTAATCTGGAAAGCCTGGAAACAGATGCTGCGAAAGGCGGCTTCAGCGATATTCAAGGAGCCAAAGCGGCCAGCGCCATTGAGCAGGCGGCACAAGCCGGAATTATCAGCGGCTTCAGCGGCGGCACCTTTGCACCGGATGGTAATGCTACCCGTGCGGAAGCGTTAACGATGATCCTGAACGCCTTGAACCTGAACGGCCAAATCAAGACCATGCTGGATACCTTGAAATAAATTAATTTAAATTATAGCCTGGATCGGGCGATTGAAAGAACGGCAGAGATGCCGTTCTTTCTTTATTTTCTTCGTATCCGGTTATTTGAGTAGAAGTTTGCAGCATGGTCTTGCCTCCTAAGGGGATATGATATTTGTTAGACGATGAATAGCGCTCCCCCCTGCAGTTCAAGGGAGATATCTAATGTTGTAGATTCTATTAATATTTATAAAGAATGAAGCTGTAGATCCAGTAGCAAAAAGATATAATAAGAGAAAACTGCCAGGATGATCCGGTTCGGGTTGTTCCTAATCCATTGGAGGCTATTATGTTTCAAGTAACGGAAGCAACAGGGTGTCCTTTTGACAAAGGCTATTTAATTAAGGAAGCGCATACATTCGATATCCGCGGGTTTGGGGCGGGTCCGGAGAATGCGCCTGTGGAGAATACCAAGGCAATTAACCGCGCCATTCAGGCAGCATCTGTAGAAGGCGGCACAGTGGTTATTCCTGAAGGCAGCTTCAGAGTATATACGATTCGACTGCGGAGCGGCGTTAATCTGTACTTGTCGGCAGGGAGCGTGCTTTCCGCAGCAAGAACGGATATCCGTCATTCCTATGAGCAGCAGATCGGGGAAGGCGGCAATTATGAAGAGCCTGAGGTTAATTTATATGCCGGTCTGCAGGATCACGGTCATACGTACTTTGCCAACAGCCTGATTTATGGCGCGGATATCCGGAATGTGATGATTTATGGGCCCGGGCTGCTGGATGGAAGTTCTTTGAATGATGAGGGAGAACTGGAGCAGGTTCTGATGGGCGGGGACCCGCATGAGCCATTGCGCCGGGACGAGCCCGGTCACCGCGGTGAATGGTTCGGCAATAAGGCGATTGCGATGGTGCGGTGCGAGAATGTCGCATTCTGCGACTTTTCTATCCTGGCCGGCGGCCATTTTGCCATTATAGCAACCTGTGTGAAGAATCTGCATGTCGGGCATATTCTCGTGGATACGAACCGGGATGCGTTTGATGTGGACTGCTGCGAGAATGTGACCATTGTTCATTCCACCTTCAATTCATTAACCGACGATGCTATTGTGCTGAAGGCCTCCTATGGCGGTGGAATCTTTATGCCGCTCCGCAATGTATTGATTGAAGACTGCGTGGTTAGCGGCTACGACACAGGCTCCGTATATGCGGGAACGTATACACAGGACAAGCTGATTGCAACAGACCGCTGCGGTCCTACCGCCCGCGTCAAGCTGGGTACGGAATCTACTTGCGGGTATGATTGTGTCACGGTCCGCCGTGTAGCGTTTAAACGGTCGAGAGGTTTTGCCCTTGAGGCCGTCGACGGGGCGGACTTAAGTCATATTATTTTTGAAGACTCCATGATGGAGGATATCAGCAGCTCGCCTATTTTCATCAAAATAGGAGACCGGGGACGTTTCCCTGTCACGGGGAATAGCACTGGGGAAGAGTTGATAGCGGCACGGGATGCAGCACCAAATGTAAGATTGGACCAGCCTAACTGGGTGCTGCCGGCCAAGGAACCGTATCAGGTGTATCCGGCAAGGCGCTATCTGCCAGCCTATAACAGGACGCGCAAGGTTTCTGCGGACGGTGTGTCTGCTTTTAATGTTGTAGACCTTGAGCAGCCTTGCCGGTTGAACCCTGCTAACTATCATGAAGAGGGCGGCAGATGGTTTGCTGTCCGCTACGATGAGCACTCGAAGAAGTATGTGCCTGACTACAATAAGGAATTACAGGAAAGCGAGCTGTCGCTGTACGGCAATGCCAATGGTAGCGGCCGTATAGCCAATGTTCACGATATTATCATCCGCAATATTACCGCTAAGAATGTCGACCCCCGCTATCCCATTGAACTGATGGGGCTGGTAGGCAACCGGATTAAGAATGTCTCGATCTCCAATATTCAAGTGGAGTACCGCGGTGGTCTATGTCTGGAGCATGCGGTGGAACAGCGCCAGCTGAATACGAACTGGGAATATACCCGGTACGGCAGTCCGAAGCGCAGCATTCAGTTGCTGCCGTGGCTGGTGAACACCTTTTTCCTGAAAAATGAAGGGTTATTGCCCCGGGTGGAATGGAATCCGGAAGCAGGAGCGTGGAAGGATGCGCCGTTCAATGTACCAGAGCTGCCGGAGGTGTATCCTGAGCCCAGCAACTGGGGAATCCTGCCGGCTTATGGTCTGTACGCCAGACATGTGGACAATCTGTATCTGAAGGAGATTCAGCTGCGCTATATGACGGAAGATACCCGGTATCCCATTGTGCTCGATGATGTTGTAAGTGGCACTCTTGAGCATATCCATGCCAGCCATGCACAGGGGGTAGAAGAAGTCGTACTGGTAAGCAGCTGCTTCAAACGGCCCGCAGGCCTGGAATATGTGCCGGATTATCCGTATCAGCAGACTGCAGTTGAGAATGTGACAATGGACAGCAATCTGTCCGTCAAAAGGATAGAAGTGGAGGCGCCTGCTCCAGGCACGCCGAAGGACAGCTTGTATCCGTATGAAACTGTTGCAATTCCCGGAAACGGCTATACATATCCGTGTGCAACCGAAAATTATCCTTTGCCTCAAACGGTATTCCGGCCCTTCTTCACAGTTGTTCCGGCACAGAGCGTGAAGGTAGGTGAGACGCTATCCTTTGCTGTTGTAGCCAGACAGCCTGCATTCGAGACTTCGTCCCGGGAGACGGATGGCAGGATTTATAATGAAACCAGCCCGGATAAGGACCCGGCAGTACAGGGGATTGCTGAGCCGATGACTGTAACAACGGGCAATCTGCCTGAGGGGGCAACTTTTGACACCTCCTCTTTTGTACCAGGCCAGGCTTGTATGTTTAGCTGGACTCCTGCTGCTGATGCGGTTCGTGATGAACCTTACACTGCCACTTTTATTGCTGATGACGGGATAATCCCGGTCAAGATGAATGTCAGCATTAAGGTTGTAGGATGAACTATATGAAAAGATATATGAATTCAGTAGACCCCAAACGATTGATCATTATGCTTATCGGGAATGTGTTTCTGGGGATGGGCATCAGCATTTTTAAGCTGTCCGGAATGGGGAATGATCCCTTCAGCGGCATGGTGATGGCACTTGCAGACACCAGCGGGCTCGCCTATGCGAATTTTCTAATCCTGCTGAACCTGGTGTTGTTTGTAATCGAGTTTATCACGGGAAGGAAGTATATTGGAGCCGGAACTTTCGTAAACGCCATTTTGCTGGGTTACATCGCTACCTTCTTTCATAGTACCTGGCTGGAGCTGCTCGGCGAACCTCAGCTATTGTGGCAGCGGGTGGTTACAGTGGCGATTGGTGTGGTGATCTGCAGCTTCGGGGTATCCATGTATCAGACGTCGGATGTGGGAATAGCTCCCTATGACAGCCTGTCCCTGATTATGAGGAATAAGTTTCCGGCAATCTCTTATTTCTGGCACCGGATGTTTACAGACGCTTTTTGTGCTTTGATCTGCTTCCTGTTCGGAGGCATCATCGGTTTGGGGACGCTGGTGTCCGCACTGGGCCTTGGCCCGATCATTCATTTCTTTAATGTGAGTTTTACGAACAAGCTTCTGGCAAAAAAAGGTCCATAAGCAAATGAGGATTCCATTTCGCTGAGTTAATATTAAACAAGGGTAGCCCGGGCTCTGCAAAATATTGCAAGCCCGGCTACCCTTTTGTTGTATACTCAGTCCTTGGGTCCCCGTTTATCCTTGTGATCCGGTGCAATACCGGGAGCCGACACCTCCGGATCATCACCCATCAGAGCACCCACAATTTCGTCCAGCTTGCCAGCGGTCCCTTTTTCATCGTTCAGGCTTGAATCGGCTTCAGGTATAGGGTGAACGCCCGGCCGGGTGAACCACCAAATCCGCTTTTCCCGATTTACACTCTCCCGTTAAAAGCCTGTCACCTTCTTGGTTTTATGAATATCTTCCGTACCGCTGTCTAAGGCAGTCTTATAATAAGAGCATTTATGTTCGATGACTTCCATCGTTTTCTTCAGCTCCTCCATCTGTGCTTCAACTGAGGCTTTCCGCTCCAGGAACATGTCATATCTCTGCTGCAAAGTGGAATCTCCCTCAGAGCACCACTCAATGAAATGTTTGATTTCCTTAATCGGCATCCCGGATGATTTCAGGCATTCAATTATTTTTAGAGCTTCCATATCCGCTTCCTTGAACACACGTCTTCCGCTGGAGGTCCTTTCGATAAAGGGCATCAGACCTTCCTTGTCATAGTAACGCAGAGTATGCGGTGTCATATTGAAATGTTCTGCAGCCTCAGTTATAGAGTATGTCTTCATCACGAATCTCCAGTCTCAATTGTATTTTGTGCTTGACTTAGAGTTAACTTTAAGTAATATCATATGGTTTGTAAAGTCGTCCTTACGGATTCTACTATGAACAAGAAGAGAGGTTACACCATGATACAAGTTAATGCACGCGCTACATTCAGCCAGGAAGGCCCGTTCAAGCTAACGACCATTGAGCGCCGGGAGCTTCAGCCGCAGGATGTTCTGATTGAGATTAAATTCGCCGGGATCTGCCACTCGGACATTCATACCGCCCGCGGGGAGTGGGGTCCAGTCAAGTATCCGCTCGTTCCAGGCCATGAGATTGCCGGGATTGTCAGCCAGGTCGGTACCGGAGTTACAAAGTATTCCGTTGGTGACCGGGTAGGAGTAGGCTGTATGGTTGACTCCTGTGGAGAGTGCAGTAATTGCCATAAAGGCGAGGAGCAGTATTGCCTGCATGGAAATACGGGTACCTATGGAGCTACCGACCGGTACGGTCACTATACACAGGGCGGGTATTCCACCCATATTGTGGTGACAGAGGACTTCGTGGTCCGGATTCCAGACGCTATTCCGCTAGACGCCGCTGCCCCGCTGTTATGTGCCGGAATCACAACCTATTCACCGCTTCGCCATTGGGGAGCCGCTCCAGGCAAAAATGTAGCCGTAGTAGGTCTTGGCGGACTTGGACACATGGCTGTGAAGATCGCTCATGCTATGGGGGCTGAGGTTACGGTTCTGTCACAGTCACTGAAGAAGAAGGAAGACGGTTTGCAACTAGGTGCGGATCATTATTATGCGACTAGCGATGCGGAGACATTCAAGCAGCTTGCCGGTTCGTTCGACCTGATCATAAATACAGTAAGCGCGCAGATTAATATCGATGCTTATCTATCGCTCCTGGCGCTGGATGGTACCTTGGTCAATGTCGGTGCGCCTGCTGATCCGCTGGCCGTTAACGTATTCTCGCTGATCGGCCACCGCCGTTCATTTGCCGGATCGATGATTGGCGGAATCCGTGAGACGCAGGAGATGCTTGATTTCTGCGCCGAACATAACATTGCCTCTGAGATCGAGGTTATCTCTGCCGACAAGATTGATGAAGCGTGGGAACGTGTACTCGCCTCCGATGTCCGTTACCGGTTTGTCATTGATATCAGCACGATGGGTAAGGAATAAAATCCTGCACATAATACAACATTTTCCATATAATCTCGGCTAAAATTCAGTATTGTTGTATAAAAGGCAGCATTTCTTCTCCTTCAAGCAGCTCAGCGAAACAATTGATGTATTTCATACAACAATCTGTCTGAACACCCGGGTATCTGGGCAGCTAAGTTGCAGTACGTACAACATTTGGGCCTATACAGTGTAAATGTGGACCAATCTGGTTATATTTGCTTATGAAATCCAAAGGGATCATATCCTTTTGGATTTTTTTGTTTTTTGAAATGCTCAGAACTAATGCACAGCAAATGCTATTGACAAACACGCCAACAAGTCATATATTCAATATATCGAAACGATATATATCAATACATTATATATAAACCCGCTATATGTCGTACTGAGGAAGGAGGGAATGAATGCTTATATATGTAATACTCGGGTTTCTGTGCGACAAGGATATGACAGGCTATGAAATCAAGCAGAAGATGATGCGCAGCACCTCCAGCTTTATTGATGCCAGCTTCGGCAGCATCTATCCTATGCTCAAGAAAATGGAAAAGGGGGAGCTGATCAAGGCTGAAGAAGGGGTAGAAGAGGGCAGATTCAAGAAAGCCTATCGGATCACGGAAAAGGGGAAGGGTGAGTTTATGGAATGGCTACAGACACCCTGTACATTTTCCCCGTTCAATTATGAGTATTTGAATAAGCTGTTCTTCTATAAATATCTTGACGAGCATGAGGTTGCCCGGCTGATTGCCAGCTTCCGCACCACTGTCGCCAGTGAATACAACAAGCTTACTTTAATAGAAGAGAAGCACATTCAAGAGATGGGTGTATACGAACACGCGACGTTGAGGTTTGGCAAAGAATATTATCAGATGATTATGAATTGGCATGAGGATCTCATTAGTGAAATTATAAGAAAGAAGGAGAATAACAATGAGAATGACCAAAAAATTTAAATTGCAGATTGCAGCGGACAAGGTGGATTTGTATAAATGGGTGACGGAGATGACTCCAGGTGAATATGAATCATTCTCGAAGGGCCACAAGGCAATGGGCAGTTATTTTGAAGAGGGTGAGTTCTATATGGTTAATGTGGAGAATATGGGGAATGAGATGATTGTTCAGCATTATCAGTTAAAAGAGCATGCAGAGGATCATTTGCGGTTCTACTCTGACCGGACAGAAGCCTATATCATGCGGTGGATACCCGCCATTGTCGGAGTGCCATGGGAAATGAAGATTACGCCTATTGACCGTAACTCTTGTGAATTCAGCTGTACGATTGGTGCAGACTTCCCCTCACGGTTGCTGGCTATGGCAGCTTGGATAAACGGCCTTGGGGGGTTCTTTATGAGACAACATTTGGCCGGTGAGGGCGTGAAATTTGCTGAAAATATTGAAATGAAGTTTAACAAAGCCAGTACACGCTGAGCTTGGGAGATAGTACATGTGTACACATACAATGTTCGACAATCTATGAGCAAATGACCAGACCGAGAACCCTATTTTATGGTATTATCATAGAACAGTATTTACGCAGGTAAGCTACTCTTCATCAATCTAAAGGTATAAGCAGAGAAGCCCAGTGTATGCGGGGCTTCTTTATTTTAGATAAATTTACCGTAGGAACAGGGGGCACACCATGAAAAAAACACCGATGATGCTACAGCTGGCATTGATTCTATTCTGTATCATGGCCATTCCGGCAGCGATCTTGACGTGGTATAGCGGGGCACAGATCATAGAAAACTCAGAGACAGCCATCGGTGAATCTGCACTTGCCGGTCTCAATGCCAACCGCAAGTTAAATGAGAATGCACTGGCCAATCTCGCCCAGGATACGGCGCGTCTGGCTGCAACCAATGTATTTGATCGCATCCGCAGCTTCGAGACGTATGACGAGGTGAACGCAAGCTACACTAATGTGACCAAGGCCTTGTCAGTGATGAATGAACTGCTGAACCTGAACCGCCGTGTAGACGGCGTTTATTCCTCATACTTTTATCTGAATAACTCCGATTATGTTATTTCTACAGACAATGCAGTTACGAAGCTGGAGCGGTATGAGCAGGTGGGCTGGACAACCGAAGCACTGGCAGGCCAGAGAGGAATCAGCGGTGTGTGGGTACCCCGCGTGCTGGGCTCGGGCGATCATGTGGTGTCTTATGTATACCCTCTCAATCGTCTCTCCTCCACAACGGACGGATTGATTGTCGTCAATATGCGGGAGAGTCAGATCGGCAAATATCTGAATACGGCAGAGGCCGGGGACGGCCATTCCCTGCTCCTTGGATCTGACGGAAAAGTAATATCACACAGTGATAAGTCGCTGCTGCTCACCGACGGCTTTGAGCAACCCTTCCTACAGGAAATCCTGGATCAGGATTCAAGTGAAGGTTATACATTCCGCGAGCTGGACGGCAACCGGATGGTTTACGCATGGAGCCGCTCGGCATTGTCTGGATGGTGGAATGTAAGCTGGAGCTCGATGGATAAGCTGATGACCAAATCACGGGATATGCAGGGGAATATTATTTTGCTTACCGGAGCTATTATTGTGCTGGGAACGGTACTGGCGGTCTTTCTCGCTACCTGGATGTCCAGACCACTCCGGCAATTAGTCCGGATGATACGCTCGAAAAGCAATCTGGAGGTAGTCAATAAGAATGAGCTTGCCTTTCTGAATGTAGCGTTTAAGCGGATGCAGGAGGAGGAGGAAGGCCTGTTCCAGCTGCTGCAGGAGCGCGAACAGGACACCCGCAGCTTCGCTGTTCACCGCCTGTTGCGCGGAGAGATTCCGCCCCGGATTACGGAGATCTTCCCTGAGCTGTATTACAGAGTAGCTGTGGTCTCCATCGACCAGTACAGAGTGTACGTTGGCAATACGAATCTGGAGACACGCAGCTATCACGGATATCTGCTCAACGCGAAGTACGAGAGCCTGTTCCCGGAGGGGGTTCTGGCCCGTTCTGTCTATCATAGTGACGGCTGTATTGTGATTGTAATCAACTTTGCTCCGGGCGGGGATGAGCAGAGTTGTGACCGGATCCAGCAGGCGCTGGACAGAATCCGGGAGGAGTCGCTAGAGCTGTTGGGGCATTCGGTCACCATAGGGGTAAGCGGCTTGGCAGATGCACCCGAAAGGGTTGCCCAGCGGTTATTCGAAGCGATGGAGTTGATTAAGCAGCGGATGATTAAGGGAGCCGGAAGCGTGATGTACTGGCAGGACGAAGAGGAGAACAGCCGTAAATATATGGATTCCGAAAGCAGCGAGCGGCGGATTCTCAACTTCCTGGATGCCGGCGATCTGAACGGGATACTTAAGGAGCTTCAGGTCATCCGCTGCCAGATCGGCTCAGCAGAGAATATTTCCTACGATAACATTATGTTCATTTATCACCAGCTGCTGGGTGCGACGATCAAGCATCTCCGTGAGAATCATATCAGTACCGGAAGAATGATTATGGGGAAAGGCAACATCTACACCCTTCTGGCATCGATGGATACGCTGGATGAGCTTGAGGCATATTTGCACGGGTTCTTCCAAGAAATCGTGCAGGACCTGGACCGGGGTACCCGTGAAGCCAATCATGGGGAACGGATCATTCAATATTTGCAGGATCATTACCGTGAAGAAATTGTATTGAAGGATATGAGCCATGATTTTGGCATCAGCTACTCCTATATGCGCAAGATTGTGTATGACTTAACCGGCAAGAGTATGATTGATTATCTGAATCAGCTGCGTATCGAGAAGGCCAAGGAATTACTGCTGGATACCGACCTGACGATCAAACAGATTGCGGCAGAGGTGGGCTACTTTAATGTACAGAGCTTCAACCGGTTTTTCCGCAAATACGAGGGCATGCCGCCGAGCAGCTACAAAACAGCCAAGACCAAAAGCTCCTAAGGGCCTGCTTCTGGCCGTAATTATTCAATTCATGACTCTTAATGAAAACGTTTTAGCCTATCATATTTGATCATATTGCGGCTGCGGAGGCCTTATAAACCGCGTGGTTGTCAGTTTTAATGGCCAGCAGCATTACTCATCGTATTCAAAACCGGCTAATGGAGATAGCATAGAGCTCAAGCCGGTGGATGCAACTGGCACAGAGATAAAATGATGTAGGAGGTGAGACTTTGAAAGTTGCAAACGCTTCAAAGACAAATCAAAATGCTCTATTAAGAAAGAAACAGGGGCCCGGGTATTTTTTAAAGCGTGACTGGCAGCTCTATTTCCTGGTATTGATTCCACTGTCTTTTGTAATCGTATTCAAGTATCTGCCGATGACCGGACTTGTAATCGCTTTTAAAGACTACAAAATTGCAAAAGGCTTCTGGGGCAGTGAATGGGTGGGCCTCCAAATCTTCCAGGATATTTTCGCCAAGCCTGACTTTGCTCCTGCTGTCCGCAATACGCTGCTGCTGAATATTCTGGATCTGTGCTTCAGCTTCACGATGCCGATTCTGCTGGCGCTGCTGCTGAATGAGGTCAAAAGTATCCGGTTCAAACGTATCAATCAGACGCTGCTGTACTTGCCGCATTTCCTGTCCTGGGTCATTATCGGGGCTATCGCTTATCAGCTACTTAGTGAAGGCGGCGGCGTGATTAACAATCTGATTGAACTGATGGGCGGTACCCGCGTTCCGTTCCTGCAGGAAGACACGAACTGGCTGATCAGCTATCTGGCTATCGGTGTGTGGCAGAGTATGGGCTGGGGCACGATTATCTACCTGGCGGCGATGAGCGGGATTAACCCGGAGATGTATGAAGCGGCTACGGTCGATGGGGCAGGACGCTGGAGAAAGGTATGGAATATTACGGTACCTTCTATCCGTGCAACCATCGTAACCCTGCTGATCATGAATCTGGGGAAAGTAATGGAGGGCTCGTTCGAGCGGATCTTCGCTCTGCAGAACAAGGCTACCACAGAGTACACAACAACCATACCGGTTCTGGTATACCGCTGGGGGATTGAATCCGGTAATTTCAGCCGGGCGACTGCGCTTGGATTATTCCAATCTGTTATCGGAATTATTCTTGTAATAACGGCAGATCGCGTCGCTAAAAAGCTCGGTGAAGATGGAATATTATAGAAAGGAGGGAAACCATGAGAGCATCAACAGTCCGTTCGGCCTCACTAAGTAAAGGACGTTTGGACATCTGGGATGTGCTGATCCGCTTCGTCTTAATTGTTGTTTCACTAATATGTCTGCTGCCGTTCCTGCATGTCGTGTCGAAATCCCTGAGCTCTGACTCCTTCGTCATTGCCAATAAGGTCTTTCTGTGGCCGCAGGGCTTCACCATCGAAGCGTATAAGAAAATCTTCGCGGATGCCAGTATCCTTCGTTCCCTGTACATCTCGGTTATTGTCACCGTACTGTTCACGATTCTGGGAATGATTCTGACGATATGCGCCGCGTATCCGTTGTCGAGAGCCCAGTTCAAGGGCCGCCGGGTTATCACCTTCATTTTCCTGTTCACGATGTACTTTAGTGGAGGGATCATCCCGGATTACATGAACATTAATAATCTGGGACTAATGGATACGATCTGGTCACTGATTCTGCCCTTGTCATTCAGTGCCTTCAATTTGCTGATTATGAAGACATCGCTAACGCACGGGATTCCGGTGAGTCTGGAAGAATCGGCGCGCATCGACGGTGCGGGGCATTTCAGAATCCTGTTCAGTATTGTCCTTCCCTTGTCCAAACCGATTATGGCGACACTTGCCCTCTTCTACGCGGTTGGACGCTGGAATGCTTACCAGGATGCACTGTTCTACATCAAGCATGAGACTTCGCTCCGGCCGCTGCAGCTGAAGCTGTATTATCTGGTCATTCAGGCGAGTGAAAGCTTCCAGCTGGAAGCCACCACAGTATCACTCAGCAACCCGGAAGTGCTTAAAGCATCCGTTGTGGTGTTTGCTACCCTGCCGATTCTCTGCGTGTATCCTTTCGTTCAGAAATACTTCGTGCAAGGGGTTATGCTAGGAGCCGTTAAGGAGTAGCCGTATGTTCCGCAAGCAGCAGTAAATAGCAGCCGAAAATTAAAAATGGGGGAATTACGATGAACAAAAAAGGTTTTGCTTCATTAATGATGGCATCTGTCATGACAGCCGGCATGCTTGCCGGATGCTCCGGCGGAAATGATAAACAGAGTGCCGGAACGGACACGCCTGCCGCTTCCAGCAACCAGAGTGAGGGCTTTGCAGATTATTCACAAGGCTTTAAAGAGAAGGTTGCGATTGATATTCCGGTCTATGAACGCGCTTTCGAGGGCTGGAATGTAAGTGATAACTATTACACCCGCTGGGTTCAGGCGGAGTTCGGTGACAAATACAATATCGATGTTAATTTCGTGCCGATCTCCCGCAGCAGTGAAGTAACCGATTACGAGCAGCTGCTCGCATCGCATAAGGCGCCGGATATTATTTTCCACTACGATATGCCTCAAGCGCTTACTTATTACGGTGAAGATGTAATGCAGACGCTTAATTATGCAGAAATAGAAAATTATGCTCCAACTTACTGGGCGAATCTGGGTGAAACGATCCAGCAATACGGTAAAGTGGACGATAAGAATACCTTCTTCTTCGCTGCACGTCCTGAAGCCGATAACTTCGTCAGTATCATCCGTAAAGACTGGGTGGAGCAGGTTGGCATGAAGGTGGAGGATTTGACCTCCCTGGAGAAGTATAATGAGATGCTGGCGAAATGGAAAGAAGCCGGACTTGGTGTGACTGCGGGAAATCTGATTAAGGACTTCTACAGCTATAACTATGCTTTCCGTGAATGGCCGGTGGATCAGGCATATCGTGCCCTGTATTCGGATGTAAGTGTTGCTGACTTCACCAGCGCTGATACCGAACGTTTCCTGCGCAATCTGAACTATCAGTACAATAACGGTCTCGTGGATAAAGAGTTCTATCTGCGCAGTGATGATAACAAGATCAAATCTGAATTCGTTGCCGGCAAAACGGGTAACTACGCATTCTATCTGACCAACAATGCCGATGTATTCGCAGCTACGCTGGCCAACAACCCGGATGCCGAATTTGCGGTAATTCCTCCGAATGCAATGGTGCCGGAAGGTTACAAGCCTCAAGGACGCGCTTACTGGCCGTTCGGCTTCATCATGGGCATCAACTATGAGACTACGGATGAAGAGCGCGCTGCCGTCTGGATGTACCTCGAATGGCTAAGCCAACCGGAGAACCTGTTCAAGTTCCAGAACGGTATTGAAGGCGAGAACTATACACTTGATGCTGAAGGCATTGCTGTGAAGAACCCGGATTACAAAGGCGAATCGGTCCTCTCCACGAACAACAATAAAGACTACTGGGGACTAGTGACTGAAATTGCGCAATATCCGGATGCAGAGAAGACCCTCCAATCGAATCTGCGTAACTGGTCACCGGCCGGCTATGAATATCTCGCGGAGGATATGGTGAAATACTACAACGAGGTTGCGGAATTCCGTACACCTGATGCCATGTTCAGTGTAGTGCTCGAAAAGGTTAATGAATACAAAGCGGATCTGAACTCGCTGTTCCAGGATCTGTATGTGAAGACCGTTCTGGCTCCGGAAGCTGAATTCGATGCAGCCTATGCAGATGCCAAGAAGAGCTTCCTTGATGCTGGATATCAGGAAATCCTTGATGAGAAGCAGGCAGCCATCGATGCGGGCCAGTTCCGTTAATTTGAAGTTATAACGACAAAAAGCAGCGATTCTCTTGTTATTGGAGGATCGCTGCTCTGCATTTTTGGTCATTTTGTGGCTTGCATTTTTTATGTTATGAAGACCGGAATTCGCATTCCGCTTAAACAGCGGAGAGGACGGAACGACCCGCGGAAAAGCGGCAGCGGTCGCCTTTGTGTCCGGATTTTAACCGCTAAGGAAAATTAAAAAAATCTGGACACAACAGCGATTGGAACAACGATCCGTTCGCGCAGCGTTCTCACGAGCTCAATCGTCTATCTGACTCCAATTTGTTGTTTCACAATGCCTTCGTCATAAACACACTGTAAGGGTCCTCAATGTAATCCCCGAACGGGCTACAGGTCTCAAACCCGAATCGTTCGTATAATTTCCGGGCCGCCTCGAAGCCTTCCGTCGATCCGGTTTCCAGACTCAGCCGCACATAGCCTTGCTGCACAGCTTCCTTAAGGATGTGGGCAAGCATTGCAGAGGCGACGCCTTTTCTGAGGTGCCTGCCAGAAGTCCGCATGGATTTGATTTCACCATGATGGTCCCCAAGGTCTTTAAGCGCCCCGCAACCTAATAGCTCGCCGTGTTCCCAGGCACTCCAGAAGGTGATTTCCGGTGTCCGTAATTTGTCCAAATCCAGTGCATGTACACTTTCCGGCGGGGATTGCTCAAACATGCTCTGTAAATGCTCGCTAATCAATGCTATGATTTCAGTTCCAGTCAAATTATCGATTCTAATCTCCATGTTATTCACTCCTGAGTGTAAGATGACGATCCAGGGCCTTCTGTGTAAGTGGCATAAAGTAATTAAGAATGAAGCCGCCCAGACCAATCGTAAGCAGAGTTCCGATACCAATCGGCCCCTTGAATATAAGTGCGGCAACTAAGAAAATCAGGTAAATGAGGGTTCGGGTAAAAAGTATATTAAGCCCGGTTACCGTTTGTAGTACTAATGTCAGCCGGTCTACCGGAATCGGGGCGTATTTTGAATACAAATAAATCGAAGTCCCTAATCCAATGGCGATTAAGCCCAGACTATAAAAAGCAATTTTACTGACCCACAGATGAGGTTCGATCAGATGGTGTAAAAGGAAAAGCCAGCCGTCGATGCCGATACCTGTGATAAATGCAGTGACCAGCCCTAATATTTCCGGCCTCTGCCGGGTTAACCACGAGTTGCAGCCAATCAAGAGGATGGCGATCAGCACTTCCCAGCTTCCTACGGTAAGGCCAACATTCCTGGACAGGCCGACTAAGAGTGCATCAAATGGTGAAGCTCCAAGGCCGGATAGGATGGTAAGCGAGACGCCCAGGGTTAAGATGAGAATTCCGCAGCTGAAAATGAAAAACGCAGGTAAACGGGACTTCCTTATCCTTGCCCACTCCATTCTATATTTGTTTTTTGTGCCAGAAACGCCATAATGAAATAACGATATTCATTAGTATATATAGATTTATTATTGTTGTAAATACAACATTATTGGACGGGCAGGTGATTAAGTGAAAGAGATACTTCGTGAGGTTGGAATGATTGCGAGGGCACTGGATTCTATAAGTAATATAGAGTTCAAGGAATTAGATCTGACTAAGGGGCAATATTTATATCTCGTCCGCATCTATGAGAATCCGGGAATTATTCAGGAGAAGCTGTCCGAAATGATCAAGGTAGACCGGACAACTGCCGCACGTGCGGTGCAGAAGCTTGAAGTCCAAGGCTTCATTGAAAAGAAGGATGATGAAACAAATAAAAAAATCAACAGGCTGTTTACAACTGAAAAAGGTGATCAGGCTTACTCTTTTCTGAAAAGAGAAGGGGATCATACGGACAGGGTTGCCTTAGCCGGGTTCTCCGGACAAGAATCAGAACTATTATTTCAGCTTCTGCAGAGAGTCCGGAAAAATATCGAGGTTGAATGGGAGTATGTGAAGAAGGGGAATAAAAGAGAGTACTAATTAGTCCGCTCGAGGGGAATTGTAGAGATGAGAACTCTCAAATTCGAATCAGGATGAGGACGGAATTCATGAAGCAAACCTCCAGTAAAACCGAAGATGACAAGAAGCTTAAATGGTGGCAGCTCAGTTTATTGGGCATAGCAGGGACTATAGGAACCGGATACTTTTTGGGCTCGGGACTGGCCATCTCCATGGGCGGTCCTGCTGTGCTGCTGGCCTACATTTTGGCTGCTGGCGGAACTTATGTTGTATTTGATGCGCTGGCAAGAATGACGGCAGAACATCCGGAGCAGGGCTCCTTCCGGTCCTATGCCAAGAAAGCATTCGGTAGCTGGGCAGGGTTCGGAAGCGGCTGGGTATATTGGTTCTCGGAGCTGCTGATTATGGGAAGCCAACTTACAGCGTTATCCATCTTCTCGCGTTTTTGGTTTCCGGCCGTACCGATGTGGGTTTTTGCTGCGGGGTTTGCCGCAGTGAGCCTGTTAATTGTGTTTTTCGGGAATAAGGGATTTGACCGGGTTGAAAATATACTGGCTGTCATCAAAGTGGCGGCGATCCTGATGTTTCTTGTGATTGCTGCTGCGCTTCTGGCAGGCTGGATCGGCGGGGGGAAGTTCACACCAAAGGTTCCGCTCGGGGTTAAGGCATTGTTTCCGTCAGGAGGTATCGGACTATGGTCGGCCTTTATTTTTGCTTTTTATGCTTACGGCGGCATTGAGGTGCTGGGGATTATGTCCTACAGGCTCAAGAAACCTGAGGAGGCTCCAAAGGCAGGGAAGGTCATGTTGCTCGGACTGGCTGGGGTGTATGTCCTGTCGATCGGACTTGCGGTGATCATGGTGCCGTTAAGCGCCTTTAACCCGAAGGAAAGTCCTTTTGTTCTCGCACTCAGCAGCGATCATCTGGCCTTTGTGCCGCATTTGTTTAACGGGGTGCTGATCATTGCCGGATTCTCCACGATGACAGCCTCGCTGTATGCCATTACCTCGATGATGATCACTCTTGCGCAGGAAGGCGATGCGCCCAAGTTATTCTCGAAAAAATGGAAGGATAAGTATCCGTTCTATGCACTATGTCTGATTGCTGCCGGTCTAATAGGCGCTATCATGATGTCCTTGTGGCTGCCGGGAAAAGTATATGAATACATTACCACGGCTGCGGGCCTCATGATCCTGTATAACTGGTCTTTTATCTTGCTCTCAGCCGGCCGGCTGCTTAAGCCCAGTCTTCTCAGCGGAGTGAAACGCTGGACGGGCCTGGTGCTGATTGCGGTTGCTGTAGCAGGGACACTGTTTCATGCGCTCAGCCGTCCGGGCTTCTACATCAGTCTGCTGATTGTTTTACTGATTGCGCTGAGTGACTGGATTGTTCAACACTATCGCGGCAAAAAAGGCGGTACCCATGAATCTCATTCCCTGCAGGGCGGTCCTGAGTTCCGGATCACAGGGATCAGGCTGCGCAAAAACAAGGTTTAATGAAAAAAGAGCAGCCGTGCAGCCTGTACACCAAAATAAAAACCAAAGCCAATCAGCGACAGGCCGGACAGTATGGAGATCACCTGTAATACCCTGACCGTCAGAAACTTACGGAAGAGACTGGAGGCGGCCGCCATGGTTACGTCCCAGAGCAGAATCCCGAGGACGATTGCCCCGCTGTAGATCAGTAGCTGCTGCATCGGATAATTACTGGCAGCCTCAGCCAATATCGAGCCGTATATACCCAGCCAGAACAGGATGGACAGGGGATTGAATAAGGACATCAGAAATCCCGACACATAAGACCTCGACAGGGAGGCATCGCTTCCCCTTAGGCCGGCCACTGAAAGGTCTCCTGTATTCTTAATGCTGTCCACCCCTGTATAGACGAGGACGAAGAACCCGAACAGCCACAAGAATACTTTCACAAACGGGTCGTCCAGCAGGTGAATTAGGCCGAAATAGACAAGCAGCATATAGATAATATCTGCGCTGACCGCGCCCAGGCCAACAGCCCAGGCATGCATGAATCCTCCGCGGAGTCCCTTGTCCAGCTGTGCAGCATTAATGGGCCCCAAGGGTGCGGAAAGAGATAATCCCAGAAAGATATAACCTATAAATACGTTAATGTTGTCCTCCCCCTTTATACAGATAGCATATTCTGGCAAAGTTGGATATAGGACAACCAAAAAAAGGCCCGCGAAAGATCGCGGCCACTTTCTATAAATTGTTGAGCGTTACTGCAGGGTGTATAAATAATGCCGTAAGAACCACAATAAGCAGGATGTGATTACAAAGAAGGTGGTTCGCCATGAAAGGTTCAAAAGGAGCATTAATTGCACTTGCTTCCATTCCGTTAATCATGACACTTGGCAATTCCATGCTGTTGCCTATTCTGCCGCAGATCTCCAAAAAGCTTGGTATCAATGCTTTTCAGGTCAGTATGATCATCACGGTGTATGGCCTGATCGCCATCTTGATGATTCCGGTTGCCGGTTATCTGTCAGACCGCTTTGGGCGTAAAATCGTTATCCTGCCCAGTCTCATCCTTGCGGCCATAGGCGGAGCTATTTGTGTTGCCGCTGCCTGGTTCTTAACCGGAATAACTGCCTATTGGGTCATCCTCGGAGGGCGTCTAGTCCAGGGGATTGGAGCCGCAGGAGCTTTTCCGATCGTCCTCCCCTTCGTAGGCGATCTGTTCAAGGATGAGAAAGAGGTTAGTAAAGGGTTGGGAATCATTGAGACCTCCAACACCTTCGGCAAAGTATTAAGTCCGATCCTTGGCGCGTATCTCGGTACATTGCTATGGTATGCACCCTTCATCGCGATTCCGGCCTTGTGTCTGATTTCCTTTGCGCTTGTTGTGTTTCTCGTCAAGAAACCAAAGTCAGAGGAGAAGGCCGAAAAGAAAAGCATTGGGCAATTCTTAACCGGCATTAAAGAAATCCTGCATGAAAGGGGCCGCTGGCTGTATGCCATATTTGCGATAGGCGGAATCTGTATGTTCGCAACCTTCGGTGTGCTGTTCTATTTATCGGAGACGCTGGAGTCGGAGTATAACCTGCATGGGGCTTCTAAGGGATTTGTACTGGCCATTCCCCTTGCACTTCTGTGTCTGGCCTCTTACGGAAGCGGCAAAATCATCGGCAAAAACAAGCTGTTAATGAAATGGCTCGGTTTCGGAGGTATGGCGGTGCTTACAGCAGCTATGCTGATAACAGGCTTTAGCCAGAATATATACTTCATGGTAGGCTTCTTAAGTTTAAGCGGTGTCGGGATTGGTGTGGTTCTGCCCTGCATGGATGCATTGATCACGGAGGGGATTGAAAAAGAGAACCGCGGTACAATCACCTCCTTATACAGCAGCATGAGATTTATCGGGGTTGCACTGGGCCCGCCGGTCGTGTCACTTCTAATGAACCGGGGACATTGGGTTTTATTCGGTACTATGGCAGCCGTAGGGGCAGCTGGCGGGCTTCTGTCCTTTTTCGCCGTTACTCCAAGCAAAGGAGAGGCTGGAGGCGAGAACAATCTGAAGCAAACCAGCATGAAGCATAAAAAAGGAAATCCGATGCGCCAGCGTGTCCGTTAGAGTGGCTGATATCAAATTTTATCAAATTTCTCCTGTACAAACTTCTCCAGCACCCTGAAATCCTCGGTAACCCGCTTGAAGGGCAAAGCCCCCAGCACCTTATCCCGGTAGTCCTTACGGGCTCCGGCGGACAGGCGGGAATCGAGGATGCTGAGCACACCCAGGTCTGTTTCACTGCGGATCAGACGTCCCGTGCCCTGTCTTAACCGGAGCAGCATGTCCGGGACGAATACGTCTTTCAGGGGGTTCTCAGCCAAAGAGGCCTTATATTCATAGACCGGATCGGCAGGAACCGGGAAAGGGAGCCGGACCACAATTAACTGCGATAAATCAGAGCCTGCGATATTTACGCCCTCCCAGAATACCCCCGTACTCAGCAGAACGCCTTTACTGGCCCGAAATTCAGCGATTACCCCATCCTGGGACGAGCCTTCCCTCTGCACATGCAGCGCCCAATTAAGCTTCTCGGCGCTTAGCTTCTGATGAATGTACTTCATATCCTCTTTTGCCGAGAAAAGCACCAGTGTCCGCCCGTCCGTCAAATTGCAGAGCCTCAGCATCTCCTTGTACGCTGCTTCCAGATAGGCTTCCCGGTTGTTGTGGTTATAATAGGGAACGTTCCTGGCAATGTACATCAGGGTGTGGTTATCGTAATCAAACGGTGAAGCCTGGCGCTCCATATAATCTCCCCGGTATCCGAGCGACTCTGTCAGATAAGCATATTGTTCCTCCAGCGTATCTCCGGTCTGGCACAGGGTTGCTGACGTTAAGATGACAGAGGTCTTCCCGTTAAACAGGCTGTGTTTCAGGAACTGGCTTATGCCTTTGGGACAGATGCTGACCGTGCTCTCCCCCCGCGTATGGCTTGCCCAGATCAGGTAGTTGTCCTCCGCTCCGGCGAGTACAGCAAAGAGGCTGATAAGTCCGTTTATGGCTTCAAAAGCATTGTCAATCTCCCGCTCACGCCGGGAAGTGAAGACGGACAGGCTGAGACTGAACTCTCTCAATACCTGAATTCCCCGCTGCAGCGGGACTCCTGTAATCTCCGATACTTTGATCCGGTCATTGTCCTGCTTGGCTGTGTGCAGCAGATCCGCCTCTACCTTTCTGAAAATATCCCCGGCGCATCTTTTTATAAATTTATATTGTGCCATTAGCTCCTTATCTGCGGATTGCCTGAAAAGAATCTGTAAGGCGTCCTCCAGTATGCGGCAGGTTCCCCGGAAGGTGAATTCGAGCGTTCTTGCATCTCTGACCTTTGCTTCGAGATTATGCGCTTCATCTATTACGATCAGCGCCGGCCGTTCCGCAATTAAGCCCTTAGTTCCTTCCTTCTTCTTAATCAGGTCACGGATAAGCAGGTCCTGATTAACGATGATGAAATCCATGTCGCCGGGGCCGGCATTAATTTTGGCCCTCATCTCGTAGAACGAGCAGGTGCTCCGGTAATTGCATTGCTCAAATTTGCAATCATTCACACAAACGCCGGACCATACCGCATCGCTAACACCGCCGTCAATATCTGCCCGCTCATCGATCCCGTAATTCACAATACGCTCGGCAAGCGCAGACAGGGGGGAAGCAGCAGCATCCGGCTTGATTAGTTCAGCGGCCCTGTACCGGCAGGCATATTGCCCCATACCTTTCCCGACTACGGAGCGGACTGAAGTGAACCCGAGCCGGCTGCCGATGAACCGCAGATCTTTATGGATCTGTTCGGAGAGCTGGATGGAGGAGGTGGCAATAATGACCGGCTGCCGGGAGATCTGGTTAATGAGCAGGCCGGGGATAAGGTAGGCAAAAGACTTGCCGATGCCGACTCCGGCTTCAATCATCGCATTGCGGCTATGTACATAAGCATCCGCGATATCCAGAGACATATCCTGCTGGCCGAGCCTCTCTGTGAGGCCGATCCTCGGAAACCGGTCATACATCCGGAAGATGGCATTGACCAGAGCGGGTTCGATGTCCTTTTTCAGCTCCCGCTTCTGTAATTTATAGAGATCATTTAACCAGCTGATAACGACCGCCCCTTTTCTATAATCAATGATGTGCCTGTCCCGTATCTATTTGGGTGAGGTTGTTATTATCATAGATGAAGCGCTAACAGTCAAGGGTTAGAATGTAATAGATCCGTGCAATGCTCCACTCTGTGTCAGACCGTTCTTGAAAACAAAAGGCGCGCCTGCTACTGTTACTGTTATATAGAGAGAAGGAAGGTTTATAGATGACAGAACACATGCAAGTATTCAAAGCTACGGAGACATATGTGAAATTGACCGGCCGGACGCATTACAGCAATGATGTGCTGTGGCTGGCACTCTCCGGCAGCGGTATCGAATTTTCATTCTATGGCACCAAAGCGGAGATTACCTTGAAAGCTGATAATATTGCCTTAACCGGTAATAATCTGGCCAGGATTGGCATCTGTGTAAACGGAGTACGGGTCATTGACGATCAGCTGGACACGCTGCTTAGAACGTATACGATATTTGAGAGCGAGACGGAGCAGGAGGTCAGGGTAAAGGTCACCAAGCTGTCTGAGGCGGCAATGTCCACGGCAGGGATTCAGGAGATTGCTGTCCATGCAGCGGATGGAATCAAACCCGCTCCGGCAAAAGTACATAAGATCGAATTCATCGGCGATTCCATTACCTGCGGCTACGGCGTGGATGATGAGGACGGACTGCATTCCTTCTCCACAGCTACAGAAGATGTCACCAAAAGCTATGCTTATCTGACGGCCCGCCATCTTGATGCGGACTATAGTATGGTTTCGTATAGCGGCTATGGCATTATTACAGGATACACAGAAACCGATCAACGGCTGCTGACACATCTTCTCCCGGATTATTATGAACAGGTAGGCAAGTCCGAGGGTAAGTTTGACGCTGTTCTGCTGCCCCAGGATATTCGTTGGGATTTCAACAGGTTTGTGCCCGATCTGATTGTCATCAATCTCGGAACGAATGATGATTCCTACACCAGAGACGATACCGGCAAGCAGACGGAATATGCCAGGGAGTATGCTGAATTCCTCAAAATGGTCAGACGCAATAACCCCCGTACACCCATTCTGTGTACGCTGGGCATCATGGGAGACAGATTGTATCCTTATGTCGAACAGGCAGTGAAGGGATATAGTCAAGAAACAGGAGACAGCAATATTTCTGCCATGAAATTTGATGTGCAGAAGGCAGCAGATGGATACGCCTCCGACTCCCACCCTTCCCAAGCTACGCACAGCAAAGCGGCCCGGAAGCTGACGGCTCATATCAAGGGGCTTATGGAGTGGTGATACAGAGAAGCTTGATCGGGCAGGATAATATCTGCTCTGAATATTGCCCAAAGAAAGAAAGCGGCCCGTCCACGGACGATCGCTTTTTTTGTTTTCCCGGCACTGGTGCATACATAGAGAACAATGGGAAAGCTATAAGGGTAAAGGGAGTTTCGATATTTGAAATTATGGGTATATAAGCTATATTTTCGAAATAAAACTTCAGCAAGCCACAAGTCGGAAAGTGAGGGTCCTCATGGATTTCCCAGTCAACATCCTTCTCGTAGACGATCACCCCGAAAACTTGCTTGCCATTGAGGCCGTTCTAAGCGGAGAACCCTACCATCTGTTTCGGGCATATTCCGGGGTAGAGGCTTTGCGCTGTTTATTGGAAGAAGAATTTGCCGTCATCGTCATGGATGTGCAAATGCCGGGAATGGACGGGCTGGAGACGGCACGCCTCATCCGGACCCGGGAGAAAAACAATTACGTGCCTATCATCTTTATGACAGCGACCAGTAATACAATGGAGGATATCTTCGCAGGCTATTCGGTCGGCGCAATGGATTATATGACGAAGCCCTTCGTCCCGCAGCTGTTCAAATCCAAAATCGAGGGGTATGTCAGCATGTATGAAGCTAACAAAACCCTGCAGATCCAAAGCGACATGCTCAAGAAACAAGCGAAGCAAATGGAGAAAACGAATCAGGAGCTCAGAGAGGCAAAGGAAGCCGCGGAAATCGCCTCCCGTGTGAAATCGGAATTTCTGGCCATGATGAGCCATGAGATCCGGACTCCGCTGAATGGGATCATAGGCATGTCTGATCTGCTGCTCACCTCCGATCTGCCGGAAGAATATGCTGAGATGGCAGGAATTATCCACACGAGCAGCAATGCGCTGCTTTCGGTCATCAATCCTATTCTCGATTATTCCAAAATTGAATCCGGAAAGATGGAAGTGGAAGAGGCTCCGTTCTCCCTTCAGGACTGCCTGAATGAAACGATTGATTTGTTCACAGCCAAGACCAGGGAACGGAATCTGGAGATGGCTGTGACCATAGATCCTTCGGTTCCGCCTTATCTAACAGGGGATATGACCCGCCTCCGTCAGGTATTGAATAATCTGGTGGGCAATGCAGTGAAATTCACCCATGAAGGCAGTATATACATAATGGTTAACAAGCTGTCCGAAGAGGCGAATACGCTTACGCTTGAATTTACAATTAAAGATACGGGCATCGGAATTCCCCCGGATAAGATAAACGAGCTGTTCCAGCCCTTCTCCCAGCTGGATGCCTCTACAACACGCAGGTTCGGAGGCACAGGGCTGGGATTATCGATCAGCAAATCTTTAGTTGAATTAATGGGGGGCAGCATCCGGGTAGAACCGTCGAATGAACCTGGCGCCACCTTTGTTTTTACAATTGCAGTCAAGACAATTCCAAGTAAATAATGCATAAGGGGCAGGGTTGATACTATGAGCGATCAGAACCAAAGCAAAGAGATAAGCGGGGAGCAGATTGACGCCGGCGAATTGCTCAACGCCTTAATGGCGATGAAGAAAGGAAACTTCTCGCACAGAATGCCCTATGACCGCACGGGAATAGCCGGTAAGGTAGCGGATACCTTCAACGAGATCATGGATATTCAGGAGAGTCTGGTGAATGAAGTCCAGACAGTAGCCAGGGTGGTCGGTAAAGAAGGTAATCTGTCGCGCAGATTCGTGCAGAAGAATCTGGGCGGCTCCTGGGAGACCATTACCGATTCGCTGAACGGGATGGTTATTGACTTAATACAGCCGACCAGCGAGATGGTCCGGGTGATTAACGCCGTAGCCAAAGGCGATCTGTCCCAGAAGGTGGAGCTGGAGATCGAAGGACGGCCGCTCACTGGTGAATTCCAGCGGACGGCAAGCAATATTAACATGATGGTGAATCAGCTCAGCACATTTGCCTCCGAGGTTACCCGGGTAGCACGCGAGGTCGGCACGGAGGGCATTCTGGGCGGACAGGCAGATGTCAAAGGGGTATCGGGAACCTGGAAAGACTTAACCGACAGCGTGAATTACATGGCGACTAACCTTACGGATCAGGTACGTAATATCGCGGCGGTAACGACTGCTGTGGCGAACGGTGATCTGTCAAAGCAAATTACAGTAAATGCACGGGGAGAAATCCTTGAGCTCAAAAATACGATCAACACCATGGTGGATCAGCTCTCCATGTTCTCTTCCGAGGTTACTCGTGTAGCGCGTGAGGTTGGTACGGAGGGTAAGCTTGGCGGGCAGGCAGACGTGAAGGATGTATCGGGTACATGGCGCGATCTAACCGAAAGTGTAAACTACATGGCCTCCAACCTGACCAATCAGGTGCGTAACATCGCGGTTGTGACCACTGCGGTCGCAAACGGCGATCTGTCGAAGAAGATTACTGCCGATGTCCAGGGCGAAATCCTGGAGCTCAAGAACACCATCAACACGATGGTGGATCAGCTGTCGACCTTCGCTTCCGAGGTTACGCGGATGGCGCGTGAGGTCGGTACGGAAGGAATCCTTGGCGGACAGGCGGATGTTAAAGGCGTATCGGGCACCTGGCGGGATTTGACGGAAAGCGTAAATTACATGGCCTCGAACTTAACCAATCAGGTCCGCAACATTGCCGAAGTAACAACTGCCGTCGCTAAGGGCGACTTATCGAAGACAATAACCGTTGATGCGAAAGGCGAGATTCTTCAGTTGAAGAGCACCATCAATATTATGGTGGATCAGCTCAGTAACTTCGCCTCCGAGGTGACGCGGGTGGCACGGGAGGTCTCGACGGAAGGAATTCTCGGCGGTCAGGCGGATGTGAAGGGCGTATCCGGCACCTGGAAGGATTTAACGGACAGCGTTAACTTTATGGCGGGTACCCTGACCGATCAGGTGCGTAATATCGCTGAAGTGACGACGGCGGTGGCCAAGGGCGACCTGTCCAAGCAGATCACGGTAAATGCGACCGGCGAAATCCTGGAGCTCAAGAACACCATTAACACGATGGTGGAGCAGCTCTCTACCTTCGCTTCCGAGGTTACCCGTGTGGCGCGCGAGGTGGGTACCGAGGGCATGCTGGGCGGACAAGCCCAGGTTAAGGGCGTTGCCGGGACCTGGCGGGATTTGACCGAAAGTGTAAACTACATGGCCTCGAACTTGACCAATCAGGTGCGTAACATTGCTGTTGTAACGACGGCAGTAGCGAACGGAGATCTGTCCAAGAAAATCACTGCCGATGTCCAGGGTGAAATCCTGGAGCTCAAGAATACCATCAATACGATGGTGGATCAGCTCTCGATGTTCTCCTCCGAGGTGACGCGCGTGGCCCGTGAGGTAGGTACAGACGGCAAACTTGGCGGACAGGCGCAGGTGAAAGGCGTCGGCGGAACCTGGAAAGACTTGACCGAGGGCGTAAATAATATGGCCCGGAATCTGACGGACCAGGTGCGGAATATTGCGGACGTTACGACGGCGGTAGCCAAAGGGGATCTGTCCAAGAAGATTACCGTAGATGTCAAAGGTGAAATTCTGGAGCTGAAGAATACGATCAACACCATGGTGGACCAGCTCTCGATCTTCGCCTCCGAGGTTACGCGTGTAGCGCGCGAGGTCGGTACGGACGGCAAACTCGGGGCGCAGGCAGAAGTTAAGGATGTTTCCGGTACCTGGAAGGATCTGACCGATACGGTCAACTACATGGCCAGCAATCTGACCATTCAGATGCGCAACATTGCCGGTGTTACGACAGCGGTAGCGAACGGCGATCTGTCCAAGAAGATTACGGTAGACGTTAAAGGCGAACTGCTTGAGCTGAAGAACACGATTAATACGATGGTGGACCAGCTGAATTCGTTCGCTTCCGAGGTTACGCGTGTGGCGCGCGAGGTCGGTACAGACGGTAAGCTGGGCGGACAAGCCCAGGTGCGCGGCGTCGGGGGGATCTGGAAGGATCTGACCGACAACGTTAACATTATGGCGACCAATCTGACGGATCAGGTGCGCGGGATCGCCAAGGTTGTGACTGCCGTTGCGAACGGTAATCTGAAGCAGAAGCTGACCGTGGAAGCCAAAGGTGAAATCGCCGAGCTGACTGATACCATCAATAATATGATCGAGACGCTGGCGACCTTCGCCGACCAGGTGACCACGGTGGCGCGGGAGGTAGGCGCCGAAGGGAAGCTGGGCGGACAAGCCAGTGTGCCTGGAGCAGCAGGAACGTGGCGTGACCTGACCGACAACGTTAACTACATGGCGAGTACGCTTACCACACAGGTGCGGGCCATTACGAATGTTGCCACGGCGGTAACGAATGGCGATCTATCACGGGCCATCGACGTATCCGCCTCCGGGGAAGTCGCGACACTCAAAGATAATATTAACGAAATGATCCGGAACCTGAAGGAGACGACCCGGATCAATACAGAGCAGGATTGGCTCAAAACCAACCTTGCCAAATTCTCACGGATGCTGCAAGGGCAAAGGGATCTGTATGCGGTGAGCCGTATGATCCTGTCCGAGCTGGCTCCGCTTGTATCCATGCAGCATGGGGTCTTCTACATCAATGAGCCTTCTAACGGTGAAGCGGTTCTGAAGCTGTTCGCCAGCTATGCTTACCAGAGCCGCAAGCATCTGGCGAATGAATTCCGGGCCGGGCAAGGGCTGGTCGGCCAGTGCCTGATTGAGAAACAGCGGATTCTGCTTACCAATGTGCCGGGAGACTATGTTGTGATCTCGTCCGCATTGGGAGAAGCTACCCCGCTTAATATTATTTTGCTGCCGATTATTTTCGAAGACCAGGTGCTGGCGATACTGGAGCTGGCCACCTTCCGCCCTTATAGTGATATCGATATCGCCTTCCTGGATCAGCTTACAGAATCCATCGGCATTGTGATCAACACCATGCAGGCGAACCAGCGTACGGAGGAATTGCTGATCCAATCACAGTCGCTCACTGAGGAGCTCCAGAAGCAGCAGATGGAGCTGCGGAGTACGAATGACGAGCTTGAGGATAAAGCGAAGCTGCTGGTGCTGCAGAAGGCGGAAGTGGAGAGCAAGAATCATGAGGTAGAGGTAGCCAAGCGTTATCTAGAGGAGAAAGCGGAACAGCTTGCGCTCACGTCCAAGTACAAATCCGAGTTTCTGGCCAACATGTCGCATGAGCTGCGTACCCCGCTGAATTCCTTGCTGCTCCTGGCAGAACAGCTGGCCGAGAACCCGGATGAGAATCTTCATGAGATTCAGGTGAAGTTCGCGAAGACCATTCAGGACTCCGGACTTGAATTGCTTAACCTTATCAACGATATTCTGGATCTGTCCAAAATTGAATCGGGCACGATTACGCCGGATTACAGCGAGGTTTCTCTGGCAGAGCTGACAGACGGGCTGGACCGTACCTTCCGCCATATGGTGGATGCCAAGAAGCTGGACTACCGGATCATCATTGATTCCGGCGTGCCGGCCAGAATAGCAACGGACTTCAAGCGGCTGCAGCAAATTCTGAAGAACCTGCTGTCCAACGCCTTCAAGTTCACGGAGCAAGGGCAGATCATGCTGCAGATCCGCAAAGCAGGCGAGGGCTGGCATCCGGAGAATGAATCGCTGACGCGGGCCAAAACGGTGATCTGCTTCTCTGTAAGCGACACGGGAATCGGTATCCCGCCTGAAAAGCAGCAGATTATCTTCGAAGCCTTCCAGCAGGCGGATGGCAGCACGAACCGGGAATACGGCGGGACAGGCCTGGGTCTTGCCATATCCCGCGAGATTGCCGAGATGTTAGGCGGAGAAATCACGCTGTACAGTGAAGCGGGCAAAGGGAGCGTCTTTAATCTGTACCTGCCTACTGAAGCGGAATTCACCGAGCCGGAGATCCCCAAGGCACATGTTCCGGAGGTGATCGATATCACCCCAACCAAACGCAGAAGTAATCTGGCTAAGCCGGCAGATGACACGTTCCTTGATGACCGGGATCAGATCGGGCCGGGGGACCGTGTCTTCCTGATTATTGAGGATGACCAGAAGTTCAATGAAATTATGCTGGATATGCTGCACAAAAAAGGAATCAAGGCTGTGATTACATCCAGCGGCTATGATGTGCTGGAGCTTGTTCATAAGTACCAGCCGATTGCTATAACACTTGATCTGCATCTTGGCGGAGACGCCGACGGCTGGCTGGTACTCGAGCAGCTGAAGAACGATATTGAAGTGCGGCATATTCCGGTCTGTGTGATGACGGTCGATGAGGATGAGGTACTGCTGTTACAGCGGGGCGCTCATGATTACTTCCGCAAGCCGGTGACCAATGAAGAGCTGGAGAATGCGCTCGACCGTCTGAACCAGTTTGCGGATAAGAAGACCAGGAATCTGCTGGTGGCGGTCCAGAATGAGGAAGAGCGCAAGCAAATCATTGAGCTGTTAAGCAACTCTGATATCAGTCTCACGGCAGTGGACACGGCACGCAAAGCGCTGAACCAGATCAATACCAAAGAATTCGATTGTGTGGTACTAGACAGCGGCTTGCCGGAGATGAATCTCATCCGGTTTATCCGGGATATGTACAAGAACGCGAAGAACAAAAAGGTTCCCGTCCTGGTTCACATGAGCAAGAAGCTGAC
This sequence comes from Paenibacillus phytohabitans, assembly GCF_013141775.1. Taxonomy (GTDB): domain Bacteria; phylum Bacillota; class Bacilli; order Paenibacillales; family Paenibacillaceae; genus Paenibacillus_AQ; species Paenibacillus_AQ phytohabitans. The sequence continues at coordinate 130,076 of NZ_WHOB01000021.1, forward strand.
ACCGGCGGAAGAAAGCGAGTGGGATGAGCTGGTCAAAATGGCGGTGCTCAAAGAGGTGAAATCGAATCTCCAGCTGATCGATGAAACGACCCTCTTCCTGCACCGCAAGGCGGAGAACCTGCCATCCGGTTCAAAGGATAAGCTGGTTAAGCTGCATCACTCCGATGAAATGATTGAGTCTAAGAAAGTGCTTGTAGTGGATGATGATATCCGGAACATCTTCGCACTCACGTCCATTCTGGAACGTCATCAGATGAAGGTCATCCCTGCGGAGAACGGGCAGGATGCCATCACTCTTCTGGAACAGACACCGGACATCGAAATTGTCCTGATGGATATCATGATGCCGGGGATGGACGGCTATGAAACGACCCGTGCCATCCGGCTCAAGCCGGAATTCAAGGACCTCCCCATTCTTGCGCTGACGGCGAAAGCGATGAAGGGAGACCGGGAGCTGTGCCTCGAAGCAGGCTGCTCGGATTACATTACCAAACCGGTCAACAGTGCACAGCTGTTATCTATGATGCGTACATGGCTGGATAACGGTAACTAAGATTTATAAAAAAGGAGCCGACCCCCAAGCCGTGAAAAGGCTGCTTGGGTCAGGCTCCTTTACCTGTTTCAAGGGGGAACATAGCGATAGTTGTATAATGTGCAATTAAAAACAGCGAAAGGGTATGCTTGCATCTTATAACTGTAATCTGTACAACTAAATCTGCCTGAACGGGTGAAACAATCTGCAAATGGAAATTTAATTGCACGAAATACAATTAAACAGATAATCGGTTGAAAATCAGACGATTTAGTTGTACAAAATACAACTAAATATACCGGAGGGATATACCTTTATCGGTTCATTGCAAGCCCTCACATTTCATTCACTGCCTGAATACGGGCGGGGAATTCCAGACGAGCGGAGAAGACAATTTGAAGACGCTGGAGCTTGTTTTCGAAACGTACAGAAGCGCTGAGGAACATAAGGTTATACATTTTTGAGCAACTTTAGCGCCGTGATGGGTTCATTATAAATGTAAAGAAGCCCGCGAATAGAGAAAATACAGACGCACTGATTCCAAAAAGTAATACTAGCCGTATAGAAGCCTGGACATTATTCGCAGAATTGATTATGAGGATGAATACACCCAGTATGGCTCCAATTATGAAATATAACAAAACATGTGTAATCATGTTGCGGTGTTAGATGGCTCTATCTATATACAATGAAGCAGGAGTTACAAGGATATGATCATTGTGAATACAAGTGACAGAAGTAATGCAGAAAGTAAAGAAGCGAGGAGTCTGATCAAAGCAAGTAAATCCTCCTTTAACTGAAATTGGAAAAGTATAATTATGATCGTCTATTAAGATTTTAAAGTATCCAGAGGATGATTACCAACACCCCAAACTACTCCGCCTAAGCGGAAGGCTTGGGGTGTTCTATATTTATACAAATGTATGTTTTAAAATTGAAATAAATATGGATTTGCTTTATTTTTAAGCAGGAAAATATAAACATATATTGAATACATCAAGCAAAGAGGGAGGATGGAAATGGGATACAGTGAAAATCAGTTGCGCTCGTCATTAACACCGGCAGTTTCAATGATTCTGAACACTCATTATCACTCTGTAATCATGAAAAACCCCCAATTCGCCTGGTTCATAGAGACGCATAAGGAATTGCTGGATGCAACCTTCACGATGACCTTAATGTCTATAATAGAAGCATTGTTCCTGGGGCCTTCTGATTATGAGCAGTACCTGCACACACAGGGGCAAGAGGGGTTTGCACAAGGGGCTTATACTGCAGAGATATTCGGCGACCATTTTGATATCCTGCTTGAAATGAGCAAAGATTTGAACTTAACCGCCCAGAATATGATGTTCGGGACCATTGAAGCGCTTGTGGATGATTCGGCGAACCGGCTGTTTTTCTATAATCGGCTGATGGAATCCAACTGGACCCGGTTTACCGGCTTCGCTCAAGGTTATTTGTCTAATAAAGACCAGCAGATCGACAATCTGCATGAACAAAAAATCGCGGTTATGGGACAGATGGCTGCAGGCATGGCACATGAAATCCGTAATCCGCTGGCTTCAATCAAGGGCTTCGCCCAGCTTGTGAATAATAGGCTTAATGAGCCTGAGATCAAAGCTAATGAACTGCGTGCCTATATGGATATTACAATTAAAGAGATCGATACGCTGAACGGTTTAGTTACGGACTTCCTGATGCTGTCGCGGAAAGGGGATCATGCGAAGAATAGCGGCGTAGTGTTTAATGTAATCGAGGTTATACATAGAGTGAACAACATTGTGAATCAGCTCATACTTAGCGGCGATATTATTCTGGCAGTGGATTATTCGGATGAGACTATTCTGACTTTCGGAAATGCCTCACAGCTGGAGCAGGTCTTCCTGAATATTTTGAAGAATAGCATTGATTCCTTCACCGCATGCCAAGGCAGGATAGATATTACAGTGACCACGGCGGATGAGACCCATGAAATCATGCTGATCTTCAAAGACAATGGCGAAGGGATACCGCCGGATAAATTAAAACGGATCTTCGATCCGTTCTTTACCACTAAGCTAAAAGGGACAGGCATCGGCTTATCCATCTGTAAACAATTAATCGAAATGTACGGCGGCCAGATTAGGGTAGATTCGGAACTTCAGGCAGGAACCAGCGTGAGGGTAACTTTGCCGTGGGTGTGCGAATCCAATGAGGGTGTGGAGGGTGGTCTGTTAAATGCCCGGTAGGGAGCTTTGGTGTGCTGGCGTACACTGGAAGGATAGAGCAATTATCGAACTGAGCTGCGGGGTGAGTGGAATGGAGAAGCTGATAGAACGGATCAAGGGTGAGTTATTGGCACAAGCAACGATAGAGAGTGTTGATCCACTGGAACCCGTGAAGGTCCGCAGCGTGCCGAAGCCCTGGAGGGTGCTGGGAACCGGGAATTACGCCGCCGTATTCTATCATCCGGAAGCTCCCGGTTATGCAGTGAAGGTGTACGCCCCGGGCAGGCCGGGCCTTGCGGAAGAAGCAGAGGTGTACCGCCGCCTCGGCCGTCATCCGGCATTCTCCGAATGCTATTACAGCGGACCGGACTTTCTGATCCTGAAACGGCTGCAAGGAGTTACCTTCTATGACTCGATGAAAAGGGGAATTCTCATCACCGCGCAGGCCATCGAAGATATTGACAGCGCGCTGGGTTATGCCCGGTCCCGCGGACTCCACCCGCATGATGTCCACGCCAAGAATGTGATGGTTCAGGACGGCCGCGGCCTGATCGTAGATATATCCGATTTCCTGAAGGATGAGGACTGCAGCATGTGGGAGGATTTCAAGAAGGCGTATTATCACCTGTACCGGCCTGTTGCCTCCCGCTGGATGTTTCCGGTTCCCCGGCCCATTCTGGAGATCGTCCGCAAGGGCTACCGGTTGTGGCGGTGGTTGAAGGAATAAGCTGGACGGTCACTTATATCTATTACCGGAGGATGGAATAGTAGGCGACCGATTCGTCGATTAAGCGGGATAACGTCAACTCACGGAAGCGGCTGTTTACCGGGTATGGAGTAAAGGCGGCATGAGAGTTTACCTGATGCGCATGTCTTCCGTGCCCCGCGGTAACAGGAACCCTGACCTGAAGAATGCCGGATAAGGCGGTTTGCAGCAATCCAAGCTGACCTGTTGCCCACTCCTGCTCCTTGCGGCGCAAGGTTACCACTATCTCCTCCACTGTTGAATGGTGAATACATCTCAGAGGAGCCCCCCATCTCGTCAAATCAAAGGATTGTCCACTTCGTGTAATCTCGCATGCCCCGTAATGAATTTGTTCTCCCCAAGTGAGCCGCAGCAGCAGATATAATGAACCGGCCCGGACCGGTCTGTCGGCGAACGAAGGAGTGGTATCAAATGCAAAGAGTTCAATCTGCGACAGCTTGTTACTATTCATGGATGCCGCCCTCCTGAAGTTCCATAGGCACTATTGATGTTAAATGATGGGTTTGTTTCGCCCCGGCCAGATAACTGGTAAGCTGGGCTTCATTCTCGCAAACGACCGTATGCTCCAGCCAGATACTATATTTAGTTTTACGGACAACAGACAGATGCAAGGGGAATTTGTCACGGGACCGGAGGACATACCTGCCGTCAGGCATACTTTTCCAGGGTTCCTTGAAGGCTGTCCACAAAGCCAGCCGCTTGCGCGTCTGCCAGTCACGTTCCTGCTGCTTGTCTCGGATGCTAGTGTAAATATTGTACAGCACCTGTTCATTCGAACAGGACACAACATACCGTTGCTTGCCCTCTTCGTACCACAGTACCCCAAAGCTCGAAAACTCCAGACTGACCGGATCCAGCATATGAGGATGAACGCCCAAATAATAGGTTGTCGATGTCTGTATCTCTGCCACTCTTCAAGACTCCCTCCAGTAGTTGCTCACAGGAACTCAGCACAGGTGTTAATGGGAATCATACACGCAGTTCTATTCCATGTAAAAAGCGCAACCGGCGTTAAAAGTCAGCCATAGCACATATCCGGGCAGAAAGTGAAAATAATCCTGCTTATTCTTGGTGTCAGCATGGTTTTTCTTCCGTATACGTTAGTTTGTTGCCTTCTTAACGGGATCTTAACTGATGGCAGAATAGTCTTATAAGTTCTTAATCCCGCCGCTTCACCGCCGTGATTTCCGGTAATCCCGGGGCGGGAGGCCGGAGATCATCTTGAACACCTTGCCGAAATGGGTGAGGCTCTCGAAGCCGCAGGCTTCCGATACTGCCGTGACGCTGAGGTCCCTGTCCCGCAGCAGGCGTTCGGCTTCCCGGACCCGGGTGATGTTCACGTATTCGGCGAACCCGAAGCCGGTGATATGCTTGAATACGCGGCTGAGATGGCTTTTGCTGATGAAGAACTTCCTGGCAATTGCCTCAAGCTGCAGAGGTTCTCCATAATGCTGATTGATATGGCGGACGATATCCGTAATCTTATCCTGGACCGGTGAGGGTTCGTCATCCGCCTGCGAGCCGCGTCTCAGAATGGTACGGGCGGTATACAGCAGCAGCTCAACGGCCATGTTCCGGATATGCAGCGTATAGCCCGGAGGCTGTTCGATGATTTCGTTCATAAGCGAGAACATCAGGCTCTCTACATACAGGCGTTCCTGAAGGTTGAAGCGGATCAGCGGATGGTTATGGATAAAAGGAGTCTGGAGCAGCTGTTTCTCCTCCGCTGTGAACCCGTCAAAGAAGGATGGATCGTAATAGACAACAATCCGTTCATAATTAGGCTTGTCGAGCTCGGAGGTTTTGTGCAGGGCGTTGGAATTCACGATTACAAGATCTCCCGCCCGGATATGGTAGATGCGGTCCTTGACGAAGTACTTTCGTTCCCCGCTGAACAGGTAGAAGAGCTCATGCTGAATATGGTAGTGATTATTGGTCATGGAATAATGGCCGATGCGCCGGTCAAATTCGACCTTGAACGGGTCATCATCTGAGCCGAAGCGCAGCATGCCGGGAAGGGATTGGACAGACATAGGGAACTCCTTTCGTTACAATCTGACTAATACTTTTATTATAGCAAAATAAATGGAATATGCGTATTTTTGCGCTTAATTGCGGAGTAATCCCATTTATATTGTGTTAGTCTGTTTACGCGAAGCAGGCTAAATATTCATGGGAGGAACAAATGATTACTAACATTACCTTAAATACGAATGCGTTTGAACAAGGGCTGGATAAACTCTGGAACAAGCTGAATGGCACAGATGAACATGACAACCTGAACTATTGGGAATGGGTTCAGGGGGTCGCTTTGTACGGTGTGATCAAGGCTTATGAGGAGACAGGGCAGACGAGATACGCGGCTTTTCTCCAGCAGTGGACGGCAGATAACGCGCATCAGGTAAGGAACGGTTCGGTCAACTGGGTTGCGCCGGCGAATGCGCTGCTGAGTGTGTACCAAGAGAATAGAGACCCAGAACTGCTGAAGCATTGCAGGGAAGTTGCGGACTGGTGCGTCCATGGAGCACTGCGGACTACAAACGGGGGCTTTGCGCATGTGTGGGGGCCGGGAGCCGGCGGACTTGAGGATTATAAGAACCAGCTGTGGATTGATACCTTGTTCATGGCGGGGATTTACATGCTGCGCTTTGGTGTCGCGGACCAGAACCACGCTTGCACCGAAGAAGCACTGCATCAATTCGATATTCATGTGGATTGTCAGTTCGATCCGGCCAGCGGACTCTACAGCCACGGCTATCATTGCCTTGCGGAAAAGCGCCTTGGCGAGCATTGGGGACGCGGTAACGGCTGGGCGGCTGTCAGTGTCATTGAGCTGCTGAACCTTATGAACGGGCAGCCTTATTCTACGGACAAGTATGAACAAGTGTTCAAGCAACAGATGGAGAGCGCTTACGGGCTCAGGATGAAGGACGGTCTGCTGCGGACACTGCTGGATGTGGAGGAGTCTTACCCTGAGACCAGCGGCTCGGCCTTGTTTGCTTATGCAGCGCTTAAGGGCCACCGGCTTGGCATTCTGGATAAGAAGTACCGTGAATGGGGAGCGCAGATTGCCATGGAAATTCTGAACAATCATCTTGCCGAAGACGGCACGGTGCTGCATGCCTCCGGCGGGACAGACTGTCAGGATGCCGCAGGATATTTGCAGGTACCTTACGCCCCGAGACCATACTCAACCGGAGTTGTAATGATGCTGTTCAGTGAGGCGTTGGCGCATCACTGCTGACGGATGTTGATATTTTGAAGCTTATCTTGATTTGTATCAAAAAGAATTGGAGGCGACAATCAGCATGTCCAAGCTGCAATTACATTGGCTGACAGCAAGACAAGCGGCACAGGCACCCGTAAGCTTCGGGACACCTTGGAGCCAAGGGGCTCTGCTGCCGGGAGAAGCCGTTTCGCTGCAAGATGAAGCAGGGACGGGCGTTCCCGTCCAGACCCGAATTAACGCCTACTGGCCGGACGGCTCCGTGAAATGGCTGCTGCACAGCGGGGTACTGGATACGCGGCAGACATACAGTGTCAGCAAAGGGGAGAGTACTTGCCCAGCCGCCACCGCTACCCTCTCAGCCTCCCAGTCCCCGGACGGTTCTGTAATGGTCGAAAGTAGTCTGCTCTCCTGCAGAGTTGAACCGGGAAGCGCCCTGATCTCTTCCATCCTGCGCAAACAGACCAGCCAGAAGCCGGTATCCGCGCAGCTGACGGCTCTGATCGAGAACAGGGACGAACAGGAAGGGACCGAAACGATTACCATTCATAAACTGAGTGGGCTTACAGACAAGATTACGCTCGAAGAAGCCGGACCGCTCCGCGCCGTCGTCAAGCTGGAGGGACGCCACCGCTATACGAATCGTGAGATTTCGCGGTTCCCTTTTGTCATTCGTCTCTACTTCTATGCGGGAAGTGACGAGATCCGGATGGTGCACAGCTTTGCCTTCGATGCGGATGAGCATACCGATTATCTAAAGGGGCTGGCGGTACATTTCCAGATGGAGGCTGAGGGGGAGCTGTGGAACCGCCATGTCGGTTTTGCCGGGGATACGGGCATGTTCTATGAAGCGGTGCAGCCGATGTATACGTATAGCGGCGCAGTTCACCCGGTCTACGAACAGCAGCAGATCCGCGGGCAGTTTGTCCCGGTCCAAGAGGTTGAAGAGGCTGGTCTGCTGGAGAATGTGCGGGATAATGCGGCTTGGGGGAATTTCCGCCTGCAGCAGGATTCTTGTGATCACTACAGTATTGTCAAAAGCACAAACCGCCAGTGCGCCTACATTCCTGCCGCCCAGGGGAACCGCTCTCTGGGTACCGCCTTCTTCGGAAGTGAGAGCGTTATTCTGAGCGCTGCGGTTAAGGATTTCTGGCAGAAATCTCCGATGGCGCTGGAGGTCACGGGTGCGGCCGGGGAGCAGCCTGCCCTGACGGTATGGCTGTGGAGCAGATACGCGGAAGCCTTCGATTTCCGGGCGTATGATACGGAATCGCATCCCTTCTCCTACGGGGATATGGATAATCATCCAGAGGGCATCGCTAATACTAATGAACTGGTGATCAAACTGTTCGACCATATGCCGGGCAAGCAGGCAATTCTCGATTTTGCCGGGGATGTGCAGACCGATTCTCTGCTTATTGCTGAGCCGCACGTCTATGAAGAGACTAAGGTGTTCGGTACCTACTGGCTTCCGCCCAAGCAGGAGCAATACACTACGCCTGAGCATGAGCGGGCCCTGCTGGGGTTCATGGATTTCTATATTCAAGAGGTGGACCAGCGCAAGTGGTACGGCTTCTGGGACTACGGGGATGTGATGCATACCTATGATCATGTGCGGCACACCTGGCGGTATGATGTCGGCGGGTTTGCCTGGCAGAATACGGAGCTGTGCAACACCTATGTGAACTGGCTGCTGTTCCTGCGGACCGGAGACTATGGCATCTTCCGGTTCGCCCGGGCGATGACGCGGCATACGAGTGAGGTAGATATGTATCATCTCGGCGATTATGCGATGCTGGGCAGCCGCCACAATGTGCGCCACTGGGGCTGCAGATGGAAGGAGCCGCGGATTTCCATGGCCGGGCATCACCGTTTCTTCTATTATCTGACGGGCGATGAGCGGACCGGGGATATTATGGACTCTGTCAAGGATGCCGACTATGCCAAGCCGAAGGATCAGGTCGTTACGGCAGAAGGCTTCACTTCCGTACGTACCGGTCCTGACTGGTCCTCTTATGTCTCCAACTGGATGGTGCAGTGGGAGAGATATCAGGATACCAAGTACCGTGACAAGATTCTGACCGGCATCGCGAACCTGAAGCAGGCGCCGAACCGGCTGTCCTCCGGCTCCCACTTTCACTACAACCCGGGTACGGGTGAGATGCACTACCTCAGTGAAGGGAACTACCAGTATCATATGGTGATCTGCTTCGGGGGACCGGAAATTTGGTTCGAGCTGTCAGAATGGATAGAGGATGAAGAATTCAAGGATATGCTGGCGCAGTTCGGCGATTATTTCGCCATGACACCGGAGGAGAGAAAACTGACGTCGGGCGGCTTATTTAATGAGAGCAATGATCAGGCCTGGGATGGTCTGCGGTTCGCGATCCGGATGCCTGCGTATACCGGTTACCGCCACCAGAATCAGGCACGGATGCAGCAGGCACTTGATATGCTGAGAGGCAAAGCGGATATCAGTTCGAATACACCCGGACAGACGGATGATGAGGGCAATCTGATATACACGAATGTTCCGAAGACAGAATATATCCGCGAGATCCGCGAGGTTCCGTTCGTGAACACCAACGGGATTTCCCAGTGGAGTCTGAATTATATGGAGACGGCCAAGCTGCTTGAATTGATGAATGAAGAAGGAGATCAATCAGATGACAACAACTGACGTTAACGAGCTGACACCACGGAATCTTGTATCACCCCCGGCAGCGCAGACAGATACAACAATTGCCCTCGTATGGGATAAACCGCAGTCAGCAGACGATATCGCCTGTTACCATGTGTATGTGAATGGGAAAGTTCATGGGATCAGTACCGCTACAGACTATACTTTAACCGGACTCGAACCCTCTCACGCGTACGAAGTGCAGGTATATGCTGTCTCTAGAGCCGGAGCTGTGTCCCTGCCGGGGCCAACCCTAACTGCTGCAACCAAACCGGAAAGTGAGAGATTTGATATTACGTCCTTCGGGGCGGTGGCGGACCGCGGAACCATGAATACAGCAGCAATCCAGGCAGCTATAGACGCGTGTACCCCTGGCGGTACGGTATATGTTCCCGAGGGTGTATTCAACACGGGCGCTATTTTCCTCAAAAGCCATATGACCTTATACGTAGCCAAGGGCGGTGTATTGCTGGGCAGTGCTCATCCTGCAGATTATCCGGTTATGACCTACAGGTGGGAAGGCCGGGAACAGCTCTGTTATGCGAGTCTGGTGAACACCAGGGATTGCAGCAGCGGGGAGCGGCATGAGCAGATTACAATTGCAGGCGAAGGGACGATTGACGCGAACGGAGCAGCGCTTTTCAAGGGAGAAATGGCTGAGAAGAAGGGATATCGCGGCAGAGCGGTATGTCTGCGGAACACGGATTATGTATATCTGAAGGATATTACCGTCCGGCAGTCGCCTGCCTGGTGCGTTCACCTTATCTATTGCAATCATGTCAGTGCGAATGGAATCAGCATCTATACGAAGAATGACGAGTACGGCCGGAGATATGAGAATATTTTCAACGGAGATGGGCTGAATCCGGATTCATCCAGTTACATCTACATTTTCAACTCTATGATTGCCAGTCAGGATGATTGTATCGCCATTAAATCAGGCCGTGATGAAGAGGGCAGACGGGTGGGCATCCCCTCCCGGGACATCCGGATTACCAACTGCCGGTTCAACAGCGGCTTCGGTGTGGCGATTGGCAGTGAAATGGCCGGAGGCGTAAGCGGTGTTCAGGTGACCGACTGCATATTCGAAGATGTATACAGCATTGGTACGGTCAAAGCGCCAAGAGGACGGGGGGCAGTCATCGAGAATATCTCGTATGAGAATTGTACGCTTAAGAATTACAGTCTGGAGCATGAGGATTGTGAATGGTTCAGAGGCGCGATTAACATCGACCAGTTCTACAGCCATATCGAATATGACGCGGACCGCCTGGAAGAGGTCAATGAAGGAACGTCAATTATCCGGAACATCAGCTTCCGTAACATTGTCCTCGACACATATGCCGGTAATACGGTGTTCATGGCCGGGCTGCCGGAGAGTCCGCTGCAGAATATCGTGCTGGAGAACGTATCGGGTATAGGGAAGTTTGGCCTGAAGGCTTACAATATCGAAGGTCTGACCTTGACGAATGTGTCTGTTAGGTCACGGCTGGATGAAGATTATCAGTTCCATAATACCAGGCAGGTATAGACCGGCTTGCCGCAGAACAATAAAATGGAAGTAATTTCGAACAGTGGAGGCTTGGCTGATGGCTTATTATTATGATTTTGGACCTGACGGCTCGGAAGTGAGTCAGGGATATACGAAGGTAACAGCGGGGGATGTATATGCTCGGGAGCGTGGATACGGTTTCACTGATTGCAGCCAGGTTACTGCACTCCAAAGGAATGAGGAAGCGCTGAGCGGGGACTTCTGTATCCCGTTCGGGGCCACCTTCCTTGCTGATGTGCAGGATGGGAATTATATAGTAACCCTAACTGCAGGAGATAAATATGCGCCTACCCATACTACGCTGAGAAGCAATGGCGAGCGTTCAGTCCTGCCCGATATTCACACGGTGGCGGGACAAGTTGCCCGCGAAATGTTTGCCGTGAATGTGCGGGGAGGGCAGCTGAAGCTTAGCTTCGGGGGGCTGGCTCCGCGTGTGAATTCACTTGAGATTGTCCCTTCCAAGGAACAGGTCACCTTATTCCTGGCCGGTGATTCCACCGTTACGGACGCAAGCGAGGACGGATTCCCGTTCTCCGGCTGGGGACAGCAGCTGCAGCGGTTCTTCAAGCACGATGTTGCCGTAGCCAATCATGCAGAGGGCGGGCGCAGCACCAAGAGCTTCATCTCCGAGGGCCGGCTTGATGTTATCCAGGAAGAACTTAAAGCGGGCGATTATCTGTTCATTCAGTTCGGACATAACGACCAGAAGAATGATGAGGAGCGTCATACGGACCCGCCGACGACCTACATCGAGCATTTGCGCAAGTATATTGAAGCTGCCTATTCCCATAAAGCGACTCCCGTGCTTATCACCTCTGTGCACCGCCGGTTCTTCGATGCTTCAGGGAAGCTGCAGGATACGCATGGAGCCTATCTTGATGCGGTGAAGCAACTGGCTGAGGAGGAAGGCATAGCGTTAATAGATTTGGCTGCGAAGAGCAAGCGGTTATTCGAAGCGGAGGGCCCCGAAGGCACGAAGTCTATCTTCCTGTGGGGTGAGCGGGGAGAATGGAAGAACTATCCGGGAGGTGTCCGGGACAACACACATTTCCAGGAGCGCGGCGGACTGAGGATTGCCGAACTGATTGTTGAGGGCATCCGGGAGAATGAGCTGCAGACGCTCATTATGTATTTGAGATGAATCCTTGCAGTATCAGCTGCAGATAAACAACTAGGGAGGTTATCCTAAGATACGGGCGGCGTCATGGGGAATACGCTACCCGGAAATCCTGATCTATCCGGATTTTGGCCATGAAGATCTGCCGGAGATCAACGATAAGATCTATCAGTTTTTTGATAGAGCCTGGGTTTGATCAGAACGTTACGGGGATGACCTCATTCCGCCGGATGAACCGGATTCCGGCTAAACCGGAACAAGGCAGTAATTTCAGCAAAAGTGTACTTGGCCAAGAACGCTGTCCCGCACTGGGAAGCGTTCTTTTTTTACTATAGGAAGGAAAAAACCGCTGTATCACGCTATAGTCAGCGTTTGGAAATCGGATAAGGCCCCTGAAATGAGTCTATTGTGCGGGTCTGCAGTGCCAGCCTATAGTAAGTTTATTCAGGCCAATAAGAGTCTTACTTTATATGGGGGGATGTAGAAATGGTAAGAAAGATAGGTTCGTGTTTACTGTCTGTATTTATTGTGTTATCAACTGTATTTACCAGTCCAGTTATGAAAGCGCATGCACAGGACGGGGGTCCGGTGGACGGAAACCTGGGGTTTGAATCTGATGTTGCGGGATGGATGGTCAATGGCAATGTCGTTATCCAGAATTCCGGCGGGAAAAATGGCAAGTCTGCTCTGATGAAATCCGGTTCCGTCTTAACCAAGACCATCACTGGAATTCCTCAAGGCAGCTATACTGTAAGTATGTGGGTAAAAGGTGCGGCCAGCAGCAACTCTGCCAATATAACGGTAAAAGATACAGGCGGACCAGATTCGGTACTGAAGATTGATACGTTTCTGGACGCAAGCACATGGCGTGAAATGGCGCATAGAAATGTGCTTGTCTATAACGGGCAAATGAGCATAAGCATCAATGCAGGAACATCAAGCGGACTGCAGATCGATGAGGTTGCAATCACGCTTGATTCAGAAGATAACAATCCGGTACAGAACTGGAATTTCGAAGACGGGCTCAGCCATTGGGATTCCAAAGGCACGGCTGCGCTTGACTCAACCCATGCCGACACTGGAACGAACACCGTAAAGCTGGCGGACCAGTCTGAGGTCAGTCAGAAGCTAACGGTCAAGCCGGACACAGATTATATTGCAACGGTTCGAATGAAAGTGGATAAGCAGGACACGTACAAATCAACCGATCAGTACAACCTGAGCGGCACGTCTGTGCTGGGCGTTTTTGTTGAGCGGCTATCGCTCGGTAACCGGGTCAATCTTGGCGTCAGAGGGACGGATGGAGTGGTGCTACGTCAGGCTCCCGCCAGTACAGAGGGATACGCGCTTGTTACGGTTGCCTTTCATACCGGTATAAACCAGACAGAGGTTGAACTCTACGCCAACACGATCCATGACCAGAACTATATTAACTCTGTAACTGTAAATGAAAATAAGTACGGTGCTGACAACAACTATCCAAACGGCTGGCAAAGGCCCAATCCTGAAGAAATAGATAACACTCACCCGGCAGACGAGTGGGTTTCAAACGGCAGCCAGTTTGCTTACGTGGACAATTTCGACGTATTCGAAGCATCTAATGAATATATCAAAGGTGCCGATATGTCATTTCTTCAGACTATTGAGGATGCTGGAGGCAAATACTTTGCCAATGGTGTGCAGCAGGATGCCTTGCGGATTCTCTCCAATCATGGTGTGAATTCTGTCCTGACAACGTTATGGGTCAAGGCCGGAAACCCGGTTTATGACTGGAACACGCTTACTCCCTTAGAAACGCAAACCATTGGTTATGACGGGGAAGCGGTTACCGGCAGGCAGATAGTAAACGGATATTTTGATAAAGAACACAGTATTGCAATGGGCAAACGCCTCACGGAATTGAATATGACCTATACTCCCAGCTTCCATTACAGTGACACCTGGATCAGTTCTGCCAAAGCCCATATGCCGTATGAGTGGATTGAACAGGATTATGAGGGCAAATTATCAAATCCCGATATTCAGATGCTGGAAACCGCAGTATACAATTACGTGCATGATACGCTAACCGGAATGAAGGCCGAAGGAGTTGATGTTATTTCGGTCAAGAACGGAAATGAGCAGGATGGCGGACTGTTGTTTCCGGTAGCGTCTGGTTCGAAATATCATCAGCATGCGGCAATAATCACAGCTTCTTCGCGTGCGTCCAAAGAAATATATCCTGGTGCCATTAATACCATACACTCAAATACAGGTTACGATTCTGTACAGATCGCCAACTTCTTCCAGTCGTATGAGAAACGCGGAGCTGAATTCGACGGAATGGCCTTCTCCCTGTACGGAGGGCGGGAAACAACGGGACAATTTGTTATGATGAACGCCGCCATGGCGAATCCTGCGGCTCAATATTATGACTATCTTAATGTTGAAACAGCATTTACATTTACGCGGAGCTCCCCGATTGGCGACACAGGGTCCGGCATGGCTCTGCTAAAATACTATAATATGTCCCCGAATGGACAATACAATTTCTTGCTGGATTATATCCAGGCTCCTCTTGATCTGCCTAATCCGTACGGAACAACAAGAGGATTCTACTATTGGAACGCGGAGGCAATTCCTGTCTATGGTGCCGGACATAAAGCCGGGGAAGCAGTGGAAGGCAGCCAGCGTATCCTGTTCAATAACGGAACACCAAGTATCAAAGAAATGGGCAGCCCGGCAGACGGTAAAGTCGGCGATATGATGGATAGTATGTTTGCATTCCTGCATAGGGGGGATACCAAAAGAGCGTCGGATACCGTATATAGTCCTTTACGGTTCGATGGAACTAATTATGATGTTGGCGAAGCTGCCAGTCTATCCTTCCAGAATGATAACCTGTCATTGAAGGTTGGCGAAGTAGGCCGCCTGCAGCCTGTGATCGCGCCAATGGATAAGCTGCTTGACGATTATACGATTCGTTATACTTCAGACCAGCCCGGAGTGGCCGGCGTATCTGAGCATGGGTTCATTACAGGCATATCTGCAGGAACCGCAGTGATTACTGCACAGATCGGGAATGTTTCATCAGCAGTGACGGTAACCGTTAATGAACCGGACTCTGCAAGCGGTATCAATATAACCTACGAAGTCATAAGAGGCGGGGCCACTGTTAATGCAGGAACCGTCTCCCCGGGAAGTACGATTGACACCAAACCGTATGACAAAATTAAGTTTAAAAGCGCCGTGACAGGCAACCCCACGGATAATGCAGTTGTGTATACGGTATCGGATCCCGAAATAGCAGGGTGGTATGGTGACACCTGGCAAACCGATGACAGGATCATGCGTACGCTTGCCGATAAACTTTCTGCTTCCAGCTACGAACCGGTTGTACAGCTGAATCCGCGAAAAGCAGGAATGGTGAATCTAACTGCGGCATCAGATGATGGAGCAGCAGCTGTAAACTTTAAAGTGACTGTAACACAAACGGATGTTACAGGCATATCCATCGTGGAAGGCAATCGTTCGGTTCTCGCCGGCAAAAGCTTGAAACTGACGGCTTCCGTAACTCCCGGTGACGCTTCATTTTATAAAGTCTATTGGAGCAGCAGTGATGAGAGCGTTGCGAAAGTAGATTCGAACGGCCTGGTTACCGCAATCAAGCCGGGCGCCGCAACGATTACCATTCAATCTGATGCTAATCCTGAAATCACCAGCTCCATTACGTTAACTGTAACGGATGTAAGCGTTGACCAGTTGTTACTATCCAGCAGTAAACTGGGGATTCTTGCCGGACAGAGCAAAACGCTTACCTACATGGCGCTGCCGGATAATGCAGTGAACAGAAATGTCATCTGGAGTGTGAAGCCGGGGGATGAAGCCATCCTTTCTGTAGATCAGAATGGTACAGTGACGGGCTTACAGCCGGGTACGGGTACCGTTATTATTACTTCCGCTGATGGCAGCGCGGTTACCGCAGAATGTGTTGTGATCGTCGTGGATCATGAGATAACCGCAACCAGTATGGCATTATCACACAAGGAACTATGGATTAAGTCCGATTATTTCTCTCCAGATCCGGCAGTGCAAGAGGACCGGAAGCCTGTAACCAAGCTTGATGCCGTATTTATGCCAGAGGAAACTACAAATACAGATGTATTATGGTCCTCTGACAATGCTGCAGTCGCTTCCGTTGATGCAAGCGGCGTTATTACCGCACATAAACCCGGTGTGGCTGTGATTTCGGCGCAATCTGCAGACGGCAGTCTTAATGACAACGCTACTGTCTATGTCCCTCACCTCAGTGAAGACTGGGATAATTACGAGGCAGGCTCCAAGGGCGGATTTACGGATAGCAACACATTTACCTATTCCGTTGTTGATGCAGCCGGGGATCAGCAAATCCAGGCTGCTGTAAAGGGCCAAAAGGGTGCGGGCAGTCCGCCAACGCTCAGCCGCAGAGCGTTCACTCCGGTCAGCGGCGAACAGGTTGTTGTCGATTTCGACTGGAATGTGGGTTCCTTTACACCGGATAGCCGTAGCAGAGGCGGACATATTTCCATTGAAGATGCAAACGGGAATACTTATCTTGCACTCGCCACTTATCCGGCTGTTTCCGGGAAAGATTATGAAATGACCTACTACCTTTTCAATGGTTCAACGGCTATGCCCACCAAGAACAATGACGTCAATGGAAGCTTTAACTATATCCACGGCGGCGGCGGAGCGGGCGGAACCTATGCGGATACTGCAGATGTCGGTACCGGCTTCAAAGGTGCAAACAAAGATTACAATGTAAGGCTGGTCCTCAATTTCAAGTCCAGACAGATCAGCTTTACAGTGACAGATAAGAATAACCCTAGTATTACGTCTACCGTGTCGGGATTAGCGATGGACTCCAGGGTTAATTATTCGGACAGCTTCGGCGCAATCGCCTTCTCACATTATTTCAACTCTAATGCCTCCTGGGCGACAACCGTCGATAATCTGGCGGTATACAATACCTCCATTCAGGCTGAGCGGATTGATTATACAGCGGAAGGCATTAATATCAACCCGAGTGAAGGTATCAAGCTTGTACCGGTCGCAGATGCGCTGAGTGCTACTGCGAAGATTAATGCGCGTGTGATTCCGGCATCGGCCGACCAGAGTATTGTCTTTACACCATTAGGTGAATTAGCAAATGCTGTGACCATTGATCCAAATGGTGTGATCACGGTGAATCCGGGTTACCAGGTAGAGTATGGTCAATACGATGCTATTCAAAGTGCTTCGGGCAACATCAGGGTATCCTCTCTCAGTACGCCTGAAGTATACACGGATGTCAAAGTTACAATCGGCAGCCCGAATGCATCTGAAACTCTGCAAGTCTATGTGGATGGCAGGGAATATCTCGGAGCCATGAAGCTTGCCGCAGATGCAGCCCCGAAGCTGACGTATGTGGCCACTGGCGGAGACGGAATTTCAGATATTTATGCCTATGACTGGCAGGTTACTTCAGGGAATGCACAGATTGATGCGGGCGGTAAACTGTCTGTGGCAGCACCCGGGAATGTCACTGTAACCTTTACTATTGATCTGTTCCGGAAGCAGGAAGTGCGTACTTTGGAATTTACATTCATGGACCTGGAGAATCAGCAAGTGGCTGCCTCGCCTGATCCCGGAACCTATTCCGCGCCAGTATCTGTAACCTTGAATACAGAACCGGACAGCAGCATCTACTATACAACTGATGGCAGCGAGCCGGGTCTTTCAAGTCAATTGTATAGTGAGCCCTTATATGTCGGCAAGGATACGGTCATTAAGGCTGTTGCCGTTTATGACGGCACGCTCGCGGGCCAGGCTGCGGAATTTGAATATAAGATAGTGATACCCAGATATACCGTAACCTACGATGTATACGGCGGTACGGGAGCAATCCCGCCGGAAGCGGATCGAGCTGAAGGTGAAGCTTTTGCTGCTGCAGAGATTAGCGGGGTAACAGCACCGGAAGGCAAGCGGTTCAAGGAATGGAATACTGCCAGTGACGGAAGCGGCATAGCTTATGCTGCTGGTGCGATAGTTAGTATGCCTGCCGGGAACCTGACGTTGTATGCCATTTGGGTGGAGAATGACGGTCCGGTTGAAGAAGTGGACACAGCAGCTCCTGTCTGGGAAGCGGACAGCAAGCTGACAGCTGCTGCTGTAGCTGAGACAAGTCTAACGTTAACATGGAACGCAGCAGTGGATAATGTCGGGGTTACAGGGTATAAAGTGACATGGATAGCCGGGGGGACAGAGCATAATAAGGCAGTTGCCGGCAATGAAACGAGGGTAACGATAAACGGTCTTGAGCCGGATACCAGCTACACCTTCAAGGTGGAAGCTGCAGACGCAGCCGGCAATTGGAGCGGGGATGGCCCGGGCGTTGAAGTGACAACGAATGAAGTTTCGCCTGTGGAACCGCAGCCACCTGTGGAGCCGGAGCAGCCTGTGGAACCGCAGCCACCTGTGGAGCCGGAGCAGCCTATGGAACCGCAGCCACCTGTAGAGCCGGAGCAGCCTGTGCAGCCGGAGCCATCTGCAACGCCGCAGCCGCCTGTACAACCCGGGCAGCCAGCACAAGCCCAAGTTATAGGGCAGGTGGTGGATTCACAGCAACCGGTGATGCCAGAGCAGTCGGCCGGACCTGAACAACCGGCAGTACAGCCAATAGAATTCAGAGATGTGCCGGTAACGCATTGGGCAGCCACCGCGATTGCACGCGCCGCCGCGCTCGGCATCATCCAAGGTAATCCGGATTATACCTTTATGCCGAATAAGCCGACAAGCCGGGCGGAATTTATAACTATGCTGGCGAATGCGTTCAAATGGCAGGCCGGGCAGACAGAGCAGACGAAGCCAGTCTTCAAGGACAATGACAAGATTGGAGTATGGGCGAAGGATGCGGTTGCGGAAGGCGCGGAGCGCGGTATTATTACCGGCTATGCGGATGGAAGTTTCCGGCCGAACCAGGAGATCACGCGGACGGAAATGATCGTGATGCTGGTAAAAGCACTTGGAATTGCACCCTCTGTGATGGACCATACGCAGTTTGCCGATGATGCAGTGATACCTGCCTGGGGCAAAAGCGCGGTTGAAGCCTTGCGCGGGCAAGGCTTGCTGACCGGACGCAGCAACAACCATTTTGCGCCAAATGATTCAGCTACACGGGCAGAAGCGATTGTGATTATTTTACGGGCACTGGCAGATTGACCTCATTCCGGGTGATGAACCGGATTCCGGGTTAAGCGGATCAAGGCTATAATTTCAGCAAAAACATACTCAGCAAAGAACGCTGTCCCTTACCGGGAAGCGTTCTTTTTTGGCCTTCAAGGGCGAGGAAAAGCCCGCTATACCGCGCTGTATAAGGGTTCGGAATTCGGATAAGGCTCCAGAAATGAGTCTATTGTGCGGGTCTGCAGCGCCGGCGTATAGTGTGGTTATTCAAGTCCGGCTGGCAGCATCAGCCAGGGGAGAGAGCAGACATATACGTCAAGCAACCGTAAGGGAAGGGATGTTCATGAACCAGAGTATTGCAGGGTCAAAAAAGAAGGTGTTACCGCCGAAGACAATTAAACCGAAGCGGATCGCGAAGGGGATCTGGAAGGACTATCAATTATATTTGCTTCTACTTCTTCCAATCGCCTATTTCATTATTTTCAAGTACGTACCGATGTACGGTGCAGGGATTGCCTTTCAGGACTATAGCATTTTCAAAGGGGTAAGCGGAAGCGAATGGATCGGCTTCGAAAACTTCAAGGAGCTATTCGCGATGAATCAGTTCTATACGGTCGTGCGGAATACGCTGCTGCTGAATCTGCTGGATCTGATCGTTTCCTTTCCGGCGCCGATTATTCTGGCACTGATGCTGAATGAGCTCAGAATCGTCTGGTTCAAAAAGATATCGCAGACCATTCTGTATCTGCCGCATTTCATTTCCTGGATCATCATCGGCGGTCTCGTGTACCAAATCTTCTCCAATAAAGGCGGTCTCGTCAACAATATGATCGTAGCGCTAGGCTTCGATTCCGTGCCGTTCCTGACAGAGAAGAATCACTGGCTGCTCGTCTACTTGGGAACAGGAGTCTGGCAGAGCGCAGGCTGGGGCACAATTATTTATCTGGCTGCACTTACAGGCATCAATAAGGAGCTGTATGAGGCTGCAGAAGTGGACGGAGCCGGAAGATGGCGGAAGATGTGGAATATCACGCTGCCGGGAATCCGCTCAACTATTGTGGTCATGCTGATTCTGGCCCTTGGCAAAATTATGACCATTGGCTTTGAACGGCCGTTCGTAATGGGGAATGCGCTGGTCATGGATTATGCAGAAGTTATAAGTACCTTTGTCTATAAAGTGGGTCTTCAATCGGCGCAATTCTCGCTGGCCACCGCGATGGGCTTGTTCCAGGCATTGGTAGGACTCGTCTTCGTCATCGGGTCTAACGCGATTGCGAAGAAGATGGGGGAACCCGGGCTATGGTAGGAGGCAAAGCAATGAATAACAAAATCAGACAAAACCCGCGTCTCTCAGACGTGCTTATCATGATTTTTATCGGAATCACAGTGATTATAAGTATCCTGCCGTTCCTGAATATTATCGCGGTATCCCTGAGCTCGAAGGAAGCGATTATCTCCGACAAAGTGACCATCTTTCCGCGGGGCTTCAACATTGAATCCTACAAGCTGGTGTTCGCGGATATCCGCATGCTGAAGTCGATGGGACTTACCATCGTGCTGACAGTGATCTATACAGTTCTGAGCATGATCATGAGCATCTGCGCAGCCTATCCGCTGACCAAGGACAATCTGAAGGGCCGGTCCTTCTTCTCGATGCTGATCATCTTCACGATGTTCTTCAGCGGCGGTATGATTCCCGAGTATCTGCTGGTGAAGGAGCTCGGCATGCTGGACAGCTTAACGTCGCTCATCGTTCCAGGCATGATCAGCGCCTTCAATCTGATTATCCTGCGGACCTTCTTCACTTCAATTCCGCCAAGTCTGGAAGAGTCAGCCTATCTTGATGGCAGCTCCCATATCGTTACCTTGACGAAGATCGTCCTTCCGCTGTCGTTGCCCGTACTGGCCACACTTAGCTTGTTCTATGCGGTCTCCAGATGGAACACTTACATGGATGCACTCTTTTATATTACGAATTCGAATTTGTATCCCATACAGCTGAAGCTGTATCAGGTGGTTATGAACAGTATGGTAACGGATCTAACAGCGCAAGAAGGAGCCATGCAGACTGAAGTTATTGCTGAAGGTATCAAGGCTGCCAGCATCATGTTCGCGACCATCCCGATTCTGATTGTATATCCTTGGCTGCAGCGGTACTTTGTATCCGGCGCCATGGTCGGAGCTGTCAAGGAGTAGCGGTTGATCACTTCGCACTTGCGAAGTTGAAAGACATATAGCACAATATCACCATAAAGGGGAGTACAAACATGAAAACAATTCATAAGAAATGGTTCGCGGCGCCTGCAGCGGCATTGCTGCTGGCAGGTATGCTGTCAGGCTGCTCCGGCAATTCAAATGAGGGGGCCTCATCCTCTGCAGCACCCGCTTCCGGGGGAGAAGCGGCGGCTACCCAGAGCAAGGATGCTGTCACACTGAAAGTAGAGGTATTCGACCGCGGTAACGCTCCTGCCGGTGCAGGCCCGGTTACCGATAACTACTGGACACAGTGGATCCAGAAGAATTTCGGCGATCCTAATAATATTAAGATGGAATTTGTACCGGTTCCGCGTAATCAGGAAGTCGATAAGCTGAATGTGCTTATGGCCACCGGCGACGCTCCGGACCTTGTCTTCACTTATGACATGAATACCATATATAACTATGTTAAGGATGGCGGTTTAACAGAGGTCGGCCCGCTGATCGAAGAGAATGGTCCGAACCTGAAGAAGTTCCTGGGGGATGAAGTTCTGGCCTATGGTGTATTCGACGGCAAACAGTATACGATCCCTGCCAAACGCCCGCTGCAATATGCCCAGTCCTCTTATATCCGTAAGGACTGGCTGGATAAGCTGGGCTTGCCGGTGCCGGCGACGACTGAAGAATTCTACGAAACTATGAAAGCGTTTAAAGAAAAAGATCCGGGCCAGGTTGGGGGTAAGCTGATTCCTTACGATTTCAGCGCTATTGACGGCACGACGATTACAAGCCCTATGGTTCTGGTTAACTCCTTCGTGAATAACTTAACGGAAGAAGAAACCTATATGTACACCTCAACCAGCTACATTCCGGAAATTTCAAAGCCGGGTTACAAGGAAGGTGTTCAATTCCTGAACACCATGAATGCTGAGGGCCTGATCAATTCGGACTTCGCACTGGACAAAGACGGCAAGCAATTTGAGGGTGATGTGGCCAATGGCTATGTCGGCGCATTCACTGCACTCGCGGCCCACGCTAACCTGATGGCACCGGGCAAGGTGTTCGACACCTTGAAGCAGAATGTTCCCGGCGCTGAATATGTAGCCATGGACCCGTTCACCGATGAAGAAGGCAAGACACCTAAGTCCATTTACGATCCGATCGGTATGCATATCATGATTCCTAAGACAAGCAAGCATGCCGCAGAAGCAATCAAGTATCTGGACTGGATGTCCCAGAGCGATGTGCTCTTTACGCTCCAGAACGGTAATGAAGGCGAGCATTATACGCTTGAGGACGGATTCCCGGTAGCGATTACGTCGGATGAGGCGAAGAAGACATTCTACAATAACACCGACATCGCTATACTCTCCAATGGTAAAGACTTCGGATCTGAAGAGAAGAATATCGAAGCTGCAGCGCTTCAGACGCCGGATTACAAAGAGCTGTCGAAGCAGACGATCCTTAACGCCCTCAAGGATGGATACACACTGCCGCGCTTTGAGCGTCCGATTGAATCCGAGATCAAATACGGCGATACCTTGAAATCCAAGGCAACAGAAGGTATTGTGAAAAGTATTGTATCGAATCCCGATAAATTCAGTGAGACTTATGATTCCTATGTGAAGGAATATCTGAAGATCGGCGGCCAACAGGTCCAGGATGAACGTAAGGCTGCTTATGCCGAAATGAAGAAGTAATCAACTCATAATTAAACCATTAATCCAAAAAGCAACGGCAAGCCCCAGATTTTCCCATGGGGTTTGCCGATATTTCTATGTACAAAGGATGGCGGAGACAATGAAAGTCAATAACAGCTATATTATGCGGATGCTCCTATCATACCTGCCCATTCTATTCGTCACGATCAGCATTTTGACTTTCATTTTCTTCTCCATCATGAATCAGTTCAATGTCAGTAATGCCTTGCAGGCCAACCGTCTGACAGCCAAATATGTGGTGAATATGACGGATACTTCACTCAAGGCGATTTCCTTCGAGGCGCAAGAGGCCATCGATACCGGGGGGACGCTGCAGCAGTTCCTTGATGCCCCGTCAGACCGGGCCCTGGATTTCGATGCCTCCAATATGCTGAGCACCATGATGATCCGCTTCGGGCTGATCGATTCGGTCTATCTGTACCGGGCCAGAGATGGTATGGTGCTCGATCAGAGCACCATACAGCCGCTGGGGCAGTTTGCCGACCAGAGCTATATCCGGGCAGCGCTGGACCAGGCCTATACCGGGGTCTGGTCTTCGCCGCGCCTGAAAGAGAGCCAGGGAATACAAGGGACCTCTAAAGTGAATGTGACCTCTCTTGGCTTCAAGATTCCGCGTAACTCCGGCAGCCTCGGCTACCTGATTATCAATGTGAGGACCTCTTCCCTGAGCTCGTATATCGGCCAGGCCATCGACCCGACGATCACCGAAGCGCAGATCTACGATAATAAGGGCCAGGCGTTCTTCGGCGAGAATGCTTCGCTCACATCAAAGAGCAGGTTAAGTGTAGATATCGAATCCGATTATACAGGCTGGACGTACAGGGTAGGGATCAAAGGCGGCCAGCTGCTGAGCTTCCTGTTCCACGGCAGCACAGTCTGGATCATGCTGGGGCTGGCAGTCATTGCTTTTGCCATTGGCACGACATTCTACGTCACCCGGCGGAATTATAGACCCATTGAGACCATTCTGCACCGGATTGAGCGGTTCTCACAAGCAGTTATCCCACCGGATTCCAAAGAGAAGGAGAATGAGTTCGCCTTCATAGATCAGGCCATTGAGCGCTTAATTACGAATAATATGGCTTTTCAGGAGCAGCAGGAGGAGCATCTGGTCATCCGCAGGCAGCAGTTTCTGCAGACGCTGCTCAAGGGTGAATATGAAGACGACCGGGAGACCTGGGAGCAGGAGCGGCAGCATTTCGGCCTTGCCGGGGGCCAATATATTGTCGGGCTGCTGGAAATGGATCATTATGTGGATTTTGCCTTGAAATACAGCCCGGGCGATCAATCCCTGTTCAAATTTATTACCAGCAGCGTTGCGGTGGAAGTCTCACAGCAGAGCGGTATGCGGGTTGTTGCTGAATGGATTACGAAGAATCAGCTGGTGCTTCTTCTGATCGAGGAGAACGGCGGGCCGCTGGAGCATCATATGCTGCAGATTGCGGAGCAGATCCGCTCCTGGGTGGAGGGTCACCTGAACTTCACGGTGACTCTTGGCATCGGCACAGCGGTGGACAATGAACCGGCTATTGCCGTTTCGTATGACGAGGCGGCGGCTGCCGTCAGCCGCAAAGTCTCGCTTGGCCTCAACCGGGTGATCGACTCGGTGGAGGTGAAGGAGAACAAAGACGGGGAATGGTTCGCTTACCTGGAGATGATCCGCTCGATGGTCCGCCAGATCCGGATGGCTGAGCCTGAATGGCTGGATGAGCTGAAACGGCTGTTTGGCGAAATGGCTGTTCATCACCTGCGCAAAGAAGACGTGGAGCGTCTGCTGCATTATTTCATATTCCACCTGGAATATGAACTGGAGCGGCTGCTCCCCGAAATTACGGAGCCCTGGGTTCAGGAAGTGAAGCCGGGCCTGCTGACCTCTGTGGAGCAGTCGGATACGCTGGCACAGCTGGAAGGCGACTTCCTTGAAACCATCGGCCGGCTGTCGGGCCGGATCACAGAGCTGTCGCAGAACCGGCGGCATAATACGCTCATGCGGGAAATCCGGGACTACGTCGCGGAGCAGTATATGGACCCGAATCTGTCGCTTACGCTGCTTAGTGAGAAATTCCAGATCAGCCCGAAATATCTGAGCCAGCTGTTCAAAGAAAGCATCGGGCAGAACTTCAGTGATTTCCTGATCGGGCTGCGGATTGAGCATGCCAAGAAGATTCTCCGGGAAACCGATGAAACGGTGCAGGATATCTCAAATGCGCTTGGCTACGCGAATCCCACCTCTTTTATCAGAGTGTTCAAGAGAATCGTCGGGATATCGCCGGGGCAATACCGGGAGGCCAATGCGGGTAACGTATCCGGACCATTCATTGAAGACGGGAAGATGCAGGATAAGTGAGGCGTAGCGAAGGTAAGGGCATAAGGGGAACTGCGGGCAATGTCTATATTCTCCTAATCGGGTGACTTGAAAATTAAGGTTTGATATAGCCGGCTCCATTTACAATGGTAGGGATAGTTACAGCTAATTGAAAATGGACAGGAGCGCGGCCAATGCAATATACCAACCCCGTAATACCCGGATTTCATCCCGATCCCAGCATCTGCCGGGCAGGTGACGAATATTATCTGGTGACCAGCACATTTGAATATTATCCGGGAGTACCCATTTTTCACAGCAGGGATCTTGTCCATTGGCGTCAGATTGGACACTGCCTTACAACGGCCGGACAGCTGCCTCTGGAGAATGCAGGGAGCTCCGGCGGAATATACGCCCCGACGCTCCGCTATCATAACGGCTGGTTCTATATGGTGACCACCAACGTTAGCGGAATGGGCAATTTCTTCGTCAAGACACAGAACCCGGAAGGTCCCTGGTCACAGCCGTACCCGGTTGCGCAGAGCGGCATCGATCCCTCCCTGTTATTCGATGAGGACGGACGCGTCTACTTTCAGTCCGCCCGGGACGGTGAGCAGGGGAACGGGATCTACCAGTGTGAGATTGATATCGAAACCGGGTGTATGCTGACAGAGAGTATGCTGATCTGGAAGGGAACCGGCGGCGCTCATCCCGAAGCTCCGCATGTCTACCGGATTAACGGCTGGTACTATTTGATGATCGCCGAGGGCGGAACGGAATACGGGCATATGGAGACCATCGCGAGAAGCCGCCAGCCTTACGGGCCTTATGAAGCTTGTCCGCATAACCCGATTCTGTCCAACCGCAGTATGCACAGCAGCATACACGCTACGGGTCATGCGGACCTGATTGAAGCGCAGGACGGCAGCTGGTGGGCGGTTTGCCTGGGGATCAGGCCGGTCTCTTATCCGATGGGACATCATCTGGGCCGGGAAACCTTTCTGGCTCCGGTGACCTGGACGGCTGAAGGCTGGCCGGTGATTGGGAGCGGCGGCCACATCGAGCCGGTTATGGACTCGCCGCTGCTGCCGGAAGTTTGCTGGCCGGTCAAGCCTGTGCGGGACCATTTCGACGACAACTGGCTTGGCTTGGACTGGACTTTTCTACGTAATCCCGCAGAGGGAAGCTGGTCGCTGGAGGAACGGCCGGGCCATCTGGTGCTGCATGGCCACGAGGCCACGCTGAATGAGGCTGCTGCGCCTGCTTTTGTTGGCCGCCGGCTTAGTCACTTCACGGCCAATATAGCCGCAGCGCTGGATTATGAGCCGCAGCATGAAGGAGAAGAAGCCGGGCTTACGGTGTATAAGAATGAGAGGCATCATTATGAGCTGGTCCTCCGCACTGCGAACGGCCGGAGGGTCGCCGTGTTCCGGCGGACGGTCGGTTCGCTTCGGGTGGAGCATGTGGAGGAATGTCCGGCCGGACCGGTTATCCTGAGAATTAAGGCGCTGCCCGGCAGCATAGAAGCCTCGGTTCAAAGCCCGGAGTCCGGGGTGACGGAACTGGGCAGCGGAGAGACACATCATCTCAGCACAGAAATCTCCGGAGGATTCACAGGCGTATTCGTTGCGATGTATGCAACGTCAGGGTCTGGGCTGGCTACTCCGGCGGCGTATGACTGGTTCGATTATGAGCCGCTGGATCAGCCCGCGGTATAGAGTACGGAGCAGGGGTCCATGCAGACCTGCTGTATGGACCCCTGCAACTGCTGCCCTGGCGGCAGGATCACCCGTCCCCGCTGGGGTTTAAACTATAACTGATTGAGCTTGCTTTCTGGCTCTTCACCATTTTCTACACGTTTTATATTATTTATGAAGAAATCATATCTTTTTTTATGGAATTTTCGGCCATCAGGCATTCCTGCTGTATGAGGAGTAAGGATCACATTACCCAGATTCCGGAGCTCACTGTCAATGGGAAGCGGTTCCGATTCAAACACATCCAGGCATGCGCCTGAAATATCCCCGTTTTTTAAGGCATCTATCAAATCTCTTTGATTGACAATCCCGCCCCGGGCTGTATTGACGAAAAGGCTGGTATTCTTCATTTTGCTCAATGCCGCTTTGTTGATCAGCTGTTTGGTTTGCAGAGTCAAGGGTACATGTACACTGATTATGTCCGATGTGCTTAGAAGAGTATCGAAATCTGTCATTTTCACCAAACTGTCTGATTGAGGAGCAGCATGTCTCGCATAAGCCAGCACATTCATATCAAAAGCCCCGCAAAACGCAGCTACTTTTTTGCCGATAGCGCCCAAACCGATAATCCCAATCGTTTTGCCGTTTAATTCACTCCCTGTATAGTCCAGTTGATGTTCATCCAGCTTGTTTTTCATAAAATGATCAAGAAACGGTATGTTTTTATAATAAGACAATATCAGTGCCATTACGTGCTCGGCCACTGCCTGTGCATTCACTCCTGCAGCATTGGCCACCCAAAGACCAAGCTGTGTACAGGCAGGGATATCTACATTATCAAATCCTGCACCCGTCTGTACCAATTTTAATTTTTTGGCGTTAGCAAGCAGGCTGTGATCCACTTTAATATGTTCAGGGATGAGTACCTGGCAGTCTTCAATATGATGCAGCATTTCTTCTCCGGGCGGTACAATAACCACGTTCCAGTCTTGTGGGAAATACCTTACAATATTTGATTTTGCGGTCTCGTTAAAATAGCCAACGATGAGAATCTTCATTACTTAACCACCTTTCATATTTTTAAACATACTGAATAATTTTGTAAAACACAAATACTACTGCTGATTGCGGTAAGCCTTCGGGGACCTGCCGTACGTTTTTTTGAAGAGGCGGGTGAAGTAGTTGCTGTCATTAAATCCGCACCTATAGGAGATTTCGGTAATGGGGTGTCTGGTTTGCCTGAGCAGCGAGCAGGCCTGTTCCAGCCGGAGGCGCTGAATATAAGCAATCGGTGTAGTCTGATAATACGCCTGGAAGATCCGGTTCAAATGCCGGACAGAGATATCTGATTTGGCGGCAATGGAATCGAGGGTAACCGGTTCATGATAGTGATCCTCGATATAGGAGATCGCACTGGCGAGGTGCATCAGGCTGTTGTCCACGCCCTTCTCCTGAGTGTCATAATGTCTGGACAGATAAACGACAAGCTCCATGAATCTGGAGGCGAGCATGGTCTGATAGCCGTGGTGCTTCTGCTCATATTCGTTAATCATCCCGGCCACAAGCGATGACACATATTCCAGGCTGACGATGGGGAGGTTCATTTTGCTTTTATAGGCGTTAATGCTGCGGTAAAAGGGCTCTAAGACAAACAGCGCCTGATAGCCGTTCAGCGTTCTTAAGTCCGGTCCGGCCAGCTTGAGCATATCGGCTTTGTACATAATGTTGCAGATCTTGAAATCATACGGGTCCTTATACGCATGCGGAGTACCGCCGTTAATGACGAATACATTGCCTTTCTTGATAAAGGCTTCCTCATCATTGACGATATGCGAAGCATGCCCCTTCAGCACAATCACAAGCTCCGAGAAATCCGCATGCATATGCAGATCCATATCTTCCTCGTGCCCGCCGTATTGAATAAAGAACGGGAAATGCTCATCGGTCGTGAACCAGTTCAAATATACATTGCTCATAAAGCTCCCACCTCTGAAATACGTGTTTGTCTATATAATGCTAGTCTGCGACTTGAAAATCAAGGTTATCCGCCAACATCGGCGCTAAAATGAGACTGTAAACGCATTCAGCAAAAGGGGATGAGAGAGATGAAGGCAATACTTTCAAGAAAACTAGGCACGGCGCTTCTGGCAGGCACGCTGCTCATTTCGGCAGGCTGCAGCAGCAATGCGGGCAATAACGCCGGGAATGCTGCGAACGGGAATACCAGCGGAAATGATACAGCTCCGGTCACCTTTACTTTTTTTGGTGCCGATGCCAGTCCGAACTGGAACAAGATGCAGGATGATATCGGCAAAGAGATTACCGCCAAAACAGGGGTTACCCTGAATGCGGAATTCGATGTCGGCAGCGGCGGCGGTCAGGACAAAATCTCCATGATGGCAGCCAGCGGGGATTATCCCGAACTCATCTATGCCAAAGGCGAGCTGGGCAAGCTGGTGGATGCGGAAGCCGTCCTTGATCTGACCGATCTGATCGACAAATACGCGCCTAATATCAAAAAAGTAATGGGCGATAACATGAACCGGATGAAATACAGTAACGACAACCAGGCCATTTACTCGATCCCGACCAATGTCGGTGTGGATAACCAGAATTTTGATGCAACCAACGGCTTTCAGATTCAGCACCGCGTATTGAAGGAGCTTGGCTATCCGGAGGTCAGAACGTTGCAGGATTATGAGAATGTGCTTAAGGAATATGCGGCCAAGCATCCGACCACGGACGGGCAGCCGACCATCCCGATGACGGTGAACGCGGACGGCTGGAAGGTTATGATTACCGTCACCAATCAGGGGGATGTCACAACAGGCGGAACCAATGACGGCGAATATTATGTGAATCCGGAAACGTACGAGACGATGCTGCATTATAAGAAACCGGAGGAGAAGGAGTACTTCCGCTGGCTGAACCATATGTATAATGAAGGGCTGCTCGATAAGGACTCTTTTGTCCAAAAGGATGATCAGTACAAAGCCAAAATCGCCAGCGGCCGGGTACTGGGTCTCACTTCTGTAGAATGGGAGTATCAGGATGCGGAGAATGCCCTCAAAGCGGCCGGCAAAGATGAGTATACGTATGCGCATTTCCCGGTGACGCTGAGTGAGGAGTATAAGGATCATGCGATGCAGTCAGTAGGCGTGGACGGCTATGGCATCAGCATCACCACAGCCTGCAAGGATCCGGTCCGCGCAATTAAATTCCTGGACTGGCTATCCTCGGAAGAAGGCCAGGTGCTGAGAAACTGGGGCATCGAAGGCAAACAATACAATGTGGACAATGGACAACGTGTCATTCCTGCTGATATTCTCGATCAGAAGGTTAACGATGCCGCGAACTTCACCAAGAATACAGGGATTGGCTTATATTCCATCCTGGGTGTCCGCTACGGTGACGGGGTGAAGGATTCCACGGATAATTACTATACCACGAACTTCCCGGAACAGATCCTTGCCGAATATTCGGACGCAGAGAAGGAAAGCCTGGCCGCTTATAAAGCGACAACCTGGAAGGATCTCTTCCCTGCGGAGGATGAATTCCCGGTCAAGGAGTGGGGCGCGCTGTACAACATGCCGGTACCAACCGATGGGGACTACCAGGTCATCTATCAAAAAACACAGGATATCGTCCACAAACGGATTCCGGAAGCCATCCTCGCCAGCACAGCCGATTTCGATACAATCTACGATGATTTCATTGCAGAGCTGAACAAAGCCGGTGCTGAGAAGATGGAGAAGGAATATACGGAGCTGGTAAAAGCTAGAGTGGAGCTGTTTACCGGGAAGGATGTTGAGTAGACGGAGGGGAAGGAAAGGAAGAGGAAGGAAGCTCTGCGGACTGCAGAGCTTTTTTGCATGGAGTTTGAGCGGATAATCTCATAACTTACCATAATCCACCGATGTTTATTCATCAGAATAAGAACTTAATCCATTATTTACCGAACTTAGTCAATTGGAACCTTGCTTTACTGAGGATAAAGTATAACTGTCAAGACAAACCAACCAACAAGCAAGAAAGGATGGGATTATTTTAAAAGGGAAATTCGGAAGCGGTTACAATTGAACGAATAATAGGTACATTGTTAAACATTCATGAGTAGGGGGATGACTAGGTGAAGCATAAATACTCCATTATTTTTCTTTCTTTAGCAGTGATATTGATGAGTATTACAGGGGCGATTGCCCCGTTTCAAACACATACCGCCGCAGCTGCGTCAACCGCAAGCACGAATCTGCTGGCTAATCCGGGGTTTGAGGCGGATAGTGCAGTAACCGCTTTGCCTGCAGGATGGCAGACGATTGCTACAGGCGGTAAGGTGACAACCCAAACTCCGGGATATGCAGGTTCTTATTCAGCGAGTGTAACGTCGACCAGCAAGACAGGTTCCTTCGATTCACCTTCTACGGGTATTTACCAAACCTTCACCGGGCTTGAGCAAGGCACTTATACCTTCCAGGCCTGGGTGAAAACAAATTCCTATACCCCCTATTCTTCATCCAATAATAATCCTTATGCTTATCTGGAGGCCAAGGATACTGGCGCACCAGTCATGCGCAGTTATGTAAACGGTTACCCGAATGCCGATGGCTGGGTGCTGATCGTTATGCGCAACGTGATCTCTTACAACGGCCAGGCAACTATTGGCCTGTATCTGCAGAACGCGACGGCAGGGATGTCGGTCTCCATCGACGATGCCTCCTTCGCACTGGAATTAAGCGACCACAACCCGGTTCAAAACTGGGGATTCGAGAATGACTTGACGGGGTGGACGGCGACAGGCGATGCTGCCATCCAGTCCTTGAAAGCGGATTCAGGATCAAAAACGCTAAAACTGGCTGCCGGTGCCAAGGTGGCGCAGCATATCTCTATAAATCCTGATTCCAGCTATATCGCTTCTGTCAGGGGGAAGGTCGATTCCGGCGGTTTGATTAAGATCGGCATAGCGGATATCTCTAACGCCCGCAGCGCGCCTTCCGCCACAACGGATTATTCATTGCTTACAGTTGGCTTCGCAACGGACGCAGGTGAGACCGAAGGGACACTTTATCTTGAGAATACCGGAGCTGTCCCTGCCTATGTCGACAGCGTAAATGTGTTCGAGATAGACAATACCGTGCTCAAAGGGGTAGATATTTCCTATTTGCCTTTAATCGAGGACTATAACGGACATTATTCTGCCAACGGTGTTCGCCAGGACTTCTTCGACATCATGCAGAACCGCGGCGTTAACGCCGTTATGGCCATGGTCTTCGTTGAAGCGGGCAAGGTGGTAGGCGGCGAATATACCATGCATGAGGGCTACTTCGACAAAACGCATACCATTGAGCTAGCGAAGCGTGCCAAGGCACATGATATGGAATTTATACCTTCCTTCCATTACAGCGATGGCTGGATGAGCTCGGGAAAGGGATTTAAGCCTGAGGCGTGGCTGGACCAGTCACTTAGCCAGCTTCAGACGACTATGTACAATTATAATTATGATTTTCTTCAGAGTATGGCGGAAGCGGGCGTGGAACCCGAGCAAGTGAAGATCGGCAATGAAGAAAATTCAGGAATCGTATGGCCAGACGGAAAAGTATGGTCTACAGGCCGGACTGGTTTCGCTGCCCTCGTTAATGCTGCATATGAGGCCATGAAAGATGTATCTCCAGCTATGCGGGGAATGCTTCATCTGAACAACGGCTATGACACAGCATCGACCAATCAGTGGTTTGACAGCAACACAGCCCACGGCATCACCTGGGACAGTCAGGGCTACTCTCTGTACGGCGGCCGGCCGACCGGCTCTATCTACAATATGATCACGAATAACTTATCGAAGTGGCCGGATAAAGATGTTGTTTTCGTCGAAACGGGCTTCTCCACCGGCAGTGGTAATTCAATTGGCAATTCATATTACGAGAAATCGGAACGCGGCCAGTATAACTGGCTGATCGATTATATGCAGGCTCTGCAGGATGCACCGAATCCCACAGACCGGACAATAGGCTTCTTCTACTGGGCGGCCGAATGGATCGTGGAGGGTGACGGATATGACGGCCCGAACAGCCCATTGTTACCAGGCGGCACCAGTACTTCGTGGCCTACCTCTGTAGGTGACCGCACGTTGTTTGCACATAAAGGAGAAGCGCTGGATGGTACTTATGCTTATTTGTGGAGAGGCAAACCTGTATCCAAGGTGCTGGGCGGTCAGCTTGCCTTCACCGACAATTCTGCCTCCTATGCCATCACGCCTTCCGCCGTAACGGGCGTTACGATGAAGGATAAGAGCATTAACGTGGTAAAAGGAAAATACAAACAGCTTGTAGCGACCGTTGCTCCGGCTGATAAGGTGACGAATTCCAACATGATATGGACCTCTTCCAATCCGTCCGTTGCAACCGTTAACCCGGCTGGCATTGTAACCGGAGCCGGAGAGGGTACCGCTACAATTACGGTCAAGACATTGGACGGGGGATTCACGGATTCGAGTACGGTGACTGTGACGGCCGACACACTGGCTGGCAGCATCGAACTTACGGGGAGCGATCTCTTGGATAACTCGGTGTCGCTGCTCGTTGACAAGCGGTCGACTTTGAAGGCTGTGCTGCCGGAGGGTGCTTCGAATAAGGTTGTCAAGCTGACATCCTCTGATCCTTCTGTAGTGGGATTCCTGGGCGAACCTGTCCAGACGGCTCATCCGGGAACGCTTTACCTCCAAACAAACGTGACCCCAGACTTAACCCTGATTGCGAAAAAGGATGGTACGTCTACGATTACTGTTACTGCTGTGGATGGCTCGGCTTCCCAGACCTTAGAAGTGACTGTGACCAAGGTCCCTGTAGATTCGGTCAGTCTGGATGCAGCGGATGTGAAGCTGGAGCTTGGCAGAACCAGGCAGCTGAAGGCAACAGTCACCCCGTCTGATGCTTCATTTCAGGGTGTGACCTGGACCTCCTCTGATGAAAGTATAGCCACTGTCAGCAGCGCGGGATTGATTACGGCCAAAGGAATTGGAAATACGGATATTACCGTTACCACGGATGATGGAGGCAAGACAGCGCAGGCTCCCGTAACCGTAACTGACGTGCATACTGCTTCAATTACGCTGAACAAAAGCAGTCTCCGTTTCCGTGCAGGAGAGACGGAAGCCCTTACGGCCACCGTATTGCCTGAAGATGCCAAGGATAAAGCGCTGATCTGGACTACATCCGACAGCTCGGTAGCCACGGTCAATGATAGCGGGACCGTTACAGCTATTGCCAACGGCACGGCGACGCTGACGGTATCCGCCAGTGATGGCGTGGCCGCCCCGGTGACCATACCGGTTACTGTAGCCGACGTATTGAACGTTACAGGCATTACGCTCACACCTTCATCCGTGATAGTGGATGCAGGAAAAACAACACAGCTGACCACTGAGTTACATCCATCCTCTGCGGATAATCCGGCCGTCAGCTGGAGCTCAAGCGATCCTACTATAGCGGTTGTGGATGAGAGCGGCCTGGTTACAACACTCCGGGCAGGTACCGCAGTCATTACAGTGAAAACTGAGGATGGCGGGCACACGGCAAGTTCAACCGTGACAGCAACTGATTTATTGTCCCAGGGCAAGGCCATTACAGCAAGCAAAACCGGCAGCGGATCAGCCGCTGCGAATGCCATCGACGGCAATGACACAACGGCCTGGCATCCGGGCGGATATGTCTATGGTTCGACGCTCACGGTCGATCTGGGTCAGACGGCTGTTATCGATTCCACGCTGGTGAATACCTGGAATCAGCAGAACTTTACCGTGTCCGTGTCTGAAGACGGAACCCAATACACCACGTTGATTACCCATGGCGAAATTGTCGCCACAGCCAATGGTGTAGTAGCAGTAACGATTACGAAGGATAAACTACCGGCGGACACCTATGCCCGCTATATTAAATTGACGATAAACGAAGTCATGAAGAAAGGCGGTACGTCGCAGCAATACACGGGGGTGAATGAATTCAAGGTATTCGGGCGGTTCGTTGCTCCGGTACAGACCCTTACCTTGACGAATGTGCCTTCCAAGCTAGTTACAAGCGATTCCGCTACATTGACTGTAGAAGTAACTCCGTTGAATGCGGACCCGCGATTGACCTGGTCCAGTTCCAACACGAATGCAATCACCATTGACCAGAGAGGTAATGCTATAGCCGCATTGATAGATGGCGCTCAAGGGGATATCGTTGACACCTCCATCATTTCGGTAACCGCGAAGTCTGGCGTAGCGGCAGAGGCAACCATCGGTGTCAAGATCCCGATTATTGTTGAGTCGATTGACATCTATTCAAATGATGCCAGCATCCAGGATGACCGGCTGGATCTGACTGATGGACAGAAGGTTCAGCTTCAAGCTAGTATTTTCCAGGGCGGGTCCGACTACAAGTCCGTTACATGGTCTTCTGACCATCCGGAAGTGGCGGCCGTAAATACGGATACCGGCGAATTGACGGCAATCGGGCAAGGGATAGCGCAGATTACACTGAAGGTGGATTCATACAAGAATCTGCCGGGAGGTATGGAATTCTCAGTAAGCATTGATGTTCATGTGGGGAGCGATACATCTCCTGTAATTGTGCCTGTAACGGGTGTGGTTGTTAATCCGGAGACATTAGTCTTAACAGAAGGAGAAACCTCGAAGCTTACCGAGACCCTCTCGCCAGAGAATGCTACTAATTCAGCGGTCAGCTGGAGTACAAGTGATTCTGCTGTTGCGGTTGTCAGCACTAGCGGTGAGGTTACAGCGAACAAAGCCGGGACTGCGGCAATTACCGTTACTACAGATGACGGTGCTTTCAAAGCAGATGTGAAGATAACGGTAAAAGCTCTGCCGTCACCGGCCCCTTCCTACCAGCTAACAGGGCCTGACGCGGTGACTACGGGACAGTCATTCCAGCTGAGATACGGTTTGGTGAATGTTACAGACAGTGTGTACGCCAAATCGGCCACGTTCAATTATGATCCGTCCGTCATGGAATATGTGGATGTAAACTCCTTGATTACGGGCTTTGATGTGATAGGAAACGCTACTGTACCCGGTACTGTCAAGATCATTGAGGCGAGTACAGGAACCTCAAGCCCGGTGACCGGCACACTTGATCTGCTGGACCTGACCTTCCGGGCATTAGCCCCGGCAACGGGCAGCCAAGTGAGCATTAGCGGAGTTGTTCTCGGAGATCAGTTCGGCAACGAAGTGGCTGTGGGCAGCGGTACTCCATACACACTTGATATTACAGCAGAGATTCCGGTGAACAAGGCTGAGCTGTCGGCAGTTCTCAGCGAGGCCTCATCCGCTGTATCCGTTGCGAAGGTTCTGAATCCGGCAGCGCCGCATTATGGATACTACCCGCAGAACGCGATTGATGCGATCCGGGCCAGTATCAGCGCCGCCACAGAAGTATTCAATCAGAGCACTGCCACGCAAGCAGAGGTGGATGCAGCCAAGAACGCTCTGGCGCAGGCACTGGAGCAATTCCGCAATGCAGCCAGCCAAACGGCTGGTATCGGTGATTTGGCCTTGATCGCTGCACGCTATCATGCAACCAGCAGTGATACGGACTGGCCGTCACTCCGTATGTACGACTTCAACAATAACGGTGAGCTGGATTTGTCCGACCTTGTGCATATGGCACAGCGCATACTGAATTAATACTTGCCAAGGGACGGGGGAGGTGAAATCCTCCTCCATTCCTTGCATTGAAGGGAGGTTGGAAAGTTGAAACGATATCTTCAAGTATTTGTTATTATTTCACTGCTGCTAACGGCTTTGCTGCCTGTTGCCGCTGTAGCACAGGCAGCGGATACGTTTGGTCTGGCAGCTTCCGCTGCGAGCGTGAAGACCGGAGAGGACGTAGTCATTACAGTTAAAGGTGAATCCCTTACTGATGTTTATGGTGCTGAACTGGAGATCACTTATGATGCGGCAAAGCTGCAGTATACCGGCTACTCCAGCAGCCTGAGAGGGCAGGCCTTTATCCGGGAGCCTGAAGTTAGCGGAGGCAGAATTCTGCTTGTGTATACTTACACAGGCTTGAAGTCCGGACTCAGTGGAAACTGGGATCTCTTTGCGCTGACCTTTAAAGCTGCTGATGAGGGTAAAGCTCCGGTGAAGCTTAAATCTGTGACCGCGCTCAATCACCTGGGCCAGTCTTTGACCGGAACACTTGGGGAAGAGATACAAGTGACAGTTTTTTCAGCAAAACCTATTACAACTCCAACACCAAGCCCGATATCAACATCAACACCAATACCAACATCAGGCCCCACATCCACGCCAAGTCCGGCGTCCTCACCAAGCCCGGCGTCCACAACGGCGCCGTCATCAGTTACATCATCGGAGCCAGGCTCCGGTTCGAATCCGGGCAAGGTCACTCTGGAAGCCGTAACTTCCAGCCAAGGAATCGCCTCGGCCAATGTTCGGCGCGAAGATCTCCTTGCTGCTGCCGGAATGGCTAAAGAGGGTGCTTTAACGCTTCAGATCCATATGACGTCTGACGCTACGGAATTACGCATTCATCTTCCGGTTCAAGATTGGAAGCAGCTTGCCTCAGTAGCGGATGGTCCGGTTACGATTAAGTTCCAGACAGATTGGGCTTCAATTACAATTCATGTAGATCTCTTAAACGGCCAGCTGATATCTGACTCCTCCAGTTTGCAGCTTATTATCACTAAGGCCGATTCCACAGCACTGCCATTGAAAATCAGGGAAAGGGTAGGCAACGCGCCTGTATATGATTTCTCGTTGCTGCTGGATGGCATTCAGCCAGCCGTCTTTAATGGGAATATCAAGGTGGAGCTGTCATATGTGCCACAGCCTGGTGAGAGTTCCACCCAAGTCATTATTAATCATATCACTGATAATGGCATACTAGAGGTCGTGAAGAATGGCCGGTATAATGCCTTAACGGGCCAGGCCGAATTCAAGCCCAACCATTTCAGCAAGTACACGATTAACTATGCGTCTGTTTCCTTCCGGGATATGGCGGGGTATTCATGGGCGAACGAGGCGGTCCTTGGACTGGCGGCCCGCGAAGTTATTCAGGGCCGCAGCGTAGGGCATTTCGTGCCAGGGGGGCAGGTCACCCGTGCGGAATTCGTTCAGATGCTGGTTAATCTCTTCGAAATGGAGAATACACCGGCAGGCTCAGTCTTTACGGATGTGAAACCCAATGCCTGGTATTCTCAATCTATCGCCGCAGCCCATCAAGCCGGTGTTATCCAGGGCAAGGCAGACGGAAGCTTCGGGGTGAGCGACCCGATCAGCCGCGAAGATATGGCAGTGCTTATATACCGCACCTCGAAGCTGCTCGGGCTAACTGCTACCGGCGGCAATAGCGGAGAACCCGCAGCGTTTCTCGATCTGGCGAAGATTTCTCCGTATGCCAGAGAGGCTGTGAACGCAGTACAGCAGGGCAGCTTGATGAACGGATTGACCCAGGGTTATTTTGGACCTGAGAACAGTTCGACCAGAGCACAAGCAGCAGCGGTATTATTCAGGCTGTATCAGGCCAGGGAATAAACACCGTTTAAGATATTACACAAAAGCTTCATATACGACCCCAAGCGACCTCACATTCATTAGAACAGGAATGTTGAGGTTGTTTTTGGATGGAGAAGAAAGGAGGCGGTCACTGATTTATAGGATTGTGAAAAGTTTCCTAAAGTAATTCAATTTATCCTCAGAAGGAGAGATTCTATTGAAGCGCAGCTTAAAATCAATGATATGCATTTTGAGTTTCATATTTGTTGTTGTACCTATTGCAGCAACAGTAGCGCCTGTTCATTCTGTCAGCGCAGCGGCAGGCCCGAGAGTGATGGAGAACCTGGGACGGGGCGTTGTTGCCGTGCGGAGTAATTCTAATGTTTTCATCAGCTGGCGTTTACTGGCCTTAGATCCGTCAGGAATCGGATTTAATCTCTATCGTTCTACAGCGGGGGGGACTGCGGTCAAACTAAACAGTTCTGTTCTAAGTGCGGGGACTAATTATACAGACACGACAGCAGATCTTACCAAAAATAATGCATACTACGTCAAGCCCGTTATCAGCGGTGTGGAACAGGGGGCAAGTGCAGCTTATACGCTTGCTGCAAATACTGCCAGTGAGCCTGCATTCGTTGTTCCCATTCAAAGCGGAGGTGAAATCGGGAATGTTTGGGTAGGGGATTTTGATGGAGATCATGAATATGATTATCTGGTGTCCCGTAATAGAACAGCTACACAATCGCTCGAAGCCTATAAACGCGACGGTACTTTATTGTGGTCTGTTAATCTGGGGGTGAACAGCACGAATCAGGATAATATCTCCCCCGGTTCTACAGCAATTGATGTGGGGATGTGGGATGGCGTCACCGTGTATGATTTAGACGGAAACGGCAAAGCGGAAGTTGTAATCAGAATCGCCAACGGGGTTACATTTGGAGATGGCACTGTATGGTCAACAAGTAATAGCGACGATAAACAATGGCTTGCTGTGCTTGACGGCATGACAGGCAAACTTAAGAAATACCAGGCACTCCCGGACGATTATCTCTCCGTAGGTCCGCTTGCCATGCAGCTCGGGATCGGCTATCTTAACGGAACAACACCAAGCATTGTGGCCTTTATGAAAAACCGTAATGCAGATAAAGGCTTTAATCTAGTGCTTGCAGCTTATCATTATACGGGCAATAACCTTGTGATGGATTGGAAATGGAAGCGTGAGGATTACGGGCAGCGCGCCGACGATGGTCACCAGATGCGTATCGTGGATCTGGACAGCGACGGCAAGGATGAGATTGCGGATATTGGCTTTGTCCTTAACGGCGATGGTACACTGCGTTATTCTTTGTTCGATCAGGGGGTTCAACATGGTGACCGGTTCTATATCGGGAAGTTTAGCCCTACCTCGTCCGCGTTTCAGGGCTATGGTGTTCAACAGGATAACCCGACAGGCCTACTGGAGTACTACTACAATGCAGCTACAGGTGCAATGATTTGGCAGCATAGCACAACGCCTCCTGCAGGGGATGTGGGACGTGGTGATGTAGGCGATATTGACCCTCGCTACGCTGGGTATGAGGTCTGGTCTTTCTCAGGTGTTTACAACGGTCAGACTAATACACAGATTACAACAGCAGTCGGACTGCCATGGCCAGCCTTCCGGATATGGTGGGATGGCGACCTGCTTAGTGAAAGCATCAATGAATCCAAGCTTGAGAAGTGGAACTATAGTACAAATACAGTTTCCCGTTTATTGACAACCTATAAATTTCACAGCACAGTTCTTAATTATCGGAGTACTCATGTATTCTATGGAGATATTATCGGGGACTGGAGAGAAGAAATCATTATGCCTAGTTACGGGAATGCAGAGCTTGTTATTTTCACCACGGATATACCAACCAGTACAAGACTCTATACTCTTGCCCAAAACCCGGCCTATCGGAACAGCATGACAATCAAAGGGTATACGCAGTCGCATCTGACTGATTATTATCTAGGAGAGGGAATGACTACACCTCCACAGCCCAACATTTATTTAGCACCATAAGCGGATCAGCAAAATAAAGCGGCAGTCAAGACTGGGATTAAGGTCTTGACTGCCGCTTTTTTATAACTTAACTTTGAGA
The DNA here is from genome assembly GCF_013141775.1 of Paenibacillus phytohabitans. Classification (GTDB taxonomy): domain Bacteria; phylum Bacillota; class Bacilli; order Paenibacillales; family Paenibacillaceae; genus Paenibacillus_AQ; species Paenibacillus_AQ phytohabitans. The sequence continues at coordinate 170,898 of NZ_WHOB01000021.1, forward strand.
AAAGTTCCATCTGGCGGGGGATTTGGAGGTGGAAATTCATCCCTTCGGAATCTTCCGGTAGCTTGAAGGGGAAACCCCAGATATCTTCTTGAAGAGCCGGGAGAAATAATAAGGATCATGAATACCCACGGCAGAGCTAACCTCTTTGATGCTTAGTTCAGTAAGATCCAGAAGATGGCCGGCCCTCTGAATTTTGAGCCGCAGGAAATATTCGATCGGAGCGACTCCGGTCTCAGCATTAAACAGATAGATCAGATGCTGCTTCGATACCCCGACATGATTAGCCAGTTCGATAAGTGAGATGGAGCTATTCATATGTCCATTCATATATTGAATCGCCTGCTCCAGATAGGTTTCGCGTTTCTTCTCCTGTGCAGATTTCCCGGCATTGAGGCCAATTCCGGAGAGCAGCTGTCTCGTAGTCTGGGCCACATGGACATGGGTAGTCAAGGCATAGGTCCGCTCGGCCAGCATTTCGAAGGCAGGGATGAACCATTCAATTAACCGGGCTTTGCCGCTTGGTGATAAGGAGAGTGGAGCGTTAGACAATCCGAATAGCTTCACCAGTCTATTAGCGTGGCTGCCTTTGAAATGAAACCAGTAGATGCTCCATGGCCTCTCCTGCATAGCCCCATAACGGTGTGCAGTTTCGGGAGGAATGATCATCATATCTCCCTGCTGGAGGTTCATTCGTTCTCCATGATTCAGCTCAATCCAGCCCTCTCCCGCTTCGCAAAAAATGAATATATGCGACGGACTGCCTTCGGGGCGTTCCCTGTAATGATACTGGGCATTAGGGAAATAGCCGATGTCGGTAATAAATAAGGAAGACGTCAGCTCCTCCTGCTCCAGTTCCTTCATCCAGTATTCCGGAAGTACATATAACTTCTCCTCAACAAACCCTTCAGGCTTGCGGATATGGTCATGATTCATTGTGCTACCCTCCCAATAAATACTATATATACTGAATAAGAAAAACAAAAAGCTTAAAGGAGCGGAGGGGAAATTTGGAACTGGAGGAGCGATAGCGTCCGCCTTTAGGTTTGGATTTCTACCGCAGACAGCGGTCAAAATCAGGAAATCCAAACCTAACAGCGGCCGGAAGTCCAAATGTTCACCGCAGTGACGAATACGCTTTAAGTTTAATGCTTTTGGGCTTCTCATATATTTTCGAATAAGAATATAATCCATTACTTCCCGCATTTCGTCAATTGGAACCTTCGCTGCCAGAGGCTAAAGTATAACTATCAAGACTAGGGAGGCAGTTCAAACATGAAGCATGAGGCTATAGAGCATACATTGGAGGCGACTCCAGCCGGATCCGACCAGGTACAGGTATGGGAGACAAGCGTATTGATTCCAACCTATGAGGCGGGTGAAGCGGACCCCAATCCTATGTTTCTGGAGAAACGAGTCTATCAGGGAAGCTCCGGCCGTGTGTATCCGCATCCGGTCATCGAGAGCATTTCGGATGTGAAGCATGATAAAAATTACAAACTGGTTATTCTGGAGAATGAATATGTCCGGATTGAAATCATGCCGGAAATTGGCGGCAGAATCTACCGGGCGCTCGACAAAACGAACAATTACGATTTCGTATATTATAACCGGGTCATCAAGCCGGCACTCGTAGGTCTGGCGGGACCCTGGATTTCCGGGGGCATTGAATTCAACTGGCCGCAGCATCACCGCCCGAATACATTCGGTCCGGTTGAATACAAATACGAAGCAACAGATAATGGAAGCGCTACAGTGTGGGTGAGCGAAATTGACCGGATGTACGGGACGAAAGTAACTGCTGCATTCAAGCTCTATCCGGGTAAGGCATATCTGGAAATCAATGCTCAATTGTACAACCGGACCCCTGAGCCGCAGACCTTCCTGTGGTGGGCAAATCCGGCTGTAGCAGTCAATGACCATACGCAATCCGTATTTCCTCCGGATGTAACAGCTGTATTTGACCATGGCAAGCGCGATGTATCCCGCTTTCCTATCGCTACCGGAACCTATTACAAACAGGATTATTCGGAAGGCGTGGATATTTCCCGCTATAAGAACATTCCGGTTCCGACTTCGTATATGGCTTACAAATCCGATTATAATTTTGTCGGCGGCTATGATCACGGCGTAGAAGCCGGACTGCTGCATGTGGCGAATCATCATATCTCTCCCGGCAAGAAGCAATGGACCTGGGGGAACGGTGAATTCGGCCAGGCCTGGGACCGTCAATTGACGGATGAAGACGGCCCGTACATTGAACTCATGACGGGTGTATACACAGACAACCAGCCCGACTTCACCTGGCTGCAGCCCTACGAGGAGAAGACCTTCACCCAGTATTTCATGCCTTATAAGAACATTGGTGTCGTAAAGAATGCTTCCATCGAGGCAGCCGTCAATCTGGAGGTTGATGCGGATGCCGGACAGGCAGTGATCAAAGTGTATGCGACTTCTGTCCTTGAACAGGCAGTCGTGGAACTAAGCGGAGCAGCGGGCCGTTATCTGCAGGAAACGGTGAAGTTATCCCCTGTAGATGTTTTCCAAACGGTTGTCACGCTCGGCAGCGGGGAGCAGGAGCATGATTTGAAACTCTCTGTGCGAAATAAAGAAGGCAGACTGCTGATCTCCTATCAGCCGAAACGTCCGGATATTGAGCGTGTCCCTGAAGCTGCCAAACCACTGGCAGTACCTGAAGAGCTGCGTTCGACAGAAGAGCTGTATCTGGCGGGCCTGCACCTGGAGCAATACCGGCATGCTACGTTTGAACCAGAAGCCTACTATCTGGAAGGCTTGAAAAGGGATAGCGGGGATATCCGGCTGAATGTAGCTTATGGAACCTTGCTGCTCCGCCGCGGACTCTATACAGATAGCGAGCAGTATTTCCGCAAAGCAACCGAGCGTTTGACCTGGCGTAATCCTAACCCGTATGACAGTGAGGCATACTATCAGCTGGGAGTAGCGCTTCGCGGCCAACACCGTCTGGAGGAAGCCTTTACAGCGTTCCACAAAGCGGTATGGTCGGCAGCCTGGCAGGATGCCGGGTACTTCTCTCTCGCTCAAATTTCCAGCCAGAAAGGCCAGTATGCCGAGGCACTGGAGCAGGCTGAGCGCTCGCTCATCCGCAATTCCCGTAATTACAAAGCGCGTAACCTGAAGACGGCGATGCTGCGTAAGCTTGGGTTTGTGGATAAAGCCATGACCTTTGCACTTGAAACCCTTCAAATGGATGTTGCAGATTTCGGAGCCCAGAATGAGCTGGCGCTGCTCAGCCAGTTGGCCTTGGAAGACAACACTGTGGCAGAGGATGTTCTGTCTGAACTGCACCGCCTGATGAGAAATGACGCTCATAACTATCTTAATGTCATCGCAGATTATATGAACTGCGGTCTGTATGAGGAAGCCATTGCTGTAGGCGAAAGAGTAAACCGGGAAGATTCTGTCTATCCGATGCTGCACTATGCACTTGGTGAATTATATGAGAGAACCGGACAACTTGAACAGGCTCAGGAGGCCCGCCGCAAGGGACAATTGGCTAACCCTATCTATTGCTTCCCGAATACCCTGTTTGAACTTGAACTGCTGCAAAGCGCAGTCCATGGGAATCCTGAGGACGACAAGGCGCATTATTATCTCGGCAATTTCTATTACGACAAGAAACGGCCTGATGAGGCGATTGCAAGCTGGGAGCGGTCCCGTGAGCTGCGGAAGGATTATCCGACCGTACACCGCAATCTGGGCCTGGCCTATTATAATAAGCAGAATAATCCGCAGGCGGCGCTAGCCTCGCTGGAGCAGGCATTTGCCTATGCACCGCAGGATGTGCGTATCCTGTTTGAACTGGATCAGCTGCGCAAGAAGCTGGCCTGGTCCACGGAGGAACGCCTTCATATCCTGGACGAGCAGCGGGAGCTGGTTGAGAAGCGGGACGATCTGTATGTCGAATATGTGACCCTGCTTAACAATCTTGGACGTTATCAAGATGCTGTAGCTGCCTTGTCCCAGCGTAATTTCCATCCTTGGGAAGGTGGAGAAGGTAAGGTAACCGGACAATATAAGTTCGCTCATACCGAGCTTGGCAAGCAGGCACTGCAAGAGGGCAACTATAAGTCAGCAGCCGAGCACTTGGAGCAAGCACTGGTCTATCCGCTGAATCTGGGCGAAGGCAAGCTGGAAGGGGCCCAGGAGAATAATATCTATTATTATCTTGGCGTAGCCTATGAAGGTCTTCAGCGGGAACAAGAAGCCATCACCAGTTACACTATAGCTTCACAAGGCCTGGCCGAGCCTACAAGTGCGATGTTCTACAATGACCAGCCGCCGGAAATGATCTACTACCAGGGTCTGGCCTGGTTGAAGCTCCATAACGAGAAGGAAGCCAAGCGCCGCTTCAACAAACTGATTGATTATGCAGAGAAGCATATTTTCGATGATATCAAAATCGATTACTTTGCCGTATCCCTGCCGGACTTCCTGGTCTTTGAGGATGATCTGAATTTGCGTAATGTAATCCATTGCCGGTATATGAGAGGACTTGGACTGCTGGGACTTGGCCGTGAAGAAGAGGCAAGAACCGAGCTTGAATTGGCTCTCCAAATGGAACCCAATCATCAAGGAGCTATGGTTCACTCGAAAAATAAGGAGGGCTGAAGACCTTGATTAACATAGGGCGTCAAGTTGTACGTATGAACGAAGGCTGGAGATTTCAACCGGACGCTGCAAATTTGGGAGAACAGGGAGAGTGGCAAGCCATAGGCTTGCCTTCTCCTATTACAGTTACTGTTCCGCATACCTGGAATGTACAGGAAGGTCTGGAGGATTACCGGGGAGCCGGGTGGTATGAGTATACACTTAGTATTCCGGAGGATTGGCGCGGCTGCCGCATCCGCATCCATTTTGAGGCCGTATATCGTGATGCAGTGATCTGGATTAATGGCCAGCATGCAGGCTCGCACTGGAACTCAGGGTATACAGCATTTGAAATAGACCTGAGTGCAAATATCAAGTACGGAGCGGAGAACCGGATTACGGTAAAAGTGAATAATTCGAATAGTGATCAGGCGCTTCCTATAGGAAACAGCTTTGACTGGGCGGACGACGGAGGAATCATCCGGCCTGTACAGCTCATAGTGACCGGGCAAACAGCGATTAAACAAGTTAAAATCAGCCCGGAAGTCCAGTTCGGACAAGCGGGTCATCAGGCTGCCGGAAAAGTAATTGCCGAGATGCAACTGTGTGGGCCATCCGTTACAGCAACCGTAGAGATCGGGATATTCAAAGATGAAGTAAGAATCTGGCATGATGTACGGACCATACCTCCCGGGGCGGTAACCTGGCAGCTTACAGATGTTAAGTTGTCTCCGGTGGAGCTATGGCACTTCGATCAACCGCATCTGTATCAGATTCAGCTCACCCTCCGGGAAGAAGGGCAGGTTGAAGACCACACAGCAGTGAATTTTGGATTCCGGGAGATTGCCGTCAAAGGTCATGAGCTCTGGTTAAACCGGGAGCCTGTCCGCCTGATGGGCGTAGAATGGATGCCGGGTTCGAACCCGGTGAGCGGTATGGCCGAGAAACAGGAAGATCTGGTGGCGATGCTGGAGAGATTGAAGGAAGCCAACTGTGTCATTACCCGTTTCCACTGGCAGCAGGGCAGTGAGCTGCTGGACTGGTGTGACCGCAACGGGATTCTGGTGCAGGAAGAAATCCCGCATTGGCAACAGCCGGCAGAGCCGGATCAGCACACTTTCGCATTAGCGTTATCACAGGCTACGGAGATGATTACGGATCATTCGCATCACCCGTGTATTTTTGCCTGGGGGATGGGAAATGAACTGAATGGCCAATCGGAGATCACGCGGCAGTACATGAAGCAGCTGAAGCAAGAGATTCTGCGGCTGGACGCAAGCCGGATTATCAACTACGTAAGCAACACGATTCACTTCCAGCCTGGAAGCGATGCTACCGGAGCTGGAGACCTGTTAATGTGGAATGACTATATCGGCACATGGCATGGTGACCTGGATGAGCATGAGGTAATTAAGCAGATTATTGCCGATTATCCGGATAAGCCCATTGTTGTGGCTGAGTACGGACTCTGTGAGCCGGTTTATGAAGGCGGAGATGCCAGACGAACCGAGATCCTTAGGCAAAAGACAGAGATTTACCGCCAGTATCCCCAGTTTGCCGCATTAATCTTTTTCAGCTTAAATGATTACCGTACGCAGATGGGAGAAGACGGTGAAGGCAAGCTGAAGCAGCGGGTTCATGGTTCGCTTGATATTCATAACCGGGTGAAGCCTTCGTTCGCCGCCTTGCGCGAGATTTCTTCACCGCTATTGCTCACAGAAGCATCCGTGCGATGCGAAGGTGAGCTCGAGGTAACACTGAAATGCCGGAATGATATTCCCAGCTATGCTGTACACGGCTATTATGTGACGGTGTCTTCGGCAGATGAAGCTGCAGTCAGCCAAGCGGTCCCTGCTATGCAGCCGGGGGATATTCTGTCCTTGAGCATCCCAGTATCAGCAAATTCTGTGCAGCAGCAAGTGCTTACCGTCTATCGTCCCAATGGCTTCAGTGTACTGAAGCAGGAATTAAACAAATAAATCCAAGTGAAAATACCCGGCGATCATAGGAGATCTGCCGGGTATTTTGGTGTTGGTGTGGAACTAGGAATTCTGATTTCCACGGTTGTTCCTTCACCAAGACGGCTTTCGAAATGTAATCCGTAAGACAGGCCATACAAGAGCTGGATCCGGTGGTTAATGTTCCTTATGCCATAACCATCCTGTTTCTCGCTGGTTTCCCCAGGAGTGTTGAACCAATGCACCCTTTCTTCCGGAATTCCGATGCCGTTGTCCTGAACGGCAAGGACGATGGCATTATGCTCGCGGAAGGAGTAAATGAAGATTTCTCCTCTGCGCTCTTCAGTTTCACGTATCCCATGAAGAATGGAATTCTCTACAATCGGCTGAAGTGTAATTTTAGGCATACTGTATTCAAATAGAGCTTCGTCTACATCAATAAGCAGATGAATCGTATTTCCGAACCTGCGGTTCTGGATATCAACATATAGCTGGACATGCTCGAGTTCTTTGCCCACAGTGATAATTTCTTCACCCTTATTGAGACTAAGTTTGTAGAATTGGCTAAGCGACTGTACCAGCGACGATATCTCAGGTACATCGTGCTTGATTGCTGTCCAATTAATGAGATCAAGCGTGTTATACAGAAAATGGGGATTAATCTGCGAATGCAATGCCCTCATTTCCGAGCTCTTGGCTTCCTGACCCAGCGTATACTGCTCCTCGAGAATAATCTTCATTTGTTCAACCATATAGTTGAAATTCTCCACTAATTGTCCGGCTTCATCCCGGCTGCCGTCATAATTCACCGGGATTAATTCACCGCTTTGTACTTTCCGCATTTTGCGGATGACCATCCCGATTCTCCGGGTTTGAGAGCGGGAAATATAATAGACGAGAATATTAAGAGCGATGGCAAGCGGCACGATAAAAATGAAAATTTGATTCCTTACTTTATAGCTTGAAGCGTAGATTTCCCGTAATGAAACAATAGATACGAGATTCCAGTCTGTTCCCGAAATCTGCTTAGCACCGGCCATGACTTTTTCACCGCCAAGCTCCAGCATTTCCCAGTTATCATCCCTGCCCGCAATTTCGGCGGCCTTATCCAGGTTCAGCTTCCAGCGTAATACCTGCGATTGATCTGATTCTGCAATGAGCTCGCCTTTGGAGTTCTGAAGATAAGCAACACCTCTGACCGAAGTAATTGCTCTTTTTACGATATCCTCAAGGACGTCTTCACGGACATCAACATTCAAGACGCCCAATCTGACGTCGAGTGATCCCAGGTTCCGGATGAATCGGATCGAATGAACCGAACGAACATCGGATTGTTTCATAGAGCTAAGCGCATCTTTATCCGTAATCCATAATACTTTTCCAATATGTTGTTTCAGTACCTCATATTCTTGTGAAGCAGCGAATTCACTATAAGGAAAGAAGTTGTACATTTCATAGGCGTACTCCAGCTCATCCGGGATATAGAGCCGGATACGGAAGATATCATCGTCCATCTGTAAATTTGACAGATTAAGCGATACATTTCCGAAATCCCGTATTTGTTCATGAATGGAATAATCCGTTACCGGCCGTAGAAGCATCTCGTTCAGATTGCCATCCAGGACCAGAGAGTCGGAAACATCCAGTATTTTTGAAATTTTGTAGGACAAGAACGACTCGGTTTGCTCCAGTAGCTGTTTGGTGGAATTCAGATTCTCATGATTAAGAGATTTAGAGCTTTGCGAATAGGAGATATAAAAGACTGAACTAAGGGTGAGCAGAATCAATAAAGAATTCAGCAGCATAAGTTTGTTCTTCATCTTCATATTCCGGTAGAGTCTGAGAAAGTTCATGTATGTTTCTCCTTATATTCCGAAGGCGTCATACCTGTAACTTTCTTGAAGGTTTTGGCAAAATAATTCGCATCCTGTATCCCGACATGCGCTGCGATCTCATAAAGCTTGTATTGCCGGTCGGCAAGCAGCTCCTTGGCCTTCGCAATCCGGTAATCGGTAATATATTGATTAATGGTTATACCGGTCTCCTTCTTAAACTGGAGGCTCAGATAATTCGGTGTCAGGAAGAGCTGATCCGCGATCATTTTGATCGATAACTCCGTTTTTTTGTAATTCGCATGCACACATTTCTGAATACTAGACGTTATTGATCCGCCAGAGGGCTTATCCCGGAGCTTGTTAAAGAATACCGTTAATTTATCTTCGGTATAAGCTGTCATCTCATGCAATGTGTTGAATTGAAATAAAACATTCCATAAATATTCCCTGTCTTCACGTAATTCGGCAAGGGTGACCTTTTTTTGATCGGCAAATTTGAAGAGTGTGAGGAGTAAGTCCGAAAAGATATTTTTGGCATCATTGACCAGTAAATCTTCATCTAATTCCAATGCGCTTGCCGCATCTGCGACGAGGGCGAAAGCTTCCTTCTCGTTTTCTTGTTCAAGACTTATGGCAAATGTGGACTCGAGAGCAGAAATTCTGAACGAATCACCTGAAGCCGCCCGTGGTTGTTCATGGTACACGATAATATGATTGTACCCTTTGAAGAACTGCCGCTGAAGCGCAATGACAGCCGTATGGTAAGAAGTGATCAGTCGCTCAGGGTGATGTACAAGTTGTCCGACTCCGATAAATGTTAGCAATGGCTTCTGTAATACGGCCTGAATATCTGAACGGATCAAGGCTAAAGCATTAACCAGATCCTCCGGGGCTCCCAGGCTCCTGGAAAAAGCATGAATGATAATGTGCTGGGGGTCCTTGAAGCCTCTAAGTACCTCAATACTTATAGCAGAGAAGCGCAGGCCGATCTGTTCTAAAAGCGTATTCTTGTTCGGCATCAGATTCTGGTTATCCTGTTCCGTAAGATGGTGGAGCTTGATCACTGCTGTTACGAATGAGGCTCCTTGCGGGAACAATGTGCTTGCTCTAATTAGCATTTCATCCTGATTATTGCTGACATTTCCGGCAATCCAGAACAGAGCTTGTTGTTCTTGCTCCAGTAGCTCACTCTGATTGCGGAATGTATGCTCAATAGCTCTCATTTTGCGCTCCTCCAGACAGAGTTCAACCGCATGGCGGATATGCTCACGGATGTGGTCCAGATTTACGGGCTTCTCGATATAGTCAAGCGCTTTCAATTGAATAGCTGATTTGAGATAGGCCTTGTCGGCATAGCTGCTAAGGAACAGGACTTTGCACTGCGGCAGGAGCTGCTTGAGCTTCATGGCAAGCTCTATACCATCCATACGGGGCATCTTAACGTCAGTAAGAACAATGTCGGGTCTAAAGCTGCCGCAGAGCTGAAGCGCCTCCCAGCCGTCTCCGGCAGCTTTAACCATATCTATGCCCAGATCCCGCCATTCAATGTAATTCATAAGACCTTCGTGGGTAGTTTGTTCATCGTCAACAATAAGAAGTCGGATCATCAGGGCAACACCTCTGGACAGGATTTGGATCTATTCATATTATCACGGCTTGTCAGGCGCTTAGCAAATGATATAGGAGAACAGTGTAAGATTTTACTCGAAATTATAGCTTTGTTCAGTATAACAGGCTGTTCAAACGATTTATGATAAATCATAGAGAGCGGTTACAAATAGAGAATGGAAAGGGAGAACCTATAATGAACACGATGAATAAAGGCTTTTGGTGGGAGCTGAAAAAACACAAGATTAAGCTGCTTATGCTCCTGCCAGCGGTGATTTACTTTTTTGTTTTTAACTATCTGCCGATGGCCGGGATCATTATCGCCTTTAAAAGATACGATTATGTCGGCGGTATATTTGGAAGTCCCTGGGTTGGCTTTGAGAACTTCCGCTATTTCATCGAATCCGGCCAGCTTTGGCATATCACCAAAAATACAGTGCTTTATAATTTGGTTTTCCTGCTCGTGAACAACCTCTTGGAAATCGTAATGGCTATTCTACTTGCTGAAATGGCGGGGAAATATATTCGTAAATTCCTGCAGTCGGCCATTTTTCTCCCCTATTTTATTTCCTGGGTTGTGGTTTCGGCGTTCGTGTACAATGTGTTCAATTATGAATACGGTTCGCTGAATTCTTTACTGGCGTCGTTTGGAATGGATTCTGTGGATGTCTATTCGAAACCGACGGCGTGGGTATTCATCCTTATCTTCTTCAGCGCCTGGAAGACTGTAGGCTATGGTACGGTATTCTATCTAGCTGCAATTATGGGTATTGACTCGGAAACATATGAAGCAGCCGAGATGGATGGAGCGAACATTTTCCAGAGAGTCCGGCATATCACGCTTCCTGCACTGATTCCAACCGCGGTGATTCTGCTTATGCTCTCCCTGGGTGGAATTGTCAAAGGCGACTTCCAGATGTTCTATCAGATCGTTGGCGACAACGGCCTGGTATATAACACGACAGATGTTATTGATACCTTCGTTGTACGGTCCATGCTCACGATCCAGGAATTCGGGATGCCTGCAGCTGCAGGATTATACCAATCCGTTGTGTCGCTGATTCTCATTGTTACAGTCAACTATTTAGTCCGTAAAGCGGAGAAAGATTTAGCCCTATTTTAAGGAGGAAGTAACATGCGACTGCATGCAGACCGTTTTTGGTTCAATACGCTGGGTTATATTTTGGTTGGTTTATTCGCACTTGTGTGCCTGCTACCGTTTTGGCTCGTCATCACCGGCTCATTTATGACCCAGGAGTCCATTACACTACACGGTTACACATTTTGGCCATCGGAATGGTCCCTCGGAGCGTATAAGCTGCTTGGTGAAACCTCTGCAGGCTTCATACGGGCTTATGGGATTACAATCGTAGTTACAGCAATCGGTACAACAGTAGGTCTTTTGGTTACAACCATGACGGCATATGTTCTTAACTGCAAGGATTTCCGCCAGCGGAATTACGTTGCGTTTTACTTTTATTTCACAACGTTGTTCAGCGGGGGACTGGTGCCCTGGTACATTATGATGGTTAAGTATCTGCACATGAAAAACAGTATACTCGCACTGATCCTGCCGCCGATGCTGAGTGTGTTCTATATCCTGATTATGCGCAGCTTCATCGCCGCGATTCCGGAGGCGATCAGGGAATCCGCGACGGTTGACGGAGCAGGTGATTTCACCATCTTTACAAGGCTTATCCTGCCGCTCCTTAAACCTGCTCTTGCCACAATCGGTTTGTTCATTGCACTTCACTATTGGAACGACTGGTTCAATACCATGATGTTCATAGACAATGAGAAGATTTATAACCTTCAGTACTATTTATATCAGGTCTTGAGCAAGATGGAATTCTTGAATCAGGCGGCAGCGCAGGCCGGAATCGCAACTACTGCCAATATGCCGTCCGATGCCTACAAAATGGCCATGACTTTGGTTACAACGGGACCGATTCTTCTGCTATATCCGTTTGTCCAACGTTATTTTGTCCAGGGGATTACGGTTGGTGCGGTTAAAGGGTAAGGATACTCCCGGCAGGATTGCCGGATTATCATAATAAGCTGAAATTTATAAGGGGGAAGAACAGAAATGAGAAAAATGTTCAGATGGCCAAGTATCATTGCATCCACTCTTCTTTTAACTACGGCCTTAGCCGGCTGTGGTGGTTCAGGAAACAACAATCAGGAAGCTTCCAATGCCACTAAGGCTACAACCGTTCCGACGGAAGTTGCCGCAACTGACACTCCTGCGGCCAGTCCAGCTGTTGATATTTCCAAAGAAGTGAAGCTGAAAATGTATCTCATCGGGGATAAACCGAAGGACTTTGATCTGGTATACGGAGAAGTTAATAAGCTTCTCAAGGAGGACATTAACGCTACAGTTGATGTGTCCTTCCTCTCGTGGTCGGATTGGAAACAGAAATATCCGCTCCTGTTTGCTTCCGGCGATGACTTCGACCTGATCTTCACGGCGAACTGGGCTCAGTACAGTGCGCAAGCCAGCAAGGGTGGTTTCCTGGAACTTACCAAGGATATGATTGACCAGTATATGCCGAAGACAGCCGGCAACATGTATCCGGAAGCCTGGGAACAAGCGAAGATTGACGGTAAGGTCTATATGCTTCCGTATAACTACAAGGAAATCCAAGGTGAATTTTCGATTCTGCGTGGAGATCTGCTGGACAAATATGGTTTGACAGCAGATGAAGTGATGAAGGATTCGAAGAGTATCGAGAAATACTATGAGGCTTTTACCAAGGACACGAAATTGCCGGCGCTCCTGGGCGGCGGACGCACTTGGTCAGGGATGCCTTTATACTGGCCGCGTGAGATGATGAAGAATTGGTTCCACATTGACGGTACAGGGAACTACCACATGTACTACGACGATACCCAGGGTTCACCCAAGGTATTCTCCTATATTGATTCCGATGCCTTCGTTGAAGGTGTGAAGGTCACTAAAGAATGGGTGGATAAAGGCATTGTCTCCAAAAGCGCCATGGTCAACAAATCATCTGATGCCCTCAATGATTTCTTGAGCGGCAAAGTGCCTTTCTCAAGCTTTAATCTACTGACAACGAACTCTAACTTCATTACTGTTAACGCGGAACATCCGGAATGGAAGGCTGTAGTTAAGGATGCCAATTTCGGAAATCCGGTCGACTTGAAGCCGTATACCCAAGGCGGAATGGCGATTAACCGCCTGTCGAAGAATCCGGAACGCGCACTGATGCTGCTGGATTTGTTCCGTAACGATGAACGTTATTTCAATCTGACGACTTATGGTATCGATGGCACGCATTACACACTCTCCGCTGATGGCAAGGGCGTTGTACCCTCGGCTGATAACTCAAACTTTGGGATTGATAGCGGCAGCCCGTGGGGATGGCGCGATGATATTCTCTATAAAAAGGTTGATGGCGGTATTCCCGAATATCAGCAATTCCGGGATAATATGATCGCAACAGCCGTCAGTCCGAAGCTGCAATCATTCGTGTTCGATGACACCAGCGTCAAGAACGAAATTGCGACCGTCAACAATGTGCTCGAGCAATACGAGAAGCCTATGGTCTACGGCATCATTAAGAAAAGTGTTGAGGAAGATATTCAGGATCTCCGTGAACGCTTGAAAAAAGCGGGCTCCGAGAAGGTCGTTGCCGAAATCCAAAAGCAAGTCGATGCTTATTTAGCGGCAAGTAAGTAGAAAGAGACAGACCATATGATCAGTGGTATTAATTAGCGCGGTACGTGGCAGGGCAGGGTCTGAGAAATCAGCCATGAACCTAACCACGCCGCGCTTTTTCCCGAGAAGAATATTACTCTTTCTTGCGGAATTCACTAGGGGAAACGCCATTGGTCTGTTTGAATATCGTACTGAAATACAATTCATCAGTGTAGCCGCACTCGGCAGCGATTTCTTTAATAGGCTCCTTAGAGCGCAACAACAAAAGGATGGCATGCTCATTCCTGATCTGATTTAAATAGGCCTTTGGAGAATGCCCTGCATACCTCACAAACAGTTTTCTTAGATACGAAGGGGAAACGGCATGACTTCTGGCCAGCTCGCCGATTTTAATGTCCATATGGAAGAACATTTCAAGCTGGCTCTTAACTTTTCCATAGATGTACTTTCCGTTATTATCTTCAATCGTCATCTCGTCGGAGTGAATAAGGATGGAGAGCAGAGAATAGAAGTAACTCTTGCACTCTATTTCAAGCCCGGGTACTTCCGGAATAAATCTTTTATTCAATTGAACGAAAAGACTGTCGATTTGATTCGCCATGGGTTTATCGAACCTATCCAGGAATGGAAGCCCCAGTGTAGGAACCTTACCCTGCTCCCCCCATTGTTTATCCTTGTAAGGGATAGCCACGCAATCAAACAATACCATAATGATATGAAAGGGGAATTGATTATCGGCAATCATCCGCAGTTTTTGGCCGGGGGGAAGATAGGCAAGCATACCCGCTTCGACTTCGAATGAGTCTGCTTCAGTAATGAAACTGCCTTTACCCTTGTGAATCCAATAGAAGCTGTGAATGGATGTATTGATACGGGGATTCTCCCAGCCCTGGTGGGTGGGGGTGTCATATACCCAGAGGATTCTTAATGAAATATCATTTAAGTTAAAGTCCATAGCTACAATGTCTCCTTGAGCGTTTTCTCTTGGTCTGAGAGGATGATGCAATCATACCAAGCCTTATGAAAAAGAACAATGAGACTAAATAATGAATGTTTCTTAATTCATAATTGGATCGATTTCTCTATGTAATAGATGGTTTTCTCCATCCACTAAAGAGGCGGTACGCAGTAGAATAAATGCAGGAGTTGAGATAAACGAAGGGAGTTTTAGCATTGAAAACCATATCGAAGAGCTTTGAACTGCGTTACTTCAGCCAGGATCCCAAGGCAAACGGAGAAACTGATTTTAAGGGAGGCACCTCTGTACTTGATACGGAACAAAGAGTGTCATTTCTGAATGAGTATGCCCATCAAATGGAGAAGAATCTTAGCGATGTTGATTTATATAGCCCCATTGTTACTGCGGGTGAAGTGAGTTCTGCTCTAGGGGCAATCAAATCACAGCCCTTGCCAGAGCATAGACAAAGAATCGTTTTGGACGATTGGGTTTGGACTGGACATGGAGCTGCTAAAGAAAACAGACAGCTGGAGCAAATAGAGCAATGGAGTAAATATAAAAATATTAGGGTAACCGAAGCGTGTCTCTACCTTGAAGAGGATGCTTCTTTGCCGGTCGCACTGCCCCTGCAGGATTGGAGATGCTTCCTGGAGTGGACGCTTCCGGCCGATGGTTCTGTGGCGGATTCTGTTTTCTCGCTTGGTGAAGCGGCAACCATCGGTTTCGATGCTGAACACACTCCGTACTACATATCGGGCGGTAAAAAAATCACATTGCCTGCTACCGCTGGCAGCATCACCTGCAAAATCGAACTCGATTTTGAAAACCGCAAATATAATCTCTATCTAAATCATGAATTAGCGGCTGATTTTGTTGAATTCTCTGACTTAACCACAAGCAGTATCGAGCGGTGGCTGGTATCCGGTAAACAAGGACTCAGAATAGGGCATATCTTGGGTGTTGGCTATAAACGGCTGACAGAGAATGAATTCGAACCGTTTAGCATCGGGACCTTTATAGATGAAGATTTCACAGCACCTATCCGGGCTGACGGGTGGAATCAGGCGGAATATGACCCTGCCGGTTGGTCAAACGGCACATTGCCCATTGTTCATGGCGGACAGCGGTACGCGGGTGAAGATATTCTCATGCGCAAGGAAGTCTATATTGATGAAGTCCCGGCCATCGCCGAGTTGTATATTGAAAGTCTCACACCGGGCGGCGAGCTCTACATCAATGGCCGGCTTGCAGCATTCATTGAAGATGAATATATGCGTAAACTGGATATTACGTCATTCCTGCGGGAAGGCAACAATCTTATTGCTGTCAAAGTATATAGCGACAAGATTGAAGAGGCAGATAAGATGACGCATTCCCATACAGATCTGTACACGGGCTGGTTTGCCGGCCGCATGCATCTGGATCTTCTGCCAAGTATTTATATTGAAGATGTATTTACCTGGACGGATGCCATAAATGAATCTTCTGCCATTCAAAAAGTGAAGGTGTCTGTAAAAACGCAAAAAGGACTAAGCTCTTCTAAAGTTACTGATCACAATATAGCTGTGAAAATGATGCCATGGTTTCCTGAAGATGGACCTTTATGCGCTCAAGGGAACTGGACAACCTCTACTTATGCTAATTTGACAGAAACCACAGAGGGGATACTGGAGATTGCTTCTCCGAATTTATGGACAAGTGATCATCCGAATTTATATAAGATAGTCGTTGAATTATATGACAGTGAGAATAATAAATGTGATGATTATGTAGTTACAACGGGAATTCGGACTGTAAGCCAAGACGGCGGGGTCTTCCGGATTAACGGAAAGCCTGAACTCTTGCGAGCGCCTTTATTGTTCGGGGCAAGGCCCCCTATGGAAACCATTGCTGCATGGGAGAAGTGTCCACCGGCGGAATACTATATTGAAGAAATGCTCATGGTCCAAAAAATGAACGGAAATGGTCTGAGAATGAGCGTGCATGATGAAAGAATCGGCGGAATCAATGATCCCCGTGTGTGTGAATTTGCAGACCAATTAGGGATTATGTTAGTGTGGCAGACCTCTGCCTGGCTAAGGCTTACTTCGGCCACTAACCTGGACCTTGAAGGAATGGCCACCTGCATCAGACAGGTGCGTAATCACTCTTCAATTGTCATTTGGCAGCCGACCAATCATCCTTCATGGAAGAACTGGGATACCGTAATGAAGATGTACCGCAACATTTATGATACCATCATACCTTTGGATACCAGCAGATTAATCTCTCCTTCCGCAGACAGCCGCCGTCTCAATCCATATAATGATAGCGGTACTATGGATTATGAAGGGAATCCGGCTGAGGATTGCGATTCGGTCTGGACTGCCCCGTTAATCTGCAGAGGCAATATGGATTACATTCTGGGCTACGGCAATGAATGGCCTGCACTTCGTCAGTGGCCGAATGTCGAGGAACAGTACCTGCCTAATTATATGGATACAACCTCTTACATTCCGAGTTTTATTGATAGTAAGCATAGAGCCTATTTTAACTTTGAACATGATGAAACGGCAGGCCAGCCCAATTGGGATCTGCATAAGGGGAAGCCGACCTATCAGGTGAACAGCTATGAATGGCGGTATGAAGAAGGTTCGATAGGACGCACCCTGGAGTTCAATGAATGGAAGACAAGCCAAGCCTGGCAGGCCTTTGAAGCGTATGAGGTCATCCGTAAAAGCCGCCAGCTGGATTATGACGGCTTCTCCTGGTGCTGTCTGCGCGGGGGTCCTAACACGGGAACCTATCAGAAATCTTTAGTTGATTACTACGGGCAGCCTAAACTGGTGTATTATTCGAACCGCATGGTATTTCAGGATGTATTAGCCGGCAGCGGAAATGTGGATATTGTATATGGACCTGAGGATGAGATTCCGGTTACCGTGCTTAATTTAGGGGATAGCAAAAAGGTGGAAGTTGTTGTTGAAATCCTATCGGCCGCAGATGATATTGTGGAGACCCATATTTATAATCATGTCATTCTTCCTGAAGGGCGTACAGTTACCCGTTTGGAATCCTATAAGCCTTCAGTCAAGCTGGAAGGTCTGTACAGTATTCGTTACACCGTGAATCAGGAAGGGGCACATGAATTTGTCAGCAAGTAACAACAATTATTCAGGTTATCTTCTGGTGCATTTTATCGGGGAAGAGCCGGACGGGGAGCAGGTCTATTTCTCCTACAGCGAAGACGGTTTGCATTGGACAGATTTGAACGCGGGCTTGCCGGTTCTAAGATCAGACTTGGGTGAAAAGGGCGTACGGGATCCGTTTATCGTACGCTCACCTGCGGACGACAAATTCTATCTCATAGCCACAGATCTCCGGATTGCCAGCGGTAAAGGCTGGCCGGCCGCCAAGGAGGAGGGAAGCCGGGACATTATCGTGTGGGAATCCGCAGACCTTGTGAACTGGTCTTCTCCATGGGCAGTTACAGTAGGGATTCCGGGTGCAGGCAATGTATGGGCTCCGGAGGCTATATATGACGAAGCTGCGGACGAATTCCTGGTGTTCTGGGCTTCTGCGACGCAGGAGCCGCACGAACAGGAGCGGAAACACAAAATCTATAGTGCCCGCACCAGAGACTTCCGCAAGCTTACAGCCGCGGAGAAGTATATGGAGCGTGAGGACTCCATCATTGACACTACGATCATTGAACACAAGGGTATCTACTACCGTTACTCCAAAGACGGGACTACGGATAATATCAGGGTCGAACAAGGGAACTCGCTTGCCGGCGATGCCTTTACAAATGTCAGTGCTCCGGCGCTGGAAGCCATAATGGGCCTTGAAGGACCGCAAATCTATAAGTTCAATGACAGGGAAGAGTGGTGCTTAATCGCAGACCGCTTTGCTGAGAAAAAAGGCTACCTCCCTTTAGTGACCTCCGACCTTGCGGGCGGAGACTTCCGGGTGGTTCCGGAAGATTCGTTTGATTTAGGGAAGAACAAGAAACGCCATGGCGGAGTTCTGCCGATCACTGCGGACGAATGCAGCCGGCTATTGGCGGCGTACGGCGACCGCTGAAAATTTGCTATATGGCTGCAAACAAACAAGTCGGTCAGATTAAACCTCTGACCGACTTGTTTGTATTAACATTCTTATAATGACTTCAAGTCCTCCCAGATGCCCCCTTTGCAGCACGAGTCCCGAGCTTATGCCGAAATGTATTTTTAAACGTTTGTGAATATTAATTAAGGCGGTAACCTCTTCGAAATCTTCGCTATCCAGATGTGAGATGATTTTCTCCAGCTTGACCCAGTCTACTTCAGAGCCGTTGTCTTCAACATGAATCTCTAAGAAGGGGTGTGCATGAACAAAACTAACTCGTAAGTATCCATCAGCTTCTTTATTTTCCAGTCCATGCTCAAATGCATTCTCAATAATGGGCTGTAGAATCAGGCGGGGAACCAGCAAGTCAGCAAATTGCTCCGGCAGCTCCTCAAAATCTATTTGAATGCGGTCAGAAAAGCGTGTGTGCTGGATACTGGTATAGCTTCTTGCATGTTCAATCTCTTTGTGCAAAATTACATTATCTGAATCATTTTTAGTCAAAAAGCGAAAAAAGACTCCAAGGTGAGCGGCGAAGGCTTCTGCACCGGAAGTGTCTCCGCGTTTAATTTTACGGCTAAGTGAAAAAAAACTGTTATAGAGAAAATGGGGATTGATCTGCGATTGCAGCTGCTTCAGTTCCGCTTTCTGCGTTAAGTTCTTATGAATGTACACTTCTTCTACCAGATTCTTGATCTCTTGCGTCATTTGATTAAATCCGTCATATAAATAGTTGAATTCATTTCCCTTATTCAGCTTAAGCCTGGAACCGCTACGCAGATCTTCGTCCTGAACCTTCGAGAAGGCTCTTAGCAATTTTATCAGCGGCTTATGAATGTTGCGCTCGGTGTAGACTGAGAAAATGAGTGCGAGAAAGCTCATAATTACTATATAAAAAAGAACCAGCCACTTATAAATTGCGAGTGAGCGTAGAACTTCTTTTTCACGGTTATATTGCACAAAGGCTCCGAAAATATCCGATTTACGGATCACGGTCAGAAATTTCTCGTTATTCAGCTTGATGGATTCGGCTTGGTAACCGTAATCAGCCTGACCCTTCCGGATGATAGGCAGAATATCTGCAGCATAATCTTTGCCATTAGCGCTATGGATAAGTATATCTTCGCTGGACTGGTATAGAAAGGATCCGCTATTATCTAGGGTGTTGAAGCTGGCTAAGGTTTCATTTAATTTCTCCCGATTGAGTTCTACATAAAAGAAAACATCCGTTTTTTGAAAACTGAGCTGATCAGGTGCCCCTTTTGAAAGCATGAATAGCTTGTTGTCTTCGAAATTCATGATTTGATCCGTTGAATCAAAATGTTCCTTAAGAAAAAGGAAATCCTCGTCGGTCATAGCTTCCGCAAGATTATCAGAGATTTTCAAATTGGCGTTAGGCAAATAAAGTGTAGCGGAAGCCACAAGCAGACTACTGTTCTTGAGTGAACTTAGCCGTTCCTGCTCAGTTAATATAGCGTCTCTTCGTTCATAATCAGTAAGCGTACTCTCAGGATAGACCAGAAAGGCCAAGTTGCGGCTGGAGAATACGTCATACATCATATTTTTGATATTTTGCAGCTGCTGATCGATAGAATCCACATAAAAGTCAGCTTGGGAATTCATTTTGTCGTAAATGGATTGTTTCGCTACTTTGGTAGCATTGAAATATAGAACGACTGATAACAAGACACTTACACATAAAAACAGGGACAGAATGGACAGTTGCCTTGTCCGAAGTGAATTCCTCCAGCTGTTTTTCTTAAGACCGTCAATGATAGGGTTAGCATTCATTTGAACTCTCCATATTTATCTCTGTATTCTACTGGTGACACACCAACAATATGTTTGAACACTCTGGTGAACGAATGGTGAGAAGTGTACCCTGCGATCAGTGAAATCTCGTTGATGCGTTTAGTAGTTGTGCAAAGCATTCTTTTAGCCAGATCCATACGCTGTTTCACTATATATTCTGAAAGGTTACTTCCATACGTCTGTTTGAAAATTCGTGATAGATACGATGGATTGAAGCATCCAATCTCTGCAAGCCTGTTCAGCGTCAGATCTTCATTGAGATTGTTTTCGATATAGATGACTACTTTATGAAGAGCCTCGTTAGTCCTGTTTCTAGGTTCGGCATCCAATATCCCAAATATGCAGTGAGACACTTCATACAAGTAATTTAAGGCATGCTCCCAGGAGGGTTGTTTTTTTGTTAATAACAGATCAAGACTTATTTTGCCCGAGATTGCTTCCGTCAGATGATTTTCGTTGATAAAGTGAATTAATTTGATGGCTATACTGTAATAGAGATCCCATTTAATATCGTAGTATTTTTGGGAAGCTTGAGAAATGGACTCCGTTAGCCCGTCAAGGGTTTCAAAATATTGTGCCGTTTTTCTCAGCTCCAGATTTGTCACAAGGGTTTGGACTTTCGGCTGCAGCATAACGGGACTTAGGGTATCGTTAGTTTCCGGGAGTACAGCCTTTTCTGCTATGATGATCATCTGCTCATTCATGCCGATTTTTGAAATTGCCAGTCTTTTTAACTGTTCATAGTGCTCTGCAAGTTGGTCAAACATGCATGGTTTACTGCTGGTAACAAAAGATACGCTCTTGCTAAGGGTTTCCTTAAAGTTTTCTTGAATATACTCCAGCGCTCCAAAGCTGATATGAAACAACCGGTCCCATGCGGGTGTAAGCGTATCGGCTAGGTCCTTGGGCTGCATGATAAGAAGACCATAACTGTTTGCCATGAAATGAATATAAGCCTGAACCTGGCTAGGCATAAAATGCTGGACAATCCGGAATAAATCTTCATACAGCTCATATTCCCGGCCGAGCAGTTCATCCGAAGTAATATTGTCCAGATGAAATAGAAAAGCCAGCATGGGAAGGGTAACGTTTATCGGAATATTGAAATCATTAATTTGCTGCTGCAGATTATCCGGCGTGCTCTTGCTGTAAATGACCTGATTTATAAATTCCTTCCTTAGCCACATTTGTGCCTTGTCTTGCCGCATAACGTCTGCCGGGGAAACGAAATTCTCGGTCATCATGCTGCGGATCTCACTAAAGGCCTCCAGAACCGTTTGAATGATGACTGAATCTTCTTCACTTTTCAACAAATACCGGACATCTTTATATTCATTGATCTCGTAAAGATAATCGAATTCCTTGTACCCTGTCAGAAAAATCACCCGGCATTTGGGCCAATTGTTCTTGATGACTCTGAACAGCTCTATTCCATTCATACCAGGCATTCTAATATCAGTCATGACAACATCGAATTTAATCCGGTCAAGCAGTTCAATTGCTTTCCTTGCTGAATTCGCAGTGTAGACATCTATATCCTCCGAAACCTCATATTTAAACATGTCTCTAAGAGAATCAAGAATTTCCAATTCATCATCAATAATCAACAGGCTTCCCATGTGTAGAGCCCCCTCTTGTTAGCGCTTTATATACACATCTTACATGTATTTTAACAAAATAGGGATCAATATTGTAAGCGTATAACAAATGGTACAGATAAGTTAAAGAAGTAAAATCATGCCCATAGATGAAAGAAAACGGTTTCACCTATAATGATGAATGTAGCAGACAGGTAACATACAAAGGGGGATAACAATGAATAACCTAAAGTTAAAAGCTATTGCAAGTATTGTCTTATCGGCAACCCTGATTGCCTCCCTTACAGCATGTTCTGGAGGTAAGAATGATGACAGTTCCTCTGCCAACCAGAAGCCCGGCAATTCATCCGGAGCAGCCGTTGATGAGAACCCTTACGGATATTCTCCGGCCATTGATCTTAATGTTGGATTTGGATATGCATCCGATTTCAAACCCGCAGCTCAAGAAACAGAAACCAAGAATACATGGATGGATTTGTATGCAGAGAATGGACTGAACATTAAACCTATGTATAGCGTAGATGCCAGTCAAGCCAATACAAAGCTGGCTACTGCGATTGCTTCCGGAAGCTATCCTGATGTATTTGCCATTAAGGGATCTGAACTTGTCAAATACGCTCAGACCAATGTGATTGCCGATCTTACCGATGCATATGAGAAGTATGCTACCCCGGAATTAAAGGAATATGTGAATACCAATAATGGTTCAGATCTGGTAGCCTCTCAGGTTGACGGGAAGTTATATGCAATACCAAAAGTGGGAAGCGGTTATGACTCGGCTATGGTCATGTTCCTCCGCCAGGATTGGCTGGATAATTTGGGCCTCAAGATACCCACTACTATGGACGAATTAGTAGAAGTTGCTAGAGCTTTTACCAAGAATGATCCTGACCAGAACGGGAAAGCAGACACTTACGGATTGGCCCTGAATGGTAAAGAAGGATTTGCCATGATGTCGGGCCTGCAGGCTTTCTTCGAAGGCTATGGTGCGGCACCGGGACATTGGAATGGCATGTTCACGTTTATTGAAAAGGATGGGAAAGTAGCTTGGGGAGGGGATTTCCCGGCTGAAATGAAAAAGGGGCTGGCAGTTCTGCAAGGTATGTACGCGGAAGGCTCACTTGCCAAGAACTTCGGAACGATGGACCTGACTGCAATCAACAAAGACTTGGGAAGCAGCACAGCCGGGATTATCTTCGCACCTTATTGGGGACCTATGACATCCATTAAGAACGCTGTCCTGAATGATCCTAAAGCTCTGTTTACAAGTGCGCCAATCCCTGACGGTAACGGCAGCGGGTCTTCGAAAGCCTATATACCTGCGCTTCCCGAAACTTATTGGGTAGCCAGCAGTAAAACGCAAAACCCGGAGGCACTGATCAAACTTGCGAACTTAAGCGTGCAAAAATTAATTTATCCGAAGGATGACGAGGAATATTACAAGTATTTCGGACAAATTGAGAAGTATAGCGGCTGGAAATACAGCTTGACGCCAACAACTAATCCGCTTGGGAATCTTGAGAATTATTACAAGAAAACAGAGGCGCTAACTAGCGGTGACGTTTCTATACTTAATATTGAACAAAAAACGGACTATGACAAAATTAAATATTACCTTGATGCTGTGAAGGACGGCAGCCATGAAGAAAAAGTGAAAGCCCAGGATCCGGTCCTGTTGTCTGGTTTGGCTTATTATGAGGCACAATTCGGTCTGGCAGCTGTGGACGAGGTCAAAAGCAGCAATGCAATAAATCCCTTGGCATATACCTACATTCCGACGGAGACGATGACCTCCAAATATTCAACACTGAACAAAATGGCTCTGGAGACTATTGTGAAAATCATTTACGGCGACAGCGTAGATTCTTACGATAAATTCCTGACTTCATGGAAGGCACTTGGTGGAGACCAGGTTACGAAGGAAGCCCAGGAATGGTATGACAAGAACAAATAAATTATAGATGTGTTAAAGGGCAGCAGGCGAACATGGGCCCTTTAACACCTAAATGCAGGATAGGAAAGGAATTGAAGCGATGAATTCTATTGATAAGAACAGGCAGCGAGTATTTCATCTGATGCTTTTATTGCCGGTTGTAATACTCTTCATATTTAGTTATCTACCGATATTTGGAATTGTCATTGCGTTCCAGGATTATCAACCGGGACTGGGCTTCTTCAAGTCCGATTGGGTTGGATTTGAGAATTTTAGAACTCTCGCCCTGTTGCCCGACTTCATGCCGGCATTAAGGAATACCCTTGTTATCGCTGTGTTCAAGATCATCGGCAATCTGGTCTTTCCGGTGGCGTTTGCTCTGATGTTAAATGAACTGCGTGTGAAATGGTTCAAAAAAACGGTGCAGACCATTACTTACCTGCCTTATTTTCTGTCATGGGTAGTACTCGGCGGCATTCTGCTCGATTTCTTATCTCAAGGCAATACATCAAGCGATGCAGGTCTAATGAATACGGCATTGCTCAATCTGGGCCTAATTGATGCTCCTATAAGTTTCCTGGGGGACAAGCATGTATTTCCGGGAACAGTGATTATCAGTGATGTATGGAAACACTTTGGCTACAATACGATCGTATACCTGGCCGCATTGACTAACATTAATCCCAGTCTATATGAAGCTTCCTCCATTGATGGTGCCGGCAGATGGAAGCAAACCTGGAGCGTAACCCTACCCGGTATCACGCCCATCATTATTCTGATGACGGTATTATCCATTGGCAGTATTCTAAACGCCGGCTTTGAACAAATATTTGTCCTGTATAGTCCATCTGTATATGAAACTGGAGACATTATCGATACACTCGTATATCGCCTGGGTTTAGTGGATTCACAGTTTTCTCTCTCGGCGGCGGTAGGCGTGTTTAAATCAGTCGTGTCAGGCATTCTCATTTTGGTTTCTTTTAAACTGGCAGATAAATATGCGGGCTATCGCGTGTTCTAAGGAGGGGAGGGAATTTAATGTTAGCGAAAAATGTGTCCGCAAGCAGAAAAGTATTTATAATATGCAATGCCGTTCTTATACTATTGATCACTCTTGCCTGCCTGATCCCGATTGTTAATCTATTGGCCCGGTCCTTCAGCAGCTCGCAGGCAATTATTGAGAATAGGGTTACACTGTGGCCTGTAGGATTCAACCTGGATGCGTACGAGTATGTAATGGATTCCAGTGAATTCTGGACGGCTGCTCTGGTCACGGTAAAACGGGTATTGATCGGTGTGCCGATTAACATGCTGTTAACCATATTGGCTGCATATCCGTTATCGAAGAGTGATGGTGTGTTTAGGGCAAGGAAATACTATTCCTTTTACTTTGTATTCCTGATGGTATTTAACGGGGGGTTAATTCCTACTTATATTGTTGTATCCCAATTAGGATTAATTGACAGCATCTGGTCATTAATCCTTCCGGTAGCCGTTCCTATTTTCAATGTAATTCTAATTATGAACTTTTTCAGGGGGCTTCCTGAGGAGCTTGAGGAATCAGCCATGCTGGACGGAGCGAGTCAATGGACTATTATGTGGAGAATCTTCTTGCCCTTATCGAAGCCTTCCATTGCAACGGTAAGCTTATTCAGCTTAATCATGCATTGGAATGCATGGTTTGATGGATTGATTTATTCCAACTTTACTACCAACTACCCGCTTCAATCGTATTTACAAACCTTAGTAGTTGACGTTCAAGCTTCACTTATCAGCGGGGATCTGGATTCGATTGCTGCCGCAATGAATGTCAACGATATCAATCTGAAGGCAGCTCAAATATTCATTTCAATTATTCCCTTGTTTGCAATCTATCCTTTCATGCAGAAATACTTTACTGAAGGCTTGACGGTAGGCAGTGTGAAAGGGTGAGACAATACATGATCACTTTTGTGTGTTTGATTTTACTTGAAATCATAGTTTTGTCCCGTATGTTTCCAATCCAGTGGACGTTATGATTAATATCGGAGAAAGATTATACCGAATGGGGCTTTGCTCTGAATTTATTTATAGTGGGAGGAATTAACTTAATGTTCGATTTGGAGTTTAGAAGCAGGCTTGAGCAAAAAGTGGATGCCATGATTGAAAGTATAGGGACAAGGTCACCGCATTTCGCCGGCGGGGACGGGGTTTATGATGATATGCCGACAGACTGGTGGACCTCCGGATTCTGGCCGGGGATTCTGTGGATCATGCATGACCTTACAGGCAGAGAGCACTATAAAAATGCGGCATGGCGTTGGGATGAGATACTTGAGCCATGGTTTATTAATCTTACGGATGATATCCATCACGATGTCGGTTTTCAGTTTCTGCCGACAGCGGTGATTAAGCATACGATTACGAAGGACAAGGATGCTTACCGCCGGGGAATCGAAGCTGCGAATTTCCTGTCCGGCCGTTATAATGCTGCGGGGCAGTTTATCCGCGCATGGAACGGTGATTTAACCGGCTGGACCATTATTGATTGCATGATGAACATTTCTTTGCTGTTCTGGGCCAGCCGGGAGACGGGGGACCCGCGTTATAAGCATATTGCGGTCCGTCATGCGGATACCGCATTGAAACATTTCATTAGAGAAGATGGCTCTTCCCGCCATGTGGTCAGCTTCGACCCGGAGACGGGTGAATTTATTGAAGGGATTGGCGGCCAGGGAGCGGGACCGGAGTCCGCATGGAGCCGTGGCACAGGCTGGGCGTTATATGGATTTGCCAATGCCTTCAAGAACACTGGAGATATCCGTTATTTACAGGCTTCCAAATCGGTCGCACACTTCTTATTAGCAAATCTGCCGGAAGACCGCGTCCCGTATTGGGACTTCAGATTGCCTTCCAAAGAAGGAGAACCGCGGGATACCTCTGCAGCCGCAATTGCCGCATCTGGGTTACTGGAACTCGCAGAATTTGTGCCTGCAGTTGAACGCGATTTGTACCGGGATGGAGCTATTGGCATTTTAACATCATTAACAGAGTCGTATTCATCTGTATTCGATTTGACGCGTGATCCGATCTTGAATGGAGCGACGGGCCATAAGCCGGCGGGGATGTATGTGGATGGTTCCCTAATCTATGGCGACTACTATTATGTGGAGGCGGTAGCCAAACTGCTTGGATGGAAGAATCGTATCTTTTAACTTAACCAAGGGAGATGCATGAGCATGAAAGGAACGGTTTGGAACGAATCAAGACTATATAATGACCCGGTCACCCTAAGAAAAGTGAGACAGATTACTACAAAGGGATTAGTGAATACCATTCCTTCCTATCATACCGGGCAAGCTTTTACAGAAGATGGTGAATATGTAATCTTCGTCTCCATCAGAGAAGGGAAAAGTGCCTTGTACAAGGCTCATCTGCCGACAGGAGACATCACTTGCCTGATTGAGCCTATAGATGGTATGGGGAGTCTTGAAGAGTTAAGGCAATTTGGTAACGGCAAGGGGATACCCATTGGCCCTGTGATTGCACCGAAGAGCCGATGGGCGTATTATCTGGTAGGCAGACAAATCAGAGCGGTTCATATTGATACCTTAGAAGAAGCAATCATTCTGGAAGGAATGGATGAGAAATATTTCATAGAGTCGATGGCTGTATCGCCTGACGAGAAGACCCTGGCGTATCTGGTCCTTGTCCTGCATCCGGACGAGCATGAAGGCCAAAGCTATCAAATCTTTGTGAAAGCGATAGATGGCTCAGGGGGCAAGCCGGAGGTTCTGATCGCTGAAGAAGGACTGAAGGCTGGCCACTTAATGTATAATCCGGTAGACCCGGATCTATTAATGTACTGCCGTGATAAAGGTCCAAGTCCCAGCCATAAGGTCGGAGAGAGTGGCAGAGTCTGGATCTATAAGATCTCGGAACAAAGCTTACTGGAAGTGAAAACAAAAGAGAAACAGAATTTCCAGACGCATAACGCCTGGACCTGGGACGGGAAAGGCATCGTATATCATGGTGTTATAAACGACGTGGGCTGGAAAAATAATACGACGGAAGGCGGATGGTACATCGGCCTGGCAGGCTTGGACGGTAATCCTATCCGGGAGTATAGCTTCAAGGATGCCAAGTATTACGGCCATGTGTCTGCAATGAAAGGTAAGAATGCGGCTATTATTGACGGGAATATTCTGGATGGTCTGTTAATGTGGGTCTATTTCGATCAGGAAGATCCCAGAATTGAGATTGTCGCACAGCATGGTACGAACTTTACAACCATGACAGGCCAGTATTCCCATCCGCATGCGATTAGTGACCCCAGCGGCAGATGGATCGTGTATAATAGTGCGCCTAGTGTTATTTTTTCCGGTGCAAGAAGTGATATATATTCGGTTGAAGTGTAGCTGAATTGAAAGACTTGTTTCTGTTACCTAAAGCAGACATTTAAGCCCCTTGTAGGGGACCGATGTCTGCTTTTTGGCGATATTCTCACCTCATAATTTTAATGAAATTCGCAGGACTGATACCCTCATGCTTTTTAAATATTTTACTGAAATAAAATTCATCATAAAACCCTACCTCAGCCGCGATGTCTTTTATTCGTAACTCTCCATTGAGCAACATGATCTTAGCATGATCTATGCGGCACTGATTGATGTATTGGATAATTGTAAACCCGGTAATAATTTTAAACTGGGCTGCCAAGTAATCCGGTGATAAATTCACCATTCCGGCAAGAGTATCTACAGTAATCTTTTTATTGAGATTTCTATTGATATAGGCGAGTAATGTCTCGATCTTCAGACGGGAAGCGTAATTAGCTTCTGAATTATGCATGAGATTATACAGTATTTCCAGCAGCGCACTGCGGCAGGCCATTTCGAACCCCAGAGACTTCTCATTCCAATACGTATTCGCTTTCTTAAATAACCCCTCAATCTTCTGGTAGGCAAAAACTTCAGACATGATTTTGATTGGCAACGCTCCATGACCTTCTTCACTGCTCCACTGATTGTTGAAATATTTCGCGTTTAAATAGCTGAAATGAATACCGTAAAAGGACATGGGATTGTCATTACCGCTATTTAGCGAATGGGCGATTCCGGGATACAGGTACAGTAAGGTGCCTTGTTTCAAAGGATATACGTTGTTCTCTATGGTTATTGTGCCCATCCCGCCTGTAATAAGCACTAATTCATGATCGTTAAGCGTTCGGGTGTCAATTTTCCAGCCGCTTTCCGGACATTTTCTGAATAAACTGTACCTGACATGAGCGATCACATTGTATGGGTTCATATCTTCACCTCAAGGATAGTTATACCACGGAATTATACATGTTGAAAGTTTTTATCTATGTAAAATTAGAGCTCGGGATTACATAATTAAGTAGTGAGAAAGATAAAAAAACATATAGAAAGTTCAAGGAGGGAAGTGAAGCATGTCATTATCCATTCACAATTACTCTTACGAGGAACTAAAAGTGAAATTGTATTCTGCTGTCATCAGTGATGTTCTTGATGACTTGGGTTACCGTAATCAAACCCTGGATACCGGCTTTTATCCGCTTACCGAAGATATGGTTTTATTGGGGAGATCTTTTACCGTCATTGCTGCAAAGGTTTTTGATGTTCCTGCAGAACCGTATAAACTGCAAATGAAAGCGGTGGATTCTATACAACCAGGTGAAGTGTTTGTTGTGACAACCGGTGAAGATGATTCTTCTGCATTCTGGGGCGAACTTCTTTCAACCGCGTGTAGAGCCAGAGGCGGGCAAGGTGCACTCGTAAATGGACTCAGCAGAGACACCAAGAAAATCAAAGAGATGAATTTCCCTGTATTTACAAAGGGGAATAAGCCTACAGACTCCAAGGGGAGAATTGATGTTACCCATTACCAGGTTCCTGTAGAAATAAGCGGTGTGAGAATTCATCCGGGGGACATCATTTTTGGGGATATCGATGGAGTTGTAATCATCCCGCAGGCTGTTGAGCAAGAAGCAATTGAGAAAGCCATTGAGAAAGTATCGGGCGAAAATCTCGTCCGGGATGCGCTTCAAGATGGAATGCTATGCACGGAAGCTTTCAAAACATTTGGAATATTATAAGGAGAATGATGAAATGAGCCTATTAGAAAAAGTGCAAAATAAATGGAAGGATATCGATATCACAAACAGTGATGCCTTATTCAAGGATACCATCGACAAAGTGATAAGTAAGACAGCTGCCAATATAGAACGGTTTAATAATCAGTTCCCGTATACCGGAAAAGGAGATAAGTATATCCTTACGGACAACACCACATGGGTATCCGGTTATTGGACAGGCTGGCTGTGGATGATTTACAACCAGACCCAAGACCCTAAGTTCAAAGAAGCCGCTGAGAAACATTACGAAGGCTATAATCACCGCTTCAATACCCTCGCTATTCATTGCCATGATGTAGGCGTTATTTATGATATGGCGGCTGTAAGGGGTTACACGGTAACCGGAGAAGACAAGTGGAGAAATATAGGTATCCGGGCAGCAGCATTTCTATCCACGCGGTTTGAAGAAAAAGGGCAGTATCTGCAGGCGTGGGGAATGCCGTACAGTAAGGAGCCGGAGCACAACAGAACGATTATTGACAGTCTTTGCTGTATCCCTCTGTGGTTCTGGGCAGCTGAAGTATTAAACGATGAATACTATAAAGAGATTGCCAGCCTGCAGGCAGATACCATAATGAAACATCTTGTAAGACCTGACAATTCCAGCGGCCATACGTTCTTCTTTGATCCGGAGACGAAAGAACCGCTTAGAATTAAAACAGAACAGGGTTCCAGTAATGAATCTACCTGGAGCAGAGGGCAAGGCTGGGGGATTCAAGGTTTCCCTGTGTGCTACGCCTATACCGGAGACAAGAAATACCTGGATACGGCTGTGAAGATGCTCGAGTGGTTTGTAGATGAACTGGGCGACGACATTATTCCACCATGGGATTTCATGAAGAAAGAGGAAGAAAAGGATACATCGGCACTAACTCTGGCTGTTAACGGTATGCTGCGGATCGCACATTTTCCTGATGTTAGCGAAGAAGTGAAGCAGGCATGCATTCTGATGGCCAAAAAGGCGATGACTAAGCTGATCGTAAGTTACGGTACTTTCGATGAAGAAGAAGTATGGGGACTTATCCGTGAAGGGGTGTACGGCAAACCGTTCGGCAACGGCATTAATGAGTTCATGATCTGGGGAGATTATTACTTCGTAGAGAATCTGATGATCTTGGCCGGTAAGGATTACTTAGAAATGGAAATTTATAATAAACGCTAATCATTAGGAGGAATAAAGATGGATATCAGATATCCTGCCCACTATGGGGATGTTAAGAGATACGATACTGAAGAATTAAGACAGCATTTCCTGATTGAAGACCTGTTCGTGAAAAATGAGCTTAAAATGGTATACAGTCATATCGACCGGATTATTGTTGCAGCTGCGGTGCCAGGAGAACATCCATTGGAATTGAAAGGGAGTAAGGAGCTCGGCTGCGATTATTTCCTGGAAAGAAGGGAACTGGGGATCATCAATATCGGAGGTCCGGGTGTAGTTACTCTTGATGGAGAGAAGTATGAACTGAATGCAAGGGATGGTCTATATGTAGGGCTGGGGGTACAGCAGATCAGCTTCGCAAGCTTAGATGCTAATAGACCTGCCAAGTTCTATATGAATAGTGCTCTGGCGCATAAAAGCTATCCTACAGTAAAGATAACGCTGGAAATGGCCAAGAAGGTAAAAACAGGCAGCGATATCGATTGTAACAATAGAACGATACATCAGTATATTCATCCTGCGGTATGTGACAGCTGTCAATTGATTATGGGAATTACCAGCCTGGAACCAGGCAGCAACTGGAATACCATGCCTTGTCACACCCATGACCGGAGAATGGAAGTATACCTCTATTTTGATCTGGACGATGCGAATGTGGTATTCCACTTCATGGGTCTTCCGGAAGAGACCCGGCATATTGTTATGAAGAATGAGCAGGCTGTTATCTCTCCAAGCTGGTCGATACATTCGGGAGTAGGAACCAGAAATTATAGCTTCCTGTGGGGGATGGTAGGGGAGAATCAAACCTTCACTGACATGGATGCAGTAGCTACGAATTCTCTAAAATAAATGTAGTGGCGGTGAAAAAGATGGACTTTTCAATATCAAGCTTTTCCATGGATTTTTTTAGACTAGATGGTAAGGTTGCCTTGGTAACAGGTGGAAATACAGGACTTGGACAAGGTTATGCCCTGGGCTTAGCCAAGGCAGGCGCAGATCTTTTTATAGCTACCCATGATTTAAATTGGGACGAAACAAGACAGCTTATTGAAGCTGAGGGGCGCAAAGCGTATTTCTTCCAGGCGGATCTGACGATTAAGGATGACATTCTTAAAGTGGTTGAGAAGTGTGTAGAGGTGTACGGTAAAATAGATATCCTGGTAAACAACGCCGGCATTATTAAGCGGGCGCCGCTGCTGGAGTACAAGGATGAGGACTGGCAGGCCGTTATCGATTTGAATTTGAATGCCGTCTATTATTTGAGTCAGGAAACGGCAAAGGTAATGGCTACACAGGGCAATGGCAAAATCATAAATATTTGCTCCATGTTATCCTTCCAGGGCGGTAAATTTGTACCTTCCTACACTGCAGCCAAACATGGAGTCGCAGGCCTGACCAAGGCTTTTGCCAATGAGCTGGCAAATCTGAATATACAGACCAATGGAGTAGCACCTGGTTATATAGCAAC
This sequence comes from Paenibacillus phytohabitans, assembly GCF_013141775.1. GTDB lineage: Bacteria > Bacillota > Bacilli > Paenibacillales > Paenibacillaceae > Paenibacillus_AQ > Paenibacillus_AQ phytohabitans. The sequence goes on from NZ_WHOB01000021.1 coordinate 203,757, forward strand.
CAATGCGACTACCCAAATCAGAGATGATGCAGGCAGAAACGCAGAAATTGTAAATAGAATCCCTGCAGGAAGATGGGGCCATCCGTTTGATGTCATTGGAGCGGTGGTATTCTTAGCAGGAAGAGCTTCGGATTATATCAACGGGAATATCCTTGCGGTTGATGGAGGATGGCTGACCCGATAAAGGCTATGTTCTCCGAATGGAGCGATTTATCAATATGATAAATGCTTTTCTCCATCCTCTGATGAGAGGGAAAGCAGTAGAATGGAGGAATTGAGAGGATATTAGGGAGGTTATTTCATGATTCGCACGTTTACACAACATGTGGTACGAGAATGTATTCTACTTGACGGGCACTGGGATTTTGTTGTGGATGCTGACAATCGCGGAGTTCAGGATGAGTGGTTTAAGCATTTCCCAGGACAGAAGCGCAAAATGTATGTTCCCGGATGCTGGAATAATGAAATCGGATTGTATGATTATGAAGGAGTAGCCTGGTACCGCACTACTATTACTCTTAGAGCCTCTGGGCATACGAAGCTTCTATTTCATGCGGTCAGTGGTCAAGCAGATATTTATATAGACGGTGTGCATGTTGGTGCGCATTATGGAGGCTTTACTGCGTTTGAAGTGATTATTCCGGAGCTGGAAGCCGGCGCTCATTCCCTTGTTGTCCGCACTGACAATACGCATAATGAGCAGAGCCTGCCGCTTGCACATGTGGATTGGTATCATTACGGCGGTATCCTGCGTCCGGTAGAACTGCAGGTACTGCCAGACTTGTATATCGATAAGCTGAATATTAAGTATGCACTAACCGGTAATGATGCGGAGGTTGACATCTCACTGCGTCTTCGCAGACTCGGAGGTACAGGCTCAAATATACCAATTATGATTTCACTGAATGATGAAATTGTGCATACGGCCGAAGAGGTGTGGCCGGTTGAGCAGGAATATTTAAAGGTTCATGTCCGGCAGGACTGGAGAAATCTGCGTCTGTGGGAGCTGGAGGACCCGGCACTTTACACAGTTCGTGTAGTGGCAGGGGAAGATGATTATACCGACCGCATCGGATTCCGGACGGTTGAAGTTAAGAGCAAGCAGATCTTGCTGAACGGGAAGCCGCTCTATATTCAAGGAGTTAACCGGCATGAAGAGCATCCCGAATGGGGCTTTGCCTTTCCGCCCAAATTAATGGATAAAGATTTGGATATTATCGAAGAGTTGGGCTGCAACAGTATTAGAGGATCTCATTATCCACAAAGTGCCTATTGGCTTGACCTGCTGGACGAGCGGGGCATTGTGTTCTGGAGTGAGATTCCGCTCTGGCAGTATCATGTCCCACATATGACAGATCCGCTGGTCCGCGAGCGGGCCATGCACATGCTGGAAGAAATGGTCTCGTATAACTTCCATCATCCCAGTGTATTATTCTGGTCCGTCCATAATGAATGTGATACCAATACGGCCGAAGGTCTTGAGTTCACCAAGCTGCTGACGGATCGTGTCCGCGCGCTGGATGACAGCAGGCTTGTCACCTATGCTACCCATCAGGCTTTGGATGATCGCACGCTGGCCCTGTTTGATGTTATTGGAATCAACAAGTATTATGGCTGGTACGATGGCGATGTTGAGGAATTCACCCGGTTTATGAAAGAGTACCATGCGTATGCAGAATCTGTAGGAGCCGGACACATCCCGGTCATTCTAGCAGAATTCGGCGGCGCAGGAATTTATGGAGATACGGGCTGGGAGGAGCGGCGGCTCTTCAGCGAAGAGTATCAGGCGGATATTCTCACGAAGGCACTGAAGATTTTCAGGGAAGACCCGAATATCGTCGGAACCTATATCTGGCAATTTGCCGACATCCGTAGTGATGCACGCACATTCCGTGACCGTGCCCGCAGCTTCAATAATAAGGGATTGGTGAACGAATATCGTAAGCCTAAGCTGGCCTATCGTGAAGTACGGCGTATTTACCGGCAAGGACAAGACGGAACTCCGGAAATTAAACGCTATACAGAGTGAACTTTAGAATGATAAGCACTGTAGACATAAATGTTGTACGTTTTGCAACTTGAGTTCATAGATAGCCAAGCGTTTGGGTGGATTGTTGTATCAAATACAAGAATAATCCAGGAAATCCGCTTGAAAAAGGTGGAATCCTGTATTGTGTACAACAATTTCGGATTTGGGCCGATTTAATGAGGGAAATGTTGTATTCTGTGCAGGATTTCATGAAAAGTTACCCGATCACTGCCCCGTAAAGCGGATGAATCAAGGACTTCCCGCGGCAACAGCAGCCGCAAGGAAGTCCCGCTATTCATAGGGTGAAGGATTGGTATGCAGATAGCGCACGCCAGGATTTAGTTGGCATGCGCTGTTTGTGCTTTGCGTGAAGGAGCATTTTTAAGTAAGAATATAGTCCATCAAATTAAGCGTTTAGTCAATTGGCGTAAGGCAGCAGCCAAGGTAAAGTGAGGATAGTATGTTTAGGGAGTGAGAAGGTTGAGTGATGCAGCACCGGACATAACACAGGGAACCTACGCAGGCTTCAAGTCAATTGTAATAGAAGGTGAACAAATCCGTCTGGAAACTGTACCGGCAATCGGCGGCAAACTGGTCTCTATCCTGTATAAGCCTACAGGCAAGGAATGGATGCTGGACTCAGGCTCGCGTCCTATGCGGCAGCCGGTATACGGTTCAGGATTCGGCGAATGGGATATGAGCGGCTGGGATGAATGTTATCCGACGGTCAACAGCTGTGCATTGGGTATGGATATAATCCTTCAAGATCATGGTGAGGTATGGTCACTTCCCTGGGAATGCAGAATCGATGGGGGTACGGTTACCGGTTCGGTCCGGAGCCCGCGCGTACCTTATCAATTCACAAGGACGATCTCATTTCCTTCAGCTGACCGGATAAGACTGGATTACCGCGCTGACAATTTGAGTGACGGGCCAATACCCTTTCTATGGGTGCCCCATCCGCAATTCGCGATTACAGAGCCAACCCGCATTCTTCTCCCGGAGTCCATGGAGGACATGCTGTGCGTGTATCCGGGCCATTCGCTGAAGAATGGGGAGACGTATCACCGGGATGTAGTGTCGCTAATTTCTCCGGCAGTGACCGGGGATGGAAGGAAATTATATTATCCTCATAAAGTTCCGGCGGGCAGCTCTGGGTTATATGAAGAAGAAAGCGGGAACTTCATAATCCTGTCTGTTCCCGCAGACAAGGTTCCCTATTTAGGGGTTTGGGTGGATGAGGGGATGTTCAATGACCGGGTCACTTGTGCGCTTGAGCCGAGTATCGGTTATTACGATTCACTGGAAATGGCAGCAGGTAACGGGACAGCACAAATAATCCCGGCCCATTCATCTTTTTCATGGCATTTAGAGCTTACGCTGGGAGCCGGTATCGACCATTTAAACAATCAACTGAGGAGTGGGATCACATTATGAAGAACTACCGCATTGTTGTAAGCGATGACAAGAAGAATATTTTTGCAGGACATATCAAGCTTGGCGGGGTGAACCCATCCGGTGACCGGATTGGTTTTACGAACTATTATATGGAGAAGAACGGGGAGCCGTATTACGGTGTATGCGGTGAATTCCATTTCTCCCGTTATGATGAACGGTATTGGGAAGATGAGATTATTAAGATGAAGATGGGTGGCGTCAACATTGTCACTACCTATATTTTCTGGAACCTGCACGAGGAAATTGAAAGCGTATTTGAATGGGAAGGCAGTAAGGACTTACGCCGGTTCATTCAGCTGTGTGATCAGCATGGACTGTATGTTATGATCCGCATCGGCCCCTTCTGTCACGGGGAAATGCGCAGCGGCGGCATGCCGGATTGGCTGTTCGGACGCCCGTTTGAGGTCCGCTCCAATGATGAAGGATATCTGGCCTATGTACGGAGACTGTATGCGGAGATCGGTTTGCAGGTGCAGGGCTTGCTGTACAAAGAGGGAGGGCCGATTATCGGCACACAGATCGAGAATGAGCATAACCATTCCTCGGCACAGTGGGGCCTCACGACCGGGATTAACAATATGTGGCTGAATGGCGGCAGTGACGGTAACGAACATATGCTGCTGCTGAGAGATCTGGCGATTGAGGCAGGAATCGATACGCCTATTTATACATGTACAGGCTGGGGCGGTGCAACGACACCAGTACCGGATATGCTGCCATTATGGGGCGGATATGCGTATTGGCCGTGGATTTACTATGAGACGGACCGCTTCGACGGGATTAAGGAGCATCCGGCAACACCGGAGTATATTTTCCGCGACAAACATAATAATGACCTTCCGAAGAGCTACAATTTCGAGCCCTTCTACCAGCCGGAAGACTATCCGTATGCCTGCTGTGAGATGGGCGGCGGGATGGTTCAGTTCTATAAATACCGGTTCGAGTTTCCATATAACAGCGTTCCGGCCATGTCTGTCATGAAGACGGCGGAGGGCTGCAATATGCTCGGATACTATATGTACCATGGCGGAAGCAATCCTAAGGGAAAGGTGAATCCGTTCACGAACGATCTGGCGACACCGAAGATTTCCTATGATTTCAATGCGATGATTGGTGAATTCGGACAAGTGCGCGAATCGTACAAGCGGACGAAGCTGCAGCATTATTTGTTCACCGGGTTCCAGAATCAGTTCGCTTTGACCAAGACGATTCTGCCGGGAGACACCTCCGGGCAAGATCCGTATGATGTGAGTGAATTACGCTATGCCATCCGTTCACATGAAGGCTCCGGCTTCCTGTTCCTGAACAATTTCCAGGATCATGTGGAGAATCATGATTTGCAGGATATGAACGTCAGCATTGAGCTTCCCGGTGAGACGATTACGATTCCCGCTCAAGGTGAGCTGACGCTTGGCAGTGAGAGCTTTGCGATTCTGCCTTATAATTTCGATCTGGCCGGGATTACGCTGAAATATGCAACCGCGCAGCTGATTACGAAGCTGGATGTGGAAGATGCTGCGTATTACTTCTTCTTTGTGCCTGAAGGCATGAAGGGCAGCTATGCGCTGGCGAGTAACGATGTGATGAGTGTAGAGAGCGAACGCGGACATATCCTGCAACTGGGGGATATGACGATTGTTGAAGCAGAAGAGCAGGCCTCCAGTATCGTACGGCTCGTATCCGCGGCAGGCAAGTCAGTCGTAATCTACACCATGACGGACGAGCAGAGCCTCGGATTCTGGAAGGCTGATGTCCGCGGGAAGCAGCGTGTCCTGTTCACGGACGCAAATCTGCTGGTATCCGGGGACGAGATCAAGCTGGAGCTGACGGACCGGGAGGAAGTCACGCTAAGTGTGTTCCCTGATTTTGAAGCTGGTTTAGGTTCGGTATCGGGCGGAGAACTGGTGGAAGCATCAAAGGACAGCTTATTCACAACCTACAAACTGCTCGCACCGAAGAAAGAAGTTGCTTTTACCTGGACGAAGGTCAAGGATGAACGGGCGGTTCTTGAATTCGCATCCGGCTCTCTGGATGGTGTCAAAGAAGCCTTGCTGCAAATTGATTATGCCGGAGATATCGGCTATGCCTTCATTGACGGTGATCTCATTAATGATAACTTCTGCAACAACACAACATGGGAAATTGGCCTCAAGCGGTTTGAAGAGCGGCTCTATGACAAGGGCATGTATCTCTATGTATCCCCGATCCGCAAAGGTACTATTGTTAACAGTAATACGACGATGGCAGGCTGGAACGAGACAGCTACAGAACTGATTGCCGATATTGCTTCCATTCGTGCAGTTCCTGTGTATGAGCTTGTGATTAGAACGGAATAAGACGCGAATCCCCAAATTAGGAGTGATAATAATGAATTCAGTCATTCAAAAGTTACCGCGCAAACTGACCATCACCATGTGGGATTTCTCCTGGTATACGATGACCTTGCCCGGAGAGCCTTACAGTGATCTTGGAGCACGATTTAAGGAAGCGGTGGACCGGGGCTATAATACAATCCGGATCTGTGCGATGCCTTACTTATTGTTCACTGCGGAAGGCAAACGGCCGGGACCGCTGCTTTTCGGCAACCTGGGGGAAGTAGGGCAACGGACACGCTGGTATAATTGCCGCGGCGGAGCCGTATTGGACGGACATGCCCACCTGCTGGAGCTCTTCAGACAGGCCGAAGCGCACGGGTGTTATATTATGCTGTCATCCTGGGAATATCAGCAAAGTCCCAGCTTCCTGGCTCATCCCGCCCTGCGCGATGAACTGGCCGCCGTCGCTCCTAAGGAACGCTTTATGACGATTGCGAGGTCTATGAATCAGCTGATCCGCTTTATTAAGGAAGAAGGATTCGCCAGTCAGATTGTCTATGCTGAGCTTCATAACGAGGTGGAATATGGCCAGCTTACCGCTGTGGGGATTGAACAGGGCATCAAGGAAACCGATTCGCCTAAGATAGTGGAAGCCATGCAGCCATATATAGAAGAGGCGATTGATTATCTCCGGGAGCAGCATCCCGATATCCTGATGACAGCCAGCTATACGCTGGTCGAAGCCTATCCGAAGGCTTATGTGGCCCGTAATATGCAGGTTGCCCATTATCATCTCTATATTCGGGGCGTATTATATGAACTCATGGACAAGGCCGGACTCAATGATGAGCTTTCTTTTCCGAATCCCTTCGTCCAGTCTCTATTAAGAGAAGATGCGCCTCCATTCGCAGAGTGGACACTGCCGGAAGGACAGGAGTGGCGGATGGAGGGCAATCCGGTCGGGATGAAGCAGATCTACCTGCATGATTGGGTGGATCCGGATAAATGGGACCTCTACTTATATGACAATTACGGTACCCATAAACTGGCTATGCTGCAAAAGTCGGATATGCGTCTGGAAGAGGCTGCCGAGTGGGCCTCGCGTTCGGGTATTCCTGTTGTCATTGGTGAAGGATACGTGGGCTATACGCCGCTGTTAACCGGATTCGAGGAAGGTCCAGTCGGCAAATTCATTGCAGAGTACGCGCTGCGCAAGGGCATGGCACTTGGCTTCTGGGGCATGACGCTGTGCTCTAACTGTGCACCGCATCATCCGTTCTGGAACGATATCGCCTGGCAGCAGAAGTGGAACCGGTTTATTCTGGAGTCGGAATAGCTAAACCATCAGCCAGCCACCGGGCAGCAACCAGTGACTGGCTGATAATTATTCACAAATGTTAGGAATTCTAAGTCTATCGTAACTTTGACGGGTACCCTCCCCATGCCGAAAACAATAATATTAAATTGTAAGAAGAGCTTAGAATATAAAGGGAGGGTTCAAAGTGAAAAGATTAAAGAGAAACACGATTTCCACTCTTGCAATCGCTTTATTGTGTACGCTTACAATTTCAGGGTGTGGCGGCAATAACAGCACAGGCAATTCGGCAAGTGAAACGTCAGAACCGGCTTCAACGAATTCGGCAGCACCCGCAGCAACAAATGCTGATAAGCCGGACAACTCCAAAGAGGTTAAGCTTACCGGATATCTGCTGGGTGAAGCCCCGAAGGGAATGCCTGCGGTTCTGGCAGCCATTAATGAGAAGCTTAAGCAAGACATTAACGCTACCCTTGAAATCAACTACATCGGCTGGGGAGATGTGGCTTCCAAATATCCGTTAGTGCTCGCTTCCGGCCAGGATGTCGATTTCATCTTTGCAGCCGACTGGAACTTCTATATCTCTGAAGCCAATAAGGGATCTTTCCTGCCGCTTGACGAGAGCATGATCCAGACCAATATGCCGAAATACTTCGCGAAACAAGATCCGGCAGCATACACGGCTGCTTATGTTAACGGGAAGCAATATATGATTCCGACAACCACCCCGGACCGCAAAGTAAGTGTGGCTGTACTACGGAAAGATATCCTGGACAAAAGCGGGCTGGTAAATCCGACCAAGCTGTCCGAGCTGGGTCCTTATTTCGCTGAAATCAAAAAGACTTATCCGGATATGATTCCACTCAACCTGGATTCGCAATATGATCTTACTAAACCATTTAGCGCTCTTGCTTCAGAAAAATTCGCTTATGCAGCAGGGCCTCTTGATTCCGCTGATCCAAGCGCAGTCGGTACTTACACCGATACAGAAGACCCTACAGGGAAAGTGTTGAGTATTACAGATGAGCCGGTACTGAGCTCCTTCAAATTCGCTGCCGGAGTCATGAAGGAATGGTATGACGCAGGTTATGTCAACAAAAATCCATTCGCCAATAAAGTGAAATCGATGAACAATTTCCTTGAGGGCAAAGCAGGAGTAGCCTTAGGGAACTCGCTGGACATTCAGTCTGTGGTAACCACTGCTAAGAGTAAAGGCATAGAAACTTACATTCTGCCATTCCTTAGTCCTACAGGGAAGTCCATATCTAACAGCTGGCTCAACAACGGTGTCGCTATTGCCGCCAATTCCGCTAATCCGGAACGAGCGCTTCAGGCATTGGATCTGCTAATGGAAGAGGAATCTTATGTTAACCTGGCGTATTACGGTATTGAAGGTACAAACTATGTCGCTACGGCTGATGGCAAGCTTGGACTTCCTGAAGGCGTTACAACCGAGAACAACAGCTATCCGCCGGATGCATCCGGGTTCTGGTTCGTAGATAAGGATTTCGGCAAACCAAGTGTGGACTGGCCGGAATCATATGTTGAACTTCAAAGCAAGGTTAAGGATTATCTTGTAGCACCAACCTATCTTGGATTTACGTTTAATACAGAGAAGGTTAAATCCGAAATGGCAAATCTCAAGACCTTGTCTTCGCAATATTTCCAGCCGATTGTTATTGGCGGTGTTAAAGATGTAGACAAAGCCTTTGACACTCTGGTTTCAAAAATGAATTCCGCCGGAATTGACAAAGTCAAAGCAGAGGTTGAAGTTCAAGCGGCAGAGTTTTTGAAAAACAAACAATAATCATAGCTCACCGGGCCGCTCCCATGGGGCGGCCTTTCTATAGAACATACCCGAAAGGTGATGGAGAGTAAATGCAAATCAATACTGAGGTTACCACCGTGCAGAAACCAGAGAAAAGACGGAAAAAAGGCAATCTGCTGCTGGATATGAAGCAAAATCGTGTACTCTATTTAATGTTTGTGCCCATTGCCATTTATTATATTATCTTCTCTTATATCCCCATGGGTGGGATTGTGATGGCTTTTCAATCCTATACCGTAAAAGGAGGCTTATTCTCCAGCCCTTGGGTAGGATTTGATAACTTTGATTATTTCTTTTCGTCTGGTAAGGCCTGGCTCGTTACCCGCAACACCGTTATTTATAATGTGATTTTTCTGGCTGCTTACACATTATTTTCATTGACAGCAGCGATTTTTTTATCGGAAATTCAGAAAAAATGGTTTAAGAAGCTATCCCAGACGCTGATGTTCTTGCCATATTTCATCTCGTGGGTAACGGTTTCGGCCTTTGTATATAACTTCCTGAATTATGAATACGGTATTGTCAATAAACTGCTGGAGCATTTCAATATGGCGGCGTTAGATATATATTCGGGCACCAGCTACTGGTACTTCCTGCTTCCGTTTCTCTATGTGTGGAAATGGGTTGGCTACGGCAGTGTGCTCTATCTGGCGGCTATAGTAGGTATAGATCAGGAAATCTATGAAGCAGCCACGATAGACGGCGCTAGCCGGTTCCAGAAAATTATGAAAATTACACTGCCGCTTCTGAAACCGACAATGATCATTCTGATATTACTCGGGTTAGGCCGGATCATGCGCGGAGAATTCGATATGTTCTATCAGCTCATCGGGAATAACGGAAGACTCATGGACGCGACGGATATTATTGATACCTTGGCATTCCGTTCACTGATGGGTACTGCAGATTTCGGAATGGCTTCCTCTGTCGGCGTGTACCAGTCGGTTCTTACACTAATTATTATCCTGACGGCGAACTGGCTTGTAAGACGGTATGACAAGGATCAAGCGCTGTTCTAAACCTATCCAATCAGAAGAGGTGTAATCAAATGACTACTGCCACAAGTAACCGTAAAATAAATTCAACGCCATGGTTCACATTTATCTCCTATGCCATTGTGTTAATTATCGCGCTTGTCTGTGTACTGCCTTTTATTGTGCTAATCTCCGGCTCGCTCTCTACAGAGAGTTCAGTCCTCAAGGATGGTTACTGGTTCTGGCCGCGCGACTTTTCAATCGACGCCTTTAAATTTATTTTCCGGTACCCGCAGGATGTGTTGTCTGCTTATAAGGTCTCGATCATTATCACTGTTATCGGCACGGCGCTCTCCCTGCTCATCTCTTCGATGTCTGCCTTTGTGATTAGCCGCAAAGAGATCCGGTACCGCAATGTACTGGCCTTCTTCCTGTTCTTCACAACCTTATTCAGCGGTGGACTGGCACCTTATTACATCTGGATCTCCCGCAATCTGCATTTGTCGGATACGTATCTGGTGCTGATTCTGGTCCCTATGTTTAACGTAATGTACATTCTGATTCTGCGGAGCTTTATTCAGGGCTCAGTGCCTGAGCCGCTTATCGAATCTGCCAAAATCGACGGCGCCGGCTATCTGCGGATTTATTTCCAGATGATTCTGCCGCTGTCCAAGCCTGCCCTTGCTTCCATAGGTGTATTTATGGTCCTGCATTACTGGAATGACTGGTGGACAGCTATGATGTTCACGAACAATAATAATATGGTTCCGCTCCAGTATCTGCTGTATAAAATGTTATCCTCCATTAACCTTTCTTCGTCTATGGCTGAACATGTAGCCAACATCGATTCGCCCAAGGAAACGTTCAAGCTGGCGATGACTGTCATCGCTACAGGCCCAATTATTCTGGCATTCCCTTTTGTGCAGAAATACTTTGTGTCCGGGATTACCATTGGTGCCGTTAAAGGGTGATTACCTTTCAAGACTTCCGTGTATAATTTAAAGAATCTGTACACTTATTCACTTCATGAACCGGTAAAGGGGGATCACCGCTTGAAACTGCTGATTGTTGATGACGAGACGCGAACCAGAGAATTGCTTCGGAGTCATATCGATTGGGAGGAAATCGGGATTGATGAAGTGAGGACAGCCCATAATGGAGTAAAAGCTCTTAGTGAGATCCAAGACTGGCTGCCTGAAATTATCCTTTGTGATGTGCGGATGCCCAAGATGGACGGCATCGAATTTGCCCACCAATACCGTTTGAGTGCGCCGCAAGGTAAAATTATTTTTCTAAGCGGGTATTCGGATAAAGAGTATTTGAAATCGGCTATACATTTAAGGGCATTGACCTATATAGAGAAGCCAGTAAATCCAGTAGAGGTGCGTTCAGCGGTTGAAGCTGCCGTCCTGCTCTGCCTGGAAGAGAAAAAGAAGTTCACGGTGGAACTGCAGGTTCAAAAGGATATTGACCAGAGCCTTCCGTACCTGCGGCAGGAAATGGTCCGCAAGCTGATCTCCAATCCAGCTTCACCGCATGTTGGCCCTGCCATTGAGAACCAGGAAACCTTTCTGCTGCCGCTTAAGGGGCCGTATACGGTTGCTGCTGCTAATCTCTATTGGAAGGGGATTGCTCATCCCGAGGACTTCTCGCTGCATCAGAATATTATTCTGGATATGATTAACCGCAGCCAGCGTTTCTCTTCTCTACAGGTAATAGCAGGCTTCAATTGGCATAATCAACTGGTGCTGATTATTCCCGGGCGCTTCGGCAACGCTTACCGCGATGGACGCGGAACGATTGAAGAACTCTTCTCTGAGCTAAGTCAAATCGCCGGGGAAGCGATTGAACTAAGACTCGGCATCGGCTCCAGCGCCGGGTCACTGATGGAGATTCCGGAAGCTTACAACGATGCTGTACGAATCAGTGCTTTTCAGTATTATCATGACCAGAACATTATTTTCTTCGATTCTATCGGACCCTCCGGGTCGATTGATACCCATTGGGACGAGGTGCGCCGCTTACGCAACCATCTGCGTAAGGGAGAAATTGAAGAGGCCAAGGCTGCACTGAAGGAATGGACCCGCTATGCGCGTACCTGTATGGATCTGGATATTCTGCGGCTGAAGGATACTTATTTTCAATTTATGCTGGCGATAACAGAGACGGCCGTTCAACTCAATCTGGTGGAACATACGGAGGATACTGAGCGGCGTTATGTATGGAAGGAAATCGATAATATTCCTAGTCTGAATGCACTTGAGAAGTATGTGATGAACGCGATGGATGAGCTGTTTACTGCCGGACTAGGGGAACCTAAAGATGTGAATATCCGGAAAATGCAGATGATTATCCGTTATATTCATGCCAATTTTCATACCAGCGGGTTTACGATCAGGGCGATTGCCGATCATGTTCAGTTTAGTGAAACCTACTTATGCGCGTATTTCAAAAAACAGCAGGGACAAACCATCAAAGAATATATTACAGATGTCAGAATCAATAAGGCCAAGGAACTGCTGGGAGATATGAGTATGAAATTATTTGAGATTACGGTGCAGCTGGGATTTACCGATGCAGGCTACTTTACAACCTTCTTCAAAAGATACGTCGGGTGTACACCCAGCGAGTACCGTGAGCGAATTCTGCGATGAAGATCTGGCTGAACAGGCTATCCAATCTAAGCATCCGTTATAAGCTGTTTGCTACCTACCTTTTTGTCATCTCCATTCCCTTCATCTTACTTCTGATTATTCACATCACGCTTACCCGGAAGGAGGATGAAGAACGGGCGGTAGATGCTTCCCGCAAGATGCTGAATGAAACGAAATCTTATGTAGCTTATAAGTCTGAGGCAATGACAGAGGTGCTTAACTTTCTGGCCTTCAACCCGCTGATTCAGACTGGAGTTGCCGCAGATTCAGCGCCCTATGAGGATATTATTGAATGGCATAATGATGCGGTGGTACTGAACCAGCTGGTCAACCAGTTTCTGTACAATAAGGATATTCAAAGCATCCAGATCTATATGGAACAGGGGCTGGCAGGAGCGACGGAAAGTCCGGATTTCTTACAGCTGGGCAAGGTGAAGCAGGAGCGCTGGTATCGTGATTTTGCCTCAAGCGATGAAGTTTTTGACTGGATTCCGACCCGGATGGCCGACCCGGAGGCAAATCCGGGAGAAATAGCGATACTCCGGAAAGTGCTGGATGTTAATAACAGCCGCCAGTTTAAAGGGATTGTTCAAGCCCGTATTGAATCAAGCGCCATGCAGACGGTGTTAAATCATGCGGTGTTGACTCCCAATACATCCTCCCTGCTATTTAATGACCGGGGAGAGGTGCTGAGTACCTCCGATCAGTTTGACTATCAGGAAACGCTGGTTGCAGATGTATTGCAGAATATAACGCAGGTTTCAGCCGCGGAAGGATATTATGATGACGGCTATCTTATGGAGGGCAACCGTTACCTTCTGGGTGTTGAGGATATTCCGAATACGAATCTGAAAGTAGCGATTATCGTTCCTTATTCAGATATTACCGAGTCGACGGTAAATGCCCGGAACCGCATCATCTCCATATTTATGCTGGTGATTCCTTTGATGCTTCCTTTAGCTTATTTCACCGCAGGCACAGCAACGAAGCGGATTCGCCAGCTGATCCTGCATGCCCGCAAAATTAAGCATGGCAACTTCAATGTCACTCCGCTGCCTGTAAAGGGAGATGAGATCGGGGAGCTTGCGCAGAATTTCAATGTCATGGTGCACAATATAGCTGAGTTAATCGGCGAAACCTACAAGCTCGGAAATGAAGTGAAGAGCAATGAATTAAAGGCCCTTCAGGCACAGATTAATCCGCATTTTCTCTACAATACCCTGGATCTGATTAATATCATGGCGATTGAAGCAGGGGAACGTGATATTCAGCGTGTGGTAGACGAATTGGCAACCTTCTATAAGCTTAGTCTGTCAAACGGCAGGGAATTTGTTACTTTGGAAAGCGAGCTGCAGCATATTGAGGCTTATACCAGCATACAGAATATGCGTTTTGGCGGCGGGATCAGACTGGAGCTGGAGGTAACCCGTGAATGGTACAACTGTGAAATCCCGAAGATTACCCTGCAGCCGCTGGTGGAGAATGCGATTCTGCACGGCATTATGGAAAAAGAGCCGGAAGAAGGGGTTATCCGGGTAACAGCCTGGGCCGAGCAGGATGATCTTGTTGTTCAGCTAACAGACGACGGTATAGGTATGGAAGCTGACGAGCTGGAAGCCATCTTCAAGGGTGATAACAGAAAGCGTAAAGGCGGAGGATACGGGGTCCGCAACATCAATGAGAGGCTAAAGCTTGCCTATGGAGCGTCATATGGATTGAAATACGAGAGCATACCTAAGCAGGGGACTCGTGTGTATGTGCGTATTCCTCTAAAAAGCAGCAAGTAAATAAAAATATCGCCCATAAAAGGAAACCACTCTAAAAACTGCACACGCTGCAGTTTTTTTTGTCTGATCAGAACGTATTCTCCTGCATCCTTCGGACATTTATGATTTATTCAGTCTGAGAGGAAACTTTTCCAGTGAAAAATCAGGATTGGTACATAAAATCAAAAGTTGCGATTTACCCGGCACGTTTAGAACGCTATGATTCGGGCATAGTCAACTGAGACGAGGGGGGATGGCCATTCATGAAACCGCTTTAAAATCATATTGCAAGCGCTTACTCGAAGCGGTGATAAGTTAATTCACAAGAATCATAATAAGGAGGGGAAAAGATGTTTTTTTCAAATAAAGAAAAGATAACTTTAAAAGCTGCCAGAAGGCGTATATCCATCTTAACGGTACTCACACTTCTTGTATCGATGTTTGTGATCACACCTGATCGTGGATTTGCTGCAGATTCAGTATTATTCCAGGAGAATTTCGAAGGTTATACTCCAGGAGCCGCGATCACAGCCGGCAGCGGTAACACCTGGAGTGTGAAGGGGACAGCGCCGGCGGTGAAAGCCGTTGCCGATACAGTGACTGGAAGCACCTATGCTTCGATAAATCACCCGGGGACCGGTTCATCTTATATCGGTCAAACCTTTGAGAATATATCAGGAGGCATGGTTATTGATTTCGATATCAATATTCCTGGTGCCAACGGCGGATTTTTGTTTATCGTGAGCGGGGCTGTCAATTCAACAGGCAACTCTGCAGCACAACTGCAATTCAATGCCGGGAAACTGCAAAAGCGTAATGCAGCAGCTCCTTATGCGGCGTATGATACGACCCACTGGTATCATTACAACCTGTTTTTCAGCTATCCCGAGAAAAAGTATACGCTGACCATTGAGGATTTAACCACCGGGCAAACGGTGGCTACAGTAACGGAACCCTTCAGTAATACTTCGATACAGGGAATCAGCGCCTTTGGCTTTAATCCTAATGCCGGCGGGACACTGAACATCGACAATATCAGTGTGAAAAAGATCGGTGTTCAAATGGATAGCCTTACAATCGGCGGGGGGACTCTAACCGACCGGTTTGAATCCTACTATACCGATTATACGCTGGTCGTTCCGAATTCTACTACAACACTTGATTTTACGCCAACAGCCAGTACGCCAGGCATCTTATTCTCTGTGGCGGGAGGTCAAACTGTAGCCAGCGGCAATACCGTATCATTGAATTTGAAAGATAACTTGGACAGTATTCCGGTAAATGTTACGTCTTCAGTCTACACAGGGGTTTATAAAACCTATAACTTCTCCATCCGGCGATTAGAAGCTCACCCGGATCTGGAGTATGTAGAAACCGATGCTAAAGACTCGAAGGTATCGATCGGCTGGACGGAGCCTTTGGATCCAACGTATGTCAAAGCAAATATCTATCAAGTAGATTCTTCAGATCAATCCCTCCAATTAGTGGATAGCGTTCTTAAAGGAAAGCAAATTTCCACGTTCTCCGGATTGAACAACGGAACAACCTATACCTATGTTGCAAAGGCGGTATTTGCCGATGAGGTTGAATCCTCAGGTGTAACCGTAAGTGCAGCTCCGGTTGTTCATGAAGCACGGCAGATGGAAAGTCTCAACCGCGGATTAGTTGCTATCAAGACCGGCAATGGAATTTATGTGGGTTGGCGTCTCCTGGGAACAGACCCGGAAGAAACGGACTTCAATCTTTACCGGGACGGAGTAAAGGTGAACACATCACCTATAACGGACAGCACCAACTACATCGATGCGGGCGGAAACGAAAGTTCAACCTATTATGTGAGAACCGTTATGAACGGGCAGGAAAAGCTGCAGTCTGATCCGGCTACAGTATGGAATGCAAATTATCTGTCCATACCCATTCAGAAACCGGAAGGCGGTACAACGCCAGACGGAGTCGCCTATACCTATACGCCCATTGAATCCAGTGCAGGAGACCTTGACGGTGATGGACAGTATGAAATTGTGCTGAAATGGAGTCCTTCCAATCAAAAGGATAACGGCCAAACGGGTTATACCGGCCCGACTTATTATGACGCCTACAAGTTGGATGGAACCAGAATGTGGCGGATGAACAGCGGAAGTAATATACGTGCCGGCGCCCATTACAATCAGTTCCTGGTTTATGACCTGGATGGTGACGGTAAAGCTGAAGTCGCCATGAAAACGGCAGACGGCACTGTAGACGGCCTGGGGAATGTGATTGGAGATCCCGCTGCAAATTATGTGAATTCGGCCGGTTTTATCATTGACGGTCCAGAGTATTTGACCGTATTCAGCGGAGTGGATGGCAAGGCGCTGGATACGACAGAATTTATTCCCGGAAGAGGAAATGTTGCCGATTGGGGTGATACCTACGGAAACCGGGTGGATCGCTTCCTGGGTGCGGTTGCTTACCTGGATGGCGTGCATCCCAGCCTGGTGATGACCCGTGGATATTATACAAGAATGACACTTACCGCATATGACTTTAAAGATGGGGAAATTGTACAGCGTTGGGCTTTTGATTCTGATACGCCTGGTAATGAAGCGTACAGAGGCTCCGGAAACCACCAATTAAGCGTGGCGGATATCGATGGAGATGGTAAAGATGAGATTGTCACCGGGGCAGCGGCTATAGATGACGATGGTACGGGATTGTGGAATTCGATGCTGGGTCACGGTGATGCTATGCATGTGGGCGATCTGGATCCGAACAATCCGGGTTTGGAAGAGTGGGCTCCACAGGAAGAGCAGCATGTTAAATACAGTGTTGATCTGAAGGATGCCAAGACGGGAAGAGTTATTTTTGGACAGCTTCAGACCGTAAGTGATACAGGCAGAGCTCTAACCGGAGATATTGATCCAAGATATCCGGGGGAGGAACTATGGGCGGTTGATGGCAGTTTGCCGAATGTGTGGGAGGTAGACCAAGGCCGGTTATACACGGTGACGGGTGAACTGCTCTCCACTACAATTCCCAGCACGAGTTATGCGATTTGGTGGGATGGGGACCTCTCCCGGGAGCTTGCTGATCACGATTATGAGGATCAATACCGCGGCGGTACCTCACACATCGATAAATGGGATTATGTAAATAATAAACAAGATACGCTGGTGAGATTTGAGGGATTCTTGGCTGACGGTACCAAAGGTGAACCCTCGCTACAGGCTGATCTTTTTGGTGACTGGCGTGAGGAAATTGTTCTAAAGAATATAAGCAGCACAGAGCTGCGAATCTTTACAACTACAGATCTGACGCAGGAAAGAATCTATACACTGATGCACGATCCGCAATACAGGTTATCGGCAGCATGGCAGAACATTGGCTACAACCAGCCGCCGCATCCCGGCTTTTATCTAGGAACCGGGATGGAAGAAGTTCCGCAACCGAATATCTATACGGTGGGCACTTATGCGGAGAAGGAGGTTGAAGCCACGCTTCCCGCAGCTCCGGTTATTATTGCACCGGTGAACGGGGCGGTAATAAATGATACGACACCAGCTGTACAAGGAACGTCCGATCCGGGGCTGACCGTTACCATTATTCTGGACGGGACAGCGGCAGGAACGGCAATAGCCGGAGGTGATGGTGACTGGACATGGACAGCAGCTTCGGCCCTTACGTCCGGCGTGCATAATGTGTTGGCCAGGGTAGCAGATGCAGCGGGCAATACAGCTGATTCCATTCTCCACACGTTCACTATCGAGAGTCAGCCGGGAGGTACGAACAACCCCCCTGCTGCCGATACGACTGCTCAGGTAAGCAAGTCAGGCAATGCGGATCTCAAGCAATTACCTGTTAAAGCTGCGGATGCTGAATTAATCTTAAGCACGTTTACCGATGTTGAAGGCCACTGGGCAAAGTTGCAAATCTATGAAGCTGCCGCAAAAGGGATTGTTAAAGGCGATTCTTCCACGATCTTCAGGCCGAACGGGCAAGTTACGAGAGCGGAATTTGCGGCCATGCTGCTGAGAACGATGGGGCTGCCAGAGGAAGCAAGTGCGGATGTATCGAAGTTTACCGACAGTACAACTATTCCGTTATGGGCTAAAGACGTCATCGGCGCAGCGGTAAAAAGCGGCATACTTGGAGGTTATCCGGACGGTACACTGAGACCTATGCAAACCATAAGCCGGGCAGAAATGGCCGCCATGCTTACAAAAGCAATGAAATGGGACACAGCGGGAACACAGCTGACGAACTTCAAGGATGATGATGTTATTCCCGCATGGGCGAAAGGCTATATCCGCTCCGCTGCGGATCACGGCATCCTGACGGGTCGTGAAGGGAACCGGTTTGATCCGGATTCTCTGACCACAAGGGCAGAAGCAGCGGTGGCTCTGATGCGTCTGTGGCACACTTTGCAGTAGCTTGCCGGTAGAGGTTAAATAGCTTGGCTAATTATACTATAGGGTCTGTTTCAAGAGCAGCGGATGGCTGACTTTTGGGATAGACCCTTTTTGATAATAGTGAATAATTTTGCTTACTTTTAGATGCGATAAGGAATGGAATGTATGCTGTTAAAGGGAATTATAAATCTATAAATATTACTAAATGACATGCATAGAATACTAACTTGCATTCCGGTTTGCGGTAGTTCTCCTTATAATGAATAAGACCGTATTCCCAGTACAGGAATTCTAGGATAGAAACGGCCACATTGATGTAAGCGCTTTATGATGAAAGGTGGGAAACCAATGAAGCGAATCCCTATGCTGCTTCAGTTAGTTCTGATTCTGTTCTGCGTCATGTCCATCCCCACGGCCATTCTGACCTGGTACAGCGGTACGCAGATTCTGCATCATTCGGAGAATGCTATCGCAGAATCAACGCTTGCCGAACTGGATGCGAACCGTAAACTGAACGAGCAGGCACTGGACAACCTGGTACAGGATACAGTGCGCTTAAACCTGACGAACATCTTCGATCGTATTCGAAGCTTACAGACTTACGAAGAGCTGAACCAGAATTATTATTACGTGACCAGCGCACAGTCCGTATTGAAAGAACTGCTTAACTTGATTCACGGTGTGGATGGCGTGTATTCCTCATACTTTTTGCTGGAAGGGGCAGATTATGTTGTCTCTACTGACAAGGGGATTATAGCCTTAGACCGGTATGAGCCGACCGGCTGGATGCAGGAGGCACTACTAGGACGAAAAGGGATCAAAGGTGTATGGTATCCGCGTAAGTTAAGCTCCGGGGTGAATGTTGTCTCTTATGTGCTGCCTCTATCCCGTCTGTCGACCACTACACGCGGTGCCATCGTTGTCAATTTGCTGGAAAGTCAAATTGAGGGATATCTGAGCTCACCGGATACCGGTAAGCATGGCTACCTGCTGATGGACTCGGATAGCACCATAATTTCACATGACGATAAAAGCCTGCTTCTTACACAAGGCAGCAATCAGCCTTTTATTGAAGAGATATTGGAAAGTGGAACAAATGAAGGGTACGCATTCCATGAACTTGAAGGCGAGCACTTACTGTACACATGGTCCCGCTCCGTTTTTTACGGATGGTGGAATGTAAGCCTGTACCCGGTAGATGATTTAATGATTCAAACACACACTTTGCAGCGAAGTATTATGTTTATAACTGCCATTATTATAGTGGCCGGAACCATACTTACCATCTTCCTGGCCACTTGGCTGTCCAAGCCGGTGCGGGACCTGGTTAGAACCATCCACTCCAGATATAACTGGGGGATTTATGATAAACGGAATGAAATGGCTTTTCTGGATACAGCGTTTAAGCGAATGCAAGAGGAAGAGGAGAGCCTCTACGAACTGTTACAGGAGCGTGAGCAGGATACCCGCAGCTTGGCGGTACGTAACTTGCTTCAAGGAGAGGTAAGTAAGCAGGTCACCGAAATGTTTCCGGAGCCTTACTATGTAGTGGCTGTAATTTCCATAGACCAATACATGCGGTATGTAAATAAGAACAGTCAGGAGACCCGGAACTACCACCGGTACCTGCTGATCACTGAGTGTGAGGGGCTATTTATGGACAAGGTTCATGCAAGCTGTGTGTATCAGGGAGAAGGCTGCTTCGTAGTTGTGATTAATTACGGGCAAGAGGAGCTGGAGGGCAGACTGGGCGGTATTCATGAAGCACTTCATGTAATCCGGGATAGAGCAGCGCAGCTGCTTGAGCATACCGTAACTATTGGCGTAAGCAGCCAGACGGAGAATAGCTCCGAAGTATCCGCCCGCATAGTGGAAGCGAATGAGGTCATTAAGTTCCGGATGATTGAAGGAAGCGGCAGAATTACCTTCTGGGAGGAGG
This sequence comes from Paenibacillus phytohabitans, assembly GCF_013141775.1. Lineage (GTDB taxonomy): Bacteria > Bacillota > Bacilli > Paenibacillales > Paenibacillaceae > Paenibacillus_AQ > Paenibacillus_AQ phytohabitans. Next base: position 224,423 of record NZ_WHOB01000021.1, read on the forward strand.
AACCGGAGCGAAGCAAAAAATATATCTATCCTGCCAACAGCGAAAGACGAATTATTAATTATCTTGAGACTGGCAGTCTCGATAGTATTGCAGAAGAGTTGGCGGTGATCCGGAAAGAAATTCTGGGGGTGGAGTACATCTCTTACGATAATATCATGTTTATCTATAACCAGCTGGTTGGTGTTACGATCAAGCATCTTAGAGAGAATAACATCAATACGGCGCGAATCTTTGCCGGAAGAGGGAATATTTATTCGGCAATCGCCTCTATGGATACCCTTGACGAGCTTGAGGATTATCTGCGTGAATTCTTCGAGGAGATCATTCAATACCTTGCGCGCGGGAAGAGTGAGGTCAACTACGGTGAGCGAATTATCCGGTACCTTGAAAGGAAGTTCAGTGAGGAGATTGTATTCGAAGAGATGGCGAAAGAGATTGGTATCAGTTATTCCTATATGCGTAAGATCGTGTACGAGCTAACAGGAAAAAGCATGATTGATTATATCAACCTGCTGCGGATCGAGAAAGCGAAAAAGCTGCTGCTGGAATCTAATTCTACCATTGCGCAGATTGCTGCAGAGATTGGCTATTTCAATGTGAGGAGCCTCAACCGCTTTTTCCTTAAGTACGAGGGCATGTCCCCCAGTGCCTATAAAATCTCGAGGCATGAATAGATAGAGCTGCTTCTGCTTATTTCTACAATAATTGATAATGGATAAAGCACTTTTTGTTATAAGGACCGGGTTTAATCAAAAGTGTCTTCCCTAATCAATACTCGCGATTTACCAAGTTTAGTTCCGGACGCTATGATGCAGACATACCACGCCGAAGCAGAACCCGCAAAGCGGTGAGGAACTAAACAGGATTAGGGGGTGAAAATATGAAAGTTGAAAACGCTTCATCAAATAACGGAGCCGTTCTAAAGAATATTAGAGCAGACCGTAACGGGCTCAAATACTCCATTAAACGAGATTGGCAGCTGTATCTGCTCCTGCTGCTTCCGCTGGCTTTCGTGCTGGTGTTCAAGTATGCACCGATGTCCGGGCTTCTGCTTGCGTTCAAGGAGTACAAGATAGCGAGAGGATTCTGGGATAGTGAATGGATTGGCTTCAAGGTATTTAATGAAATTTTCGCTAAGCCGGATTTTGTCCGCGCTTTACGGAACACGCTGCTGTTAAATAGTCTTGACCTTGTATTTAGCTTCACGATGCCGATTGTGCTTGCGCTGCTGCTTAACGAAATCCGGAGTGTGCTGTTTAAGCGGATCAATCAGACTCTGCTGTACCTGCCGCATTTCTTGTCCTGGATTATTATTGGAGCCCTTGCTTACCAGCTGCTTAGTGAAGGCGGCGGCCTTGTCAATAATCTTATTGAACAATTAGGCGGTAACAGAGTTCCATTCCTGCAGGAGGATTTCAACTGGCTAATCAGTTATTTGGCGATTGGGGTCTGGCAGAGCATGGGTTGGGGAACGATCATTTACCTCGCTGCGATCAGCGGGATTAACCCTGAGCTGTATGAGGCGGCTATTGTAGACGGTGCCGGCCGGGGACGGAAAATGTGGAATATAACATTGCCTTCGATCCGTGTAACGATCGTGACCCTGCTGATTATGAATCTGGGCAAGGTGATGGAGGGCTCGTTCGAACGGGTGTACGCGCTGCAGAATAAAGCTACGACCGAATTTACCACCACTATACCGGTACTTGTCTACCGCTGGGGGATTCAGAACGGGAACTTCAGCCGCGCAACTGCGCTAGGCTTATTCCAGGGTGTTATCGCTGTCGTATTGGTACTGGCGGCTGACCGTATTGCCAAGAAACTCGGCGAAGACGGATTGTTATAGAAAGGAGGAGAATCATGAAAGCAGTAAGTGATACGGTTGCCGTACATCGCCGAAAACGTATAGACATCTGGGATGTGCTAATCCCGTTCTCACTGATCATCGTTTCGTTAGTATGTCTGCTGCCATTCATCCATGTAGTTTCAAAATCTTTTAGCGCAGACGCTTTTGTCATCGCTAACAAGGTATATCTATGGCCAAGAGGTTTCACTCTGGGTGCATACGAGAAAATCTTTTCGGATGCCAGCATCCTGAGATCCTTATACGTATCGGTTATTGTGACGGTTCTGTTCACCATCCTGGGAATGCTCATCACGGTCTTTGCGGCATACCCGCTGTCCCGGACGCAGCTTAGGGGAAGGGCATTGTTTACCTTTATCTTCATGCTACCTCTATTTTTTCAGGGCGGAATCATTCCAGATTATCTGCTGATGAATAATTTAGGGCTGCTGGATACGATATGGTCACTGGTTCTGCCTCTTTCCTTTAGCGCTTACAATTTGCTGATTATGAAGAGTGCAATCTCCAGCGGCATACCGGTAAGCCTGGAAGAATCGGCACGAATTGATGGCGCAGGACATTTCCGGATTCTTTTTAGCATTGTCCTTCCGCTGTCTAAGCCGATATTAGCAACAATTGCCCTCTTTTATGCGGTTGGACGCTGGAATGCTTATCAGGATGCCTTGTTTTATATCAAACAAAACATAGATCTGCGGCCATTGCAGTTGAAATTGTATTACCTGATCATCCAGTCAACGGAGAGCTTTCAGCTTGAAGGCAGCCAGATTACACTGAGCAATCCCGAGGTGCTGAAGGCATCCTGCATTGTTTTTGCGACGATTCCGATTCTGTGTATCTATCCTTTTATCCAGAAATATTTCGTTCAGGGAACGATGCTTGGAGCTGTTAAGGAATAATTAAGCGCTGTATTGCAATGTCCTATTAGAATTGAAAATTCAATTATGGGGGAAATGAAGATGGGCACAAAGAGAGCATCATCAATAGTAATGGCTCTGTTAATGGCGGGCAGTGTCGTAGCAGGCTGTTCAAATAACAGCAGCAATGCAAGTAATGGCTCCAGCAATACACCTAATGAATCGGCTCCAGCTGCAAGCGCTGCCGCCGGAGGGAGTTATGCCGATTATTCGAAGGGCTTCCCCGAAAAGGTAAATTTGGAGATTCCGGTCTATGAACGTGCCTTTGAAGGCTGGAACGTAACGGATAACTATTACACCAAATGGATTCAGAAGGAATTCGGGGATAAATACAACGTAAATGTCAAATTCGTTCCGATCGCACGCAGCAAAGAGGTAACCGATTTCGAGCAATTGCTGGCTTCCGGTAAAGCCCCGGATATTATCTTCCATTATGATATGCCGCAGGCACTGGCCTATTATGGTGAAGATGTGCTGCAGCCGCTGGACTGGAATGAAATCGCCAATTATGCTCCGACCTATTGGAAGAAGATGTCTGAGGTAAATGAGAAGTATGGTGTCATTGATGGAACGAATGCATTCTTCTTCGCTGAACGCCCGGAAGCGGATAACTATACAACGCTGATACGCAAAGATTGGGTGGAGAAGGTCGGGATGAAGGTGGACGATCTGACCTCCTTAGAGAAATATAATGAGATGCTGACAAAGTGGAAGGACGCCGGACTTGGTGTTGGCGGAGAGAAATTGCGGATGAACAGCTACATCATTAACTATCCTTTCCGCAATTGGCCGGTAGACGAGAAAGAACGCGCTCTATACTCTGATCTTGGTGTGGCTGATCTGACCACGAAGGCTACTGAGGACTACCTGCGTAATCTAAACTACCAATACAATAACGGATTGATCGATAAAGAATTCTATTTGCGTGATGACGATGCTAAGGCCAAGGCAGAGTTTGCGGCAGGTAAGACAGGGACCTTTGAACTCTACCTTGCGAATAATACCGATGCAATCTCGGCTACACTTGCGAACAATCCGGATGCGGAATTCGCTGTGCTGCCTCCAGAAGCTATGGTGCCGGAAGGCAAGAAACCCCAAAGCCGGGCGTATTGGCCGTTTGGCTTCATCATGGGCATCAATTATGAATCGACAGATATGGAACGTGCTGCCGTCTGGATGTACCTGGAATGGATGAGCCAGCCGGAGAACCTGTTCTTCCTGCAGAACGGCGTTGAAGGCCAGAACTACACCTTGGATGCCGATGGGCTTGCTGTGAAAAATGCGGATTTCACTGGAGAATCTGTGCTCTCCAAAAACAACAATAAAGACTATTGGGCTCTTGTTACTGAAATTGCGCAGTATCCTAATCCGGAATTAACCCGGAAATCCTATCTTGCTAACTGGTCGCCTGCCGGCTATGAGTCTCTTGGAACAGACCTATTGGCTAACTATGATAGAGTGGCGGAATACCGCACACCGGATGCTTTGTTCAGTGTTGTACTCAAGAAGGTTGATGAGTATAAAGCTGACCTGAATGCTCTGTATCAGGAGTTGTATGTGAAATGCGTAGTCAGTCCTGAGAGCGAATTCGACGCAACCTATGAGGCGGCTAAGGAGAGCTATCTTGATGCAGGCTACCAGGAAATTCTGGACGAGAAACAAGCAGCGATTGACGCTGGTAACATCAAGTAAAAGTATATACGATCAAAAGCCCCTGCTTTCAGCGGGGGCCTTGTTATTCAAAAGAAGATGGAGGTACGAAGTACATGTTAAAGATTGACGCAGCAACGCCCGAGCTTAAACAAGTGATCGGACGGGTGGCAGACTACACCTTCGGGATGGACCTGACTTGGGACTGGCCGTGCGGAGTGGCCTTTTATGGAATCAGCCGCGCATACGAAGCCACTGGAGATAAGTCTTACCTTGAACGGATGGCAGCCTATTGCGACGAATATATTGAGGTTGGACTTCCTTCCTGGACAGTCAATACATGCGCTATGGGACATATGCTGATTACACTCTATGAAGAAACGAAGGATCAGAAGTACCTCGAGCTTATCTTAAGCAAAATAGATTACCTTGAGAATCATGCGCTGCGTTTCGGCGACCGGGTGCTGCAGCATACAGTGTCCGTTAATAATGACTTTCCTGAGCAGGCCTGGGCAGACACACTGTTCATGGCAGCCTATTTCTTGCTGCGTGCAGGGGTAATGCTAGGGGAGAAGCGGCTGATTGACGATGCACTGAACCAGTATTACTGGCATATTAATTATTTGCAGAACGAGGATTCCAGCCTATGGTACCACGGCTATAACAATGTACAGAAGGATCACATGTCGGGAATCTACTGGGGCCGTGCCAATGCCTGGGCAGCCTATACGATGTCCAGAGTAGGTAAAGTGCTGCCGCAAGGGTATCTGTACCCGCCTTTCATGCATGTGAATTGTTCACTCCGTGATCAGCTTTCAGCGATAAAAGTTCTGCAGCGGGAAGATGGCCTATGGGGTACCGTTCTCGACGTACCGGAATCCTATGGGGAGGTATCTGCGACAGCAGGAATAACCGCAGGTATGTTGAATGCCGGAAACCCGCTGCATACTAAATATATCCAGAAGGCACTGGAGGGTGTACTTGCTAATATAGCAGACAACGGCAGAGTTCTTAACGTTTCTGGAGGAACGGCCGTGATGAATGATCTGGAAGGATATTTGAAAGTACCTAAACGATGGGCTGAAGGCTGGGGGCAGGGACTCGTGCTCGCTCTTTTAGCGGCTGTCACTGAAAATCAAAAACTAATAAAGCAGGGGGAAGTATAAATGATATTTGTCGGAACGAATTACCATCCGCATGACTGGCCCCGGGAACGATGGCCGGAGGATATCCGCCTGATGAAGGAATCAGGCTTCAATCTGGTGCGGCTCGGACACCTGTGCTGGGATAGCTTTGAGCCTTCGGAAGGCAATTATGAATTTGCATGGTTTGACGAGGTGATGGATTTGTTCGCAGAGGCAGGGTTTAAAGTGGTTCTCGACATTGCGACCCGTCCGGCACCTACGTGGCTGCATAAGAAATATCCGATGATCAATATCACGGACCAGCACCGGAACCGTCTCCATTCCGTGCGCCGTTATATGGAGGATGTAGGCAACCCGGTATTTCAGGAATATGCATACGGCTTCGCCGAAAAGCTGACCCAAAGATATGCGGGTCATCCGGCTCTCCATGCCTTCGGCTTGTGCAATGAGGTAGGCGCGGGGATGCAGACATTCTCTGAAGAAGCCCGTCAGCGGTACATTCAGTGGCTGAGAGCGAAGTATGCTGACATCGGGGAATTAAATGAAGCATGGGCTGCACAGAGATGGTCCCGCAAGCTTAATAGCTTCGAAGATATTGAATTTCCGGTTTCCGGTGAGAGAATTGGAGCGCCGGAGCGGGTACTGGAGATGCGCCGCTTCTATTCGGACGAGCTGCTGGCCTACCTGCAGGGCTTAAGCAATACCGTCCGCAAATATGCTCCCGAATCCCGGGAAACGACCAACCATTGGGGGGAGTATCCGACACTGGGTTTTGACTATTTGAAGGATTATAAGCAAATCTTTGATCTGCCTGGAGTAGGATTCTACCCTGGAGTGAATCCTGAAGACCGAAATGCGTTATTTGGGGCTTGTTTCACTATGGCTCACCGGATCGGTGAGAAGAGTGAACCGATCTGGTGTGTGGAATTCCAGACAGGTTCCTTTGGCGCCTATGCTCCTCCAAAGGGGGCTCTCCGGATGTATGCCTACTTATCCTTGTTATTCCGCTCGGGAGCAATATGTGCATGGACATGGAGATCAATGTTAGGCGGAGAAGAACAGTACCTGTTCGGGCTGCTTGATCACGACGGCCGGCCGGGAAGGAAACTGGACGAATTCCGCCAATTCGCACTCGAGATGGAGCAGCTGAAGTCGATCGGACTGCCTTATCTCCCGCAACCGGAGATTGCTCTGGCCTATTCCTTCGAATCCTTTATCGTTTCCGAGAATATGAAGGCTTACTACAAGACTCCTTATCTAGAGCAGATTATGCAGACATTCCTTGCGTTAAGCGAGGATAATGCCGCTTTCAATGTAGTGGACCTCCGCAATATCGAGAAGCACTATAAGATTCTGCTTGTGCCTGGCCAATGTATTATGGATGAAGCTTCCGCCGGTACGATCAGAAGATTTGCCCAAGAGGGTGGAACGGTAATTATGACTGCCTATTCAGCCAAAGTTGATGAGCACAACCGTGTTTTCAGCGAGACTATGCCCGGCAGGCTTAGCGATGTATTTGGTATTCGCGCGAATGCATTTGAGAACACTGCCTATCACTATTCGGACAGCAATGAAGGCGGTCTGCAGAAGCAAAAGCTGAACATCCGGCGTGAAGCTCCGAAAATTAAGTTTAAGGACCGGATTTTGGATCATACGGTAGACTATTATGAAATACTGGAGCCTGCTACTGCTGAGGTTCTGGCTACCTTTACAAATCTGGACCAGGAGCTTCCAGCGGTTAGCATCAATACGTATGGAAAAGGAAAAGCCGTTTATGTTGCGGTTCCTGCTGAGATAGAGCTTATGCAGGTGCTGCTTAACCACTTCTATGCACAGCTTGGAGTGCAGAAGGGACCGGAAACCCCGCTAGGTGTAAGTGCGCGTCAGGTGGGGGATCACGTAATCTATGTGAATACAACAGCGGATGAACAGCATATTTCCCTGACGGTACCGGGAGAGGGCCTGATAACGGGGCAAGTGTACGAGACCATTCTGAAACTGGATCCTTACGGGGTAGAAGTCTATAAAGTCACAACGTAGTGTATGTATCTCAATGTAACTTCTAATAGCTTTTGTAAGCGTTCGGTATTTCTATTCTGAGATACTGAACGCTTTTCATTTACCCGAACTGGGACGGCGGTACATTGTAATATTTCTTGAAGGCCTTTGAGAAGCTGTAGGGATCAGGATAACCGAGCATCCCGGCGATTTGTTTGATCGAATAACGTTTGCTGTACAATAATTTCCGTGCACGGTTCATCTTCATCTGATAGATGTACAGCCCTGGTGTAAAACCGGCAGCTTGTTTGAAATATACAATGAAGTACTTCTCCGACATGCCCGCCAGTTCAGCCAGTTCTTCAATACGGATAGGTTGATGCAGATGTTCCCGGATAAACTGGAATACAGGCTGCAGCTTCTGAAAACTGGTGATCCGCTTACGCTCAGACATATTATTCGTAAATCCTCCGCGGTAAATGCCAAGCTCATAACATTCTAACAGCTTGGAGATCAGGATGGTCAGCGCTCCCTGCAAGCGGATGGTCGACATCATAGCACCACTTTTATACTGTTCACAGCTGTCTATAAACAGGCAGATTTCTTCCGGGGCAAGGGAGCTTGAGATCACGCCAGGGAGCTGGAAGTTATCGAGAATACTAAGCTGATCCCCAAGGCTGAAATTAAAGTGTGTAAAAGTGAATCTGCAGCTAGCCCCTATATTTGTAGCGGTGTATGCCACTTTAGGACTGAAGAGAATTAGATCACCTTCCCTGGCGATGTGGATCTGATCGAAAATGCGAATTTCAATTTGACCTTCGTGGATGTACCAGAAGGCGTAATCCTGATGCTGTTTGCTCTCTGCCCAAGCATTTAAATGAGCGGTCTCTAAGCAGATATTGATCCGAATCAAGACGTGCTCCGAAAGCTCATGGAATATGTTCAAGTGGTCCACGGTTATACTCCCGTACTTTTTGACATCGTAATATGGAATGATTATAGCACAATGTTGTATATAGCACTCTTGAGCATACCCGTGTTGAGCATGCAGAGGTTGTAGAAGAAGTCGTACTATTAAACAGCCTGTCACTGGCAGGGCAATTTGCTCCATGGTATATTGGGTGTACTAAACAACGGTCCGTTCCAGTATGGATAACAGGAGGGAGAATAGATGTTGGAACATTCCTGCCGGAAGTCAACTGACCTTCCTTACTCTATATATCTGAAGCGGATTTATGAGCCGGCGGCTCCGGAGGACGGGTACCGGATACTGGTGGACAGGCTATGGCCGCGGGGAATTACGAAGCAGCAGGCTGCCATAGACGAGTGGATGAAGGAGCTTGCTCCAAGCCCCGGGCTGCGCCGATGGTTCGGCCATATACCAGAGCGGTTTGCGGCATTCAGTGACAGCTATATCCGGGAGCTGGAGGAAGATCCGGCACGGGGAAGACTTGCTGCGGAGATCGCAGAATTGGCGCTGGCGCAGGACGTTACACTGGTATATGCCGCGAAGGCCCCTATACACAATCATGCGCAGGTACTATATAAATGGCTGCTTTCCCGTCAATAAGCACACGGACCGCCCCAAATCGTTAATGATTTGGAAGGCGGTCCGTGTGCTTTTTTTGACGTTTCACGGAAATGCGGAATTCATCCGGCTTGGGCGCTGGAGACAGGCTGTATGGGCGGATCATCGTATACTTCTCTCCAGGAATCAGTACACGTACAGAGTTGGACGGGCCGGGGGTGTATTCCGGGATTTGACATGTGAATTAATTGTCAGTATAGTGTGAATCAATTCACACCGCACTTAAGGAGGAATCTATGCCAAAAAATACTTTCTTTCGTTTAGATGAAGCAAGGCGCGAGGAAATATCTAATAGTGCTATGCAGCTTTTTGTTGATCATCTTTACGAGGATATAACTATGAAGATGGTTTTGGATCGTTTGTCCATGCACCCCGGAACCTTTTACCGGTATTTTGAAGACAAAGATGACCTTTATTGTCTCTTAATACGTAATGTGACCCAGAAAAGAGCTGCGTATTTTAATAACCATAAGGAGGATTCCCTTTTCCCGTTTTTCCTTTCGGGATTATTTGGTAACGTGAATGGCACCCTGACCGAGCCACTGAATGAGCTGGAAATCAAACTCACTGAAACATTTTTAACCATTCCCGAGAACATATTGCTTAAAGTATATCTGGATGTGCTAAAGGGCGAGTCATTCCCCTTAATCAAGGACATGTTACGCCGGATGAGGGTTGACGGATATCTCCGGCCTGATATTGATGATGACCTGATTGCTTTTATGTTTGAGTCGATGCAGTTTAATTTAGTCATGTTTTTCAGGGGATTCGCTATTAAGGACTCTACGCTGCAACATAAGATTAACAAGTATTTTGCTGATTTTATGGGTCATGGACTGCTTGAAGATCATAAATATTCTGAAATTGTTAACGAGCTCAAGAAAGCCAGGGAGTAGATATCATTCACTGGAGGGGAACAAGAATATGAGAACTTATAACGCATTTCCAGAACCAATTGGCGGCTTTACTGTCGGCCGGATCCAGATGGATTTGGAGTACACGGCATCAGATCACTCAACGAGAGAACTGACGGCATTTGTATACTATCCTTCTGACAGTAGTGAAGGTAAGACTACATCAACGTACATGTTTCCTGAGGTCTACGAGTTGCTTAATGAGCAGCCGCTTGTCACTGAGGATATTTTCTCTATAGATATCAAGACCCGGTGTTACGACGATCTTGCTCTCTCCGGGAAGGAAAAGCGCTATCCGGTGTTATTCTATGTTTGCGGCGGGGGCGGTTCTCCGGAATGGGGTACAGTGCTCTGTACAGACTTGGCAAGCATGGGATATGTTGTGGTAAGCATCGGCCATCCGAATAGCACGATGTATAAGCGTGAAGACGGACGCCTGTTTAATGTATCCAAGGATTTTTCGGATGTCCTTATAGCGTTCTCTGAAGATCCCGAGATGCTGGAGCTGGCTGGTAAGATGGAGATGCGTCCTGACGACGAGACGGCCATTGCAATGTGCCGTGACGTGCTTACCCTGCCGGTACTTGCCAAGTTAACAGAGTATAGTGAATTACAGGCAGAGGATGTAAGGTATGTAGCCGATTATCTCTACCAGCTGGACTCTGGAGAGCAGAATTCCATCTTTAAGGACAGATTGCTGCTTCACATCGGCATGGGCATAGCCGGACATTCTTATGGAGGGCTTACGACGGCGATGGTATGCCGGGACGACGAGCGGTTCGCCTGCGGCATTGGCTTGGATAGCGGTGCGTTCGGCCTTCTGGGCAGTGACCTTAAGAAACCCTTCCTGCTGCTGTATAATGAACCTAACTATAATATGAATGCGATCATTGGCGCTAACAACAGCATGGAAACGTATTATTTCTCTGTTGACCGTGTGGGCCATTTAGATTACTGCGACATCGTGTTTACCAGTGTTAATGAGAAACTTAGAGGCGAACGGGATGCTATGGAGATGCGAAATCTTGTTACAGACTATACCAAGAACTTTTTCGATCATTACATCCTGCAGAAGGCTGCAAGTGTGGAAAGTCTGACTTACGATGGCGTGGACTTAATCAAGAAGACCAGCAACAAGTGACTTAGCCGAGAAGTTGCTGATTATACGCATGTCAAAGAGCTGACCGTACAGACATCCCCTATCAAGTTCGTATCAATCCGTATCAGGTTAACAGGTAATCACGCCTCCCCGAACAGAAGACGTTCCTCATCACGGCTATGAACCGCGTTCACTACCAGCAGCGCGTGGAACTGGTGAAGCACACCGGGAGTGAGACCTTCTTCTGCCAGCATTACTTTGACATCCTGAACTATAATCCGCAGTAAGTCATGATCACGTGCAAGCCGCAGAACTGCGTCTTGCAGGCCGGGATGCTTCCCGGCCATCTCCTGATAGAATCCGTCTTCCTCCGCATCGGCGTGGCTGATGATCCGCGTCTCCCAGTACTCGATTAAATGCTCGGCGGCCTGGTGCGCCACTTCGAATTCCTTCGCTTCCAGCAGTTCCTCCATTTCTTCCGTCTTGGCTATAGCGCCGGAGAGCCCGCCCTGATGAATAGCATGGTGAGCGTGCAATTGGCGCAGTGAGGGTCCTGGCATGTTGCTTCATCCTCCCGTTTTTGTGTCAGTATAACACAGAGATTTGTAGTGTAATTCCCGCTAAGGCATTCCCCGGACAAGAAAGAGGGAAGTCCCTAACAGGCCCCTTGACGGGTACAATAAACGGCCAGAACAAAGCTTTTTTCCTCAGCGGGAAAGGCTTATTTGCATTGGATTCAGATCAAGGGAATTCCCGAGGTTCAATAGGTGTTTCCCTAATGGGAAGCCGGGCCGGGGAGATCCATAATGGATTTAACTGAATAGATTTTGAAGGGAGTGTTCCTGAGCGATGAAGAAGAAATTCGGCCTTAACTTTTTTAAACCGGTGGAGAGCTATTCCGGGAACTGGTCCATTCTTGAAGAGAAAAACAGGGATTGGGAGAATATGTACCGCCAGCGCTGGTCTCACGATAAAGTAGTGCGTACCACTCACGGAGTCAACTGTACAGGCTCCTGCAGCTGGAAAGTGTTCGTGAAGAACGGAATCATCACCTGGGAGAACCAGCAGATTGACTATCCTTCCTGCGGGCCGGACATGCCGGAATTTGAGCCGCGCGGCTGTCCCCGCGGAGCTACCTTCTCCTGGTACGAATACAGCCCGCTGCGCGTGAAATACCCTTACATCAGGGGGAAGCTGTGGCGGCTGTGGCAGACGGCGCTGCAGGAGCATGACAATTATGTTGATGCCTGGGCCAGCATTGTTGAAGACCCTGAGAAGGCAAGCCAGTACAAGAAGGCGCGCGGGAAAGGCGGCCATATCCGTGTGGCCTGGGACGACGCGCTGCGGCTGATCTCCGCACAGCTGATCTATACAATCCGTAAATACGGCCCCGACCGGATCGCCGGCTTCACCCCGATTCCGGCTATGTCGATGGTCAGCTACGCCTCGGGGGCGCGGTTCATCTCCCTCCTCGGCGGTCAAATGCTGAGCTTCTATGACTGGTATGCCGATCTTCCTCCGGCTTCGCCGCAGATCTGGGGGGAGCAGACGGATGTGCCGGAATCTTCGGATTGGTACAACGCCGGTTACCTGATGATGTGGGGCTCTAATGTACCGCTAACCCGGACGCCGGATGCCCACTTTATGACGGAAGTACGCTATAAGGGAACCAAAGTCGTGTCGGTCGCGCCGGATCTCGCCGAGAACGTCAAATTCGCCGACAACTGGCTGGCTCCGAATCCAGGCTCGGACGCTGCGCTTGCCCAGGCCATGACGCATGTCATCCTGCAGGAGTTCTACCAGGAACGACAGGAGCCGATGTTCCTGAATTATGCGAAGCAATATACAGATATGCCGTTCCTGATTCTGCTTGACCCTCATGAGGATGCCCTGAAGGGCGGACGTTTCCTGCGGGCGAGTGATCTTGGAGATACCTCCCCGCACTCGGAGTGGAAGCCGGTCATCTTCGACGAAGCAGCGGGTGAGATGATGGTTCCGAACGGTACGATGGGGCAGCGCTGGGAAGAGGGCAAGAAGTGGAACCTGATTCTCGAGCGGGAGGACGGCCGTAAAGTGCAGCCCGCGCTGACCATCGAAGGGCACGGGGAAGAGTGGACGGAAATCGTGTTCCCGTTCTTCGATAATGCGGGCAACGGCACGTTCAGACGGATGATTCCGGCCCGGACCATACGGCTCGCCGACGGCACAGAACGTTACGCCGCCACAGTCTACGATCTGATGATGAGCCAGTATGGCGTGGCGCGCAGAGAGAGTCCGCTGAATGCCAAGGGGTATGAGGACGCCGGATCTCATTACACTCCGGCCTGGCAAGAGAAGATTACGACAGTGAAGGCGAGTGTCGTCGTGCAGATCGCCCGCGAATTCGCCCAGAATTCGCTGGATACGGGCGGGCGCTCCATGATCATCATGGGCGCAGGGATCAACCACTGGTTCAACAGTGATACCATCTACCGTTCCATTCTGAATCTGGTGGTGCTGACCGCCTCCCAGGGTGTCAACGGCGGCGGCTGGGCGCATTATGTCGGCCAGGAGAAATGCCGCCCGATTGAAGGCTGGTCAACGGTTGCCTTTGCCAAGGACTGGCAGGGTCCGGCACGCCAGCAGAACGCGACATCCTTCTTCTACTTTGCCACAGAGCAATGGCGTTATGAAGAGAGCGGCACTGATTCGCTGAAATCGCCGACGGGCGGGGAGGTAGCTTACCAGCATCCGGCGGACTATAACGTGCTGGCTGCACGTCTCGGCTGGCTGCCTTCCTTCCCGCAATTTAACAAGAACAGTCTGCTGTTTGCCGAGGAGGCTGCGCAGCAGGGCAAGAAGACGAACAGTGAGATTATCAGCCACACCGTGGAAGAGATCACCTCGCGGAAAACACGGTTTGCCGTGGAAGATCCCGGCGCACCGGAGAACTTCCCCCGCTCCCTGTTCATCTGGCGCTCGAACCTGATCTCCAGCTCTGCCAAAGGGCAGGAATATTTCATGAAGCATCTGCTTGGAGCCTCCGACGGTCTCCTGGCCGAGCCGAATGAAGAGCAGAAGCCGGAGGAGATTGTCTGGCGCGGGGATGTGGAGGGCAAGCTCGACCTGATGGTAGCCCTGGATTTCCGGATGACCACCACACCGCTCTATGCGGATGTCGTGCTGCCGGCCGCAACGTGGTATGAGAAGACTGACCTGTCCTCCACTGACATGCATCCGTTTGTGCATCCCTTCAATCCGGCCGTGAATCCGCTATGGGAATCCCGTTCCGACTGGGATATCTACCGCCAATTGTCAGAGGTATTCTCCGAGATGGCGAAGTCGCAGCTGCCCGGCGTCTATAAGGATGTTGTGATGTCACCGCTGGGCCATGACTCCATCAGCGAAATTTCGCAGCCGATGGGTCTGGTCAAAGACTGGGCCAAGGGCGAAGTGCCGGCCATTCCGGGTAAAACTATGCCGAACTTCACCATTGTGGAGCGGGATTACACCCAGATTCATGACAAATACACCTCACTCGGACCGAATCTGGCAACCGGCAAAGCAGGCGCGCATGGCATCAGCTTCTCTGTCGCTGAAGAATATGAGGAGCTCAAGAAGATCAGCGGCGTGCATTACGATGAATCGATTAAGAACGGACTGCCGAAGCTGCTAACCGCCCGTCAGGCCGCAGATACCATTCTTCATCTGTCATCAGCCACCAATGGCCGCGTATCCCAGAAGGCTTATGCTGCAGCGGAGAAGGATTCAGGTGTAGAGCTGAAGGATATCTCGGCAGACCGGGCAGCTGAGAAAATTACGTTCCAGAGCATTACCGCACAGCCGCGCGAAGTGATTCCGACCCCGGTATTCAGCGGCTCGAACAAGCAGGGACGGCGTTATTCCCCGTTCACCACGAATATTGAACGTCTCGTTCCGTTCCGGACCCTGACGGGAAGACAGCATTTCTACATTGACCATGAAATCTTCCAGCAGTTCGGCGAAGCACTGCCGGTCTACAAGCCGACGCTGCCTCCGATGGTGTTCGGACCGCGCGACAAGGCAGTGAAGGGCGGGCAGGATGCCCTGGTTCTGAGATATCTGACACCGCACGGGAAATGGAATATCCACTCGACTTATCAGGATAACCAGCACATGCTGACATTGTTCCGGGGCGGTCCAACGGTGTGGATCAATAATGAGGATGCCGCGGCCCATCAGATTGCCGATAATGACTGGCTCGAGGTCTATAACCGCAACGGTGTCGTAACGGCACGTGCGGTAGTCAGCCACCGGATGCCCAGAGGCACCATGTTCATGTACCATGCCCAGGACAAGCACATTCAGGTGCCGGGTTCTGAAATTACGGATACGCGCGGCGGAAGCCACAATGCGCCTACCCGGATTCATCTGAAGCCTACCCAGATGGTCGGCGGATATGCACAGCTCAGCTACGGCTTCAACTACTATGGTCCGATCGGCAACCAGCGTGATGTCTACGTAGCCGTCCGCAAAATGAAGGAGGTCAACTGGCTTGAAAATTAAAGCGCAAGTGGCAATGGTAATGAACCTGGATAAATGCATCGGCTGCCACACCTGCAGCGTGACCTGCAAGACGACCTGGACGAACCGCAAGGGTGCGGAATATATGTGGTTCAATAACGTGGAAACGAAGCCCGGTATCGGTTATCCGAAACGCTGGGAGGACCAGGAGCTCTACAAGGGCGGCTGGCAGCTGCGCAAGGGGAAGCTTGAGCTGAAGTCCGGCAATAAGCTGTCCAAGATCGCACTCGGCAAAATCTTCTACAACCCCGACATGCCGGAGATGAAGGATTATTATGAGCCCTGGACGTACAACTACGAGCATCTGACGAATGCGGGGGAACAAAAGCATTCCCCGGTGGCGCGGGCCCATTCCGCTGTAACCGGCGAGAAGATGGATCTGGAATGGGGACCGAACTGGGAGGATGATCTGGCGGGAGCCCATGTAACCGGCCCGCTGGACCCGAATATCCAGAAGATCGAAGAAGAAATCAAATTCAACTTCGAGAAATCGTTCATGATCTATCTGCCGCGCCTCTGTGAGCACTGCCTGAATCCAAGCTGTGTCGCCTCCTGTCCTTCCGGTGCGATGTACAAGCGGGATGAGGACGGCATTGTCCTCGTGGATCAGGAAGCCTGCCGGGGCTGGAGATACTGCATGACCGGCTGTCCGTATAAGAAAGTGTACTTCAACTGGCAGACCAACAAAGCAGAGAAGTGCACCTTCTGCTTCCCGCGCGTGGAAGCCGGGCTGCCTACAGTATGCTCCGAGACCTGTACCGGCCGGATCCGCTATCTCGGGGTGCTGCTGTACGACGCCGACAAGGTTCTGGAGGCGGCATCCACGCCGGACGAGAAGGATTTATACAAGGCGCAATGTGATTTGTTCCTGAACCCGCATGATCCGGAGATTATGGCGCAGGCGAGAAAAGACGGCATTTCCGAGGACTGGCTGGAAGCCGCCCAGAACTCGCCGGTCTATAAGCTGGCGATTGAGCACAAGCTGGCCTTCCCGCTTCACCCGGAATACCGCACACTGCCTATGGTGTGGTATGTACCGCCGCTTAGCCCGATTATGAATTATTTCGAAGGCAAGGATTCGCTGAAGAATCCCGATATGATCTTCCCGGCCATCGAAGAGATGCGTACGCCGATCCAGTATCTGGCGAACATGCTGACGGCCGGCGACACGGAGACTGTGAAGGAAGCCCTGCAGCGGATGGCGATGATGCGCTCCTATATGCGCGCCCAGTCCACCGGCCGGGAATTTGATCTTACCCGTCTGGACCGTGTCGGCATGACCGCACAGCAGACTGAGGAAATGTACCGGCTGCTCGCGATTGCCAAATATGAAGACCGTTTCGTCATCCCGACCTCCCACAAGGAGCAGCACATGAATCCTTACCGTGCCCAAGGCTCGGCAGGTTATGGAAGCGGGATGGGAGACATGGGCTCCGGCTCCGGCTGTGACGGCTGCGGACCGGCCAGCCCTTCCGGCGACACCATGAAGACCGGCAAGGAAATGTATGAAGAGAATTTCTACGGGGGGATTTGGCGTGATTGATCTGATCAA
The DNA here is from genome assembly GCF_013141775.1 of Paenibacillus phytohabitans. GTDB lineage: Bacteria > Bacillota > Bacilli > Paenibacillales > Paenibacillaceae > Paenibacillus_AQ > Paenibacillus_AQ phytohabitans. The sequence continues at coordinate 241,689 of NZ_WHOB01000021.1, forward strand.
ACTGCATGATTACAAGGAATCCTTCGGTTATTTCGCCCTGCAGCTGATGTATCCGGAGAAGCTGGACTTTCATCCGGCTTTTCTGGAAGAGGCGTTTGACAGCACTCATCCGGGTTATGCCCACGTGCATGCCTATTGGAAGCAAATGCAGAGCTTCAGCCTGGATGAGATTCAGGAGAGCTATGCGGCCACCTTTGATTTTCAGAAGGACTGCGCGCTGTATATGACCTATTTCAAATTCGAGGAGGCCAAGGAACGGGGGCAGATGCTCGCCAAGCTGAAGCTTCTGTACGAAATGTTCGGCCTTGCCATGCCGGAGGGGGAGCTGCCTGATTATTTACCGCTGATGTGTGAATTTATATATGCCGCGCAGTGGCTGGAGGTCCCGGGAGCGCCGGAGAATTTCCGGATGCTGATGGCGATTCTTGAGGATGGCACCTACCATCTGCTCAAGGCGCTGGAGCGGAATGAAAGTCCCTATTACCATCTGGTTAAGGGATTACGTGAAACCTTCAAAGCTTGTGTTGAACAGGAGGCCCTGAGTCAATGAATATGTCAGGTCAGTTTTTATGGGTCATTTTCCCCTATATGTGTCTGGTGGTCTTTATCGGCGGCCATATCTTCCGTTACCGTAAGGACCAATTCAACTGGACAGCCAAATCGAGTGAATTTATTGAAAAGAAACAGCTGAAATTCGGCAGCATTCTGTTCCATCTCGGCATTATGCCGGTTATTCTGGGCCATATCGGCGGGCTCGCTGTTCCGAAATCTTGGCTGGAGGCTGTCGGTGTGAGTGATCATCTCTACCACATCGGCGCGGTATATATCGGGGGGATCTTCGGCGCAGCTACCCTGCTCGGAATGCTGATCCTGACCTCGCGGCGCTTTACGCTGAAGAACGTCCGCCGGCTCAGCAGCGCATCGGACCTGATCGTCAACTCCCTCCTCCTGTTCATCGTGTTTATGGGGATGTACTCCACGATTGTAACGAATGCCGTACAGCCTGAGTTTGATTACCGTGATACGATTTCTGTCTGGTTCCGCGGTTTATTCATGTTCCGGCCGGACCCGTCGCTGATGGGTGAGGTGCCGTTTTCCTTCAAGCTTCACATTCTGTCAGGGTTTGCGATCTTTGCCTTCTGGCCGTTCACCCGGCTCGTCCATGTATGGAGTGTTCCGTTGAATTATGTAGGCAGAAGTTATATCCTATACAGAAGAAATAAATCGAATTAACGGAAAGAGCCGGGTGAATTTCTTTCCCTGTTCAAATGAGGAGAGAAACGATGAACAATAAGGTGGATTACCAAATCGAGCTTGACCGGATGCGCATAGCTTTGGGATATGACTTCATGTCGCTGGCTTTTGCTGAACCGGCGGAATATGACTATGTCATCCGGTGGAAATACGCCTCAGGGAACACAACGGACCGTTACAAACGGATTGTCCTTCAATCCGGCAGAGGGATTGCCGGCATCGTGTTCAAGACCGGCAAGCCTTTCTTAATCCCGTCTGTGCAGACAGATGTGCAGCCGGATACCTTGTTTAACTATCCCATTACCAAGATGGAGAATCTGAGCAGCATCGGGGCTGTGCCGGTGTGGAATGATGCCCGTGTCGCAGGCGTGCTTCTTGGCGGTTTCAGGGGCGAACGGCAGGTAAGCCCTGACATGCTGGGGGACCTGGACAGGGCAGCGCGTAAGGGGATTGGAGACTTGAACGGAAAGGAATTGTTGCTCAGTTGATGACACCCGGAACGGATCTGCAGAGTCTGCTCATGACAAAGCTGTTTGAGAACAGCTCGGAGGCGATGTTCTTTTTTGACCGGCAAGGGAAAGCCCTGGCCATGAATCCGGCTGCCGAGAACATCGTGGACAAGGATATTCTGAAGCAGCTGTATCAGGGGAATCCTGAGGCGCTTTGCGGGACCTGCCGGGGATACACGAGTGAGACGGAGCTCCGTACCTGCCTCAATTGTTATTTTCATACACCGGACTCCGAGGAGTTCACCTCATACCAGGTATATCTGGAGACGAAGGATAAGGGGGTTGTCCCTTATGCCGCCACCTTCCACACCATAGATGACGAGAAGGGCATCAGAGTATTTATGCTTAGGGATCTGACCAGACAGTTCAAGACGCAAGAGAAGTTCTACCAGAACAAAATGATGAAGCATATCATTGAGGCGCAGGAGAATGAACGCAAGCGGATCTCCCGGGAACTGCATGACAGCGTGGCCCAGGAGCTGATGAGTGCCGTGATTGATCTGCGTGTGCTGAAATATATGACAGCGGATGAGCAGCTGCTGAAGAAGATGAAGCAGACCGAGGTCTCCATGACCCGGCTTCTGAATGATATCCGCAACCTTTCGGTAGAGCTTAGGCCGGCTGCTCTGGATGATTTCGGCCTGGAAGCCGCATTCCGGTCACACTTCAAGCGGGTGGAGCAAACCTATGGCCTGGTGATTGATTATGAGTCCCGGCTCTCCGAGAAACGGTATGGGAGTGAGATCGAAACCGTCATGTACCGTGTGTGCCAGGAAGCTGTGCTGAACGCCCTGAAGTATGCGCAGGTTGACAGTGTTAAAGTTTCACTTACCGAAAAGGACGGCGTGCTGCTGCTTCGGGTAGAGGATAAGGGAACCGGCTTTAATCAGGGTGACGAGCCGGATGGAACCGGACTTGGCCTGTTTGGCATGCAGGAGCGGGCGGAGCTGGTGGGCGGCACCTTCAGCGTAGATTCAGAGATAGGCAGGGGTACGGTGATTATTTTACAGGTGCCTGTATGATTTGCGCGAGGAAAGGAATGAGCTTTTGATGAAGATCGTCATTGCAGACGACCATGCGATCGTACGCAGCGGATTCTCCATGATTCTCAATTTTCAGAATGACATTGAAGTGATCGGAGCGGCGGCAGACGGCAGGGAAGCTTACACCATGGTCGCCAAATTCCGGCCGGACATTCTGATTATGGATTTAAGCATGCCCCCGGGAGAGAGCGGGCTGACCGCTACCGGCAAGATTAAAGAGGATTACCCCGATACCAAAATCCTGATTCTGACGATGCATGACGATGATGAATATCTCTTCCATGTGCTGAAGAACGGGGCCTCCGGTTATGTGCTCAAGAGTGCGCCGGACGAGGAGTTGCTGCTGGCCATCCGGACCATTTATGAAGGCGGCACCTATATTCATCCCAAGATGGCAACCTCGCTGGTCCGTGAGTTCATCAAGCAGGATAAAACGGCAGGCACAGAGGATCTGTTCGAGCTGTTATCCAAGCGGGAGCTCGAGATCCTGCCGCTCATTGCCAAGGGATACGGGAACAAGGAAATCGCCGAGAAGCTGTTCATTTCAGTGAAAACAGTGGAGGCCCACAAGGCGAAAATTATGGAGAAATTAAACCTTAAGAGCCGGCCGGAGCTGGTCGAGTATGCTTTGAGGAAAAAAATGCTGGATTTCTGACCGGCGAATGGAGGTAAGCCTTGATGCCGGAACATGCAGGGCTCAAGTTTACGGTGCCCGCCATGCGCATTCTTGAGAATGAACACCGCTATTTATCCTTTCTGATGGAAGAATGGCATGATATCGTACTTTGGTTTGAGAGGGAGCAGCCCGCTCCGGAAGAAGCCAGAGCTCAGCTTCATAAGCTGCGTAAGGCGGTTCTGGAGTTTACGGGCCCGCTGAAGAAGCATACCGTGAAGGAAGAAACGCATTTTTTTCCGCTGCTGGGCCGTTACATCGGTTTTGAACAAGGGCCGCTGGTAGGCATCCAGGAGGAGCACCGCGAGATTGAAGGGTATATTGGACATTTCCTGCATCACACAGAGGGCAATGCCGAACTGATGACGCTTGAGGATATCCGTGCTGCGGTGAAGGATGCAGGGGAAGCCTTTGAGGTGCTGACGGTACACTTTGTCAAAGAAGAGACGGTTATCTTTCCGATGGCTGAGCATCAGCTTAGCGCGAAGAACAAAGAGCGGTTAAGCCAACAGCTGAATACGCTTATTACGTGAGAATGCATGAACAAGCTGCTCCTATGTGGGGCGGCTTTTTTTGTGCACAGCAAATTAGACAACAAGAAATCTGGATAAATCGGGGGAGGCAGATTAAGTCACTTGCAACAGCATGGGTTAGGTTTAAATGCAGCGTCTTCCGAAAATAATTGGATTTTCTCCACTTGTCAGTGAACAAAGCCTCCCCTGTCAAACAGCAGTGGGAAAAACAGCACTTAATATGCTGCAAACAGTCAGATTAGAGGAAAGAAATAAAATTAAGTGACGTTTATCCAACTAATGTAACAGAGGCCGAAGCCCGAAGTAGGCGATAAGAGAAATTGTGAGATGTTTCGTTTGTGGCAGGAGTTGCAGGAGTGAATAAGGTCTGGAGCAATGCCCCGCTGTGCGGGGTTATTTTTTTTAGGGTTTCCCCTGTCAGGGAAAGGGGACTCCCCTATATCTGAGCCGGGGGACCGGCGGATACAATGAGTACAGGAAGTATTCATGCGAATAATCAAGAGAATAAACGGCGAAAAGGTGAGTCGAATGATTAAAAAAGTGCAATTGCCGCTACAAACCTTAAACCTGATTACCGGATTCATGGTGTGGGTGATCATCTCTTCCCTGATGCCCTTTATTTCCGAGGACATTAGCATCCCTCCGGGAAGACTTGCGATGGTCACAGCGATTCCGGTGGTGCTTGGCTCAATTCTAAGAATTCCTTTGGGCTATTATGCGAACATTCTGGGAGCACGCATTATTTTTATGTCCAGCTTTATCCTGCTGTTGTTTCCGGTCTACTTCATCAGTGAAGCGTCCACGGTTACTCACTTGATTATCGGAGGCCTGTTCCTTGGAATCGGCGGGGCTGTATTCTCAGTGGGGGTGACCTCTCTGCCGAAATATTTTCCCAAAGATAAGCATGGTCTGATCAACGGAATCTACGGGATCGGGAACATCGGCACGGCGGTCACAACCTTCTCTGCTCCGATGGTGGCGGCACAGATAGGCTGGGCCCCTGCGGTGAAAATGTATCTGATTCTGCTGCTGGTGTTCATCGCCTTGAATTTCTTCTTCGGGGACCGTCATGAGCCTAAGCTCAAAACCCCGATTATCGAACAAATCAAAGGCGTATCCCGAAATGAGAAGCTCTGGCTGTTCTCCTTGTTCTATTTCATTACCTTTGGCTCCTTTGTGGCCTTCACGATTTATCTGCCTAACTTTCTGGTATCGAATTTCGGTCTGGACAAGGTGGATGCCGGGATGCGCACAGCCGGCTTCATTGCCGTTGCGACCTTCTTCCGTCCGGTAGGCGGCTGGCTTGCCGACAAGTTCCAGCCGTTGTTCCTGCTCACCGGCACATTCAGTATCTATACAATTGCCGCTATTATCCTGGCCTTTATGCCAGACATGAGATTATATACAGCCGGATGCCTTGCGATTGCGTTCAGTGCAGGAATCGGTAACGGAGTCATTTTCAAATTAGTTCCGCTGTATTTCAATAAGCAGGCGGGTGTCGCGAACGGAATTGTATCGATGATGGGCGGCCTGGGCGGCTTTTTCCCTCCGATCATGCTGTCGGTGATTTATTCGGTGACCGGGCAATATTCCATCGGGTTCATGCTGCTCTCCCAGGTGGCGCTGGCCAGTCTGGTGCTGGTCGTGTGGCTCTATTTCCAGGACCGGCTTGCGCTTACCTCTGAAGTGTTCAATTCTACCGGACAGGGGATTCTGGTCACCGATGTTTCCGGTTTGATTAAGACCGTCAATCCGGCCTTCACGAAGCTCACCGGCTATACGGAGGACGAGGTTCTCGGCAGACAGCCCAGCATTCTCAAGTCAGGCCGCCAATCCAAAGAATTCTACCGCGTCATGTGGGGGGAGGTCAGGGAGACGGGAATGTGGCAGGGCGAAATCTGGAACAGGCGCAAGAACGGGGAAGAGTATCTGCAGTGGCTGAACATCAACGCTGTGAAGGATGACACCGGCGAGGATGTCCGGTATGTAGGTACATTCAGCGATATTACGCAGAAATAACCGGAGGAAGTGGCGTTGAACCGCTGCAGCCCATCCCTTTCCATACAGGACGGCATAGCCGATTCTACTGGGTCCGGCATCAAGTTAGGAGCAGATGAAGGTGGAAAAGACCAGAAATCCGGTTACCGTGGCGGAAGCTGTATTCCGGGTAACCGAAAGAGTGTGCTGCACAGGTACAGAAAGAGTGCCGCTTGCCGCAAGCTATGGACGCATCCTGGCGGAGCCGCTGACGGCAACCCATGATGTTCCGCATTTTACGCGGTCACCCTATGACGGGTATGCAATTGCTTCGGCAGATTCAGTTGGTGCTTCCGGCAACAGCCGGATCAGCTTCACGGTTGTAGATCATATCGGCGCAGGGGAGATATCTCAGGTTACGCTTGGGGCATTCGAAGCCGTCCGTCTGATGACGGGAGCCGCGCTGCCGGTGGGTGCAGATGCGGTAGTCATGTTCGAACAGGCCTCGGAGGCCGGCCGGACGTTTACCATCCGCAAATCCTTTGCCCCGCAGGAGAATCTGTCCCTGCAGGGTGAAGATATGCGCTCAGGCGAAAGGATCGTTCCGGCAGGCAGCTTCATTCATCCCGGAACTGTGGCGCTGCTGGCTACCTTCGGGTATGGGGAGGTGCGGGTCGGCAAGCGGCCGGTTGTAGGCATATTGTCAACGGGAACCGAGCTGCTGGAGGTGACGGCTCCGCTTGAACCCGGTAGAATCCGCAACAGCAACGGGCCGATGATCGCTGCCCAGCTCGCCCGGATGGGTATACCCTACCGGATGTACGATACGGCAGCGGACCAGCTGGAAGAATGCCTGCTGACGGTCCGGCAGGCGATGACAGAAACAGACTGCCTGATCACCACAGGCGGCGTATCCGTCGGCGACTATGACTACTTGCCGGAAATATACAAGCGCCTCGGGGCCGATGTGCTGTTCAACAAGGTGGCGATGCGTCCGGGCAGCGTGACTACAGTCGCGGTTGCCGGGGAGAAGTGCCTATTCGGATTGTCCGGCAATCCGTCGGCGTGCTTCATAGGCTTCGAGCTGTTTGTCAGGCCCGCCCTGCTCACGATGATGGGGGCAGATAAAGTCTATCTGCCGCGTACGACAGCCGTACTGGGAGAGGATTTCCTGAAGGCCAATCCGTTCACTCGGTTTATCCGGGCTGTTCATGACCGGACCTCGGTGCGTCCTGCCGGCTTCAATAAATCGAATGCGGTATCCTCCATCGCACGCGGGAATTCGCTGATTGTGCTGCCGGGCGGGACAAGAGGTTATGCTGCAGGCGATCCTGTGGATGTACTGCTCCTCGGCGTTGAGGAAGGTACGGACGAATGGGTGCTGTAAGCTTACCGGAAGGGAGATAGACATATGACTGCTCATCCATTGCAGGACCAGCTGCGGCGGCCGATCCATGATTTGCGGATTTCGGTAACAGACCGGTGTGATTTCCGCTGTTCCTACTGCATGCCGAAGGAAGTGTTCGGAGAGGATCATGCCTTCCTCCCGGCAAGCGGGCTGCTTACCTTTGCAGAAATTCTCCGGCTGACGAAGCTCTTCGTCTCCCTTGGCGTAAGCAAAATCAGGCTTACCGGAGGCGAGCCGCTCATGCGGCGGAGCCTGCCCGAGCTTGTTGCCGGAATCCGTGCTATCCGTGGTGTCGAAGATATGGGGCTGACGACGAACGGGGTACTGCTGGGCGGGCAGGCAATGCCGCTCTATGCTGCGGGACTCCGCAGGCTGAATGTCAGCCTGGATGCTCTGGAGCCTGAGCTGTTCGGCAGAATGAACGGGCGGGGTTACAAGCCTGGAGCGATTTTGAGACATATTGATTATGCCATAGCAGCCGGCTTTGAGGTCAAAGTAAACATGGTGGTACAAAGAGGGGTGAACGAATCGGAGATTGTGCCGATGGCGGCCTACTTCAAGGATAGAAATATAACGCTGCGCTTCATCGAATTCATGGATGCCGGCAACGACAACGGCTGGAGCTATGAGAAGGTTGTTACCAAACAAGAAATTCTGGAGCGCCTCCAGGGTACATTTGTGCTGGAAGCCCTGGAGCACGATTATTTCGGCGAGGTGGCGCAGCGTTATGGCTACAAAGGCAGTCAGGCGCAGATCGGCTTTATCACTTCCGTATCCGAATCCTTCTGCCCCTCCTGCACGCGGGCCCGGCTGTCTTCCGACGGCAAGCTGTATACCTGCCTGTTCGCATCGGACGGCTTGGATCTCAGGGCAATGCTCCGCAGCGGCGCGGATGATCAACATCTGCTGGCTGCCATTAGAGACGTCTGGGAGAATCGCGCTGACCGCTATTCCGATGAGCGGACAGAACAGACCGCGGGGAACAGAACCAAGATCGGCATGTCCTATATTGGAGGTTAAGCACAGAACGCATTATTCAGCGGTTGAGCGGGCAGGAATGCAGCCTGAAACTACATTGTATATGACGGGAGACGAACTGAACTTATGAACGGAGCACAGCTGCTGATTGAGATGCTGATCGAGAAAAAGATTGAGACCCTGTTCGGCTACCCCGGCGGTGCCGTATTGCCTTTATATGACGCGCTCTATGATTGTGACCGGATTCAGCATGTGCTGGTCAGACACGAGCAGGCTGCGGTCCATGCTGCGGACGGATACGCAAGAGCGACGGGACGCCCGGGGGTAGCCCTTGTTACCAGCGGTCCTGGAGCAACCAATGCCGTCACCGGAATTGCTACCGCCTTCATGGATTCGGTTCCGTTAATTGTCCTTACCGGCCAGGTATCCACCGAGCTTATTGGTCTGGACAGCTTTCAGGAAGTGGATATTTACGGAATGACGATGCCGGTTACGAAACACAATTATATCGTAAGGGAGATCAAGGAGCTTCCAAGAATTATACATGAGGCGTTCCATGTGGCGACAACAGGACGGCCCGGTCCGGTTCTGATCGATCTGCCGAAAAATGTCATGAATGCGGAATTCACTGCAGCAGGTGACTTCTCCGTTCAGTCCTCCCCGCCGGTTATCCGGGGGTACCAGACCGATTATTTCATAGATCCTGCGGATATTCAGCTGGCGGCAGAGCGGCTGAACCGTGCGCAGCGGCCGCTTGTGCTTATTGGCGGAGGCTGTATTCAAGGGGAGACCCCGGCACTCCTGAAGGAATTCGCCGAGCAGTTGGGACTTCCTGTAGCCAGCACGCTGATGGGCCTCGGAGCTTTCCCGTCCGGACACTCCCTGCATCTGGGCATGGTCGGGATGCATGGAACAGTGGCTGCCAACCGTGCACTCCAGGGTGCTGACGTTGTGCTGTGTCTCGGTGTGCGGTTCAGTGACCGGGTAACGGGCAACCGGAAGGCGTTCTCGCCGGGTTCCTATAAAATTCAAGTGGATCTGGATACCTCCGAGCTGAACAAGAACATTCCCATAGATCTTGCGGTCACCGGTTCTTGTGCAGATTTCCTTAGCGGATTACGGGGACAAGTACAGGCAGCGGAGCATTCCGCCTGGGATCAGCAGGTCATGGCCTGGCTGAAGCGTCCGGTGAAATCGAGCAAGGGCCAGGATGCTAAGATGACTCCCCAGGAGGTTATCGGATGCATTCAAAAGGCTACAGCGGGCGATGCGATTATAGCCACAGATGTCGGCCAGCATCAGATATGGACGGCTACGCACTACGAGTTCTCGGAAGCACGGTCGTTCCTGACCTCCGGCGGACTGGGCACCATGGGGTACGGCTTGCCTGCTGCAATCGGCGCCGCTGTTGCTTTTCCTGACCGCCATGTGGTTTGCATTACAGGGGACGGAAGCTTTCAGATGAATATGCAGGAGATTATGACGGCTGTTGACCATGGGCTGAACGTCAAGGTTGCGATCTTTAAGAACGGGTATCTGGGGATGGTAAGACAGTGGCAGCAGCTGTTTCTGGGCCGGCGGTATTCCTCGGTGCGGATCAGCTCGCCGGATTTTGTCGCCTTGGCGGCGTCCTTCGGCGCCCACGGGTTCCGGGCACGCACGCTTGCTGAAGCGGAGCAGATTATTGAACTTGCGCTGCATACGGAGGGGCTTGTTGTTATGGAGTTCGATATTACCGAGGAGAGCAATGTATACCCCATTGTGCCGCCGGGATCGAGCAATCAGGATATGATTGTGGAATAGCATTACGCAGCAATAAGGAAGCTCCTCTACCGTGATTACCGGCAGAAGAGCTTCCTGATTTTATACGTTTGGGGTTATTTTATACGCTAGAAGTAGAGCACAAGCACAGACACATATAACATAACGGAGAAGCCGATCTCGATGATTCCGGTACGTTTGGCAGTGATGCCCGTCTTAGGCAGGATGGCCGCCCGCAGGAGCAGGATCAGCAGCGGAACCAGCAGAGACGGAAACAGGAAGAGTCCGGCTGCTGCAACCAGCAGATGATAGAGCACCGAGCCGTAATAGAAGCGGATATTGTTCCGTTCACGGATGACGGTTTTGACATATAATGCGGTTCCGGTGAAGTACAGCACGGCCAGCACGAACAGCTCGGTCACAGTCTGCCAGCTCCCGCCCTGACCGACATAGAAGACCGGATAGATGATCAGGCAGAAGGCCACTATGGCCGAGATGTCATTGAGCAGGGCCCGTTCATTTTTGGTTCTAGCATAATAGAGATTCACAGCGAACAAAGGCACGAGCGGCAGAACAAACCATAACAGCACAGGCTCAGCTGCCACCAGATAGATGATCAAAGGGAGCAGCAGAATGCCATACAGCTTCAAGGGCTGGGCATAACGCTTGAATCTCCTTGTCTTCACCCCCTGCAGCAAAGGAAAGCTGAACAAATAGATCAGCAGCCAGCAGACAAACAGCGGAATATGTATAAGCTGCCCCCGGGATGCGGCTACCCCGAACAGAAAGGGCAGAACGAGCATCGCCCAGGCGCCGTGCTGGTTAGGGATATATTTCTTCATACTAAACATGACCTCCTACCCTGAACTATCATGGCCTGTGAGGATGCCAGACTCCTTAACTATACTTTTTTTGATGGGGGACGCGGGTGATTTGAAGCACAAGATATGCGCTGCTCCCCAGGGTTATCACTGAACGTTATTATGATGAAGGAGAGGCTGCAACGTGACTATGGAATCTCAACATGCAGCAGTACGGGGACCAGTTCCTGTACTGCAAATTGTCGGTTATAAGAATAGCGGAAAAACAACCCTGGCCTGCCGCTTAATCCGCGCCTTATCCGCCCGTGGGCTGCGTGTCGGGTCGGCCAAACATGATGCCCACCACTTTCAACTGGATGATCCGGGCACAGACAGCAGCAAGCATCTGCTGCACGGTGCAGTTGAAGCTGTACTGACCTCGTCAGAGGCTACAAGAATCATGCGGAAGTCCGAAACCTCATTGGAAGACATCGCAGCATCTATGTACGGTAAGGTTGATCTGCTGATTGCAGAAGGCTTCAAGTCTGCGGATTATCCCAAAATCGCATTGATCCGCAATGCAGACGAGATGAGCCTGCTGCGAAACCAGACTGCGAATATATGCCTATGGCTGAGCTGGGAGGAGAACGAGGTTAAGCACAGGGCAGCCTCTCCGGTCAGCCCGAATACTATCCCTGTACTGCCTCTGCAGGATCAAGCGCTTATTGATGAAGAAGTTCTTTCTCTGGCTCTGTCACTTCTCTAATCAAATGGAGCGGGAATATTTTACGGGAGGTGCTTAATTTGCTGACTGGAATCATACTGGCAGGCGGACAGAATTCCCGGATGAAGGGCCAGAATAAAGCGCTCCTGACCTATCAAGGGGAGCGTTTCGTGGATAGACAGCTGAAGGAAATGCGAACCGTCTGCTCTAAAATAATTGTTGTTACGAACGATGCTTCTCCGTACATGGATTACCCTCCGCAAGGAGATATCCGGTATCTTCCGGACATCTATGCGGGGCATGGACCGATGAGCGGGTTTCATGCTGCTTTTGCCGGGGTGGAGACGGAATATGCCTGGGTTGTGGGCTGTGATATCCCTAACATCTCCGCTCCCGCCGCTTCGTGGATGCTTACCCGGCTCATGGAAGGGGACTATGAGGCTGTTCTTCCCGTAATGAATGGCAAACATCAGATGCTCCATGGGGTATACCGGCCGCAGCGGATTCTGGCTGATATTAATGAAAGACTGGATACACGGCAGTACCGGCTATCCGGATTATTAGATTCCATGCACTGGTTAGGGGTAGACAAGGACGATCTAGCTGGTGCGGGTATACATGAGGATTTCACTGCAGATATTGATACACCTGAGCAATATAAGGATCTGCTGCACGCAGATATGGAAAGGGAGTGATCACTTGGGCAGTGCATTATTCGAAATTACAGACAACCCGATTCAGCCGCAGGCGGTATCTGATAAAGTTCTGCGGAGAGAAGCGGGAGCGGTCACTTTATTCATAGGTACGGTAAGGGAGCTCACGCAGGGTAAGCGGACATTATATCTTGAATATGAAGCGTATCCGCTTATGGCGCTCACGCAATTGGAACGCATCGGGCAGGAGGTCAGAGAACGCTGGCCGGATACCAGGGTTGCTGTGACACATCGGGTAGGAAAGCTTGAAATTATGGATATCGCTGTGGTGATCGCTGTATCTTCGCCGCACCGTAAGGCTGCTTACGAGGCGAATGAATATGTGATAGACCGGATTAAACAGATTGTACCGATCTGGAAAAAAGAAACGGGCGAAGACGGCAAAGCATGGATTGGCGATCAGCTGAATCAATGTGCTTATCCGGAAGGCCGGCCCCTCTTACCGGATATTCCTGTGGAAGACAGGAAGTAAAGAAGCGGCAATTCGCGATCTGATAAACTACCGGATCGCTGATAAGAATGCATTAAGGGAGCTCCCGTAACGGGGGCTCCCTGTTTTTTGGTATCCCGGATATACGCAAAGCGGTGCAGAGCTAAAGCGCGGATACCCGCAGGCTCTGCTTCTGCTTGTTACACATACTCGCACTTAAACTCCGTGAACTCCGCCGAAGCATCTTCCCCGCAGGCGTACAGTCCGATGAGTACCCCTGTAAATCCTCCGGCCACCTCGGAAGAGAGGTATCTGGTCTGGGCCGTGCCGAGGGGGATTTCACCGTGTTCACTGCTAATGAAGAAGCTGTATTGCTCCTTACCGGATTTGATCAACAGCGTAGCCTGATTGTCACTGCCCAGATCCACTTCATGCTGGATGGATTTGACATCTCCAATATTGAGGCGTTCGACTACCCGGTACCCCGATTCCTCCTTGCGGATTGCCAGATCATAATGATGATTCTCGTCCATATAGAGCGTGATGCCGGCTTCTCCGCCTGTGAGCGTTATATTGCAGGTAATCACCGCGTCGAAATCCCGTTGGCGGAGGCCGATAAAGGTCGGGGATGCCGGAACATCCAGCGTCACCGCTGTGCCTTGTAACGTCAGCTTGTCTTGTCCCAGCAGATAATTCTCTGTGGCCGGATGTCGGAGATAAGCCCAGTCCAGATTCCAGCCGGTATTCGCAAAAGTATAGCTTTTCTTCTCCTGCTGAACCACCGTATCCGGAATGCGGTCCGTCTCGAAGCTCAGAAGCACCGTTCCGTTATGCCCGGCTGTGAACCAGCCGTCTTCGCCGAAGGTCACCGGAGTCAGGAACACTTCGCGGCCCAGATGGTGGTAAGTGAGCCAGCGTCCGGTTTGCCGGAACCCCAGATGCAGGAGCCACCAGTTCCCCAGCTCATCCTGGATCAGATCGCTGTGTCCGACACCCTGCAGCTCATAGCCGCCCAGATTGCGGTTGGTCAGGACAGGATTATTCGCATAGGCCTCGAACGGACCGGAAGGGGAAGTCCCCCGCGCATAAGTCGCCATATGACCATATTCGGTACCTCCTTCGGCTGCGAGCAGGTAGTAATACCCGTTGATTTTATAGAGATGAGGGCTTTCCAGATAACGTCCGCCCGTTCCCTGCCAGATAGACTGGCTCGGCGACAGCTTGCTGCCCGTTTCAATGTTAATTTCACACTGAATCACACCTGGAGTACCGTTATCGTCCAACCCGTTGCTCATAAACAAAGTCTTGCCGTCTTCAAAATACAAATCCGGATCGATTCCGCCCTGATCGACATAGACCGGTTCCGACCATTCGCCGTAAATATCGTCCGTCCAGACATAGAAGTTCTGGCGGGTCGTGTCATTGGTAGTCACCATGTAGAAACGGCCGTTATTGTGGCGGATGGTAGGGGCGAACACGCCGCCGGAGCTGCTCACCGTACCCAGCTGAATCTGGCTCCCGCGGGTCAGGCAATGGCCGATTTGCTTCCAGTTAAGCAGGTCCGCGCTCTCGAAGATAGGCACTCCAGGGAAATACTGAAAGGAACTGCAGACCATATAATAGATGCCGTCCACTTTGCATACGCTGGGGTCAGGGTAGAAGCCTTTGATTACCGGATTGTTGTATTTCATACATACACCTCTTCTATAAATTCATATATATATAAATTCAATATGATCACTTCTAAGGAAATTAAACACCAACTTGAGATTCATAGCAATAGATTAAGCTTGTCTGCGGGATTTAAATCGGTTAAATTAATAGAAATATGAATTCAGTGATCAGGAGATAATCATGATGATAAAAGCAGACGGGAAACCGGAGTTCATGCCTTTATACGAGGCGCTGGCCAGTGAAGTCAGGTGGAGAATTATGAGCCTCATTGCCGAGCACGAAATGAATGTGAAGGATATCGCGGATAAGCTTGCGCTTAGCCCATCCATCGTCACCCTGCACATCCGGAAGCTCGAAGCAGCCGGGCTGACCGGAAGCCGCAGGGTCCGGCTGAACGGGGGGACGCATAAGCTGTGCTTCCTCAAAGCAGCAAGCATTGATATCCAGCTGCCGTCTGCCCGCAAGGACGCGAAGATGCTCGAGCAGAGCATTTCTGTGGGTCATTATACGGCGTTTGAAGTCCATCCAACCTGCGGGCTGGGTACACATGAGATGGAGATTGGGGTGTGGGATGATCCACGTTATTTTCTGGATCCCGAGCGGGTTAATGCTGCGATTCTATGGTTTGGCAGAGGATACGTGGAGTATAAAATGCCCAACTATCTGGCCGCCGGACAGACGGCGGACTTCCTTGAAATGTCCATGGAGCTGGCTTCGGAAGCGCCCGGCTTAAGGGACGAATGGCCGTCGGATATCGGCTTCACGTTTAATGGTGTGTTCCTTGGAGCCTGGACGAGTCCCGCGGATTTCGGCAGAGCGGCACGCGGCAGATACACGCCCGAATGGTGGCACCGGAATGTGAACCAGTACGGGCTGCTCAAGACGATCCGCATTGACGCTTCGGGTACTTTTATAGATGGAGTGCAGATGTCGGAGGTGACCATTCACGAGGTGAAGCTGCAGGAGCCGTTCTGGACGCTTCGGTTCACGGTGGACGAGCAGGCAGAACATGTAGGCGGATTGACGCTGTATGGGGCAGGCTTCGGCAATCATGACCAGGATATTGTGGTTCGGGTGTATCTCCGGTAGGTTGCGGCTGCGCGAACCGTACAGTACAATTTCAGTAACCGGTTATGCCGGTCAGGCTTAAGGGATCACTTTGAAGAGAATACTTCGGATAAAGGGAGTGTTATATAATGAATGCAGAAATGGTCATGCAGGAGCTGGAAGAGCTCGGCAAGGAACGAACCAAGAAAATATATAGCTCGAATGGCGCGCAGGAACCGCTTTTTGGTGTAGCTACCGGGGCGATGAAGCCGATTTTCAAAAAAACTAAAATCAATCAGCCGCTGGCTGAAAAGCTATATGCGACGGGGAATTATGACGCGATGTATTTTGCCGGAATCATTGCTGACCCTAACGGGATGACGGAAGCCGATTATGACCGGTGGATGGACGGGGCTTATTTCTATATGCTGTCTGATTTCGTGGTGGCCGTAACTCTGGCGGAGGCGGATATCGCCCAGCAGGTTGCCGATAAATGGATCGCGAGCGGCGAGGACCTGAGAATGTCGGCGGGCTGGAGCTGTTACTGCTGGCTGCTGGGAAGCCGCCCGGATAAGGAATTCTCTGAGAGCAAGCTGGCGGGTATGCTGGAGCTGGTGAGCAAGAGTATTCATGAGGCGCCGGAGCGTACCAAATATTCAATGAACAATTTCCTCTACACAGTAGCCGTATCCTATTCGCCGCTGCATGACTTGGCGAGTGAGACAGCGAAGAAAGTAGGTCCGGTAGAGGTGGGCAAGGACAAGCCTGCAGGCAAATCCATTAATGCCTACGACAATATTCAAAAGGCCGTCGAAAAAGGCCGCGTCGGATTTAAACGCAAGCATGTGCGGTGCTAGGCGGGTATCCGCTGAATCTGGTGTTTTAATTAACATCTGCCTCTTAACGTGGGCAGGTGTTTTTTGTTGGGGCTGAGTTAACGATTGAATGCTGTCTGCAAAAAACGTTCCACTAATGTTTAACTAACGTTCCACCACGTCAATCCTGTTCCACCCACGTCAATCCTGTTCAGCACCTGCTCAACCCACGTTTAACCTGTTTTTTGCGCAGCTGGAATCCGGTTGCCTTTGTAATCCTGCACAGAATACAACATTATCCTCTTAATCCCGGCCATAATTGTGAATTGTTGTATTAAATGCAGCATTTCTCCTTCTCCAAGCCGCTTGTCAGGAAAATTCTTGTATTTCGTACAACAATTCTCCCGAACTCCCCGGTATTTGGGCGTCCGAGTTGTAGAACGTACAACATTTCCGTGCTAAGCTTCGGCGGCCGCTCGCCCGTGTGCTGCTATGGCTGTAACGCTAGCTGTAACACATGGTTTTTACATAACGAGATCAACAGAATCATATCTGTTGGTCTCTTTTGCTATGGAGCCCGGCATAAATAATTGTCACGCTTGAGACTGCTCAAGTGTTATATCTATAGAAACAGAAGAAATAGAAGAAAGGAGACCACCGTGAATTCTATTGAAGAGAAGATTGGGAGAATACAGGCCGGAGAGGCCCACCTGTACTCCGATGTGATCAGGCTGTACCAGCAGCGGATATACTTCTACTGCTTCCGGCTACTGAACAGCAAGGAAGAGGCGGAGGATGCGGTGCAGGATGTCCTCATCAAGGCTTATCAGAACATCGGCCAGTTCAAGCCGCAGGCGGATTTTGTCTCATGGCTCTACAAGATCGCCTACCACCATTGTCTGAATCTGTTGCGGCGGCAGAAATTCCAGCTTCAACTGCGCAAGCTGCTCCGGCAGGACGTTATGGTGAACAGCGCCGAACAAATGGTTGAGAACCGCCTGTTCAGCGAGCCGGTCTCGGCCGCCCTGGGGAAGCTTGATGTGGAAGACCGGAACTTGTTGATTCTGCGTATTTATGAAGATAAATCGTTTGCGGAAATCGGCGAAATTCTGGGTGTTAGTACGGCTACCGTACGCAAAAGATATGGACGGACCAGAGACAAGCTAAAAAAAGCGATTGAGAGAAAGGAGAAACAATTATGGGCAAGAGTGAATTGACTTCGGAGGAACGGTTCCTGAAGGATGGAGACCGGTCTGCTAATTATCTCCCCGTGGATGTTCATGACCCGGTAATGAAAGCGCTCGGGCTTGGCGGGACTTTATCTGCTGATGAAGAGCAGACAACGGTGCAGACGCTTCCGCCAAACGAAGATGCTCCTAACACTATGCGCAGGGTTGAGACAGAAGCCGGAACAGGGCAGAGACGGAAGCGGATTCGGGTGCAGGGCTGGGTGGCGGCACTCCTTGTAGTAGTGTTGCTGGGCGGCGGTTATGCCCAGTATTCCGGTGAAGTCCGGCAAGGGGCCGAACGGCAGGGGGCCGGGGCTCAGTACAAGGTGCTGCCCTATAAGCCGCTTCCGGCGACGGCATCGGGCGGCATGATAGAGAAGGCGAAAGAACCCTTGATGCCCTATACTCCTGAGGCACAGCCGGGT
Organism: Paenibacillus phytohabitans; assembly: GCF_013141775.1. GTDB lineage: Bacteria > Bacillota > Bacilli > Paenibacillales > Paenibacillaceae > Paenibacillus_AQ > Paenibacillus_AQ phytohabitans. The sequence continues at coordinate 259,682 of NZ_WHOB01000021.1, forward strand.
ATAGAGGATGAAGCCTACCAGGAGAGTAAGCTCTACAGCCAGAAATATTCAAAAGGGCACGAACTCATGAAGGAGTTGCTGCTTCCCGGAGAGTATGCCACCTATGTAATTGCGCGTGAAGACCGGCAGGAAGAGGGGAGTCTTAACATGTACCTTCCACCGCTCACGTTCAAGGAGTATGCAGCTTATAAGACCAGCGTAGAGAAGCACAACACTCCGATAGTGAAGCAACCGGCGTATATGCCGGAAGGGTATGTCTTGGACGAGGCAATCATCAAGCCTTCTTTCCTAAAGGTTCCAGATGAGAAGCAGCTTGAGGGCGGAAACGCGAGAGACCTGGGGGACAACTTCCGGCTGACCTGGAGAGTAGAGAAGGCGGAGAACCTTGTCTACCAGTATTCCTCGCTGATATACAAGAAGGGGGAGACTCAGGTAAGAATCGGTGTCTCACGTGTTGATGACAATTCAGGACCGGCATATCCGCTGCCGTGGAGCGAAAAGACAAAGGTGGAGAATGTTGAGATAGGCGGCAAGCAGCTCATTTATCTTGATGACTCCAGCAACACGGAGCTCGACTTGGGGTATAAGTATAAACTGGTCTGGTCTGACCCAGAAGCGCAGATCATCTATTCCGTGGCGGTTGGCCAGGAGAATTCGGAGTTAACCAAGGATGATATCATCCGCATTGCCGCCAGTATGATGAATTAGACGAATGCAGATGGGGCGCTCAGGGCTGCCCCGCTATCTATGATAGCGGAACAGCCCTTGAGCGTTTTTGGCATGCACGTAGACTTCATTTCCGGGAGATTTTATAATAATTCGTGCATTGCTCTTATATGAACTTCAAATCCTAATTGTTACTATAACAATGTAGTAAGAGAAGTCAGATGTATACAGGAGGGTTAAAGATGTTGAAATGGAAGCGTTCTCTTTCGCTGTTAGCCATGACAGCTATATTGGGTACACTGGCTGCCTGCGGCGGCGGAGGGAATGGAGCAAACAATGCAGGTGCTGCAACTGCGGCACCTGCCAGTACTGATGCTGCGGCAACTACAGCTCCTAGCAGCGGTGAACCTGTCAAACTCCGGATTATGTGGTGGGGCTCCCAGCCGCGCCACGAGGCAACCTTGGCTGCGCTGGACTTGTACACGAAGAATCATCCGAATGTAACGTTTGAGCCGGAGTATTCCGGGATGGACGGATATCTGGACAAATTATCTACCCAGGCTGCGGCCAATAACGCTCCGGATATCGTGCAGCTCGATCCGGGCTGGATGCCGGACTGGATGGCCCGCAAGCAACTCACTGAATTGGCGCCAGAGGTGGATGTCAGCAAATTCGATGAGAAGCTGCTGGCCGGCGGCCAGCTGGACGGCAAACAGTATGCCGTTCCGCTGGGCTCAGTAGCCTTTGGTATGGTTTATGATAAAGCCGCTATGGATAAGCTGGGGATTGCCAATCCGGCCAATGGCTGGACCTGGGATGATTTCTTCGCCTTAGCCAAGGAATCCCAAGCAAAGCTGCCGGACGGCCAGTATTTCACCCTGGACTATGCGGGGAACTACTTCATGTATTCGGCTTACCAATACGCCAGGGGGAAAGGGCAGGTTATCACGGATGACGGTCATTTCAATGTGGATGAAGCCATGTACCTGGAATGGACCCGGAAATTTGAGGAGCTGCGTACAGAAGGCCTGGTTCCTCCGGCGGATGTGAATGCCTCCGATAAGGAGAATGATCCGCAAATGGACCTGCTGGCAGCAGGCAAAGTCCTGTTCCGGTACAGCTTCTCCAACAACCTGGGAACCTGGGACAGTATTAAACCGGGAGCTTACGCCCTTGTAACGATGCCGCGTGCCGAAGAAGCCGGAGGCTGGCTGAAGCCGTCCATGTTCCTGGCCGTTTCCAAGAATTCCAAGCATGCCGAAGAAGCCAAGAAATTCATCAACTGGTTCGTGAATGATCCGGAGGCAGCTCAAGTCACCCAAACCTTCCGCGGCCTGCCGGCCAATAAGGACAATGCCGCCCTTCTGGAAGCTAACATGAGTGAACTGGATAAAGTAGGATTAGGGCTCCTTCGTGCTACTGAGCCGGATGGCCAGACCTGGTCGGCCGGAGCCGGAGGCTGGACGAACTTCGTGGATAAAGACTGGGTGCTTGTCCGTGACCAGCTGAGCTTCGGGAAATCCACGCCTGAAGAAGCTTATAAGCAGCTTAAGGAAGCAGCGCAATCCTACGAGAAATAGAAGGATTATTTATAGCGTAAGGCATATATATTCTATAGTTGAACGAAAAGCCCGGGACAGCCATGTCCCGGGCTTTATTCCGGACTATTTGGTTCCCTGGAATTACCGTTATATTTTGAAAGAATTCGAGCATTCCCCTCATTTAGCCGGGTGTGGGCCAATTATATACTTGAGTTATCCAAATTGACCACAAGAGGTGACCTACAGATGAACCGTTCCACAACGACTTTAGCCGAAGCGGCTCCATTGCCGAGAAAAAGCTCCTACTTTCGCAGCAGATGGAACGCTCCGCTTGCGGGCTATTTATTTATTGCGCCCTGGCTGATCGGGTTTCTGGCGCTGACGGCGTATCCGTTATTCTTATCGCTGTACTATTCGTTTACCGACTACACTTTGATGCAGCCGATGCAATGGATCGGGTCCCGCAATTATGAACGGATTTTTACGGCGGACCCGAAATTTATTCAATCTGCCAAAGTAACCGTCATGTATGTGCTTGCATCCGTGCCCCTGAAGCTGGCAGCCGCTCTATTCGTTGCCATGATTCTCAGCAAAGCGGTGAGAGGAATTAGTTCTTACCGTACGGCGATCTATTTCCCGTCGCTTATCGGCGGCAGCATCGGGGTCTCCCTGCTCTGGCGTAACATTTTCGGAGTAGAAGGGATTTTCAACAAGCTGATTGCTGTGTTTGGAATAGAGGGGAAAAGCTGGATTACCAATCCGGACACAGCTCTTGGCACATTGATTCTGCTGACCGTCTGGCAATTCGGCTCCACCATGGTAATCTTTCTCGCAGGACTGAAGCAGATCCCGAATGATCTCTACGAGGCATCCTCGGTTGACGGGGCCAGCAAGAGAACGCAATTCTTCAGAATCACCCTGCCGATGCTGTCACCGATCCTCTACTTCAACCTGATCATGGCTGTCATTGGCGCCTTTCAGATGTTCACTTCCGCTTTTGTGATTACGAACGGAGGGCCGATGAATTCCACCTATGTCTATGCAATGTATCTGTATGAGAGGGCCTTCAGCCGTTACGAGTTGGGTTACGCTTCCGCACTCGCCTGGATTATGCTGGTCGCCATCGTTGCTGCAACCGTCCTGATCTCTTACACCTCGAAGTATTGGGTATTCTATGAAACAGACACTGGAGGGAAACAACGTAAATGACAACATTGAAATGGAAGCCGGCAATCCGTCATCTGTTCATGATTCTCTTCAGCTTCGTCATGGTCTATCCGATTGTCTGGTGGATTGGAGCTTCCCTGAAAGACAGCACCGAGCTTAGCTCACCGGGAATCTTCCCGGCGGTCCCGCATTGGGACAATTTCACCAAGGGCTGGAATTCGGTTCCCGGCCACACTTTTACAGATTTCTATCTCAACACCTTCGGGCTTGAAATTGCTGTCATTATTGCAACCCTGTTATCCTGTACGCTGGTTGCCTTTGGTTTCGCGAGACTGGATTTTCCGCTGAAGAATTTCTGGTTTTCGATTCTGATGCTGACCCTGATGATGCCCGGACAGGTGCTGATCATCCCGCAATATGCTTTATTTTATCAGCTGGGCTGGGTCAATACGTATTTACCGTTTATCATTCCCCATCTGCTGGCAGGCGGGGCGGGCGGGAGCTTCTTCGTCTTCCTGCTGATCCAGTTCATCCGCGGGGTTCCAAGAGAGCTTGATGAATCAGCCAAAATCGACGGATGCTCCTGGTTCGGCATCTTCTGGAGAGTTGTTATGCCATTGGCTTTCCCGGCGATCGTTACGGTGACCATCTTCTGCTTCCTGTGGAACTGGGATGATTTCCTGGGCCATCTCCTCTACATCAACACGGTGGATAAGTATACAGTCGGCCTTGCGCTGCGCATGATCAACGATTCCCAATCTGCGGCGGAGTGGGGCCAGCTGCTTGCTATGTCGCTTGTATCCATTCTTCCGGCTACTGTTGTCTTCATGTTCCTGCAGAAGTATTTCGTAGACGGGATTGCGACAACAGGGATAAAGGGATAAGATGTAAAAAAACATCCGTCACATAACGGTAAAGCGCCCGAGCCTCATTCGCAGCTTTACCGTTTCTTTCGTGTGAACCGGAAGTGAAGGAAGGTACGGACTTGACCAATCCTTTTAAAAAATTCAGAATCGACCGCCTGTTTTTCCACAGCTTTGCTATTGTGCTCATTCTAGTAATCGCAGTTACGGCATGGACAAGCTACAGCAATTCATCCAAAGCCCTCGTGCAGACGACCTCCCATTACCAGCAGCGGCTGCTGGACGAACTGAATAATGAAATTACAACGCGGCTGGATATGATTGAGCAGATTTCACTGTCCAGCTCACGTGACAACGAGCTGACCACTTTTCTCCGGAACAGGCAGGATGATTTCGAGCGCTACCGCAGGCGTGTAGGCGTAGAAAGTGCGCTCGCCAATCTGACCTATGCCATTCCTTTAATTCAGGGAATTGATCTGTATATGGATGAGCCTATGCCGAGTGAGAGCCAAAGCTACATCCAGTTCCGGAATATTGTTGATCTGGATAAGCAGGAATGGTCCAAGCGTCTGGTGAAAAGCGATTTCGCCTGGTCCGGGGAATATACCATTCCCAGCTTTCAGGGGGACGTCCCGGTGCTTAGCTTCGCCCGGAAAATCATGTATGAGAATGACTATCTGGGCGTGCTCGTCGTCCACATTAAAGCCAAGGAAATCCGGCAGCTGCTGACCGGCAATTCCTCCGGGTCAAACCGTATCATGGCCGACAGCGAAGGGAAGCAGATTCTGAGGATCGGGGAGACGCTCGAACAGAACGAGTGGTCTAAGTGGATCGATCTCAAGAGTAAGAAGTCGGGGTATGTGCATATTCTGGGCAAAGCAGGTTCCGGCAACACTCTGCTGGTCTATTCCCGAATGGATAACTCCATCTGGACGCTGATCGAATTCACGTCATGGAAGCAGATTACGGCAAGCAGTCTGAAGCTCGCAGAGTGGATTGGCCTGATTGGTATTGCAGCGATCCTGCTGGTGCTGCTGCTGACTCACTATCTGAGCAAGCAGTTTACCAAGCCGATCAAACAGCTTGTAAGCGCTATGAAGATGTACTCTGTTGGAGGGCATAAAGAGGAGCTGCCCACAGATTATGAGAACGAATTCGGTTATTTATTCTCCGGATACCGCAAGCAGAATGAGCGGATTGAGGAGCTGTATCTCTCGCTGGAACGGCGTTATGAGCAGCAGCGGAAAGCTGAGATTGAAGCGCTGCAGGCCAATATCAATCCCCATTTCCTCTATAATATGCTGGATCAGCTGAACTGGATGGCAATCGATGCCGGGCAGGAGGAGCTCAGCCGGATTCTGGAGCTGATGGGACAGATGTTCCGGATCGGCTTATCCAACGGGGCGAGCTTCATTAAGCTCTCTGAAGAGCTGCTGCACATCCGGTGTTATCTCGAAATCCAGCAGCTCCGCTGGGGGGGAGGGCTGGAATACAAGATAGAGGCAGCCCCGGAGCTGCAGGATGTGTACATCCCGAAGCTTACCCTGCAGCCGTTCGTGGAGAATTCAATCGTGCACGGCTTCAATAAGCAGAGCAGCGGTGTTGTATCTGTCTATATAGGCAGAGCGGAGGAGGCGCTGCAGATTATTATTGATGATAACGGAGCAGGCTTGAAGCAGCCGGAGGAGCGGCCGCGTAACCGCCATACCGGCGGCTATGGCATTCGCAATGTGCGGGAGAGAATTGCCGGATATTTCGGCAATGACTATGGGGTTACATTGAAGGAACGTGAAGAAGGCGGAACCAGAGTAGAGGTGAGTCTGCCTCTGCTTACAGAGGCCCCGGGGCAGCGGCTAAGCGAGCATAGAAAGAGCTAAGTGGAAGGCACAAATGGTAAGCGCTTCCCTCACCGTGCAGGGCAGATAACGTTGCAGCGGATAGTGATAGCAAGGAAGCTTAAGGAGGCAGAGACGATGTGGAAAATCGCCATTATTGATGATGAGCGCCAGGTCCTCCAGGGGATGAAGCGGGCGATCCCATGGGATGAGCTGGATGCAGAATGGGCCGGGGAAGCACTTAACGGGGAGGATGGCCTGGAGATGATCCGCGCAGCCTGTCCGGATATTGTGATCACCGATATCTATATGCCGGTGATGAGCGGTCTAACGATGATGGAGCATCTAAGGAAGGAAGGCTTCAAGGGGAAAATTATTATTTTGAGCGGATATTCAGACTTTGAGCATGCCAGGCAAGCACTCAGGCTTCAAGTAAGTGACTATGTCTCCAAGCCGATCAGTCTGCCGACGCTTAAGTCGATACTGGGCAAGATCATTGAGGAGCTGATCAAGGAGGAGGAGGAGCGGATCAGACAGGGGGAGCTTGAGCTGAAGATGATGCTGTATGAGCCCTTTGTCGAGAAAGAATGGGTTCGTTCCGCAGCAGTCGGCACCTTGGACCCCTCTTACCGGAACAATACCCACCTGCCGCCTTCTTATCAGTATTGGCTGGAACGCAAGCATGCCACCATCGGTATTGAGCTGATCCGCGATGAGCGGGCCAGCTCCTTCTCTGTCTCCGACTGGAATCTGTTTCGCTTCGCCGTCAGCAATATTGCCTGTGAGGTTGCGCGCAGGTTTTTCACGGACATGGAATATACAGAGCTGAACAGCTATAGGGCATTATTAATTATTCATCCCGGGGAAGAATGTGCGGAGCAGCTGGAAGAGCTTGGAACCCGGCTGATCGACAGCATCAGCTCATACCTGAGGCTGGTAATACGTATCGGAATCGGGAGCCTAAAGGATACGTGGATGAAGATCCCCGAATCGACAGAAGAGGCCTTCCGCGCGATGGATCAGGGAGCCTTGCGGATGAATCCGGCTTATGAAGTGTATCAGTACCGGGAGAGCAACAGCGGCAGGCAGGAGAGGGGGGCGTTGTTTCCGGTCAAGTTCTCCTATAAGCTGGCTGCTGCGATGAAGGCTACACAGGAAGCCGAAGCGCAGCAGCTTGTAAGCGAATATGTCACCGAGCTGCAGAAACAGCAAGGGGTCTCCGCCGGCTACGTGCAGATGCTTGGCAGTGAACTGTGGGGGATCATAACCTACTCGCTGTATGAATCGGGACTGGTGCTGGATGATCTGTTCACCAATGACCAGATTGCCAAAGAAATCGGCAATCTGGCAGTGCCCGACCAGCTGGCAGGCTGGTTGTCCGCCAAAATAACCACGATCTGCGCCAGCCGGCAATGGAAAGGCAGCAGCAAACACAGGCAGGTTGTTGATTTCATGACCAGTTACATTCATGAGCATTATGCGGAAGAGCTTACGCTGGCGGATCTGTCAGACAAGGTATATATCTCGCGGAATCATCTGTCCATTATATTCAAGAATATTACCGGGGAGACCTTCAACAATTACCTGACCCGGGTGCGGATTGAGAAAGCAAGAGAGCTGTTAATGGAACGGAAGATGCTGGTCTACGAAGTGGCGGAACGGGTCGGCTACAAAAACATCCCTTACTTCAGCACGCTGTTCAAGAAAATTACCGGTATGAACCCTACAGAGCTGATCAACTAAGTAAAGCGTAAATGTAACATTCGGAAATTCGGGAGCGTGAGAGATTATGATTCGCATAGCTATAATCGGTACGGGTTCAATAGCGGCTGTTCATCTGCAGGCCTTCGCCTTGTTTGCAGACCGCTGCACAGTAGTTGCGCTGGCAGACAACCGGAAAGAGCGGGCTGATGCGCTCCGGGACCGATTCCGGCTGGAGAGCAGGTTTGTACAGGATTACCGCGAATTGCTTAACGATGAGGAAGTGGATATGGTGTCCATCTGCCCCCCCCTCATTCCCATGCGCAGATTGCTGCCGACTTCCTGCGGGCTGGCAAGCATGTGCTGGTGGAGAAGCCTATGGCACTGTCGCTTGAAGAGTGCGACCGCATGCTGGCTGCGGCGGCTGAATCGGGCCGTATCCTGTCCGTCGTCGGACAGAACCGTTTCCTGGATTCCAACAGGAGATTGAAGGCTACACTGGACTCCGGATTATTGGGCAGGATTGTACATGCCCAGGCGGATTCCTTCTGGTGGAGAGGGCAGAGCTACTATGATGTATGGTGGAGGGGAACCTGGGAGGCAGAAGGGGGAGGCTCTACGCTGGGCCATGGAGTACATCAAATGGATCTGCTGCTGTGGATGATCGGCATGCCGGAGACCGTTCAGGCAGTCATCCGGAATACCTCGCATGACAAGTCGCAGCTGGAGGATCTGTCAATCGCCATTCTGTCTTATCCGGGAGGCGGCTTGGCCCAGGTTACCAGCTCCATCGTTCATCACGGAGAAGAACAGCAGCTGGTGTTCCAGGGGGAGAAGGCGCGTATCTCAGCACCCTGGAAGGTGTATGCTTCTTCTTCGCGTGACAATGGATTCCCGGAGCGGAATACCGGGCTGGAGGAAGAGATCGAGCGGTATTGCAGCAGCATAGCCCCCCTGCAATATACGGGACATGCCGGACAAATTGACGATATGCTGAAAGCGATCGGGGACCCGGCGCAGCGTGTTCTGATTGACGGGCATGAAGGAAGGAAGACGCTGGAGCTGGTCACCGCCATCTATGAAGCCTCGATTACCGGGCGGCCGGTAACTCTTCCAATAACTAAGGACAGTATGCTGTACACGAGGGACGGTATTCTCGCCCATGCTCCACGATTTCCTGTTGGCAGTTGATAAGGGAGGTAAGAATATGACAGTTAAGTTCAGTATTATCGGCGGTGCGGGCTTCCGCGCCCAATATTTCCTCAGAATCGCCCGTTCCATGCCGGACCGCTTTCAGATTAGCGGGCTTGTAGTAAGGGATGCCGCCAAAGGCAGAGCCATGGAAGAAGCATGGGGGGTTCAGACTTACCGTTCTCTTGAAGAACTGCTTACTAGCGAAACCCCCGATTTCGTACTGGTCTCGGTCAGCGGCCGGGACTCTCTGGATTATTTGTACCGCCTGGCAGAGCGCGGTATACCGGCGCTGACGGAGACGCCGCCAGCCCCAAGTCTGGCGGAGCTTGAGCAGCTGCACAAGGAACTGACTATGCACGGAGCGCGGATTCAGGTTGCCGAGCAGTATCCGTATCATCCGGTGCAAGAGGCGCGGCTGTCGCTGATCCGCTCGGGCAGGCTCGGACGGATCACGGAAACAACGGTGTCCGTTTCGCAAATGTATCATGGAGCAAGCCTGATCCGCAGGATGCTCGGCATTGAGTTCGAGGAGGCCAATATTAGGGCTATGCGGTTCGGGTCCCGCTGGGTTAACGGCCCTACCCGCAGCGGCCCTCCGGCCAAGGATAAGCTGATTCCTCTGCAAAGGGATCTGGCCTGGCTGGATTTCGGAGACCGGCTGGGGATTTACGACTTCACCAAGGATCAGCACCGTTCCTGGACCCGTTCGAATCACCTCTCCGTGCGCGGAGAACGGGGAGAAATCTTCGATAACCGTGTGCTGATTCAGCAGGACAACCTGGTGCCGCTTCAGCTGGAGCTGAAGCGCATCAACAAGGGGGAACAGGAGAATGCCGAAGGCTATTATCTTCAAGGGATAATCTGCGGCGAACAATGGCTCTACAACAATCCGTTCACCCCTGCCAGATTATATGATGATGAGATCGCGATTGCGGCTTGCCTGGACAAGATGTCCGCCTATGCCGCCGGCGGCCCCGGATTCTACGGACTGGAGCAGGCCTCACAGGACGTGTACCTCGGATTGATGATTGAGCAGGCAATACAGACCGGTGATACCGTGAGAACTGAGCGGCAGTGCTGGGCGGTTGAGAAGTAGCACGGGTTAACTTGATTCAACCCAATAAGAGATTTCCTTGCGCGGGTGTGGTAGCAATTTCCGCCCTGCGGGAATCTCTTTCGTAGTATTAGGTCAGCCAGAAACTTCTGGTTGGCCTATTTATTTGTGTTTTTGACACTGGTAAGATGCTTCTTTCTTAGCAAAATGATTAAGACTATAGAGTGAATCTGCGGTTAATCCAAAATTTTATATTAAATTTACAATTTTAAAGGAATAATTATCCAGAATAAGATATAATATGATCTGTGTTATATTTCTCATTTAATAAGATGTGGAGGTTGAAATGATGAGGAGAACTGTCGATAAATGCATCCGTCTCTCTTTAATCGGAATCCTTGTTGCGGGTGCAGCCAGTCTGGGTGTAAGTACTACGAAGGCCTATGCAGCAGATAACTTCACCTTGGCAGCAGGGAATAACTCTGCCTTGTCCGTGACTCTGTTCGCTCAGCCGCCATGGCCGCCCAATGTAACTGCAGATGATGTTGCCAACACCATTACAGGTGCGAACGAGAAGATGGAGTATTCCAGCGATGGGGGCTTGAATTGGACTGCCTATGATCCAGTCAACCCGCCGGTCTTCTGCGGTGCGGTAACGGTGCTGGTGCGGATAGCGGGAGACAGCGTGAATTACATTCCGGCCGGGTTCATCACAACACTGACCTTTACGCCGGATTAATTATCAGCTCCATTATAGAACAGCAGGGGTATTGGTCCCGCGCCAGTTGCCGGAGGCCAACGATATCATTGACGCTGGTGAGCAGCACGAACTATAATCTATAAAAAGGATGAAGCACATCCCGTACTCATGGATCTTTGGGTGCGGGATTTTTTTGTGCAGAGAAGGAGGCAGGAATGGGGTTCGCTGAAGAGCATCACCAATGGCTGGAGTATCACAAGAAACGGAGAACCGGGGAACGTCTGGACCGTCTGGAACGGGGACACCGGCATGGCGAGCAAATGTTTGTGGAGCGGGTGTGGTGGCCGATTTTCGGGAATATGGACGATCTTCACCCGGAGTATGAGGTTGCGGATTGGCGGGGAAGACCCTATTTTGTTGACTTTGTATGGAAGCCGGGTCAGGTTAAGGTAGCTATCGAGGTGAAAGGGTACGGGCCGCATGTTCAGAATATAGACCGGACCAGATACCGCCAGGAACTTAACAGGGAAACGTATCTGCAAATTGCCGGGTACCGTGTGGTTGCGATCCCTTATGATGATTTGGAATCATCGCCGGAGCTGACAATTTCTCTGCTGAAAGCCTTACTTACTCCATGTTTGTTGAAAAATACGGATGAAGGAAGCCGGCAATATACGAGGATAGAGTTGGATATTCTGCGGATTGCCAGCCGTAAGAACGGGTTCCTCCGGCCAGTGGAGGTGGTGAACGAACTTGCGATTGATCAACGTACAGTAAAGAAATATATGAATTCTCTATGTGAAAAAGGTAAGTTTAAACCTGTGTTGGTGCAGGGGGGCAACAGAGTGTGCCGGTATGAGCTTATTCCATCTTTTATGGACATAGAGTTATGGTAGAGCTAATGCCGCCAAAACGGGCGGAATGCTGGAATTAGAGGGATAAATCCCACTAATGCCGCCCTAGCCGGGTGAAATGCTGGAATTAGAGGGATAAATCCCACTAATGCCGCTCCAAGTGGGCGAAAGGCTGGAATTAGAGGGATAAATCCCGCTAATGCCGCCCCAAACGGGTGAAATGCTGGAATTAGAGGGATAAATCCCACTAATGCCGCTCCAACGGGACGAAATGCTGGAATTAGAGGGATAAATCCCACTAATGCCGCCCCGACTGGGCGAAAGGCTGGAATTAGAGGGATAAATCCCACTAATGCCGCTCCAACGAGGCGAAAGGCTGGAATTAGAGGGATAAATCCCACTAATGCCGCCCCAAGTGGGCGAAAGGCTGGAATTAGAGGGATAAATCCCGCTAATGCCGCCCCAAACGGGCGGAATGCTGGAATTAGAGGGATAAATCCCGCTAATTCCGCCACATTCAGTTGGCACGCCGAAATTAGAGGGATAAATCCCACTAATTCCGCCAAAAGCGGGCGTCAGGTGACACTGAGGGGCAACTGCTCCGCCGCTGCCCTCCTCTTCCCCCGCTCTCCCCTCCTCTTCGTCTGCCGCTCCCGCTCACTCCCCCGCAACCGGCAGCTTGATCGTAAACGCCGAGCCTTGTCCCGGCTCGCTGCGCACCTCAATGGTTCCCTTGCTTAAGCTGATGATGCGCGCGGCCAGCGGCAGGCCGAGGCCGTTGCCTCCGGCGGCGCGGGCGGGGTCGCCCTGGTAGAATTTCTCGAAGATATGCTTACGCACCTTCGGAGCCATCCCGATCCCGGTGTCGGAGATCATTACGGAGATCCAGGAGCTGTCAGCTTGAATGGAGACCGAAATTTCCCCGCCCTCCGGTGTGAATTTGATCGCATTGCCAAGCACATTGAGCCACACCTGCATCATCAGCTCTTCATTTCCATAATAGCGCTGCTCCTCCAGGTCGAGATTAAGATTAAGCTGCTTGGCAGACCAGAGGGACTCCAGCAGCAACAGCGCCTGGCGGAGCTGCTCATCCAGAGGGTATTCAGCCAGCTCGGTAAGCATTTCCTGATTTTCGAGCTTGGATATTTTGAGGATATTGCCGGACAGATTGGACAGCTGCCGTGAGCTTTCGATGATCATTCCGGTGTATTCGTCATGCTCCTCTTTGCTCAGGTTTTCTTCCTGCAGAAGCATGGCGTACCCTTCGATAGCCGCAATAGGGGTCTTGAATTCGTGAGATACATTGACAACGAAGTCATTCCGCAGGGTCTCGATGCTGCGCAGCTCCTGGACCATGAGATTGAAGTGATGTGCCACCTCACTGATCTCATTGACGCGGTGCGACTCATTCAAATAGATGTCGAAGTTGCCGCCTGCGATCTCCTTGGCCGCTTTGCTGAAGTCCGTAATCGGGGACAATATTTTGCGGCCTACCATAATGCTGATGGTAGTCCCGATGACCAGACTGAATAACACCATAGTCAGAATAGGCGGGAAGGGGTTTCCGTGCTCCCAGGTGTTATTTTCTACCCGGAAATACAGGAAGGCCAGCACGGCCATAATGAAGACAAACGACAGAATGATGATAAATACCATGGATACAAAATACCACCACAGGCCGCTGTTTTTGCCGCTCCTCATCCCCGTTTCACCGCCTTATAGCCTAGTCCCCTGACGGTGACGATTTCAAAATCAGCGCTATCCCTGAATCGCTCACGCAGGCGGTTAATATGAACCACCACCGTATGCTCATCGGATTCGGAATCCATCCCCCATATTTCATCCATCAGCTGCTGCTTGGTGAAGATTTTATTGGGATAAGAGATCATTTTGTAGAGGAGATAGAATTCCTTCTGCGGAAGCAGGATACTCTCATGGCCCTGAATTACAGTTAACGTATCATAATCCAGCACGGTTTCTCCCCATTCAATTTTGCGTTCGCTGATGATTTTGGCCCGGCGCAGCAGCGCCCCGACACGCAGGATCATCTCATTCACATTGATCGGCTTGACCATATAATCATCGATTCCGACGAGGAAGCCCTGCTGCTTATCGGCAAAATTCTCCCGTGCGGTCACCATAAGAATGGGAAGCTGCTGATTGTTGTCCCTAAGCGTCCGCGTCAGCTCGAAGCCATCCATCCGGGGCATCATAATATCGCAGATAATCAGATCAATATATTCCTTATCCAGCACGTCCAGCGCATCCTCGCCATTCACGGCCGGCAAGGCCTGGTATCCATTTCTGGTGAGTACGGTACAGAAGAGCTGGCGTAACTTGGCATCATCCTCAACCACAAGAATATTAAACATAAGGTCTCCTCCTGGAACGGTTCCATGTAATTCAACGTATAGCTTGTTTATATGGTTATGGGTTCCCCGCAAAGTACCGGAGTAACCCTCGAAGCCAAAGTACTTGTTTTAGTATACCTCATCAAGATCAAGCCAGTCTCAACTGGGAGTTTAGGTTTAGTTTATATTGGGCGGCTATACTGGGGTACAGTAAGACTAGAAGATTTCAGAGAGACTAATGATTACAGGGATGGAAAGGGAGATCGGACAATGCTGCAATTAAAAAACATCACCAAGAGCTACAAGACCGGCGAATTTACACAGGTTGCACTGGATAAAGTGAATCTCAATTTCAGGGAAAGCGAATTCGTTGCGATTCTGGGCCAAAGCGGCTCGGGCAAGACCACGCTGCTGAATATCGTCGGCGGGCTGGATCAGTATGACAGCGGAGAGCTGATCATCAACGGCCAATCGACAGAGCGCTTCAAAGACAGCGAGTGGGATGCGTACCGTAATAATAGTGTCGGCTTTATTTTTCAAAGCTATAATCTGATCTCACATCTGAGCATTACAGACAACGTGGAGATGGGGATGACGCTCAGCGGGATAGCTTCAGCCGAGAAGCACCGCAAGGCGCTTGAAGTACTGGAGAAGGTTGGACTGAAGGATCATGTGCACAAAAAGCCGAATCAGCTGTCAGGCGGACAGATGCAGCGTGTAGCGATTGCCCGTGCGCTGGCGAACAATCCGGACATTATCCTTGCGGATGAGCCTACAGGCGCCTTGGATTCAGAGACCAGTGAGCAGATCATGGAGCTGATCAAGACCATTGCGGAGGATAAGCTGGTGATCATGGTTACCCATAATCCGGAGCTGGCAGAGAGCTATGCCGACCGCGTCATCCGCTTCTCGGACGGTCATGCGATCTCGGACAGCAATCCGCTGCCCACGCAGAAGGCCTCAAGTGCTTATAAGCTGAAACAAACGAGCATGAGCTTTTTCACAGCACTGAAATTATCCGGTAAAAATATCGCCACCAAGAAATGGCGTACGGGGTTGACCGCTTTTGCCTCAAGTATCGGAATTATTGGCATCGCGCTGATCCTGTCCTTGTCCAACGGCTTCGATAAACAGATCAGCTCGTACGAAACCGGGGCACTCTCCAACTTCCCGGTCTCGATCAACCAGACGGCGATTAATTTGCAGAATGCAGGCCCTCCGGGTCAAGAGTCAACGGAACTTACCTCATATCCGGCAGATAAAAAGCTCTATCCGTATGACCCGACCGTAAACTCAGCCATGCATACGAATGTATTGACCAAGGAGTATATCGAGTATCTGGATGGAATCGATCCTAAGCTGATTGACGGCGTCTCTTATACCCGTACCGTGAATATGAACTGGCTGGTTATGGATGGGGACAAGGCAACCACGCTGGATAAAAGCAATATCACTGTAGCCCCATATCCAAGCAAACAGGGCAGTGCCTCGGGAAGCTACCTGGAGCAGTACTATGACCTGCTGGAAGGATCATTCCCTACAGAGAAGACCGATCTTGTGCTCATCGTGGATGAATACAACCGTCTGACCGATGCAGCAGTGGATGCTCTGGGTCTGGATTATAAAGCTAAGAGCATCAATCTGAGCGATCTTGTCGGAACTCAATTGAAGCTGGTAATGAACAATGATTATTATAAGAAAAATGGCGAGCAGTTTGTTGTCAATGGAACAGCTGCTGATTTGACCGGTCTCTACAACAGTCCTAATGCCGTGACGCTGAACATTGTTGGTGTTCTCCGCGGGCAGGAAGGTTCCAGCATTTCTACGCTGTCTCCCGGCATTGTCTATTCCGATGAGCTAGCCGCAACGTTCATTGCCGATGCACAGAAATCTGAGATTGTACTTGCACAGGAAGCCGCAGATATCAATGTGTTGACAGGGCAGGCCTTGTCAGAAGGGGTAGCCGGCATGGCTTCGAGTGGTGCAATGGGCGGTTCTCCCCTCATGAACGCTGGTATGGCAGCAGCAGGCAGTATGGCTTCCTTGACTAAAGACGATGCACTTGCCGCTCTGGGGGCAACTGAAATTCCAAGCGCAGTCTCGCTGTACCCGATTGATTTCAGTGCCAAAGAATCCGTTACAGCCTATCTGGACAAATGGAATGAAGGGAAGGCAACGGAGGATCAGGTGCAGTATACCGATCTGGCGGCTATTGTCACCAACATTTCCGGCGGGATTATGGACGGAATTACGATGGTGCTGATTGCTTTTGCAGCAATTTCCCTCGTGGTGTCACTGATTATGATTGCGATCATCACTTACATTTCCGTTATGGAACGGACGAAGGAGATCGGCGTACTGCGTGCGCTGGGGGCCCGCAAGAAGGATATTACACGGGTCTTCAATGCCGAGACCTTCATTATCGGGGCTTGCTCGGGGATTCTGGGGATCGGCATTACCTATCTGCTGACCATTCCGGTTAACGCGATTCTGTATAACCTGACCGAGCTGAAGAATGTGGCTCAGCTTAACCCGCTGCATGCGCTCATTCTAGGCGTGATCAGCGTCCTGCTGACTATGCTCGGCGGTGCGATTCCGGCCAAGATGGCAGCGAAGAAGGACCCGGTTGCTGCACTGCGCAGTGAATAATTGACCGTAGTCCTGACAAGCCGGACAAAATTTCAAGAAACCTAAAGGGAGCCAATCCCTTTGGGTTTTTTTGTCATTGATCACAGACGAATAGAGAAGTGTGGGATAAAATAACAGAAATGAGAGTTGCTTTCGGTATGAGGCCCGTATCAGAACTGTTCAGGAGAGTGTGAGAAGAATGAACGAGATGCTGTTGGAATTGAAGGAAGTGGATAAAAGCTTTGGCAGCTTCAAGGCAGTTGACCGCTTGTCCTTCACGGTGAGGCGGGGTGAGATTTTCAGTCTGCTGGGTCCAAATGGCGCCGGCAAAACAACGGCTATTCAATTGATTTCCGGTACACTGGAACCGGACACAGGCTGCATCGCCATTGGCGGTATCCCGTCCCGGAGCAACCGTGCTTTGAACAAGCGGGTGGGAGTCTGCAGTCAGGAATTACAGCTATGGCCGTTATTAACCTGCGAAGAACAGCTTCATTTTGTAGGGGATTTGAATCGAATGGACAGGCAATGGATTAAACAACGTACAGCTATGCTGCTGGAAAGCGTCGGGCTCGCGGATAAGCGTAAGGTGCTGGCGAAGAATTTATCCGGGGGCATGCAGAGAAGGCTGCATATCATTTTGTCGGTCATTCATGATCCCGAGCTGATCATCCTGGATGAACCCGAAGCCGGGCTTGATCCGCAGAGCAGGGTACTGGTTAGAGATTTCATCATATCGCTGTCGCGTTCCGGTGCGGTACTGCTTACTACGCATAATATGGATGAGGCACAGCGCCTGTCTTCCAGAGTAGCTGTGATGGATCGGGGAAGAGTGCTGGTATGTGACACACCCGCTGTGCTTCAGCAGAAGATTGCTCCTGAAGAGACGCTGGAGATCTATTATCAGGAACCGGTGCAGAGGACATCGCAGCTGGATTCACCGGAGTATACCGTGCACTTTAAGGATGCAAGCATCCGGTTCACTGGAGCCCGCCTGACTGAGGCTGTTCCGCGTATTCTTGGCCGGCTGACCTCCATATACGGTAATCCGTTAACTTTCACTCTAAGGCAAAGTACGCTGGAGGATGTATTCATTAAGCTCACGGGAAGGAGCTTGCGGGAATGAGAGTATGGGCTGTGTTCAAAAAAAGCTTAGTGGAGCAGTTTCGGGATTACAAGGCGGTCCTGCTAACCATTCTTTCCCCCATCGTCTTTATCGTCATCTTTGGACTGGCCTTCGGGCAGGGATTCTATACTTATTCGCTTGCGATATCAAATGAAGATCAGGGGGAGCTTGGCGGCAGTCTGGTGCAGCAAATCGTAAGCAGCGAGTATCCGAACGGAAATACGATGTTTAAGACCATTCAGGCGGATTATGACAAGCAGGAGTTACTGGAGGGGATTAGAAAAGGAACATATGATGCGCATTTGTACATTCCGGCTGGCTTCAGTGAGTCGCTGCTCAGCAACAAGCCTTACGGCCAGTCCTCACAGGTACAGTTGAAGCTGCTCGGTAATCCCGCCAATCTGACATACAGCTTCATCAGCAGCTTCGTGGAGAACTATATCCACAATTTTGTGTGGACGAACGGCATGGCGGAGAATCCGGTGCAGATTGTATATGAGAAAACCGGTGAAGTGAAGGTCCAATCGGAATTTGAGAATATGGCTCCGGGACTCATGGTATTTTCGGTCTTTTTCCTGTTGATTCTAAGCTCGATGGTGGTGACGAGGGAGTTGGAGAACCGGACGATTCAGCGGATTATTCTGTCCAAAGTCAGAGCGTTTGAATTCTGCGCAGGTGTTAGCTTGTCGCAGATGGTGCTCGCAGCGATCATGCTGCCCCTTGTTTTTGCTTCCAGCCTACTGCTGGGCTTCTCATCTTCCGGCTCCTATGCACTGGCCTACCTGGTCAGTCTGATCGCAACCTTCTCAGCCATTGGCATCGGTCTGATCATTGCGGCTTTTTGCAGAACTTCGCTGGAGGCCTTCATCATCGGCAATGTGGTGGTGACGCCCATGATGTTCCTGGCCGGGATTTTTTTCAAAGTTCCGCCGGTTAAGTTATTCACGGTTATGGGCAAAGAGATTGAGCTGTTGACATTCGTGCCGACACTTGATGCTGTAAGTGCGATGAACAAGATCCTGATTAACAACGCCGGTTTCCGCGAGATTCTTCCAGAAATTATTGTGCTTGTGTTGTTATCTGCGGGCTATTTCTTAATGGGAAGGTATTTGTTTAGTCGTAAAATTATGCACTCAGGAGGGGTAAAATGAAAACCAAAACCAGAAATAGCGTCACTATGACGGCGTACTTTCTTGTGCTGGCGGCTGTGATTACATTGCAGGATGTATTCACCATTTACAATCTGAGGATCGTATTATCTTTGGCGCTAGCCATTGTCTTTGCCTACATCATTTCAAGAAGTACCATCCAGGAGCCGTCATCCTACAGAGCGATAACCCGGTTATTAATTGCTTTCTTTGTATTTACCTGTGTATATCATATCCTGCTATCTGTAGCCTTAGGACAGAGTATATTTGCTAATTACTTTTGGGGTTTCTTATGCGTGATCTATTTGCTGGCCTGGCTGCGTGTCCGCTATGGCCCGCAAAAATAATATCTGGCATGGCTTCACGGACATAGCCGGCAACAGCGGATTATTCCGCAGAAGGCAGCTGGGCGCGCGTGGACTTCTTTTTGTTAATCTCCTTGGACAGCTCTAAATGCTGCTGGGAGATTTTTTTGAGTTCTGCCTGTAATTTAGTGATCCGGCTCATTTTGCTGCTAAGTGCGCTGGGGGAAGTGCTTAATTTGCAGTCTTTTTCGATCTGGTTAATTTTGAGCCGGGTCTTGTGGGTCTTCTTCTGTAGCTCTGCTATACCCGATTCCATCTCTGTGATTTCCTGATTTAAACGGTTAAGCATAGATTTCGTGAAGCTAATAGCCATCCGGGCACCTCTTACTCTTCTTCTATAATGTACAGCCAAGATATCATTGTACTACAAGCGTTTGGTTTATGCGAGGAATACAAAGAGATCAGCAGGTGTAATCCCGCTGATCTCTTGAGCATGCTATTTGATATTAGACTTCCTTGGCTACAACCGTCTTAAGCTTCATTTCTGGTTCTTTCTCCGATGCATGGCCTACCTTCTTGATGAAGAAGGAGAGCAGCAGGCCGATGATGCCGATCCCCACGATGACCAGATACGCATCATTGATACCCTGGATGGAAGCTGCTGTAATCATATGTTCCTTGGTGTCTTGTACACCACTTACCATCATATCCTTCATGTGGGTAGTGGTACGGCTGGTCATTACGGTAACCAACAGGGAAGTACCCACAGCGCCGGCCACTTGTCTTACAGTATTCGAAATGGCTGTACCATGCGAATTAAGCTTGGATGGCAGCTGGTTCAGCCCGAGGGTCTGAATCGGCATGAGCAGCAGCGCCATTCCGATCCGGCGTCCGGTGGACATGAGCATCAGAAAGGCATAGCTTGTCGAGTCGGTCAGATTCACGAAGCTCAGGGTAGCGAGGATCGTGATCAGCAGGCCGATAATGGCCAGCCATTTCGCACCGAAGCGGTCAAACAGCTTGCCGGTAACCGGCATGAGCAAGCCCATAATAACTGCGCCGGGAAGCAGCAGCAGGCCGGATTCCATCGCCGTGAAGCCGCGTGCGTTCTGCAGGTAGAGCGGCAGCAGCATCATATCTGCATACATTACAATCGTAACCATGACGCTGATAACAGTGGTCAGGGAGAACATATTATATTTGAAGGCCCGCAGATCCAGCAGCGGGCTATCCGAAGCCAGCTGTCTCCATACGAACAAGCCGAGGGAAATCACACCTGCAGCCAGCGACAACAGCACCTCTGCGCTAGACCAGCCTGCGCTGGCGGCTCGGCTGAAGCCATACAGCAAGGTTCCGAATCCAATGGTGGACAAGGCTACGCTGGTTAAGTCGACTTTTGGATAAGAACGCTCTGCAACATTTCTCAGATAAATAAATCCGCATACGATTACGATGACTGTGAGTGGAAGCATGCCGTAGAACATAGTCTCCCAAGAGTAGTGTTCCATAATATATCCGGCCAGAGTAGGGCCAATCGCCGGGGCGAAGATAATGGCGAGTCCGACCATCCCCATGGCGGCGCCTCTTTTCTCACGCGGGAACAGGGTTAAGATGACATTGGTCAGCAGCGGCATAATAATACCGGCACCAGCTGCCTGAATCATACGTCCGGTAAGCAGTATCGGGAAGCTTGTCGCCATAGCGGAGACGACCGTTCCTGCGAAGAAGATAAACATTGATGCCTGGAACAGCTCGCGCGTAGTGAAACGCTGCATCAGATAAGCTGTGATTGGAATCAGTACACCGTTAACCAGCATATAGCCGGTGGTCAGCCACTGGGCCGTTGCAGCCGTGATATTGAAGTCATGCATTAACTCCGGTGTGGCAACGCTCATTATCGTCTGATTCAGTGTGGCCAGAAAGGCACCGAGAATCATTACGAAAAGAATAGGTCCCTTTTTGATGGAACTGTCTTTAATGTCTGTCTTGTTACTCACTATTCTCCATCCTTTCAAATCGCCGAATCATGGACTAAATTTACAGTGTGTTGTATAGTTTACAATGTATAAAGTAGATTATAGATGAAATTTTCATGTAATCAAGCAACGATTTCTGAAAAACTGTATATTAGTTTACGATTAAGCTATAACTGTAGTTTATATAGGTGATAAACGACATTTTAACGAAAAGTGTAGTCTGCGATTTGAACGTTGAAGAATGGAGTGGTTAAAATGACGAAAACTCCCCCGCACACGGACCCGCGTGTCCTGCGTACACGCCAACTGCTGAGAGAGGCTGTAATTGATCTGATGGAAGAAATGAGCATTGAGAAAATTACGGTCAACCGCATCGCGGAACGGGCCAAAATTAACCGGGTGACCTTCTATCTGCATTACCGGGATATCCCCGATATGATGGAGAAGATGGCGGATGATATGGCCGAGGACGTGCTTCAAGTGGTAAGCGGTTATATGGGGAATGCTGAAGCGGCTGAAGGAGAGCAATGGCCGATGCTGGAGCGCCTGCTGACGCATATTGCGGAGAACGCGAAATTCTATAAAATTGTGCTAACGTCGCGGAAGAGTACGATATTCACCGATCGTCTGTTCAGGCTGATGGCTGATATCATTTCCACCCGGGTGGAGAGAAGATTGGCTACCCGCAACGCTTCGGAAGTTACGGTTCAGAAGGACATTGCCGTGTGGTACGGCTCTGCGGCCCTCATAGGTACGATTATCGCCTGGCTCCGGGAGGATATGCCGTATTCGCCGCAGTATCTGGCCAAACAGATCACTTCGCTGCGTTCGAGCTAAGGGAGGGTCCATATCCATAGGTCCAAGAACCGCCAATTCATTCCGCATATATATAGTAGATATCACTGTGCATTGCGAATCTATTGATATGAGGTGGTTCAGGTGAAGAGGCAGGCAGGTCCAAAGCGGAAAAGGGTGCTTCCTGCAAGGCGCCAGGCTGTGCCCGGGGTGAAACGCAGAATAAAGGCTCAGACCGTAGAATTTGCGGTGTTTGGCGACAGCCATGTGGGATACGGAAACAGCTTGAGTATTTTTAAAAGTCTTTTGCCCAAAGCAGTGGGCAGCGGCAATAAGCGCTTTTTCATCTTTGGCGGAGATAATGCACAGGCAGGAGCGGATCACGGGAATAATGCGAACGCTTATTACAAAGACTTCAAGGATACAGTAACAAGCACGCTCGGAAGCATCCCGTATAAGGCCTCTATAGGAAATTGGGAGGCAAGCACCCGGTCCCTATTTACGCAATACTTGGGGGCGGTTACCGGACAGATGAATTTCCCGGGCACACAGGGTAAGGTGAAATATGTATGGCTTGATTGTGCTCTGGGACAATTCACTCCGGCGAGTATCAATCTGCTGCGCAATCTGGATGACCGTTATTTCTATATTATTGATTTTCACTGGCCGCTAAGAGTGCAGGGGATCACGGTTGAATCCAGCCATGTGCTCAGCGCTGCGGAGACATCCAGGTTCTTCTCGGCAATTCCGGTAAAAGCCAGAGACAAGGTCCTGGCTATCTTCACACATCATGGACATAAATTCTACCGGAAGCTTAGCAATATTAATCCGGGATACCCACGGACGAAATTCTTCGTGTGCGGCTGCTCCGGGGATTATAAATGCAAGCCGGATGGAAACATGGGTTACTATAATGCCAAATTAACCAGCAGCGGCTCCGGATATAAAGTGGACGCGTATATTGCACACTGAGTCTGCTCAGGCTCCGGGTTATATTTAGTAGAGGAAAGAGTGTTCCTGCGGGAGCATTCTTTTTTTGCAAATATAAGAATTTATATGTTTCACGTTATAAATTATCATTCTATTTCTCGCTGAAACGGTACCGTCCTTTATAAGGACGGCAAAGCCGTTTCTACTCGCTATCTGGTAGGCATAGCTGACATACACTAAGGCCAAAATAAGCGGGATTTGCTGTGTAATGGGGCAGATAAGCAAGTTGAAAGCAGTTTGTTTGGACGATAATTGTTTGTTTATAAGGTTTTCTTACATATATAACGTGTGTTTTAGGGTGGAAAATGGTTTATTGTGCGCTTAGCTTAACTCATGTAATACTAGGTGACATCAAAGGCGCTGACAACAAGTTAATCGGCAACTGAAGATAAGTTTTCTGACATTGATAAGGGGAAAGGTGATGAGAGAATGACAACAAGAGGGTCTAAGAAATGGGCAAGCCCGGCAATAGCGGTGCTGATGGCCTCCACAATGCTGTTATCCGCGTGTTCTTCGAAGGAGGATACGGCGAGCGGCAATGCCGGTTCCGGGTCTCCTGAGCCTGCTACATTAAAGGTAGAGGTGTTCGACCGCGGGAATACGCCTTCCGGTTATACGATCTCTGACAGTTACCTGACCCGGCTTGTGCAGGAGCGGTTCGGTAAGCCGAACAACATTGATGTAGAGTTCGTTCCTGTTCCCCGCTCAGAGGAAATTCAGAAGCTGAATGTGCTGATGGCCAGCAAAAGCGAAGTGCCTGACATCGTGTTCACCTATGATTCGGGAACGTTCAACCGGTATGCCGAGCAGGGCGGGCTTACCGATCTTACAGAGCTAATTGATGAATATGCCCCGAACCTGAAGAAGTTCCTCGGCGAGGACACGCTGGCTTACGGACAATACAACGGCAAGCAGTTCGCGCTTCCGGGCAGAAGGCTTGTACTTGGCAAATACGCCGGATATGTCCGTCAGGATTGGCTGGATAAGCTGGGACTGCCGGCACCGACGAATACGGAAGAGCTCTACACTACACTTAAGGCCTTTAAGGAACAAGATCCTGGCAACACTGGCGGCAAGGTGATTCCGTTCGGAGTAAGTCTGGCAGCTGCGCAGTATGAACCGCTGATCTGGTCGTTCATTAAGCCGCTTACCGATGAGCAGCGGTATACGCTGACCCAGCAGCTGGGCTCAAGCGATTACCCGGCGCTGCTGCCGGGCTTCGAGGATGCGCTGAAATTCATGAATAAGCTCTATAATGAAGGGCTGATGAGCAAGGACTTCGGTCTGGATAAAGACAAAAAGCAGCTATGGCAGAGTCTGCAGAATGGTCTGGTAGGCTTCTATACAGAGGATGCCGGTGAGCCGTACTTCACCTGGAATGACTTCTATGAGAATCTGCAGACCAATGTGCCGGGTGCCTCGATTACTCCGGTGGATACCTTCACGAATGCGGCGGGTGAGCATGCCAAACCGGCCTATGCACCCAATGCAATGTATGTCATGATCCCGAAATCGAGCAGCAATGCTGTAGCAGCGCTGAAATATCTCGACTGGATGGCTTCGGATACGAACCTGTTCGATATTCAGTTCGGTGTGGAGAATGAGAACTATACTCTGGAGAACGGAGTTCCGGTTGTTAAACCGGACGCGACCTCTGAAATTACCGACCGCCTGTATAACTTTGGGGATATTGCGGTAATTGTTAACGGTAAATTCGCCGGTGATGATGCCAAGAATGAAGCGGCTTATATTGCCCAGACTCCCGAGAAGTTCCAGGCAGATATGAAGAAATCGGTTGAAATCTCGAATGTCGATACCATTCAGCCGGTACGGTTCGGCCATCCGATCGAGGCTGAAGCGAAATACGGAACGGCACTGGCCGACAAGTTCCAGGAAATCATCGTGAAGATGACCATGATTAAGCCGGAGCAGTTCGAGAGCACTTATGATTCGATGATCAAAGATTATATGGCGAGCGGCGGTCAGGCGATTCTCGATGAACGTACGGCAGCTTATAAGGAAATGACGTCCAAATAAACGGACGGAGCGTAGAAAGAGGACGGTATGCGCAAGTGGAGGCCGGTCACGGCCTCCAGCCGCTGCCGTATACAAAGGGCAGGAGAGGAGAGTGAAGGCAGTGAAGAACACGACTTACTTACGCAGAAACTGGCAGTTGTACGCTTTGCTTATGCTGCCGGTCATTTACTTCCTGATTTTTAAATACGGGCCGATGTACGGGGTACAGATTGCGTTCAAAGAATTTAACTTCTTTGAAGGTATCGCCGGCAGTGAATGGGTCGGGCTGGATATTTTCCGCGAGGTCTTTCAGAATAATGATTTTTTCAAAGCGCTGCGTAATACGCTGCTGCTCAATCTGCTGGATCTGATTATTTCTTTTCCCGCACCGCTGATTCTGGCAATTATGCTCTATGAGCTGCGGATCATCTGGTTCAAGAAATTCGCCCAGACCATTCTGTATGTTCCGCATTTCATCTCTTGGGTCATTATCGGCGGCATCGTGCTGCAGGTATTCGGCACAGAGTCAGGCTTCATTAACAACCTGCTGACCGGTATGGGGCTGGATGCTATTCCGTTTCTCTCCAATAAGCATTATTGGCTGATCACGTATTTGCTGGTCGGAGTGTGGCAAAGTGCTGGCTGGGGAACGATTCTGTACCTGGCAGCATTAACCGGCATCAACAAAGAGCTGTTCGAGGCTGCAGAGGTGGATGGCGCTGGCCGCTTCAAAAAAATCTTCCATATTTCTCTGCCGGGCATCAAAACAACGATTGCTACCCTGCTCATTATTAACCTGGGCAATATGATCTCCATCGGCTTTGACCGGCCGTTCATCGTCGGCAATGTAGCCGTCCGCGATTACTCCGAGGTGCTCAGTACCTTCGTATACCGTGTAGGCATTGAATCCGGACAAATCTCTCTGGCGACTGCAGTCGGGTTGTTCCAGGCGCTGGTAGGCCTGATCTTCCTGCTCGGTGCGAACTATGCATCCAAGAAGCTGGCGGATGAGAGTATACTCTAGCCAGTCCAAAGCAAATAGAGACGAGGGGGAACAACTATGAGCGAACGCGCATCTAACCGGATATTTGATATCCTTAATGTCCTGATCATTATTGTCGTAATTCTTGTGTGTCTGCTGCCCTTTGTTCATATTATTGCGATCTCGCTCAGCTCCAGCCGTCCGATCATGTCGGGCCTGGTGACCTTTTTCCCGCGGGAATTCACTTTTGAGGCCTACACCAAGGTCTTCTCCGATATGTCGATGATCCGTTCACTGGGCTTCACGATTATGCTGACTATTCTGGCTACCGTGCTGTCGATGGCCATGACAATAGCCGTTGCTTACTCCTTGTCCAAGAAGGAGCTGCGCGGACGAAAATGGTTCATGCTGATTATTGTCGTTACGATGTTCTTCAGCGGAGGCATTATTCCGGATTATATCCTGATCCGGAACCTCCACCTGCTGGATACCGTCTGGGCGCTGGTGCTGCCCGGTTTAATCAGCCCTTTCTATATGATTATCCTTATTTCCTTCTTCAACAGCATTCCGAAGAGCCTGGAAGAGGCAGCGGAGATTGACGGGACAACGCATCTGGGCACCTTGTTCCGCGTTATACTTCCGTTGTCACTGCCGTCATTGGCCACATTAAGCTTATTCTATGCCGTAGGCCGCTGGAATGGATTCCAGGATGCGCTGATGTATATCAACCGTCCGGATCTCTATCCGCTGCAGCTGAAGCTGTATCAGATGATCCAGAATAATCAGGTCAGCGAGCTGATGCAGCAGGAGGGTCTGGGTATGGCACAGCTGATGCCGGAGAGCTTGAAGGCGGCAAGCGTAGTCTTCTCCACGGTGCCGATTCTGATCGTATATCCATTCCTGCAGCGTTATTTCATCAGCGGCATGATGGCAGGCGCGGTTAAAGGCTAATGAAGATGAAGAGGAGGGAAATACCGTGACACAGGCGATGATCAACAGGCTTACGGAAAAACAGCGCCATCTGGTGGACCAGGCGATGGCGCTGATGGATTCATTCTATGACGCAGAGATGGAACTGCTGATTGATGAGGAGCAAAGTGACCGGCATAATACGCGCAGCAGTGCGCACTATGCGCTGGGACTGCTGATCCGCAGCGGCGAAGGTGATCAGGAACGGGCAGCGGGATTGCTGAATAAGGTCATGGATCTGCAATTCAATGTCCCTGACGAAATTTATCACGGCACCTTCCGCGTGTCGCCCCAGGCCGCGCTGCCACCGGCCGGGAACTACAATTGGAAGGAATTCGCGCCGGGTTTTGCGTACTTTCTCAGTGAAACTACTGACAAAATCGGTAAGCGGCTCGGCGCCGCACTTTCCCGGGAAATAAGTCAGGTTCTGCCGGATTGTGATGAGCTGACGGTTAGGGGATATCTGCAGTCCGCAGTGGATGAGGTTCTGCCTCCGGTATGGAAGAGCTATGACCCGAACTGGCGTGAATTCATCGCAAGTACGTTCGCGGTGATTCTGGAGGAGTTCGCGGATGTCCTGCCGGCGGAGCTTGTCTCACGCATGGACGAGTCTATGAAGAGGGCGGTTTCAGCGTCCATTGACCGGCGTCTATCCGATGCCGTGCCGATGAACTCAAATATTGAGCTGATGCACATCTTTATCGTCCATTATTACGGGCACAGGTTCGCCCGTGAGGACTGGATCCGCCATGCTGGCCAAGAAGCCGCTGCATTCCTCGCGGCATATGCCGAATTTGGCTCAATAGCCGAGTTCAATACAACGACCTATTACGGCGTCGACCTTACGGTGCTGGGCTTATGGAGAACCTATGGATGTTCTGCCGCTTTCAGGGAAATCGGGAAGACACTGGAGCGGGGGATGTGGAGTAATATCGCTTTGTTCTATAATCCGGTATTGGAGAACCTGTCGGGACCGTTCTCCCGGGCTTACGAGATGGAGATGACCGGACACAGCTCCATCGGAGTGTTCCTCTATCTGGCACTGGGGGCAGGCTATGAGCATCTGGCTGCGCCGAACTGCGAGACAACACATGATCCGCTGATCGCGCTGGCTGGTGCAGCTATTCCGGCTGAACTGCTGCCGCAATTCGTAAGCTTTGGCGGGAGCCGCAGAGTGGAGAAGC
This sequence comes from Paenibacillus phytohabitans, assembly GCF_013141775.1. Taxonomy (GTDB): domain Bacteria; phylum Bacillota; class Bacilli; order Paenibacillales; family Paenibacillaceae; genus Paenibacillus_AQ; species Paenibacillus_AQ phytohabitans. Next base: position 287,727 of record NZ_WHOB01000021.1, read on the forward strand.
AGTTCCGCGAGCTGTGTGAACGGGACAAGCCGGGAGAGAACCGCAATCTGTGCACCGCAGCGGCCTGGATTGAAGAGCGCCGGATGATCGGCGCGATGTCGGGAAGCCGCAATACGAACGGCCAGATGCATCCGGCCACCATTCACTGGATGGATACCAACTGGAAGGATGCCGCCGGCAGTTCCCGCTATTACCTGCGCCTCATTCGCAGGGAGCAGGGCAAGAGCTGGAACAGCCATCTGCGGGGCATGATCTTCGAAGCTGAGGTAGAGAAGGATCTGCTGACAGCCACAGTCCGGCTGGATACAGAGGTTCCAATTGAAGTGTTGTTTGAAATTACCGGACCGGGGCTGGCCGCTGCCCGGATAACGCCAGAGCGCTGGACATTGCCGGGTCTTGGCTGCAGTGTATCAGCAGCTGCACCGTCCCCGTCCATTCAACTGGATGAGCAGGGTGAGAAGCTGGAGATTATCTATCTGCACCGTCCCGAAGACGGTGTGCAGGAGATGGCCTTCACGCTCCGGCTGGACCCGGCTTCTGAATAGTTAAGGCCTGTGAAGATAGACCTCAAGCAAATGGTGAGGTCTATCTTTGTCTACAATGGGGCATCCGCTGAAGCGGAGAGCCTGAATCTGGAAGGTGGCATACAGCGATGACAGAGGCGAGAGTAAACCGGATTTACGCTGGTATTGATGTCGGCGGCACCAAGACGATGTTCTGCGTCACCGGCGGCAGCGGAGAAATTCTGCTGCTGGAGCAGAGAAGTACAGCGGCGCATGAAGCCCCCGGGTCCTTTATGGCTTGGCTGTTTGCTGAATTAGCTCAGCTGCTGGCGGGGATTCAACTGGAGGTTCCACAGCTTGCGGGCATCGGCATCGGCTTCCCAGGTGTTATAGGCGATACGGAGGGCTGTTTGACTCAGGCTCCATCGCTGCCCTGGCCGGCGGAGGATATCCGCCCGCTGATCCGCCGTCATTATGCAGGACGGATCTATCTGGACAATGATGTGAATCTGGCTCTGCTTGGTGAATGCTGGAAGGGCGCTGCGGAGGGGAAAGAGCATGTACTGATGATCACGGTCGGCACAGGCATCGGCAGTGCGATGCTGCTGAACGGACGGCTCTATAAGGGGGCGGACTTTGCGGCAGGTGAGGCCGGATACATGATCGTTGATGCCGGTCAGGACCGTCATCGCCTGCCGGCCTCAGGCGCGGGCTTCGGGCCGCTCGAAGCAGTAGCGTCCGGCAGCGGCATCACGGCGCTGGCCCGGGCGTGGCTCGCCGAGGCGGAGGCACGCTCCGCCTCGCGGATTCTGGAGCTGGCCGGAGGCGGCGGGGAGAACGTCGATGCCCGTCATGTGCTTCAGGCAGCAGCTGAAGGTGATCCCGCTGCCCTTAGTCTTATGGACCGGCCGCTCGAGCATCTGGCGGCTGCAATAGCCAGCGCAGCCGTGCTGTTGAATCCGCAGCTGGTCGTGCTTGGCGGCGGGGTTGCCGTATCCGGCGAATATTATATGAAGGAAATCCGTGAACGGGCCGGCAAATATTTGCCCTTTCCGGTCAATATCGAACAGGCGAGGCTGGGCAACACGGCAGGGGCGGTTGGAGCTGCGGCAACTGCTGCGGCCATCTTGTGGTAAAGGAAGAATGCATCATGGATAATACGGCGATCATACCTCTGGAAGCCAGGACCGAGCTGCTGAAGCTCCGCTTATTATATTTGCTCTCGGGTCTTGCTGGCGGACTCTTTAATCCCTATCTAACGACCCTGTTTGTACATCAGGGCATCGGAGCCAATGTCGTGGGGGTACTTATGTCCATCGGCACACTGCTGGCCATCGTAGTTCAGCCGTTATGGGGGCTGATGGTCGACAGGTACCGCCAGACCAAGCTCGTGCTGTTGCTGAGTATTTCTGTACCGGCTGTTTTGTCTTGCCTATACGGCTTCAAGTACACTGCGGTAATTATAATGGTCTATATACTCTCTATAGTCTTTCAGGCTACCCAAAGCCCGGTGGCGGACTCCTATGCCGTTACTGCAGCCCGCAAAGGACGTACCTCCTACGGGACAATCCGCAGCCTGGGCAGTCTGGGCACGGCAATAGGCGGTTATGCCGGAGGATTCTACCTTTCGCATTTTGAAATTACTCAGCTCTGGATGCCGTTTCTGTTCCTGAGCCTGGGCGGGGCGGCAACAGTCCTAACACTGTCACGCAGTACGGAGCGGACAGCAGCGGCCATATCACTGTCGCAAGGAATGAAGGAGCTGCTGGGGAACCGGCTGTTTGTGTTGTTTCTGATGGCCTGCTTTTTCGTAAACCAGACGCTTACGGCTTATAATTCCTTCTTCGTCCTGGCCTTTCAGGAAGCCGGGGGCAGCTACTCCCTGGTCGGGACAGCGCTGCTGCTGGCTTCATTAACTAATATCCCTTCGATGCTGCTGGCCGCCAGAATCCTGAAGCGGATCGGACATGAACGGACGCTGCTGCTGGCTGCCTTCTTTTATGCGCTGCGCTGGGGGATTCAGTGGTTGTTCCCGGTGCCGGCGGTCATGGTCGGGATTCAGGTGCTGCATGGATTGTCCTTCGGGCTGTTCTATGTGGCTGCGGTGGAATATGTGGCAGAGGCTTCCGGCAAAAAAATGCAGGCGACCGGCCAAAGCCTGTTCAACATGGTTTTTTCCGGACTGGGCGGGATTGTAGGGAACCTCTTAAACGGTTATTTGTTCTATTCAGGCGGTGCACAGATGATGTATCTGGCCTGCACGGTTAGTGCGCTTATCGGCGCGGGCATGCTATATTGGATAAACCGAATGACCAAGGCACCTGTGTAAGCTTTTCTTTCATCCCGCAGGCAGAAGGCTTCGGATTCCATTTCAAGAAGGGCGGGAGTACATATGAAACGAAACTGGTCGAGCAGAATGATGTTCTCCTATTTCCCTATCTTTTTGCTAACCGTGTCGATCCTGATTTTCCTGTCGTTCCTGATTGTGGGCGAGCTTTCACGCAGTGAAACGGACAAAGCCAACCGCATCTCTACCGGCTACGTAGTAGATTCCCTGCAGAATGCGTTGAGTGATGTGGAAATATCTGTGCTCCAGGAGATGGAGACCAATCATGATTACGGCGATTTCCTGAACGGGCTGAGCGATGAAGGCGACCGGACCCGGCTCTATAATACTGTAAAAGATATGAGTGCTGTCCTCTACCGCAATCAGCTGATTGACTCGATCTATATTTACCGTAAGTGGGATGATAAGGTGCTGACACTCAGCGGCCTGGTGGACAGGGAGGTGTTCGCAGACCGGGAATATCTGAACCAGGCGCTGGCGGGCAGCGGTGAGCGGAATTGGAGTGATGTGCGTACGCTGCGGATATTCAGCTCTGACCAGCCGGTGCGGGTGATCAGTATGCCGAAGAAGCTGCCGCTTCCCTTCGGAGCTGAGGGGATGATCGTCGTCAACTTAAGCATGTACCGGCTGGAACAGATGATTGACAGCATGACGAACAGCCAGGTGTCCTTCATGCGTGTGGTAGACGGACAGGGTCAGCTGATCTATACGGCGCATGGGGACAATAATATGCAGGAAGGCAGCGTGCTCACCCGCATCCATTCGGATAATACAGGCTGGACCTTTGAGAGCGGCATCCGTGCGGGCGAGCTCTTCGCCTGGATGTCGGTCGTGTCGTATGTCTGGATTATTATCGGCATCCTGACCGTCGTGTTGGGCACGCTCTATATTCTATATATCACCCGCAAAAACTACCGGCCGATCCAGGCCATGATGAACCGGATTCAGGCGCTGCAGTTCCGCGAGGAGAGTCTGGACAGCAAGTCGCGCAGCGAGCTTGTGCTGATTGATCAGGCGCTGGAGACGCTGATTAACCAGACGGTAAGCTATCAGGAGCAATATGACGAGAACCTGCTGGTGCAGCGCCGCCAGCTGTTCCTGGATCTGATGGAAGGTGAGCGGGGCGATTCCCCGGACGGGAAGCTGGAGCGGTTCAAGCCGTTCACGGAAGAGGCTGAAGCCTATGCGTTCATTGCCGCAGAGATGAACCAATATGACGGGTTCCGCCGCAAATATCCGGCCAAGGAGCAGAATATGCTCAAGCTGACGCTGATGAACCTGTTCCAGGAGCTGGCGGCGGAAGAAGGCCTGCAGGGCTGGGCCGAGTGGGTGAGCGGCAACCGGATTGGACTCATTATCGGCAGTGATGACAGTCTGAAGGATGACAAAATTACTCTGCGTAAACTCGCGGAACGTTATCTACGCTGGGTCAGTGACAACCTGGGGTTGTCGCTGGCGATTGGAGTAGGTCCGGTTGTTACCGGACTGGAGGCCATTTCGGATTCCTGCAAGGCAGCGGAAACGGCACTGCAGCATAAGCTGTCACTCGGCAAAGATATGGTGGTGCTGAGTGACAGCCTGCCGGACCGTTCCACGCTGCATTCCTACAAGTACCTGCAGATGCTAAGCGAGATTGTCCGTGAATTCCGGATCGCCGATGAGAATTGGCGGAAGCGGGTAGATGAGCTGTTCGTCTGGTTCAGCGGCGATCAGATCAGGGATGAAGAGATTCATATGCTGCTGCATATGCTGATCCAGATGCTTGACCGGGAGCTGGGGCAGCTGTCGGACAGCCTGCGGCGGATTTTTGCCGGGCCGAGTCTACAGGGGTATTACAGTGAGATCGAGGCGCAGGCCACGCTGGAGCAGGTTCATACAGTAATGCTGAAGTGGCTGGCGGAAATTTACCGGATCTATGTCTCCGTCAATGAATCGAAGAGCTACCGGGCAATGATCAGCGAGATGAAGGTATATATAGAAGAGAACTTCGATAATCCCGATCTTTCGCTTAAGCATCTAAGCGACCGGTTCCAGATCTCGGGCAAATATGCCAGCCATTTGTTCAAAGAGGAATTCGATATGAAATTCGTCGATTTCCTGACTCAGCTGCGGATGCAGCGCGCGGAATATCTGCTCGCGACAACCAGCGATAATCTGCAGGATATTGCCCTGAAGCTGGGCTATACCAGTTCGATCACGTTCGGCCGTGTCTTCAAGCGGGTCGTCGGGGTTACACCGGGTGACTACCGCAAGCACCGGATGAAGCCGGGAGCGGAGGATTAAGACAACGGATGAGGGTGTCTGGTGCATAACACTTAAGACTATAACCAGCCAGCCAAGTGCCAATCCATAGGGAATGGGAGAAGTCGTGTGCCGGCATCTAATTAGCTTATAATGAGGGCCTCTCAAGTTGACGACTGGAGAATTGTTGTATATATTGCAACTCTAGTCCGCAGATGCCGGAGTATTTGAGCAGATTGTTGTACGAAATACAAGAATTGTTCCAATAATCGGCTTGGATGGCGAGAATTGCTGCATTTCGTACAACAATTCCTGCTTACGGCCGTATTGACGGGCAGAATGTTGTATTCTGTGCAGGAATTCAGATTGGCTCATTACTTTTGTCGGCAGTCACCGGGTCTCCGGCACATCAGGAGGGTTAAGCCGGTGATTCTTGCGGCACAGTCTACCTGAAGTGCAAGGATTTGCTGCTCTGAAGAGCAGAATCTGTTGTCTTTTACGGGGAGTCATCTCTGTGCCAGGCTTGACAGCCCTTTCATCGTTTGGGTATGGTAGTCTGGTCAGAATAGAAGGAGGTATAGCCTGATGTCAGGATTGCTTGGGAATCACTTCATTACGCAGATTGGAATTCTGGTGAATGATATCGAGAAGGTAAGCGCGGCATATGCGGACTTCTTTGGCATCGAGAAACCGGAGATCGGCATTACAGATACGGCAGATATTGCTCAGACTAACTATAATGGCGGGGCGACGGAGGCTCGGGCGAAGCTTGCTTTTTTCGATATGGGCTCACTGCAGCTGGAACTGATTGAACCGGATCATCAGCCGAGCACATGGCGCGACTATCTGAATGAGCACGGAGAAGGGCTTCACCACATTGCTTTTGCAGTGGAGGGAATGAAGGAGAAGATTATGCTGCTCGAAGGCAAGGGCTTCCCGCTTCAACAGAAGGGGGAGTACACCGGAGGACGTTATGCTTATATGGATACGTTCAAGGAGTTGAAGGTGATCCTGGAGCTGCTGGAGAACGATAAATAAGTAAGAGTGTTATAGAGGAGGAACGATCATATGAATATACTGATTACCGGGGCCGGACGGGGACTGGGTTTGGATCTGGTTACGATAGCGCTGGAACGCGGACATTCAGTCATTGCCGGTGTGCGTGACTTAAGCCGGGGGCAGGACGCATTGTCCGGGCTTAGCGCAGATTATGGAGACAAGCTGACGGTGGCTGCGCTCGATGTTACGGACGAAGCGGGGATCGCGGCGCTTGCGGCCAGCCTGAAGGAAGAGGGGCGGACGCTGGGCTCCATTGTTAATAATGCTGCCGTGCTGAATGCCTCGGATACTCCGCTTGAAGAGCTGGATATTGCCGAGATGCAGCTTGCGCTCGATATTAACCTGTATGGGCCGATGCGGGTGGTCAAGCACTTCCTGCCGCTGCTTACAGAGCCGGATGCGTCGATCATCAACATTTCGTCCGAAGCAGGCAGCATTACGAATGCTTACCCGGGCAGCTACCCGTACACCATCTCCAAGACAGCACTTAATATGTTCTCGCAGAAGCTGCATGTTACCCTGAAGGAGCGCGGTGTACATGTGCTCAGCGTGCATCCCGGCTGGATGCCCACTGATATGGGCGGAGCGAAAGCGCCAACGAGCCCGCGCACCAGTGCCGAAGGCATTATCAGCCTGATTGAGCAGCGCACCGCGCCGGAGGGGCACTTCATGTTCGTGGATTACACGGGTAAGGATATGGAGATTTAGTCGTATATATTGAAAAAGAGATCAGCGGATCGTTCACCGCCGGTCTCTTTTTGCGTGCTGCCGTAATTATAGGTCATATCATCTGGTCTGAGCGCTGGAGCTCCGCTTGTTCGAGATAGGGATGATCATAACCGCCGCTCATGCCTGCTGATCCAAGCAGCACCTCTTCCAGCGCACCAAGTTCAATAGGCTTCAGCAGAGAATCGATGCCCCCCTGGCAGAAGGCCTTCAGGACAAATTCATGGCTGCTGGTGACGATGATTCTGCCGTGAGTATGCTGATCATACCACTGGTCCAGCGGCATGGCTTCGCTCAGCAGCAGCAGCCTGGCATCTGTAATAATGAGTTCAGGTCTATGCTTCTGAATAAGCCGCAGGGCAGAAGGCTCGCAGCCGGATTCCAGAATATCCGCCGCTTCGGGGAAGAGCTGCCCCAGCATGTGCTTCAGGCGATCACGTACATGAGGGTTATCGTCAATAAGTAGTATTTGCATAGGAATGCCTCCTGTCAGGATGCCATTTGATGGGTAATCTTCTCTTCCGGGGAACGCTGCGGCCATAGCAGCAGTCCCAGTGAACCTACAATAAGGACCAGGCACAGCCAGTAAGAATGCCGGTAGCCGACCCACTGTGCGGCTGCTCCGCCTGCCAGGCTTCCGGTCAATCTGCCGATCGTTGTAGCATTGGTATACAGCGTTGATGCGTAGCCCGGGAGGTCCGGCAGCAGGTCCTGGATATAGCTGATTCCAATCGCTGAGATTACGGCTACGAAGAAAGCCAGCAGCACCTGTCCGGCAATGAGCTGCCACAGCTCTCCAGCTCCAAGCACCAGCAGGTAATAGACTGCACCGAGCACGATTCCCCAGCCCATCAGCAGCTTGTTAGAATATTTGGCGGATAACAAGCCAAGCATGAACATGAACGGGATTTCCAGCAGTGCGCAGATACTCGCAACCGAAGCCACATTCTGCGTATTGCCTCCAAGCGTATTGATGATGAAGAGTGAAATGTTCAGGTTATTGGCCCAGTGTCCGGCATAGAGCAGGGTCAGGACGAGAAAAGGCACCAGCACCCGGGTATTCCGGTGCAGCCGTACCGGCTTGTGTCCACTTTTGCTGACCTGTCTGACGGCTGCGGCTGCGGATGAACGTACGAAACTAAATACAAGCAGCGCATTGAGTAAGAAAATTATGGTGGTAGACAGGAACACACCCTGATATCCGAAATGGCCCAGCAGGACGGCTCCTGCCAGCGGACCGCTAATGAATCCGAGTGAGAACATAGAGCGTAAGGTAGAATTGGCAAAGGCATGGTCAGCGGACGCGCTGGCGTTCACAGCTTCCCTGCTACTAGCGAATAATTGCGGCATCGCCGGAGCGCCGGCTGCGGTGAACACAGTCATATAGATCAGCAGCGGATAGAAGTCATGGATAAATATATATCCGGCAAAAGCGATGGCATTAAACGTCATGCAGATGACCATAAGCTTGCGGCGGCTCAGGCCGGTATCCGAGCGTTTGGCAATTAACATACTTATAGCGACACCGCTGATGAGCGTCACGGCAGTGAAGATTCCGAAGGTTCCGGCGGATACGCCAAGCTCTTCCGTGAAGTAGACAGCCAGGAATGGGGCGCTGATCGAGATGGCCATTCCCTGCAGCAGCATGCAGAGCATGAATATCGGATAGGTTGGAATCAGAAGCAGGGCATAGGTTCTTTTCAACATAGAGGCAGTGAAGTTCCTTTCGGCATAAGCTTGCAGACTTATCTTTGATTTGGTTATAGTATAGTTAATTATTTGGGAATATTGAATGTTTTATCTGATCATAAAAATATACTATTTGGCTGGGATGGTGACGATTGTGGACGTGAGACTGCATGCCTGCGCGTATTCTTTTCATACGCTGCCCTTCAAAACCTCCTTCACTCCCCCGCCGTTCTTTCTCTTCCGGCTGCAGGTGGTGGGGAGCTGCAAGGCGCTGGTCAACGGGAGAATGACAAGAATTCAACCCGGCGATTTGCTGATCTACCAGCCCGGGGAGCCCTATCATCTGGTGGTGGAGGAAATGGACGGCAGGATTGAGAGCGGCGATTATTACCTGCTCTGTGAAGGCTCGTGGATTCAGCAGTGGTGGGAATCGCGGCCCCGTCTGCTGCATCAGCGGATCCATCTGGATGCCGGCATGCTGTCCCTGTGGCAGCAGCTCAGCATGGAGCAGCACCGGATCGTCCAGGACAGCCCCGAGCTGATCCGCCATTTGCTCTGCGCGCTCTGCCTGTCGCTTGACCGCTTGTCGGTGGAAGCCGTCTCTGTTGAGGATGCGCCGAAGCGGTCCAATGAAATGGTGATGAGAATGCGCCGCTACATTAACGAGTATGCGCTTAGTCCGCTGCGGGTAGAGGATGTTGCGGATCATGCCGGGCTCAGCGTATCGCGTGCCGTGCATCTTTTCAAAGAGCTGTCGGGATATACCATCATTCAATACACGCAGGAAATCCGGCTGTCGAACGCCCTGGAGCGTATCCGCTATACCGACTTCAGTCTGGAGAATATTGCGAATGCCTGCGGCTTCGCGACCTATTCCTATTTCCACAAAGTATTCAAGGCCAGGTACGGCATCTCCCCCAAAGAGATCCGCAAGCGGCCGCTGGAGAACAAGCCGGAAGGGGATTATGTAATTACGAGCGGAGACCTTAAATTTACCGGATTGTCGGCTGATGCGCTGAGGTTTCATTATCCGCACGGAGATCCCCCGCAGCCCGGCAACTCCTGATTTCAGCTGAGGATTCTCTAATTATGAACTGATTTTTATGTTAATTGTTTAGGTGTTGCTGTAAGCGCTAATCTTTTATGATGAGGAAGGATAGAACAACCGGGCTGTGCGGAGGAATGTGAACGCCTGGCTTTGGATGTAATGAAACCGTTATCATAAAGATTAAAGGAGCGATTATTCATGGAAACAGCTACATATCCGTTTAAGCAAATTGAAGTACAGCTGAATGAACGTGTTCAGGATCTGCTCTCCCGGCTGACGCTGGAGGAGAAGGTAAGTCTGATGCCGCAATATCAGGCGGCGATTGACCGTCTTGGTGTAGGCGGTTACAAGCATGGTACAGAAGGGGCGCACGGGATTTCGTGGCTGGGCAAAGCAACCTCATTCCCGCAGCCAAGCGGACTGGCCTGCACCTGGAACCCGGAGCTGCTGCAGCGGATCGGTTCAGCGATCGGCGATGAGGCGAGAGCGTTCTACCGGAAGAATCCAACCGTTAACGGCCTGACCCTATGGGCACCGACCGTGGACATGGAGCGGGACCCGCGCTGGGGCAGAACCGAGGAAGCCTACGGGGAAGATCCTGAGCTGACGGGCCAGCTGAGCACCGCGCTTGTCAAAGGCATCCAGGGCGATCATCCGGTGTATTTGAAAGCGGTAGCAACCCTTAAGCATTTCCTCGGCAATAACAATGAAATTGACCGCGGTGTGGCTTCATCCAGCATTGATCCGCGGAACATGCGTGAATATTATCTGGAAGCCTTCAAGCCGGCCTTCAAGGAAGGCGGAGCACAATCCATGATGACCGCCTACAACTCCGTGAATGGCGTGCCGGTAATCCTGCACCCGGCCGTGATGGAGATTGTGAAGGGCGAATGGGAAATGGACGGGTTCATTGTAAGCGATGCCGGGGACCTGTTCGGGATTGTGAAGGACCATAAATATTACGATTCATTCGCCCAGTCGATGGCCGAGTCGATCAAGAACGGGATTGACAGTGTAACCGAAGAGACGGAGGAGACCATTAAAGTCATTCATGAGGCGCTCCGTGAAGGCCTGCTGACCGAGGAGGATCTGGACCGTGCGCTGGCGAACACCTTCCGCATCCGCTTCCGGCTGGGTGAGTTCGATCCGGAGGAAGGTAATCCTTATGCGGCAATTGATGATTCCGTCATTCTCAGTAAAGCGCATAGCGACTTGTCTCTTGAAGCGGCCAAGGAATCCATTGTCCTGCTGAAGAATGACAACGTAGCGCTCCCGCTGAGTGCATCCGCGCTGTCCAAGGTAGCCGTAATCGGCCCGCTTGGGGACGAAGCCTTCAGAGACTGGTATTCCGGCACACTGCCTTATGCGGTGACACCTCTGCAGGGAGTGACCAAGAAGCTGGCAGGCAAGCAGGTCTCCTTCGAGAGCGGCAGTGACCGGATTCTCTTAACCTCAGCGGCCAGCGGCCGGACGGTGGGCATCACCGGTGAAGACGGACGATTGGCGGCGCTGCATGACAAGCCGGAGCGCGGTGAATTGTTCCGTCATACGGCTTGGGGCTGGACTGCTAATACCTTGGAGGCTACAAGCCGGGGACAATATGTCACCCTGACGGATGCCGGTACACTGGCAGCTTCCGCTGATGAGATCTACGGCTGGTATGTGAAGGAATCGCTGAATCTGGTGCCGGAAACAGAGGGTGCAGTATCCCTGCGGACCTGGAATAATAAGCCGCTGTTTATTAGCGCCGAGGACGGAACCATCCGCGCAGCTGAAGAAGAAACATCTGCCGCAGCTGAGTTATTCCATAAGAACGTTGTAGTGAACGGCGTAGAAGCTGCGGTAGAAGCGGCCAAAGCCGCCGAGGTTGCAGTCGTATTCGTCGGCAACCACCCGCTGCTGAACGGGAAGGAAGAGATCGACCGGCCGGATATCGTGCTGCCCGTAGAACAGGAGAACCTGGTTAAGGCCGTCTATGCCGCCAATCCGAATACAGTAGTTGTGATTGTCGGCAGCTACCCGATCTCTTCCACCTGGATCGATGAACATATCCCGGCGGTGCTGTACACCTCCCATAGCGGGCAAGAGCTCGGCAATGCGGTGGCAGATGTCCTGTTCGGCGATTACAGCCCGTCCGGCAGACTGAATATGACCTGGTACCGCTCTGTGGATCAGCTTCCGGAATTCATGGACTACGACATCATCAAAGGCAAAAGAACCTACTTGTACTTCGACGGGGAGCCATTGTATCCGTTCGGCCATGGTCTGAGCTATGCACAGGTGGCTTACAACAAGCTGTCGCTGGAAGCAGAAGAAGTGCAGGAGGACGGCACGATCAGCTTGACGGTAGAGCTGGAGAACAGCGGCAGCGTAGACGGCGCTGAAGTGGTTCAGGTGTATGTGCAGTCCTTGTCGACCCGGATCAGACGTCCGCTCAAGCAGCTGAAGGGTTTCGACAAAATTCATCTGGCCGCAGGACAATCGCAGACCGTAGCCTTTACTCTGCCGGTGTCTGATCTCGCCTTCTGGGATGTAAGCCGTGAGCAATACTGTGTAGAAGACGGAGAATACAACATTCTTGTGGGCCGTTCCTCCGGTGACATCAAGCTGTCGGCCAAGATAAGAGTACACGGCGACACTGTACCGGCGCGTAACCTGTACACAGCCGTCAAAGCCGAGAACTACGATGATTATGAAGCGGTATTCCTGGATGAATGCAAGGCAGGCGGAGCTTCGGTACATCCGGTGAAGGATGGGGCCTGGATTGCCTTCAATAATGTACAGTTTGCCAAAGGCGCAGCTGGCGTCGAAGTGCTCGTGTCCTCCGTGAAGGGCGGCAGCATTGAAGTCAGAACCGGAAGCCCTTCAGGCAAGCTGGCAGCAACGCTGGAGATCCCGGCAGGCGAAGCCCAGAAATGGCATAGCCAGTCTGCGATTGCGGGCGTGGATGCCGGAACCGATGATGTGTACCTGGTATTTACTGGTGAGGTATTGCTCAGCCGCTTTCAGTTTACTTTGTAAAAGGTAGCGGTTAGCAGCAACCCTTGCCGCATGTTTTTTGCAGCGTTAAGAAACCGCATGACATTAAGAATTTTCAGCCCTTGGCCTTTATGGTCAGGGGCTTTGACTTTATCCTGAGAATCACTGGATGGAGGGGAGTTCTCCTGAAGGCTTGAAACCACAAGCATCTTCAAACACCAGGAATGGATGAATGCTATTCCTATTGTACTTTGTACAGCAGATGGCTCTAAAATCCGCCGGAAAATAGAATCTGTAGCACTTTATACAGTAGAATTCCGCGGAATGAATAAATTTGAGCAGATATCAAGAAATCTATTGTATGAAATACAACAGAAATGGTTTTAGCACACGATCACGCAGGATCTATTGCAGAAAGTGCAATTAGTAGGAAAGTGTGGCCGAAGCTGTGCCGGATAAGTTCTGCTGCTTGCGGAACGCGGACGGGGACATGCCGCTGAGCTTGTTGAAGATACGGTTGAACTGCGAGAAGCTGTTGAAGCCGCATTGCCCGGCGATGGCGGAAATCTTGTGCCGGGTATGAAGCAGCTGCTGCTGGGCTTTGCGGACCCGGGTCATCTGGATGTATTCCGTCAGGGTAGAGCCGGTGACTGCTTTGAACTGATGCGATAAATAATAGGGGCTGATATAGAATTCTTTGGAGATAGAATCAAGGGACAGCTCGCTGCTGTAATTACTGTGAATGTGTGCGGTAATCGAATAGATTTTCTGCATCATTGCGTTTCCGATCTCCTCAAGCACATAAGCGTTCATGTCCTGCTGTTGTGATAAGGTGCACAGGAATTGCTGGAACAGGCTGTGAATCAGCACCGGATTCAGCGGTGAGGCGCTGTGTGACAGGGTAAAGATGGCATTAAGCGGCTCGAATACGGCACTGCGCGGTCCGCCCGTTAACCGGTAGATCGGGACTTCCCCGGCGAACGGGTGCAGCATTTTATTGTAAGCGGTTTCGAGTCCGGGTATGTTCTTAGGCATGTTAAAGTTGATGATCAGCCGTTTATGCGGCGGGCCAACCGGATACTGGGTCATATGCAGACGGTACGGAGCAAGCAGAACAATGTCATATTGCTGCAGGGCATGCACATTGCCTTCAATAATATGGGTGGCGCTGGAATCAAGCAGAATGTGAATTTCGTAAAAGTCATGATCATGCTGGAATTCCATGTTGATATCGTGGGAGCGCTGATCGTAGTCAAAATAATAAAACAGCGGATCAGCCGGAGTATTGATGCGTACGCTATAGCCTTGCTCATACATCAGGTCACTTTCTAGCATATGCCCTCACCTCACTATCGCTTGTTTAATGATTTTTATTTATTATAGGTCCAAAAAAGCAAAATGTGCAATAAAGATGGGGAATTACAGCAAAAGCAAACTAGTTTTTGAAGAGGGGGATTTGCTATAGTGGCAATGTGAAAGCGGATACAAGGGGTGAGGGCATGTTTTTGACAGAAGAAAAGCTGATCCGGCGCCAGGCCGAAATCGGCAAATATAGGTATCTCCAAATTCTGGAGCTTACGGAGTTTGCGCTTGCAGAGGATGAAGACGGGGCAAACGGTCTGTATCCGGAAGCGGTGGTCTTTGAAAGCGAAATCAGGCTGAAGGAGCACTGGCGCGGGCGTGACCGTTATGTCTGGCTGCGCGCAGTGGCAGTACTGCCTCCAAGGAAGGCGGGCTTCCGGATCGCCGGCAGATTTGATTTCGGGAAATCGGGGAGCTTCAATAACTCCGGCTTTGAATCGCTGCTGTTTGTGGACGGGGTTCCTTATCAGGGAGTGGATACGAATCATCAGGAGGTTATTTTTGGCGATGAATTAGGCGGGCAGAGGGTAGAGCTGGTCTTCCGGCTGTGGTCAGGTCTGGAGGGCGGAGGTCCGCCTGTCCTGCAGGAGCACCGGATTAGCCAAGCTATGATTGGCTATCTGGACGATAAGGTTGATGACCTGTTCTATATGTCGCAGGCGGCGCTGGACACCTTCCGTTATCTGGGCAGCGAACAGCCGGAGAAGCAGTGGCTGAGGAAAGCGCTGAACGACGCGTTCCGTCTGATCGACTGGTCGGAGCCCGGTTCGGAAGAGCATATTACCTCGCTGTACCGGGCAGGCTCGAGCTTGAACCAGGCGGTAGAGGGAATGCCGAAAACTTTTGACATGACGATTACAGCTATAGGCCATACCCATATTGATGTCGCCTGGCTGTGGAGGCTGAAGCATACCCGTGAAAAGACGGCCCGTTCCTTCTCCACCGTACTGCGGCTGATGGAGGAATTCCCGGAATATCAGTTCCTGCAGACACAGCCGCAGCTGTATGCCTATCTGGAGCAGGATTATCCCGAGCTGTTCAGGCGGATTGCCGAGAAGGTGAAGGAAGGACGCTGGGAAGCGGAGGGGGCGATGTGGCTGGAGGCGGATTGCAATATCCCGTCCGGTGAGTCGCTGGTCCGGCAGATTATGACGGGCAAGCGCTACTTCCGTGAACAATTCGGCATAGAGAGCAAGTACCTATGGCTGCCGGATGTGTTCGGGTACAGCTGGGCGCTGCCGCAGATTCTGCGCAAATCAGGCATCGATACATTTATGACGACCAAAATCAGCTGGAACCAGTTCAACCGGATGCCGCATGACACCTTCTGGTGGCGGGGGATGGACGGTTCGGAGGTTCTTACGCATTTCATCACAACCTCAGAGAAGAACGGGGATGCGTATACGTATAACGGCCGGATGACTGCAGCGCTGCTGCGCGGAATCTGGAATTCGTACCAGGACAAGGAGATCAATGACCACCTGCTGTTTGCTTACGGCTGGGGCGATGGGGGCGGCGGGCCTACACGGGAGATGCTGGAGCTCCGGCGGCGCTTCGATAAGCTTCCGGGAATGCCGAAGCTGAAGATGGGCAGCGCAGGGGAATATTTCACCGGACTGCATGAGCGTATCGGAAGTTCTGAGGCTTATGTTCATACCTGGAACGGTGAGTTATATTTCGAATGCCACCGGGGGACTTATACCTCGCAGGCCCGCAACAAGAAATATAACCGCCGCCTTGAGCTCCTGCTGCGTGATGCGGAGTGGCTGCACACGCTGACCGGTGTGAGACAGGGGAATCTTGAAACCGCTTATCCTGCGGCTGAGCTGCGGGGGATTTGGGAGATTCTGCTGCGCAACCAGTTCCACGACATCATCCCCGGTTCTTCCATTAAAGAGGTCTACGAGGATAGTGATCTTGAATACGCGGAAGGGGAGGCACGGTCACTTGCCCTGATTAGTGCAGCGGCTGAAGGAGAGACCGGGAGTAATTCCATTTCCGGAGGGCAAGAACAAGGACGGCAGGAAGAATCGTATACCTTGCTGAACAGCTCAACCTGGGACCGGCCGCGTTATGCAGAAATGACCGGAGACGTTGAAGAATCTGTTTGGATTCACGACGCCGCCGGGAACAGGCTGCAGCAGCAGCGGACGGCAGACGGCGGAGTGCTAGTGTATGTTCCTTCTGTGCCTGCACTGGGCACGGCGGTGCTGCAGGTTGTCCGCGGGCAAGCGGAGGCTGCGGAAGCTGTTGCTCCGGAGGAGGCGGTTCAGCGGCTCGCGGTGGTATCCGGCGGCAACAGGCTGACGACACCGCTTATAGAAGTGGTGTGGAACGAACAGGGACAGTTCACTTCCATGCGCGACCGCCGCAACAACCGCGAGCTTCTGGTGCCGGGGCAGCGCGGCAATGTACTTCAAGTGTTCGAGGATAAGCCGCTGGATTATGAGGCCTGGGATATCGATATTTTCTATCAGGAGAAAATGACGGAGATTGCTCAGCTGACAGACTGTGTGCTGGCCGAGAATGGCCCGCTGCGGGCGGTGCTGCGCATGGCCTGGACGTATCACCGCTCAGCGGTTACCCAGGACATTATCTTCTACCGGGATACAGCCCGGGTTGATTTCCGCACAACCCTCGACTGGCATGGACATAATCAGCTGCTGAAGGTTGCCTTTCCGGCCGATATCCATGCGCTGGAGGCGACTTACGATATTCAGTTCGGCAATGTGAAGCGGCCGACGCACTGGAACACGAGCTGGGATTATGCCCGCTTCGAAACGGTAGGCCATCAGTGGGCGGATGTCAGCGAGAAGGGGTATGGTGTAGCCCTGCTCAATGACTGCAAATACGGCTATGACATCAAGGACAGTGTGCTGCGGCTGACACTGCTGAAGTCGGCGGTCCATCCCGATCCGGAGCAGGATCAGGGACAGCATGCCTTCACATATGCACTCTATCCGCATACGGGTGATTTCGTGGAATGCGGAGTGGTCCAGGAGGCCTGGGAGCTGAATAATCCGCTTCGCACCGTACCGGGAAGGCTGGAAGGAGCGCCGCTGTTCTCCGTCGGGGGCGGACATGTTCTGGTTGATGCCGTCAAACGCTCGGAAGACGGTAATGATGTGGTGCTGCGCCTGCATGAGTATGCCGGTTCACGGACGCAGATCCATGTGGAGAGTGTTTACTCCATTGCGTTCTGGCAGGAATGCAATTTGCTGGAGGAGCCGCTGGGAGAATGGCAGGAAGTTGAACTGGCCTTCCGGATTAAGCCGTATGAAATCAGGACTTTCAGAATTAAGCTGCGCGGGGCGCAAGCATGAGAGGGGAGCCAGGTGAGATGGGAACAGGGGAGAAGCATATGGTGAACGTAAGCGGATTGAATAAGGATGAGGTGCTCGGGAAGCTGGGCCTTGTCACGGGGAAGCTGATGAAGCTGAGCCGGCCGGACAACGAATCAGAACTGCAGAAGCTGGGGGAGGATGCGGAACGGCGGGGATATTTTGCCCGTGATTTCGGCATGGAGGAATGGGACTGGCCGCAGGGTGTCGGGCTGTATGGTCTGCAAAAGCTTGACAGGCATTTCGGCGACGGCCGTTATCAGGCATACACCAAGCCGTGGATGGCCCGGCAGCTGGAGAAAGGCCTGCCCAGCCGGAACATTAATACGACAGCTCCGCTGCTGTCGCTGATGGAACTGGAGGAGGCCGGGGAACTGAGCCTCGAATGGGTGGATTGGCTGATGCATGGCCTGCCGCGGACGCTGGAGCAAGGCTATCAGCATGTCACAACCGGTGCGGACAAACATGAGGTATCACTCCATGATAATGAAATCTGGATTGATACCCTGTTCATGGCTATTTTGTTCACGGCAAAAATGGGTGTGAAATATGACAATCTACAGTGGCGGGAAACCTCGCTGCATCAGCTGCTGCTGCATATTAAATATTTGTATGACAAAAAAACCGGGCTGTTCTTCCATGGCTGGCATTTTGCAGAGCAGCATAACTTCAGTGAGGCTTTCTGGTGCCGCGGCAACGGCTGGTTCACACTGGGCCTGCCTGAATATCTGGAGCTGATGCGCCCGTATCTGCAGGACGGAATCTTCGCCTATCTCCAGCAGATTCTGCAGTCACAGGCAGATGCTTTATTAGCCTGCCAGAGCGCAGATGGACTGTGGCATACGCTGCTGGATGATCCCGGCAGTTATACCGAAACATCCGGGTCGGCAGCCATTGCGGCTGGTATTCTAAGCGGCGTACGCGGGGGACTGCTGCCGGAGACGTATGCAGAACCGGCGCTGAGAGCGATCCGGGCTGTGCTGGACAGAATCGATGGTGAGGGCACAGTGCTTGGCGTATCAAGCGGTACTCCAATCGGTGCAGCCAAGGAAGATTACAAAGGGATCATTATTGCCCCTATGGCCTATGGCCAGGCATTGGCTCTGGTTGCGCTCGGTGAAGCTCTGCATTATTGCTGAGAAAGGAGTCCGGAGTTGGCCTATGAAGGAGCAGAGTTGCTGAGATTGAGTCCGGGCTTGGTCTGGGGTGCAAAGCTGCTGTGATAAAGTCCGGGCTTGACCTGGAGGGCTGCCAAAAGGGACAGCGGCTTTACAGCAGGGATTGGTGTGTATAGCTGCATTCTATCCTGCCAAAGATTTGTCTTGAAGCTTCCGGGAGCATGGAGTATACTGTTCTCGGGATGGTTAAGCGCTTACCCTATGGGGAGGATAAGCAAACATGATAAAACCAATTGTAGTTGGCATTATCGGCGCCGGAAGAATCGGCCGCCTGCACGCGGATAATCTGCGTGTGATGCCGTGCTTTAAGCTGAAATCCATTGCAGAGGCTATGATGAGCGAGGAATTGCTGACGTGGGCAGAGAGCCGGGGACTGGCCTCCGTGTTCGCCGAGGGTGAAGATATTCTGAATGATCCTGAGATTGAAGCGGTGTTCATCTGTACACCGACAGATTCGCATGCATCCTGGATCGGGCGTGCTGCGCGCGCAGGGAAGCATATTTTCTGCGAGAAGCCGGTCAGCCTCTCCTCTGAAGAGACTTCTTCGGCGCTGCAGATTGCAGAGGAAGCCGGTGTGCTTCTTCAGATCGGCTTCAACCGCCGGATGGACCCGAGCTTCCGCAAGCTTCAGCAGCTGGTCCGGTCCGGGGAGCTTGGCAGCCCGCATATTGTGAAGATTACCTCGCGTGATCCGCAGCCTCCCGGTGAGGCTTATGTGCGCTCATCCGGCGGCATGTTCATGGACATGACGATTCATGATTTCGATATGGCCCGCTATCTGGTAGGCGCAGAGGTGGCAGAAGTCTATACCCGGGGCGCCAACCTGGTTGATCCGATGTTCGGACGCTGCGGTGATGTCGACACAGCCGTCATCACGCTGACCTTCGCCAGCGGAGCAATCTGTGTCATTGATAACAGCCGGAAGGCTGTCTACGGCTATGATCAGCGGGTCGAGGTATTCGGCCCGCTCGGCTCGGCGGCGGCTGATAACTGCCGCCCGACGACCGTGGAGGTATCCACTGCTACGTCGGTCACCCGCGACCAGCCGGAGCATTTCTTCCTGGAGCGCTACAATCAAGCGTTCATAGACGAGATCGCCGCGTTCGCCCGTTCGGTACGTCTGCAGGAGCCGCTGATCTGCAGCGGACGCGACGGCCAGCAGGCGCAGCTGATTGCCGAAGCTGCCAGGGAATCCCATCTGACCGGGCTTCCGGTCAAGCTGACTGCCGTTACCGGGACTGGGGCAAGAGTATCGGAGATGCGAACTATGTAAGCGGATGCATATCTTAAGGCGGAGGAGGACGGCAAGATGTCCGATTTAATCATTAAGGCCGGAACGCCAGGCAGGGATGGGCTGGTGTCTGCGCTCAGCAAGGAAAGCGCCGGATGGAAGTATGTCGGGTTTGAGGTGTATGAGCTGCAGGCCGGGAATACGCTGAACCGCAGTGCAGAAGCGAACGAGATCTGTCTGGTGCTGCTGGCAGGCAAGGCAGATGTGCGGGTGGACGGCCGGCTGTTCGCCGGAATCGGCGCGCGAATGTCTGTCTTTGAAGATAACGCTCCTTATGCCGTATATGTTCCGGCCGGAGCGCATTATGAGGTTACGGCGCTTACAGAGCTGGAGATTGCGGTCTGCCTTGCTCCGGGAACGGGCAAATACCCCGCGCGGCTCATCACTCCGTCCGATGCAGCAGTTGAGGACCGCGGGTATGGCAGCATGTCGCGCCGGGTCGTTAACATTCTGCCTGAGCAGAGTGAGGCGGAAAGTCTGCTCGTGGTTGAGGTGCGCACGGGCGGCGGCAACTGGTCGAGTTATCCACCGCATAAGCATGACCGGGATAATCTCCCGGAGGAGTCTTATCTGGAGGAGATCTATTACCACCGGGTGAACCCCGCCCATGGTTTTGTGGTGCAGCGGGTGTATAATGACGACCGCAGCCTCGATGAGACCATGGCTGTGCCTGACCGGAGCATTGTGCTCGTTCCGGAAGGCTATCATCCGGTCTCAGCGCCGCCGGGCTATGACTCGTATTACCTCAACGTGATGGCAGGTCCGGTCCGCACCTGGGTTTTCCATAATGATCCGGACCATGAGTGGCTGTTCGAAGCGGGGGCGCATAAACCTGCGGGGGAGGAATGAACTTAGTCCGACAGCTGGGCAAAGGCAAGGTAAGGTAAAGTTGGGCGAGGCTAGGCAAGGCTGGGCAAGGTTGGGCAAGGTTGGGCAAGGTTGGGCAAAGTAAAAGCAATGCCAGGTAGACCAGGGCAGACCAGGCCAGACCAGACTAGATCTAATAGTTAATTCAGGAGGCTTCCGCGTAGCGGAGGCCTTTTTCTGCAATTATAAAAATACATATAGACTTACGCTGTAAATTGTCATTCTAATTAAACCGGAATTTGGACAAACGCCACACAAGTTACTGGTAAATCGTGGTGGGGCTAGTGGAAAACGTCTATTCCTTACTTTTGACTTGTTGCCGGCAGTATCGAAGCTTCTTTGTAGCGTGGTAGACATAAATGTTGTACGTTTTGCAACTTTGGTTCATAGATAGCCGGGTGTTTGGGAGAATTGTTGTATGAAATACAACAATTCTCCCGCTAAGCCGCTCGGAAAAGGTGAAATGCTGCATTTTGTACAACAATTTTGGATTTGGGGAGATATAATCGGAAAAATGTTGTATTATGTGCAGGATTTTGAAAAAGTTACCTGAGTTCTGGCACAAAGAGCGGATGAATAGGGAAAATCCTGCGGCAACAGCAGCCAAACGGAAGCCGGAATAGTCGCAGGGGAAGATTGGATCGTTTGTTGAAATATTAAGGTGTGCCCATATAGTTCTCGGTGAAGCGGATATCGTCCTCTTAAAGCAGGAGTTGTCGTTTCCGCTCGGCGTACCCGTACCTGTCCGTCTGATTTCCGCCGCAGCGGGCACCATGCGGTCTCCGCTGAATAGACACCACGGGAGGACTTCCCTATAATCGAGTTATAAGAAGGCATGAACGCAAAGGCGGGCTTAATACGATGAAACCTACGATCTATGATGTGGCACGGGAAGCGGGAGTCTCAATCGCTACCGTGTCCAAGGTATTGAATAAGAGCGGACGGATCAGTGACAAGACACGGGAGAAGGTGGGCCGGGTCATGGAGGCGCTGAATTATCAGCCGAGTCTGGTGGCATCTGCCCTGACGAGCCGCCGGACGGGAACAATCGGGCTGATGATTCCCGACATTGCCAATCCTTTTTTTGCGGAGACAGCACGGGGGATCGAGGATTACGCCCAGGAACAGGGCAGTGACTTAATCGTGTGCAGTACGGACCGCAGTGATGAGAAGGCCGCCCGGTACATCTCGCTGCTGCTGCGCAAACGGGTGGATGGCCTGATTATTGCCTCACACCCCGGAAATCCTGAGCTGATCCGCGGTCTGCTGGCCGACCATGTGCCGCTCGTGCTGTTCTCGGCGGATATCCGCATGATGGAGAGCAATAGTGTCACGGTGGATGATTATAAGGGCGGCTATCAGGCAACGGAATATTTGCTGTCCCTCGGGCATCGCAGGCTGGGCATTATCTCGGACAACCTGCCGGGCAGCAAGCTGCGTGCGGAAGGTTTCCTGGATGCGCTGAAGGCTGCGGCTGTCCCTTTTGACAATCCGGCGAATATGACGCACACTTCGGCTACGCTGGAGAATGGCCGCACAGCAGCAGCGGCGATGCTGAATCAGGCGGAGGAACTGCGCCCTACTGCCATCTTTGCCTGCAATGATCTGCTCGCGATCGGGGTACTGAAGGAGGCGCGCGGAGCAGGCCTGTCCATTCCCCGTGATCTGTCTGTAGTAGGCTTCGACAATACGATGCTGGCTGAAATTTGTCATCCCTCCTTGACCAGTATTGCCCAGCCCCTGCGCGAGATGACAGAGCAGGCGATGATTCTGTTGAATGAATCGATCAGCAATCCGGCCAGCCCCAAGCGGAAGATTATGCTGATGCCGGAGCTGGTGATTCGTCATTCTACGGGGCCGGCTCCGCAATAAGATATTCATACGCCTGGATGGCACCAGAATAACCCTCAAGGATAGACCCGACTTTGTGGGTTTTTTTTGATGAAATGGATGCTTTCCTTAAGGGAATGGAGGGGACAGGTTGGAGAATGTTAATGAATCGGGTGAGAAGTGGCACTCTCAAGGGGCTAAGCCAAAGGCGAGGGGCGAGGGGCGGAGAGTGGAAGGCGGAAGGGCAAAGGAGGGGAGGGCAAAAGTGGCAACCAGAGACGGCTATAATACGAACGGGACTGGCCGGCCCGGATGTTATGGCAATCGGAAATAGTTGGATTTTATCCACTTGCTGATGAACGATAGCCCCCTGCTCCAATAACAGTTGGATAAACAGCACTTAATTCCTCCCTTTTTAACCCAAGTAACGAAATTGACGCATAGTAGATGTTGTTTTTCCACTTATTTCCGAAATATGCTGTGAATCCGGCGAATTAATATACTTTTTTCCACTTATTTCTGTGGGGGGAGGTATTCCCTCGGCGTTCCCTCAGTCACTCCCGTCCTCACAACCACCCCCGGCATCCTCTCAGTCACTCCCATCCTCACAGCCACCACGGCGTTCTCTCAGTTCCCCCCGGTCCCTCTCAGTAACCCCAGGCGTTCTCTCAGCCTACCCTTCAGCGTCCGTCAAATTCCCTTGAGCATCCGCACATTTCCTGAGACGATACTGTCCTTTCAAAAGATGATACCGTTTCAGTTTGGCTTGCATTTCTCCGAGTGGTATCGCTTTCAAATTGAGGATTGCCAAATGTATTGTTCTAATCTATACTGAAAGAGAAAATAAGGTTAAGCGCTTACCCTCCCCCCAATAGAAATATTGTTCTAAGAAATATTAGAGACATTATTGACTTCTTGCCAGCCTGCCAGCCGACTATCCAATCAGCTCATAAATGAACCGACCGATTAACTAGCTGCTCTACTAATCAGCTAATCTGTTAACCGAGGAACCAATCAATCAGCCAACCAAACAATTAATCAGCTGATCTATCAACGAACGAACCGGCCAGCAACCAATCAACCAATCAGCTAATTTACTAATTAACTAAACCAACCTTCAATTGATCTATCGATCAATCAACGTACTAACCGATCCATCAACGATCAACAGATCCATCAACAGACTACTGGTCAACCGACAAGATCAATCACTCTGCCAACAGATTATCCAATTAAATTATCTATCTATCATTCATCAATCCATCAATCAATCCATCAATCAATCAATCAATCAATCAATCAATCAATCAATCCATCCACTAACCCGCCGGTCATTCACTTATCTTTTCTCTAACCTTGATCAAGGAGGCGTCACTATGAACGGTTTGCAGTTTGACCCTGCCCGGCCGCTGGATTTAATTGCTGTTGGCCGGCTTTGTATTGATTTGAATGCCAATGAAACCGGAAGACCGATGGAAGAAACAATGACCTTCACCAAATATGTCGGCGGTTCCCCGGCCAATATCGTAATCGGTACAGCGCGTCTGGGAATGCGCACGGGCTTCATCGGCAAGCTTGCCGATGACCAGATGGGGCGGTTCATCCGCACCTATCTGCAGAAGAACGGCATAGACGACAGTCAAGTGAGCGTGGACCGGACCGGTGCGGTGACGGGGCTGGCTTTTACAGAGATTAAAAGTCCGCAGGAATGCAGCATTCTGATGTACCGGGACCATGTGGCCGATCTGCTGCTGAATACCGAGGAGATCTCGGAGGATTACATCCGTAGCTCTAAGGCGCTGCTGATCTCCGGCACGGCCCTGGCGCAAAGTCCTTCCCGTGAAGCGGTATTTCTGGCGCTGGAATTTGCCCGCAAGCACAAGGTTACGGTGTTTTTTGATCTCGATTACCGCCCTTATACCTGGACATCGGCCGCAGAGACGGCTGTCTACTATAACCTGGCTGCCGAGAAATGCCACTGCATCATCGGTACCCGGGACGAATTCGATATGATGGAAGGTCTCTATAATCTGGTAGGCGCTGATGATCAGGCCACGGCAGCCCGCTGGTTCTCGCACCAGGCGGAGCTGGTGGTTATCAAGCATGGCGGCAGCGGATCGATCTCCTACACAGCGGACGGGCAGAGCCACAGAAGTGGTATTTATCCGGCCAAGGTACTTAAGACGTTCGGTGCAGGCGATTCCTATGCCTCGGCTTTCATCCACAGTCTGATGAACGGGGACAGTGTCGGCGAAGCTATGCGGCGCGGCAGTGCATCTGCATCCATCGTTATCTCCCGCCACAGCTGCTCGGACGCAATGCCGACCCTGGAAGAACTGGGAGCGTTCTTACGGACGAATGAGGAGATCAAGCTCACTTCAGGCGCTCAATAAGCGGGGCGATGATGGCCGGAGCAATCAAACCAAGGCAAGACTTAGACCCTGCCGCCAGGCAGCGATTCAATAGCAGCATTACACCAATAGAGCCGAAGGAGTGACAGCATGGCAGAGCCAGTCAGACAAATACTGAAGAACTATATTGACGGGGAATGGACAGATGCAGATACGAAGTTGACGGAGGCAGTGTATAATCCGGCTACGGGTGAAGAGCTGGGTAGAGTTCCGCTATCCGGCCGGGCCGATGTAGAGCGGGCTGTGGCGGCGGCCAAAGCTGCTTTTGCCGGCTGGTCCAAGACTCCGGTACCGCGCAGAGCACGGATTCTCTTCAAATACCAGCAGCTGCTGGTGGAGAATTGGGAGGAGCTGGCGCAGACGATCACACTGGAGAACGGCAAAAGCTTCAAAGAAGCCTACGGCGAAGTGCAGCGCGGCATCGAATGTGTAGAATTCGCGGCGGGAGCCCCGACGCTGATGATGGGCCGGCAGCTGCCGGATATTGCGACTGGCATCGAGTCGGGTATGTACCGCTATCCCATCGGGGTGGTCGGCGGGATCACACCGTTTAATTTTCCGATGATGGTGCCCTGCTGGATGTTCCCGCTGGCGATTGCCTGTGGCAACACCTTTGTACTTAAACCTTCAGAACGCACACCGCTGCTGGCAGCACGTCTCGTGGAACTGCTGGCGGAAGCGGGACTGCCTAAGGGGGTGCTGAATGTGGTGAACGGTGCGCACGAGGTGGTTAACGGTCTGCTGGAGCATCCCGATGTGAAGGCGATTTCTTTTGTCGGATCGCAGCCGGTGGCAGAGTATGTCTATAAAAAAGGAACGGAGCACTTGAAGCGCGTTCAGGCGCTGGCAGGAGCGAAGAACCATTCGATCGTGCTGGCGGATGCGAACCTGGAGGCTTCAGCAGCACAGATTGTGAATGCAGCCTTCGGCTCAGCCGGCGAACGCTGCATGGCTTGCTCTGTGGTAACCGTGCAGGAGGAAGTGGCTGATGAGCTGATCTCCATCCTGCTGCGGGAATGCAATCAGATGACCATCGGGAACGGTATGGATGAAGATACATTTCTTGGACCGGTGATCCGCCAAGGCCATAAGGATAAAACCGCTGCCTATATCGAACAGGGCATCGCCGAAGGGGCGAAGCTGCTCAGGGACGGGCGGGAGGACGCTGCGGTGCAGGGTGCGGGTTATTTTATCGGGCCGACGCTGTTTGACGGCGTAACGCAGGAGATGAGGATCTGGCAGGAGGAGATTTTTGCGCCGGTGCTGTCGGTGATCCGGGTTAAGGATGTTGATGAGGCGGTGGAGATCGCGAACCGTTCGCGGTTTGCTAATGGGGCTTGTATTTTTACCAATGATGGCGGCAAAGTCCGCTATTTCCGTGAACATATCGAATCCGGGATGCTGGGTGTCAATGTTGGCGTACCTGCACCGATGGCCTTCTTCCCGTTCTCCGGCTGGAAGGATTCATTCTACGGCGATCTTCATGCGAACGGAAGCGACGGGGTGGAATTCTATACACGCAAAAAAGTCGTCACCGCCCGCTGGCAGTAGACAAGAGGAAGGAGGAGATCCTGTGGAACGCATCAGATTAACAACAGCGCAGGCGCTGGTTAAATTTCTGAATCAGCAATATGTGGATTTTGGCGGCGGGCCGGAACGCTTCGTGCATGGTGTATTCACCGTGTTCGGACATGGCAATGTACTCGGACTCGGGCAGGCGCTGCAGGAAGCGCCGGGTGAACTTACGGTCTACCAGGGGAGGAACGAGCAGGGGATGGTTCATGCGGCGGCCGCGTTCGCCAAGCAGAGCCGTAGGCGGAGGATTATGGCCTGTACCGCTTCAGTCGGGCCGGGGGCGGCCAATATGCTGACGGCTGCCGCGACGGCGACGGCGAATCAGATTCCGGTGCTGCTGCTGCCCGGGGATACCTTTGCCACCCGCCAGCCTGACCCGGTGCTGCAGCAGATGGAGCATACCTATAATCTGTCGATTACAGTCAATGATGCTTTTAAGGCTGTGAGCAAATACTGGGACCGGATTTACCGGCCGGAGCAGCTGATGTCGGCCATGCTGAGTGCCATGCGGGTGCTGACAGATCAGGCGGATACCGGGGCGGTGACTATCGCGCTGCCGCAGGATGTGCAAGGCGAAGCCTGGGAATATCCGCTTGATTTCTTCCGCAAACGGGTCCACCGGGTCACCCCCCGGATTCCGCACCCGGATGAGATCGCTGCTGCCGCTGAGCTTATCGCAGGCAAACAGCGGCCGCTGCTGATCTGCGGCGGAGGTGTCCGGTATAGTGATGCCGGAGTGGCGCTGCGCGCTTTTGCAGAGAAATTCGCCATCCCGTTCGGGGAGACACAGGCCGGAAAAAGCGCGGTAGCGGGCAGCTTCGAGTACAACCTTGGCGGCATCGGCGTCACCGGCAACGGCTGCGCCAACTCGCTGGCTCAGGCTGCTGATCTGGTGATCGGCGTTGGCACCCGGTTTACGGATTTCACCACAGGCTCGAAGAGCCTGTTCGGCCATCCTGAGGTGGAGTATCTGACGCTCAATGCCTCGCCTTATCACGCGGCCAAGCTGGACGCGCTTGCCGTGGTCTGCGATGCAGCCGATGGGTTGAGAGCATTATCCGCTGCTCTGGAGGAGCGGGGTTACCGCTCAGCTTACACGGATGAAATCGCTGAGGCCAAGAAGGCATGGGCTGCGGAAAGAAGCAGGCTGGCCAATGTGGAGTATCCGGGGAATACCGGCAAATCCGGGAATGGAGACAGCATGCAGGGTAGTGGGGTGAAGGAAGGCAGCGTTGAGACGGAGCCGAACAGCCCCCCAGATCCGCTTGTACCGGTAGTGTTCGTACCCGAGGTTGCCGGGCATCTCGATGAGAAGCTGCCTGAGTATGCGGAGGTGCTGAACACCTCACTAACCCAGACGCAGGTGCTTGGAATCATTAATGACATGATTCCGGAGGATGCGATCGTCATTGGAGCCGCCGGCAGTCTTCCGGGAGATATGCAGCGGATGTGGAATTCGGCTGTGCCGGATACCTACCATATGGAATACGGATTCTCGTGTATGGGGTATGAAATCTCCGGTGCGCTCGGCGTGAAATTGGCTGAGCCTGAGCGGGAAGTATACGCGCTGGTCGGCGACGGCAGCTATCAGATGCTGCATTCGGAGCTGGTGACCAGCCTGCAGGAGAACAAGAAGATTAACGTCCTTCTGCTCGATAATGCAGGCTTTGGCTGTATCAATAACCTGCAGATGGAGCAGGGGCTGGACAGCATGGCGACGGAATTCCGCCGCCGGGGGACGGACGGCATGCTTAGCGGTGAGCTGATGCGTATCGATTATGCGGCGAGCGCAGCCGGTTATGGGGTTCAGACGTTCCGTGCGGCGACAGTAGAGGAGCTACATCGTGCGCTGGCGGCGGCCCGGAGGTCGGAACGCTCTACGCTGATCGACATCAAGGTGCTGCCCAAGACGATGACCCACGGTTATGGAGCCTGGTGGAATGTCGGTGTAGCCGAAGTGTCCGGCAGTGAAGCGGTGCAGGCCGCTTACGGGCAGAAGACCAGCCAGCTGGAGAAGGCCCGCAGCTACTGAGGACCCGGGTGTCCTGCGGAAGGCCGCCGGGCCGCCCGGCTAACAGCCGTATAAATGTGCCTGCCATACTTGCGATTATGGAAGGGGGAGAACAAGATGATATTCAAAGAACATGCGGTCCGGCTGGCGATTGCTCCGATCGCCTGGACTAATGATGATATGCCCGAGCTGGGGCGTGACAACACCTTCGAGCAGTGCATCAGCGAAATGGCGCTTGCCGGGTATCAGGGCAGCGAGGTGGGCAACAAATACCCCCGTTCCCCGGAACAGCTGCACCGGGCGCTGGAGCTGCGCGGCCTGCAGATCGCCAGCGCCTGGTTCAGTGCGCACCTGACGGTGCGGCCGTACCAAGAGACAGCTGAAGCCTTCTGTGCGCACCGTGATTTCCTGCATGAGATGGGCGCCAAGGTCATTGTCGTCTCTGAGCAGGGGCGGAGCATCCAGGGGCAAATGGATACACCGCTGTTCGCCGGCAAGCCTATATTCACTGACGGGGAATGGGCGGCGCTCGCGGCTGGCCTGGGCGGTCTGGGACGGCTGGCTGCAGAGAAGGACATGAAGCTTGTGTATCACCATCATATGGGAACCGGCGTGCAGACTGCCGCTGAAATTGCCAGACTGATGGAGCTGACGGAACCCGGCGAGGTATCCCTGCTGTTTGATACCGGACATCTTGCCTTTTCCGGTGAGAATCCCCTGGAGGTGCTGCGTACCCATCTGCCGCGGATTAAGCATGTACATCTGAAGGACATCCGCCCTGCGGTTGTGCAGCAGGTGATTGCGGAGGGACTCAGCTTCCTGCAGGCGGTAAAAGCGGGCGCGTTCACCATACCGGGTGACGGCTGCATTGACTTTACGGAGATTTTTGCCGAGCTGGCCGCATCCGCCTACACGGGATGGTTCGTAGTGGAAGCGGAGCAGGACCCGGCGCTTGCAGATCCGCTGGAATATGCTATCAAGGCGCGGCGTTATATCCGGGAACTCTGCGGTTTATAACGACTTGGGCAGCTGATTTGTGGTTGTGCCTGGAAGGTGGGCGGGGTTGCGCGGCTACGGCTGAGTAAACTCCGCTTTTTTATTGTCCTAGCCAAGCAGCTGTTGGAATAGCAAATGAGCATACCATCAGTAGACTGAAGCGGACTCATTTCAGTCCTTCTGACTAGCTGATGATCCAGATGGGCTATGATAAGCCCCGTCAAGCACCCGCAGAGAACGTGCGAGACGTGCTAAATGCAAATTTGATTCATCGGGGATTTGAAACGCCCCCGAAGATCCCCTAGAGAGAAGGAAAGGGTGTTACAGGAACCAATCTTTGCCTGGTTGGCTGGACCGGGAGCGCGTGTGCTATAATGGCAGCAATTCGGACGGAAGTTATATTTGTGAGAGTGGTTAGTGCAGCTGAGCTTCAGAGCAGCATAAATATTGAGCGGGCGGACTGCGGCCCGGGATCTTAACGGTTGTGAAGGGGGTTGTCTATTGTTCCGTACCTGGTATCGCCGATTGCTGCTATCGTATTTCCCCATTTTTTTGCTGACCGTGACGATCCTGATCTTTGCCTCATTTGTGTTTATCAATGATATTTCCCGGATGGAAACGAAGAAAGCAGACCGCATCTCTGCCAGCTATCTCAAGGATAGTGTGGACCGGACGATTAAGGAAGTTGAGCTGTCGGTGCTGGACGCGGTTGAACGAAGTGATGCCTACAAGCGGTATTTTAATAATCTGGGCCAGACAGATACAGGGACGATCTACGCGGTTGCCCAGAGTCTGCGCAATCTGATCCATGAATCCTCCTACATCCAATCGGTTTATTTGTATGACCGGACAAATGGAAGCGTTTTAACAGAGACAGGGTTGAAGGAGCTTACCGGATTCATCGACGAAGACTGGATTAGAGCAATAACCTCCGGTCCGGTACCGGAAGGCTGGCAGCCTGTCCGGGAATATAAATATGAACTTGTGCAGCGTACACCCATACGCGTGCTCACTATAAATAAAGCTATGCCGCTCCCTTTCGGATCTGAAGGTGTACTGGTCATCAATATCAAAATGAGCGGGATTGAACAGCTCGTCGACAGTATGGTCAACCAGCAGCTCTCTTTCATGACCATTCTGGATAGCGGGGGGAATATAGTATACCAGGCACATTCAGACAGCGAAGGAGCCGCGGGCGGCAAGCAGCTGAACACGCTGTATCTGGAGCGGAACGGCTGGACATTCTCAAGCGGTATCAAGGCGGGGAACCTGTTCAGCTGGGTCTCTGTGATTTCCTACCTCTGGGTAGCGATTGCCATAGGGACAGTGATATGTGCGATATTGTATCTGGTCTATGTGACCCGGCGCAATTATAAACCCATCCAGGTGATCATGAACCGGATTGAAGGCCATCAGATCCGCAGGATGGACCAGTCGACCGAGCGGCCGGACGAAATGATGCTCATTGACGGGGTGCTGGAGGATCTGATCAACCATATGACCGATTATGATACCAAAAGCAGGGAGAACCTGCTGCTGCAGCGCAGCAAGCTGTTCACCGATCTGCTGTACAGCGAGCGGCTGGACCATGTGATCCAGCGGCTGGAGGAGCTGTCCCCGCTTACCGGTGCCAACTCATCATCCCGCTTCATGGTTGTACTCAGCGAAATTAACCGCTATGAGCAGGTATTCGAGGACCGCTATACCCGGGGCGATCAGAACACCCTCAAGTTTGCCCTGATGAATGTGTTTCAGGAATTGGCACGGAATGCCGAGCTGCAGGGATGGGCGGAGTGGGTAGGGACCGAGCGGGCAGCCATTCTCTTCGTGGCAACCGGCAGCGATGGGGAGATGGCGGCGAAGATCCGCATCTTCGCGGAAGACTGCCGGTCCTGGGTAGAGCAGAATCTGCGGATCTCGCTCAGCTTCGGAATCGGTTCTGCAGCTGCCGGTCCGGGCGCGGTCCGGGAGTCTTTTGCCGCTGCCGAATATGTCATGCAGCATAAGCTGCTGATCCACGAGGATATCGCGTTGGCGGAATGCGGGGAAGCGCGCCAGCCGCTGCTTGAAACGTACAAATATCTGCAGATGATCGCTGAATTCGTGAAGCAGTTCCGCATGTCGAGCGGGCAATGGCGGGAGCAGCTCGAGCGGATCTTCGAAGCGTTTGAGCAGGATTTTCTGCAGGACGATGATATCCGCTCCTTAATTCAGGCGATGCTGCAGATGCTGGGCCGGGAAGTGGCCGTCATGTCGGAGCAGCTGCAGGACGAGCTGTCGGCGGAGAATGCGTTGATCCGGCTGAACGAACTGGACAAGGCCGAATCTATCCATGAAGTGAAGAATATTCTGTTCGAATACTTAACCGATGTGTTCCGCACCTATGTCTCTGTCAGCGAGACCAAGAGCTACCGGGCCATGGTCAATGAGATGAAGAACTACATCGAAGAGAATTTTACCAATCCGGATCTTTCTCTCAAGCATTTAAGCGACCGGTTTCAGGTATCCGGTAAATACGCCAGCTATCTGTTCAAGACGGAGTTCAAAATGAAGTTTGTGGATTTCCTCACGGATCTGCGGATGAAGAAAGCCGAGCAGCTGCTGCTGGAGACTGAATCTTCACTGCAGGATATTGCGCTTCAAGTAGGATACGCGAATGCCATAACGTTCGGCAGGGTATTCAAACGGATTGCCGGTATCACACCGGGGGATTACCGCTCTTCGAAACGCCAGACCTATTCCCGTTAGCCCAGGCCGCATCCCTGCTCGCAAACCTCCGCAAGGAGCATGCAAACAGTGATGTGGCCTCTATTTTACCCTGATATGAAAGCGGTTTATCATACGAAAATAGTTGGTCCGATAAACCGGAAGTCCGAATTTGCAGCAAGGGGAATATCCGAAAGAGGTTTATTGTCAGACCCCTGAATGTTATGGAATACTGTGGGCATCCCGGAACATCAGGCAGCCAGGAACGCTGGCGGCAACACTCGCTGGAACGGGACGCTGCAAAGGTAAGGTCAGAGTTAAGGCTCGGGGGTATCATAAAGTCACCATTATAGCCTGCAGAGGCGAAGGAGATGGAACAATGACAGTAAACGTTAACCAGGGAGTTCTGAAGAGGGCAGTAGGAATTGGATTGACCGCAGTGATGGGGGTTGGCCTGCTGGCGGGCTGCTCCTCTGATTCCAAGACAAATACGGCAACCGGAAGTACAGCATCTCCAACAGAGAGTGCCGAGCGCGTTACATTGAAAGTTGAAATCTTTGACCGGGGCAATAGCCCAGCGCCTTATACCATTACTAACAACTATCTGTCCCAGCTGATTCAGACCAATTTCGGTGATCCGAATAATATTGATGTCGAATTCGTACCTGTTCAGCGCTCAGAGGAAGTTACGAAGCTGAATGTACTGATGGCCAGTAATACCGATGTGCCAGATATTGTTTTTACTTATGATTCCAGCGTATTTTACCGCTATGCGCAGCAAGGCGGCCTGACGGATGTCGGCGCACTGATCGATGAATATGGCCCGAACCTGAAGAAGTTCATAGGCGAGGATACGCTGGCATTCGGCCAGCTTGACGGGCAGCAGTTCTCCATTCCAGGCAAACGGGCGATCACGGGCCGCTACAGCTCCTACATCCGCCAGGACTGGCTGGATAAACTGGGTCTTCCGGTGCCGACAACGACCGACGAGCTGTACACCACTTTGAAAGCGTTTAAAGAGAAGGACCCGGGCGGTCTGGGCAGCAAAAACATTCCGATGGGCATGGCGCTCGCTCCGGCCCAGTTCGAGACCCTGATCTATTCCTTCATGAAGCCGATCAGCGGGGAACTGACCTACAGCCAGCGCTACGAGCTGCCGCTGCATGAGGGCTTCAAGGATGCGATGCAATTCCTCAACAAGCTCTACAATGAAGGGCTAATCAGTAAGGACTTCAGTCTGGATGAAGACAAAACCCAGCTGGCCAAGGATATTCAGAACGGCAATGTCGGCTACTGGTCGGAGGATGTGGACGTGCTGTTCTATGCCGACGGCACACTTGATAATCTCTACAAAAATGTGCAGGGAAGCAAGGTCCAGCCGGTGGATGTTCTGACCAACGCCAACGTTGACAACAAGCATATTAAATCGCGTTATGCTTCAAACGGCATGTACATCATGATTCCGAAGAGCAGCAAACGTGCGGTGGAAGCTGTGAAGTATCTGGACTGGATGGCTACAGGCAACAATCTGATTGATATCTACAGCGGAGTTGAAGGCGAGAACTATGATTTGATCGACGGAATTCCAGTGGTTAAGGCTGATGTTGCCCAGGAATTCGCTGACCGGCTGTTCAACGCCGGAGACACGGCAATCATCTCCAACAGCAAGAACCTAGGTGATCAGGCCACGAACGAGAAGGCCTGGATCAGCGGTTTCCCGGAACGCAACCAGGAAGCACTTAAGCAGTCCATTGCGATTGCCAACACCGACACCATCGGCCCGATTGTCTTCGGCAAACCGATCGAAGCAGAATCCCAGTACGGCACCACGCTGAATGACAAGCTGGCTGTAATTATCGTTAAGACAGCGATGGTGAAGCCGGATCAATTCGAAACTGTATACGAGCAGGAAATGAAGGATTACATGTCTCTGGGCGGAGACAAGCTGAAGGCAGAGCTGGAGAAGGCACTTACCGAGATTCCGGCGCAATAAACAAATATAAAGTGAAAACCGGGGGGAGCTGGCATGCTGCTCTGCCCGGTTTTTCTCCATAGGAGGAGACTGACCTTGAGCAAAGCGTCCTACTTCAGACGGTATTGGCAGCTATACGCACTGCTTTCTCTGCCCCTTATCTATTTCCTGATTTTCCGGTACGGTCCTATGTATGGGGTGCAGATTGCTTTTAAGGATTTCAACCTCTTCAAGGGGATCGGCGGCAGTGAGTGGATCGGCTTCGACGCCTTCCGTGAAGTCTTTGGCATGAGGGAGTTCTACAGCACCCTGCGCAATACATTTATGCTGAATTTTCTGGATTTAATTATTTCTTTCCCGGCCCCGATCATTCTGGCGATTATGCTGTATGAGATCAAGTCGGTATGGTTCAAAAAAATATCGCAGACTATTCTCTACATCCCCCACTTTATTTCCTGGGTGATTATCGGGGGGATCGTCTACCAATTATTCGGCAACCAGTCCGGTATGGTGAACGGTGTACTGGAGAGTATGGGGCTGAATACAATACCGTTTCTGACTGAGAAGAATCCATGGCTGATTACCTACCTGTTCACTGGCGTCTGGCAAAGTGCCGGCTGGGGAACCATCCTCTATCTGGCGGCGCTCACCGGAATTAACCGCGAGCTGTTTGAAGCTGCTGAGGTCGATGGCGCAACCAGGCTGAAGAAGATCCGCTACATTACGCTCCCGAGTATTAAACCAACTATTGTGACCCTGCTGATTCTTAATCTCGGAAAAATGGTCAGCATCGGCTTTGACCGTCCTTACATTATCGGTAATACAGCGGTGCGTGAATATTCCGATGTGCTCAGTACCTTCGTCTACCGGATCGGTCTGGAATCGGGCCAATATACGCTGGCTACCGTAGTCGGATTATTCCAAGCGGTAGTGGGGCTGATCTTCATCCTGGGCTCTAATTATATTTCGAAAAAAGTGACCGGAAACGGCATTCTATGATAATGAAGGAAGGAGGCGGAGTATGATGAGTGAACGTACCTCAAACCGGATATTCGATATCGTCAACATTGCCTGTGTCACCTTGTTCGTGCTGTTTTGTCTGGCTCCGTTTTTACATGTGATCGCGGTGTCCCTCAGCTCCAACCGGGCAATCACCTCCGGGGAAGTGACGATTTTTCCAATTGAAGTGAACTGGAATGCCTATATACAGGTGTTCACTAACAACGCGATGATCCGCTCACTAATCTTCACGATTATCCTGACGGTTGCTACCACAGTGCTGTGCATGCTCTTTACAATCGCCGCCGCTTATCCGCTGACCAAAAGCAAACTAAAGGGCCGCATGTTATTTATGTATGTGATCATCATTACCATGTTCTTCAGCGGGGGGATTATTCCCGAATATCTGCTGATCCGTGACCTGCATATGATTGATTCGGTCTGGTCGCTTATCCTGCCCGGCCTGGTTAGTCCTTTCAACCTGATTATCCTGATCTCCTTCTTCAACAATATTCCGCCGAGCCTGGAAGAATCGGCCGAAATCGACGGCAGCTCACATTTCCGCACCTTAATGAGCATAGTACTGCCGTTATCCATGCCCGTTATGGCAACATTGGCTCTGTTCTATGCAGTCGGACGGTGGAACGGCTTCCAGGATTCACTGATGTATATTAATAATCCGGATCTGTATCCGCTCCAGCTCAAGCTGTTCCAGATGGTGCAGAACAATATGGTCTCCGAGCTGACACAGATGGAGGGCGCGAGCAGGACAGCGCTGACACCGGAGAGTCTCAAGGCGGCTACGGTAATATTTGCTACGGTGCCGATCCTGCTGGTCTACCCGTGGCTGCAGAAGTATTTCGTCAGCGGCGTTATGCTTGGTGCCGTCAAGGGTTAAGCAGCGGACTGAATGTGCAGAGAGAGGAGAAGTGGATATGGAGGACAAAGGAGAATTCTCATTCTCAACCTGCTGGAATATTAAGCGCCACACCACCGGCAGCGGAATGCTGCAGGAAATCCGGGAACTCGGCTTCCGGCAGGTAGAGCTGAACTATAATGTGACGGAAGAAATGCTGACTACGATTGAGCCGATGATTGAGCGCGGAGAGATTGGCGTATCCAGTGTCCACAACACCTTCCCGCATGTTCCCGATCCTGACTATGGCACGGATTCCGTGCTGCTCGGCTTCGCGGACAGGGAGAAACGTAAGCGCGCGGTGGACCTGCTGGTCCGCTCGGCTGAATACGCCCGGCGCTACGGCGGTGAAGCCGTGGTGGTGCATCCTGGCGAAGTGCCTTTTCCGGATGAGTTCGGTAAGGAACTGGAGCAAATCTACAGCGGGCAGGGCAAGGATTCGGAGGCTTACCGCCGTAAATGGGCAGAGTTGCTGGAACGGCGGGAAGCGCAAAGTGCAGGTTATGTACAGACTATTATCGAAAGTCTGGATGAAGTGTGCAACCGCGCGGTGTCCAAGGGGCTGAATGTCCGCTTCGGCATCGAGACACGCTCCAGACCGCAGCAGATTCCGACGCTCGCGGAAGCCAAGACCATTATAAATGCGCTGCAGGGAGCGCCTGTCGGCATCTGGTATGATACCGGCCATGCGATTATGATGGATCGGCTCGGTCTGTACGACAGTGTGGGGGAAATGGCAGGGCTGATGGACGATATTGTCGGTGTCCACATTCATGAGACCATCGGCCTCTCTGACCACTGGTGCCCTTATGTGAACAGCGGGAATCCCAATTTCTATGATGCCTATTTGCCGATGATTGAACGGGCACAGGTTAAGGTGTATGAACTGAAGGCGGCCTGCCGTCCGGAAGAGATTCATGAAAGCCACCGCCTGCTTACGGCCAAGCTGGCGGCGGGGAGGGAACAGGCAGGATGCTAAGCAATGAAGACTGCAAGCTGGCGGATAGGGGCGGTTTGGATGCTAAGCAATGAAGACTGCAAGCTGGCGGCCCTATACGCTCCACGGCTGTTCTTCGATCAGAACGAGCCGTTCTTTCCGGTACGCATCGGAGTAACAGTGCTGCGGGAGGACGGGGCATCCCCTTCCTTCCGGCGCAACCTGAGCGTCAGCCGGCCGGAGACCGCAGCGGTTATTGAATACGCGATGTATTACGATTATGATATTCAGCATCTCTATGATCTGGAGCATATGTGGGTGTATATCGGCCAGAATGGTGAGGTTGCAGATGTGGAAGCCAGCTTTCACGGCAAATACCTGAAGGGGCTGCTGCCCGGCCGCAGCAACCTGAGCGGAATGCGGGCAGCGCTGTATGTCCAGCCTGGCAAACATGCGCTTTCGCCGCTTCCCGAAGTCTTCGCGTTGCTGCCGGGCTTCGCGTCTTGCACGCAGGAGGAGGCTGGGGCGGACGGGCTGATCTATGGCGATTTCTTCCGCGGAATACTGGCAGCGGATGAAGATACTGACTGGCAGGTCCGGCGGTATCTGCAGACCTGCCGGTTCACGCCTTCCCTCTCTTACAGTGAGTGGGAGTATAGCGGGCGGGAAGAGCTGCTCGTGTCCTGGAGCCAGCTGTTGGCGGAGATTCCCGGACGTGTCCGCA
Source organism: Paenibacillus phytohabitans (assembly GCF_013141775.1). GTDB lineage: Bacteria > Bacillota > Bacilli > Paenibacillales > Paenibacillaceae > Paenibacillus_AQ > Paenibacillus_AQ phytohabitans. The sequence continues at coordinate 325,435 of NZ_WHOB01000021.1, forward strand.
GCGAACTGGAGCGGCTCTAGACGTGCATGTCATCCATGGTTAGGGTATAACACTGCGCAAAAAGTGTAATGGAGGGAACCACAATGTATAAGCAGCTGGTGGACAGCAATGACATAGCAGTGGAACAAGGCATAGCCCGGCAGGTGCTTGATCCGCAGAACCGTTATTATGGAGGAACCATTGATCCCTATACGGGTGTAGCCTGGGTCAATCATACAACCGGCACGCCGACAGACATGTGCTATTGGGGGGCAGCACTAGTAAACCCCGATTCTAAATACTACCGGGATGAGCAGCTTCTGGACCGGCTGAAGCTGGCGGCGGAATTTGTCCTGCGCTTCCAGCATGAGGACGGCTCCATTTCCCCCGGCTGGACGAACTATCATTCCCCGCCGGATACGGCCTTCGTCGTTGTAGGCTATGCCCAATTGTATCAATTGCTGGCTAAGCACGCGTGGCCTCCGCTTCAGCCTGTGCTGGACAATATGCTCCTGTTTCTTGAACGGACGCTGCCCGTTATGCTCACTGGCGGTGGACATACGCCTAATCACCGCTGGGTGTTATGCGCCGCACTTGGGTTTCTGCATGAGCTGTTCGGCGTGGAAGAGGCCGTGCAGCGTGCCGGCCAGTGGCTGGCGGAAGGGATGGATATTACGCCGGATGGGGAATGGACGGAGCGGAGCAACGGCATCTACAGTGCAGTCAGCGACATTATGCTGATTCATGCCGCCCGTCTGTTGAACCGGCCGGAGCTGCTGGAACCGGTCCGTCAGAACCTGCACATGATGGTCTACCTGGTCCATCCTTCGGGCGAGGTCGTGACCGATTATTCCGGGCGGCAGGATCTGGGGAGTGTGCATGATCTGTCTCCCTATTATTTGCCGTATGCCATTCTTGCCCGTTCCGACAAGGACGAAGTACTCGCGGGGATGGCTGAATGGGCCGGGCGGGCTCTAGTTGACCCGGGCGTGTGCTCGGTCAATGTGCTGGTGCGCATGCTGCTGGAACCTGAACTGCAGCAGCCGCTGGAGGCTACGGCGGAACTGCCTGTGCAATATGAGAAGATCCTGAACGGAGATTTCCTGCGGCACAGCTATCTGCAGGGAATGGAGGCTGCAGGCCATCAGGGCCGGATCTTCCACAGCCGGCTGCATACCGATTTCGGGGCACCCGTCGCCCGGATCAGAGACAAGGACACCAGCGTGACACTGATCACGGAGACACCATCGTTCTTTGCGCTCCGTCATGGTGCTGTCCGGCTGCTGGCTGTGCAGCTGGCTTCCTACTTCTATCCCGGATTTGTGCCGATGCAGGAGATGGCCAGACTGCCGGACGGCTACCGTCTGAAGGGGGAGCAGAAGAAGGGGTACTATGGCCCGGTTGAAGAGGCGCTTCTTCCGCCGTCAGCCGGGACAGCGGTTAGCCCCTGGTATCTGCTGCCGCACCAGAGCCGTGCGCTGACGCATGAACAGACATTCTCCGTAGAGACGGAGGTTCAGCGTACGGATACGGGCTGGACCATCCGGCTGCATTGTGAGGAGCCGGGCGAGGTTATGGCACAGCTGTCGTTCATTTTTGGCCGGGAAGGAAGCTTCACTTCAGGCGAACTGCAGACGGTGGAAGAGGAGTGCTATCTATGGAGCGGCGGTAATCTCCGGTATGCTTACGGCGGGGACTGGATCGAGCTGACAGGCGGAGAGTTGGGCCATCGGGCAACTTCAGTACGCGAGGCGAGGCTGCAGAATAACTGCAAGGCGGTGCTGGTCAATCTAATGACCCCGTTTGATAAGACGTTCACGCTTACACTGTCTCCTTCTATAATAGGAGGCGGCAATTAAAGTATAAGAGACTGCAGTTGAAATGGAGTTACCTTACAGATGCCAGTATCTTCGGATACTGGTGTTTTTGTGCATATACCTGGTTATACAGCCTGAACCGGACATCCCTCCGGTCGCACAAGGCCCCTCGTATAAATTGCCATTGGCCGTTGCCTACTCTAGGACTCTCATCGAGTTTTAACTGTAATTTGTACAACTAAAGCAGGCTATTTTTGTGCAGGCGGAGGTTTAATTGCACTCTGTACACTTATTTAACTCTCCTATGCCATAAAAGGACACTTTTTCCTTTTTTAGTTGTACAGAATGCAGTTATTCCTGCTCATTCGGTTATTCGCCGGTTTTTAGCTGTACGAAATACAACTATCCGCTATGCACTCCGCAGTGCCAGCTCAAGTACACCTTGCTTCCCAGTGACCTGTCACTCATGCCCGGTACATTTTTAACTCTCCCCAATTTAGATACATATATTAGGAGATAAGTCACTGACTGTACAGAACGTATGTTCTATTATGGAGTGGTTGGATTAACTTTCCGGGAGGATGATAGTTATGATGGACAAGATTAAGTTTCTGATAGAGGCCAAGCAAGCAACTTATGCAGGTAAGGGGCCGGAGTTAATCCCGTCCCGGCCGGCGTCTCATGATCTGGAATTTGTGCGCGGGAACTTGAAATACATAGATACCTACCTCGGTTCGGAGAAGTTTGCCGGAGAGGAAGCCATGTGGGAGGATGATCAGCCGCTGTGGGCGATGAATTACGCCGGGCGTGTGACTGCGGAAGGCTTCAGCGGTGACTTCCTGAAAGCCGCCCTGCTGCTGGTGCCGGAGGATAAACCCTTCCGCGGGCCGGAGCATTATACGGATGGCCGTCTCATCTATAAATGCTCAGTAGACGGGGACTTCTCCTGGTTCAACGGGTCAGAGGTGATTTGGGCCGGAGATACAATGGTCTATACATGTATGTTTCATGGCGGCCTAATTAAAGAGTAGCAGGCGGAACATCCTTTCCTGCCAAACGCCCGCCCGAACCATCATGCTCATACACAAAAAGCCTCCCAAGCAGCCCATTCATGGCCTAGAGGAGACTCTGTTGTTCAGTCAATCGCCGCCACCGCCGCCGCCGCCGGAATCACCGCCACCGCCGGAATCGCCACCACCACCACCGAAATCACCGCCGCCATGTCCTCCATGACCGCCGCTGTCCCAGCCGCCGTGGCCGCCGTGATGGCTGCCGCTATCCCAGCTGCTGCCGCCATGGCTGTGATTATGATGCCCGTGATGATGGCTGGCTCCGCTGTGCCCGTCATTGTGACGGTGATCATCGCCGCGGCTGTCTCCGGCAGGGTTGTTCAGATCTGGCCCCGGAAAGAAATAATTATCAGCGGAATTATTTCTGTGCCCGTAATGCCTGTTCTTGCGTTGAAGACGATTACTGTGATTAATACCCAGCACAGCGACATATACAACTACTCCAACAAATACAATGCTACCGATCATGCTGAATCGCTCCTTTGTAAGAAAGTATAAAAGCGTCCTTAACCGGATCATACCATAATTTTGCAAATCTATGCTGTGATTGTACGGAAAGGCAGAGCGCAGGCGCGGAATAACTCGGAATAATCAGAAGCTTATTTCAGCTGTCTGCTTAGGTGAAGCGGGAGAACCGCTCTGAATCCTGCTTGTATTGTCCGGGAGTGAGGCCCGTGTATTTCTTGAACACTTTGGTGAAATAACTCTGGTCGTTGAAATGCAGACGGGAGGCGATGTCCGACAGCGTAATGCCGGGCAGCTCCATCAGCCGTTTGGCTTCTTCGATCCGCTCCTGCCGGATATAATCGCTGATGGCGGTTCCAGTCTCTTGCTTGAACAGCTGGGACAGATAACTGGCGTTCAGTCCGGTGAATTCGGCCAGCCTGCTGAGCGGAATCTCTTCATATAAATGATTGTATATATAATTCTGGCACAGCGCGGAGATACGGGAGAGCTTCGAACTGCGGCTGCCCAGCACCTGGTCGGCGAAGTCACAGAGAGCGGCAAGCTGGGCGCGGTCCACGGCCGGAATATCGTGAAGCTCTTCAATATGCTGGATATGAAAGTCGCTGAGGGTATAGGCAATCTCCCAGAACAGCCCGCCTTCAATCGCTGCGCGTGTCGCCAGTGTAATGGAGGAGACGGCCAGATTTTTTTTGCTGCGCAGCTGGCTTTTCTTCGACAACCGTCCGTAACTCTCTTCCGAAAAAGCAGCCTGGGTCCGCAGCAGCCCTGCCTTGTCCCCGTTCCTGATATGGCGGAACATCTCCCGCTCCAGCATCGGATCATGGTGCAGCAAGGTGTTCTCGCGGCGGTAGGACAGGTCCAGATCCGGGCCGTCATCCGGCTGCGGGCCAGACTGCCCCGACTTGCCCGCAGCCAGCAGCAGCTCCGTAATGGACAATGCCTCACCGGTGGCGAGGGTGTAGAGCAGCAGCGCGGCATGATACCAGCGCATCCGGCTGAGCACAGGCAAGCTGCGGTAATACTGCAGCCAGCCTTCCTGCTCCCCCGGCGGAATGCTGTAATCGCGCATCAGGCTGGCCGCGTTATCTCCGGTGACCGGTGCACTTAGCACCGGACCGATGACGATGGCTCCGCCGGCGCGATCTGCTTCAGGCAGCTGGAGAATGATGAAATTCTCCAGGAAGCCGGTGGTATGCAGATACGGCGGAGCAGTCGTGCGGGCGGCCTTCCCGGCAGCTGTTGCCGCAGGACTGCTCCTGCGGGCAATATCCATGACCTCGTGAAGCAGGGAGTGAGCCCCCTGGACGGACGGGCGGCATTCGAATGCCGGAGGCAGGGTCAGCCGGGGAGTGTCTGCGGCATCCAGCCACATGACCGGAACCCGGTAAGCCTCATATATCAGCTTGCAGATATATTCTATTCCTTCGCGTTCTTCCATTTCTCCGGGCATAACCAACACTTCCTTTTCTTATATAACCAAATTACCAAAAATCCAATTAAAATGCCATAAATGCCGGAACAAGTCGTTTAAAATAAAGAAAAGAAAACGCATTCTTAGGAGGGCTACACTATGGCAACGGCAACAGCAGCGGATATCCGGCAGCTTATTTCACAAATGACACTTGAAGAGAAAGCCGGACTTTGCTCCGGACTGGATTTCTGGAATACCAAAGGCATTGAACGGCTGGGCATTCCTTCACTAATGGTAACGGACGGGCCTCATGGTCTCCGCAAGCAGCAGGGAAGTGCGGACCATCTGGGCCTGCATAACAGCGTACCGGCGACTTGTTTTCCGTCTGCAGCGGGTCTGGCTTCTTCCTGGGACCGTAAGCTGATTGCCCGGGTAGGCGAGGCATTGGGGGCAGAATGTCAGGTCGAGAATGTCGCTGTTCTGCTCGGGCCGGGCAATAATATCAAGCGTTCACCGCTGAATGGCCGGAACTTTGAATATTTCTCGGAAGATCCTTATTTGGCTTCGGAGATGGCCGCGAATCATGTGAAGGGTGTGCAGAGCCAGGGGGTCGGCACTTCACTGAAGCATTTTGCCGCCAATAATCAAGAACACCGCCGGATGTCCGTGGATGCCGTTATTGATGAGCGGACCCTGCGCGAGATCTATCTGGCCAGCTTCGAAGGCACGGTGAAGCAGAGCCAGCCTTGGAGCGTAATGTGTTCCTATAACCAGGTGAACGGTGAGTATGCTTCAGAGAGCCACAAGCTGCTGACGCAAGTGCTTCGCGACGAGTGGGGCTTTGAAGGCTTTGTTGTGTCCGACTGGGGTGCGGTCAATGAGCGGGTGAAGGCGCTGCAGGCGGGTCTGGAGCTGGAAATGCCGTCAAGCGGAGGCATCGGCGACGCCAAGATCGTAGCTGCAGTGAACAACGGGGAGCTGTCCGTGGAGACTCTGGATCTTGCGGTAGAGCGGATGCTGGCCTTTATCTTCAAGAGTGCGGGCAGCCGGGACGAAGAGGCCGTCTTCGATCAGGACAAACATCATGCACTGGCACGTGAGGTGGCCCGGGAGAGCATGGTGCTGCTGAAGAACGAGGACAGTGTTCTGCCGCTCGCCAAGAGTGGTACCCTGGCAATTATCGGCGAATTCGCCAAGACACCGCGCTATCAGGGCGGCGGCAGCTCGCATGTGAATCCGACGAAGCTGGATGATGCTTTCATCGAGATGCAGGCGGTTGCCGGTGATGCGGCAAGCTTCCTCTACGCACAGGGGTATGAGCTGGCCAGCGATGAGGTTAATGAGGAGCTGCTGCAGGAAGCCCGGGATACAGCAAGGAAGGCGGATGCTGCCGTGCTGTTCCTCGGATTGCCTGACCGCTATGAATCGGAAGGATATGACCGCAGCCATCTGTCGCTTCCGGCGAGCCATCTGGCACTGATCCATGCTGTGGCTGAGGTTCAGAGTAACATTATCGTGGTGCTCAGCAACGGCTCTCCTGTAGAAATGCCTTGGCTGCCGCAGACGAAGGCCGTGCTGGAAGGATATCTCGGGGGGCAGGCTTTTGGCGGCGCGGTGGCCGATCTGCTCTTTGGTGAAGTAAGCCCAAGCGGCAAGCTGGCTGAGACGTTCCCGCAGAAGCTGAGCGACAATCCTTCATTCCTGAACTTCCCCGGGGAAGGCGATACTGTGGAGTACAAGGAAGGCTTGTTTGTAGGCTACCGTTATTATGATAAAAAAGAAATTGAGCCGCTGTTCCCGTTCGGCTTCGGGCTCAGCTATACAGAATTCGAGTACAGCAATTTGTCGCTGGATCAGACCAGCATCAAGGATACGGATACCGTACAGGTATCGGTGACCGTTAAGAACACCGGCAGCAGAGCAGGCAAAGAAACCGTACAGCTCTATGTCAGCGATGTAGAGAGCAGTGTCATCCGTCCGCTGCAGGAGCTGAAGGGCTTCGACAAGATTGAACTGCAGCCGGGGGAAGAGCGCGAGATAACCTTTACATTGAACAAGCGCTCCTTTGCCTATTACAATGTGAAGCTGGCCGACTGGCATGTGGAGAGCGGAGTGTTCACTATCGCCGTAGGCTCATCCTCACGGGACATCCGCCTCACCGCAGAGCTGGAGGTAGTATCGACGACGAAGCTAGCCGTAAGGTTCAACCGTAACTCTACGGTTGGTGATCTGCTAGCGAATCCGCTGACTGAGGGCAAAGCCAAGAATTACGGCAGTATCTTCGGGATGGAGGATGCGATGGGTGATAATCCTGAAATGTTCCTGGCCATGATGAAATACATGCCGCTGCGCGCGCTGATCGGCTTCGGCCAGGGCAAATATACCGAAGCCGATCTGGCTGAGGATTTGCGTGAATTGAACGTGTTGGCCGGACAGGAGTAAGACGCAGCAGCAGTGCCGGAAGAATATAGGGGTTGCTTTTCGCACCGCGATTTGCTAACATACGATGTAACTTAATAATGCTTTATATGTTCTCTAGGGTTCCGCAGCTGTTGTACAATGCTGGTCTGGTCCGAGGGGGAACGCACGGAGTGAACCATGGCCGTGTATACACGGAGGGATAAAAGCCCGGGAGGTATCGTCATACGACGATAACCTTCCGGGCTTATTTTATTTTCAGGAGGCAGAAGAGAAATGAGCAAAAATAACAACAGCAAGTCATGGGCAATGATTGCAGGTGCCGCCTGCTTTGAAGTGGTATGGGTAATCGGGCTGAAGCACGCTGTGGCCCCCTGGGAATGGGCGATAACGATAGTAGCTATATTGGTCAGCTTCTACGCCCTCATATGGGCCAGCGGCAGGCTGCCGGTCGGTACAGTCTACGCTGTATTTGTCGGGCTCGGGACTGCGGGAACCGTTCTGGCCGGAGGAATCCTGTTCGGTGAGCCGCTGCGTCCGCTGAAGCTGATATTGATACTGGTGCTGCTGGCCGGAGTCGTCGGTCTGAAGCTGGCCACGCCTGCGGATAGTGCGGATAAGCAAGCAAAGGAGCTGAATTAATATGGCATGGGTTATGTTGATTGCCGCCGGGTTATGTGAAATGTTCGGGGTAGCCATGATTGGTAAACTGCATAAGAACCGCAACTGGCAGTCTGCAGGCCTGCTTGTCCTGGGTTTTGGTGCAAGCTTCCTGCTGCTGTCACTGGCAATGGAGAGTCTGCCGATGGGCATAGCGTATGCGATCTGGACAGGGATTGGCGCGTCTGGAGCCGCGATTATGGGTATGGTGTTCTATGGTGAGGCCCGCGATCCGCGGCGTATTTTCTGCATCGTGCTGATTCTTGGAGCTGTAGCCGGGCTGAAGCTGATCGGCTGATTCCGCCGTCTCTGCTGAAAGTTTATGATTTGGACACTTGCCGGATGTTTCGGGAAGGTTAATATGGTAAGTATAGTAAGTAGCAAGCCACACCATTCATCCTATAAGGAGACTTCCATTATTATGAGCAAACCTGTATCTGATACTATCCTTATGCCGGACGGAGCTGTGCTGCCCAGACTGGGCCAGGGAACCTGGACCATGGGCGAGCATGCAGCAAACCGGGCTGAAGAAATTGCTGCATTGCGCCACGGTGTTGAGCTGGGAATGAATCTGATTGATACCGCTGAAATGTATGGAGACGGCCGTTCCGAGGAGCTTGTCGGTGAAGCGGTGCAGGGAATCCGTGACAAGGTGTTCCTGGTCTCCAAGGTCTATCCGCATAATGCTGCAGGAGCCGCACTAATCCGCAGCTGTGAAGCAAGCCTGAAGCGGCTGGGCACCGACCATCTGGATCTGTACCTGCTTCACTGGCGGGGGACTCTTCCGCTTGAGGAGACTGTAGAGGGAATGGAGGCTCTGGTCGCTTCCGGCAAAATCGCGCGCTGGGGCGTCTCCAATTTCGATACGCCCGACATGCAGGAGCTACTGCGTATTCCCGGCGGCAATCACTGCGCAGTGAACCAGGTGCTCTACCATCTCGGCTCCAGAGGCATCGAGCATGAGCTCCTGCCATGGCTGAGCGGACACAAGATTCCGGTAATGGCGTATTCTCCGCTGGCCCAGGCGGGAACGCTGAGAAAAGGATTGACGGAGAATGAAACCGTGCAGAGGATTGCCCGTAATCATGAAGCGACTCCGCTGCAGATTCTGCTCGCCTGGAGCATCCGTGAAGCGGATGTGCTGGCGATTCCCAAGGCGGGCACCCGCCAGCATGTGGAAGAGAATGCAGCCGCCGGCAAGCTTGTGCTTACGTCAGATGAGCTTTGGCAGCTGGACGATGCTTTTCCGCAGCCATCGTGGAAGGTTCCGCTGGATATGATTTGAGAATGTGAACTAAGCATGATAAGCATGATAAGCATCACAAGACAAGGCTGTCCTCTTAATGGGGGCAGTTTTTTTGTTTGATTAGGAAATCATGATATTCGGCAAAGATAACCGGGCTAAATGTATATGAAAAACCGAATACAATTTGTATCCCTGGAAGAAATGAGGAGCATAAGTAGCAACTGGCAATCCAGCAACTTTATGCGGTTATTTTGTACAGCAAGGCTGGCGGATATGATAAATAACGGTAATCGGGTGCATCCTAAAAGGGGAATGCGGCGGACAGAAAGTTTGCCAACAGAGCGGAGTAGCCTTGTTAACAGGCCAGCTATAGGTCATTCGGAGTAGTGAAAACACCGTACTTAAGCCCCTTGGCAGGAACTCTTAAATGATGTCAACAACATTCATGACGAAACCGTGTTTTCAATTTGGTGACAAAGAAAGCGCTTTGATTTACGATGTGTTCATAGGAGATAACCTTTCACGAAGAAGTAAACGAAGGGGTCTCATTCAATTAATTAGGGGGGCATTTTAAATGGCCACAACGGCAACTCAGCAAACTTCATCCGGTGGTGCACGGGTAAAAGTCCAGCAATTCGGACGCATGCTCAGCGGTATGGTTATGCCGAATATCGGCGCATTCATCGCATGGGGGTTAATTACAGCATTATTTATTCCAACCGGCTGGTATCCAAATGAAAGCCTAGCAGCTCTGGTTGATCCAATGATCAAATATTTGCTTCCGCTGCTGATCGGATATACCGGCGGTCAGATGGTTCACGGCAAACGCGGCGGTGTTATCGGGGCAGTAGTTACCATGGGGGTTATTGTCGGATCATCAATTCCGATGTTCCTTGGAGCTATGCTGGTCGGTCCGCTGGCTGGTTGGGTATTGAAGCAATTTGACAAAGCGGTTGACGGCAAAATCAAAGCCGGCTTCGAAATGCTCGTTAATAACTTCTCACTCGGTATTATCGGTGGCGTATTATCTGTAGGAGCTCTTAAAGGTATTGGACCTCTGGTTGAAGGCTTGACCAACATTTTGTCCAATGGTGTTGAGTTCCTGGTAAATCATAATCTGCTGCCGCTCATCAATATTATCATTGAGCCAGCCAAAGTATTGTTCCTGAACAATGCGATCAACCATGGTGTACTTGGACCAATCGCGCTTGAACAATCACAACGGGTAGGCAAATCTATTCTATTCATGCTTGAATCGAACCCTGGTCCAGGTCTTGGTATCCTGCTTGCTTACTGGCTGGTTGGTAAAGGCTCTGCTAAATCTTCCGCACCGGGCGCAATCATCATTCACTTCCTGGGCGGTATTCATGAAATCTACTTCCCTTACATCCTGATGAATCCGCGTCTGATCCTTGCCGTTATCGGTGGCGGTGTATCCGGTACATTCACCTTCCAAATGCTGGGTGCAGGTCTTGTAGCTTCTCCTTCTCCAGGCAGTATCTTTGCATACTTCGCGATGACACCTAAGGGCGGATATCTTCCAATGCTGGCCGGGGTTATCGTCGCAACCGTCGTATCGTTCGCTCTTGCGGCCCTGTTACTGAAGACTGTTAAGAAGAACGACGAAGAAGAAATGGATATTGAGGAAGCAGCAGCCAAGGTTAAAGACATGAAATCCGCTGGAACTGCAGCTCAAACTGCGGCAACTGCAACTGTAGCTGCTAATGTCCGCACTAAAGGCAGTGTGAACAAAATCGTCTTCGCTTGTGATGCAGGGATGGGTTCCAGTGCGATGGGCGCTTCCGTACTGCGTAAGAAACTGCAAGGTGCCGGAGTTAACATTACGGTTGTGAACTCTGCTGTCAGTGAAATTCCTGCGGATGCTGACATCGTAGTTACGCAGAAGACACTTACTGACCGTGCCATTGCCGTGAATCCAAACGCAGAGCACATCTCGATTGACAACTTCCTGAAGAGCCCGAAATACGATGAGCTCGTGGAACGTTTGAAGTAAGACGCAGAAGTGTAAGATAAATTAATAAGCATAATGTCAAATAAGGAGACGCTGGCCGCCAAAGCCAGCGTTTGTCCCCAAATATAAGAAAGTATATGTTCCACTATACTTTACCTTATATTTCTTGCTGAAACGGATGCCGTCCCTTAGAGGACGGCATAGCCGTTTCTACTTGGTGTAGGGCGGAGGGTGTTCGCGGAATATGAGGAAAATTACCGCCAGACAGCGCCAGATTATATGGCTTCTGCTCGGAGTCAGCGGAGAAATTACGGCTGCTGAAATCGCTGAGGCTACCGGTGTGAGTGTAAGAACCGTTCACCGGGAGATGGAGGACATAGAGTCTGCGCTGAAGAATTTTGGTGTGAATCTGATCAAAAAATCGGGGAAAGGCATACAATTGAACGGCCCGGAGGCCGGTCTTGCGGAGCTGCGCCTGTTTTTGCGGGAAGAGAAGCCGGCGGAATATTCTGGAGAAGACCGCAAGGTGTATGAACTCTGCGCCCTGCTGGAGGCGGAAGAGCCGGTGAAGCTGTTTACGCTCGCCCATTCACTCAAGGTGACAGTAGCCTCTGTAAGCTACGATCTGGATGAACTGGAGCAATGGGTCCGTAAATTCGGCCTGGAGCTGGTCCGCAGAAGAGGCTACGGCGTTGAAATCACCGGCAGTGAGATCGATAAGCGCCGGGCGATTGGCCGGCTGGCCGCCGAGCATCTGGATCTGTCCGATCTGGTTGGCCATGGCTCCCAGGCTGAGAGCAACCCGGTCTTCAGTGTTCTGCTGTCTACGGTTGGGAAATCCAATCTCATGGAGGTAGAGAATACCCTGTGGGATATGGAATGGAAATGGACCGCTGAGCTTCCGGAAATTGTCTACATGGAAATGCTGCTGGGTCTTGCCGTGACGACCAGGCGGATCGAAATCGGCCGGAGCATTGACAGCGGAGAAGAAGCGGGATATTCCAGAATGTCCGATCACCGCAACATTGCCGGGGCCGAGAGCTTTGTCCAGCAGCTCGGAGCGGCGCTTGGGATGGATATTCCCAGGGTAGAGGTCTTGTATATCGCCGGATTATTCGACCGGGTGCAGGATTCTTTCTCTTCTGCCGGCTTTGCCTACGGTGATATTGAGTTAATGGAGATCGTCTACAAGCTGACGGAGAGTGTGGTCAAACGGACAGGGCTTCCTTTCCAGAGTGACCGTTCCCTGCGCGAAGGATTGCTGGAGCATATCGATCCCGCCCTGAAGCGGATTCGGGAAGGCACACGCATCCGCAATCCGCTGCTTGGGCCGATCCGCCGGGATTATGAGTATCTGTTCAACATCGTCCGTGCCTCCGTAGAGGATATGCAGCTTGAGCTTGAAATTCCGGATGAAGAAATCGGATTTCTGGTAATGCACTTCGGGGCTTCCGTCGAGCGGCTTAATCAGCTAAGGCGTAATGTCAGAGCCATTCTGGTCTGTGCCAGCGGGCTCAGCTCCTCCCGTCTGCTGGCCACCCGGCTGACCAAAGAAATGCCGCAGATTGAGATTCTCGGCAATATTTCCTGGTATGAAGCCGCACGGCTGCCGGATGTGGACTACGACCTGATTATTTCTACCATTGATCTGCCGATTGATAAGGAACGTTATATCAAAATCAGCCCCCTGCTCACAGGGGAAGAGATAGAGAAACTGCTGAATTATATCCAGAACACAACGCTGCGTGAGCGGGAATCAGGCCCATTAGGTGAGCAGGACCGGACTATGCGGGATGAGGCTTCACTTGAGAGGCTGAAGAGCTACAAGGGGATTCTTGATGAAATGGTCAGCCTGCTGGAGCGGTTCCGGTTCCATCCCATTGACAACAAGGATATGGATTTGTCTGCAACACTGGTGGAAATGCTGGCAATGCTGAATGGAAGCGGCGTAATTGGGGATGCGGACATTGTCCTGGAGCGACTGCTGGAGCGGGAGCGGATGACCAGTCAGGTGATACCGGACACGGGGCTGGCGCTTTTCCATACCCGGAGCAGCCATATTCATCTGTCATCGCTTACGTTGTACCGGCTGCGCCAGCCTGTGATTCTGGAGGGAGACACTGAGGTTAGAGTGATTCTGCTTATGCTGGCTCCGCGCAGACTGTCCAAGGAGAGTCTGGAGGTGCTCAGCGAGATCAGCGCTTTGCTGCTTAATTCCGAACTGGTACAATTGCTGGAGGAGCGTACGGAGCCTGAGATCCGGGGATATCTGTCCTCGGAGCTGCTTCATTTTTTCCAAAATAAAATTTAATTTGAAAGTGAGAGAAACCATATGAGTATACTGTCAGAAAATAAAGTAATTATGCACGGTGCCGCTAAAGATAAATACGAAGCGATCACTATGGCGGGTAAGCTGCTTGTCGATGCAGGACATGTAACGGAGGAATATATTCCCAAGATGCTGGAGCGCGAGGAAGTGGTGTCCACCTATATGGGCGGAGGGCTGGCGATTCCCCACGGTACCAAGGAAGCACGGCCGTTCATCAAATCCACAGGACTGTCTGTAATCCGTTTTCCGGACGGTGTGGATTTCGGCGGGGATGAGCCGGCATTCATCGTGATCGGTATTGCTGCCGCAGGCGACGGGCATATGGAGGTCCTGACCAACGTGGCGATGATTTTCACAGAAGATGATGCCATTGAGCGCGTAATGAATGCACCAACGGCTGCTGATGTGATCGCGATCTTCGAAGGAGGCATGGAATAATGAAGGCTGTCCATTTCGGAGCGGGCAATATCGGCAGAGGTTTCATCGGACTGCTGCTCTCGCAGGCAGGGTATGAAGTAACTTTCGTGGATGTAAATGAGGCGTTTGTATCCCAGCTTAAGGAGCGCGGCGAATACCCGGTAACGCTGGCCAGTGATGGTCAGGAGACGGTAATCGTCAAAAATGTAACTGCACTCAGCAGCGTAACTCAAGGTGAAGAAGTTGCTGCAGCCATTGCTGAAGCCGATCTGGTTACCACAGCTGTCGGAGTGTCGATTCTGAAGCATATTGCGGGTGTGCTGGCTGATGGCATCAGCAGACGGGTAGCGGTCTCTTCCGCACCGCTGCATGTGATTGCCTGCGAGAACGCGATTGGCGGCAGTGCTCAGCTCAAGGAGCTGGTGTATGCCAAGCTTGATGAAGCAGCCCGCGCCAAAGCGGACGCGTCCGTAGCCTTCCCTAACGCGGCTGTGGACCGGATTGTTCCACTGCAGCAGCATGAGGATATTCTGAAGGTGGTCGTAGAGCCATTCTATGAGTGGGTCGTAGATTCCTCCCAGATGATTCCGGGCTATACACCGGTTGAAGGTGTGCATTACGTGGATAACCTGGAGCCTTATATCGAGCGTAAATTGTTCACCGTGAATACCGGACACTGCTCCGCAGCGTATCTTGGCTTCCTGCGCGGGTACGAAACCATCCAGCAGGCTATGGCAGATGAAGCTTTGACTGCACAGGTCCGTGAAGTGCTGGAAGAAACCGGCGCAGTGCTGATCCAGAAGCATGGCTTCGATCAGGCAGAACACAGCAAGTATATCGACAAAATCCTTGAGCGCTTCCGCAACCCGGCGCTGACCGATGAAGTGTCCCGTGTAGGCCGTTCGCCGCTGCGCAAGCTGTCGCCGAATGACCGTCTCGTGTCACCGGCGCTGCAGGCTTACGACAGAGGGCTCAGCTATGCTGCCCTGACTCGCTCTATGGCCGGCGCACTGCTGTTCAATGTGAGTGATGACCCGGAAGCGGTCGAACTGCAGGCAGCGATTGCCGAGCTTGGCGCAGAAGCTGCTCTGGCGAAATACACCGGCATTGCTGCTGACCATCCGGTTCATAAGTCCGCGATGGAGCAATATGCGAAGCTGAAATAAATCTATAGAAGTACAGCCGCAGGGGTAACCTATCCCTGCGGCTTTTTGCGCTTCCGGTGCGTATAATCACGGCATAACAAATACGGCGCCCCCTTTTAAGAGAGGCACCGTAGTAAGTAAGGCTTGCACAACCATAACCGCCGAATTAAAGCGCTGGGTTAGCTGTTCTCCAGAATCGTCTGCAGTGTAGTGCGGTCCAGGCCTTCAACCAGCTTGACCAGCAGCTCCTTGGCTGCTGCATAATCGTCGCTATGAATAATGGAAGTAGCCGTATGGATATAACGTGAACAGATCCCGATAACCGCCGAAGGAATGCCGATCCCGCTGACATGCACCTGACCGGCGTCCGTTCCCCCCTGGGAGACGAAATACTGGTATTTAATCCGGTGAGTGTCCGCTGTATCCTGAACGTATTCAATCAGTCCGCGGTGGGTAATCATCGTAGGATCAAAGATGCGCAGCAGCGCGCCTTGGCCCAGGTGGCCGAAGGCCTGGCGGTCGCCGGTCATATCGGCAGCAGCACTGGCATCCAGGCCGAAGAAAATATCCGGCTGAAGCAGATTGGCCGCGGTCCGAGCACCGCGCAGTCCGACTTCTTCCTGGACGGTGGCGCCGGAATAGACGGTATTCGGTAATTTTTTGCCATGCAATTCCTTCATTAATTCAATCGCCAGACCTACGCCATAGCGGTTGTCCCAGGCTTTGGCCATAATCTTCTTCGGATTGGCCAGCGGGGTGAACGGACAGACCGGCACAACCTGCTGCCCCGGGGCAACGCCGAAGCTCTGCGCTTCCTCGCGGCTGTCCGCGCCGATATCTATGTACATTTTGCCGATATCGCCGGTCTTGCCCCGCTCTTCAGCGCTCAGCAGGTGGATCGGAGTGCTGCCGACAACGCCATTCAGTGTACCCTTTGGTGTAATAATCTGCAGCCGCTGCGAAGCCACAGCCGAAGCAAGCCATCCGCCCAGCGGCGTGAACCGGATCATTCCGTTGTCCGTGATGCCGGTAACCATGAATCCCACTTCATCCAAATGTCCGGCGACCATGATCTTGGGGCCGTTCGCCTCACCGCGCAGCACGCCGAACAGGCTGCCCAGGCGGTCCTGCACGAATTCATCGGTGTAAGGCGTCATCGCCTCTTTGACGTAAGCGCGTAATTCACGCTCGAAGCCGGGGGCTGAAGGGAATTCAGTCAATGTTTTGAACAAGTCGAGTGTTTCTGGATTCATATACATATCGCTCCTTTTTACACTTATATAGGATGAACTTAAGTTTCGGTAAAAGATAAGAATTTATATGCTCCGCGCATAAATTATCCTTATCTTTCTCGCTGAAACGGTACCGTCCTAAAAAGGACGGCAAGGCCGTTTCCACTTGTCAGGATCAGGTGTTATTGCAGTTCCTTCTCGCTTTTGGTTATTTTCTTTTGTTCATCTTACCCAGTATGAACATTGTTACGCCGATTGTCCATGGCAGGAGGGCATATGAACACAGTGACCCGGGAAGCGAATACTATGTTGTAAGGGCTCTGCAGGCAGGAGCCGGGAAAGGAAGCGAGGAGAATGTGGCTATCAGGAAGTGTAGCCGCAGCAGGCAATCGGGGAGTGCCCAGGAAGGTGCAGGCCCGCGGGCTGCACAAGCGGTACCCCCGCCGGTACCGGCGGGACAATGAAGCTGTGCTGATACTGGTGCTGTTTATGCTGCTGATTGTTGTGCTGCTTTATTTTTCCTGAGCTTAAGGGGACATAACGGGGCCGCCTATAGTGAACAATAAGGAAAAACATTGTATTGAAGCACAACCCGGAGGGACGGGAAACGCGCAGCCCGCTCCCTTTCGTATCCTACAGGAGGTGTCTGTATTGCCGGCGAAAACAAAGAAATCAGGCGTCAAGCTGCGGCTTGATACTTTGACCCCGCAGGATTATCAGGAATTGGCCAAGCCTTATGTGCCCTCCCGTCCTGTATTCAAGAATTGTGTGCGAGCCTTCCTATCCGGCGGTTTGATCTGTGTGCTTGGACAAGGCATCCAGGAAGCTTTCATGGCTATATTCGATATGACTTCCCGCGAAGCAGCAAGCCCAACGGTAGCCATTATGATTCTGCTCTCGGTCATTCTGACCAGCTTCGGTGTCTATGACAAGCTGGCCCAGTGGTGCGGTGCAGGTACAGCAGTGCCCGTTACAGGGTTCGCCAACAGTATGTGCTCCGCTGCTCTTGAACACCGGGCTGAAGGGCTCGTACTCGGCGTTGGCGGCAATATGTTCAAGCTGGCCGGATCAGTCATTGTGTTCGGTGTGGTTGCCGCATTTGTTGTAGGTGTTGTGTATGCCGTTATGGGCTGGGGAGGTGCACATTAAACGATGAAGCAGCTCGGCAGTCAGACTTGGGAATTCACGAACCGTCCGGTCATTCTCGGCTCCTCCGCAGTGGTAGGCCCGGAAGAGGGAGAGGGCCCGCTTGCTTCAAGCTTTGATTTTATCTACGATTCACTGGAAATGGGCGAGAAGACATGGGAGAAGGCAGAGCGCGCATTGTTCGAAAAAGCTTCCAAGCTCGCGCTCATGAACGCGAATCTGGAGCAGGAGAAGCTGGAGTTTTTTGTCGGCGGTGATCTGATGAATCAGATCATCAGCAGCTCCTTCGCCGCGCGGAAGCTCGGCGTGCCTTATCTTGGCGTCTTCGGCGCCTGCTCGACCTCCATGGAGAGTCTGGCTATCGCCTCCATGATTGTCGACTCCGGCGGCGGCAAGTATGCACTGGCCGGCACATCAAGCCATAACTGTACCGTGGAGAAACAATTCCGTTATCCTACAGAATACGGCTCCCAGAAGCCCCCAACGGCCCAATATACCGTTACCGGCTCAGGCTGTGCAGTGGTTGGTGTTAATGATGGTACTGTAAAAGGGCCTTATGTGGTGTCAGCGACGCTTGGGCGTATTATGGACCTTGGGCTGAAGGACCCGTTCAATATGGGAACCGCCATGGCCCCGGCCGCTGCGGATACGATTACTGCACATTTCAGGGACACGGGATTGTCGCCCGGCCATTACGATCTGATCGTGACGGGAGACCTTGCTTCCATCGGTCTGCCGATTGCCAAAGATCTGCTGGCCAAAGAGGGGATTCCTATGGAGCAGACAGTCTTTAACGACTGTGGTCTTATGATCTATGACCTGGACAAGCAGAAATATGTCATAGCCGGAGGAAGCGGCTGCGGCTGTTCTGCGGTAGTGACCTACGGGCACATTCTGAGCCGGTTGAAAAAGGGCGAATTGAAACGGGTGCTGATTGTGGCGACCGGAGCACTGCTATCACCGCTGTCTTATCAGCAAGGGGAGAGTATTCCGTGCGTAGCCCATGCGGTAGCCCTGGAGAGCGGAGGTGAAGGAGCATGATTTATTTGTGGGCTTTTCTGGTCGGGGGAGCCATTTGCGTTATCGGGCAGCTGATGTTCGATGTGCTCAAGCTGACACCCGCCCATACCATGAGTACGCTGGTCGTACTAGGTGCGGTGGCCGATGCGTTTGGGATTTATGATCCGCTGGTGAAGTTTGCCGGAGCCGGAGCGAGCATTCCGATTACCAGCTTCGGGAATTCCCTGGTCCATGGCGCGCTGACAGAGCTGGAGCGCGACGGCTGGGTCGGGGTGGTCACCGGAATCTTCGACGTAACGAGTGCGGGGATATCCTCCGCGATTGTTTTCTCATTCCTGGCGGCACTTGTTGTCCGGCCGAAGGGCTAGGGTAACAAAACTTAGTGGAACTAAGTGAAATAAAACTAAGTGAAATAAAACTAAGTAAATTAGGAAGGCCGCCTTTGGCGGTCTTTTGTGCGCTTGGCAGCGCATCGTGCTAACGGGTGAAAGTCCCGAGTACACCGCGAGATGGCGGAAGTACCTAGCTGACTCATAGTGCTCTGTCCGTGAGGAAGGGTGCGGAGGATGAGAAGGCAAAACCCGGAACAGGCGGCAGAACCAAGTTGGCCGGCAGAGCAGGACAACCTTGCAAAAGAAAGGAACGTCCAATACCATCCGTAGCTCTGGAGGTTAAGAGGACTGGATTCGGGAGAAAGTGCGATGACGTGACCCAAGGAGATCTTATCCTCTCCGCAAAGCGGTAACTTTCGTTTAAGATCGTGAGGTCAAGAACGGAAGGACGGAGGGTAAGAAGTCAGACGTAGGGATAGTAGTGAACAAGCTTGTCAGAAAGGCCGCAAAGGCAAGTGAATCGGCGCAGCGTCGCCGATGCAGGCGCTGACTTGAAAAGGCAGGGACCTGGTGCGAAGCCCGAAACCGTGAAAGAGAAGTGCTGAAAAAAAAACTGCCATGTACCAGACAGAAGTCGGGGAGCCAGGAAGCGCGTAGAACCGGGGTCGAACATAAGGGTAGACCGTCTGGGGCGATGTACCAAAAAGGAACTTGGAATAGTGCCGCTAAGGCTAATCCGCTGGGTTTTAGAAGGGAAGTAGACGAGGCATGGAGGAAAAGACGGAAAACGTCAGGCGCTTCCGTGAGGGAGTACAAGGTGGCAAGAAACGCAGATGGTATAGCCTAATTGACAAGATCTGGGCAGTACCAAACTTGGAGGAAGCCTTTGGAGAGGTGAAACGCAATAGGGGAGCCGCAGGCGTAGACCAAGTGACCATAAAGGCATACGAGTCGGGGTTGGAGAGCCATGTACAAGCCCTTCAGCACGCACTGCGAAGTAAGACCTACCGGCCTAAGCCGGTGAAGAGAGTCTATATCCCCAAGGCGGACGGCACGTTAAGACCTCTTGGCATTCCTACCGTAGAAGACCGTGTCGTGCAAGCGGCAGTAAAGCGTATCCTGGAACCGATCTTTGAAGAAACGTTTTTGGACTGCAGTTATGGCTTTAGACCGGAAAGAAGCGCTCACATGGCGCTAGAGAACATCCGCAGAGATCTAACGGACGGATATGTGTACGTGATTGATGCGGATCTGAAAGCGTACTTCGATACGATTCCGCATGAGAAACTCATTCAAGCGGTACGTGAGGAAGTGGTGGACGGAAGTGTGCTTGAACTGATTCGGCGCTTTCTGCAAGCTGGGGTCATGGAAAACGGCAGCTTCCATCTGAATGAGCAAGGTACCCCGCAAGGCGGTGTGATAAGCCCCTTGTTAGCGAACATCTATCTGCATCCGCTAGACAAGAAAATGACAGAACGAGGGCACCGCATAACAAGGTACGCCGATGATTTCGTCATTTGCTGTAAGTCGCAAAAAGGAGCGGAGAGAGTGATGAGTTCGGTGACACGCTTTCTAGAGAAGGAACTGGGACTGAAGGTACATCCAGAGAAAACCAAAATCGTGAACAATATGGAAGAGACGTTTGTCTTTCTAGGGTATGAGTTCAGGAAGGGTTCGAGGATGGTGCCTTCGGATAAAGCAAAGCGTAAGTTCAAGGAACGGGTGAAAGAGATTACGCGCCGAAACCAGACGGTAAGTGTGGAGGAGCTAGTGGCGAAGAAGCTGAATGGATACCTGCGCGGCTGGGGCAATTATTACGGACATGGCCAAGACTTCTACTTCTTCCGAGCGATGGATGGTTGGATTCGGCGAAGGCTGAGAGCGGTGCAACTTAGAAGCTGGCGGAAAATCCGTAAACTGCACCGTGAATTACGACGCAGGGGATACAGGAAGCCGCTCCCCCAGCTTAGAATGACAGCATGGAGAAATTCCAGTGGCTACCACGCACAGTTTGCAATGCCAAACAGTTGGTTTCAAGAAATCGGTCTCTGCTCTTTGCTCGACCTGTACAAAGAACTTCATCCCCAGAGGGGATAAGCACGGAGGAGCCGTATGCGATGACCCGCACGTACGGATCTGTGAGAGGCCCATGCAATTGCGCATGGGCCTACTCGATTACTTTGGGATTAGCCTATAAACCGGAGCAAATTCAAACTGATTTTAAAGATAGTAACTATAAATTTGCTGAAGGCGATTGCGGTGGGCGGTGGAGAGTGGGTGGAATAAGACAGGGAGAGAGTCGCTTTGATATTCCGGGAAGTAGAGGTACCTTTGAGAGAAATTGAGGTAGGCTAAGTGTTGGTATGTGAGGTGGGAGTGCGTTTGGATGGACTTGAGGTAGGCTAAGTGCAGGAATGTGAGGTGGGAGTGTGAGGTAGGAGTGCGTTTGAAGGGGCTTCAGGGAGATTGAGTGGGAAGGTGTTTGAATGGTCTTGAGGTAGGCTAAGTGCAGGAATGTGAGGTGTAAGTAATCTGAGCCGGCCGGCTAGCAGAGCAGAATGAGTGAAACTCCAGAAATCTTGCACAAATTACAACAATGCTGGGATGAATTCTGCCGAAATGCAGAAATCCTGCAGAAAATACAACAATCCAGCTCTCGAAGCTGCCAAGCCTCCGGAAATCTTGCAGAAAGTACAACAATACCGGATTTGCCCCCTTTAGACGCGAGAAATCCTGCAAAAAGTACAACATTATCTAATTAGCCTACCGAACACCCTAGCTCTACCCAACGCACCAGCCCAACACAACACATCAGCCCCCGTACGCACGAGCGCTATCGAACGAACCAGCCCTCCCGAACACCCAAGATATACCCAACACACCAGTTCCTCCGAATGCACCAGTTCCCTATACACACTAGCCCATCGTCTTCCCTACCGAACACACCAGCCCTACCCAACACATCAGCCCCGAACGCTACCAACACACTAGCCCTCCCGAACGCACCAGCCCCGCCTGCTAATTCCGCCATGAAGCCAATATTTCTTCAAACCCGGTAAAAGCGGGCAACCACAATTAAATGAATGGTAGCTGTGACGCTCACTTTGCCAGTGGCTTCCCGGCGGAGTCTCCTCCGGGCTATTTGTCAGCAGCCGCCCTGCCGGCGGGACTGTCATTAATAGCAGACACTCAGCACGGGAAATGCCGCAGACGGAAGATGCTGTGTTTTGCTGTGGCCGATAAGTGTTTCTTTTTGACAAATCTCGTAAGCCGCTCTATAATTTCACGGCCCCTAACATGTACTTTCACTACTCCAATCATGTAAAATGTATATATTACTGCTTATTCTGACATAGGAGGTTTACCATATATGCCCGTACGTCAAGAATCTACGCAAATTATGAACGCTGTCCGCACTAATCTGGAATCCTGTATACTCGGTAAAAGCTTCGAAATCGAACTGCTGCTCACGGCACTCCTTGCCGGCGGACATGTCCTGATTGAGGATGTTCCGGGGACTGGCAAAACGCAGCTGATCCGGGCGCTATCCCGTTCCATGTCTGGTGAATACCGCCGGATTCAGTGCAATCCCGATATTCTTCCAAGTGATATTACCGGTGTATCCGTCTATCATCCGCGGGATGAGATGTTTCACTTCCGCCCGGGGCCGGTCATGACCAATATTCTGCTTGCCGATGAGATTAACCGGGCGACCACCAAGACCCAGTCCGCACTGCTTGAGGTCATGGAGGAGCGCAATGTGACGGTCGACGGGGAGACCTATCCTCTGCCGCATCCGTTCATGCTCTGCGCAACACAGAATCCGATAGATTTCGAAGGCACCTATACCCTTCCCGAGGCCCAGCTGGACCGCTTCATGCTGCGGATCAGCCTGGGTTATCCCGATGCCGAGACGGAGAAGAATCTGCTGATTACCCATCAGCAGGGCCAACCGGTGGACAAGCTGATTCCGGTCACCGGAATGGACACCATTGCCGCCATCCAGGAGGAGATCCGCGATATTTATATCAGCGATCCGGTCCTGAACTATCTGCTGGATGTAGTCCGGCAGACGCGGGAGCACCCGCTTGTACTCCTTGGGGCAAGCCCCCGGGCATCGCTTTCGTTCATGATGGCATGCAAAGCTTATGCTTTCCTGCAAGGCCGCGATTATGTTCTGCCTGACGATGTGAAGACCCTTACTCCGTTTGCACTGGGACACCGCATTCTGCTGCGGCCGGAATCACGCCTTGATAATGTCAGCGTGGATTCCCTGCTGCAGAAGCTGCTGCAGAGCATTCATGTGCCTGTAACCATGAGGCAATAAGATGAGGAGCATCCTAGCGGGAGCGGCCGCTGTCATTCAGCCAAGGAAATTCATGGGCGTGCTTGCGATTTGGGTCATCACACTGCTCTATGTGCTGTTTCAGGGCGGCAAAACCTCGTTCATGCTGTTCATTATGGTATCGGTTCTGATCCTGTATCTAATCATTGGGGGACTGGGCGGCGTGCGTCGGGCCAAGGGTACCCGCAGCCTCTACTCGGAGCAGGACAAGCCTGATCTGCTCTACGCAGGCGGTTATCTGCGGGTGAAGCTGAATGTTAACATTCCGGGTTTTCTGCCTCTGCCGTATGTGGTGGTGCGGGAAATTCTGAAGCGCCATAACGGGGAATCCTGGGTGTTCGAGGAGAGTCTGGTCCCCAGCCTGAGAGGGCGGGGAGAGCTGCTGTTCCAGACACCGGTGCTGGAGCGGGGCTGCTACACCTTCGAGAGCACGGATATCCTCAGTGAGGATATCTTCGGACTGATGGAGCACAAAGGCACATTCAAGGCCGAAGGACGGTTCCGCGTGCTGCCCCGGGCAGTCGTAGTGCCGCGCTGGCAGCTGTATGAGCGGAGAGCGCGCCTGTCCGGGCCTCAAGCCTCGCTGCTCCAGTCCCGGCGTGAGACCACGCAAATCAACGGTGTCCGTGATTATGTCTACGGAGACCGGCTGACACGGATTCACTGGAATGCTACCGCGAAGACAGGTGCCTGGAAGTCGAAGGAATTCGAGCATGAATCGGTCCCCCGGACCATTCTGGTGCTCGATGGCAGTGCAGGTGCATATTACAGCTCAGGACAGTTCGAGCTGGCGGTTTCGATTGCGGCGTCACTGCTCGGATTCGGCATACGCGAGCGAATCGGGATCGGCCTGTGCTGCCTGGATAAGGATACGAAGGTGTTCAGTCCGGCAGAAGGCAGTGCCGAGCGGCAGAAGATGATCCAGTATCTGATTGATATCAATGCGGAGGGCCGGGGGCCGCTGATTACGAGGCTGGACAAGGCTCAGCGGATGTTCCCCAAAGGCGCATATTTTGTGCTGATCAGCCCGCAGAGCGGCAAGCCGGTGCTGGATACCCTGCGCTGGGCAGACAGTCATGGGCTGACCCCTTCGCATATTCATGTCCGCAATCCTGCCGCTAAGAACCGGGGAGAGGAGTGGGCGGAGGTTCTCAAATCACGCGGGATCACCAGCTATAATGTCAGCTCGCTTCATGAGCTCCCTGCGGTACTTGGAGGTGATCCTGTACGATGAAGCATTGGATGAACGGAGTCAAATCCTCATGGCATCACGCGTTGACGCTGCTCTGGCTGATGATCATCGCCTTACAGTGGATCTCCTACACGGAGCCCTTCTGGCTGGAGGAGACTACAGCCGCTGTATTGCTGACTCTTGTTGCAGTAGCCTTAATTGAAATTATTATACCTGTTAAATGGATTTACCGCCTCATGCTTGAAGGTGTGGCGATAGTGTATCTCGTGTATCGTATTCTTCTGCATTACGGGGAATATGTTCCGAATCCCTGGCTGCCCACACTGCGTGAACGGCTGCCGGATATCATCACACATATGAATCCGTACATCTGGTTTGCGCTGGGGGCCTGGGTGCTGATGCTGCTGTCATCCTGGTGGGTGAATGGCAAGGCGCGGATTCTGATGTTCATCGGGATGAATATTACGGCGTTCGCCGCGCTGGACTCTTTTACAACATCTGTATTATGGCAGGAAGTAGCCTGGACCGTGTTTGCCGGAATGGGCTGGCTGGTCACCAGGCATTTAAGAAGCTTCCAATTGCATTATCCGCGGGGCTGGACCTATCTGCTTCAATATCCTTTCAAAGTAGCCCTTAATATAGCGATCATCTTCTCACTTGTCATTATTGCCGGAGTAAATATGCCGGATGTACGCCCTACACTAACTGACCCGTATACGGTTTGGCAGGAATGGAGCGGAAATACACCTTCCTCCGGAACTTCCGCCGGCGGCAGCGGTGAAAGCTCAAGCGGTGAAGGGACGGGAGGAGCAACCACCTCCGGCTACAGTCTGAATGATGATAATCTCGGTGGAGGCTTTAACTTTGATTATTCGCCCGTAATGACCGTCACCTCCGATCTGCGCACCTATATGCGCGGAGAGATCCGGAGTACGTATTCCGGAAAAGGCTGGAGTGACGATGATACATTCAGCCGGGGAACCTTCAGGACAGTACAGGTAGGAGAGCCGCTGGAGCCTGTCGCAGCCCCTAAGACAGAGACCCGGACACTGACGCAGACGGTTAAGCTGCTGGGCGGCAACAACTATCCTGTGCTCTTCGGCGGCTACTCGATTGTAAAAGTGAATTCTGTGGATGGAATAGCGGAGAGCAACGGGCTGTCATGGCGGGGTGAAGACAGTGAGCTGCTGTGGAACGCGGCGGGCAGTGCACGCTCTTACCCGCAGACCTATGTGGTGACCTCGGAGGTGCCAGTGGTACCGTTTCAGGAGCTGAGTACACAGACTTATGAACAGCTGTACGGAGATCTTGTTCTTGACCCGTATCTCCAGCTGCCGGGTAACTTCCCGGAGCGGGTCCGTGCGCTCGCGGAGGAGATTACTGCCGGAGCACAGACGCCTTACGAGAAGGTCATGCTGCTGCAGCAATATCTGCAGCAAACCTTCCCTTACACGAATCAGCCGGATGTCTCACGCGCAAGAAGCAAGGATATGGTCGAGAGCTTCCTGTTTGAGATTATGGAAGGCTACTGTGATTATTATTCCACTGCACTCGTCACAATGACGCGTTCCCTGGATATCCCGGCCCGCTGGGTCAAGGGCTATGCGCCCGGCGAACAGGCAGAAATCCCGGATAATCTGGCGCTTCAGCAAGGCGGTCTGGTGAATAATAACTATACGATCACGAACGCAGATGCCCACTCCTGGGCAGAGATTTATTTCGGTGACTACGGGTGGGTACCGGTGGAAGCCACGCCCGGCTTCAATGTTCCGGTGCTGACCCAGACGGAGGAAGACAGCGTAGCAGAACCTGAAGTGCAGGAGGAAGAGCAAGCGGAGCCTGAACAGGAAGCGGCAAATACGGCCGCCGGAAGTGAAGGATTCCATCCGGGTGTCTGGGTAGTAACAGGAGCGGCGGTTGTTCTTCTGCTCTGGAGCGGCTTCCTGCTCTGGCAGCGGCGCATGAGTCTGCGGTTCCTGATCACGCGTCTGCGCATCGGCCATCAGCTGACTCCGGTACAAAAAGTTGTGGCAGAAACGCAGCGCTGGGTAAGGTATGTCCGAAGTAAGGGTATGCTGAAGAAAGAGCATGAAACATTGCGCGAATCTGTGGAACGCTGGAGCCTTGAACGGCCTGCGGCGGCGGCAAATCTGTCCGCACTCCTGGGCATGTTCGAGCGGGCGAATTACAGCCCTGAGGTTATTGAAGACAAAGACTGGCACAGCGTGTATACTGAAGCTTTGCGGCTGCGAAAAAGCATGAAATCCGGCAAGTAATGCTCCAGTATCATAAAGTACCGCTAACAGGTGGATTTGGACAGTTGGATATAGCGCTGGATACAAGTTTTACGTATGAAAATGAGGTGAAAGTATTGTTTGAAAGGTTAGTTCCCAAACTCCGGGTAAATACGGTATTTGATATTGATCTGGAAGAGCTGTTCCGTCAAGGATACCGCGGGATTATTACGGATCTGGATAATACGCTGGTCGGCGCCAAGGCGCCTCTGGCTACGCCTGAGCTGCTGCTCTGGTTCACGAAGGTGAAGGAGCTTGGCTTCAAGCTGATCATTGTTTCAAATAACAATATGGACCGGGTGTCGCGTTTTGCAACGCCGCTAAATATTGAATTTGTACATCAGGCCCGTAAGCCGAGCAATGCCCCGTTTCTGAAGGCGATGAAGCTGATGGATCTGAAGCCGGAGCAGACGGTGGTGGTCGGCGACCAGATGCTTACAGATGTATACGGCGGCAACCGGCTCGGCCTGTACACGGTGCTCGTGCTGCCGATCTCCGTCAAGGATGAAGGCGTGGGCACAAGAATCAACCGCAGGGTGGAGCAGATTGCTCTGACACGTCTGCGCAAGCAAGGATTGTGGCAAGAGGAGGATAAATCTTAATGAATGTAGTGAACGACGACAAGAAACGGCCTGAGAAATGCAGCGGCTGCGGTATCAAGCTTCAGACTGTAAACAAGGAGCTTCCCGGGTATATTCCGGAGACCGCTTTTGAACGGGAACCCGTAATTTGCCAGCGCTGTTTCCGGATTAAGAATTACAACGAAGCTTCTTCCGTATCGGTGAACCAGGACGAATTCCTGAAGCTGCTCAGCGGAGTGGGCGAGAAGAACGCACTGGTAATCCACATTGTGGATATTTTTGATTTCGAAGGCAGTCTGATCTCCGGGCTGCAGCGGTTTGTCGGCAATAACCAGGTTATTCTGGCGGTCAACAAAAGCGACTTGCTCCCTAAGGTGACCAATTGGAACAGAATGCGCAACTGGATGCAGCAGCGCTGCAAGGAAGAGGGACTGCGCACGGCGGAGATTGTGCTTGTCAGCGCGAAGCGTAACCAGGGCTTCGACCGCCTGCTGGAGGCAGTAACCGAGCTGCGCGGACAGCGTGATGTCTATGTTGTCGGAGCGACCAATGTAGGCAAATCTACGCTGATCAACCGGCTGATCTCCGATTACAGCGACCTGGAAGAGGAGCTGACTACCTCTCGTTATCCGGGCACAACGCTGGATATGGTCAAGATTCCGCTGGATGACGGCCATTACATTATTGATACTCCGGGGATTGTCTATCCTTGGCGGTACAGTGAACTGGTTGAACGTAAGGATCTGGGCGCTGTAATGCCTGAGAATCCGCTCAAGCCTGCAGTGTATCAGCTGAATGAGGGCCAATCGCTGTTCTTCGGCGGACTGGGACGTTTCGACTTCGTTCAGGGCGAACGCCAATCCTTCACCTGCTATATCAGCAGTACGCTGAAGATTCACCGCACAAAGCTGGAGCGCGCCGATTCGTTGTATCAGGACCACCGCGGCGAGCTTTTGTCGCCTCCGGGAACGGCGGATATGGATAAGCTGCCGCAATGGCAGCGTCATGAATTCCGCATCGCCAGGAATAGTGAGACGGACCTGTTCATTTCCGGCCTGGGCTGGATCAAGGTGAACGGTACGGCAGGTGCGGTTGTGGCCATACATGTGCCGCGCGGCATTAAGGTGCTTACCCGTCCTTCACTGATCTAACTTAAGCCGATGCTGACAGAACCTGCAGGAGGGCGATACTATGGCTGAGACAGGCCTGAATGGTAAGGATGGACACCCGGAGCTTCTGCTGGGCGTAATGGGCGACCCGATTGCCCAGTCCAAATCTCCGCTGATGCACGGTGCGGCGCTGAAGGCGCTTGGACTCTCCGGCGCCTATGTGCCGCTGCATATTACTCCGGACAAGCTGGGGGATGCCGTGCAGGCGGTCAAGACCCTCGGCTTCCGCGGGGTGAATGTAACCATTCCGCACAAGGTTGCGGTGATGGACTATCTGGATAAGCTGGATGCCAGCGCGGTGGATGTCGGTGCGGTCAATACGATTGTTAACGACAACGGTGTGCTGACCGGCTTCAATACGGATGGAATCGGATATGTCCGTTCGCTCAAGGCGGAGGCTGCGCCCGAACTCGCAGGCACCCGTATTCTGGTGATTGGAGCCGGCGGGGCAGCCAGAGGCATTGTCTCGGCACTGCTGCAGGAGCGTCCGGCGTCTATCCTCATCGCCAACCGTAATGAGGAGCGGGCCCATCAGCTGGCAGACGGCTTCCGGAATAGAGGGAACGTAGCCGGAACGGGTATGGAAGCCGTTTCTTCCGTCATTGGCAGCATGGATATTGTGATCAATACGACCTCGGTAGGCATGTTCCCCCACATAGGGGAGATGCCGATAGATCCGGCTTGGCTTCATGAAGGAATGATCGTAAGCGATCTGATATACAATCCGCTGCACACCCGGCTGCTTACGGAGAGCCTGCAGCGGGGCTGCATCATTCACGGAGGGCTGGGAATGTTCGTCTACCAGGGTGCCTATGCGCTGGAGTACTGGACAGGACTCGCAGCACCCGTAGATATCATGCGGCAGACTATTGTGGATTGCCTCGGCGGGAGTGCCGGGGAAATGATTTCGGCGAAGTAAGGTAATAATATATGTTAATTAAGGAGTTTGTTCATTTATGTTAACTGGTAAACAAAAACGCTATCTCCGCTCTTTGGCCCATCATCTGGATGCTGTATTCCAGGTCGGCAAAGGCGGCGTCAACGATCATCTGATCCGTCACATTGAAGAAGCTATTGAGAAACGCGAGCTGATGAAGATCAGTGTGCTGAACAACAATGCCGATGATCCTAAGGAAATTGGTGCCGCGCTTGCCGAGCAGTCCGGTTCGGAGCTTGTTCAGGTAATCGGCAAGACGATCGTTCTGTACAAGGAATCACGTGATAACAAAACGATTGAGCTTCCCCGCTAAGGATTGATGCCGCAGCTCCCGCACCTGTGCGAGAGTTGCAGCCGGATGAAGTTCATCGGATAATAGGGGGAGGTAACCTCTTGAAAGTAGGAATAATGGGAGGAACCTTCGATCCTCTGCATATCGGCCATATGATGGCCGCGGAAACCGCGCGGGAGAGCTACGGTCTGCAGGAGGTCTGGTTTATGCCTTCGCATATTCCGCCTCATAAGCACGAGGCCGGAGCGAGCGGCGAGGACAGGCTGTCTATGGTGCAGGAAGCGGTTAAGGACCATCCTGCTTTTGGCATTCTCGACTGGGAAGTGGTCAGAGGCGGAGTGTCCTATACCCTGGAAACGGTGATCAGCCTGCAGGAGGAGTATCCGCAGCATGAGTTCTTTTTCATTGTCGGAGCGGATATGGTTCAGTATTTGCCCAAATGGCAGGGGATTGAGGAACTGGTGCAGAGGTTGACCTTCATCGGTGTCGGGCGTCCCGGGACTCCGCTTGATCTTGGGCTGCTGCCCGGTTTCATTGCGGAGCGGGTAGTGCTGGCGGATATGCCGCTGGTGGACCTCTCCTCCACAATGCTCAGAGCCCGGGCTGCCGAAGGGAAATCCATCCGCTATATGGTGCCGGACGCTGTGTTTGATTATGTTCAAAGGAGTGGATTGTATGGAGTACAGCCGCGAAGCGCTGATTGAAAAGGTCTCGGACCAGATGCCGGACAAACGCTGGAAGCATACACTCGGCGTAATGGAATCCTCTGTGAAGCTGGCGCAGCGTTATGGCGCTGATCCTGAACGGGCCGAGACAGCGGCAATTCTGCATGATGTCGCCAAGTACTGGCCTGTAGAGCGGATGCGGGAGATCATTGAACAGAACGGGTTATCCACCGAGCTTTTGAAATACGACAAGCAGCTATGGCATGCTGAGGTGGGCGCTTTTGCCGCTGAGCATGATTATGGAATTACGGATACTGAGGTACTGGATGCCATCCGCTACCACACCTCGGGACGGGAGAACATGAGCCTGCTGGAAAAAATCGTCTGTCTGGCCGATTATATTGAGCCTGGACGGGATTTCCCCGGTGTGGATGAGATACGCAGGCTGGCTAAGGTCAGCCTGGAGGAAGGGCTGGTAGCGGGACTGGATTCCACTATCAGCCTGCTGCTGGAGAAGCGCCGGATCGTGTTCCCGCTTACGGTGCTGGCGCGCAACGATTTAGTAAGAATACTGGAGGATAAAATATGAGTGTACAATCAAACAAACTTCTGGAGCTGGCGCTGAACGCCGTTCAGGACAAAAAAGCAATGAACGTGGTGGCACTGGATCTGCGCAGCGTGTCGCCGATCAGTGATTATTTCATTATCTGCCACGGTAATTCGGATACCCAGGTGCAAGCGATTGCTACTGAGGTTCGCAAGGTAGTTCATGAAGCCGGAGGAATGATCAAAGGCATCGAAGGTATGGATGCAGCCCGCTGGGTACTGATGGATCTTGGGGATGTTATCGTCCATGTCTTCCACCGCGATGAACGCGAATATTACAACATCGAGCGTCTGTGGTCTGATGCCAAGGTTGTGGAAACGGTATGAGTCTGATAGCTGGAACTACGGTTACGCTTGAAGTGATGCGGGAGGTATCCCCTTACGGATATTTCCTGAGCGCCGGTGACCAGGATATCATGCTTCACTACACTGAGCTGGTAGGCAGTAAGCCGAAGATCGGTGACAAGGTTGAAGTGTTCATCTTCTTCGATACCGAGGACCGCCCTGCAGCTACAATGAAGAAGCCTTACCTGACGCTGGGTGAAATGGCGCTGCTTGAAGTGGCCGATATTCATCCGCGTCTGGGCTGCTTCCTGGAGATGGGGCTTGGACGCCAGCTGCTGCTGCCGATCGGCGAGCTTCCGGAGCTGGTGGAGCTGCGTCCGCAGATCGGTGATAAGGTATTCGCCATTATGGAGCATGACAAGCAGGGGCGTCTTCGGGCCAAGCTGGCCGGAGAGCAGGAGCTGGCGCCGCTGGCGCTGCCCGCACCTGAATCATGGCAGGGCCAGACTGTAACTGCGCGGGTATACAAACCTCTGCAGATGGGTACCTTTGTGCTTGTAGATGCTGGTGTACTCGGCTTCGGCATCATTGGTATGGTTCATTCCTCTGAGCGCAGCCGGCTCTTGCGTCTGGGTGAAGTGATTGAAGCACGGGTAGCGCATATCCGTGAGGATGGCCGCGTCAACCTCAGCATGGGCCACCGCAAGGAAGTGGGCCGTGATGTGGATTCAGCGGCACTGCTGGATTTCCTGGCTACCCGTCCGGGCGGCGGCATGCCGTATTCGGATGCAACGCCTCCGGATATTATCAAGCAGCGCTTCGGCATCAGCAAGTCAGCCTTCAAGCGTGCGCTGGGCAAGCTGATGAAGGAAGGGCTGGTTACCCAGAAAGAGAACTGGACCTATCTGGCCGGCAAGGAAGAGGCCGATTCGGAGCCTGAATCTGACAACCAATAGTATATAGAAAGCGGTGTACGCAGTGTCCTCCTATGGGAAATTTGCTTATGTATACGATGAGCTGATGGCGGATATGCCGTATCCGGATTGGCTGACCTTCGCAGAGACAGCATGGAGTAAATACGGCAAGCCGCGTACGGTAGCCGAACTCGGCTGCGGTACCGGCAGCCTGACCATTCCGCTGGCCGCGGCAGGTTATCATATGACGGGGATTGATCTCTCTTCGGACATGCTGGCTGTGGCACAGCGCAAGCTGGAGCAGCAGCCGCAGGGGCGGCGTTTTTTGCGGGAAGGCAGTGTACGCTGGGTTAGACAGAATATGAAGGAATGGGAGATGCCGGAGCCTGTGGATTCGGTTATTTCCTTCTGCGATTGCCTCAATTACGTACTGGAGGAACAGGATGTCAAGGACGTATTTGCCTGTACCTATGCCGGACTTAAGCCGGGCGGAACCTTCCTGTTCGATGTACATCATCCGAATACGCTGACCCGGTATGAGGAAGAGCAGCCCTTCGTGCAGGATGAGCCGAACGTATCCTACATCTGGACCTGTGAGCTCGATGTGCCGCGCCGTGAGATTGAGCATCACCTGTCTATCTTCGCCCGTGAAGAGGGCCGGCAGGATGTGTACCGGCGTTTTGAAGAGACGCATACCCAGCGCGCCTATGATCCGGACTGGATGAAGCAGGAGCTGCTGAAGGCCGGATTCAAGGACGTTAAGATCTATGCGGACTTCGAGTGGATCGAAGCGGATGATTCCGCCCAGCGGCTGTTTTATGTAGCTGTGAAATAAACTTTATGTACTGTGGTCCTTACCCGTAGGAGGGTGGGGGCCTTTTTGTTGTTTCCGTATATTGTGATAAAAGGAACCGGCCCGCAGCATCGTGCGGGCCGGCATCTTCCAATGTCCTTACCTGTGTTCGAACAAATCGATGGTGCCGAGTACAATATGCGCCAGACCAAATCCAAGAATGCCTGTTGCAGCCATCTTATATCTGCTGCCTAGAAAAGCTGCGCTGGAAGCAGTTACTACGGTTCCAAGAACGGCGGGTATTATACCTTCACGCATTCGAAACACTCCCTCACGGTAGTTTGAAAGACATTCGTTAGTGTGGGTTAAGAAGAGGACATTTATACAGGGAGTTCCTTACCCGGCGGTCCGCATAAATAAAAGACCATCCTCCGCCCGGGAGGATGGTCTTGCTGATTGCAAAGCCGGTCAGTCTATGGCCCCCGCCGTTGTCACAGGGCGGGAGGGATCGTCCACCTCATGCACATTATAGAGCACTCGCGCCAGCAGATCCTGGCTGTAATTGCCGAAATGCTTGCCGTAAATAGTCAAGCCGCGTTTGTTGACCGGCTTGTCGGTGACGGCAATGCGGAAGGTCAGCTCGCTTTTGTAATCCAGCTTGATATCGTCAAGGGTGATGTCCGAGATGCGGCAGCCGTCAATGAAGCTTCCTTCATTGTTGATCCGGATCAGCTTCAGCATGCCGTACTGGTTAAGATGAGGCGGCCACCAGTCGGGATTGAAGGTACCGCGGGCATCTCCGAAGTCGCCGGGGCTGGTCCAGAAACCGATTTCGATTCCATTCACATAGAAGTACAGGTCTGAAGGATAGTTGTCGTTGAATCCGGGAGCCTCAGAGCCAATCTCCATGGAGAATTGAATCTCACGGAAGGTCTGGTTGGCCTTGAGATAGTTCGGAATCCGGTATTCCAGGAAACCTTCGGCCATCCAGATAATCTCGGAATCAATCCGCTGGGGATCGGCGAAATAACGCGGCTCGTCGAAGTCACCGATAATGCTGTCTTTGGTGGCCAGTCCGCAGGTAGGGACCGCCTGATAATTGCTGTAATGGCCAACCTGGATTTCGACCTCGTACAGATTGTCGACATCCTTGCTGCGCAGATCCACCATCAGCTTATCCTTATTCAGATAACAGACCTTCTGGATACCATGCTTGCCTACCGAGGTGTTGATCTCGATCAGGCCGCTCTCCTCCAGCTTCTTGATATGCATCGTAATTGCACCATTGCTGAGTTTAAGCTTCTTGGCAATTTCATTCAGGTTCAGCGCCTGGTTGGTGGCCAGCAGCTCGAGAATCTGAATCCGGATCTCGGAGCTGAGCGCCTTGAAAATATCAATCCCGCTCATCAGATCTTTAATGTAAATCATATTTAGGATACCTTCTTCCAGTGAGGTCGTTTAGAACAAACTATTTTATAAAATTATAAACCATTTGAGTTAAAAAGGAAAGATTTCTTCCTTTATTTGTAGTTTATAATTAAAAATCAGCTAAATATGATTTTAAATATAACTTTACTTTATATTTATTCAAATGAATTAAGCAGTTTTATTACAAAAAACGAGGTTATATTTCAGAAAACGCGCCATTTATTGATTTTCGTTTGTATATATATAAATAGATTTATACTTTTATGTTTACAGAGGTCTTTATATATGTTATTTTATACCTGTAAGCGAATACATTCAAATATTTTTTAATTGATTAACTAATATGTGAAATGGAAGGGTGATCACATTGTCGTCGGGTACACTAAGAGCAACGCTTATCGCCGATAAGTCATTTGTCATTGCCGAAGTAGATAAGCGGATCTACGGCTCATTCATAGAACATCTGGGACGGGCGGTCTACGGCGGAATCTACGAACCGGGGCATCCCACAGCAGGAACCCTCGGCTTCAGAGGCGACGTGAAATCACTGGTTAAGGAGCTTAATGTACCCATCATCCGTTATCCCGGAGGGAATTTTGTATCCGGTTACAATTGGGAGGATGGTGTAGGTCCGGTTGAACAGCGTCCCAGACGTCTTGAACTGGCCTGGAGGACGGTCGAGCCTAATGAGGTAGGTACCAATGAATTCATGAACTGGGCCAGAGAAGCGGGTTCAGAGGTCATGATGGCAGTCAATCTCGGAACACGCGGAGTGGATGCGGCGCGTAA
>NZ_WHOB01000022.1 GCF_013141775.1 Paenibacillus phytohabitans
ATCCCATGTCATATCTTTATATCGTGTCCCATCCCATAGTTGATAGTACCAGTTGTTCTCTCCTTGTTTAGATCCGAATGCTGTCATTAACTCAAAGTATGGTTCCCCGGAATTTCTAGATACAAGATTTCCATTGTAATCATATGTATATCTAACGGTCTCTCCTGTCACATCACTCTGCTGTACTAATTTCCCATTCAGATCATAATAATAGGACGTGGTAGCCGTTGCAAAATTTGAATCCGTACCAAAAAGCACTAAAAAAGCAATAGCGCAAACGAAAAGGCTTTTAAAAAATGATAGACGCATTAGTCTCCTCCATTCTTCTTCAATGTCTGTATTAAAATCATTTCTTTTGCTTTTTCATTAAATTTCCGTTCTTATCGTATGTATAGTAAACTTTCGATCCATCCGGCAATGTAGTCACAACAAGTTGGCCTGAGGCATTATATTCATACTGAACCTGATTGAATTCAGTACTAATTGCAACTCGGACAAAACCTGCTTCTGCACCACTTCCTTTGATGATTAAATCGCCTCTACCGTCACCGCTTACATCGCTGAACCAAATATTATTACTTTCAATAATTTTACTCCCAGAATTCCAAGTCCAAGGCTGATAGCCGTTACCGTTACTTAAAGAAGCATACAACCACCCCTCGTTATATCCGACATTTTTACCTACAGAGAGCATATCTGCTTTACCGTCTCCATTGATATCCGAAAACCACATTGAACCACTGTCGTCGATCATTCGGCCACCACTATTCCATGTCCAGTATGAATAGCCTACTCCATTACTTAAAGATACAAATACATATCCAGCATTTGCCGTATCCGGTTGACCTTTTGAAATCAAATCAGCTTTGCCGTCTCCGTTCACATCTGCAAACCACTGAACATCATTGTCATTGACCATTCGGGATCCAGAAGTCCATGTCCATGGATTGTAACCACTTCCGTTGCACAAAGAGACATATAACTGGCCTGCATTACTTGCATTCGGTTGACCTTTAGCAACCAAATCCACCCTGCCATCTCCATTCACATCTACAAACCAAGGTGTATCTTTCGCATTAAGCATTTTAGATTCGGACGTCCAGGTCCATGGTTGGTATCCCTTACCTGTACTTAAAGATACGTAAATCCAACCTTCATTCCATGCGCCCGCTTGTCCTATGGAGATTAAATCCGCCTTACCATCTCCATTTACATCCTCGAACCACATCGGACTATTATCATCAATCATTCGATATCCGGATGTCCAAGACCAAGGATTGTAGCCAGTTCCTGTACTGAGTGAAACATATACATACCCAGCATTTGCAGCACCTGACTGACCTTTGGTGATTAGATCTGCCTTACCATCTCCATTCACATCGGCAAGCCACATTGTACTACCCTCATCAATCATTCGGGTTCCAGAATTCCATGTCCAAGGTTGATATCCCTTCCCGGTACTCAATGACACGTATACAACTCCAGCATTCCATGCCCCCGCTTCGCCTTTGGAGACCATATCTTTCCTGCCATCCCCATTGACATCCGCAAACCATAACGAGCTGTTATCATCTATCATTCGGTTCGTTGTACTCCACGTCCATGGGAGGTAACCAGTGAGTGTATTTAGAGTTGGAACTCCAGCCGCAACAGTAACCTCGATTGAAGTCATACTCATTAACCAGAATATAGCTATTGTCAGGAATAAAACTATGTATTTCTTTGAAATATGCATATATATAAAAGTCCTCTCTGTATTTGTTATGAGTATACATATCCAAGACTGTAAAACTCCCCTATAATCAAACCACAGTACTTCCTTAACATCATAATTTACTACCTCGTACATTTAAACGGTTGTATTTTGTCGGAATGAAGCCTATTTTGTCGATCGTGTAATAATTTAGTCACATCTTAGATTAGAAAAACGTTACTAGTCAGCCTAAACATTCCAAAGCTTTTCTGTGTATATTATTTATTTTTCAGATGACTAATACTTAAATTCGGAATTAAAAAAACCTTGAGGATCTCTGCCTCAAGGTCGTAACAAAAATTATCATTAAAATAGTTTAAGATTTAAGATAATAAGTAAATAAACGGATTAATAAAAAACATGATTATGGAACTTTTAAAAATTGTATTTTATCCACATAGGCTGCTCCAGTAGCGTTTGAGTCGCATACAATTCGCAATACAACACTTGCTGTCTGAGGTTTTGTAATAAATTCAACACTGCTGTATCCCCATTGTTTCTTTAATGCATTGTATACAGTTCCTCCATCATAAACAAGTTGTCCATTCGCATCGTACTCCAGCCAATCTACGTATATTCCGCCTGTAAGCATTTCATCATAAATCCATCCACTAAGCTTATACTTAGTATTCGAATGAACTACAATCTGTCCATAATCTGCAGTTGCCGTTACTGGATCTTTTGAATGGAATTGCATACTTGATAAACCTTCTTTTACTATTCCTCCTCCCGTTGCGAGTAGAGGATTAGGAGCATACCACAGACTATCCTCTGCTTCAAAAGAAGTATCCAGTAATGGCAGATTACTTCCCTTTCTAAACTCAATTGCGTCTGCGTAGACAGTCCCTGTTGCACCTTCATCTGTAACTACACGCAGTACAAGTTTACTTGTAGTTGCTCTTGTTTTGAATTCTACCGCACCGTATTGCCATGTTTTATTTTTACCTGTCGTATAAACCGATCCTCCATCATATACCAATTCTCCATCATCATTGTACTCTATCCAATCAATATACGCGTTCCCAGTCACTAGCGAGTTGTATAACCAACCGCTTAGCACATAGTTAGTGTTGGGAGCTACTCTAAATTCCCCGAATTCAGCAGTTGCCGTAACCGGATGATTAGAATTGAATCGAATGCATTGTTTGCCATCTTTTGAACCATCAGTTGAAATACTAAATGCATTATTTAGAATATTGGGGTTCCACAAAAGCTCATCAGGTTCAAAGGGAATTCTAGAAAGCAGAAGTTTATTCCCCTTTTCAAATCGAATATTATCGAAGTAAGCTTCTCCTAAAGCGCCTTCATCTAGCACTACTCTAAGAATAACTTTCGAGGTTTGTGATTTTGTTACAAATTCTTCTCTATCAAATTGCCATTTATTCTTATTTAATGCACTTAAAGTACCACCATCATAGATTAATTGATCTGAAGCATTATACTCCATCCAATCAATACTAGCATTTCCACTCAATAATTTATTATTAATCCATCCACTTAATGTATATAGCGTATTAGGAGTCACCTCAAGTGTAATAGACTCTGCAGTTGCTACTGTAGACTGTGAAGAATGAAAATATAGACTCTGAGCACCCTCATTGGGGTTATTTGTAGAAAGTGAAAACAATGAATTGGGAATTTTGAAATTCAACGCTTCTGTTCTTGCTTCAAAAGAAGATTCTAGAATTAAATAGTCTTCTGATTTATTTAATTTCCCTAGTATATTTCCATTGTAATCATATATAAATTTACGTTGATATTGAACATTATTCTTAATATAGGTCTCAGATTCCAACCTTGAATTCATGTCATATTTATAAAGTGCAGCAAAGCTACTTTCAGAGTGCCAAATAGTAAATAAAGAAAAAATCATAATGACTAAAGATATTCGTTTTGACATTGGAACTCTCCTCTTTCATCGCTGCGATATATCATTTGTACACCCTTATCAGGTTCCCATTTGCATCATATTCATAGCGGATGATACTACCGTCTGAGAGACGCGCGGACTCTAATCTCCCATTGGAATCATAATGATATTCCGCTGGCATATATGTTTTATACGGCAAATACAACTGCGACTGCGGAACAATCTCTTTCCTTTGGCTGTCACTGGACCAAGACAAGCCAAAGGAGGCGCCTCCGCCATTTTCAAAATATTCGATGCGAAGCTCATAGTTCTGGCCCTCCATCAGATGGATAGGAAGACTGGTTAATTCACTGGCCTGCGCGGTCCACTTATCAATAAGCAGTTGTCCATTTACCCAAAGCCGGACTCCATCATCTGAATCTGTGTAAAACGTGTATGTTCCGCTAGATTTGGGACGGATTAATCCCTGCCACCTCACAGAGAATGTATCTGCTCCAATGCCCGCATCTGGCGATAGATCTCCCCATCCGAAATTCAAATTGACATCTGTGCGCGTTAATTTCAGATCAGTTAAATCCATGTTGTCATAATATTCTCCTTTCAAACCTACTCCTGGAACCTCAACCAGTGGATACAATTGGCTTTGGGGAACGAACTCTTTCGCTTGCGTAGGACTTTCCCACAAAAGTCCGATGGCTGCCGCACCCAGGTTTTCAAAATACTCGATTTGAATGTCGTATTGATTTCCGGCAACCAATTGCACGGTACTGCTTTGAAATTGACCGGATTGGTTGACCCATCGATTGAGAATGAGCTTGCCGTCTATCCATAAGCGCACCCCATCGTCTGCATTGAGATAAAACGTATAGGGTTCGCTATACTTTGGCTTGATCGTTCCCGTCCACCGAGTTGAAAAGCCATCGGGCTCGATCAAACTGTCCGGGGAACCCTCTACCCAGTTAAAATTAACAGTAGAATCTGTACGTGTCATTTTCAACCCGTTCATCTCCAGATTGTCATAATACTCTCCTTTCAGACCTACTCCCTGAATTTCAGCAGGAAGCTGCAACTGACTTTGCGGTACGATCTGTTTGACCTGACTGGCACTCGACCATTGTAATATCGATGTTGCGCCTCCATCATTTTCAAAGTATTCGAGGCGTATATCATAATTTTGTCCAGCGATCAGTGTGATTGGCTGACTCGTTAGCTCACTGGCTTGGGCCATCCATTTGTCAATGATCAAGCGGCCATCTACCCAAAGCCGAACTCCATCATCTGCAATGATGGAAAAGGTATAACTTTCACTATATTTAGGCTTAATCGCCCCTGTCCATCTCACAGAGAAGGTGTCTTGTCCAATTGAAGCATCTGGAGAGCCCAATCCCCAGTTGAAATTCACATTCGCATCCGTTCGTGTCAGCTTGAGCCCGCTTAGGTCTGAATTGTCATAATACTCCCCCTTGAGCCCAACTCGGGCTGATTCTACCGGTGGAGTGAATTGAGCTTGCGGAACAACTTGTTTGGCTTGACTGGTACTCGACCATTGCAAAATTGCCGCTGCTCCGCCGCCGTTCTCGAAATATTCAAGCCGGATATCATAGCTTTGTCCTGCTGTCAGTGTAATCGGTGGACTCGTTAGCTCACTTGCTTGTGGTACCCATTTGTCTATCAATAATCGACCATTTATCCAAAGCCTGACACCATCATCAGCAGTAATATAGAAGGTATATGCTTCACTATATTGGGATTTTATAGTCCCCGTCCATCTTACGGAGAATGTATCCACTGCAATTGAAGCATCGGGAGAACCTAAACCCCAGTTGAAATTCACATTCGCATCCGTCCGTGTCAGCTTGAGCCCAGTAAGATTGGAGTTGTCATAGTACTCTCCCTTAAGTCCATTACTTCCAGCAGCAGCGACAGCGACTGAATGACTTTTTATCGAAGGGTACAACGAGGCTTGAATATCAAAGGTTTCCCAAATATTTTGTGTTATGAATAATACAATCAGCGATATTAGCAAGCGTTTTAGCAACTTCAAACTGTCCATTCTCCTCATCATCATAATATGAAAATGTGCTACTCATTATTCTTGCACTTCTACTGTCTCGCGCCTTGTTAGTGAGAGGACAGTACTGATAAATAATCGATGGTATAGTTTTTCCGTTATTGTCGTTAAATGATCTACCACCTACACCAAATTGTTATGTAATAGCATTACCTATCCTTAATTAAGGATAGGTAATAGGAGCAAAGTTGGTATACTCTTTCCTTTCAAGTTCAAATCCTTTAGTTTGTACCAGCACCTGCCAGAGTAGCCTTAATCTCGCCTAACTGAAAATAATAGTTCCCCATATCATCTTTTCCAAGCTTTGTAGCCAACACCCGAATGTATCTTGCTTTCACTGGGCTACCAAAGTTGAATGTCTGGACAGAACCGTTGTTTATATAATTGCTATACGTCTGATTCGGAATATCTGTCCAGTTGACCGCATCATTACTCGACTGAAGCTTAAAATCTTTAGGAAACGAAAGATTCGAGCGAGGCGTTAAGCTAACTCCCATAATAGTTCTTTCATCTCCCAGACCCAGAACGATCCACTCTGTCTCGAACTCGCTACCATGCGGTACGCTCGACCAATTGGTAGATGCGTTACCATCTATGAGTTTGGTAGCTTCCCAGCC
>NZ_WHOB01000023.1 GCF_013141775.1 Paenibacillus phytohabitans
ATCCGGAGCAAGCTCCTTCATAACTCCGCTCGACTTGCATGTATTAGGCATGCCGCCAGCGTTCGTCCTGAGCCAGGATCAAACTCTCCAAATTGGTTTTAGAAAGAGCGATTGCTCATTTTGAAACTGACGATTCATTAAATGAATCTTGTAAAAATTAACGCGTTCCATTTGTTCAGTTTTCAAAGAACTTGCTCCCGGCGTTTCAACGTTATGTATCTTGCACAGGAATTAGATCATATCATGTTTCTATGTTTCATGTCAACTTATTTTTTCTTCGCCGCTTGTTTCAGCGTCGATGTCTCATAAGCACAAGAGATAATATATCATGCCGCCCAGAT
The DNA here is from genome assembly GCF_013141775.1 of Paenibacillus phytohabitans. Lineage (GTDB taxonomy): Bacteria > Bacillota > Bacilli > Paenibacillales > Paenibacillaceae > Paenibacillus_AQ > Paenibacillus_AQ phytohabitans. The sequence goes on from NZ_WHOB01000023.1 coordinate 342, forward strand.
GTTTGCAAGCCTTTTTTATAAATAAAACCAGGAACGCATAATTACGCTCTATACCGCACAAATTGATTCCCATAATACATCGCTTATGGCTACAATAGGATTTATCTTCATCTTATAGATGCTCTTTCTAATTCCCGTCTCTGAAAGGAGTCCTAATGTCCAACAAGTCTATACCCGCTGCTCCTGCCACCGCTATTGAGGAATCCAGCAATTTGCAGCAGGCAACCATTTACCGGATTTTACTCGCAGTCAGTTTTGTTCATCTGTTCAATGATTCCATCCAGGCGCTTATTCCGGCAATGTTTCCTGTACTGAAGGATAACATGCTGCTCTCTTATGCCCAGATTGGCTGGATTGCGTTCGCGCTTAACCTCACCTCCTCGGTGATTCAGCCCATTATCGGCTTTGCCGCTGACCGCAAACCCCGCCCAATTCTGCTTCCTCTGGGGATGTGCTGCACTTTTGCCGGCGTCTTCTTACTCGCTTTTGCCGGGAACTACGTACTTGTTATCGTATCCGTGATGCTCGTGGGCTTTGGTTCAGCCGCCTTTCATCCGGAAGGCATGCGTGTAGCCCATATGGCCGCCGGTCAACGGAAGGGGCTGTCGCAATCTATTTTTCAGGTGGGCGGCAACGCCGGTCAGTCCTTGGGTCCGCTTCTGATGAAATGGGTATTCATCCCCTTCGGGCAGATGGGGGCCCTCGGGTTCACCGTAATCGCTGCTGCCGGGATCGCCGTCCAGACTTATGTGGCCCGCTGGTACCGGGAAATGCTTGATGCCGGGTATACTTTTCGCAAAAAATCGGTGTCCCGCTCCATTGACCCCGCCCGCAGCAAACGTATTCTGATTACAACGGTCATTCTGGTCTTCATTGTGTTTGTACGCTCCTGGTACGGCGCCTCCATCGGCGGCTATTATGCCTTCTACTTAATGGACAAATACGGAATGACACTTGATGATGCCCAGATCTATATTTTCATGTACCTCGCGGCTGGTGCAGTCGGGACGTTCTTCGGAGGGCCGCTCGCCGACCGTTTCGGCCGCCGTAATCTCATCCTCGTCTCGATGATCGGGACAGTGCCGTTTGCACTTGCTCTGCCTTTTGTGAATCAGTTCTGGGCGGCAGTGCTGCTGATCATCTCCGGGTTCATCCTATTATCCAGTTTCTCCGTAACTGTGATCTACGCGCAGATGCTGTACCCCGGCAATATCGGTACGGTCTCAGGTCTGATTACCGGACTTGCCTTCGGTCTTGGCGGTATAGGATCTGTCGTAATCGGACATTTAATTGATACGATCGGAATTGCGACGGTGTTCGTGGCATGCGGATTTCTCCCCCTGCTTGGTCTGCTTGCGCTGTTGCTGCCCGGTGACAGGAAGCTTGAGGAATGGGCGGCTGAGTAAACAACTGGACCCGCTATCTCTGTATGAGAATAGTCCATCCTTCCCTGGCGGGAACTTGTAAAAAACGCGGTGAATCGCAGAGAATTATTCAAGGGACTTTTTTTGCGGTACAATTAGTTTAAACTTGAATTAATTATCGTCAGGCTGAAGGCTCCTAAGGAGGTAGGCACATGAAGAACATACTTACAAAAATCCGCAAAGGCTACGGCAAAAAACTTGTATCTATTCATATGTGGAATGCTTGGCTGGTCCTGTTTCTGGCGCTCAGCGGCCTGATGCTGGTGGGCGGTTTCTGGAGGGAGATGCTGGGCGAAGGCAGAGTGTGGCTGAAATGGGGCCATATTGTGTTTGGACTAGCGCTGCTGATCCCTGTCGTCTATTATCTGCTGCTGGCTGCGAAGCATTGGAAGCGATTGAAGGGCAAAACGGGTCAAAAGGCTAATGTCATCTTCGTGCTCACTCTTCTGATCGGCTGGCTGGTCTCCGGAGTTGTCCTGTGGCAATTCAGACTTGCCGGGCCCAGAGCGGCTAATAGTGCGCTGTTCGTTCATGATCTGCTGACCTGGGTAGGACTCCCGGTGATCATCTACCATTCCGTTACCCGGGTTAAATGGCTGAAGGAGCCTAAGAAGCGCTCTATCATAGCGGAGACGTTACCTGTAGAGAGTAATACTGAACCTACTGTACGGCCACGACCCGCAGCTTCGTCAGAAGCTCAACCTATGTACACACGCCGAGGTTTCATCAAAGTAGCTGTAGGAGCAGGTCTCGCCGTAACGCTCGGCCCAACCTTTGTACGCTGGATCGGCAAATCCCTGCAGCTTCCGGGTACAGCCGATTATGCGGCCTCCAATGCCAATGCCCTGATTCCCGATCCGGTTCCGCTGGCGGAATCAGCCCCTCCCATCGGCGGGGGAGCCGAAGGCAGCTTCCGTGTATACACCGTCACTGACATTCCCGCCTTCGATAACTCCAACTGGTCTTTTACAATCGACGGTCTGGTGGACAAGAAGTTTACCTGGAGCTGGGAAGAATTCGTCAAGCTGCAGCGCGAGGTGCAGGTCAGTGATTTTCACTGTGTAACCGGCTGGTCGGTCTATAAAAACACATGGGAGGGTCTTCCACTCTATAAGCTGCTGGATATGGCCGGTGTGCAGGATGATGCTGTCACGGTCAAGCTCTACTCGGGAGACGGTGTCTATACGGACTCTCTAACGCTGGCTCAAGCGCGGATGGAGGATATCATGGTGGCTGTAATGCATGACGGCAAACCTATCCCTAATCAGCTCGGCGGACCTGTACGCCTGGTTACTCCGCAAATGTATGCCTACAAGTCAGTTAAATGGCTGAACCGCATCGAATTGATCGCAGGTGATCATGTCGGCTATTGGGAACAGCGCGGGTATGACATCGATGCCTGGCTGCCTAACGCCAAGCGGGTCTAACTCTTCCACTCTACTCTATTCCATTCTACTCTCTATAAGCTGTAACTTAAGGCTACTCTTAATCTCTCGCTTCCCTGGATCAGGGGCGGGAGATTTTTATTTTATCGAAACAGCCTCATCTTTACATTATATGTATATTCGAGTAACACTCTCTTAATGAATGCTCTCTAGTATAAGGGTGTAAACCATAGATTATAGGAGGGTAAATATGAAATCAGCTAAAAAGTATGGAGTGAAGACAGCTTTTGCCGCATCTGCAGCCGCTGCGCTGCTCGTCTCAGGTGTAGTCACCACAGGATCTTCAAGCAATCAAGCCGACGCGGCAACCTCCAAAACCAAAAATGTAATTCTATTCGTCGGTGACGGCATGGGGACTGCTCAGCGTAATGCCATCCGGTTAGCCACTGTAGGTGAAAAAGGCAACCTTGCTATGGACTCAATGCCATACGTCGGCCTCATTCATACAAGCTCCACGGTTCCGGTAACGGACTCTGCGGCATCCGCAACTGCCTACGCAAGCGGTGTGAAGACTTATAACGGGGCCATCGGCATGGATGCCGACAAGAAATCGGTTGCGACTCTTATGGAATATGCCAAAAAAGCGGGTAAGTCCACCGGAGTGGTGACGACGAGCCAGGTTACTGATGCTACGGGAGCTGCTTTTGGCGCACATGTCGAAGACCGTTCCAAGCAGAGCGATATCGCACTGCAGCTGCTGACCAAGAGCAAGGTAGATGTACTCCTCGGCGGAGGGGAGGATTTCTGGTATCCGGCAGGGCAGCCCGGCAAATTCCCGGACGAGCCTGCTGAAGACCCATCCGAGAAGAGCAAGGGAACCCAGGGCAACTTGGTAGATAAAGCGAAACAGCTGGGCTACAGCTATGTTTCCACTAAGACCGATCTGCAGAAGGCTAAGGGCAGCAAGCTGCTGGGGCTTTTCGCCAATGAGGAAATGTTCCAGCAGAATGAAGAAGGCAAAGGCGATATCTATAAACCGGTAGTGTCTCTGGCTGAGATGACGAAGAAAGCGATTGATACGCTGGACGCTAACTCCAAAGGATTCTTCCTGATGGTTGAAGAAGAGGGCACGGACGAGTTCGCCCACAAAAACAACGCCAAAATGACGATTAAATCCGGCCAGGAGCTTGACAAATCGGTTCAGGTGGCCAAAGACTATGCGAAGAAAAACCCTGACACTCTGGTACTTGTACTAGCTGACCATGAAACTGGCGGATTCTCGATTGAAGCGGTGGATGCAGAGGATGAGAGCGGAGACAGCATCTCCCAGGAAGATGGTCCTTTTGCCATTGCCAACTCTAAGCTAAACTTTGTAGTCGACTGGACGACTTCGGGACATACCGCTGTTGATATTCCGGTTACGGCTATGGGCAAGAATGCCCAGCTATTCACTGGCGTCTATGAGAACACTCTTATATTTGATAAGCTTCTGCAGTCAATGGGGCTGAACGCAGCGAAGTAATTCAGGCATAGTCTATATTTGAGATAAAAAAAAGTCCCGGTGTCTTTCGCTAAACGCGAGGACCCCGGGACTTTGTGTATGCTTAGCTTTCCAGAAGCCGGATCAGTTCGTCTTCATCTTCAATAACCTGAATGCCGAGTTGCTGCGCTTTGGCCAGCTTGCTGCCTGCCTTCTCGCCGGCAATGACCAGATCGGTCTTCTTGGAGACACTTCCGGAAACTTTGGCTCCGAGAGCCTCCAGACGCTCAGCCGCTTCCTCGCGGGTCATTTTCTGCAGGGAACCGGTCAGGACGACTGTTTTGCCGCTAAAGTAGGTGTTGGTACTGACTACACGCGGAGCTTCAGGCGCCTTAGCCTCGACACCCAGCGCCAGCATGCGGTTAATGCTTACCACCACGAAGGGGTCGGCAAAATAATTCACGATGCTCTCAGCTACAATCCCGCCAATATCCGGCAGACCAGCCAGCTCCTCCGCCGTAGCGGACATTACAGCGTCCAGACTGCGGTAGTGGTCAGCCAGCATTCGGGTGGTTGCTTTTCCGGTATTCGGGATACCGAGGGCATATAAGAAGGAGGCGAGATCCCGCCCTTTGCTCTCTTCCAGTGCTTGTAGCAGATTATCCGCCTTCTTCTCCCCGAAACGGTCCAGCTTCACCAGCTGCTCGAAGGTCAATTCATAGAGATCCGCCGGCTCACGTACACTAAGCTCTTCATGCAGCTGAGCAGCCGTCTTCTCACTGAATGTCTCAATATCCATGGCATCTCTAGAGGCAAAATGCGTAATCCGGCTGACAATCTGCGGCTTGCAGTCCAGCTTGTTATTACAGAACAGATGTGCACCGCGCATCTCCAGCGGGAAGCCGCAGGCCGGACAATTCTCAGGGAAAATAATCTCCCCGCCGTCACTCTCTTCTGTCACCTTGCCCAGAATCTCCGGGATTACATCATTGGAACGGCGGATGAACACCCGTGTGCCCAGTGCAAACTTAAGATTCTTCCGTTCAATGTCGCCCACGTTGTTAAGCGTGCAATTCTGCACAGTAACACCGGCCAGTTCCACAGCCTCTACCCGTGCCAGCGGCGTCACTTTGCCGGTACGGCCTACGTTCCAGCTGACCGATTCCAGGATCGTCGTGGTTTCTTCCGCCTCGAATTTATAGGCAACCGCCCAGCGGGGAAACTTATCCGTATAGCCCAGCGCTTCACGAATCCGGAAATCTGTCACCTTGATGACTGCCCCGTCAATTAAATAGTCGAGGCCGGAACGGCTCTCTTCGATCTCAGCCAGCTGCTCGGTAACGTCATCGAAATTACTGAAGTAGTTGAGATACGGGTTGACCTTGAACCGGTTGCTGCGCAGGAAATCCATCATCTCCTGGTGATCGGCAAACTGTACGCCTTCCGAGTACCCCACATTATAAAAGAATGCATTCAGTCTGCGGTCTGCAGTCATCTTCGGATTCAGGTTGCGCAGCGCACCGGCTGCACCGTTGCGCGCATTCTTCAGCGGCTCCGCCGCACGTGTATTATAGTCAGCCAGTACAGACAGGTTCATGATCCCCTCGCCCTGCACTTCGATCAGGCCTTCCTTGAACGGGATGTTCAAAGGAACGGACTTGATCGTCTTCACCTGAGCAAGGATACCTTCGCCTGTTACGCCGTTGCCCCGTGTTGCTGCCTGGATAAGTACGCCGTCACGGTAGGTCAGGTTCAGTGTTAAGCCGTCAAACTTCAGCTCCACCGCATAACACGGGTCAGGCAGAGGATTCTCCGGATTCTTGGTGTTGTAGTCATTCACCAGTTTCAGCACACGGGCGTTCCAGGTCCGCAGCTGTTCAATGTTCTGCGCCTTGTCGAGACTCCACAATGGCGCCAGATGGCGGTGTGGCGTGAAGCCCTTCAGCAGCTCCCCGCCCACCCGCTGGGTTGGAGAGTGCGGCAGTACAATTCCGCTCTCCGCTTCCAGCGCCACCAGCTTGTCATAGAGCGCATCATATTCCTTGTCGCTGATCTGCGGCGCATCCATTGTATAGTAATGATAGTTATATTGATTCAGCTCGGCTACGAGCTCTTCCATCGTGAACATAATATCCATCCGGCACATCCCTCCGTCAAATAGGTTTCCTACGGTTAGCGTGATCCAAAAACACAATCGTTAATCGCAGCTTGCTTTATTCAACTTTGGTGATCGGTGCAAAGCCGGCCAGCAGCCGCTTCACGCCCACCGGCGCCGGGAAGGCAATCTGCAGCTCCGTATCGTTGCCGCTGCCCTTCACGGCCACAACGGTGCCTATGCCCCATTTGCCGTGGGAGACCTTGTCGCCCGCCTTGAAGCCCGCGGATGCTGCGGCCCCTGCTCCCGGAGCGCTCTGCGCGCCTCCGGTCGTCACTACGACACGGCCCGCGCCCGGCACCGCGCTCGCCGAGCTGCCGCTGCCGAAGCTGGCGGCCCCGCCGCCTGCCGGCGCATTCCCGGCAGCAGCGGTGCGGCTGCCGAAGTTCCCGCGGCTGCCTCCGCCTCCGCCGAAGCCGCGGCCGCCATAAGCACCGCCAACCTCCGCGCCTCCGCGCCGGAAGCGGTCCGATTCCTTCACGGTGTCTTCCTTCAGCTCCTCCGGAATCTCCTCCAGGAAGCGGGACGGCGCATTCGCGGTCGTCCGCCCGAACAGCGTGCGCATCCGTGCACAGCTGAGGAACAGCTGCTTCTCCGCACGGGTAATGCCCACATACGCCAGCCGGCGTTCTTCTTCCAGTTCGTCATTGTCCTGGAAGGCACGGCTGTGCGGGAACACGCCCTCCTCCATTCCGATGATGAATACAGTCGGGAACTCCAGGCCCTTCGCGCTGTGCATCGTCATCAGCACGACGGCATCGCTGCGCTCTTCTTCGTCATTCACGCTGTCAATGTCGGCGATCAGCGCCAGATCCGTCAGGAAGGAGACCAGCGACTTATCCTCGTTGTTCTTCTCGAATTCCATCGTTACGGACAGGAATTCATCGATATTTTCCAGACGGGAACGGGATTCAAGAGTATTCTCATTCTGCAGCTCCAGTCGGTACTGGGACAGTTCAAGAATCTTCTCTGTCAGCTCGGTCACCGAGAGGAATTCCACCATGCGGTGCAGGGCTTCGATCATATCATAGAACTCCACCAGCGTATTACGCGTCCGGCCGGCAAAACCCAGGTCATCCACCGTCTGCAGCGCCCGGAAGATTGATACTCCCTGGGAAGCCGCTGCTGCCGCCAATTTACCGACAGTCGTATCCCCGAGGCCACGCTTGGGAACATTGATAATCCGCGTCAGGCTGATATCATCATCAGGATTGGAGAGCAGGCGCAGATACGCCAGCAGATCCTTGATTTCTTTGCGGTCATAGAACTTGATCCCGCCGACAATCTGGTAAGGAATATCCGACTTGATCAGAATTTCTTCTATTACACGGGACTGGGCGTTCGTACGGTACAGAATCGCATGGTTCTGGTACGCCTGGCCCTGCTTCACATTCTTGCTGATCTCTCCGGTGACGAAGTATCCTTCATCATGCTCGGAGTCACCGCGGAACACCTTGATCTTCGCGCCTTCGTCCGAATCGGTCCACAGCTTCTTCGGCTTGCGTCCGGTATTGAGTGCGATAACACCATTGGCTGCGTTCAGAATATTGGAGGTTGAACGGTAATTCTGCTCCAGCAGAATGGTTTTGGCTTCCGGGTAGTCTTCTTCGAAATTAAGGATGTTCGAAATATCCGCCCCGCGCCAGCGGTAGATCGACTGGTCACTGTCCCCGACTACGCAGATCCGGTGATGACCCTCGGCCAGCATCTTGCAGAGCATATACTGCGCCCGGTTCGTATCCTGATACTCATCGACATGAATATATTTGAACTTCTTCTGGTAGAAATCCAATACCTCAGGAACTTCCTTGAACAATTGGATCGTCTTCATGATGAGGTCATCAAAATCCAGCGAGTTATTGCTTCTCAGCCGTTGCTGGTATTTGGTGTACACTTTGGCCACAAGGCCTTCGAAATAATCGCCGATCTTCTGCTCATACTGCGCCGGTGTAATCAGCTCATTCTTGTTCGTACTGATCACAGCCTGAATGGCCTTCGGCTCGAATTTCTTGGTATCAATGTCCAGATCCTTCATACAATTGCGGATAACGGATAACTGGTCTGTCGAATCCAGAATGGAGAAGTTCGAAGTGAAGCCGATTCGCTCAATATCCTTCCGCAGGATCCGCACACACATCGAGTGGAAGGTGGATACCCAAATATCCCGGCCCTCCGTCCCTACCAGCTTGGAGACACGATCCTGCATCTCCCGGGCGGCCTTGTTCGTAAAAGTAATCGCCAGAATCGCCCAAGGCGGTGCCTTGCGGTTCGCAATCAGCCAGGCGATCCGGTGGGTAAGCACGCGGGTCTTACCGCTGCCCGCTCCGGCCATGATCAATAAAGGCCCTTCGGTAGCTTCTACAGCCTGACGCTGCGGGGGGTTCAGCCGGCTTACGGCGTCTTGTATGTTAACAAGTTGCATGTGTGACATGCTCCTTTCTGAATATAAGCTTGAAATTTATAAGTTCTCCCGGTCCAGCTGCGGCGTATTTCTCACTGCCTGAACGGTCAGCAGCGCCTGCTCCACATCATAGTAAATAATATTGCCGACCACTACTGTATCACATAGAGCAGCTGCCTGCATGGCTTCTTCCTCACCTGTAATACCGCCTCCATAAAAAAGCTGGCTGTGCTCGACCATTGCCCTGACCTCACGCACAGTCTCCATATCTCCGAACCTTCCGCTGTACTCCAGATAAACCACCGGCAGATTCATCAGCTTGTCCGCAATCTGTGCATAAGCCGCTGCCCCGTCTGCGCTAAGCGAGTGGTCTGCTCCTGTAAGCCGCGCTACGGATGAATCGCCATTGAGCACAATATAGCCCTCAGTCAGCAGCAATTCCCATGGAATCAGACTGCCGAAACGTTCAATTGCCCGGCGGTGATGACCAAGAATCCATGAAGTATCGGCAGTGTTGAGCACCATGGGAATCATATACAGATCAAATCCGGGCACAGCGGCTTCCAGATCCGACACCTCCAGCGCACAAGGCACATCATACTGCCGGATTCTCGAGAGAAGACTCACCGTATTCTCATAAGTCACGCCAGTGGAGCCGCCTACCAGTATCGCATCGGTTCCCGAGAGACAGACAGCAGCGAGTTCCTCGTCACCAAGCTCACGGTCCGGGTCCAGCTTAAACACATGCCGCCACGGCTTGATCATTTGCCGCATTCCATTCATTATCGTCCATCCTCAATGTTCATCTAAGTGAATACTCTATTTCCCAGTAGTTCAAAACAACAAATATACTCCTGCACACGCAAAAGCCGTATCTCTAGTCTAAGTCAGTACGAAGGCGGGTGTCAATTTAAAGCGAACAAAAATGCGAACATTTTTTCGTATTTTTAGAGTATAAGCTTTTGATGTACAGAAGCCGGCACGTTCAACTACTAGCGGACACCCTTGATCCGGCTTAAGTCGTCCTCAGAGACAAAATCGGTATAGAATCCGTCGACTCCCATCCGGGACAGCTCCGAAATTTCTTTCTCGTCATTCACCGTATGCACATAGATTCTTGCCCCGGCATTCTTCAGCTTCCTTACGAAGCTTTTGGTAGCTCTTACCGTCGGCATTGTGATGTCCACTCCGGTTTGACTGGCGAAATCAATGACCACCTCATCACTGTCTTGCGTCTGATACAGCGTAAAGATCACTTCAGGAAAAGCGTACACCCGGTTCACCACATCCAGCATATCCCGGCTGTAAATCTGCGGAACAATCCGCTGCAGCAGGGCAGGGTCCTTCTTCTCGGCCGCTTCCACAATAAGCTGAAATTGTTTCGTTACCCGCTCCGGTTCGAGCTCTTTCGTGTCCGTTACAATGTAGGCATCCGGATAGATCACCATCAAGTCCATGATCTTATCAATATCCAGCGGGGAGTAGAGTTCTAGAACCGGGCTGCTCATGACATCCTCATAGTTCAGCACAGCCCCTTGCTTCGCCGCGGGAAGAACATTCTGCTGGCCCAGCAGTTTGCTCATATTGGCAGTCCATTCATGCCGGGCCACCAGCTTATCATCACTAGTCAGCAGCAGATCCGCCTCAAAAACCCGGGTTCCCTGCTCATAGTTAGCGATAAAAGCATCCAGTGTATTCGTATACGTATAGTTATGAATCCCTCCCATAGCGTGAGCTACAATTCTATGGGCTGCAAAGCCGGTAGCGGGCTGTTTCTCTTTTTCCCCAAGTGTGAGTACAAGCAGGAGTGCAATAGCTCCGATCATAATGACGGAGGCGATAATCTTTTTCTTATCCATGATGGCAGGTTCCTTTGCAAGTGTTAGAGTAGTTGGCCTGAAAACAAGAAGAAACGGCTGTGTCTTCCTCCGGGGAGGGTCGGCAACCGTTTCTATGGAATAATATAGTATGAGACCGGTCCATTAATAAGCGTTCTTGAAGCCGTTGCGAATGGTTTTGGCGATGATCCGGATGTCGAACAATAGTGACCAGTTCTCGATATAGAAAATGTCATGTTTGATCCGGTCCTCAATCGACGTGTCCCCGCGCAGACCGTTACTCTGAGCCCAGCCGGTAATCCCCGGACGCACATGGTGCTTCACCATATACTTCGGAATCTCACCGCGGAACTGCTCTACAAAGTACGGGCGCTCCGGACGAGGACCGACCACACTCATCTGGCCAAACAGCACATTGAAAAATTGCGGCAGCTCATCCAGACTGGTCCGGCGGATAAATGTCCCAAAACGTGTGCGGCGCGGATCTTCACGCGTACTCCAGCCCGTATCCACTTCACCGTCTGTCTGCATCTTCATCGAACGGAACTTGTACATCATGAAGTTACGGCGGTTAAGTCCTACACGCTCCTGCTTGAAAATAATAGGTCCAGGCGAGGTTAGGCGCACACCCAGCGCTACAATCAGCATTACAGGAGACAGCATAATAATGGCGAACAGGGAAAATACCAGATCAAACGCCCGCTTCGCCATTTTGTTCCCGGCCATATCCAGCGGAATGTCGCGTACGTTAATCATCGGCATCCCGGCGAAGTTATCGAAGTAAGGACGGGCCGGCAGGTAGTCGAAGAAGTCAGGGATAATCAGTGTCCGTACACCCGCCTTCTCGCAGGTAGCGATAATGGTCGGATATTTCGAATGGGCATCCAGCGGAAGTGCCAGAATGACCTCATCGACAGGCAGCATCTCCAGCATGCCTTCCAGCTGATCCACGGTGCCGAGAATCGGCTTATACCGTTGTTCCTCAATACCATCCCATTCGTGGAAGTCATCCAGGAACCCGATAGCCTCATATCCCAGCTCAGGATACTGCTCAAGATTGTTGTAGAATCTTTTACCCAGCGTACCTGCACCGAGAATCAGCACAAACTGGCGGTTAAAGCCTTTTTCACGCAGCGATTTCAGCATCTTCTTCAGCACATAACGGTACAGCATAATGGAAAGAATATTGAAGCCCATATATATTGCGAGATATTGACGGGAAACGTCAATTTCCTTCAGGAAAAACATCAGGCCGAGCAGAATGAAAATACCCATGGCGTGAACCTGAAAGATTTTAACGAATTCGTCAATGAACCGTTTCTTGCGCTTCGGCAAATACAATTGAAGCACAATTCCGATCAGAATAGCGATGGCTCCGTAAATAATACTCCAGTAAGCATAAGACTCTACAGGAAGGGTCCTGTAGGATTCCAGCAAACCGCTTTTGAACTTCAGCCACCAGGCAGCCAGAAAGGCCACTTGAATGACCAGGAAATCGGCAACCATATATAACTGTGTTAGAAACTTTTGATTACGGCGGATCATAATCTCACCTCAGCATTCGATTCATTGCGTAAACCGGCTTCCCCGGGGACTGTCAGACTCTGTGCTGGTGTTGGAACCTTGCGTGGAGCAATCAGCGCATTGCGCAGCAGCGAAAGCGTGAACTTGACGCCGACTCCCGCATACACCGCTCCGTTTATCATACTGTTGTACCGCCTGCTATAATGCTTCTTATGGAATAAAATCATCGCCCGGTGAAATTCGTACACGATCTTGAACGGTCTGCGGCGCGCACTGCCACCTTTGAGATGCACGATCGATGTCTGCGGATAGTAATAAATCCCCCAACCGGCTGCTTTGATCCGGTAACACCAATCCAGATCCTCTCCATACATAAAGAACGTCTCATCCAGGCCGCCCACCTGCTCGATGGTCTCCCGCCGCAGCAGCATGAACGCTCCAACCAGACAATCTACCGGGTAAGAGTCATCCGGGTCCAGATAACCCAGCTGATAGCCGTTGAACCTTGGACGGTCCGGAAACAGCTTACTGAAGCCAAAAGCATAATAGAAGGAAGCGGATGGTGTCGGGAATCCTCTTTTGCAGGCCTTATCCAGCGAACCATCCGGCAGTATCACCTTGCAGCCAGACGCACCCAGATCCGGACGGCTGTCCATAAAAGCAACCATAGTCTCCAGCGTATCCTTACGGACCACTGTATCGGAGTTAAGCAGCAGCACATAGCGCCCGGAGGCCGCTTCCATCCCCTGATTATTACCCTTGGCAAACCCTACATTCTCCGAATTGGCAATCAGCAGCACATCCGGGAATTCCTTGCTTATCGTCTCTACCGAGTGATCGTGGGAGTTATTATCTATTAAAATAATTTCATAGGAGTAGCGGGTCTCGGAGTCATATACCGACCTCAGACAGTCCATCGTCAGGCGGCATGTGTTGTAATTTAGAATGATTATACTAACATCTACATTCACTGCTATACTCTCCTGACAAATATAGTAATCTATCGACAATTATTATAACACAAAACCTCCCTTGATAGGCGCAGCCTGTTCAGGGAGGTTTTTACAAGTGTGAGGATAAGTATTTTTTCTATTATAGGATTGCCGTGACTCCAAAGAATGTTTGGCCCTCCGGCCGCTGTTGTCTGCAGATTTCTTGATTTTTACCGCAGTTCGCGGTGGAAATCCGCAGACAAAGGCGGACGCTATCGCTCCTACAGTTCCAAAATTCTCCTCCGCCACTTTTCCCTGTCCATTTATTTTTAAGTTCAATCTAAATAGCTGACGGAAATCCGGGGAATAGAAGAATCTTTTTCACAATCGGTTGAGTTCTCTCTCGTTTCGCTTCATAATCCCTGACGCTTAGCCTTCTCCTGAATATAACGGCGCTTGCGTTTCAGAGCTGTCCACTGCGAGAAGAAAGATGACCAAGCTCCCATTAACTTTGGTTCCTTCAATAGCGAGTAGCCATGTGCGGCGATCTCGTAAGGCAGAGAATATAGTAGGGTAAGCAGCATCCTGCCGGAGGACTCGTTCTTGTAGATCATTTTATAACGGTTGATATATGAGATCCGCTTGATGAACATCGCCTTGCCGCTCCGCCCGGATGTCTTCCAGCCCCGTTCGTGGTAACCTATCGCTTCCGCATCATAGTAGGCCTGCCAACCGAACAACCCGGCGCGCCATGCCACATCCACATCCTCCTTATAGGCAAAAAAGTCCGCATCAAAAAACTCACCTTCAACGCTGATATCCTCAATCATCCGCCGGGAGTACATCGCCGCCGCACCGGATACGCCGAATACAACACCGGACTCGTTCCACAGATCAGCGGACTCTCCCGCTCCACGGTCAAACGCCCGCCGGGCTTTATTCATCCGCAGTCCTGTACTGTCCACAAGTGAGTGGTCCGCCCTAAGCAGTAGCTTGCCTGTGGCACTGCCGATTAGGGGATTAGCTTCAAAACGAGCGACTAGTCTGGATATATAATCCGGGGCAAGCGTAAGATCAGGGTTTAACACCAGCACATAATCTGTATTTGTACCGGCAATAGCCTGATTGTGCGCGGAGGCAAAGCCGGTGTTATGTTCATTTTCAAGAAGGACAAGAGATGGCATTCGGGTAATGCTACCTGCAGAGTTGGGCGCCTGAGAGTCTGCTGAGACTACTTTAGCTGAGTTAGAATGCAGCTGGTGATAGAACGCTCTGACTTTATCCGCCGAGCCATCTGTTGAAGCGTTGTCCACTATGACAATTTTTTTGACTGGATAATCCTGAGCCAACACAGCCGATAAGCATTCAATGATGTCATCCGCGCTGTTATAGGTAACGATATGTACACTGACTGTTTTAGGGTTCATAGGTGACCTCGAATTTCTGGTTCTTTAATCAAATCTATATCTATTATAGCGAAAAGAAGGTTGACAGGCTATGTTAAGCACAATAGAAGGTAATGTTAGTTACATAGTTATTGTGGTTCCCCCCTATTGCTATATTGTCTAAGACAGCAAAAAACTCCTTACCGCATATGCGATAAGGAGTTTCATTTGTGGCTATATAAGAGGCACTTTTGATTTGAACTTGAAGCTTCGTCGTCACTGCGGTGAACATTTGGACTTCCGGCCGCTGATGTCCCCAGATTTCTTGATTTGAACCGCTATTCGCGGTAGAATCCGATGACAAAGGCGGTCGCTACCGCTCCTACAGTTCCAAATTTCCCCTCCGCTTCTTTCGCTTTTTGTTCTTTTTTTAGTGCGTCTTATATAGTTAGTTAGTTCTTTCTGCAAATCCCGTGCCAGTGATTACTTCAGCTCCATCAAAAAGTCTCTTAGACCTTCCCGCCAAGGACGGATATCCTGGAACCCGTTGGTACGGATGGCCAGATGCTCCATCACCGAGTTGCGCGGACGCGGCGCAGGACGCGGGAACTGTTCGGTAGCACACGGCTCAAGCTTCGCTGTGAACTTCAGCCCCAGAATATCTTCTGCTTCCGCAAAGATGGCCTGGGTGAATTCATACCATGTACAAGACTCTGTGTTCGAGGCATGGTACACTCCATACTTTTCAGTCTGGATAAGCTCAAGCAAGAATCTTGCCAGGTCCACCGTATAGGTAGGCGAGCCCTTCTGGTCATCTACAACCTGCAGCAACGGCTTTTCCTGCCCCAGCTTCAGCATGGTTTTCACAAAGTTATTGCCGTATTTGCCATAAACCCAAGAGGTACGTACGATAAAGAATTTAGACGATAAAGACTGGACCAGGATCTCTCCAGCCCGTTTAGACTTACCGTAGATACTCTTAGGATCTGTATTATCATATTCATGATAAGGCTCTACACTCATACCATCGAACACATAATCCGTGCTGATATAGACCAGCTTAGCTCCAGCCTTCTCTGCGGCAAGAGCGACATTTCGGCTTCCGGTAGCATTAATCAGATACGCTGCGTCAACATCGGTCTCTGCCGCATCAACCGCTGTATGGGCCGCACAATGAATGACAGCATCAGGAGCAAAAGCACCGATAACCTCCTGGCACTGGTCCAGATCAGTAATATCCATCTCCTGACGGTCACAGCCCAGAACCTCATAATCCTGACCTTGAAGCAAGAGCATAAGATCTTGCCCCAGCTGTCCTCCCGAACCTGTAACTAACACTTTCATTTTCGCCATTAGAGTGAATCCCCCAGACGGCTGCCGTACTGAAGTGCGGCATACTTCTGGTATTCTCCGGACTGAATGCGCGTCCACCATTCCTTGTTATTCAGATACCACTGAATGGTTTCCTTAATGCCGGTTTCAAACGTGTGTTTAGGCTTCCAACCCAGCTCGTTCGTAATCTTTGCCGGATCTATACCGTAACGGCGGTCATGTCCAGGACGGTCCTGAACATAAGAAATTAACGAATCTGGTTTACCCAGCTCCTGAAGTACGGTATTCACGATATGCACATTCGTCCGCTCATTATTGCCGCCGATGTTGTAGACTTCACCATTCACACCTTCATGAATAACCAGATCAATCGCGCTGCAGTGGTCCTCCACATACAGCCAGTCACGGATATTCATTCCGTCACCATATACAGGCAGCGCCTGATCAGCCAGCGCACGGGAGATCATCAGCGGAATCAGCTTCTCCGGGAATTGATAAGGCCCGTAGTTATTGGAGCAACGGGTAATATTAACCGGCAATCCGAATGTTTCGTGATAAGCTCGAACCAGCAAATCCCCGCCCGCTTTGCTCGCGGAATAAGGACTGTTCGGTGTCAGCGGTGTTTCTTCAGTGAACAGACCCGTAGCGCCAAGCGATCCATAAACCTCATCCGTGGATACTTGCACGAATTTAGTTATACTGTATTTCTTAGCTGCATCCAGCAGCACTTGAGTACCCAGCACATTCGTCTTCACGAACACTTCCGGCTCCAGAATACTCCGGTCCACGTGAGACTCTGCGGCAAAGTTAACCACGACATCCACACCGTCGCCGATCAGCGCATCCATCGCCGCTACATCGGTAATGTCCGCTTTGACAAATGTATAGTTCGGATGATTCTCGATTGATTTTAAGTTTTCAAGATTCCCTGCGTAAGTCAACGCATCTACGTTGACGATCTTGTAATCAGGGTGTTGCTGCAGCATGTAAATTACGAAGTTGCTGCCGATGAATCCGGCTCCGCCGGTGATGAGGAGTTTCATTTGTTGACCACCTTTATTTTTATGAAATTTATAATTTTAAGTTTAGCACAACAACGAATATTTTCACTTCAATATCGGGTTATATCATTATATGCTGTAATTATTTTGTGGATAATGGTATTAGCCTTAAAATGAATACTTTAGGTGTTGAAGTTAGTCCGTTCCATGAATTAATATATTAAGAAATCCTTGTATTTATACTTAACAGAGAATAGAGCATATACTTCTTGAAACTAGATATACCCAATTAAAATCAGAATTTTAAAAAGCAGATCTTCTAAAAACGAATTCCTATATAACTTTGACTTTTGAAGGAATTGATACTTCTCTTTTATTGACTTTCGCTCTTGAATGAATAGATGTAACTGGTCTTTTTTTTCATCATCTAATAAATTCATATAGAGCCTATTGAATTCAATTGCTTGTTTTTTTAAAAGCTTATGACCCGAATGCTTACGAAAGCTACTCCACTTATTCCTGAACTCATGTAGAATGCTTCTATGACCACCAACAACATTATTGTTATGCTGCCTATAATAAATCGTCGGTCGCTCATCATAAAATACATTACCAAATGCAGATATACATATGTAAATCCACCAATCATGCATTTGAAGGTTTTTTATATTAATTTTTCTAGAGACGATTATGTCTCTTGCTGCTTTATTAATAGCCACGGTTGCACCTACAGCAATGTTTTGCACTATAGCATTGTAGAAGTCTGGATCCTTTTTCGGAGGAATTGGCCATACTTTAATCGGACTAAGATTTTGATCTGCTAGCATTGTAGATGAGCAGTACATTCCAGCAGTATGACATGAATGCAGGTACTGTACCGATCTTTCAACTTTATCATTCATCCAAACATCATCTTGATCACAAAAACAAAAATATGATGCATCTAATTCAGTTGAATTCAGTAATTCAAAAAAACTTTGGATCACCCCTACATTACTCCCTTTAATGAGGTGGAACTTACCGGGGTACAAACCCATAAATTTTTGAATTATTGGTACGGTGTTATCGCTTGAACCATCGTCACGAATAAGGATGAATATATTATGATAGGTTTGTTGAAATATACTCTGAAGTTGTTCTTCGATATATGCCTCGCCATTAAATGTCGACATGAGAATTTGAACTTTCTCCAATTTTTTCACCCTACTTAAATGAGTTGTGGAAGATTATTATTTATCTTCAATGTTAGATTATAGAGCAATTAAATCTAATGTGAATTATTATTTGGACTACAAAGAAAGAGACCACTACGATAAAAGCAGCGGCCTCCATTAGTGCATTTCGACAAGATTGTAACTCTGTAATCCATTTGTACGGTTGAATTATTTGGGAATTGTGGAGTTTATAAAAGCAGATAAAACAATCGCCGATTTACGTTCTAATCTTGTCTTTACTAAGCAAATTCAGAGAGCTATTGGCTATCTCCCCCAATACTAGCCGAACCTATAATGTAGAGGATTTAGTCATTTACGTAATTCTCTAATTAATGTAGGTTCAATATCCAGCTTAAATTCTGTTGACTCAGTCAAATATTCCTCAACAATATAGAGTGGACGTCTTTTCACTTCACTATAAATCTTTGAAATATATTCTCCTATAACCCCTAAAGCTAATAGTTGAATACTACCAATAAACCAAAGAGATATCATTATTGAGGTCCACCCAGAAACTGTATGATCTGCTAATTTAGAGAATAATGCATACAATCCAACTGCAGCGCTTATCCCTAAGCTTATAAATCCAACCGTTGTTACTAAACGAATTGGCTTGTTGCTAAATGATGTGATTCCGTCCCAAGCGAATGCCAACATTTTTTTCAAAGGATATTTTGACTCACCTGCAATTCTTTCCTTACGATCATATTCAATAGTACATGAACGAAATCCTATCAAAGGGATAATTCCTCTTAAAAACAAATTAGTTTCCTTAAACTCGTTCAAATGATTTAGCACTCTAGAACTTAACAACCTGTAATCCGCATGATTAAAAATGACAGGTACCCCTAACTTGAGCATTAACTTATAAAATGACTCCGCACTTACTCTCTTAAACCATGTATCTTTGTCACGACTCTTTCTAACACCATATACAACCTCAAAGCCCTCAAGATATTTAACTACAAAGTCTTTAACTACCCAAATATCATCCTGCAAATCGGCGTCCATAGAAATTACGCAATCAGCAAACTTTCTGGAAAACATTAATCCAGATAATAATGCTTTTTGGTGGCCTGAATTTATTGAAAGTTTAAGTCCTAGAACCATTCTTTCCCTTTGATGTTTACTTTTTATAACCTCCCATGTACGATCTTTACTTCCGTCATCAATAAATAATAATCGGCTTTCTTTTGAGATTAACTCACTATTAATTAAATTATTCATTACAACTAAAAGGTGATCAATAGTTTTGGCTAAAGCTTCTTCCTCGTTATAACAAGGTATGCTTATATATAATATTGGAGCTTTCACGACGTACCCCTTCCTAAACGAAGCGAAATTTGATTATTTATAAAATACACTAATTAGACTCTCGTTTCTTTGTATTCAAGCTCAAGCCAATTGTTTTAGTTAAATTGATATTTTTAAGTTTTTGACTAAAATACTTATTTATAAAGCTAAGAGAGTAACCAAAAAATATAATTAGCACAGGCATAATGAAATATCTATATCTTGTCTGTATCTCGATAAATAGGTGAATAGTTAAATACCCTAATACAAGTAACAAAATAAATATATATTTATTATTTTCTCTACGACTGAACATCAAACAGATAATAGAAATAAATGAAAAAATATAAATTAATAAATAAACTACCTGCGAACTAACAATAAGTGAAGCCGATAATTGAGGCTTCCCTGATTCACTAAGACTCCAATAAATCGAGGTGTCACTTTCTCCCCACATATTCCCGATTTTTTTTATCAACAATCCAGGGATTTTTTCGGTTTCATTCAATCTATTTATTACTATCTTTTTTTCAAACTCATCACGTTCTCTTCCAAGCGGATACTTAATAACTTCTTCATAGTCCGAGTTCGAATATGAACCAGTTGTTTCATAATTCATACCAAGCACAAATTTCCACATAGGCTCGTGATTAGTCAAATGCGAATTTGAAAATCCTGCTCCAATTGCTATATAACTAGTTATATAAAACACGCTATAGAAGCTAATTATGAATATAAATATTAACTTTGAAAGATAAATAAATGAATTTTTTTTCATTAAATATAAATAGATCAACACATATAGAATAACGGCTATAATCACCAACGCGCCAATTGGACGAATAAGATTTCCTAAGCTAATTAATGCTGCTGATATTATAAAGGTTTTATAATTTAACTTATTATTCCTAATAAGCAAATAAAATCCAAAATAAAACAAAAAAGAAGATAAATGATCATTAGTTAAAACAGAGCTCAATACTATATTAGGAATAAATAAGGCATATGTTAAACTAGAAATTCTTGCAGTAAATTCATTAAAAATAATTTTCGCAATTTTGTATATCAGTACACATATCCCTGTAGAAAACACAACATTAAGAAGCTTCAACACTATGTCATAGTTGCCAAACAACTTCATAATAGCGGCTTGATACATTGTAAAACCAAGTTGATACGTCCAACTTTGGAAATATGGGTACGAAAGATAAGACATATCGCCTTTAGATAATTTCAAAGCAGAGTCATACAAAAGGGAATAATCAGATATTTGTTTTGAATCTATTGTAAATATCCACATCCATCTGATTGTGAAACTCAACATAATAATAATTAATATAAACTGTTTAGATTCGGGATAATATTTTTTTGAAATAAATGAAATAATAAATACAATTGGGACAAACAAAAAAGAAAGATAGTAAGTACCAGTGTGGCTTGTTGCATACGGAGTAGTTGCTCTTAATGTAAAATAAACAATAAAGGAAATAAAGACCAACGCTATAAATAATAATATTTGCTTTAATACTACACCAATTTTCAAATCACGTAGATCAGAAGAGTCCATATTCTACCTACTTTCATAAAATTAATTACTCCTCCAATTTTAAAGCTAAAATGATTACCTTTTTTATTTCATTAATCCTTTCATTCCATGTATTTTCTTTCAAGTATTCAAATGACTCTTTAGTTTCGTGTGGTCCTTTCATCACTTTATTTATTTCTTCTAAAATTTCATCCTTGTCTTCATAAAGATATACATACTCTTCAAACTTCTTTACTTCTGGGTACCTTATACAGAATACAGGTTTGTTAAACAAAATATATTCATACATCTTGACTGGATCAACAGCCTCTATCAACCTATTTACAATAAAAGGCATTATAAATGCATCAACATCTTTTATATAAGAAGCTAGAGAATCATGGCTAACTGCACCTACATAAATAATCCGTGGATGCGTAATCTTTTTCACGGTGCTAGGGCCTATAAGTTTAAATTCAATTTTTTCATTTTTAGAAAGAATATACTTAAGTAAATCAAAGTCAAACCAATCACTTATTGTGCCAATATATCCAATTACATAATTTCTATTTTTATTATATGTAGTGTGAATATTGAGGTAATCATCTCTTTTACTTAACCATTTTTGACTAAGTGCGTTATTGATTACATATACTTCTTTAGTATTAATAATATTTTCATAACGGCTTTGAAGACGATCTTTTAATGTACTTGATGAGGTAATAATAATAGCCGACTTGTTAACCAATTCTTCTTCCAATTGCTTGTGCTTATAGATGTCTTTCTGATGTTCAAAAAACTCTAGATAATCATCCATACAGTCATAAATAACCTTACAATTATTTATATTATCAGCATCAATGAAGTCTAATATAATGGGTGAAGTCACCCAAATTAAATCATACGAAGAAAAGTCGATGTCTAAAATTTTCTGATTCAATCTATCTTGGACTATTTTCAACCACTTATTCCTTCCAGAATAAGGAAGTTTAATTAATTTTAACACGTTTAAGTTTTTACTAACTTTTTGTTTTTTATATCTGCTACTATTTGCAACTTGTTTTATATATATCAGATCTACCTCATAGACCTCTGATAATTTTTCGGCAATAAAGTGAGGTCTCTGTTTTGCCCAATTCCAATCTATATGCATTAAATATGCAATCTTAACCATATTGCTTACCACTCATAAGATTATTCCAATCCTCTATGAATTGATTATATTGCAGTTTAGATTGGTGGTTTTTTAATGTTATTTGATAATCATTATAGTGCCTATTAACTTCTGCTAACTTAGATACCGCTTCTTCTATATTTCCGATAGTGTATAAAAATCCATCATCACCTGAAACAAGCTCATTGTGAGCCACTATGTCTGATAATATCACTGGTATATCACTGCATATCGCTTCAGCAGCAGAAAGTCCAAAAGTTTCTTGCGTTGATGAAGATATAAATACTCCTCTATGATTTCTAACCATCTCAAAAATTTTATGAACATTTTCAAATGCAATAGGGGGCATAATAATAGTCCTTCCCCTAACTTGATATTTATCGAGTAATGAAATTAAATCTAGTTCATGTTTAATAACATGACCAACTAGTACTAGAATCATGTCATCATCAATATTCTGCTTATATTGAGAAAAAATTTTGATAACCTCTTCTACATTCTTAAGTTTGTCCATTCTTCCCAAATAGAGCATCGGCTTTTTATTCCATATCCGTTCGAAATGCTCACTTTTATTTGTAGGTGCAATTACAGCATTAGAAATTTTGAAGACAATATCTGTATGGCTGTTAGTAACTTCTTTTATTAAAATATTTCTAAAATGATTGCTTGGAACAATGATACCAGCAATATTCTGAGGTAATTTGCGAATATATGCTCGATTTTCTTTGTAAGCAGTATGGCATTCTATAAATACTTTCTCATTTAATTTAACCATGTCAAATATTTCAGGTGTATCAACTGAAAAAATAAAGTCGTACTTTTCTTCATCGATTGAGTCAACCACTTGAATAAAACTATCTAACTCATTCCTCTTAATATAATCTTTAAATTGTGTCAACCCACCACTATCATACATAAAATAAATATCATATATAACGGGGCAATTGTATTCTTTAAACGCATGAGCTCTGTTTAGAAATACCCTTTCTACCCCGCCCATTGTCGCCCATTTATATACATTAAGAATTCTTAGCTGTTTCATAATGATATATCTCCGTGTTATAGATATTTTTGTATTCCATCATCTTTTTAAAACGTTGATCCCAAGAGGATTCATTCAGAAATGTTTCAACAACCAGATCATTATTTTCTATTGGATCCTTATATACTTTATAAATAAAATCAGCTATCGGGATTTCATCACTATATAATAATGTATTTGGAAACAACTCAAGATGTGGAATTCCCGTTACAACTACCTTTAATCCAAAATAAATATATTCATAAATTTTTATTGGATCTACAGCTTCAGATAATTTACTTTTTTTAAAAGGTATCATCCCTATATCCCAATTTTGAATATACTTATATAAATTTTTCGGTTCAACTTTTCCAATATATTTAAAATTAGAGTATTTTTTGAGATTGTTGATCGTAGCTTCTTTAGCGCCGTATCCAATGATCTCAACAAAAATCTTCTCATTTTTAAGCATACTTTCCACCAATTGCCAATCGAACCATGACTCAGTCAGATGACCAAAATATCCGACCGTTATTTTATTAGAAGTATTATTTTTTCTGGAGATATATTTATTGTTTTCTCCCAATAAGTCATCGTAATAGCCATTACCAATACATATAATATCAGTCCGCAAAAAACTAAACTTTTCCGATAGTGGAGGGGACACAGCTACAACACTATCTACATTGATAATCATTTCTTCCTCTAACTGTTTATTGTACCAAGCAGCTTGTCCTACTTTGTTGAACTCTTCCCAATCATCCATAATGTCATATATAGTACTATACCCTAGTTCTTTAATACGATATAAAGCGGTATTCCATTGTTCCGAAGGTATGTTTAATATAGCTTTTCTGTTACTTATTTCATTCATTAATTGCAGCTTCTCTATGTTTTCTGTAAACTCAAACAAAGGTATTTGGAAGACGTTTGGATACACTTCTTTAAATGCACCTGGGATTATTTCATTTTTATTCCACTGCCATACAACAAATAAAACTGCTTTATTATCTTTAGATGAATATTTCGCCAAATTTATTGTTCTTTGATTGTATAATTCATCAAACTCAAAAGCTGAGGGAATAATAAAGAGGCCATTTATTTTATTTTCTTGATATTTTTCATTAATATTGCTATACAATGTCTCAATATTTTTATTCACTTTGTTTTGAGGTGTTGGTTTAGTGATTTTATGTTTAATTTGCCGACACAATGCATAAAAACCATGTCTTTTCCAAATCCGCAAACCTTTATAAACATGTTTTACGATCGGCACATTATCCCTAATTTTGTAATATTTTCTAGATATTTTATATATATTTGAAGATTTAATCTCATTAATCTCAGTATCTAATCTATACTTTTCTGCTATCAACCATTTTTCTTGTTTATCGAAAAAATCCAACTTTTCTTTAGAGGCTAAATTTTGCGAAATAGAAGTATTCAATTCATTTTCTAGGCTATTCACTTGTTCTATATATCTAATTTTTTCATCGTTAAGTTTATCTGTGTTAATTATATTAGTATGGATCAATGCTAATTGTTCTTTGTTTGTTTCTATTAAGTGATTTAAATTAATTTCAAGTTTCTTGTTGTTCTCTTTTAAAGAAGTGTTTTCAAGTTGAATTCCTTTCAATTCTTTCTTTAAATCACTATAGTTATAAGTTAATGAATTTATATAATCTTTTAAAGTTACATCTTTCTTTCTTTTCTGATTTTCTTGGTTTCTTTCATAAATCACCAATAGTTGCTTTCCAGCCCAAAAAATATTTTCTTTTATTGAACAATCATATTCCTGAGCATAAACAACAGTAAAACCATTATATTCAACATTAAAATCCTTATAATCAAAAGTATGAAAATGCTCGCTGAATCTTTCATATTCTTGAAAGGGAATTAATACCACAGTGTATTGGGAAGATATTCTAAATAAATCCCTAATAATGTCAAATGGATTAATGAAATGTTCTAAAGTATTAGATGAGAATACTACATCGAATTTCTTATCAATAGATTTAATATCTGCTTGGATGAATGTTTGTTCTGGATAATATTCTTTTGCTTTCCTTATAGCTGATTCAGAAAAATCAATACCTGTGAAATCGGTGTTAGGAAATAATTTGGAGAAGAAATTCGTGCAGTCTCCTTCTGCACAACCAACATCAGCAAACGTTACCCCCTCTGATAAAACGTTCTTAAACCAATCAGGAAGCATTTCAATAGCAATACCCCCAAAATATAGTGTTTGTTCTCTTCCTGAATAGGAATCCCAATTCGTTTCAAATCTAGTATCCCAGTACTCTTTGCTATTCACTGTAAATTCATTTTCCACTTGTTAGGTTCACCTCTTTATTCAACAATATACGATAGGGTGTATGAACTACTCCAAAGAGTTGCTTTGTCGCAATCGATTTAAAGTATGCTACCCCTTCTATAAAATCATAATATTCTGGTTGTATTCCCTTACGATTTTCCAGTGCAGCCACGAGAATATAATCGCCTTCTGTTAGATAATTAACAAATTCAAAGGTCAGTTCAATCTCATTAGATGTTGATTCAAATATAGTATTTTTTTCATCATGAGTAGTAAACACAATTAAATCGAGTCCCATTGTATTTTTAATCGAGATGGCTGCACTGAAATGCAATAAATCAATATTTTCTGGCAAGGTAAATTTAAGAATGATCCTAACCGTCTCACCATGTTGAAACACTGTTGTGGATCTTCCCTTTTCGTTTATTAAAGCCACACTCTTTATTGAATTTTTGTGAGATCCCCACCGATTTATTGCATCGATTTTAATTTCACTAAACATTTCAGCAGGTTCCACATCTGACAAACCCTCTTCATCAAGTGCTTTAATATCAGGCTGTTCTGATTCTTCTGAATTCATAAATTCCATATATTCCGCTGTCACGCCCAGTGTATCACCAAAAGCAACTAACTTACCTTGATGCAACCACATAGCCTTATCACAAAATTTACGAATACTAGATACATCATGTCCTACAAACAGAATAGTAGTTCCTTTGGTTTTCATCTCTTCAAACTTCCTGAAGCATTTCGCTTGAAATTTCATATCTCCAACCGCTAGAGCTTCATCAACAATTAAAATATCTGGTTCGACATTAATTGCAACAGCAAAAGCTAATCTAGCGAACATTCCACTCGAGTATGTTTTAACCGGCTGATTAATAAAATCACCAATATCTGCAAATGCCAAAATATCATTTAGTTTTTTGTTCATTTGTTCCTTATTCTTCCCTTGGATCGTACCATTTAAATATATATTTTCTAATCCGCTATACTCTTGATTAAAGCCTGCACCTAGTTCTAATATTGCTGAAACAGAACCTTGAATGTGAACACTACCTGTTGTCGGAGTAGAAACTTGTGCTAATATTTTCAATAAAGTCGATTTCCCAGATCCGTTCCTACCAATTATACCCACTGTTTCCCCTTTATTTATTACCAATGAAATATTATTAAGTGCATGGAAATCTGATGAAAATTTTTTCTTAGTTATACTTAATGTTTCTTTCAATCTATCTCCAGGAGTATTATAAACTCGATACACCTTAGAAAGTTGGTTGATTTTAATTATTGGGGTTGCCATAATAGCTCCTTTCAAATCAAAGCACATCTGAAAAATGGGGACTCAATTTTTTAAACAAACTAGCTCCAACTACCAAAAGAAATCCAGTGATTAACCAAAAATAAATGGTTAAGTTATAGTGATGCCAAAACCATATTTTATTAATCAATGAATCTCGATAACCTTCCACAATGTAATACATAGGATTTAATTTAAATATCCAATGAAATTTAGTAGGAACTTGATTGAACGACCAAAATATTGGTGTAAGCCAAAAACCAAATTGCAATATAATATTCACCACTTGCCCAACATCTTTCAAAAAAACATTAAGTGCAGATACAACCCAAGATAGTCCAGTCAGAAAAAGAAATAAAATAAATGAATAATAAAATATCTGAAACTGATATAAATCTATGGGTCTACCATAAAAGTAATAAATTATTAAACTCAACGCGATAAATACAATATGAACTATTAATGCCGACGCAATTTTAACAACAGGTAACAAGAACGTATTAAACGCTACTTTTTTTACTAAAAAACTATTTTGTTCAATTGAAGTGGTAGCTGACGCCAAACTTTCAGAAAAGAAAAACCATGGAACAATACCCGCTAAAAGCCATAAAATAAACGGTGCATTTTCAACAGGGTTATTTCTAAACCCAACTTGAAACACAAACCAATAAATTAGAATCAATAAAATCGGTTGAAAAAAACCCCAAAAGCTCCCTAACGTTGATCCAAGATACCTAGCCTTAAAGTCTTTTTTAGCAAGCTCTTTAACCATGTTTCTTTGTTTAATAATACTGAGGGTATAATTAAATAACGTCATAATAATTCTCCTTCTAAGTCACTATCTCAGATACATATTAACAAGCTCGTAGCCCTTTACTCAAAAAACACCAAGAGTGCACGGCATAATTTAGTGTTATGAATAATTCCGATTTAATCCGTTGATAATCGTAAATAGGCTTTCAAATCAATAACTCAGATAACATTATTATCAAAAAATCAATGAGAGTCATTTATTATTCTATCAATAATTAATCTGAACTTTTTAACAAGGTAAAAGAAGAACTAAAATTACCATCTAATACAGCAACATTTCATATGATCCCTCTCTTTAACGTCATCAGAAGTATATGTCTTTAATTTCAAAACGAATATATACTGACTCTGAATATAATCATATGTTAAAATATCCTCGTACCTACAGGAAAAGGAGATCATAACGTGTCGAAACCAGTATACGGTAAAAATGCTGTACAGTCGAGAAATGTTGAAAAGATATCCAGTTACATATGGGCTTTGGTTATTGGTTTCATTGTGTTTTTGGTTTGGACCCCGTTTCAAGTGGGATTGTTTAATGGGCAGCAGATCGACTTTGAGAAGCCGATTTATGTGTCATCGCTGCTGAGCAGCCTCTTGCTGCTGGTATGGATAGGCTTGTACTTCACAAAATTCAAGCTGGAAGGACAGCGTGACTTACTGGCTATGGCCTCGTTGCTGCTTCCCGCTACGTATGCGTTGTCGCTTATTGGCGCTGTTTCGCATTATATGGCGATGAACCTGCTGTTTATACAGAGCATGTATGTCGCAATATTCATTATAGCGTTATATCTGCTCCAGCAAAAGCAACTAAATGTTGTCATTCAGAATGCCATTCTGGCGATTGCCTATTTCATCGTGGGCTTTGGCCTGCTGAACTGGCTTGGAAGCTGGAAATTCGCTGGAGGCCTTGTAGGCTGGTTCTCCAACACAGTACGCAGTGGTAAATACTTGGATGCCGTGATGACAGACTCGAACGGCTTGCGTCTGACTTCTATTTTCCAGTATGCCAACACTTACGCTGCGTTCCTGATGGCTTTCTTGTTTGTTGCAGTGTTCGCACTCGTCCGCTCTAAAAAATGGTACGGCACATTGACTCACAGTTTCATGCTTGTACCGATTATTGTATCTCTGCTGCTGACCTTATCCCGTGGCGGACTCGTAATGCTGCCAGTTGTGTTTATTCTTCTGCTGTTGTTCCTGAAGCCTGCTCAGCAGATTCTGTGGATTATTCATCTTGCGATTTCCGGTATCGCTGCTCTGCTGGTTACCAGCCCGCTAACTACGCTTGGAACAGAGTTGAATACCACCTTCACTTCGTCAGCCGCGTTAAAGGCCTGGGCTTACCTGCTTGTGGCCTCAGCGGTTGTTGCAGCTTTTGGCTGGGCGATTCAGCGGTTTGCCGCTCCGTGGCTGCAAAAGAAGCTGGGAAGCTGGGAAACGCGAAAATTAACAGGGCTGTGGATTCCACTCGGCTCAATCGTTCTTGTAGCTATTGTTGCTTTCCTGCTTATTGGGACAAGCGTACGCAGCGTTTTGCCTGATAATATTGAAACACGGCTGGAGAACATCAACTTCAAACAGCATAGCGTACTGGAGCGCATCACTTTTTATAAGGATGCTATGAAGGTTGTTAAGGATTATCCGGTCATTGGATCCGGCGGGGGTGGTTGGGCCTCCCTTTATGAACATTATCAGAACAACCCTTATGTAAGCCGTCAGGTTCACAATTTCTTCCTTCAGTATTTGATTGAGGTCGGAATCGTCGGATTTATCGTGTTTATGGGCTTTATCGGATATATTTTCTATAAATACATCCGTGCTTACCTGAAACGGGACAAGGACGAGTTCAATAATGGATTCTTCTTCTACATTATTGCTCTGTCCATTCTTGTTCACAGTCTGCTGGACTTTAACATGAGTTATGCGTTCATGGGGATTCTGGTATTCATTGGTTTGGCTGGTATGGGAGCGGTTATGGACAACAAGCCTCTACGCCAGAACTGGAACAAGGCTGGACTACGCTTCGGTTACTTTGCTGTACTGGCCATCGGCTCTGTGTTCCTGCTCTTCCTGTCCATCAGCTATATCGGATCCAGTAATGCCGCACTCAAAGGTAAAAATCTAGTTAGCGTGAGTCAATCATACGAAGAGATTAAGACTCCGCTGGTCGAAGCACTGCAGAGTCGTCCTTTCCACCCGGAATCGGCAATCTATCTTGCATCCCTTGACCTGACGGTCTTTAAACAAACACAAGATGAGCAGTATCTAGCTGAAGTTTATAATGTTCTGAGCCGTGCACTCAAGGATGAGCCATACAATAAAGATTTACTGAAACAATTGATCAGTTACTACGATCTCAAAGGACAAAGTGATCTGGGCTTCAATGTCTACCGCGACAACGCAGATAAATTCAATTGGGATATCGATTGGTATGAGGCATTGATTAGCCGTGCACAGGCTTTTGCAGCTGCAGCCAATGTGCAAAAAGACGAAGCTAAGAAACAGGATTACCTAACTGCCGGTCTTGAAGCATACCAGCATGTGGTTGACGGTGTAGAGCACCTGAAGACTTTGCCGCCTGAACAGCTGCAGGGCCGTCCGTTCTCGATTACTCCGACGATTGCATTGAATGCCGGCAAGCTGCAAATGCTGTCAGGCCAAGCTGAGCAAGCTGCTGCTACGTTGAAGCTCGGTTTTGCAGACAACTATGCAGATATCGTCAGTAGCACAACACTATGGGACACTAACTGGTATAGCTCTCTGATTGCCCGTGCCTTCGAATTGGCACAACAATCCTTCGCTCAGCAGGATGAGGCTAACAAAATCATTCATCTCAACATTGGACTGGATGCCTACAATCAAGTGGCATCTGATCTGCAAGGCCAGCCTCTTCCTTCGTCAATCAACTTGAATGCAGGGAAACTCCAGTATATGGCAGGTCAGGTGCAGGCAGCCGCAGCCACTTTAAAGCTTGCCTTGAGCGATGATTACAGTGATGCAGCCAATCGCGAAGCAGCCCGCTGGTATCTAGCTGCATTGAAGAAATCTGAGACCGCGCAAGACCAGACGGTCTATGATAAGCTCATCGCCGCTGATCCTGCAGAGGCTGCAGAGATTGACGTCATTGTTAATACACAATACTAAAACGTTCAAAGGATACAACCCTAAAAACGCATAGAGAAAAGCGGTCCACTGTCTGAGTACAGTAGACCGCTTTTTTTATGATTAAATGATGATATTCTGCGCAAGATTGTAATACAACCTGCTACCTGCTGTACAGCTTCTCTTCATTTTCTATAACCTCTTTAAGATACTGCAATAGCCCTTCTTTAAGCTCCTCATGCTGAAGTGCATAATGGATGCTTGTCTGAATGAAACCCATCTTCTCACCGACATCATGACGTTTGCCTTCAAAATCATAAGCAATAATCCGCTCTACTTCACTTAAACGTGAGATAGCATCCGTAAGCTGAATCTCTCCACCTACGCCCACCTGCTGTTCGCCAAGCATGTCGAAGATACGCGGAGTCAGGATATACCGTCCCAGGATCGCCAGGTTGGATGGAGCATCTTCTCTCTTCGGCTTTTCGACTAGGCGGTTGGCCTTGTAGACACGTTCTGCTAATTCAGTTCCATCCACCAGTCCATACCGGGAAACTTCTTCCCACGGCACCTGTTGAACTCCCACAATAGAGGATTTGTACTGATCGTATACATCAATCATCTGCTTCAGACATGGCTTATCCGACTCTACAATGTCATCCCCAAGCAGAACGGCAAAAGGTTCATTGCCGATGAATTTACGTGCGCACCAGATGGCATGTCCGAGGCCGCGCGGTTCTTTTTGACGGATGTAATGAATATCGGCCATCTCCGAGGATTTACGTACCGATTCCAGCAGCTCCCACTTCTGCTTCTCAGCCAGGTTGAATTCCAGTTCGAACGAGTTGTCAAAATGGTCCTCAATCGCACGCTTGCCCTTCCCCGTCACAATAATGATATCTTCAATCCCGGAAGCTACTGCTTCTTCAACAATATATTGAATTGTCGGTTTATCTACAATCGGCAGCATTTCTTTGGGCATCGCTTTGGTCGCAGGCAGAAAGCGGGTACCCAGGCCAGCTGCGGGAATAATGGCTTTACGGATCTTCATGACATAGCTCCTTCTGGCTTCTTGTTTTCATTACTGATTTCTTATAGAAAAATGGCATATTTGATTCAATTATAGCAGTTCTAGCAGAATATTGGCAGACTGTTTGTGCTACATCTTGGAACAGATGTAGAAAAAGCAAAGGCCAGATGTCCTGAGAGTGTATGGCTCCTCAAGGACAGTCTGGCCTAGCATGTATTATTTGATCCTGCATCAATACATATACGTCTGAAGATTACACAAATTGCCTATTTCGCATTAACCAACTGCCCGCGTGTAACCCCAAGCTGGTTGGTGGCCTTCAGGCTTTTCCAAACCTGCGTTCCGGAGATTTCTCCGCGCAGTGCGCGGCTGTATAGGCTGATAACCTCAGCTACCTGTTCCGGTGTTTCCTCTAGGAACTCTACACGGAAAGAAGATACGCCAAGCTCACGGAAGTGATTCAGGTATTCTGCACCTGACTGTTCAACAGCGTTATAGACAGTGTTACGGCAGCCTTCATCTACACGGACGGGATGGGACATACCGATCCGGTCCTGCAGTGAAGCACGCTGCTCCTCACAAGGGCGGCCACAGTTGGTGTAGTCAGTGCCTTCACTCATGAAGGTACAGTACACGCAGTGCTCGGTGTGGAACATCGGCAGATGCTGGTGAATAACAACCTCCATCCGCGAGGTGTCGCTATGTCCGAGCAGATCAACCATCTGCTGGATGTTCAGGTCATACGATGGAGTGACCACGTCACAGCCGGTATTCAGGAACAGATCAACTGCTCTGTGATTAGCGATATTCAGCGAGAAATCGCCGATCAGCCGGGGATGCACAGCATCCGGATGCTCCATCCGGTGGCGCAGGTAATAATACAGCGCGCCGGTATTGCGCACCAGCACAGCATCCGGCTGCAGCCGCAGGATGTTGGCATGGTAGCCGTTCTCGTTCGGCATATGGATGCGCGGTGTGGCCAGCGTGATGCTGGCCCCTGCAGCCCGCACAGCGTCTACTGCCGCCGGGAACTGCTTGATGAACTCGAAATCGGCGTAAATGTTCGTCACGCCGGCTTCGAGCGCAGCCTGCACCTGCGGCAGGCTGCGGCACAGCGCGGTGAGCTCCGCTTTACCGCGCGCCTCTGCAGCGCCCCTGCGGGAAGCGCCGCCGTAGACCTCTACCTCCCGTTTCACATACACGGGAGGCTTCGGGCGCTCGCCTGCAAGCAGCTCCACCGCCTGGCGGCGGATGCTGTTCAGCTCGCGCATGGGCACAATCACGTCGCCTTGCAGATGCGACTCCAGCGCCTCAAGCTGGAACACGGTTCCGCCCAGGCGGCCGAATTGTTCTTCCAGCAGCGCGGTATCCATCGGACGCTTTTGCGCTGTCTCCAGCGCGAGCTCCGAATCCACACGGACGGTTACCTTCTTCTGAATGTCCGTCCACCAGGTCGTCAGCTTCTCACCCGCGCAGCCTTGCACTCTCACATGAACCGGGAAGACCCTGTAAGGTTTCTCGGTCTCATACGACTGGCGAAGCGCTTTGTCGAGCGCCGGATCGTTCGTCTTCCAGATGCGGACGCCTACATGCAGACGGCGCAGATCCACGTCATTACGGCCGGGTACGATGTCGATAATCCAGCCTTCGCCGGCTTCGCCCTCCAGCTTGACGCCTTTGCGGCGCAGATCGTAGACGCGGCCGCCCTCCTCCTTCTTGGTCGGATCTCCGGCATCGAACACGATTCCGTCTCCGCGCTTAAGCGGAGCATGAATACGGCAGACTACACCGTCGCGCAGAATCTGTTCGACGGTTCCCATGAACACACCCCGGCTTTTCGGGAAGGTGCCATCAACTAATTTCTTATTGTTAGTACCGTCCAGGAAACCATGAGTGAAGCCGCGCGAGAAGCTCTGCTGCAGCTCACGCATGTCCTCCTTCGAGGTCGGTGTCCAGTTACCGTCAAAATACTTATCAATCGCTTTGCGGTATTTACTAACCACATTCGCAACGTATTCGGGAGTCTTGAGCCGGCCTTCAATTTTGAAAGAGGTCACTCCAGCTTCAATCAGTTCGGGCATCAGATCAATAGCGGCAAGATCTTTCGGGGACAGCAGGTAGGTTACATCACCCATCGGCTTCACTTCTCCGTCTACCACCAGGTCATACGGCAGGCGGCAGGCCTGGGCACATTCTCCGCGGTTCGCAGAGCGTCCGCCCCACATTTCGGAAGTCAGACATTGTCCGGAATAGGATACACATAGTGCACCATGCACGAAGACTTCCATCGGCAGGCGGGCTTGTTCGCCAATCGTGCGGATCTGCTTCAGATTATTTTCACGGCCAAGGACTACACGTTCCAGCCCCCAAGGCTTCGTGAACTCCACCGCTTCCGGTGAAGTAATCGTCATTTGCGTAGAACCGTGAATCGGGAAATCCGGAGAGATCTCTCGGATCATTTGGACCAGACCCAAGTCCTGTACAATTACCGCATCCACACCGGCATCTACGCAGGCATCAATAAGTTCTTTTGCATCCGGCAGCTCATTCTCAAACACCAGTATATTAAAGGTCAGAAACCCCTTCACTCCATAGCTGTGCAGAAAGGCCATAATCTCCGGCAGCTCGTCCATGCGGAAGTTGTTGGCTCTGGCCCGTGCATTGAATTTCTCTACGCCAAAAAAGACAGCATCCGCCCCGTTCGCCACTGCTGCACGCATGCAGTCCCAGTCTCCCGCCGGAGCCAGCAGTTCTACGTCTTCTCTGCGTATTTGTTGCTCTTTCATTTATATCCTCCTAAACCGCCTGTTCGGCGGGTCATTTACAGCTTTTTAACTTATTAATTGTATCAAATATCACACCTCTGCGCCATCAAAATGGCAAGAATTATATGAATAATAGGAGGACAGAAGCATCATGCTGCATTTTTTTGTCTTTTACATCGCAAATCACCAGGGTACGAAATACCGTCCGGCTGTAGTCCATCAATCTTTTCCAATATCCGTACAAACTCCACAAACTCTTTCCCATCATAAAAAAACGTCCCGCTGCCTGCCGGCAACTGAGACGTTCTTAGTCATAGCTAATTATACGCTAACATTAAACTATGAGGATTCCCCCCACCCAAACGACCCCAGCACCCTCTCCAACACCGCCAGCTGGCTGGCCGTTGCATTGGCATCGTTCAGCGTGACGGTGATCGTGAACACCACATCATTCTTGCTGAAGATAACATTCCGAGTGCTCACAGGGATGCTGCCCTTGGTCTGCTGTACGGTGAGAATTGTGGCAGGCACTCCCGCAAAGGTGGTTTCCTCCACACTTGTCACCTGCGGCCCTTTCGGGTCTTTTTTGGTGTTCTGATAATAGCTCTGCAGCTGGCTGACGGCATATTCCATGGTTACATCCGGACTGGCATAAATCTGGAACCGTCCGCCGGTGAAGCGGTATTCCACGGTCTGGCTCTCAAAAAGATCCTGATATGGCGTCCACAGGCGCGGAATATCAATGCTGTAGCCGTATGCTTTGGAGCTCTTAGGGATCGACTTTGTGCTGAGCAGCGCGTAATCATCGGTTTCCAGACGGCCAAAGTTCTCCTTGATCTGCGCAAAATCAATATCAATGGAGTTAAGCACATCTGTGAACCGCGCCTTGTCGCCATCCTGTCCGGACGCTGTCCGGTATTCAAAATAATAGCGGTAGCCGTTCTTCAACAGCAAAATCTGATATTCCGTACTCCAGCCGTTGCCTGGATTGAGTCCGATTTCATTGATCAATGCCGGCTCACCGGAGACTTTGCCTGCGATGCCGTTCTTCAGCGTATAAGCTTCGGCCACGTAGGTGTCACGCAGCTGCGACTCCAGTTCCCGGCTCCAGCTCTCGAGCGTTGAGCCCGCAGGGGCAGAGCTCACTTTTACACGCAGATAGCTTCCCTGTTTGCTCTCATAATATAAATGCTGGTCATCCACACTCCAGTCTGCCGGCACCAGCAGTGAGATTCCGTAGTCTTCGTTATATCCTTCGCGCAGGCCGTTTGTGACTGTGGAGAGATCACGGATGCTTTTGTCGGAAGAATTATAGGAAGGTTGGAAGGAGTCCAGCAGCACGGCATACTGATCCAGATCTTTATAGTTCACCGCGTTATCGTCCGTCAGATAAATTTCATACAGCCTGCCGTCAGCATAATATTGCCTGCCTTCCCACAGCGCTCCGCTGGAATCCTTGCTGACTATCCGGGCGTAAGGAACCTTGGCTTCAGGCACGACCTCCCGGTCCAGTACAGTCTCTCCGCCCTCCTCCGATGACCGCACCAGATTCTCCAACAGCCCTTCCGGATCAAGCAGCACCTCCTGCGGTGAAGCATGGACCTCCAGATAACAATCATTCTCTGCACTCATAAAAGTCGCTACATTCTCATTCCCCCCGCTGTCACCCACAACAAGTCCGGGAGGATAATTCATGCTCCATTCAAAATAACTGTTGCCGATCCGGGTCTTGCCGACATCACTGTCGATGCCGCTCTCCGATTCTGCTGCCGCTTCCTTCTCCGAAGGAGTAAGTGTAACCAGCAATCCCCCGCCATCTGCCGCAGTAATCCGCGCACCGAGCACTCCGGTCACGAACCGCAGGGGCACCATCAGCACACCGGAAACCATCCGCGGCGGCGCAGCAAGCTTAATTTTGATGCCATCCTTCCAGGCAGTGGTACTGCCTATCGTCATCGCTCCGGTATGTGCACCGTACATCACCTTCACCACATCGCTACCTTCAAGCGAGACTGTGCTGCCGAATGCTTTTTTGAAAATTCCCAGCGGTACCATGACCGCCCCGCTCTCCGTAAAAGGCTTCTGAATCACTATCGGTTCCCCGTTAACCTTTGCAGATGTACTGCCTACTTTGAGGCTTAGCTTTAGAATCGGAGTTTCTGCCGCATAAGCATTCATGCCCGGAAATACAGCTAGCAACAATAGCACTACCAGCATGACAGACAGTCCGCGGAATATATATCCCATCCCCAATCGCGGCGTTCCTGCTCCTGCAAGCCTTCTACTCTTCCGCCTGATCATCGCCATCCCCCTCCGCCTCTTCCGCATTCACCAGAGGATCACCTTGCCCCAGAACAAGGCTTCTGGCGACGATATCGCCGTCACTTTGCATGAGCAGCTTGACCACTGCACCCGGTTTGTATTGCTTGAACCATTCGTTAATGTCCACAAGTGACGTAACCCGGTGGCCATCTATCGCATACAGTACATCTCCCTCGGCAATCCCCGCCTTCCGTGCTTCTGCAGTGACCACCTTCGTAACCGTTAAAGGCTCCTCGGTAGGCAGCCCGACAATGACGGGCCAGCTCTCCTCCAGCTCCACTCCGAGACTCGGACGGCGGACTTCACCGTATTTGAGCAGCTGATTCATAATATACTGCACCGTATCCGCCGGAATGGAGAAGCCCATATTTTCCACACCCACTGCCGCATATTTCAAGCTGTTGACCCCAAGCACCTCACCCTTCATGCTGATCAGCGGCCCTCCGCTGTTGCCGGGGTTAATCGCTGTATCGCTCTGGATCAGCCGGTAAGCCGCATCGACCGAACGGTTGAGGCCGCTAATCACTCCTACTGTAGCCGAATTTCTGAGGGAGAACGAAATAGGCGTACCGATCGCTATAACCTTTTCTCCAACTTGTATGCCTGCCGGGCTAGCGGCGAACTTTGCCGGCTTCAGGGATTTGGCTGTAATCTTGATCAGAGCGAGGTCACTCACCTCATCCAAATATGTATCCGTAATGTTATAGCTCTTGCCGTCTGAGGTAACCACCACTGCATTCTGCAGCCCCTCCATGACGTGGGCATTGGTAATAATCCACCCGTCTGCTTTGACGATAATTCCGGACCCGTGTGTCAGATTGTAGCGGTCATCCGGGCCTACGGGGTCGCCACTGGCTTTGCCGATAATGCCCACGACTGATGGCGACACAGCGCGGATAATTTGTGGTACCGGATCCACTGCGGGTTTAGCCGTTTGCTCCTTGTTAACGGGTTTGACTCCACCTATTTGTCCAGCCGTTACAGGGCCTGTCCCTCCGTACACTGCGCCAAATGCAGACAGCGGACTACCTGTGAATCCCGACAATATCAACCCGCACAACAGCACAACGCCACTCCGGGCAACTGCGTTCTTTCCCCCGTTCATCGCCTTCCCCCTTTCTCCTGTACAGCTGATTCCTTTATCCTGTTAAAAAAAGACGCCTTTAGGCTCGCCGGGTGGCGGATAAAGGTGTCTTTGAAAGACCTTGCTTCTGAAGTTAGTTGTGCCTGAACTTAGCTGAACCAATTCATAATCATTGCATAGTCAGAGACTGCAAAAACCAGCAGGCTCACCACTCCGAAGCCGATTGCAAATTTGTTCTTCTGCGGAGCTTTCAATAGCCGGACCACACCAATAAGAATCAGGATCGTGAATAGAATCATAAATACATCGAAGGTATGAAATGTAGACGGTTCTTGCGCGGCAGCTTCTGCAAGCAGCATGGCAATCCCTCCCTGAAAGTGTTGTCAAGCAAGTTCATCTAATCCATATCACCTTCTATGTTATCGCTACCATTTCAGTGACGCAATAGAAATTGTCTAAAAATTATGTATTTGTCATAAAAAATATTTCCGAAGCCGGAAATCAGCTGAAATACAGAGATATTTATCATTGACCATTCGTTGTAATATGTATTTTTCAAGGAGCTGATTTCTATTGCAGCTGCAAACAGCCTCTGCTAATCATTCAACGCAAAACCCTCTCTTTGAATCTTACTGCGGACATGCTGTAGTTATGACTGTTCTGATTCTCTCCCGCCAGCTTAATTTTTGTCTGCACACATGAAATCGCATGCCACAACCCTCACTGTAAAACTCCAGACGACGATGTTATGATCAGTCATGCAGAACTGGAGGTGCCCGCCGGCTTGAAATACATCGAATTCGGAATAGGAAATAGATGGCTGGTACGAACTGAGACCGAGAAGCCTGATGGTACAGAGATCGAAGCACGGGGAATTATCGGGCCTGTTAAATGCCGTTCCCTGTATATAAGAGTCTGGATCAGAAGAACGGTATGGATTCTGGATTCACAGGATGGCTTCAAGAAAGCCACCAAAGCGCGCAATCAATTCAAAGTGATCTTCGGCATCCGGAGTGAGTTGTAATTAAAAAAAACAGCCCATGTCCCACCTCGCAGTGGACCATGGGCTATTTAAGTTTGCAGCTTCCTCCGGTTACACCGTATCAGAGGTCTGAAGTTCAAGCGCCTGAGTACGTTCGGTGTCGCGTATGAGGACTGGCTTCAGATACCGGCCTGTGTAGGATTCCTCGACAGTAATCAGCTTCTCCGGAGTTCCGGTTGCAAGCACAGTTCCTCCGCCGCTGCCGCCTTCCGGACCCATATCAATTATATAGTCAGCAGTCTTGATTACATCGAGGTTATGCTCAATGACCAGGACCGATTCACCGGAATCCACCAGACGGTGCAGCACCTCAAGCAGACGGCCAATGTCGTCTACATGCAGGCCGGTCGTCGGCTCATCCAGAATGTACAGCGTCTTGCCGGTACTGCGGCGGTACAGCTCGGAAGCCAGCTTCACGCGCTGCGCTTCACCACCGGACAAGGTTGTCCCCGGCTGGCCGATGTTGATATAGCCCAGACCCACATCAAGCAGCGTCTGCATTTTGCGGTGGATACGCGGGATATTCTTGAAGAATTCCGTTGCATCCTCGACGGTCATCTCCAATACATCGGAGATACTCTTGCCTTTATATTTCACTTCCAGCGTTTCGCGGTTATACCGTTTGCCCTTGCAGACTTCACAAGGCACATACACATCGGGCAGGAAGTGCATCTCAATCTTGATAATCCCGTCTCCCCGGCAAGCCTCACAGCGGCCGCCCTTCACATTGAAGCTGAAGCGCCCCTTCTGGAAGCCGCGTACCTTAGCCTCATTGGTCTTGGAGAACAGGTCGCGGATATCATCGAACACACCTGTATAAGTGGCCGGATTGGAGCGTGGTGTACGCCCGATCGGTGACTGGTCAATCTCAATTACTTTATCCAGATTCTCAAGACCGCGGATTTCTTTATGCACACCGGGACGGACCTTGACGGCCTTGTTGAGCTGGCGTGCCAGGCTCTTATAGAGAATTTCGTTAATAAGCGAAGATTTGCCGGAACCGGATACTCCGGTGACTGCTGTAAAGACACCAAGCGGAATCTTCACATTTACATTCTTCAGATTATTCTCTTTAGCCCCGCGAATCTCTATCCAGCGCTCATTATCGGTAGGACGGCGTGTGGAGGTGACGGGAATGAATTTGCGTCCGCTTAAGTATTCACCTGTCAGGGAGTTCGGATCGTCCATAATCTCCTGAGGCGTACCTTGAGCAATTACCTGTCCGCCATGTATTCCAGCACCGGGACCAATATCGATAATATAGTCGGCAGCCATCATGGTATCCTCATCATGCTCAACGACGATCAGAGTATTGCCCAAGTCGCGCATATGAGCCAGCGTGGCAATCAGCCGGTCATTATCCCGCTGATGAAGCCCGATGCTCGGCTCATCCAGAATATACAGTACACCCATCAGACTGGAGCCAATCTGT
Source organism: Paenibacillus phytohabitans (assembly GCF_013141775.1). Lineage (GTDB taxonomy): Bacteria > Bacillota > Bacilli > Paenibacillales > Paenibacillaceae > Paenibacillus_AQ > Paenibacillus_AQ phytohabitans. Next base: position 40,633 of record NZ_WHOB01000023.1, read on the forward strand.
GTCGCCAGCCTGATCCGCTGCGCTTCACCACCGGATAACGAGCCCGCTGCGCGGCTAAGCGTCAGATAGTTCAGCCCTACATTTACGAGGAATCCTAAGCGGCTGCTGATTTCCTTAAGAATCAGGTTAGCGATGGCCGTTTCTTTCTCACTAAGCTTGAGATTCTCGAAGAAGTCCAGACAATCTCCTATCGAAAGATCCGTAACATCGGCAACATTCTGCTGATTAATCGTCACGGCCAGAATCTCTTTCTTCAGTCTTTTGCCTTTGCAGACATGGCATGGCTTGGCGCTCATGAAGCCTTCGATAAACTCACGGATGCCTTCAGAAGCAGTATCGCGGTAACGGCGCTCCAGATTCGGGATGATCCCTTCAAAAGCAACAAGTGCATCCTTGCGCTGGCCAAAGTCGTTCTCATAACGGAAGCGGATCTTCTCGCTGCCCGTTCCGTGCAGCAGCTTGGTCATATGCTCCGGCGACAGGCTGCTGACAGGAACATTCTGTGGAATTTTGAAATGCTCACATACCGACTTCAGAAACTGCGGATAGTAGTTCGACGTACTGCCTGTCCAGGCCAAGAATGCACCTTCTTCGATGGACTTCTCCGCATCCGGGATCAGCAGATCCGGATCGACTACCATCTTCACACCAAGCCCGTCACATTCCGTGCAGGCACCAAACGGGCTGTTGAACGAGAACATACGCGGAGCAAGCTCTTCTATACTGAACCCGCAGATTGGGCAGGCAAAGCTTGCGCTGAATAAAAGCTCTTCCTGGCCCATCACATCGACCAGAATCTGACCGCCTGACAGCTTCAGTGCAGTCTCCAATGAATCAGTAAGACGTGTCTCTATATCATCCTTAACAACAATCCGGTCAACAACGACTTCAATTGTATGCTTCTTATTCTTCTCCAGTACAATATCTTCCGTAACTTCGCGAAGCTCACCGTCAACACGCACACGAACGAAACCTTGCTTGGAGATATCCGTGAACAAGCCTTTATGTTCACCCTTACGGCCTGAAATCACAGGTGCCAGAATCTGCAGGCGGGTCTTCTCCGGGTATTGCATAATCCGGTCAACCATCTGTTCCACAGTCTGTGATGTAATCTCTATGCCATGATCCGGACAATGGGGATGTCCAACCCGGGCAAACAGCAGCCGCAGATAGTCATAAATCTCTGTAACCGTACCTACGGTTGAACGCGGGTTACGGCTTGTAGTTTTCTGGTCAATTGATATCGCCGGGGATAGCCCGTCAATGGAATCCACATCCGGCTTCTCCATCTGACCCAGGAACTGGCGGGCATAGGCAGACAGCGATTCAACGTAACGGCGCTGGCCCTCGGCATAAATCGTGTCAAATGCCAAAGATGATTTACCCGAGCCGCTCAGTCCCGTCAGCACGACGAAGCGGTCACGCGGAATCGTTACGTCGATGTTCTTGAGATTATGGGCCCTTGCGCCCTTGATTATTATACTTTCGTTCGCCAACGGTACCTCTCCTTTATAAAAAACTATTTCAAAAGCTAGTTTTTTTCTATTTAAAAACTTAATTCAAAAGTTCTAATTCAAAAGCTATTTAAAATATTTTCGATCCCTCCCAAACCCTCCCTTCCAAGGGAGGGCCCCAAGGGTTGCACCCTCTGGACACCCGCAAGCTCGGCGGAAAGAGTTAGGACTGGGATGGAATTGGCTACTGGGGCAATGGGAGCGCTAGTCCCTACGGGACCGCTATACTGTAGAGCAGGACACAGTTAGAGCAAGATACGGCTCGCTACTGCTTGCCGATAACGCTGTCCCTACGGGATGCGCGAACTGCGGCTGTTCCTACGGAATGCGCTAAGGGCGTAACTGCAGCTGTCCCTACGGGATGCGCTAAGTGCAAATGTATCTTCAAAAAGAACGGCCAGTGAAGCGCCGTTCCGTGATCATTAAGTGTAAGTGCTGGCGGGGCCAGCTTACTCGGCCCGCAGTTCGAGTAAAGCATCGCGCAGCTCGGCGGCGCGTTCGAATTGCAGGTTCTTGGCCGCGTCCTTCATCTCGGCCTCCAGACGCTGCATCAGGCTCTGCTTCTCTTTCTTGTTCAGCTTGCCGCCGGCACCGGTGAGATAATCGGCCTTCGACTCGGCCACCTTGGTGGCCTCGATGATGTCACGCACTTTCTTGTTGATTGTCGTAGGTGTGATGCCGTGCTTCTCATTATGGGCAATCTGAATTTCACGGCGGCGCTGGGTTTCGCTCATCGCCTTCTCCATGGAATCCGTAATACGGTCGCCGTACAGAATGACACGTCCATCAGAGTTACGGGCCGCGCGGCCGATGGTCTGAATGAGTGAACGCTCGGAGCGGAGGAAGCCTTCCTTGTCAGCATCTAGGATGGCGACAAGGGAGACCTCCGGCAGGTCAAGACCTTCTCTTAATAAGTTAATACCCACCAGTACATGGAACGTACCGAGCCGGAGATCACGCAGGATAGCCATCCGCTCCAACGTCTTGATATCGGAGTGCATATAACGTACCTTAATCCCGATTTCCTTGAAATAATCGGTCAGATCCTCGGACATCTTCTTCGTAAGTGTTGTAACGAGTACACGCTCATCACGCTCTACACGGTCACGGATTTCACTGATCAGATCATCAATCTGCCCCTCTGTAGGGCGTACTTCGATGATCGGGTCCAGCAGGCCGGTAGGACGGATAATCTGCTGCACCATAGTATCGCAGTGCTCCATTTCGTATGGTCCCGGTGTAGCAGACACATATACAATCTGGTTCACTTTCTCTTCGAATTCCTCGAACTGCAGCGGACGGTTATCCAGCGCAGACGGGAGGCGGAAGCCATGCTCTACCAGCACGGTCTTACGCGCACGGTCACCATTATACATAGCCCGGATCTGCGGCAGCGTTGCATGGGACTCATCAATAACAATCAGCATATCATCCGGGAAGTAATCCATTAAGGTATATGGAGTCGCTCCCGGCTCACGGAAGGTAAGCGGGCCGGAATAGTTCTCGATACCGGAGCAGAAGCCCACTTCCTTCATCATCTCAATATCGTACCGCGTCCGCTGCTCCAGGCGCTGGGCTTCCAGCAGCTTGCCCGCATCACGAAGCACGGCCAGCCGTTCCTCAAGCTCCCGCTCAATGTTGATAATAGCTACACGCATCGTTTCTTCCTGGGTGACAAAGTGTGAAGCCGGGAAGATCGCTATATGATCGCGCTCACCAATCAGCTCTCCTGTGAGAACATCAATCTCCGTAATGCGCTCTATCTCATCTCCGAACAGCTCCACACGGATCGCATGCTCCCCCTGTGAAGCCGGGAAGATCTCGACCACATCGCCGCGTACCCGGAACGTCCCGCGTACGAAGTTAATGTCATTGCGCTGGTACTGGATCTCCACGAGCCTGCTCAGAATCTGATTGCGCGGCTTCTCCATCCCTACCCGCAGTGTCAACAGCATACTTCCGTATTCCTGCGGCGAACCGAGGCCGTAAATACAGGACACACTCGCAACAATAATAACGTCACGCCGTTCAAACAGCGAACTGGTGGCGGAGTGCCGGAGCTTGTCAATTTCTTCATTTATGCTGGAATCTTTCTCTATGAAGGTATCGGAGGAAGGAATGTACGCCTCAGGCTGGTAGTAATCGTAGTAACTGACGAAGTAGTCAACGGAATTGTTCGGGAAAAATTCTTTGAACTCACTCGCCAGCTGCGCCGCAAGCGTCTTGTTGTGCGCAATGACCAGCGTCGGGCGGTTCAGTTTGGAAATCACTTGTGCGATGGTAAAGGTCTTGCCTGTACCTGTCGCTCCCAGCAGCGTCTGGTGCTTCTTGCCCTGCCGGATGCCGTCCAATAATTCTTCTATGGCATGAGGCTGATCGCCCTGGGGTGTATACTCGGACTCCAGTTCAAATGTCTTTGTACTGACGACAATATCACTCATTTGCCCGTCTCCCCTCTATCGTCTAAAATATATGAATATATTATAATTGTAGCCCTAATAGTTGCCTATCCATACCGTACTGAAAAATATGGAAGATAGGAATACACGTTCCCGTTTATTATACAGCGTTGCCCAGATTGATGCAAACCATAATATATAGAAATTTAAGGAGCTTGAACTTATGGATATCACTTCAATTATCGGCCTGCTGGCAGGCATTGCCGCAATGATCGGCGGCTTTCTCTGGGAAGGTGGAAGCTTATCCGGCCTGCTGCAGCTGAACGCCGCGCTGATCGTATTCGGCGGCACCCTTGCCGCTGTACTCATCAGTTTTCCGGCCTCCAGATTACGCAGCGTCCCGGCGGCTCTGCGCCTGGCATTCGGCAGACATCCCGACACCACCCAGGAGAAGGCCGAAGAGCTGATCTCCATGGCTGCAATCACTCGGCGCGGGGGTGTGCTCGCACTGGAGAAGAGAGCGGAGGAGCATCCCGATACCTTTACCCGCGAAGGGCTGTTCCTTATTGTCGACGGCAACGATCCTGATCAGGTCCGGCAAATCCTCGAGCTGGAGATGGACGCCAAGGAACTGAAGTATGAAGGCTATGCCAAAATCTTCGAAGCCGCCGGCGGCTATGCTCCGACTATGGGCATTATCGGCACCGTAATGGGGTTGATACGGGTACTCAGCAATCTGACGGACCCTTCTAATCTGGGGGCCTCGATCGCTGTAGCTTTTACAGCAACGCTCTATGGCGTAGCCAGTGCTAATCTTATATTTTTACCCATCGCCTCCAAAATCAAATCCCGCAGCCAAAGCGAACTGGGCAGCATGGAGATGCTGCTTGTCGGTATCCTGTCCCTGCAGAATGGGGATCATCCGCATCTGGTCCGCAAAAAACTGACCGCCTTTATTCCCGATGTCTCACCTAGACGCAGCAGCAATAATAACCCGGGAGACCCGCTATGAGACAAAGAAACCGCCGCCAGGGACGTAGTAGAGGTAAGGAGAACCGAGACCGCTGGATGATTACTTATGCGGATCTGATTACGCTTCTGCTCATTTTTTTCATCATCCTGTACGCCATGAGCAGTCTGGATACGCAAAAATACGCGATCGTTACCGGTTCATTATCTGATACCTTTAAGAGCGGCAGTCCTGTGCTTGAAGGCGGAAATGGAGTGCTGGATGGTAATCAGGGGAACACGGGAGCCGCAGTCTCGAATGAACAGGAAGCAGGCGGAAGCACTGGTAGCGGTCTTTCTTCCGGGGGCAATGTGAAGGAGAATGGTTCGAACGGAACCGGGACGGGCACAGATACATCCGGGCAAAACGGGGAAACTGCAGAACACCAGCCTTCGGCGCGTGAGCTCGCTTTTCGTGAGCAGGAGGCCAAACTGGCCGCGCTTATGGGTGTAATCACCAAATACGTAGAAGATAACAACCTTGGGGAGCAGATCTTTGTAGCGGATAAACCGCAGGGCATTGCCATCACGCTTAGCGACCGGTTCCTGTTCGATGCCGGCAAAGCCGAGCTGAAGTCACCTGCCTTCCCGGCACTGCGCCAGCTCTCCGGCCTGTTCCGCGGAATCGGTGCCACGATCAGCATCGAAGGACATACCGACAATGTTCCGGTAACCGCCGCTTCAGATTACACGGATAACTGGGAGCTATCCGGCGCCCGCGCACTCTCTGTGCTGCGCTTCTTCCTGGATAACGAGGGGCTTAGCCCCGATACTTTTCAGTATGCCGGTTACGCGGATACCAGACCTGCTTACGATAACACTACCGCTGAAGGACGGCAAAAAAACCGCCGGGTCGAACTCATTGTCCTGCGGCAGCTTCAGGAGGAAGAATAACGCGTATCCGCAAGCGAATCAGCTCAGAGTTCTGCAGATGAGAAGGCACGGCAACCATTTGCTAGTATAAGGAGATTGAACGCTATGCAGACTACAAACGGAACGACACCGGACGCCACCCGTTTTCTCTATTTTCTGCGGCAGCTGATTTCGCTGATCATGATTGTTTTTGCCCAGGGAATAATCACCTTCTTCGCGGGTTTATTATCTGTATTTATGATGTTCTTCTCCTCCGATTACTTCTGGGGGGACCTGGCCCATGTGTATCCACCCGATAAACTGATGTATATAGGCATTGACTTCCTTATTGCCGGCGCAGTCTTTGCCCTGCCCTGGCTCGGGGTCTGGTGGATGCTGTACGGTTTGTCCGAGGATGGACGCATCCGCTGTTTCCCTCTTCTTTTACTCTTCGCCTATCTGACATTTGTGATCCTCTTTCTGCAGATCAATCCGGTCTATAACCCAGAAGCCATGATCCCTTCCTCCGCCGGGGAATCCACCTTTCTGGTCTGTATGGGCATGTCTGCCGTGGTGTTTTTCCCGTTTTATTCGGCCGGTGTGTATTACTTCGTGCTCAAACCCAATACCCGTCCCAGAAAAAGATACCGGTTCCTATTGCTGTGCCTTATCTTTGCCGTTGCGGGTCTGGCTCTGCTCCCCGCCCTTTGGCACTTGGCTCCCCGCATTTATCCGGGCCTGCTCAGCTTTCCGGAATGATACAGAAACGCAAAAAGACAGACCTCTCACATTAGTAACATCTAATGTAATAAGAGAAGCCTGTCATGTTCATCTGTTCGTAAATCCAGTTCAGTCATCTATTCAAAAAATCCCGGTACATAAACGGTTGAAACTATTCCCCAACCAATTCCTTGTAAGCAGCCGCATCCAGCAGGCCGGAAGCTGCCTCGGCGAACTCACCGTCAAGCTCCAGCTCAAAAATCCATCCGCCGCCGTATGGCTGATCATTGATCAGCTCCGGACTGGTTTCGAGTGCGTCGTTGATCTTGGTTACCTTGCCGGATACCGGCGAGTACAGCTCCGACACCGTCTTAACAGACTCGATGCTGCCTACGCTGTCGCCCGCGGAAATGGCTGCGCCGACTTCCGGAAACTCAACAAACACGATGTCGCCCAATAAATGCTGCGCATGATCCGTAATTCCCACACGTACTACGCGTCCTTCACCCTGCTGTGCCCATTCATGCTCTTCGCTGTATAGCAGGTTGTTAAGCACTTCACTCATTTCCAAGCCGCCTCTTTTCCACATTTGGAGTTCTAAATTTAGTTATAGCCTAAGTTATGACCTTGCCTAATGTCAATATAACTGACAAGAAAATTAAATTTGTCATCTTTTTGACGTTTTTTGATTGACATCGTGCTTGTAAACCCGGTTTAATGGAGTCAGTAGAAAAACATATGGTTTGCGAATGATGGCATAGGGAGAGACTGCCCCTCGAGGGGCAGCGCCGAAGGAGTAAGCCCGGGATGGGTGAATCTCTCAGGCAAAAGGACCTTTGCCGGACGCATCTCTGGAGAGCATCCACAGCCTGGACAACAGGAAACGGATCACCAACGGGGAAACCTGCGGGCAGGATAGCAGGGTAACTCTCAGGTACAAAGGACAGAGCGAACGTCTATTGATGCATGTTTGATGTGCATTGATGGACTTTCGCCTGTCCTTTTTTGCATGTAAACAGACTAAGGGGTGACACGATGGAGTCTTTGAGAAGAACGCCTTTTTATGATCTCTATGCCGCTTATGCGGAGTCCAGATGCATTGATTTCGGCGGCTGGGAGCTGCCGGTGCAGTTTACTGGCATCGTTAAGGAACATGAAGCGGTCCGCCAGCAGGCCGGACTGTTCGATGTATCGCATATGGGTGAATTCATGGTTGACGGCAGCGGCGCTGAAGCCTTCCTGCAGCAGATGACCACCAATGATGTCAGCCGCCTAGCAGATGGTGCAGCGCAGTATACCCTGATGCTCTATCCGAGCGGCGGCGTAGTAGATGATCTGCTCGTCTACCGCCTGGGCCATGAGCGCTACATGCTCGTCGTGAACGCCTCCAATATCGACAAGGACTTCCAGTGGCTGCAGGAGCATCTCACCGCTGAATTCAGCGGTGTCAGCCTGAAGAATGTCTCTGATGAGACGCTGCTGCTCGCTCTGCAGGGGCCGCTGGCTGAGACGATTCTGACCGAAGTTACCTCTGCCCCGCTCGCAGAGCTGAAGCCCTTCCACTTCATCGAACACGCCGAGGTCTGCGGCGTATCTGTACTGCTCTCCCGCACCGGCTATACCGGTGAGGACGGCTTTGAGCTGTACGCCCCGGTCCACACAGCGGCTGCACTCTGGAACGGTCTGCTGGCCGCAGGCGCGCCGCATGGCCTGACCCCTGCCGGACTCGGCGCACGCGACACGCTCCGCTTCGAAGCCAAGCTGCCGCTGTACGGCCAGGAGCTCTCGGCGGATATTACGCCGCTCGAAGCGGGTGTCCAGTTCTTCGTGAAGCTGGACAAAACCGGCTTCATCGGCCGTGATGCCCTGCTGAAGCAGAAGGAAGCCGGCCTCCCGCGCCGCCTTGTAGGCCTTGAAATGATCGACCGCGGGATTCCCCGCTCCCATTATCCCGTATATGCAGACGGTGTGAAGATCGGTGAAGTCACAACCGGCACACAATCACCGACGCTGAAACGTAATCTCGGACTTGCCTTGCTGGATGCTGCCTATACTGAGATCGGCACAGAGGTGTATGTGGAGATCCGCGGCAAACAGCTGAAGGCTGCCGTGATCAAAGCCCCGTTCTACAAAAAGAGCCAAGGAGTGAAGCCGTAATGAAGCACCGCTATCTGCCTATGACGGAGCAAGACCGCGCAGAGATGATGGAAACTGTAGGGATTCAGTCCATTGATGAGCTATTCGCTGACATCCCTCAATCTGTCCGCTACCAGGGAACGATGCCAATGTCCGGCCCGCTGGACGAATATGCGCTGCTGCGCCATATGAAGGGTCTGGCTGACAAAAATGCCGACTTTGATACCCATGCCAGCTTCCTCGGCGCTGGCCTCTATGACCACCACATTCCTGTTGTCATTAACCATATTATTTCCCGTTCAGAATTCTATACCGCCTACACCCCTTATCAGCCGGAAATCAGCCAGGGCGAGCTTCAGGCAATCTTCGAATTCCAGTCCTATATCTGTGAGCTGACCGGCATGAAGGTCGCCAATGCAAGTATGTACGATGGTGCAACGGCCTTCTCCGAAGCAGCCGTGCTTGCCGCAGGCGCCACCAAACGCAAAAAGCTGATTGTCTCCCGTACGGTACACCCGGAAGCACGCCAGGTACTTCGCACTTCCGCCAATGCCTGGGGCCTGCAAATCGTGGAGATCGATTATAAGGACGGGGTTACCGATCTTGCCAAGCTGGCTGAGGCCATTGATGCCGATACTGCCGCCGTTCTGGTCCAGTCGCCCAACTTCTTCGGCGGCATCGAGGATATGCGCCAGATTGAGCCGCTGATCCATGCGGTCAAAGGCCTCCTTGTAGTCAGCGCGAACCCCATTGCACTCGGCGTGCTGGAAACGCCCGGCAAGCTGGGCGCCGACATCGTAGTCGGCGATGCACAGCCGCTGGGTATCTCCGCATCGCTCGGAGGACCAACCTGCGGATTCTTCGCGGTTGCCGAACCGCTGATGCGCCGCATGCCGGGCCGGATCGTCGGCCAGACCGTTGACCGTAACGGCAAGCGCGGCTTCGTCTTGACCCTGCAGGCGCGTGAGCAGCATATCCGCCGCGAGAAAGCGACGTCGAATATCTGCTCCAACCAGGCGCTGCTGGCGTTATGTGCTTCTGTCTACTTGTCCGTCATGGGCAAGGAGGGCATGCGTGAGGTTGGCGAGCTTAATATCCGCAAGAGCCATTACGCCGCCGGACGGCTGGCTGAAATCACCGGTGCAGAGCGCGTCTTCACCGCCCCGTTCTTCAATGAATTTGTCCTGAAGCTCCCGGAGGGCAGCAGCGTCAGTGAAGTGAACTCCAGGCTGCTGAAGGCAGGTTATCTGGGCGGCTATGATCTGGGCCGCGAGTATCCCGAGCTGGCCGGACATATGCTGGTTGCCGTGACTGAGAAAAGAAGCAAAACCGAAATTGACGAATTCGCCACTGCACTGGAGGGCTGTATATGAAACCGGAACAAACCCTGATCTTTGAATTAAGCCGTCCCGGCCGCTCGGCGTACTCTTTGCCTCTATGCGATGTGCCGCAGGAAGAGAGCATCAGCTCACTGATTCCTGAGGGCCTGCTCCGCAGCGAGCCCGTAGTGCTGCCGGAGGTATCCGAAGTGGATGTTATCCGCCACTATACTGCCCTGTCCCGGCGTAATTTCGGGGTCGATAACGGCTTCTATCCGCTCGGCTCCTGCACGATGAAATATAACCCGAAGATCAATGAAGATGTCGCCCGCTTCCCCGGCCTTGCCAAGATCCATCCGTACCAGCCGGAAGAGAGCATCCAGGGTGCACTTGAGCTGATGTATACGCTGCAAAAGGATCTCGCCGGACTGACCGGCATGGATGCCGTCTCCCTGCAGCCTGCCGCCGGAGCCCATGGCGAATGGACCGGCCTGATGATGATCCGCGCCTACCATGAGAGCCGCGGCGAGGTCCGCTCCAAGGTCATCGTGCCGGATTCCTCGCACGGCACCAACCCGGCCAGCGCCGCAGCCGCCGGACTCGATACCGTCACCATCCCTTCCAATGATAAGGGAATGGTCGACCTCGAAGCACTGAAGGCTGCGGTCGGCAGCGACACCGCCGCGCTGATGCTCACGAACCCGAGTACTCTCGGACTGTTCGAGACGCAGATCGTAGAGATCGCCGCGATTGTCCATGAAGCCGGCGGTCTGCTCTATTATGACGGAGCGAACTCCAACGCCATCATGGGCATCACCCGCCCGGGCGATATGGGCTTCGATGTGGTCCATCTCAACCTGCACAAGACGATGAGTACTCCGCACGGCGGCGGCGGTCCGGGAGCCGGACCGGTCGGCGTGAAGGCGAAGCTGATTCCGTTCCTGCCCCAGCCGTCGGTTGTGCAGAACGAAGACGGCAGCTTCTCGCTTGACACCGGCGGGCCGCAATCTATTGGCCGCGTCAAAGCCTTTTATGGTAACTTCGGTATTCTGGTCCGCGCTTACGCCTATATCCGCACCTACGGCCCGGACGGACTGCGCGAGGTGTCCGAGAACGCTGTGCTGAATGCCAATTACATGATGCACCGTCTGGCACCTTATTTCGAAATTCCATTCCCGGGTGTCTGCAAGCATGAATTCGTCATGTCCGGCAGAAACCTCAAGCAGTACGGCGTACGTACCCTGGATGTTGCCAAACGGCTGCTGGACTTCGGCTACCACCCGCCAACCGTGTACTTCCCGCTGACCGTAGAGGAATGTATGATGATCGAGCCGACTGAAACCGAAAGCAAGGAAACACTCGACGGCTTCATTGAGACGATGATTCAGATCGTCAAGGAAGCGCAGGAGACACCTGAGGTCGTTATTAATGCACCGCATACCACGGAGATCAGCCGTCTGGATGAGACCCAGGCCGCGCGGAAGCCGGTACTGAACTGCTCCTGCGGCTAAATGCGACTGGCGGCAACGCGCAGGCTAAATGACTTCACCGCAAATAAATAGCCGGGCAAGCGATACGCTAGTATCACTGCCCGGCTATTCTTATGTATATATAGCGTTGCGCGCCTTCTATGGCGTAAGCCGTTTGACGAACTGGAAGCGGTCATTCACCCGCATTTTACTGTAAATACTCTTCAGCATATTCCGAACCGTCCCTTCACTGATGCCCAGATCACTCCCGATGTGCAGCGCGCTTTTCTCAAGTAACCATAGCCGTGCTACATCCTGCTCCCGCGCTGTCAGCTTATATTCCTGTAAAGTGGCTTCCAGGCGGTATTGCTGCATCTCCGGGTTCTTCTCCATCCACTTCTCCATAATATTCTCGGCAATCTGCTGCACGAACGGAATGGCGAATTCAATCGGTTCTCCTCTATTAAAAGAAATGTCCACATATCCGAAGACGGTATCCTCATTCTGCAGCGGAGCACACACACAGTTCCAGTTCTGGAAGGCCTGGTCGGAATGTTCCGCCCCCCGCACTACCCCGATGCAATTCATCTCCATGGCCAAGGATACGGCATTCATGCCCGAGCGCTGCCTGCATAAGCTAACCCCCGGACGCAGCTCCGCCTGTTCCATCTCATCCCGGGTAACCGGAGAAGAACAAACCAGCTCCAGAATGGTTCCCTCCCTGTCCGTCAGGAATACAACATAAGGAATAGAGAGCAGCTGGCTTAATTTATTCATTTCACTGCGGATGGAAGATATCATGGCTCTATGATAGATATGCTCTTTCGATTCTTCTGGAAAAGAAACCCCGGACTGCCCGCTATGTAATTCGATTTGCTCTGCGTCAAGCGGCCGGAAAGCTTCAAGCTGCTGTGCTTCCAAATCTCCGGGCACGCTCCATGCTCTCGATTGTTCAAAGATTCTCACGACGATCCTCCTCCATTTTTACCATTTCCTATATAACCGATTTTAAAAGAAAGTATTATAACATACAATCACGGAATAAAAAACATTCAGCATTGGACCTGTAAATGAACCTGCAAGCGCTGTAAAATAGAAAAATCTGCAGTCAAAAATCACCAGTGAAAACGGCTATGTTGGCCTTTAATAAGGACCCTACCGTTTCAGCAAGGAGGTTCTACATGCTTCGAATCAGCTATATTTCGGTAGCCCTGAATCTGGCAACCGCTATAGTATCATTCCTGCGCTTCGGCAGTAATTATGCACTGGTGATCATGATAAGCCATACACTATTGCTCTTCTTGGGTTACCGGCTGCTCCGCTCCAAAAGCCATCTGGCCCTAATCCCGCTGCTCACGGTCAGCTGCTCCTTCCTGATGTACAACGTGGTCTATGTTCTATTGAAGCAGATCAACCTTGTAGACCTGTACGCTGTAGACTGGAGACTGGAAGTTCAGCTGTTGCTGCCACTATTAATAGGGTTACTCCTCAAAGCCATTCTCGAACGAAGCGGCAAATCCCGGTTAGTCTAGTTAACCAGGGTAGCCGCTTTTTTGCAGCATCATTCGCCATAATAATCTAAATAAATATATTCATTCGATGGATTGTGATAGTTTTCGACATTGCCGCAGTGATATATTTATTCATACGTCTTTTACATAGATTGGATTCATAAATTTATATGCTGCGAACAAGCGAACGCGCTTTCAAAGTAATTTCCAGGAGGGTTAGCCTTGAGTATTATTGAAGCCAGAGGGCTGAGCAAGTCATTTATGCAGGCAGTGAAGGAGCCGGGCCTGGGGGGAGCGGTTAAGCACCTCTTCCTGCCCCGGCATATCGAGAAGGTGGCGGTTAAGCCGCTGGATTTGAGTGTAGAAGCAGGCGAGACGGTGGCTTACGTGGGCCCGAACGGTGCAGGCAAATCGACCACCATCAAGATGCTGACCGGAATCCTCATGCCCTCAGCCGGCACTGTTTCTGTAAACGGTATCAATCCGTACAAAAAAAGAATGGATAATGCCGCCCAGATTGGCGCCGTGTTCGGCCAGCGTACCCAGCTGTGGTGGGATATCCCGATTGTGGAGTCTTTCTCGCTGCTGAAGGATATTTATCAGATTCCTGGCGCCGTCTACAAAACGAATATGGAGCTGTTCACTGAAATGCTGGGAATGAGCGAGTTCATCCATCTCTCTGCCCGGAAGCTCTCCCTGGGTCAGCGGATGCGCGCCGATCTGGCCGCAGCCCTGCTGCATAACCCGCCGATTCTGTATCTGGATGAGCCGACGATTGGCCTTGACGTATCCGTGAAGCAGAAAATCCGCGAGTTCATCAAACAGATCAACCAGGAGCAGAACACTACGGTGATGCTGACCACCCATGATCTGGGGGATATTGAGGATCTGTGCAAACGGCTGATTATCATCGACCATGGGGCGATTATTTATGACGGCAGCCTGAGCGAGGTGAAGGCCCGTTTTGCCAAAAACCGTGTCATCTTCTTTCAGGTCGGATCACCGATGCCGGAGTTATATGCGCAGCTCGCGCAGACACCGGGAATGAAGCTTGCGCAGCAGAGCGCGCAGGAATTCTCGGTCTCTTTTGACCGGTACGAATATACCGCCAGTGAAGTGGTGGGCCGGGTGATGAGATATGGCGAAGTGGTCGACTTCCGAATGGAAGATACTAATATTGAGCAGGTCATCAAGGCCGTCTATGACGGCAAGCTGGATCTGACCGGAACCGGGGAATAAGGAGGCTTACACACGATGATGACTGCTGCCCAGTTTAAAATGTACAGAAGTATCGCGAACCGCTCCCTGCAACGGGTTTTGGCCTACCGGATTTCTTACATCATTACCTTTCTGGCGAACTCTATCAATCTGCTGGCCATTTACTTCCTGTGGCAGGGCATTTACAGCGGGCGGGAGGTGGTAGGCGGCTATACCTGGGACCAGATGAAAACCTATCTGCTGGTTACCTTCCTGGCCAACTCCGTGTTGTCCTGGTATTCGGAATCGGCTATTTCCGGCAAAATCCTTGACGGCAGCGTCGCCGTAGACCTGCTGAAGCCGGTCGATTTCCAGACCGCAAGATTCGCGGAAACCTTGGGCTCGAGCCTGCTTGAAGGCGGCATGAGTACGGTGCTGCTGATCCTGTTCGCTACCTTCCTGACCGGAGTCACCTTTCCGGGTTCGCTCTCTGTCTATGTCTTGTTCGCAGTCAGTCTGCTCGGTGCAATCGTGGTGAAATTCGGCGTTGTCTATCTGGCAGCACTTTTATGCTTCTGGTCCACCGGATCGATGGGCATCGTCTGGACACGGATTGCTCTGACCAATCTCCTGTCCGGAGCTTTGGTACCTCTGGCCTTCTTCCCGGACTGGCTGGAAAAGCTGGCGCTCCTGCTGCCCTTCCAGGCCATCATCCACACGCCGTCGATGATTTTTCTGCAGCAGGCAGATACCGGGGAGAGTCTGCGGCTGATCGGTATTCAACTTTTCTGGGGGGCAGCACTCTGGATTGCCGGCAAGGCAATGTGGAACTGGGCGGTACGCCAGGTGACCATCCATGGAGGCTAAGGCAGGAGGAGGCCGCAGAATGAAAATGTCCCAAATGCTCTACCTCTATAAACGGCTGTATGTGCAGCAGCTTAAAGCGATTTTGGAATATAATAAGGACTTCTATATTTTGATGTGCTCGGCCGCCTTGACGCAGATTCTGGGGTTTGTCTTCCTCTGGGTGATCTATGACCGGATTCCGGATATTAACGGCTGGAAGTTCTGGGAAGTTACGTTTATGTACGCCATGATCTTTCTGACGGAGGGCATCGGCTCTTTGTTCTTCGAAGGCACCTGGCGCCTCGGGCGGCTGGTCAACATGGGCGAGCTGGACCGTTATTTGCTGCGGCCGGTGCCCGTTGTCCTTCAGGTGTTCTGCACCGGGATCGGCATCAACGGACTCGGCAATCTGCTGATCGGCGGAGTGATTGTCTGGCAGTCGCTCGTTCATAGCCCGGTTCACTGGACGCTGGGCAAAGCCGCCATCCTGATCCTGCTGTTTCTGACTGCGGTCATCATCCGGGTATCGATCAACCTCGCGGGGAACTCCGCCGCCTTCTGGATCCGCAATGCGGGCAATGCCTTTCCGCTGATGGTGCATAACCTGTCCGATCTCGCCAAATATCCGATTACCCTGTTTCCGCAGGCGATCCGCATCTTTATTTCTACTGTGCTGCCCTATGCGTTCATCAGCTTTTATCCGGCAACCTATATTTTCGGCAAAAGCGGATGGTCCGGCTGGTGGCTGCTCGCCCCTGTTGCGGCAATAGGAAGTGCGGCTGCGGCTTATGGTATCTTCCGGTATGGATTGTCTAAGTATGAGAGTACGGGGAATTGAACTATGAAATAACAGCAACAACATTGAATAAATTAGAGTAGGATATACGTGAGCACTTGGGTGGACGCTCCGCAAACGGAACGTTGTTCCAATCGCTGTTGTGTCCAGATTTTATTATTTTACCTTATCGGTGAAAATCCGGACACAAAGGCGACCGCTAACGCTTTTCCACAATCGTTCCGTCCGCTCCGCTGTTTAAGCGGGAATCGGTTTAACACCTTTAAACACATAAATGCCTGGACACCTGAACACTGCAAAAAGGAGACCTCCCTATAAAACTGGAAGTGCTGGATCCAGTTCATTAAGGAGGTTTATTAGTGCATACGGATATTTCCACTTTGCCTACTGTGCAATAAATTGCCGCTTGCCCAGATCTAACTCGTATACATGTGGCTCCAGTTCGGGTTCGCCACCAGCGCCGATCGGCGGTTACACACATCCGCTTCCTTGAAGCTGATCTTATCGAATCGAACTCCAGAACATGGTGAGATGGCCGCACGAATAAGAATGCAGGCAGCTCTACTAGTAACTGATCCTGATGGTCTCCCTGTAGATGATGGTGTCGTAGCAGACAATCCGCAACTCAAGCACGATGTCCGGCTGCTATTATCGCCTTTCTCGAAAATCCTGCCCAAAATACAACAATTCCCTCATACAAACGGCCGTAATCCAAAATTGTTGTACAAAAGACAACAATCCCCCTCATCCCGGCGGCTTAGCGGAACAATTCATGCATTTCATACAACAATTGCCATGAATACCCTTGAATCTATGTAGCCGAGTTGTAATACGTACAACATTCTGTCTACACAGTGTGAACCTGAGATTCTCAATCCTGCCAGCAACAGATCTGGTATGCAAAATGAAGGGTTTCACTAGTCTGGTCACATTATTGCAGGATCAGTTACTTGTTGGGCTGCTGTCTCAAGTGCGGCCTGGTTTGGACGAAGCTGACGAAGAAGACTCCACTGCCGCCCGCAGACGGCGAAGAGCAGTGCGGACATTTCCGCACTGCTCTCATTTATGCTCTCACTACTGCTGCCAACTCCCATTGCCGTCCCAATAACTACTACTTTTCATCAACTACTACTTCCAGCTATTCCATCCCGTTCCCTTCTTCCTGCAGCTACTTCCCCAATCAGCTAGGCAGATCCGTTGACGCCACAGTTCCGGCTGCGGCAGGCTGCTTGCGTTCTTTGGCCGATTTGCGGAAATAGAGCAGCTCATAGATTGCCGGAACTACGATCAGAGTTAACAAGGTTGCCGCAGTCAGGCCGCCGATAACTACAATGGCCAGACTCTGTGAGACGATGCTTCCCTGCTCGGACTGCCCGAACAGCAGCGGCAGCATGGCGCAGACGGTAGCAATGGCTGTCATCAGAATCGGACGCATCCGCGTGCCGGCTGCCTCCAGAATGGCTTCGCGGACCGTCATATGCTCCTCATTATGCTTAATGCGGTCGATCAGCACGATCGCATTGGTGACCACGATGCCGATGAGCATTAATGCGCCGAACAATGCGGTGAAGTCAGGGGTCACGCCCGAGATCAGCAGGGCTACGATAGCCCCGATTGCTGCGAGCGGCAGGGAGAACATGATCGCCAGAGGCGCACGCAGCGTCTTGAAGGTCAATACCATGATCAGGTATACCAGGCCAATCGAGATCAATGCGGTCATGCCCAGATCACTGAAATCTCCGGCCTGATCGGCCGAGGCACCACCTGCGAACAGGGTGACTCCCTCTGGCAAGGTAATGCTGTCAGTCGCTGCTTTAATATCTGCACCGATCTCCGAGACCCGCTTCGGATCTGCCTCTGCGGTAATCCGTACATAAGGCTTGCCGTCTTTATGATACAGCATTGCCGGCTGGTCGGTGACCGTAAGCTCTGCCACCTGTGACAGCGGCTGCGGGCCGGCGGATGTCATAAGCGTAATCTTCTGCAGTTCCTCCTGCGATGCAGGCTGAACCACTGGCTCCAGCACTACTGAGGCAGGGGAACCATCCAGCTCGATCTGGCCCAGCGGAACTGGATTTAGCATCGCACTAAGCTGCATGGAGATTTCCTGAGCATTCGCCACAGCCGGATTTACTTTGAACGCAAACACCGGCTTGGTATCCTCCATGTTGCTGGCTACCTTCCCTACGCCTTCAATCGTTTTCACTTTGGCAGCGACTTCCCGGGCAACCGCATTAATGGCCGGAAGATCATCGCCCACAATATCAATGTATTCATTGGTTGAGCTGGAGCTCATCATACTGGCTGCTCCCACGGTCAATGCTGCTCCGTCATAGGAAGACTGCAAGCTGCGGATATGGTCCATGAATACCTGCGCATCTGCATCTTCCTTCATCATGACGGTATAATCCACTTGGGTCAGCGACACCACACTGCCCCATTGTGCCGAATCTGCGCTATTACCGGATTGCATAATGACGATCTCCGCCTGCGGCTGCTTCATCAGTTCAGCTTCCAGCCGCTTGCCGTTCTCCAGCACCTCTGATACCGGAACATTATTCGGATAGACCAGCTGAACGGTTACCGTGTTGGCATCTGTAGCATCGAGCGCCCCTTTGGGCATCGTGACATAGGCGCCAATGGAACCCACAAGCAGCAGCAGTCCGAGGGATAACGTAATCCACTTGCGCTGCAGATTCCACTCCAGGAAGCGGCTGAACTTGCGGGAAGGCTCATGCTCCTTCAAGGAGGAGCCCTTCAGCAGCAAGGAGCTGAGCAGCGGTACTACCGTTAAGGCAACTATTAGCGAGGTCAGCAGCGAGTAAGTGACAGTCAGCGCAAACGGCAGCAGGAAGGCTTGCAGCCCGCCGCGCAGCAGCCCCATCGGCAGGAATACAGCTACCGTGGCAATCGTAGAGGTAGTAATCGCCCGGGCGACCTCTCCAGTTGCGCTGACTACCATTTCGCGGGACAACCGTTCTTTTTGCATCCGCCGGTAGATGTTCTCGATCACCACGATGCTGTCATCGACCAGCCGTCCAACCGCAACGGCAACGCCGCCCAGCGTAACTATATTCAGCGTGATCCCGGACACCTTCAGCAGGTACAAGGTAACCGCCAGCGATAACGGAATGGAGATAGCCGTAATCAGCGTTGCCCGTACATTGCGGAGGAAGATCAGGATCACAATCGTGGCGAATAAAGCGCCGAGCAGCACCTCACGCAGCATGCTGTTTACCGAGGTCACGACCATATCCGAAGTGCTGAAGATCATGGATACCTCGGCATTTTTGACGCTGGCGCTAAGCTCCTCTGCTGTACTGCGCACCTTGTCGCCCACATCCACCGCGTTGGCACTTGCTTCTTTGGTGATAATGAGGAACAGTACATCCTTGCCGTTCGAGCGGCTCACACTCTCTTGGTCCAGCTTGGGCTCGACAGCAGCAATATCTCCCAGCGTCACTCCCGCTGCCACCGGCAGCTTTTGAAGCGTATCGACGCTCTCAATGGACGAAACCACGTTCACATTGCCCGTGTGGCCGCCAATCGTCTGCTCACCCACAGATGCCGATACGCTGCGGCCCTGAAGCAATCCCATGACCTGCGCCGTGTTTACTCCCTTCGCCGCCATGGCTGCCGGATCAAGCTTCACCCGGACCTGCGGAGAAGTTTTACCGTAGAGGGCTACACTCGCTACACCATCAATTTTTTGCATCTCGGGCAGGATCTTGTTCTCGGCAATCTCCAGATTCTCCTTGGTAAGCCCTTCATCGAACGCTACAGTGACCTGCGACACAGGAATCATCGAGGTATTCAGCTGAATGATGAACGGGTCCATCACACCTTGCGGGAATTGCAGGGCATGAACTGCCTTCTCAACCTCCTGCGCCGCTTCCTTCATATTGGTTTTGCCGTCAAAATAAATATCCACCTTGGCATAGCCGTCAGCGGAAGTGGACATCTGCTCCGTCTTGCCTTTCACCAGTGAGGTCGCAGCCTCAATCGGCTTCGTCACTTGCGTCTCCATCGCATGCGCATCCTGGCCAGGACCCAGGACCGCAACGGTCACCTGAGGATTATCTGCCTCCGGCATGAATTCCATCGGCAGCGAGGTATAACTCATGATACCGACCACAAGCGCCATAACTACCAGCAGCCCGACTGCCCCCTTATTGCCAAACGACCATTTCGTAAGCCATGTCATTTCTTTTACCCCTTCCATTTCATCAAATGTATTGAACGCTTTATGTCTGTTCTCTTATGTATGAGCTGCAGATTCTTGCTTAAGTGTAGAAGCTTTGGGCTGATGCCAAAACGGTCCGGCGGAGGGTTTCGTTCTCGGTCTTAAGGCGGGTGGCGGCTCCTTCCAGAGGTACAACGCAAAAAAGCTGCCCTGTAGAGGACAGCCTGTTAAAGAATAGCCTGGTATCGACGCATAGCAATTAAGGCGAATTCCGTACCGCTTCTTCCCGGAACACACTCTTTAGCAGCGGCGGTGTCACCAGTGTGGTAATAATTACAGCAATGATAACGCCGGTGAAATATTGCGGCAGCAGCAGCCCGCTCTCAAGCCCCGTGGCCGCAATGATCAGGGCGACCTCGCCTCTGGAGATCATTCCCGTACCAATGACCAGTGATGAGCGGGCATTAAAGCCGGTAAGGCGTGCGCCGATTCCGCCGCCAAGCAGCTTAGCCAGAATGGCGACCAGGGACAGCACCACCATGAATCCGAGCTGGCTGCCCAGACCCTCAAAGCTGACACTGAGTCCGATGCTGACAAAAAAGACCGGCACAAACAGCGAGTACGCAATCGGCTCTACTTTGGACTCTACCACATGCTTGAAGGAGGTTTGTGCAATAGCAATCCCGGCAGCAAAAGCGCCGATAATTCCGGCCATCCCCATCATTTCAGCGAAATAAGCATACCCGAACAGAATCACCAGGGCGGCCGTGATCGTCGCTTCGGTCACCCGCAGCGGAGCAAGCCACCGCATCAACCGGGGGACAACCAGCCAGCCTGCAAGGACAGCGACGGCGAAGAACAGCAGTTTTTTGCCGATCAGCAGACTTATCGAAATATCATCGCCCGTGCCAAAGAAGCTCATCAGCACCGCCAGCAGGACCACTACCAGAATATCATCGACAACCGCCGCCCCCAGAATTGTGGAGCCTTCCGGCGTATTCAGCCGGTTCATCTCCTTCAGCACCTGAACGGAGATACTGACCGAAGTAGCACTCAGAATCACCCCCAGGAACAGCGCGTTATGATACGCGAAGCCGAACCATTCTCCGATGGCAAAGCCGCCTGCGAACGGCAGGATAATACCGCCAACCGCTACCGCGAAAGCAGACTTCCAGTTTTTGCGCAGCTGATCGAGGTCTGTCTCAAGGCCCGCGATGAACATCAGCAGCAGCACACCAATCTCCGACATGTAGTGAATGAACTCGCCGTCCTGCACCCAGCCCAGCACCGCCGGTCCCAGCAGGATACCGACAATCAGCTTGCCCAGCACGGCAGGCTGCCCCAGCCGCACAGACAGTTCCCCGGCCAGCTTGGTGAATAACAGAATCAGCAGTAAATATAAGATGAATTCCATGATGTACTCTACTCCTTTGATCTATATTGGCCCCTAAAAAAAGACAAAGAGGAGCCCTTGGTGACAGGCTCCTCCTAAAAACACATAAATATTCAGTTCGGGTCAAACTATTATCTCTAGTATAACTTTAATGATAATGGCTGTAAACCGCTATGCTTATTTAATCTCAGCCACTGATTCCCGCTTCATTCGGACGCAGTATGGTGGAGCCAATCGTCAGCAGGACTGCCGCCATCAGGCTGAGAATGGCAAAAGGGAGCCACAGCTCGTTCCAGCCTCCGCCCGTTGCGGCGATATCTACCGCCTGGATGGCCCATTTCTGCGGTGTGAAATTAGCTAGCTTCTGCATATAATCCGGCATGATCGAGATCGGCCAGAAGCAGCCGCCCAGCATACAGGTGGGTATAAGGATCAACGAATTGAGCATGCCGGCATTGCGCGGATTACGGATCAGTCCCGCTACGGTGCTGGCGATGCCCATGGAGACCAGCATGAATGCGGCCAGAACCAGGAAGTAGAGAAACATCGGCATCTCATAATCGTAGCGCAGTATCCATTTCCCCAGCGAGAGCACCACGATGATCTGAATAATCCCTACGAGAAAGCTGCCAAGGAAATTGCCGAGGGCAATTTCGTAAGAGCGGACCGGGGCGCTGAACATCCGCATCATCGTGCGTCCCCGGCGGTCATCGTTAATCAGGGACACGGAGCTTGTCACCAGTGTCATCAGGAACATGAGCGTCAGACCGGTAATCACACCCAGCGTCTCCCGGGGGTATAAATCATAATCCGTACGAAGGCTTCCCACATGATGCTGCTCCGCCTGCTTCAGCACAGCAGCGAACTGCGCCTGCTGATCTGCTGACGTGCCGCCGCTGACCGCAGCAACGGCATGCGCAGCTTCAGCCATGTTTCCGGCAATCGCATTGACCTTCATCTTGACGATAATCGAGCTCTCGCTCGCGCGAAGCTCATAGATGCTAATCTGCGGCTCCTGCCCGGCAATCAGGGCGGCTGAATACCCCTCTGGGATCCATATCCCTGCCGCCCCCTCCTGCCCGATCGCCGCTTCCTTCAATGCCGCCTCATCCCTGCGCTGCTCTAACTTGTAATCGCCGGTCTGCTCCAGTTCGGAGAGCAGATGCTTTCCGGCAGCACCCGTATCCATATTGGCGTACAATACGGTCGCCGGACCATCGCCAACGCCCCCAGTGAGTGAAATGATTCCTGCAACCACAACACTGGGCAGCAGAATAAATATCAGCACCCCTTTGACAGAGCCAAGGCTTCGGCGGATCATATTCCAGGCAATGGTTATTATTTTATTCATGGTAGCCCACCTTCCGGTATGAGACAGTCATTACACACAGCAGAACTGCACAAATCAGACACATCACCCATAAGTTCGGCAGAATCTGCTTCAGACCGGAATGGAGCATCATGCGGATAATCGCCTGCTGTGCCCAATGGTTGACTGTGAATGCACCGATGCTGTTCACCCAGGAATCAGGAAGCGGAGCCATCCCCCCGCTGACGAAGGTCATCACTACGGTCAGAACATTAATAACATTCGTTGCGCTAGCCGAAGTTTTGCTGAACAGGCAGATGACAATGGAGAACGTCATGGACGCGATGATCATCAACAGGCAGAACAACAACAGAAGTCCCGGCCGGTTGCCCCAATAGACACCGAACAGCCGGTCTGACAGCACAATGATCGCCAGACACTGAAGGATGCTGACCAGGCCTACCCCCAGCATTTTGCCGATAAACAGCTGGGAGCCCTTGACCGGCATCGAATTGATCCGAAAAAGCGTATGGTTCTCTTTATCACTGAAGAGAGAGCCCGTTACCGTCAGCCCGGTGTACAGAAGAAACATCATCAGCATGGAAGCCGCGTAGAACTGGGAGGCTGTGTAGGTTTTACCCCCGTTATTCAGATCACCCATCACCACTGCCCCTGCCTCTGCCGTTACCGGAGGAACTGCAAGTGCTTCCGGCCCAAGCGCTACCACTGCCGACTGCTTGTAATTGATTGTACTGAGAAAATTGTCAAAAGCCGTTCCCGCAACCAGATTATCGGTATGATTCTTGCCGAGAATAAACTCCAGCCGGGCGCGCTCTCCGCGCTGTACCTCTTCATCGAAGCCGGAAGGGACAATGACCGCATAGGCGTATTTGCCTGTACGAAGCCCTCTTTCAGCCGCCGCCCGGCTCTCTGTCTTGTGGGCGATGATGAGATCCTTCACTTCAGGAGCCTCCAGAAAAGCGGTTATCATAGCAGAGGTCCCTGCTTCTCCGCCTGCAGCATTCACAACAGCTACCCGTACAGGGTCGATCTCATCGGCTTCTTTCATACCCACCACCCCGGAGAGCGAAGCCCCCAGCAGAAAGATCAGCACCAGCGGCAGCAGAAACATATTAAGCAGCATCGAACGTGAGCGGAACAATCTGCGCAGTTCATAGATCATAATGGTCCAGGTATTCATCTCGCTGTCCTCCCCTCTAATCCCGTAATGTCCGCCCGGTCAGACTGAGGAACAACGTCTCCAGATCCGGCTCTTCAATGTTAAGGGAGGCAATTACCCCTTCATGCTTGGCGATAATAAACAGAATGTCCTGCAGCTCATTTTGTGAAGAAGGCAGATACATCTCCACAGCATCCTGCACGACCTCTACCCGGCTAATCCGTGGATGCTGACGAAGCTCGTTAATTAGAGCGGGAGTAATATTCGCCGCTTTAACCACTATTTTCTCCTCATGGGCTACCCGTTCCCGCAGCTCGCCCTCCGTGCCGCAGGCAATAATATGACCTTTATCCATAATCGCCACCCGGTCACAGACCGCTGCTACCTCCTCCATATAGTGGCTGGTATAGATAATCGTTGAGCCCAGCTTATTCAGTGTTTTGACCGATTCCAGAATGTGATTGCGGGACTGCGGATCAATGCCGACGGTCGGCTCATCCATAATGATCAGGCGCGGCCGGTGCATGATGGCACAGGCGATATTGAGGCGCCGTTTCATCCCCCCCGAGAAGGTGGACGGCTTATCCCTGGCCCGGTCGCTAAGACCTGTGAATTCCAGCGCTTCCTGAATCCGTTCCTTCAGCAGCTTCCCGCGCAGGCCATACAGCTTCCCGAAGAAGCTTACATTCTCTGCCGCCGACATATTCTCATATAACGCCAGCTCCTGGGGGACAAGCCCTATACGCTTCTTAACCTCCAGCGGCTTCTCCCTTACGGACAGGCCATCGATCATAATCTCGCCGCTGTCCGCCTTAAGCAGACCGCAGATCATGCTGATTGTTGTGCTTTTCCCGGCACCATTAGGGCCGAGCAGACCGAATATTTCACCTTCCTGCAGACTGAAATTCACATGGTCTACGATCAGTTTGCTGTCATACCTTTTCACCACATCGGTTAATACCGCAAGTGCCATTTGCCATCGCTCCTGTTCCCTTAGTTCTCGTATTCCCATTGTAGCGCAACGAAGGCGCCGCCGAAGGTACAGAAGGTCATCCTCCAGAGGTGACCAAAGTCATCTCCTGAACGATGGCGCTCTTATGCTAAGATGGAGATACCTGAATAGAGATAGAAGGATAAGTTATTGCGCAAGACATATAAATTCATTTATTTTAAAAAAGGATGACCCTAATTGACCAGAGAACTGAATATGCTGCGTTACGGTCTCATTATCATTCCTGCAGTACTATCTATCTACGTCTATGAGTACGCCGACTATGAACACTTCACGCTTCATTTCCTCCTGCTGCTCCTGATCGCGACGCTTGGCACAAAACTGCCGAAGCCCTTCCCTCTGCTCACCGGGGGTATTGAGCTGATCTTCACAGCCTGGCTGTGTTACCAGTACAGCACATTGATGATTTTCCCGGCCCTGTCGGCGGTACTGTCCTACTCCTGGCTGCAGCGTAAGAACACGGCAATTGCCTTCTTCTGTATTCACCTGGTCCTGCTCAATGTTGCCTTCCGCGATGCTGCCCCGGCTGTGCAGGCGTTCACGAACCTTACCTTCCTGCTGGCCGCCGCACTGAATATACAGCTGATCCGGACGGGACGCGGCCGCACAGATACCTTGTTTCTCTACGATGAGCTGCGTAAGAAGCATTTCGAGCTTGAGGAAGCACGCTCGCGCCTGCTCCAGTTCACCTCGCAGGTAGAGGTTGCCGCGCAAGCGGAGGAACGGGTGCGGATTGCACGCCAGCTGCATGATGATATCGGACACCGGCTAATCCGGGTCAAAATGATGACCGAAGCCGCCATCCATACCCTGCCGGCTGCTCCCGAAACTGGCCTTGGCATGATGCATCAGGTCCGGGACCAGCTCTCGGCCAGTATGGACGATATGCGGGCTGCGCTGAAGCGGATCAACTCTACACCGCAGCTTGAAGGTGCGTATGCGCTCGACCGGCTGCTGGAGGAGGTAGGCCGTGATACCGGCATTGCAACCGCCTATACTGTGCAGGGAATTCCTTATCCGCTCTACCCGAGCATTCAGGTCGTGCTCTACAAAAACGCCCGGGAAGCCATCACCAATGCACTGCGGCACGGCAAGGCGGACTCTGTCTGGATTACCTTATCGTATAGGGATCACGAGATCATGATGGAGGCAGGAAATAACGGCCGGCTGCCCGAAGAAGACGCCCTGTATAAACTGCAAAGCGGCGGAGGCATGGGTCTAACCGGTATGACGGAACGCACCGTCCTGATCGGCGGGACCCTGGAGCTGCGGCCTGTGCCGCAGTTCACAGTCATTACCCGGTTGCCTGTGTACAGGCAAGGAGAGGATTTTCAGTAATAGTTATGGGCTGGCAGAGCCCCAATTACAGTGAGAAGGAGCTAAGCATAGGATGATTAAAGTATTGATCGTGGACGACGACTCTTTTATCCGTGAGAGCTTGAAAGTGCTGGTTGGGCTGGACCCCGAGATTGAGGTGGCCGGTACGGCAGGAGATGGCTTTGAAGCGCTCGCTTTGCTGGGGACACCAGGCGGCGGGGCTGATGTTGCACTCATGGATATCCGGATGCCGGGCTGCGGGGGCGTCGAAGGCACACGCCTGATCAAAGAAGCTTATCCGCACGTAGCCGTTCTGATGCTGACTACCTTCGACGATGATGAATATATCATTGAAGCACTGCGTAACGGAGCCAGCGGTTATCTGCTCAAGAACATTCCGCCGGATCGGATCATTCAGGGCATCAAGACTGTACATGAGGGCAACATGCTCATTCATCCGGATATCGCCCGCAAGCTGGCCGGCTTCCTCCAGCCGCCTGTCCGTCAGGAGGCCGCCCCTAGGCAGGCTCTGGAATCCTACGGGTTGACTAAAGCAGAGCTGACCATAGTGTCCTCGATTGCAGAGGGACTTACCAATAAAGAGATTGCCGGGAAGCTGTTCCTAAGCGAAGGCACGGTCAAAAACTATATTACCGATATCCTCAGCAAGCTCGGGCTGCGGGACCGTACACAGATCGCCATTCTCTATTTGAAGAGTCAGGGGATCGGGTAGGAGATCGTGGCGGCTCGGGGAGCGGCACGGTTGTACATGTGGAGGCAGCACGGGGACGGCACGGTAGTACATGTGGAGGCAGCTCGGGGAGCGGCACGGTAGTACATGCGGAGCAGCTCGGGGAGCGGCACGGTAGTTCATGTGGAGGCAGCTCGGGGAGCGGCACGGTAGTACATGCGGAGCAGCTCGGGGAGCGGCACGGTAGTACATGTGGAGGCAGCTCGGGGAGCGGCACGGTAGTACATGCGGAGCAGCTCGGGGAGCGGCACGGTAGTTCATGCGGAGCAGCTCGGGGAGCGGCACGGTAGTTCATGTGGAGGCAGCACGGGGAGCGGCACGGTAGTACATGCGGAGCAGCTCGGGGAGCGGCACGGTAGTACATGCGGAGGCAGCAATCTCTCCTCCACTGGCCGTTTGTGGGTTGCCTCAGCACATTGTTGTACTTTATGCAGGATTTCTGCCGGATTGGCGGGTGCTGAGCGCATATTGTTGTACTTTTTGCAGGATTTTCGCCGAATTAGCTGTTGCTGAGCGCATATTGTTGTATTTTGTGCAGGATTTCCACCTGATGAGCGGGTGGTGGGCGTATATTGTTGTACTTTGTGCAAGATTTCTGGCGGGTTGGCGGGACGGTGGAGCCTTCAAGTTGCAGGATTAAGTAAGTAAACTCTTAAATTCACTCAAAAAAGGCCAGTTCCCTGGATGTTAATCTGGGAACTGGCTTTTAACTGTTACAGGTTAATTAATTCCGTCAGACTCCGGCAGATTTCTGCTTAGCCTCCGCAGAGGCGGCCGGCTTCTTCCGGCCCCGCCGCCCGGGCGTATGCCCCTGCTGGCGGGTTCCCGTCTGCATCCCGATGATGCTGAAGATGCTGGATGGCTTGGCCTCTGCGGTCACGCTTCCGTCCGGCTCCGGCACCAGAATGATGCCGAGCTGATGGTGATCGCCATCGTAGATCGCGCGCTGGAGGTATTTGCTCTCGCCTTCGCGGTTCAGCACCTCCAGCTTGCAGAACGCCGAATTCATGCGCAGCGCCTCATGCAGCTGCGCTGCGCCGGTCAACAGGACCCCGTTGACCTTCAGCAGGACCTCGCCGGGCAGGATGCCCAGCTCCTGCCCGGGGCTGCCCGGCAGCACGGCCAGCACCTTGCGGCCGGCCGGGGGATGCACGAAGACGGGACTGATACTGCGCTCCTCCAGAGCGCTGTACCAGCTTAACCCTTCGTGCAGGAGCACTGCACTGAGCGCCGCGACCACGGTCAGCGGGCTCCACCAGTCCGCAAGCAGGCTTAAGCCGAGCAGGACGATGCTGTATACCAGCAGCCGTCCTGAAGTGCGGGCCGCCTTGCGTCCGGGCAGCATGCCCTGGGTCATCTCGCTGAAGCCGATGATGACCGGCAGGGAGACCAGGCCCAGGCCCCCGCCCAGCAGCGGATGCCAGGGCAGTTCGCCGATTCCCGCACCCGGGGGAATCAGCAGGAACAGCGGCAGCGGCCAGAAGGCCTGCAGCTGGTAGCCGCCGACCACCTTGCCGCGCTTGCCGGCCAGGAAGAGCGGGGTCGCCAGCCTGGCGCCCTGCCAGCGCGCCAGCAGCGCTTCAGCCAGATGGAGCAGCGCGGCCAGCACCAGCAGCGCCGGGATATCCATCTCCCGCAGCGCCCCGGCAATCGTTCCCGCGGCTCCGCTCTGCAGCGTATCCGGAAAGAACGAAAGAACAAACTGTACAATTCCCAGCACACCTATAGAATACGCAAAGCATAAATAGCGCACACGAAAAAGCATTAATACCAGACTGACCACCCAGATGCAGGCTACAGCCGTATAGGATAAGGAGATACCCAAGGCTACAGCTGCTAAGGAAACAATAAGTCCCGCAACCCCGCCGGTCCACACCGTCCGCCATGTTTCCCGGCCCCAGCTGTGCAGCTTCACATGGATGAGCTTCCGCTCCAGCGCAACCTGCCTGCGGTAATAGAGTGCAATAAATATAAGAGCGATATAGTAATAAGGCTGAATCAGCAGATGAATGACCGCTGTACCCCAGCTAGCAAGCAGTTCCAACATCACATTCAAACCGTTCGTCACACTCCTTTTCGTCCGGGACCAGTGGAAATGTATTAGGTGTCCTCTAAAATGAGTCTATGTTATCGAAGCAACAGTACTCTGTATCGCCTTCAGCCTTTAATGTGTAACATAAACTTTCTTCTATTTGTAGAAAAAAAGAAGGCTGGAATCAGCCTTCTTACTTGTTCGACGCCGTAGCCTTGATTTCCTTCCGGATCTCTTCGATTCCCTTATTCCGCTGATTGTCCTTGGCCGGGTCCTGAATGACCTTGATCAGCGCCAGCTCCAGCGCTTCTGCGGTCTTGGCATCAATCACGCCTGTTGACTTCAGCTTAGCGGCGCTCTGGAATTTCTTGACCGCTTCCTTGGTGCCGGCATCGAAATATCCATCCTTGCGGCCCGGCTTATAGCCCAGACCATCCAGCATCGTCTGTGCGCTTTTGACATCCGTGCTGTTCATATTATATTGCAGCGTTACACTCTTATTAATCGGCGCCACCGAGAAGTAATCCGGCTGGGCGACCGCAATATCCGGCTTGATGCCCTTGCCGTGAATCCAGGTGCCGTCTGGTGTCAGCCACTTGGCAATCGTAATCTTCAGCAGACTGCCGTCACCCAGCTGCTCTTCGAAGCTGGTCTGGACGGTGCCTTTTCCGAACGAGTCCTCACCGATCAGCTTTGCACCCGCAGATTGCTGCAGTGCTCCTGCCATGATCTCCGAAGCGCTCGCGCTGCCTTTGTTCATCAGCACAACTACCGGATACTTTTTACTGGATCCCTTTGAGGTACTGACCTCGCGCTGTTTGTTTTTGTCTTCGACCTGCACGATTGCTTTGCCGGCCGGCACAAATTGCTCTGCCATTTCGATAACGACCGGCAACACACCGCCGGGGTCATTGCGGACATCAATGACAAGTCCCTTCATGCCTTGCGTTTCCAGCTTGGTCAGCTCTTCCTCGAACCGCTTCCCAGTATTCTGGGAGAATTGCGTAACCTCGATCACTCCGATATTGTCCTTCTCCATCGTAGCGTAGACCGTTTCCAGTCTCACATCATCGCGGGTAATGACGAATTCGAGCGGCTCTGCTGTACCGGTACGCTGAATCTTCAGGGTTGCATCGCTTCCCTTGGGGCCGCGGATTTTGGCTACAGCATCATTAAGCTCCAGCCCCTCCAGCGATTCCCCATTCACGGAGAGGATTACATCCTTGGCCTGAATGCCGGCCTTCTCAGCCGGTGATCCTTTGATCGGCGAGACTACAACGACCTTGCCGTTATCCGAGGAGACTTCAGCACCGATGCCCGAGAAAGAGCCTTCGATACTCTCTTCGAATCTTGCTGCCGTTTCCTTGCCCATATAGTTGGAATAAGGGTCGCCCAGTGCTTCCATCATACCGTTGACAGCGCCGTCGATCAGCTTCTCGCGGTCCACGGTCTCATAATAATTGCTCTCGATCAGGCTGAGGGCGGTACCTAGCTTCTTGGATTCCTTGTCTTGCAGTCCGGCTGTCTGCAGGACCGTCGCAATTCCCTCGCCTGCCGCTTGTCCGAATACATGCGCATAGCCGGTCACGCCCAGGGTCAGCAGGCTGCCGCACAGCAGCGCGGCGACGATCATAAAGGCCGCGGTACTCTTCTTTAACATGATGTTCCCACCGTCCCTTCTTGTCCATCTTATCACCCGCAAGGGTCCGTTCCATGAGAAACGGCATCTCTTCCAGTATATGCCGCTGAATCAAATTATATTTATTAGAGCTTAAATTTACAGATACGGCATAGGATTAACCGTCTTGCCGTCGACCCGCACTTCGAAATGCAGATGCGGTCCGGTCACGCGTCCGGTGGCACCGGATTCGGCAATCGTCTGTCCGCGCTCTACCCGTTCTCCCGGTTTCACTTTGATTCCGCCTTCGCGGATATGGCCGTACAGCGTCCATACCCCGCCGCCATGGTCAATGATTACACAATAGCCGTAACCGCTCCACCATTCCGCCACCAGGACAGTACCGGAATCCGCCGCATGAATATTCGTGCCCTGCGGAACTGCAAAGTCTACGCCGGTATGCATTTTGCCGACTTCACCCGTAACCGGATGCGTCCGGACACCATACGGCGAAGAGACACGCGCTGAGCCTACCGGCAGCAGGAACGGCCCGTCACCGCCGGCATATTCCTCTACGCTGGCAATGGAGCTTCCGCCGCTGCTCGCAGACTTGGCGGCCTTAGCCGCAGCGGCCGCCGCCCGGCGTGCCGCTTCGGCTTTGGCGGCCGCTGCCCGGCGGGCAGCTTCCTCAGCCTTGAGCTTGTCCTTCTGCTCCTCCAGGGCAGAGCGGTTGCTGGCCAGCTGCACCAGCTTGGCATTCTGCTCTTCGGAGATCACCTCAGCCTCTTGAATCTCTTCATCGTAATACGCGATAAGCTCCTGCTTCTCCGCTTCCTTCTCCTTCAGCACACTGCGCTGGGATTCCAGATCGGTATACAGCTGCTTAGCCTGGGCGTATTGGCCCTCCAGCTCCTGCTTCTTCGCGATGACCGTCTGCTTGTCCAGCTTATGCTGCACCAGCAGATCCTGATCCTGATCCACGATCATCTTCAGGGAATCGGCCCGGTCAAGGAAATCCGAGAAGCTGGTGGAAGACAGCAGCACATCCAGATAAGAGACTGCACCATCCGTGTACATCAGGCGGACACGCGATTCCAGCAGTTTTTCGCGGGAAGCCACACGTGCCTCTGCATCGTCCAGTTCAGTTGCCGTCACATTAAGCGACTCCTCCGTACTGGCGATTTTACCGGAAATGGTCGTCATCTCACCCTTCACCTGGTCAATCTGGTCCAGCACATACTGGAGATTCATCGTCGTCTTATTCTTATAGTGCTGCGCTTCCTGATTGCGGGATGCCGCCTTCTCCTGCGCCGCCTTGGCCGCCTGGACCTCCTGCTGCAGCTGCTTCAGCTGCTTGTCAATCTCGGCAACACTTGTTTTCTTCGCATATCCGTCAGAGGGCCCGAACATTGTGACAGCCAGCAACATTACGGCTATTCCGGCGACAATCTTCTTCAAATCGCACTCCCCGTCCTTTGTTCAAATGTGAATTTTATCTATGCTATACCTTCAGGAACTTGCGGATCGACACGGTACTTCCCCATACACCAATCAATACTCCGAGGCCAACCAACAGTCCGCAGAGCAGCAGCCAGATATCCTCAAAAGGGATCAGCTGCAGCCCCAGCATCGGATCTCCCTGCACCGAAGAGACCAGACTGCTATAGCCGACATACAGCGCACCCGAAGTAACCAGTGAACCGATCAGCCCGATGAGTGCACCTTCAATAAAGAACGGCCAGCGGATAAAATAATTCGTTGCCCCTACGAGCTTCATGATGCCGATTTCCTTGCGGCGGGCTAGAATCGTTACGCGGATGGTGTTCGAGATCAGGAACATGGACATCAACGCCAGACCTGCCACAAAAATAAACCCGATGTTGCGCACAGCCTTAGTTACTTTAAACAAGGTCTCCACCGAGCCTTTGCCATAATTCACTTTGTAGATCGGCTGCTCTTCATGGGTCTTGTTCAGTGCTTCTATCTTCTCAGCTACAAACGGAACAGTTGTCGGCTCGATCACCTCTACGAGCAGCTTGTCCGGCAGCGGATTATTATCTTCATCGAAGCCTTCCAGGAGCTCGGCGGCATCCGGCCCCATATCTTCACGGAATTCCTTCAGACCCTGTTCTTTGGAGACGAACTCCACCTTGCTGACTTCCGGCATACTGCCGATTTCGTTTTCCAGCTTCTCCCGCATTTTCTGGTCCGTATTCAGCGTCAGATGCACATTGATCTGCACCTGGCTGTCTGCTTTGTCCGCTACTTCATTGACATTGAGCACCAGCAATATAAACACTCCGAGCACGAAGAGAGAGACAACGATGGACGTGATGGAGGCCACTGACATCCAGCCGTTGCGGAATACGTTTTTGAAGCCTTCCCGCACATGCCGCAAGAAGGTTTTAAAACTCATAACCGTAATCCCCTCTCAATTGGTCTCTGACAATCGCCCCGTTCTCAATAGCCAGCACCCGTTTGCGCATTTTGTTGACAATATCCCTGTTGTGGGTAGCCATTACGATCGTTGTTCCGCGAAAATTAATCTCATCCAGCAGCTGCATAATGCCCCAGGAGGTCTCCGGGTCCAGGTTGCCTGTAGGCTCGTCCGCAATAATGACGGAAGGATTGTTGACAATGGCTCTGGCAATGGCGATCCGCTGCTGCTCTCCCCCTGAGAGCTGTGAGGGCTCACGTCCCGCTTTGCTGCGCAGTCCCACCAGATCGAGCACTTCATTCACGCGTTTCTTGATAACCTTCTTCGGCGCCTCGATAACCTCCATGGCAAAAGCGACATTCTCATAAGCCGTCATCTTCGGCAGCAGGCGGAAATCCTGAAACACCACGCCGATGTTGCGGCGGACATAAGGAATCTTGCGGGGCTTGAGCTTGCCGATATTGAACCCGCCTACAGAGATCTGTCCTTTGGTTGGTGTTTCTTCTCTATAAATTAATTTCATGAACGTTGATTTACCTGCGCCGGACGGTCCGACGACATACACGAACTCATTACGGTCGATCTTGACAGATATCCCCTGGAGCGCATGGGTTCCATTAGGATAGGTCTTCCATACATCCTGCATCTCGATCATCTTTTCACTTCCCGATTCTGACATATTCCGCCGGGCCTTGTCCACCGGGCACCAAACTGCGGAAGCTTCCATAAACTGCATTATTATCGCAGGCGTATCTATTGTAACAAATCCCTAACCCCTTGAGTACCCGAAAGTTTTACCGAATCCTTACATATACATAAAAATATCAGGTTTACTCCAGCTCTTGCTCTTATATATATCGGCATTCCCAGGCGTTCCTTAACACTTGTGTCCATGGCCCGCGCCGCTTCCGGCGCAAATCCGCCCCTACAGAAGGAGATTGCTTATGAAAAAAGTACACGCTGCCCTCATCGCGGGTTTCGGCCTGATTCTGGCCGGCTCGCTGGTTGCCGGAGGGTTTCATTTATATGGCACCCAGACCACCCTGCCCAAGGGAACTGCCATTGCCGGCTGGGATATCAGCGGCCAGGACATCACCGAGGTGCGGGCCGCGCTGGAGGCAAGACTTCAGGCGCTGGAAGCTACGCCGCTCACCCTGAAGGCCAAGGGGGATACCGGGCTGAATGTCTCACTGCAGCAGGCAGGGGTAACCTATGAAGCCCAGGAATTCCGGCGCGCCCTGAAGACGCTGACGGACGGTCCGCTAATGGACCGGGTACAGGCCCGGTACAATTGGAACGGGAACTGGAATATCGGAATTCATCTGGAGATTTCGCAGCTCATGAACAGCCTAAGTCCGGCCTGGGAAAAAGAATCCTTCGGCGTTCCTGTCGACGCGGTGCGGCAGATTACCAGTGATGATCGTGTCGTCTATACTCCCGGGACCACCTCCTTCGAGGTAGACTGGCATGCGCTGGAGCTTGCCCTGCAGGCGGCCCTGCCAACCCGTCTTGCCGGCAACGGGGCACTGGAGGGGGAGCGCATTTTGCTGGAGGTGCCCTTAACGGTCAAGCAGCCGAATGTCACGCTGCAGGCGCTCAAGGATCAGGGCATCGAACGCAAAATCACCCAGTTCAGCACCTCACTCGGGGCCAGCGGACCCGGGCGCAGCTTCAATGTGGAGGCTGCCGCCAAAGCCGTCAACGGGACCATACTGCCGCCTGGCGCTATTTTCGATTACGGAAAAGCGATCCAGAAGGCCCAGGCGGAATATGGCTTCCGCGAGGCTCCGGTGATTGTAAACGGCAAGCTGCAGCCCGGCACAGGCGGGGGAATCTGCCAGGTCTCCAGCACCCTGTATAATGCCGCGCTGCGCTCCGGGCTTGAGATCGTTGAACGGCGCAACCATTCTCTTCCGGTCAGCTACCTGCCCAAGGGCCAGGATGCCACTTTTGCCGAGGGCTATATTAACTTCCGCTTCCGCAACAGTACCGGCAAATATCTGATTATCAAATCCGAAGTGAAGGGCCGCACGCTGACCGTCAAGCTGTTCGGTACTTTTCCGAGAAACGTTACTTATTCCGTAGAATCCCGCACTGTTGAGGTACTTCCTCCCACCGACAAGTATGTGAGCGATGCCTCGCTCCCCCGGGGCGGAACAAGGGTACTGCAGGCCGGCAAAACCGGCTATGTAGTGGAGACTTATATTACCCGCTATGTTGACGGCAAAGCCATGGAGAAGAACAAGCTCTCCCGTGATGTCTACTACGCCCAGAAACGCGTCATTGCCATCAACCGCGGCGGCATGAGCAAATCTGCGCAGCCGGAATCCCCGGGCAGACAGCTGGTGGAGGACGGAGTAAAGGGCCAATAAGCTGCTGCAAGTAAAAACGGCTGTGCCCTCCTTGTAAAAGGGAGGCACAGCCGTTCGTGCGTAACATTAGGCGGAAACTCAAACTGTAGTCCAAGCATGCTTTTTAATAAATAATGGCATCCTTTACATAGGGCTTACCCGGGAAGCCATTATAATTTACGATTGCGCGCTACAGTTGAAGTAGACCTCTTCAGAAAGGATGAATTCTTATGACTACAGCATCAACAACCGATCTGTCCGCGATCCTCCGCCAGGCTCCTGCTGTTCTGCCTTCCCTTACCTGCCGCGAAGCCCTGAGGGTATTGTTCCAGCATCCGGAGTCCAAATGCATCGTCGTCAGCAGCAGCAGCAATGAACCCGTGGGACTGATCATGTGCGAACGCTTCTTCCTCAAGGCTACAGGCCGGATGGGCATGGACAGATTCTACCATGAACCTGTATCCCAGCTGATGAACCGCAAACCTCTGGTGGCCGACATCTCCACCCCGGCTGAAACACTCTGGGCCGAAGCCATGCAGCGTCCCGAACCGATGAGAAACGACTGCATTATCGTGACCGATCAAGGCCGGATTGCCGGTATTCTTCACCCTGCGGAGCTGCTGCACTGAGTGCGGCAGAGCTGTTGGCCTCTTAGTTATGCACAGTTCCTTACCATCCCCGTACTAGAACACCGTCGCCGGCGAGACATCAATTCTCCAGTATCCGCTTACCTTTTTGAGTTTCACCACTACATTCTCATTCACACCTGTCGTTCCAACTGGCGGTACGCTGAGCTCGAACACTGCTGTCTGTGCAGTTTTTGAAACCATCCGGGCTGTGGCTCTGCTGTAATCCAGCGTGTTGCCCAGATCTACATTAGGCTGCGCCATTCTACCGTTATACTCCAGAAATTGAGTCTGCAGATAGAAAGCTGCGGCGTTGTGGGTGTAGGCCCGTTTAATATAGTTCATCAGCTGCTGCTTGCTGCCAAGATCACTGGAGAGATAACGGTACTCTACTGTATTATAATTAAACAACTCAGGATTGAATTCACTGCCCCCCCGGCTTGCATACGCGTATATCGCCTTCGCATGAACCATGAGTGGAATAATACTCTTCTCGGTCAAATTATTGATTGTAGCGGGACCTTCCTTGCCAGGTGCAGACACTGCTACTGTTCTTACTCCCTCTATTCCCACCGCTGGCGAAGCCGCGAGCGCTCCGCTTCCCGCAGAAACCAGACCCAGTGATAGTGCTAATGAACCGATCAACATTTTTTTGTTCATCCTGAATGCCTCCTTGTAATCCTGTTTTATAGATTGAAGAACATTTCTCTCCAACTGCTGCGATAAGTACTATATAACTTACGATAGCCCGTAAGCTAAAATACCCAATACTACCCCATGTGTAAACGGTTAAACCCCAAAACAGCATAAAAAAGCTCCGCCCTCCTGTTTATAGGGGCCAGAGCTGGAATAAATGGAACTATATAGCATGAATCACCTTAATTACTGAGGC
Organism: Paenibacillus phytohabitans; assembly: GCF_013141775.1. Classification (GTDB taxonomy): domain Bacteria; phylum Bacillota; class Bacilli; order Paenibacillales; family Paenibacillaceae; genus Paenibacillus_AQ; species Paenibacillus_AQ phytohabitans. The sequence goes on from NZ_WHOB01000023.1 coordinate 77,501, forward strand.
TGTGACGCAGCTGCTTCAGCTTCATAGTAAGCGGTAAAGGAAACATTCGCGGTCAGAATACTGCCCGGTTTCGTCAGTGTAGGGAATTCGTATGGCTGCTGAAAGGAAAAGGAGTCTACAGTGATGATACGCGGAAGGTCATGTAGCTGCTTTAACCATTCGTGAATCTCTGCATAGCCGCCTTCTACAATGGCCGCCATTTTAATTTCTTTCAGGCTACTGGTAGCCTCCGGGGGAATCCCCGTCCACCCACTAATTCCGTTAGTCTCTGTTAGCGAGAATCCAATATCCTTCAATCTGGCGTGGGAGCTGTTGCCAATGCTTTTCAAATCCAGAATCAGCCCCTCGCTGTCATCGCCCTGCGGGATTGCTGCCAAGGCAGTGTCTTCACTTGAATCCGGCCCAGCTTCTGCACTTTTAAGCTCATTGATCTTATTCGCCAGAATTTCTTTTTCCTGCTGGAGCATCGAAAACTCATTGTTTTGCAGGGCTATGTCATTATTCACCGGACGTATGGCGAACATATAGAAAGCAAACAGAATCAGGAACAAAACGAGCAACCCTAGTACGATGGACGAACGGTATTTATTGATTTGTTCCACTGCTATCCGTTCCTCCTTCAGCCGGTGTCTGGGCGTCTACATTCTGTTCTGCCACAGGTGTCATATCCACCCTGTAGACAGCGGTGTATTTGGCAAGAGAATTGCCGGAATTCTGAGTTCCTTCTGTCAGCTTCTGAATAGAGGCTCCCTTGGAGAACGACATCTGACGTAATGCAGTCAAATAAGTTGTGCTATGCTCCATTGCCGTGAAGTTCACTGAAAGGGCAATTTCTCCATGGAACGAATAATTAATGTCCCTGATGACTGCGCCATAGGGAAGACCCGCCTGCAATTCGTCGAGAACGGCGGCGGCATCCGAACGGTTGGCCGACATCGCTTCAATAACAGCTGTCCGATCAAGACCTCCCGAGGATGGATTGCTGTTGTTTAATCCGGCTAACTCTGCCTGAAGCATTGCATTCTGATCCTGATAAGCTTGAATCTGTTCGCTCCGCTCCGCATATTGCCCCTGGGCAGATGCATATAGAATGCCTGTCCCGGCTACACCCAGAATCCATATTGCCGCTAAGGATATAGCGAAATAGGGAAAAACAATCATTTCACGGTCTTCACGGGGCAGCAGATTAATGCTGCGGATTTTGTTGTCACGCAGTGCCGCTCCGGCAGCAATCCTGTAATCATTAAGACTACTATCCGGCTTCGCCCCTTGTGAGAATTGGTCCACTGCGATCGGTGCAATTGCCATCTCCGGAAGCGCTAATTGAAGTTCCTGCTGCAGCTGTACCCGCATCTCCGGAGACCCGGTAATCAGCATCTCTGTAATCCGCGTGGAACCATCATGCAGACTGTACTGATAGAAGCTGAGCATACGGGAAATTTCTGCTGTTATTTCTACGACTTGCTCGGTAGAGAGGTATTCCTGTGACGCAGCTGCAACTTCGGATTCAGCCAGGAATGGCAGCTCCTTTTGGAGGTTCAGCGGCTGCTCATGCGTCAGATCTACCAGGTTAATGGTTCTCATGAACACAGGATTACCACTGCGGAACATATAAATATCCAGCAAAGATTGCTCCAGATGAATCAGCATCGTCTCACTGAATTCATGTCCATAACCTGCCACAATACTTCGCGCAAGCGCAGTGGCTGTTACTTCTACACTCCTGATCCGCAGACCGGCAGCTTCGAGAACATCCACATAATCCTGAACAACCTTACGCGGCGCAGCAAAAATGATTAACTGGCTTTGGCCCTCATCCTGACCGGTAATCACATAATCATATACCGGATTCTCAAACGGCAGATGCAGGCCGGTTTCAACCTCCAGCTTCACAAGCTGGTCAATCTGCTTGTCGCCGATACTGGGAATCATCATCTTACGGACAATCATTTGTGAGGGAGGAATCGACAGATCCACTACACTGCCGCGCAGGCCCTTATTTTTGACCCATTGCTTCAACCGGTCAAGCAGAGCCTCCCTGTCAGCAATCTGATTCTCTACAATCATCCCCGGAAGCAGGGAGATGAATTTCTTTTTATGAACCTGCTTATTGTTATTCTTGAAGCTGATATAGCGGATTCCAGTCTGCTCAATGGAGATACCGGCCGCTCTGTGACCTAATCCAAACATGCTCTAGAGTTCCTCCTAACGAATGAGCGCAAGATAACCGCTGATAAGATGTGACCCGTATGAGAAGGCAAGTAGCGCTCCTGCTGCCAGCCAGGGTCCAAAAGGAATATGCTGCTTGCGCTGAATCCGTCCCGTAAGCAATAAAGTACCGCCAACCATAGTCCCTAACAGGCAGGCGATCAGAAAGGCCAGAATGACATTAGGGAATCCCAGCACCAGACCCAGCAATGCCATCAGCTTCACATCCCCCATGCCCATTCCGCCAAACAAGGCTAATAATAAGAGAATACCACCACCCGACGCCGCTCCCAGCAGATGAGAGACTAGCGACGTTTCAGGAAACAGCAGCACTGCTATAGAGAGTAATGGGAGAAAAAACAGCAGAACCTTATTCGGAATCCGCATAAACTTAAGATCGGCCAGCGTTACAATAACCGCCAGACTCACCAGTAGAAAACCAATAATCCCCTTGCCCGTCAGGCCGAATTGCAGGTATATCCATAGAAATAATAAGCCTGTCGCTAGTTCACCAAGCATATATAACGGTGATATCCTGCTCCCGCAATGCCGGCACTTGCCCTGTGTGAACAAATAGCTTAGGACAGGCACGAGATCTCTTGCTTTCAGTTGTGTACTGCAGCTTGGACAATGCGAGGGCGGCCGCAGAAGTGATTCGCCTGCCGGTATACGCAACGCCACTACATTGAAAAAAGAGCCCAGAATCAGACCGATAAGCGTGATGTAACATGCTAGAAAAATCGTCATGGTTCAACGGTTCCTGTCTGGTGAATTTTAAAAAAGGAATCGGGAATTCCGATTCCTTTTTGTTGAATTATCGCTACCTTTATTTTTTAGAACTTAAAACTTGGATATCTGTGAAAGTATTTTTATCGTTAGTTCCGGTACCCCATACTAATACTACGGATGTCAATTTTCCTGCTGCAAAGTTTACAGTTCCTCCGGTAATTTCCTTTTTAGTGCTAGGAAGATAAAGCTTGGCATCCAGGTAACCTTTTCCTTGAAGTGTATCAGATGCAGCAGCCCCAACAATATTTACTACTGTAGTATCTGTAAAAGCTCCGTTCTTCTCACCTACGATATATAATCGGGCAGCGTCATAAACTTGTCGTGCTGTAGCAACATCAGCGTTATCTCTAGAATCTTTAATTATATTTCCAATGAGGGGTACTGCAATTATTGAAATAATACCAATTATCACAATAACCGCCAATAACTCAATCAACGTAAACCCTTTTTCCTCTTTAACTGCCTTGCCCAATTTCTTACGAATAGCTTGTGCCAACATGCCGTTTCCCCCTTATAAATGATGTTATTGAATAAGACCGATACTCCGTTATTCCGTAATTTCTTGCTGCCCTACTACTCTCATCGAAATGTACTTGTCCTATCCCAGCTAGTCGAGGAGCCTACTTATATTTAAGCCCCCGGTCCGCCTGTTTGGCGTCACCCCTCTCAATCTATGCAAGGAGCACAAGGCTCACATATTGCTGTAAAGACTGAACATAGGCAACATTATGGCTGCTACTATGATTCCAACCACCCCTGCCAGAAAAGCAATAAGCAACGGCTCAAGCAGTGATTTCAGACGGTCAACGGTATTCTCTACATCCATTTCATAGAAATCAGCAACCTTGGAGAGCATCTGATCCAGCGCCCCTGTCTCCTCACCGATGGCAATCATCTGCGTAACCAGCGGCGGAAATACCCAGGCTTTCTTCAACGGCTCTGACAACGGCTTACCTTGACGAAGAGAATCACTCGCCTTGCGGATATATCCGCCAATTACCCGGTTACCTGCCACTTCTTCCACAATCGCGAGCGATTGAAGAATAGGCACGGAGCTGGCATACAACGAAGAGAAGGTTCGCGTGAATTGCGCAATGGAGCCTTTTTGATTCAGCTTGCCGAACACCGGAATCTTGAGCTTTGCATAATCAAGCGCATACGCACCACGTTCTGTCCGTTTGGCAAACTGATAGGCAGTTATAAGCAGAATAATTACCAGCAACCAAATATACCATTGCCCCTGAATGCTTTTACTGAGTGCCAGTACCATCTTGGTAATAGCGGGCAGTTCTGCATTCATTGACTCAAACATGCTGACGAACTGGGGCACAATCGCCCAGAGAAGATACACCACGGCCGCAATGGCCATAACTCCAACTGTAATTGGATAAGTGAGCGCTGATTTGATCTTCTCAGTGGTTGTATGCTGCTTCTCGAAATACACCGCCAGCCGCTCAAGCGTTCCTTCCAGATCACCTGTTTCCTCACCTGCACGGATCATACTGACGAAGAGCGGCGGGAATATTTTCTTATGGTCCTGAATGGCTTGCGAGAACGCCGTCCCCCTTAACAAGCTGGAATTCACATCCAGTAATGCCTTGCGTAGAGGTTTACTCTCCGTCTGCTCCGCCAATATACGCGTAGCATCAACAATAGAAACACCGGCACGCATTAGCGTGGCGAACTGGCGGCAATAAATGATGAAATGAATCGTCTTGACCGGATTCCCGATGTAAATCTCCATAGACAGGATTGTGGTTTTGCGTTCTACAAGTGAGAACACTGTCAATCCGCGTTTACGGAGCTCTTCCATCGCAATGGCCTTGTCCGTTGCAGTGAGCTTCCCCTTCAATTGCTTTCCGGCATGAGTCTTAACCTGATATTCGAACTGCGGCATCAGTTGCCCACCTCCGTGAGATAAGCACTGGCAGCTTCGGGTTTAATAAGCCCATACTGCAATTGTTCACGGATATTCATTTCAAGCGTGTGCATTCCGAGTGAACGCCCGGTTTGCATCACATTTTTGAGCTGATGGGTCTTTTCCGTGCGAATGAGATTAGCGACAGCCGGAGTATTGATTAGCAGCTCCGTTGCGCTCAGCCGCCCCCGGCCTCCTGCCCGCGGGAACAGCCGCTGCGAGAGTACCGCCAGTAGAACCGAAGCCAGCTGTGAACGAATCTGACCTTGCTGATGGCCTGGAAACGTATCAATAATCCGGTCAATCGTCTGCGGTGCATCTGTCGTATGTAGAGTGGCCATCACAAGGTGTCCGGTCTCCGCAGCGGTAACTGCTGCCGACATCGTCTCCAAATCGCGCATTTCACCTACCAGAATTACATCAGGGTCCTGCCGGAGCGCAGCCCGTAATCCGCTGGCGAAGCTGCCGGTATCACTTCCCACCTCACGCTGATCTATTAAACAAGTGCCGTGATTATGCAGGAATTCTATCGGATCTTCCAGAGTCACAATATGCTTGCGTTCTGTCCTGTTGATATGATTCAGCATTGCGGCAAGTGTTGAGGATTTACCGCTGCCTGTGGGACCCGTTACTAATATTAGACCCTGCGGTTTCATAGCAAGACTGGAGAGTATGGGAGGCAATGATAACTGTTCAAGAGTTGGGATCTCTACAGGTATTGCCCGCGCCGCTATACTGACTTCCCCTCTTTGCCTATACACATTGACACGATACCGGACTCCGTTGTCCAGAGGGTAAGAGAAATCCATTTCTCCAATATTGCGGAAGATTTCACTCCCGCTGCTGCCAAGCAAAGTATCCGCCATGCTTGCAGATTCTTGGGGGACGATGTTCTCTCCCTCAAGCGTATGAAGCATCCCATCAATCCGGATAACCGGTGGCGATCCAACAGATATATGCAAATCCGAAGCTTTGGAAGTAAAGGCCATGTGCAGCAGCTGAACAATATCACGATTGAATAATGGCATTCTTACTCCCCCTAACTAATGCGATACCGTCTCACGCATTACTTCCTGCAATGTTGTAATTCCTTTGGACACTTTGATGAACCCGTCTTCCATCAATTGCACCATTCCCTGTTCTCTTCCGGCTGCACGAAGCTCTTCTATGGAAGCAGAGTCGGTAATCAGCTGCCGCATACGATCATTAATCTTCAGCACCTCATGTATGGCAATCCGTCCCCGGTAGCCCGTATTATTGCAGTTACCGCAGCCTCTCCCGCGGTATATCACCTCAGCAGGCAGGCTATGGCGCCGTAACATAATGGCTTCCTGTTCAGTGGGCTTGTGTTCCTCTTTGCAATCCGGGCAAATTTTGCGCACCAGCCGCTGAGCGACAACCCCCAGCAAGGAAGATGCAATCAGATAGGGCTCAACACCCATGTCACGCAGTCTTGAGATCGTGCTGATGGCATCATTTGTATGCAATGTGGACAATACGAGATGTCCTGTCAGCGAAGCACGCACAGCAATTTCCGCAGTTTCCGTATCCCGTATTTCTCCTACCATAACGATATTCGGATCCTGCCGAAGAATGGAACGGAGGCCCGCTGCGAAGGTCAGGCCAATCGCCGGATTCACATGTACCTGATTAACGCCCTCAAGCTGATACTCCACAGGATCTTCGATTGTAATAATATTTGCATTCTCAGTGTTCAGCTGACTCAAGGCTGAATATAAGGTTGTTGATTTACCGCTGCCCGTCGGGCCTGTAATCAGGAGTATTCCGTATGGCTTGCTGATCATATCTCTAAAGGTTTCCGCGTTCCCGTCACTGAATCCCAGAGTATCTACAGACTTCACTCCGGTACTTAGATCCAAGAGCCGCAGTACGATCTTCTCGCCATGCATAGTTGGAAGCGAAGAGACACGTATATCGACCATCTTGTAGTCAAACTGCATTTTGATCCGGCCATCCTGCGGTAATCGCCGTTCTGCTATATTTAAGCGGGCCATAATCTTAAGTCTCGCGGTTATAAAGCCCTGCATTTGCTTAGGAATGATCCGTTCTGTACGTAAAGTTCCGTCAATCCGGTAACGGATGGAGAGATTATTCTCACCCGGGTCGACATGAATATCCGAAGCCCGTAATGACACAGCCTGCTGAATCATCTGGTTGACCAGACGGACAATCGGTGAATCCTCATCCGTAATTTCTGTTTCTTCTATTTCTTCCTGAGTAGGAAGCTCAACCATCATCTGGCTCATAGAGTCCCGCATGCCATAGTGTCTGGCTATCGCTCTTGTCAGCTCGTCCCGGCTGGAAATCGCCGGTTCAATCCGGAATCCGGTACTCATGCGCAAATCTTCAATGGCGAAATAATCCAAGGGATCTGCCATCGCCACCATCAGCTTGCTGCCTTCCTTCATGAAAGGGAGCACTTGATAGCGTTTAGCCATACTCTCAGGGATAATCTGCGTGATCGCCGGGTCTATTTGATATTTAAACAGGCTTACATGGGGGATACCTAACTGAAACTCCAGCACTTCAATGAGCTGTTGCTCAGTGATATAGCCTTGAGTAATTAGAAGATCTCCCAGCTTGCGTTTGGTTTTGCGTTGCTCCACTAGCGCTTCTTCAAGCTGTTCTTGAGAGATAATCCCGTTCTCTACAAGCAAATCTCCCAGTCTCTTCTTCATGATAGCCATATCCGTTTCACTCCAGAGCGCTTTATTTTTGACCTTAGTACAAACTAATCACTCTAATCCGCTGAACTCAGCGTATCTATTGTCCCCGCGTAAAATATCTTAAATTTTATAGTTATTTAGTCTCAGTTTTCTAGGTTAATATGCATATCTTTTAATTGCCTATCTACTAAATATGTCCTAGAATGTATATAGCATAGAATGGATAATTTTACAACGGAAACCGACCTAAACTGCAGACTTTATAAGGCAAAATAGAAGTTTATATGACAAATTTTGTGTTATTTATAACTATTGGGGAGAGATCGCGATGAAGGTCTTGAAACGAAAAAGACTGCTGCTTATGCTTAGCCTTCCACTGGTTTTGATCATGGCTGGTATCGTCTGGAGCATGGTATCCAAAATTGACGCTGGCCCGGCCAGTTATCCGATTCGCCTGCTTGAAGTCACGGAAGACGGTGCAAGCCAGTTATCCTCCCTCAAGACCGGATTGACAGACTTTACAGTCGTTACCATGAGCATGAAGAGATTTGTAGCATTACGCGATGATCTGGATGGACAATATGACGGCATCTACATAGGTAAAGGTACCTACAGTCCCGTAACCCTGGGTAATCTTAAGGATACGGACCCTTCTGTCCGCTCCAAAGCAATGAATACCTCGGCAGTCCAGAACGATATTACGCGTCTTCGGGCGGACGATATTACTAAGCTCTTCATTGATAAGGGCTTGTATGTAATTTTCCATGAGCAAACCTTTTTAAATCAAGAGAAGTCAGGCGCCAGCAAAGGCATCCTCTATGAAGCTTTCAATCCCTTGCGCAGCTCTTCAGCTAAGAAAAGCAATGTTCTTTTTCTGAATGATAATGGACTGACTGATTTCTTCAACGGTCTGAAGACCGACAGTTCCATCCTGAAGCAACGCCCACAACTTGAAATTACTAACAGCAGTGAGATCCAAAACTACGTTCCCGCCTCCACAGACGGAAAGATCTATGTTCCAGGTGATAAGTTGAAATTCAACTTCAGCGTCGGCAACACTATAGACCTCGAGAATCATCCTTTGACAGCCAAGTTGTACATTAACCTTGATAAATCCATTGCCATGAGCGAACAACAGGTTGTAACTTCAGTCAAAGTGAACAAAGCAAACGGAACACTGGAGTATACGCTCCCCCGGACTTTCTCAGGGCTGTTGTACTGGAAGCTTGAAATTAGCAATCCTACCAGTACTCTGCAATTAAAAGATTTTGAACGCGGAAGTATCCGTTACCGGAATGAGAAGACCGTTGTAAAGGTTCTCCAGGTTACTCCTGCCGGAACCGGCACTATTCCCGAAAGCAGTTTGAAAAAAACTGTAAACATGAATCAGGATTATCTGGCTTCAACTGATTACTCTTTAGATATTACTGTCATGACTATGGATGAGTTCAATTCTTATGTTGAGAACACCTACACAAAAACTCAGAACTATGGCCTCAATGGCGTCTATGATATGTTATTGTTCGGTTTCCGTGATGAATATTACTTAAAAGCAATCATGAAGACTATATCTATAGAAGCAGTGAAAAATTTTATTGGGATCTCCCACCAAAGCGTTATGTTCACACATGACACTGTCATTAACCTTTATGGCGGAAATACCTGGGTAAACAACTTCAAAGAAATTACGGGCCAAAAGGATCCCGTTGTCAATCTCGGCCATAATGCGCTTAATCCATCAACCAAAGTAAAACCGGTGAACGATGGCTTACTTATGCAATATCCTTTTTACCTGAGTCAGCAGAATAGCGACGGTGCACAGACCAGTATAGATGTGCCTAAGGTAGCAAAAACACATAACCAGTACTTCACTCTCGATCTGGAAGATCCGACAGTTGTGCCGTGGTATAACATTATCAGCGAGTCTAGCGATAAGGACCAGCGGACACCTGATGATAGCTGGAACCACTACTACACTTACTCCAAAGGTAATGTAACCTATTCCGGCACCGGCCACCTTTTTGGATCCGGTCTTTCAAGCAGCGAGGCTGTATTCCCGGTTTGGGAACAAAAACTATTCGTCAATTCTATGTATAGAGCATTCATGGGTTCCAATCACGCTCCCAAAATCACCGTTTATGCACCTGACAGCGGAACTGTTATCCCATCCTATCAAGATAAGCTGACTGTAAGCTATTCAGTAGCCGATTTGGATCTGAAGGACCGCAGCGTGACTACCAGTCTGAAATTTATTGTGAATGGAACGGAAATGACCAGCCCGGATTATATTATTAAAGACCGGCGCGTAGGATCGGAAGAAACAATTACTCAGACCTTCCGAAATCCGCTTTCTGAGAGCGGGGATATTCAAATTGTGATTACGGCAAAAGATGACCAGGGCGCTTCCGCTTCGCCAGTTACCATCCCCTTGACCGTAAAGAAGGTGGATTCTTCTTTATCGATCAGCCGAAGCCAATCTGCTACCAAAATAGGTAGAGACAAGACGGTAACGATAGACTACAGCATTACTCCAAAAACATTACCATTAACGGAAGTTCAACCTCCACATCAAGGGAAAGACAACCTGGTGATTTCCAATCTGCGCTATGAGGAGACATTTGCTCCAAATCTTGAAATCAGTGAAAAAACACTGCCGCAAGGTTTCACCAGGACTGGTAGTCTCACAGAGGGTTACACAATTACAGCAACCTTCGATGACATCAAGTTCCTGCTAACTACAGTTGATGGAATCAAATATTATAAGCCTATTAACCCTAACAGTACGGTGGACCCGCTTATATATAAATTCACCTTAAGCTTCATACCTAAGGCTGCGCAGAAATATGTTCTGGATAACTCCAGCATTACGTTTGATGAAATCCATGCTGTTGCTGCACCTGTGACTACAGCTACGGCTACGGCTTCACCAACAGCAGTACCAACAGTTGCCGCAACAGCAACGCCGACGCCTATACCGACTCCTGTTCCTACAGTAGATGCTTTTGATCCTTCATTATCTACTACTGGTTCTACATTGGGACTAGCTGGTGATTTTAATATTTTCGCTTTAAAGAATATCGATATTAGCATAGGAAACTTAAATGTAGATGGAAATGTTGCCGCAGGTTGGGATATCACTATGGGTAACAGATCTGGTGGCGTAGTTATAAAGCCAAAAGGAATTATGATCGCCGGTCAAGATTTTACCTATAACAGCAATAGCGGCTCTGACACTGGTATTGAAATCAATGCCGATATTACTTACGGCAGAAATTTCAATAATAATGTTAGAAGCTTAAGTAATATTCACGGCGACATCAAGCAAGGAAATCCTATTAATTTTGATAAAACAGCTGCATATCTAAAGGCGTTATCAGTTCATCTGAACACACTTTCTCCAGCGGTAAGCACTAAGCCTGTGAACGGCCTGCTTGTATTCGACGGCCAACGTGCCGATTATAACGTTTTCAAAGTAAGTGCTGATGATATTAAGCCTGGAGGAATGAAGTTTAATATTCCCAAAAACTCAATTGCCATAGTTAATATCATCGGGGATAGTCCACAATTCACCAATATCTGGTACAATTTTGGCGAAACTGATTCAAGTCATATTCTTTACAATTTCCCAAATGCAAGCACATTAAGAACTGAGGGCACTTTTTATGGAAACTTCCTTGCACCGTTAGCTGTTATGCGCTCTGACAGCACGAACATAACCGGTTCAATTATCGTGGAATCGTTCAGTGTTCCTGGTACACTAGGTGGTTCAATGAACGCTCATCTTGCAACACTAAAAGGAACCCTTCCTTTACCAGCCGCCACCGCAGTCCCAACGGCAGTCCCTACAGCGACGTCTACTCCGGTAGCTACCGCAACAGCTACGCCTGCACCTACTACTGCTGTCGCAACACCAACGGTTACACCGGCTCCATTAATAAGTGTGACCCTGACGTTCACTAGGGTTGATCTCGAAGTGATTATTGAAATCACTTCAATAACTGTACGGGATGAAACTATATTAGTTGACAGCCCGTTATCACTCCAATCTTTAGTGACGGCGATAGAGCCACCGGATGTAGAGGAAAAGAACAAAAAGCTCCTGTGGACAATCGTCAACGGCAGCAATATCATCGAATTCACAAGTGATGGTGTGATTAAAGGAATAGCTGTCGGGCAGGCAAAAGTCACAGCTACGGCCCAAGATGGAAGCAATGTTATCAGCAATACAGCAACAATTACTGTAGATCCCCTTACTCCTCCTGAGCCAATACGCGAGATAACACTAACAGGAGATAAGTCGGGAACTGTCAATTCTTCTATAGACCTCACTGCTTCATATATCAGCCAACCGGTTGAGACGGGGATTAACTATAGCTGGACTGTTACAGATGCTGGAGAGAACGTGGTTAATAATTACCTGACAACGACGGGTCCCTCTTCACCTATTGGAGTTTTCAATGCGTCTCAAAGTGGGAAATACACCATCACCGTAACTGCATACAGCAATAGTAATACGGCTGGTACTCCTGCCTCTAAAATAGTTACCATCACCAACCCTTTAACAGACTTTACCATTGAAGGTGCCGGCAGTGTATTTGTAGGTAAATCCATTGAACTGAACTTAAAGAATTTCACGCCTGATAATGCGGATGACCGCAAAGTTAACGATTGGATCCTGGAGGCCGATGGTAGACAATATGCAACCCTTACTAAAGCTGCCAACGATAAGACCAAGTATATTCTCACCGGCAACAGTCCGAAGGATAACATTACTGTTTCTGTTACAGCAGGAGGCGTCACCAGGACCAAGTCAATTAAGATTGAAACACTGGCTCTTACTGATATGCAGTTCACCGGTACTATAGTGGAAATGAACGTCGGAGATTTCAGGTATCTAGACCAGCTTCTCTGGTTTTCCCCTAGAGAAATTGTTCTGGAGGATGTACGAGATCAATTGAACTGGGAAAGCACCTTCTCAGGTATTGCTTCCTTCCAAACTCCGGTGGACTCAAGCAACCGAGGGAAAATTCATGCCCACAAAAGCGGAAGTGCATTGGTAACTGTTCAATATGCCAATAACCCATTAATCAAAGCAACTATTCTTGTCAAAGTAAACCCTCTTGATACGGATGACCGTTATTAAAGAAATCTAAACTAAAAGGAGCCATTTTGCGCAGTTGATACTGCCGCGAAATGGCTCCTTTTTTATTGCAGCTCTTCAGTTCACCAGTTGCATAGGTCCGACATTTACATTAACGGTTTGTACTCTGGGTAAGCTGGACTGCTGATTCTCATAAATATCCGGTTTATAATCAATTACAAAACGTTCAGGCGCAGGTGTCTGTGAAATGACAAGGCCCCCGCCTGTAAGTGGATCAGGCTCTACAACTTTCCCCGTGACTGCATTAACTGTCAGGTTGCCTTTGGCGAAAAACCCGCCTATCAGGTGGAACATAGAACCTACGCCATACAATTCTCCGCTGGAGTCTGTGTAGAAAAAAGCTTCCATCGTTTCTTCTACGCTTGGTTCGTTTACAGCAAAGGCATGCAGGCGGTTTATAAGCACTTTCCCTTTGGAGATCAGTACCAGTTCTTTAGTCTCCTCATTATTCGATCCGTTACTGCTTCGTATGCCCTTTATGTTGGCATCTTCTACAGTCGTCTCCCCCAACACCAGCATCGTCGAATCGAATTCAACATTCCCTTTGATTTTCACATTACCTGTAACTAATATATTGCCCCGGACCGGTAAAAAATCCGCTGTAAAGTTATTAATCTCCAAATTCCCGGCTACTATGAACCAGCGTGGCAACTCTCCGCTTTTGGGGTCATTTTGAGTAGACGTTTCCGGCGGATAGAACAGTTTCTTATAGGCCAAACCATCAACGACCAAATTCCCATTAAAGATCATAGTAGAATCCAGAGTCTCCAACTGCTGGAGTTTCATATTGTAATCATTCAAATCCTTTTCGTACTGCTCAACGACAGCTTCCTCAGCATCCGGAAGTACCTTGACCGGAGCTACCGGCATTCCTTGAATATGTGTAACTTCAGGACGGGCAACGATCCATGAGTTAAGGTTTGCAATGCCCAGCTTATATTGCGTACGCATGCTGTTTCTTAATGTTTTTTGAGCAGCCTCATCTTTTGAGAGGGTTAGGCCCTGTGCCAGCTTATCGAAGAACGACTCCTCTACGTTGATCTGGACAAATTTGTTCTTCTCTTTAATTTTGATATTAGACGAATTCACATGCAGGATCTTATTTAAAATGTCATTCCTTTCGTTCTCCGTCTCAGGAAGAGAGGTCATATCGCTTTCTTGATCTTCGGAAGTAACCGGCTGAGATCTCTCCTTGTATTTAATACTGCTTATTGACTGGACATGTACCTCACCCAAAGCCGATCCATCAGCATTACTGGTGATCCTAGGGAAACCCTTGGTGACCTCAGGATATCGCCTTCCCAAATATGTATACCAAGGTGTATTGGTTACTAGCAGCTTCTCCCCCGCATATACATTGCCTTTGAGGATAGGCGATCCATTAAGTCTAAGCGTCTTTTGTGAACCGAACACATACTTAAGGAAGTCCGGATAGCTGTCTATAATAACCTGCTGCCTCAATGTCCGCTCCACCCCGTTAACCACAGCCTTGGAACTAATAGTAATCGTATATTTAATGGACTGTTTTCCTACCTGTTTGTTCTTAGTATCATCGTATTCAATACCATCAACCGAACCGCTACTGGTAGACTGCAATTCCGTAGCTACTTTCAGGCTCGATTTATTGTCATCCAATTTCCCGAGAATATCTCCCAAGCTTTGCGGATCAATATCCTCCAGCTTGAGTCCCTGCAGCTCAGATTGGATGTAGGCAGCAGCTTCATTAAGTCCCTTCTGGGCAAGATGCAGCGACTGCACATCATTCTCCCTCGTCTCACTTCGCTGGGCTCCCCCAACTGTTGCACCAAGAACCGCCAAACCAAGGATTGTAAGGAGCAGCACCACGAACATGACCAGTACAAGAGCAGAACCGCGTTCCGACTCTATTTTGGCGACAAACCGAGACAAGCTGCCATTTTTCTTTTTGCTAAATTCCATTTCAGCCCACCGCCCCTAGAATCCGAATTTGCTCTCAAGATTGAGCTGCCGTGTATTGTCCCCGCGTTGTAAGACCAGTGAAAGATTAATATTCAACAAACCACTCTCACATGGCTGTATTGTATTCGCACTGCATTCCAGAGTGATGGAGGAAGCTGGACCCAGCTTCGAATCAGTCGAAGTACGCGTATTGTAGGTATCCGCTGGTACCGGAGTAGCTAGAGAATCTGCAGGATCTGGGGTTCCCGGGTTTGATGCAGGAATCTCGTTAATCACCAACTGTCCGCCCGCTATTCCAATTTCCACCTCATCGGTTCCTCCATTGATATTGTCTCTCTGTAGAAATATAGTTTGATTCGTGCCTGAACGCACAGTACTTGGAGCAAAGGTATAGATTTCAGTAATAATAGCAGACATCAACAGGTCACTTTCATCCCTTAATGTATTCTCCATCGTAACTCTCTGATAACTCTGCACACCAAACATCATCACGCCATAGATCAGTCCGGATACCAGGGAGAACAAAGAGAGCGCCGCAATAAGCTCAATAAGTGTGAAACCCTGTTCCCTGCGGAGAAGATCAACGAATTTTCTCATCGGTAATATACCCCTCCACAACTGTCTCCTTGACATTAGTCCCACCCTTGCCTGAATCCTTTACTTTAATTCGAACCGGCAAAAGAAACTCCGCAGTGGCTTGTTCAACCGGATCGGAGGAGCCGATCATCCCTTGATGCAAGGACGACTGATATTCAATATCTATATGATAATTGACGTTATTTATAGTAGGATTCAGTACCTTCGCCAAAGTGGTCACATCACTAACCGCAGTACTATAGACACTGCAGCTTACAGTGGGTGTCAACGGCACACAGCCAGCAGCTTGAATCGCCGGATGTCCTATGATCTGAGGTTGGGCTCCTGATCCGGGCTTCCCTCTGAAATAAAGCTCAAGCTTCTCAAAATCCTGCTTCTCCATATAAAACAGCGCATTACGCGCCAGATTGACCATGATCGTCTTATTCTGGTTCGATTTCGAATAGGACAGCGCATTGGTGAAGTAGGAGGTTAGCACCAGAGAAACTATCGACAAAATCACGATGGCTGCCAGCACCTCAATCAGCGTAAATCCCTCTTCCCTGCCCCGCTCACGGTTTCGGTTCCACTTGTCTCTCCAAGACATCCTGTTCGCTCCCTATGCTCTATTGGATTCAATCATCGGTCTTGAGTCCTGCACCTTTTCCGTTTCTCTGAATCTTTCTACCTACTTCCATTATATTCTTTCAACTCCGGCACCAGCAATGCTTGCAAGGAATAAATCTAGAGATTTCTACAATTTATATCGTTTAGCGGCTGTGCTATTATTTGGGCTGAAAGGGGATATGCAAATGGCTTTAATCGAATGCAAGTTTTATTCGGAAGTGCTGGGGCTGAACACCTCGATGACCGTGATTCTGCCGCAGCAGACCACTACACAGATCGGAATGAGCAACGTGTCACGGGGGAATCTTCACCCTACGCTATACTTGCTGCACGGCTTATCTGATGATGATTCGATCTGGCTGCGCCGGACCTCGATAGAGCGTTATGTAGCACAGATGGGCATTGCCGTTGTTATGCCTCAGGTCCACCGCAGCTTCTACACGGACATGGCGGCAGGCGGGCGGTATTGGACATTTATCAGTGAGGAGCTGCCGGCGCTGGCCCGTTCGTTCTTCCCGTTGTCAGCAAAACGCGAGGATAACTTCGTAGCCGGGCTGTCGATGGGCGGTTATGGAGCGATGAAGCTGGGGCTGCGCAAGCCGGAAGACTGGGCTGCTGCCGCGAGTCTGTCGGGTGCGCTGGATATGGCACATAATTTCTTGAACGGGGAAGATCCCGCGCAGAAGACTAAAGAATATGTGCAGATTTATGGAGACAAGGACATTGCCGGCACATCTGAAGACCTGCTGTGGTTATTGAAGGAAGTGGACCGCTCCAAAGGGCCGAAGCCCCTTCTCTATCAGTGCTGCGGCACCGAAGATTTCCTCTATGAGGACAATCAGACGTTCCGTAAGGCCTGCTCCAAGACCAAGCTGTCACTGACTTACGAGGAAGGGCCGGGCGAGCATGAATGGGGATATTGGGATACCAAGATCCGTGATGTACTGAACTGGCTGCCACTGGGCAAAGTAAAGTCCGCTGACTTGTAAGCGGGTACCCGCCACGCAAGTGAATTATAACTTTATTCCCTGCAAAAAAAGACTGTCCTCCCGCATCCTATCGATGCGGTAGAGGACAGTCTTTTTGAAAAGATAAGAATTTATATGCTTTGCACAATAAATGCTCCTTATCTTTCTCGCTGAAACGATACCGTCCTTATTAAAGGACAGCACAGCCGTTTCCACTTGTTGATTCAGTTATATCCGCTGCCAGCTTAGCTGCTTCTTATTGTGCAGCATTCCCATGCTGCACAACCCATTCATTGGCGGCCAGCAGAGCCGCCTCGGCCCGTTCAATGGCTGCCTGCACCTGAACAGTAGCTGTGCCGCCGTATACGTTACGGGCGTTCACAACCGCCTCCGGCTGCAATACACCGTAGATCTGGTCATCGAACAGCGGCGAGAACTGCTTGAATTCCTCCAGCGTCAGATCCAGCAGGAATTTGCCTTCGTTAATGCAGTACAATACCGTCTTGCCGATAACTTCATGCGCCTGACGGAAAGGCAAACCCTTGCCCACCAGGAAGTCAGCGATATCGGTCGCGTTAGAGAAATCGGTATTCACGGCTTCGCGCATCCGCGCCTTGTTCACCTTCATCGTGGAGATCATCGGCGCGAACAGCTGCAGCGCTCCTGTCAGCGTGGCAACCGTATCGAACATGCCTTCCTTGTCTTCCTGCATATCCTTGTTGTAGGCCAGCGGCAGCGATTTGAGCACGGTCAGCAGTCCGATCAGGTTGCCGTAGACACGGCCTGTCTTGCCGCGCACAAGCTCCGGCACATCCGGGTTCTTCTTCTGCGGCATGATGCTGCTGCCGGTGCAGAAGGCATCGTCCAGCTCTACGAAGCTGAACTCCGTGCTGCTCCACAGCACCAGCTCTTCGCTGAGCCGGGACAGGTGAGTCATCACCAGCGCTGCGTTGGCCAGGAACTCAACGATGAAGTCTCGGTCGCTGACGGCGTCCAGGCTGTTCTCATAGACGCTGTCGAAGCCCAGCTGCTCTGCCACGAAGTGGCGGTCAATCGGGAACGTCGTTCCCGCCAGCGCCCCTGCACCCAGCGGCAGCACGTTGATCCGCTTGTAGCTGTCGGTCAGGCGCTCCGCATCGCGGCGGAACATGGATACATAAGCCAGCAGATGATGCGCGAACAGAATTGGCTGAGCGCGCTGCAGATGGGTGTAGCCCGGAACAATGGTCTCCACATTGTCCTTGGCTTGCCCGATCAGCGCTTCCTGCAGCTCATGCAGGAGAGCCACCAGCTCTACTACACGGTTACGCAAGTAGAGATGCATATCCGTCGCTACCTGATCGTTACGGCTGCGGCCGGTGTGCAGCTTGCCGCCGACCGGACCGATCTCTTCGATCAGATTCTTTTCAATATTCATATGAATATCTTCATCGGCTACGGAGAACACAATCTCTCCCGCACGCACCTTATCCAGTACCTTATTCAGTCCGTTCTTGATCGTCTCCACATCATTTTGCGGCAGAATCCCGCATTTGCCCAGCATCGTGACATGCGCCAGACTGCCCTGCACATCCTCTTCTGCAAGTGCCTTATCGAATCCGATGGAAGCCGTATACTCCTCCACCAGCTTGTTCGTTCCCTTGGTAAAACGTCCGCCCCACAGCTTGCTCACCTGTTGTTTCCTCCTCGATTGACGTTAGAAGGGCCGCCCCTGTCCGGATGGGAGGAACGGCCTTCTTCTGTCCGCTTATATTGTGTGATACTTTATAAATTCTTATATTTTGAAAAACCGCTAAGAGCTACATGCTGCTACTTGTTGGACTCTGCTACGCCAGCCGATACCTTTAGGCGCAGAGCGTTCAGACGGATGAAGCCAGTGGCATCTCCCTGATCATATGCCTGTGTAGGATCTGCTTCCATAGTAGCGATATCCGGGTTGTACAGGCTGACCGGACTCTTCACACCGGCCCCAATGATATTGCCCTTGTACAGCTTGACGCGTACAGTACCGGTTACGTTCTTCTGGCTTTCCTTCACCAGAGCCTGCAAGGCAAGCCGTTCAGGAGCGAACCAGAAGCCATTATACACAAGCGTGCTGTAACGGGTGATCAGACTGTCGCGCAGGTTCATGACTTCACGGTCCATGGTGATCGACTCCATTTTGCGGTGAGCGGTGAACAGGATCGTGCCGCCAGGTGTTTCGTACACGCCGCGGCTCTTCATGCCGACAAAACGGTTCTCCACCATATCGACGCGTCCAATGCCATGCTTGCCGCCGAGCTCATTCAACTTCTCCATGACTTGCAGCGGCGATAACGGTTCGCCGTTCAGCGCTACACAGTCGCCCTTCAGGAAGTCCAGCTCCAGATATTCCGCTTCATCCGGAGCATCTTCCGGCGCATTTGACAGCAGGAACATTTCTTTGTTCTCCGGTGCGCTTGGATCAAACCAAGGATCTTCCAGCACGCCGCTCTCATAGCTGATATGTAACAGGTTACGGTCCATCGAATACGGCTTCGCTGCTGATGCTTGTACCGGAATACCGTTGGCTTCAGCGTAAGCGATCATTTCCGCGCGTCCCGGGAACTGGTTACGGAACTCTTCAAGACGCCAAGGAGCAATCACTTTGATGCTTGGGGACAAGGCTGCGGCGTTCAATTCGAAACGCACCTGGTCATTCCCTTTGCCGGTTGCCCCGTGAGCAATAGCAGTTGCGCCTTCGGCGATGGCGATGTCCACCATACGCTTAGCAATCAGCGGACGGGCGATACTTGTGCCCAGCAGGTATTGGCCTTCATAAAGCGCACCCGACTGGAACATCGGGTAGATGAAATCATTCGCGAATTCGTCGCGCAGATCATCAATGTAGACTTTGGAGGCACCGGTGGCAAGGGCTTTCTCCTCCAGGCCGTCCAGCTCTTCCTTTTGGCCGATATCGGCTGTAAAAGCAATAATCTCCGCGTCATAGGTTTCTTTCAGCCATTTCAGAATGACTGAGGTATCCAATCCGCCTGAATAGGCGAGGACGATTTTTTCTTTTGCCATGGGGGTGCAACTTCCTTTCAGTATGGGGGGTGTTATAAGATCAACTGCAATCTCATAATCGGGTTCTGGACGTCACTGCAGAGAATATTTGGACTTTCGGCCGCTGTTGTCTCCAGATATCTTTGAATATACCGCGTAGCGGCGGACAATATCCGGAGACAAAGGCGGACGCTAACGCTCCTACAGTTCCAAAATTCCCTTTCGATCCTTCTCCCCCTCTTATTTCAATCCAGTTCATCTTATATAGGTTTGTATATAAGATAAGATCCAAACAGGATTACCCCTGTTTTACTCTACGATTCAAACAACTAACAGAACTTACATAGGCCTAGTAGAATGTCAGATTTAAACTAGAAAAACTACTTTGGTAATTGGCTGCTGAGGGTTTGCAGTAACCCGATTACGGTATATATGCAGGCTTAATTGTACTTTATACAACTAAATCGTCTGATTTCCAACCGATTATCCATTTAGTTGTATTTCGTACAATTAAACTGCCAGTTGTACGCGGTTTTCACCAATTCGGGCAGATTTAGTTGTACAGACTACAGTTATAAGAGGCAAGCCTCCCTTTTCGCTGTTTTTAATTGCACAGTATACAACTATCACTGAATTTCACTTGGATCTGAATACATCAATTGCTTCTTTGTTGTATTAAATTACTTCTTTAGTTCTGGTTGTACTAGTCTAGCCCATCAAAGCAGCCATAAGCGCCTTCTGCGCATGCAGGCGGTTCTCCGCCTGATCGAAGATGACGGAGTTCGGTCCGTCGATGACACCGGTGCTGACCTCTTCCTCACGGTGGGCCGGCAGGCAGTGCAGGAACAGATAGTCGCTTTTGGCACCCTTCACGAGCTCCTCGTTGACCTGATAATCCTTGAACGCCGCCTCACGCGCCAGCTGCTCGGCTTCGAAGCCCATGCTCGCCCATACATCCGTATAGATCACATCAGCGTCCTGTACCGCCTCCTGCGGGCTGCGGGTAACGGTGATGACCGAACCTGTCCCCTCAGCGATCTCGCGCGCCTCGGCCACTACAGCCTCATCTGGCTCATATCCTTCCGGTCCGGCAATCGAGACATGTACGCCCAGCTTGGCACCGCCGATCAGCAGGGAATGCGCCATGTTGTTGCCGTCACCGATATACGCGAGCTTCAAGCCCTTCAGCTTGCCCTTGTGCTCGTACACGGTCTGGTAATCCGCCAGCACCTGGCACGGATGCGCCAGATCGCTCAGGCCGTTGATAACCGGAACGGATGCATAACGGGCCAATTCTTCCACTTTATCATGGCCGAAGGTACGGATCATGATACCGTCCAGATAACGCGACATCACCTGCGCCGTATCACCAACCGTCTCACCGCGGCCGAGCTGGATATCATTTTTGCTGAGGAACAGCGCATGACCGCCCAGCTGATACATCCCCACTTCAAACGACACACGTGTACGGGTAGAGGATTTCTCGAATATAAGACCGATCGTCTTACCCAGCAGCGGCTGGTAGACTTCGCCATTCTTGGCTTTGCGTTTCAGCTCAATCGCCAAATCAATCAAATACGTGATTTCCTCCGGGCTGTAATCATTCAGCTCCAGAAGATCACGTCCCTTGAGCTGTGCGGCAATAGCCTCTGTAACGCCCGTTGTTCCCTGACTCATGAATCTGCCTCCCCGTTTCCTTTGTTAGCATAAGTATGAATTAGTTCCGAAAGGATGTCCACCGCCTGGTCGATCTCCTCGCGGGTTACGTATAAATTAGGTAGCAGGCGAACGACATTCGGTCCAGCTTGAACGAACAGCAATCCGCGTTTCTGTCCGGCCAGCACAATCTCTGCCACTGGTTCTGCACATTCGATTCCGATCAGCAGGCCTTTGCCGCGGATATCCTTCACGAACGCAGTGTCCGCCAGCTTCTCTCTAAGCAAACCGGTCAGATAATCGCCCATCTCAGCAGCCCGCTGCGCCAGCCCGTCTTCCAGCATCGTCTCAATCGTTGCTTCCATAACCGCTGCCGCCAGCGGTGTGCCGCCGAAGGTAGTCGCATGACTGCCCGGGCTGAACGCTTCACGAAGGTAACCCTTGCCCAGCATAACACCTGCCGGGAAACCGCTGGCCACGCCTTTGGCCAAGGTGAAGATATCCGGCTCAATGCCGTAATGCTGATGGGCGAACAGCTTGCCGGTACGGCCCATACCAGTCTGTACTTCGTCTACGATCAGCAACAGCCCATGTTCCTTGCACAGCGCGACTACAGCGTCCAAGAAATCCTGCTGCACCTCAATTACACCGCCCTCGGCCAGCACCATCTCCAGCATGATTGCTGCCGTATGCTCCGTAATTGCAGCTTTCAGCGCCTCCAGATCATGGAGAGGCACGGTCTTGAAGCCTGCCGGAAGCGGCAGGAAGCCTTCTTTTACCTTCGCCTGCCCTGTTGCTGTCAGTGTAGCCAGCGTGCGGCCGTGGAAGGACTGCTCGAACGTGATTACTTCGTAGCGGTCCGCACCCTTCACCTTCTGGTGATACCGGCGCGCCAGCTTAATCGCTGCTTCATTCGCTTCCGCTCCGCTATTGCAGAAGAATACCTGGTCCGCGCAGCTGTTATCTGTAAGCAGCGCAGCAACCCGGTCCTGGCCCGGAATGTGGAACAGGTTCGAGACATGCCACAGCGTATCAATCTGTTCCTTCAGCTTCGCGCCTACCTTCTCCGGGGCATGGCCCAGGCTGGTTACAGCGAGCCCGCACATGAAATCCAGATATTTGTTCCCCTGATCATCCCACACCCAGCTGCCCTTGCCCTTGACCAGACTAATATCATATCTGGCGTACGACGGGAATACCGCACTCAGCTTGGCAGGAGCAGCAGCGGCCCCCTGTTCCTTCGTTTCTACAGAACGTTCCTGCGGCGCCCCCGTCAAAGAATCCTTATCTGCCTGTGTAAGCTCACTCATTCTCAGTCACTCTCCCACCATGCTGCTGCCGGATTACCGTCAGCGCTTCTAATTTACTCTCCACTACACCAGATACCCATCTGCCAGATGCCAATCAGATCAACCTTGCACTCTCTATACCACTCCGGCAGCTAAGCTGCTAACTGCATAATTATCGGACAATCCGCGTCCCCAGCTCTTCGCCCTGCAGCACCCGGCTGAGCACATTCGGCTCTTTGCCGTCGACAATGACAACCTCGGACACCTTGCCCTGAATGCAGTCCATCGCAGCACGCACTTTAGGAATCATTCCGCCGTAGATTTCACCATCCGCAATCAGTTCCTCAATCTGCGCCACCGTCACAGACGGGAGCACAACCTTCTCTCCGTCCAGCACACGCATAATTCCCGGCACATCCGTAACCACGATCATAGTAGGCGATTCCACAAAAGATGCCACCGCTCCGGCAGCTGTATCCGCATTAATGTTGTAACGCTGACCACCGCCGTCCACACCGATAGGTGCAATTACAGGAATGTAGCCCATCGCGAGGATACCCGTCACAATCTCCGCTCTGACCTCGGTTACTTCTCCCACCATACCCAATACATCGCTGTTCGCAACCGGACGCGCCATAAGCAGGTTGCCGTCAACTCCGGATAATCCGAGCGCCTGCCCGCCGGTGGCTTGAATCCGGCGGACAATCGCCTTATTAATGCTTCCAGCCAGCGTCATCTCTACCACATCGAGCACTTCTTCCGTCGTCACCCGCAGGCCGTTTACGAAGCTGCTCTCAATCCCAAGCTTCTCCAGATTCCCCGAGATCGCCGGACCGCCGCCATGAACAATGACAGGCTGAACCCCGCTTCGCTGCAGCTCCCGCAAATCCTCAAAGAACGAATCCGGCAGCGCAGCCAGCGTACTCCCGCCGCATTTCATCACGAACAGGCCACTGCCAGGCTGCTTCTCTATAGGTTCAAACGTCATCTCTCAGTTACCTCCCTATATAAGCTGAACTTAAGATACTAACTTAAAGCTCAGTCGTCACTACGGTGAATATTTGGACTTCCGGCCGCTGCCCGCCACCAACCAGCGCAGATCAGGTGCGGTACGCGGCATTAATGCGCACATAGTCGTAAGTGAGGTCGCAACCCCAGGCTGTAGCACTTCCGCTTCCGTCTGACAAGGTTACGGTGATCAGCACGGTATCACTTTTTTGCAAATAATGCAGCGCCTTCTCTTCGTCAAAAGCCACCGGACGCGACGTCCGCAGCACCTCTATATCTCCCAGCTTAATGTCTACCTGCTCCGGCGATACCGGCACTCCCGCACGGCCTACAGCGGCGATAATCCGTCCCCAGTTGGCATCCGCCCCGAAGATCGCTGACTTCACCAGACTCGATCCTACGACAGTCTTGGCAATAGCTGCAGCAGCTTCATCATGCACCGCACCATTCACCTGCACTTCGATCAGCTTCGTTGCGCCTTCCCCATCACGGGCAATCGCCATCGCCAGACTCCGGCACACATGCGTGAACGCCGCCGCAAAAGCCTCCCAATCCGGATGCAGCCGCGTCAGCTTCTCATTCCCCGCCAGGCCGCTCGCCATAGTGACCAGCATATCATTCGTGCTAGTATCTCCATCCACTGTAATCATATTAAAAGTAGAGTTGGTCGCGCTACGCAGCAAGCTGAGCAAATCCTCGGCATCAATGACAGCATCTGTTGTCATGAAGCCCAGCATCGTCGCCATATTGGGATGAATCATCCCCGAACCCTTAGCCGCGCCGGCGATCAATACCTCTGAACCGCCGACCGTCAGCTTGACACAGCTTTCTTTTTTGACCAGATCCGTTGTGAGAATCGCCTGGCTGAACTCCTCTGCACCGGCAGCGCCGCCATCCAGCTTCTCCGGCAGTCCGGCAATGCCGCTGCGCACACAGTCCATCTTCAGCAGCTCTCCGATTACCCCGGTCGAGGCTACCGCAACATCCAGCTCGTTCACGCCCAAATAACGGGCAGCTGCAGCGCGCATCTCATACGCATCCGCTTCACCCTGGTCACCTGTGCAGGCATTGGCATTTCCGCTGTTCACGATTACCGCCTGCAGTGTCCCGTTCGCCAGACTCTCCCGTGTCACCTTCAGCGGAGCCGCCTGAAAAACATTCGTGGTAAATACCGCAGCAGCCGTCGCCGGAACCTCGCAGAGGATAGCTCCGAGGTCGTTACGTTCGGTTTTTTTGAGACCGCAATGCAGCCCTCCTGAAGTGAAACCCTTAGGTGTAGTAATACTTCCGCCTTCCACGACGGTATATAGTTTGTTCTCGCTCATGTTATAGTTTGACCGCTGCACTTTATGGATACACTGGTGTGTAGCCAAGACCGCGGGTTTCCTCCCATCCCATCATCAAATTCAGGTTCTGAATCGCCTGTCCTGCAGCGCCTTTAACGATATTGTCGATGACCGACACAATGGTGACCCGTCCGGTACGTGCGTCTGTCGCGAAGCCGATGTCGCAATAGTTCGATCCGCTGACTTCCTTCGTCGCCGGAACCACTCCGGGCTCACGCACCCGCACATACGGTCTGCCTGCATAATACTTACGGTATAACTCCACGAGCTCCTGCTCGCTGTGTTCTCCGGTCAGCCCGGCATACATCGTGCTCATAATTCCCCGGGTCATCGGCACAAGATGCGTAGTGAACGTTACCGTTACTTTTTCCCCGGCGATATCCGTAAGCACCTGCTCAATTTCCGGGATGTGCTGATGTTTGTTGATTTTGTAGGCTTTGAAGTTCTCATTGATCTCGGCAAAATGAACCATCAGGCTCGTTCCCCGTCCTGCCCCGGACACCCCGGATTTCGCATCAATAATGATGCTGTCCGGTTTGATCCAGCCTGCCTCAAGTGCCGGAACCAGTCCCAGCAGCGTAGCTGTGGGATAACAGCCGGGATTAGAGATGAAATCCACACCGGCCGCACGCTCGCCGTATACCTCGCATAACCCGTATACCGCCTGCTGCAGATAAGCTTCCGGAGGAGCGGGATGCTTATACCACTGCTCATACTCCGCGCCGTCCTTCAACCGGAAATCCCCGGACAGGTCGACGACCTTGAGTCCGGCTTCGAGCAGCTGAGGCACCAGCTTCGCGCTCACTCCCGAAGGCGTAGCTGTGAATACGACATCCGCCCTGTTGGCAATCTCTGCCGCGTCCACACCATCCAGATTACGCTGCACAATCCCTGTTAAATGAGGGAAGCCTTCCTCAATCGGCGCACCGGCGCTCGAAGAAGATATTACTGAAGTAATCTCTATATCAGGGTGGCTCTGCAGCAGCCTGATCAGCTCCACGCCCCCATATCCCGTTGATCCGACAATCGCCGCTCTCAGCTTGCCTGTCATTGTCATCCCCGCTTCCCGTTTCTGCTTTATATCATTATTACCTGTGAATAACCGTTCTGCAAATATGTATTATTATACGACCGAATTAATATAAATACAACATGTAACGTTAACTTTATTCCGATATTCCCACTGGAAATGGCCATGCCTTTTATCAAAAGAAAAGCGCAGAGCTCCCCTAAAGGGAGTCTACGCTTCTCTTTTGAAACCTTCGCCCAGCACTTCATGGGCTTCCGTAATAATTACAAATGCACTCGGATCTACCGAGCGGACGATCGCCTTGAGTCTCGTAATTTCATTCTGGCCTACCACCGCCATCAGCACGGTACGATTATCTCCGGTGTAGCCGCCTTGCGCATTCAGCTTGGTCAGCCCGCGGTCCAGATCATTCAGAATCGCCTGCGAGATATCCTCCGTCTGATCGGAGATGATATACGCTACCTTCGTGGTGCTGAAGCCTACCTCCAGCGCATTGATTACCTTGCCCGTCACGAACAGCCCGATCAGTGCATACATTGCCTGTTCCATGCCCAGCACAAAAGCAGCCAGTGTAATCACCGTACCATCCAGCAGCACGACGGACAGCGAGAAGCTGAAGCCGGTAAGCTTTTGAATAATCTGCGCGAGTATGGTCAGTCCGCCCGTAGATCCGCGCCCGCGGAAGACCAGGCCAAGCCCCAGACCCACACCAATTCCTCCATATATAGAGGCAAGCAGCGGATTCGTAGTCGGTACCGGACCATCCTTGGTCAGGAAGATAAACAGCGGCAGCACAAAGCTCCCCAGCAGCGAGCGGATACCGTACTGTTTACCGAGGAATATGACCCCGAGAATAAAGAGCGGAATATTAAGCGCCCACTGGGTAAAAGCCGGCTCCGCCCCAAACCAGGCCTCGGCAAGCACGGATAACCCCGATACCCCGCCGGAAGCAATCTGGTTCGGGAGGAAGAACAGGTTGAACGCCAGCCCCGTAATCAGCGAGCCGATCAGAATGAGCGCAATATCCACTGTATGACGCAGCGGCCCGTTTAGCGGGATGAGCGGAGGTTTGTTGCGTGAATTGATTTTTTGCATGGATGCCCTGCTCCTTAGATGTGATCTTACTGTCCTTGTTATTCTTTTCAGAAAAAAATCCCTACACCTCCGAAGACGCGTAGGAATATCCATGCCCTTATTCAGTTTCCGTCTTAATCTGACTGCGCAGGTAGCCGTCAATGAAGCCATCCAGGTCGCCGTCCATCACCGCTCCGACGTTGCCCGTTTCTACAGAAGTGCGGTGATCTTTCACCATGCTGTAGGGGTGGAACACATAGGAACGAATCTGGCTGCCCCAGGCAATCTCCGATTGTTCGCCGCGGATCTCATCGAGATGCGCCTGCTGCTCCTGGATTTTGCGCTCATAGAGCTTGGAACGCAGCATCTTCATCGCTTGTTCCCGGTTCTTGATCTGCGAACGTTCATTCTGGCAAGTTACCACGACTCCGGTTGGCAAGTGGGTAATCCGCACCGCTGAGTCCGTAGTATTGATATGCTGACCGCCCGCGCCGCTGGCCCGGTACGTATCAATCTTCAGATCCTCTGTACGGATATCTACTTCCACATCGTCCGCAATCTCCGGTACCACATCGCAGGATACGAAGGAGGTATGCCGTCTGCCCGAAGAGTCAAAAGGCGAAATGCGCACCAGACGGTGAACACCCTTCTCCGCCTTCAGGTATCCATATACATTGTAGCCTTTAATCAGCAGCGTTACACTCTTGATGCCTGCCTCATCGCCCGGCAAATAATCGAGCACATCTACCTTGAAGCCCCGCTTCTCCGCCCAGCGTGTATACATGCGCAGCAGCATCTGGCCCCAGTCCTGGGATTCTGTTCCGCCTGCACCGGGATGCAGCTCCAGGATCGCATTCAGCTTATCGTACGGCTGATTGAGCAGCAGCTGCAGCTCGAACTCATCTACCCTGCTGCTTACACTGCGGATCGTTCCGGCAATCTCAGACGCAAGCGCGTCATCGCCTTCTTCATCCGCCAGCTCCGCCATCATCGATGCATCGTCATAATCCTGCTGCAGCTTATCGTATTGATCGACCACCGACTTCACGGCGTTCATCTCGCCAATAACGCTTTGCGCCTTCTCCGGCTCATCCCAGAACCCGGGCGCTGCCATCTTTTCTTCAAAGTTCGCTATAATCTCCAGCTTAAGGTCTAAGTCAAAGTGACCCCCTAAGATTGGTTAGTTTCTTGCCTATTTCACGCAGGTCCTGCTTCACATTAGGATCGATCACTTGGATCACATCACCTTTCAAAATAAAATATTGCGCCGGCCGCTGGGTTTGGAGGTTTTGCGGACAGGGGGAGATGCAGCTTCTGCCGCTGCATCATTGCTCTTAAGAAATGCCTATCGGTGTACGCCGTAACTGCGGGGAATGTTTGGACTTCCGGCCGCTGTTAGGATTGAATTTCCTCATTCAAACTGCTCATCGCAGTAGAAATTCAATCCTAGCATATGCTTTCGAAGCCAGCTTTCCTACGGAAAGCTCTTAGGCGGACACTGACGCTCCTACAGTTCCAAACTTCCCCTCCGTCACTTCCACCACAATTTCAGTTCTAAAGAGCCAATCCGTTCGCTTCGCTTGAAGCAATCGACCCATTCCTTCAATCATCCAAAAAAGCGGCCGGGCCGCAAACGGGGAGTCCCCCGGGCCCAGCCGCTTTTATTGTCATTATAACCTAAGTGCCAGTGAACAAAACTCGAAGTGCATTACGGTGAAACGTGCTCGCAGATTTAATGCCTGCTCGCTATTCCACCAGAATCAGACAATTGAATTTCTTCTCTCTTACGCCTGACCGTGACAGTTCTTGTATTTCTTGCCGCTGCCGCAAGGGCATGGATCATTACGGCCGACTGTAGATTCCACATGCACCGGACGTTTCTCAGCAGGCTCAGCGTTCGTGGAGATCTTATCTTCTTCCACTACCGACTGACGCTCCTGATTCGCCTCGATGTGCGCCTTCATAATATAGGTCGCCACTTCTTCCTGAATGTTCGCAGTCATGGCATTGAACATTTCGAAGCCTTCGAACTGATATTCGCGAAGCGGATCGGTACCGCCGTAAGCACGGAGGTGAATCCCTTGACGAAGCTGATCCATGGCATCGATATGATCCATCCATTTGCTGTCTACGGAACGAAGTACAATAACCTTCTCGAATTCACGCACCAGCTCAGCACCGAGACGTTCT
Source organism: Paenibacillus phytohabitans (assembly GCF_013141775.1). GTDB lineage: Bacteria > Bacillota > Bacilli > Paenibacillales > Paenibacillaceae > Paenibacillus_AQ > Paenibacillus_AQ phytohabitans. The sequence continues at coordinate 106,990 of NZ_WHOB01000023.1, forward strand.
TCACGTGCTGCATATTTCTCCAGTACACGGCCAAAGATGAATTCGATGATTTCTTCTACTTCTTTGCCCCATAGATCATCACGGGTCAGTGAATCTTCCTCCAGCAATTTGCTGTTCACGTAATCTGCAACTTCCTGGAGCTCCCAGTTTTCCGGGATATCGTCACTGCAGTGGGCATTAACAATACGGTCAACGACAGGTTTGATCATTTCCACTACAATGTCTTTGATATTGTCAGACTCGAGAATTTCGCGGCGCTGTTTGTAGATAATCTCACGCTGCTGATTCATCACGTCATCATATTGCAATACGACTTTACGGATATCAAAGTTGTTGCCTTCCACCCGTTTCTGGGCAGATTCAACCGCTTTGGTAATCATACGGCTCTCAATCGGCTGATCTTCTTCGAATCCAAGGCGGTCCATCATGTTCAACACGTTATCCGCGCCGAAACGTTTCATCAGTTCATCCCCAAGTGACAGGTAGAACTGTGTGGAACCCGGGTCACCCTGGCGTCCGGCACGTCCGCGCAGCTGATTATCGATACGGCGTGATTCATGACGTTCTGTACCAATAATATGCAGACCGCCAAGATCGGTCACGCCTTCGCCCAGTACGATATCCGTACCGCGTCCAGCCATATTCGTAGCAATCGTTACGGTTCCCGGCTGACCGGCAAAAGAGATGATTTCAGCTTCTGCAGCATGATGCTTCGCGTTCAGCACCTGGTGTCTGACACCTTTGCGCTTCAGCATTTCAGATACGCGTTCGGAGTTCTCAATCGATACCGTACCTACAAGCACCGGCTGATTCTTTTTGTGGCGTTCCACAATTTCAGCGACTACAGCGTTGAACTTGCCATTCTCGCTTTTGTAGACCACGTCAGGCATATCGACACGCTGATTAGGTTTGTTGGTAGGTACCTGGAGGACTTCCAGACCATAGATCTTCTTGAATTCCTCTTCTTCCGTCTTCGCAGTACCGGTCATTCCACCTAGCTTGCGGTACATACGGAAGTAGTTCTGGAAGGTGATTGTAGCCAGCGTCATGCTCTCATTCTGGACTTCAATCTCTTCCTTAGCTTCGATAGCCTGGTGCAGCCCGTCGCTGTAACGGCGGCCCTGCATTAGACGTCCCGTGAACTCATCGACGATCATAACCTCGTCTTCGTTGACCACATAATCTACATCGCGGCGCATAATTGCATTCGCCTTCAGCGCTTGTACGATATGATGGTTCAGCGTAACGTGACTGTGATCATACAGATTCTCTATGCCAAAAGCACGCTCAGCTACAGCAACGCCCTTCTCGGTTAAGGCAACAGACTTCACCTTGATATCAACAGTGTAGTCTTCTTCAGCAGTCAGCTTCTTCACGAAACGGTCTGCCGCATAATACAGCTCTGTCGATTTCTCAGCTTGTCCGGAAATGATCAGAGGTGTACGGGCTTCATCGATGAGGATGGAATCGACTTCGTCAATAATACAGAAATACAGCGGACGCTGTACCATCTGTTCCTTATAGAGCACCATGTTGTCACGCAGATAGTCAAAACCAAACTCATTATTCGTGCCATACGTAATATCGCAGGCATATGCTGCTTGTTTATCATTATGGTCCATGCCGTTGAGGTTGACCCCAACCGTCATGCCCAGAAAGTTATAGATTTGCCCCATTTGTGCGCTGTCGCGCTGAGCCAGATAATCATTTACGGTTACGACATGCACGCCTTTGCCCAAGAGTGCATTCAGATATACCGGCAGTGTACCTACCAGCGTCTTGCCTTCCCCGGTCTTCATTTCGGAGATCCGGCCTTCATGCAGCGCCATACCCCCAACTAACTGAACGTCAAAATGCCGCATGCCCAGCGTCCGTTTGGAAGCTTCGCGTACGGTTGCAAATGCCTCGGGAAGAATCTCTTCCAAGGTTTCACCCTTCTCAAGACGGGCACGGAACTCTACTGTCTTAGCCTGCAGCTCTTCATCCGTAAGCGATACGAAATCCGGCTCCAAACCATTGATTACTTCGACCGTCTTCATGAGACGTTTGACATCACGTTCATTAACGTCGCCAAATATTTTTTTAACAAGTCCTAGCATGGTTAACCCCTTTCATGCAACACAGATGGTGGAACCGAGCCCATCCTCAACAAATTGAAAGGGCCATATATGATTTCGATTCCGCTGCTTCATAAATTGTAACAGTTTGTAAGAGAAGCCGCAATACAAGCTGCCGCAACCTTATTATGCATAATGCCTTTTCATAGGAACAGATGCAGGTATTCTTGACTCTACCTTCTGTATATACGCACAAGAGCCCTATTCGCTTCAAGCGAATAGGGGCTCGTCTAATTGTCTACGTCAGGCTGAAACGGAAGCCCTTCCTTATACCAGCAATTTCCGGTTAGCAGGTTAGTTCTGTTCGATCAAACCATACTTGCCGTCATCGCGTTTGTAAACAACGCTAACTTCAGAAGTGTCGATATTGGAGAACACGAAGAATGTATGTCCAATCATGTTCATTTGCAGAATCGCTTCTTCCACATCCATAGGCTTCAAGGTGAAGCGTTTGTTCCGCACAACCTCAAGATCATCATAATCCTGTTCCTGATCCTCAACAGCTACGGCGCTGGCCGAACCTTCTACGAACAAGGTCTTCAAGCTGCCTTCCTGGCGGAACTTGCGGTTAAGTTTGGTCTTGTGCTTGCGGATCTGACGTTCCAGCTTGTCCACTACGGCATCGATGGATGCATACATATCATCGCTGCGGTCTTCCGCACGAAGCGTCACACCTGCCAGAGGGATTGTAACTTCCACCGTATGAAGCCCGCGAACGACGCCAAGCGTCACATATCCTTCTGAGGTAGGGGGTGCATCGAAATACTTCTCAAGTCTGCTGAGCTTCTTATCAACATAGTCTCTCAAAGCGTCGGTCACTTCAATTTGTTGACCTCGAATGCTGAATTGCATGGGCACTCCTCCTTTGTTTACCTTTTCATTATAGCAAATTGTCAGGGCTAAGTAAAAAACAAATCATGACAGCCTTTACATTTAGCTAACAAAAGATGTCATAGCCTTCCACTAAACAATAAACAGGTCCGGCTAGCGCATGAACTCGCCCTGGCCGGACCATTACAGCTACAGTATTATCTCACTTTGAAGTCTAGATTATGAATGATTGCTGACATATTGCATATTGCAGACAGTAGCGTCTGAATTATTTGTCTTACTTATTTGGTCTGGATGCGCAAAATCTCTACTGGGGAGAAGTTACCATTAGTACCAGTGATGAAAAAGACTTTATAGGCTGTGTTGGAAGTCAGTCCGCTCAGCGTAAAGGTATGCTTTACACCTGGAGATACTGTAGAATTCGGACCCGCAAAAGTTCCCGTTAAGACAACGCCAGCACTATCCTGCCCGGCAGCAATTTGCGCTGCGCTCGGATCAGCTTCGGTTGCTTTAACCACAACATATTTCAGCGGTGTAGCGAGTTCGCCAGTCTGGCCGTATTTAGCATATACATCGGCAGTCACCGTTCCAATGCTAGTCACTCCAACCTGTGTAAGCGATGTGGTGCTGCTTGCTGCTGTTTTCAATCGAAGCGGTGTTACGCCAGACCAATTGCCTGAATTATCTGCCAGAGCGACATATACGGTATATTCAGTACCTGCACTCAGACCATATACAGAGAACGCAACGGTTGTATTAGCAGTTGTTGCGATTGTGCCAGAGTGAACGCCTGCTGTTCCTGCACTAGTCAATCCGTCTTTCACTTGCGCTGTAGTTGGTGCTGTTACATTCATGCTGTAAGGAGCAACTACATAGTATACTGCCCCTGTTACCGAAGGCGTAACATATACATCTGCAGTAACCGAACCCACATGACCGTAGGTCACGTTGCTTACAGAAGGTAAGGTAACGCTGCCGCCACCACCGCCAGTGCCACCACCACTACCACCGGTAACCGGGGTTGCTGTTGGGCTGGTGCTTGGCACAGGTGTTGCTGTAGGAGCAGTCGTTGCCGTAGGGGCCGGTGTTGGTGTCACTCCACCAGTGCCTGCCGGTTTATAGACAACAGAGTTACTGATGATTCCTACCGCTTCGGCCCGTGTAAGTGATTTCTTCGGTCCAAAGGTTCCGTCAGGATAACCATTAATAATCTTCTTGTCTGCTGCTGCTACAACCGCACCTTTGGCCCAGGCTGCCACTTGGGCACTGTCCTTGAACTTAAGTGTAGTAGAGCTTGTACTCAGCTTCAGGACTTTGGCTGCAATGACAGCCGCTTCCTGCCGGGTAAGCGGATTGTTGGCACGGAAGGTATTATTTTCATACCCGCCGATGTAACCGGCCTTTACGGCTTTGGCTACTTCGCTGTAGACCCAATTTGTGCTTTTGACATCCGTGAAGCTAATGGAAGCCGTTTCAGTGAACCCGAACAGGCGATTGATCAGTGCCACATACTCACCACGGGTAATAGCCTTGTTCGGCTTCACCGTTCCGTCAGGATAACCGCCCAGGTATCCTTTATCCAGCCAGCTCTGCAATTGCTTCTGCGCCCAGTGACCTTGAATGTCTTTGGGGGTAGCCGCAGCTGACACACTGCCTAATGATCCGAGCAACATCGAAATACCAAGTAATCCGGCCATAAGGCCACGCCATGTTTTCTTCATTCTTTTGTTCATCCTCCTGAGTGTTTGATGGGCATAGGCTTCACTGCATGTCTTCTTATCTAGGTTCTTTTCGGAAGCATACGCCTAAGCTAATAATGAGGTGCTATCTAGGCAACAAAAAGCCCAACGTCTCTCATTACCCATATTTTGGAGGAAATTAACGGATTCTTGAAATAAAACTTTACAAAGTGTCTAATGATGTGTCTTTTCCGCCTTATGTTGCGCGTCATTTGTGAAATGAACGTAAAAAAGACCTCGGGGAGTATCCCCAAGGTCTAACGCTAGCGTTGTCTCAATTGCTAACCATCTACCATATATGTAGGTCGGCTTCGCCGGATGATTATAATTTGATGACGTTAGCTGCTTGTGGTCCGCGTGCGCCTTCAACGATATCGAACTCTACGGATTGGCCTTCGTCCAATGTCTTGAAACCGTCAGTTTGAATCGCGGAGAAGTGTACGAATACGTCGCCACCATCGGCAGTTTCGATGAAACCATAACCTTTTTCTGCGTTAAACCATTTTACTTTACCTTCCATTGACTAAACATTCCCTTCGTCATCAGATGAACGTGAGTCTTGCTCACAAATCGACTATACCACCGCTACTTCTCAGTTGTCAATTGGAAAAGAAAATGTTTACTTGCAATAAAATACCAATAAAATAGTAAGTTATTATTTTCAACATTCTTCTACAAAAGACGCTATTAAAAGATGAAATGGATTGTCGTTTAAGAGTGTTTAACCCATAAAAACAGTATTGAAACATCTATTATATATTTCTAAGATTTTGATATACTAGTGGCTAATTAAGTGTAATCTCATTGATCAACTCTTGAGTATCTTCATCCTTATCTGCTATTCGGTGAAGATACTCTAAGGCTAATTCTTTTTCATTAGCTTCGTATAGAATAAATCCTAAATTGTACAGTGTCTCTGTATGCTGTGAATTAATATTCAGGGATTGAGATAGCAATGGAATAATATGATCAAACATTCTCTCTTTGTACAACCCTATTGCTAAATAATTATAAGTTGTCTGCTTCTTCTGGGCATTTCCTTCTACCAACTTAATAATCTCTAAAGGTTCAATACTATTATTTTTTATTAATGAAATAATTTCCGATAAATCCATCTCCTGCTGAGATGTAATATCCATCCTTTTTATTAATCCCCCTAGATTCTCTATTAGATCATTCCTCTCTGCCTTCACTAACCACTGATAAACCCTATATTGTTGTTCTACAGATGAGCTTCCTAAACTAGCCAGTTTTGATATAAACTCTTCATCCCCTTCTGGAATCGGGATTACATTGCCCTTATAGTTCATATCCATGAAACCTGCATCATCGAACATTTTTTCGATTTCGTATATCGTAAAGAACCTTAGGTGCGTACGATCCAGAAGACCGGCATCTGCATATTCCCATCTGCCCTGTAAAGTATCACGCAATAAACTGTAATGCATTACATTAGGAATGCTTGCTATCACCTTGCCGTTATCTTTCAGATACCTCTTTAAGTTTTTCAGAACAGACCATGGATCATTCAGATGCTCCAGAACATCCGGAAGAATGATGTAGTCAAAATAATTCTCCTGATATTCCAACGTATGTTCTACATTTGAGGCACTAATCTTTGCAAAAAGAGAAGCTATCGCCGCTGAATCTTCATTTAATTCAATGCCATGCAATTCGGCATTCTTATACCTGTTCTTAATCTCAAGCAAGGTCCCGCCGCATGCACAGCCTACTTCTAATACATTAATCGGTATATCACTACGTGGAAGCTCCATAAAGTCAATAACGTCAAATCTAATATGGGTCGAGTATCTTGAGTCAAACGCCCACTTTTCTTTAAATCTCGCGGCACTTTGATGCAGAATATTGTGAAAACTTTTGGAATTGGCTGAGAAAGTTGCATGCCCATGATGATGAACAAACGTGTCCTTACATAATAATAGCTTGTAACCAGCCTTCATTATCCGGAAAGAGTAATCATCATCTTCAAAATTACCTGGTGAAAATATCTCATCAAGCAGTCCAATCTCGTTAATAACTTCCCGTTTAATCAACATGCAGAAACCAACGAGCTTTATTCGTTGATCCCACTCATGCGGATTATGTATATTGATATTTTTTGCGAATTCTTGCATCTCTTCTATATTCTTATAGTTAACACTGATACTTTGGTAATATGCACATTCGTTACTGATTGCTCCAACAGCTCCCACCTCAGCAGAACTGTTAAGTGCAAGCAATAAATTATCCAACCAATGGGTTGTAACGATGACGTCATTATTTAACAGAAGAATGTTGTCTCCGGTAGCAACTTCTATTCCTTGATTACAGCCTTTAGGGAAACCATAATTCTCATTATTGAAGATTGTTATAATATCGCTCTGATCTGACAGCCATTCTCTGCTACCGTCTGTTGAAGCATTGTCTATTACAATAATCTCGTAGGTTCCTACAGTAGTGTAATTTCTAATGCTCTCAATACAATCGATGGTAAACTCGAGTTTATTATAAGTTAGTATGACAATACTTGTTTTGTTCATATACTCACCCTCTTTGAAATACGATAATGTTCATCATTTAAGGCCCTTGTAACCTCGCTAAAGAAGGCTGATAGTTATAGGCAGCCGCCTTTCTGTACTGCTCTTGTGCCTTAGCGATATTTCCTGTCACCTCATAATAAACACCTAAGTTATGATGAGCAGCAAAACTTCCGGTTCCTATGACACTTCCTTCTTGTTCCGTTTCCCCTATCTCGAGTGCACGTAAGTAGAATCGTTCGATATAGGGAATCAAATCACTATATTGATCAGGATCACTCAGGATGAGCTCAAGCAGAAAAAGAGCAGAGACGAAATAAAAGTCAGCAGATTCACTAAGAAAATCCTGTTCAGCTTGGACTATGGAAAATCCTTCTCCTAAGTTACCCGAAGATATGATTGCATATAAGTAGTTCACTATAAGAGTCGGAGCATAACCTTCCTTATGAGTGATCTTGCCATATGCCTGCTTTAATGAAGCATACGACTTACCGTGTTCTTCTAATCCCCGATATTCCTTGGCAATTTGATAATAGTAATACGGATCTTCAGGGTTTTCTTCAATTACTTGCAAGAGTATGGGAATGTTTCTGTCTGACCTTTTATTTTCAAAATACCCATCATGCTGAATCTCCACACCCACTCTCACTCTAGGCAGGGCAGATACTACCTGTTCGTGAATTTTCCCGGAATACCGGCAACTTGATGGGAAAAGGCGTGAAATATAGCTTTGTTCAAAGCTCACTCCATCTTTCGAATTAAATTTATCTATTCTTTTGACTTGGCCTATAGCAACAGGAGAATGAGAAATAAAGCTATGAATCTCATCAGCACATTCGTTAGTAATATATTCATCAGCATCCAATACCAAACTCCACTCACCGGTCGCCTGCTCCAAAGCAAAGTTACGGGCAGCTGCAAAGTCGCTGGTCCACCGATAGTCAAAAACTCTCGATTGATATTCGAGAGCAATTGATTTCGTATTATCTGTTGATCCGGTATCTACAATTATAATTTCATCAACGTATTTAGATACACTATCTATGCAACGTCTTAAAGTAGATTCCTCATTTTTCACAATCATCACCAACGATAATCTCATTTATATTCTCTCCAAACTATGAAGGACATTGTGCAGAAGCCTGGATGACTCTTCATCTTCAGTATCCATTAACTTCAGGTATTGTAATGCGGCCTCGCCTGCCCCTACGCTATGGAGAATAAAGGCATAATTGTACAACGTGTCGTGATGTTTGGGATTCAATTCAAGTGATGCATTAAGTAGCGGTACAATATCGTTGTATAACCCCGCTTCAAAGAATTTATTGGCTAAGAAATTATAGACATTTTGTTTATTAATATTCAGTGACTTCATGGCCTCAATGATCATGGCGGGGTTTATCAGTTGCTCTTTCATCATGTCAATTATCTTAGTAACTGAAGATAGTCCTTCTTCATTACTACCGCTTAATTGCTCCAATAAATCCTTAATTCTGTCCACTGAAGATAGAGGAGCCTGCTTCATTACCTTTAGGTTATATCGCGTTGTTCTAAGATGTTCCGAATTATTTAGCCCGCTCAATCTTGCTATTTGATCAATAAATTGATGTTCTGTTTCAGAGATCTGATTCTGTTCCTGCGAATATTCAATCTGACTAAATCCGGCTTGGACAAAGAGACTTTGAATTTCTGTCAGTGTATATAGACGTAATTGATTGTTGTTTAATACATTATTGTCTCCATAAAGCGATTTGTTCTTTAACAAAGAAAATAAAAAACCATAATGAGAAGCATTTGAAATACTAACAAGCATTTTACCATCTGTTTTTAGAGCGTTCTTAAGATCTGAGACATAGCTCCATGGATTGATCAGTTGTTCAAATACATCACTGAGAATAATATAATCATAGAAATTTTCTTCTAGTTTAATCTCTTCAATCTTCCCCACTTTAACATTTGCAAATGTACTTGTGATATCAGCGGCCTTCACATTCTCTTCTATACCGTACACATCGGCCGCAGGGTAAAGGTACTTAACCCTTAACAGTGCACTTCCACTTCCACAATTGACATCCAGTACCCTAATAGATTTTTGGCGATCCGCTTCATCGATCAACTGAACAAGTTCTTCTTTTGAACGGTAGGCTGTAGGCAACCCCCACTTCCCAACAAATTTTTCTCTGTTCCGTGCCCATAATTGTTGACGTAGTTCAGGCATCTCTCCGAAGGAGGTAGATCCGAAATGATGAATAAATATATTTCGACATACCATCAGCTTGTATCCCGCTTGAATAATGCGTAATGAATAATCTCCGTCTTCACACATTCCTGGGCTGAATATTTCATCTAAGAGTCCGACCTGTTCAACGACCTCTTTTCTAATCAACATACAAAAACCAATCAACTTTATTTTCTGTTCCCAGTCGGGTGTGTTAATAATGTTATATTTGTTGGCAAAATCCCACATTTCATCAAGTGTAGAATAGGATGCATTAATCTCCTGATCTCCATATGCACTATTAGAGACGGGTCCTACAGCTCCAATATCATCGGAACTATATAGGCAATCATTCATTAAACTTAACCAGTTCCGGGTTACCAGCACATCATTATTCAATAGAAGGATATTATCACCCGTTGCAATATCTATCCCTTGATTACAGCCTTTTGGAAATCCAACATTCTCTTCATTAAAAATAGTAAGAATGTCCGTCTGGTCTGCTAACCAATCACGTGTCCCGTCTGTCGATAAGTTGTCTACAACGATTAGTTGATAAGTACCCTTAGGAGTATATTGACGGATGCTTTCTATGCAGGCCTGTGTATATTTTATTTTATTATAGGTTAGGAGGATGATACTTGTTTTTAGTGAAAGCATTTAGTCAGCCCTTTCTTAATGTTGGATTCTGAAATTCCCGCTTCCATTTAACCACTCAACCGCATCGAAATATTTATTTGAATGTAAGTGAAGGTATTGGTAAAAACCTGCATACTGTCGCCTAACTTCTTCATCCTGCCATCCTGTTAAATGAATATTTTGAGGATAAGCATAGGCTTGGTGTGAAAAGCTGATTTTTTTATCGGTTTCTTTTAAAATCGCATTAAAAACTCTTACATCTTCTTCACATACCGCAGAAAACTTATAATAAATATTATCCCAATTAAATCGTTCTAATCTTTTCTTCCATTTCCCTTCAACTTCTTCTTCATTTCTGTAATGATTAAAAAAGATATATACGTCATCTAATAGCCCGATAGGATGATTATATCCAGGGATACTAATAAATTTTAATTTTTGATTGAGGTAATAGTAGATATCACTTATTAATTTTAAGTAGTCGTTATTTCTAATATACATCCACATAAATGGTGTGTTGTAGGGTAAACCTAATTGCTTATAGAGAAACCCTCCCCAACAATCATCCGATATCAAACTAAAATCATTGTTTTCCAAGTTGAAAAATGATTCTGACTGAAACGTTTCTATACCGTTTCTGCTGGGATAACTTGAAGGTAAAATAATACTATAGCTTACTGACAAATAGATGAGTCCAACTTTAACTTCCTCATATTCTTTGCATTTTATAATTATAAAATCAAATCCATAATTATTAATATTCATAAAATCCAACTCAATGCCCGAGTTTAGTTCATCATGCCCTGTAATAGTGAGAATTCGTTTCCCGGCATAATTATTCACAAAATACTTACAACCGCTCAATTTAACCACAGCTTTAATAATGTAGAATTGGGGAAACAAATCATTTAATAGGATATATTGAGGCTGCGAATGATTAATGTTGAACTTTTCAATATAATCTACTAATGTTGAAGAAAATTGATTAAAAATCTCTAAATTGATTCCGCTAGTAGCCACGTGTTCATAAAGAGTAACAAAATCGTCAACCATATTATTAAACGAAATCTTAAAATTTTTTTCTTGAAATTCAAGCATCCCAATCTTTCTAATTAAATATTGAATGTTTTGATCTATTGCATTCACAAGTTTAATTGATATATTAATTAAAAGCACCTCCTAGTCCACTTGGTATTAGTTGTTCCTCCTAATTTTCTCCTTAAAGAATAGTCTATCATCTACCATGAAATATTCCTCTCAAGATACAATGTCATCTTCCTTGCACCTATCTTGTTCAGATGATCTCCATCCGAAAAATCATTTTCCTTAAAATAAGAGGATGAAAACATATCTATCAGTTGAAAATCTTTTTGCAATTTTACTTCGTCCAAAATCTCATAAAATTCTGTTAATCTTTTTTTCGAAAAATAATTTGAATATATCTTTTGTGTAGGATATATCACAACTGTTGGCTTGATGTTGTTAGCCTCCAGAAGAAAAAGTATAGAATTAAATATCTCCACATTTTCTCTTCTTGTTTCATGATAATCTAGTTTAGAATGAGACTCTGCCCTAGTTTTTGCAAGCCACTCCAATGGAAGATCTTCAGTTGGATTATTCCAAAATTTATCGTTGATACGAGAAATCTCGTCCTCACTATGGTGCTTAATAAAAGCTTTAAGCAGGTTTTTATCCGTAAAGAATTTGGGTGCAGGTATTAATTCATCTATGCTTTCTAGCCCCAATGGAATTAATTCTGCGTTTTGAATCTCTAAATGATGGGAATCTAACAATAGAGGATAATACACTTCCCTTACTAACGCTTCCTGCGATTTGGACAATGAAAGATCATAATTAAATGAGTAATAAGATAAACCTAATATACAATGAGTAAAGTTATTTTCTGTTCTTAGAATTTCTTTTAACAATTGATAATCAAAATATAAGTCTTGTGAACTACTACAAAGTTTCACAGCGTTCCTTGAGAAGTAGCTTTCATCAATTCCACGCTGGGCATAAGAAAGCCCCGTAATAATAACCTCCAATTCCTTATTCGACTTTGACTCTTCTAATTGAGCATATAACATACTATGTAAATACCTTGTTCTAAACAGTTCATAATACTTTGTCATGTAACGCTTTGCATAGGAATAGTAATCAACGCACTTGGACTTATACTCCCTCTTAAGCGAGGTGTTTAGGTCTTCATTATTCATTATTAGCAGAAAATCGAATTCATAGTTTTGCAACTCAGCTTCTGAAATGACCGGACGACCCTCTATATTCTTTCCAACAAATGATTTAGTATGGTCTAAATAGGCGATAATTCTGTAGTTATTACTTTTGAAGAATTGAGTTGCTCTAGAAGTGAAATAATTGACACCTACTACTACTATTGAAATCATCATTAAATTTCGCACTATAATTGTCCATTCCTGAATAACTCCTATTAAAGCCTGGGTTTTGTGAACTAAAATTTCAAATTCTCTTCGGTTAAACAATTCAATCATACTTACTAATAATTCACTAGTTTTGCTCTCAAGCAAAATGTAGTTATCGGAACGTTCCTTAATATAATCGCAAAGAATCAAAAACTCATCAATAATTGAATTTATGGCTATAGCATATTCATCTTCATTGTGAATAATTGGATTTATCGAATCAAGTATTTCGAGATGGTTTAATAACCCTTTAATTGAAGCATTCAAATCCTCACCCCATATTATTACTTCATAAGTAGAATATATCTAAATATATTTTGCTGGAACGCCTGCCACTGTTTTATATGGCTCTACTTCATTTAAAACTACACACCCTGCACCAACCGTAGCAAATGCGCCTATTTTACTATTAGGAAGCAGTCTTGCTCCAGAGCCTAAAAAAACCCTCTCATCAAGCTCACAAAAACCCGTTACATCACAGTGGCTGCTAATGATTGTACCTTCCCCTATTTTTGAATCATGACCTATAGTCGAGCAAATATTTACAGCAACATGATCTCCTAATTTCGCATTCACAGAGATAACTGTATATGGGCATAGCACAATTCCTAATCCCAATTGAACTCCGCTGCCAATTATCGCTGTCGGATGGATTATATTTGTAAATGTAACATTCTTCTTCTCTAATCTTTTGACTATGTTTGACTTATCTATTGGATTTCCAACCGCACATACAACTACATCATTATTTTGCGGCATATACTCATCGATACTTGATATAATTGGACAATCTATCTGAGATTCGATGATTTTCCCACTAGTATCTATATCATTAATAAAAACCACTGAATCCCAACTTCTATTCTCTGTTACAACATGATTCGCCCACTGCCATACCTCTCTACCAAAACTTCCAGCCCCAGCAATCACAAGACGTTTTCTCATTAAGATATCCCCCAAAATTAGCTGTTTGTTGCAATTCCGCTATTTTACCTTGAATCCTTTATTATCTTGGATTCCACTATTCTTGTGAATCAGAAAAAATAAATTCCAGTTTCATCTTAACATTCATTTCAGCATCCAATAAGGATTGAATCTTCTTTGCTGCATTGTAACCCATTTGTTGAACTGCAGGGAAATTATCAAGAACAGCATTCAATGTTTTATAAAGCATTTCCGGATTGTCCTCTTCTATTTCATAATAGTCCTGTACATTTTCAATAATCCTCTCATCATTCCTAGCATTTGTACTTATCAAGACACACCCTGTTGCCATAGCCTCTCCTGCAGCTGTTGTTGGAAAACCATCCAGGGCAAACTTATCTTGTGTACTACAACTAATAAAAACATGACACTCTTTATACAATTGCCTTAATTGCAATGGATTTAATGCCCCATGATATGTGAAATTTTGATTAGTTAAACTATATAATTCCTTACTCCAGTTACCTACTATATGCAAATGGAATTCATCACTCAGTCGATTAAATGCATGAACCAACGTAGGAAAGCCCTTTCGAATGGCGTTATCTGCACAAAATACAAGCTCTATAGGATATTCACTCTGCTTCTCTTGCATTGTATAAAACTTACTATTAATCATACCTGGAATGAATATACTATTGGGGAGAATATTCGAAACTTCATTTATATTTGTGAATATAGTTCTGCAGCTGCGACCTGCGCGCACAATATATTCTTTAGGAGTACTAGGATCTAATCCTCCACCCGGATAGAGCGTAGTATGAAGCTGAAGATTGTATTTCTCTATGGTTTCTCTGATAGACCATAAAGAATTCGAGCCTGGTACTTTTTCATTTCCCATAACGTTTTCTCCAAGTAAACTTAGCATCAAGTTCAAAAACACACAATACACATCAGTTATCCCGTGTTTTACTACCATATTCTCAAATTCACTTAAATGATAGACTTTCGCCGGAAATGGATCTGTGTGTGGTTGCACAGCGAAAAAGAAGGTATCCGGCCGTTCTTGCTTTATATAATAATTCTCCCAATAACGAAACCCACTCATCATCCACGGGAATTTCGTATCAATAACAGCAAGGCATCTTTTATGCTTCATGCATCGATTCTCCCAATAGTACTGAATTTATTGCAGCTAATGCTTCCATTACATATTCAATTTCCTCATCTACAAGTTCTTCCCAAAGGGGTAAATTTATAACACGTGAAGCAATTTCTTCAGTAACACTAAGATCAGAGGTAGGGTATTTTGCAAAAAAGCTTTGTTGGTGACATGCAGGTGAAAAATATGTTCTTGCTTCAACTCCATATTCACCTAACATACTAACGATCTCAACAGCTAAATGCCCCTTCGGGCATAGAATCGACACATTTTGATGAGCTACTTCGCCCGTTGTGCGATGGTAGTCCCAACCTTGGTTAAACAGCCCCAATTTCTCCATTTTTGAAATATATGTCTCTTTAATGGATTGTCTTACCAGGCATTTTTCTTTGAATACCTTAAGGGTCGCCAAACCAACGGCTGCAGCATATTCAGACAACTTACTGTTCAACCCCATTTGAGTACTTTCTCTTGCTTCGCTAAACCCAAAATTACCAGCCTGTCTGAGTTGTTGTATAAAATGCTCGTTCTTGCAATACACTAATCCTCCCTCCCCTATACCAAAAGATTTAGTGGCATGAAAACTATATACTATCGGTCCGCTGAAGGACTGCTCAACCCCCTTTCCCATGTGAGTACTGCCAAAGCTTGCTGCAGCATCTATTACAACAGGCATGCCATTGTCTAAAAGATGTTGATAGTACGAAAAGTCTGCAACTGTACCGAATGTGGCATATGGGATAACAACAGCAACCTCATCCCCTAATTTCTCAATGTGTTTTGCCACAATTTTCTCATCCATGCACCAGTCTTCCGCTCTCACGTCTATAAAATATGGTTCAAGTCCGCACCATAAAGCTGCCTGGGCAGTAGCAGCAAATGTGAAACTAGGCATAAGCGCATATTTACCTTGAGGGCGTTTAGCAATCATTATTGCAAGCATCAATCCTATCGTTGCATTATTAACTGTTGATGCAAAACCTTCGCCCTTGTATAAGTGTGTTACAATTTCCTGTTCAAATCTAGTATTCAACTTGCCGTAATTACTATATATTCTAGAATGATCTATTTCTTTTAATAGTTCCATATATGTTTCGCTCTTCACTAAATTTGGCTTCATAAACGGTATATGTTTCATTTTTTCGCCTTCTTCCTAATATTTAGGTTAATAACTCTTCAATTGCTCTCGAAAGATAATTGTCAGTCAATTTCTCTGTTAACATATTTTCTAAATTTAAATCACGAAAAAAAGTAATATTATCTAATACTAATTTGATATAGTTACTGATAGCTTCCTTATACATTCGTTCTTCTTTTAAAAAGCCGTGCTTCTTGGATTCAAAAATCAAGTTAAACCATTCACTATTAGTTAAAATTTTATATTTAGGATTTAATTGATTCTGTTCTCCATGCTGCCTGAAATAACTGAGTGGCTCCGATAAATACATAACGTCTCCTAGCTCCATTAAAGAAATCCAACTTGCGAAATCATTCAAAAAAGTGTAACTCTCTCCGTGAAAATAGCCAAATTGAGTGATATCTTTTTTACGAAACATTGCAGTGGTCGGTTCACCCACTGCATTCCAAATTTGGCTTAGTAACATAGAACCAAACTGTTTGCCATTTATAAGATTGTCTTTTTCAAATAACTTTCTTGTAGATGGTCTTGAAGGAATGTGTTCACCGTTATGGTCAATTAGTTCTCGAAATGAAGTTACAAGTGATATATTTTTATTGAGTTGAAAAACCTGAACCATTTTTTCTATTTTCTCGTAACAAAATAAATCATCGTCCATAAGATAATTAATATATTCTCCATTTGCAAGCTCATAAAGCTTGTGCCAATTACCTATACCTAGATTTTCAGGGTTCTTATGGTAAATAATATTATCGTACATTTCTAAATAAGGAGCTATAACCTTCTGAACCTCATCATTCGTACTGTCGTCTCCAATAATAATTTCAATATTTTTATACGATTGACATATAGCACTCTGTAAGGCTAGTTCTAAGTAATAAGGCCTATTGTAAGCTGGAATTAAAATACTGACCAACGGATGAATATCCTTGGAATATTCATTAAGAAACGCCAGCCTTCCCTGTTCAAAGCCTTCAAAACTCAATGGGCCAGAATCATGAATAACCCATGGAGCGATTTGATAAGGAACACCTACTTCGTATCCTCTTCTTTTAAACTCTAAACATTGTGCTGTATCATACATATGCCAACCCTTCATTAGATCATCGCGCCATGCAAGATCGTATTGAGTAATAAGAATTAATCCGTCGACAGCCTCTACAGATTCATAATCAGAAGCCACTTCATTATGCAGACATAGTTGCATTCGATTATCTTTAGAACTTTCATATATTTTCCCATATAGATCTGCAGCTTCCCACCATAAACCACTTGGGGGAATTTCTGCTCCCCCTTTAACACCAATTAAAGCAAGCTTGGGATTTTTAGAAAAAAGCAGCAAAATATCACTAATAAAATTAGGGTTAACAATGAAAACATCTTGATGTAAGTAAACTTTATATTTTGCATTAGATTGAATCATTGCCCTATTATAACCAACCGCCATTCCCTCAGCATCACGAACAGCTATTACTTCTATTTGGAAATCCTCCGGAATATTTAAAGAACGAATATATCGAACCGATTCTTCATGCTGAATTTCATCATCAAGACAAGTAATAAAGCATACCTTATTTATATCCATGATTCTTACTCCCCTCAATATCCCGCTGTAAGCTCAAAACATCTTCATCCGGT
The DNA here is from genome assembly GCF_013141775.1 of Paenibacillus phytohabitans. GTDB lineage: Bacteria > Bacillota > Bacilli > Paenibacillales > Paenibacillaceae > Paenibacillus_AQ > Paenibacillus_AQ phytohabitans. Next base: position 124,374 of record NZ_WHOB01000023.1, read on the forward strand.
TCACGAATTTTCATTAAAAAATCCAGTGCCTCATTGTACGCTCCGAACTTAAACAATATATATCCCAGGTTAAATAGAGTATCTTCATTTTCAGGTTCAACAATATGTGATTTTTCTAACAGAGGAATTACAACTTCATACAATCCTGAATTAAAACAATTTATTGCTACACGATTTAGTGTCCCTATCTTATCTACAATATCAGCCATTACTGATTCTATAATTTGGTTAGTAGAAACTTCATTTTGTTGTAATAAAGCTATTAACTCCATAGAAGAAGCTTCACGTTCCACATTATTTTCAATCCTTCTCAAAAGAAACTTAATTTTTGATTTCGCAAGTTTCTTATCAAAAATAGTTTGCTTTAATTCCCTAACCCATTTGCTTACATGCTCACTCTTATCTCCGATACTTTCAAGCCACCCCAGAGCCTGTTCATCCTCACCAACTGAATGCATGACCGTAGCTAGATTAATGAGAGTCGTAGAATTATCTGACTCAAGTTCATACGCTCTGCTCAGGTAAGGAATAATATCATCCATATTCCGTCTTTCCAAATTGGATATTCCTAAGTAGTTCAATAAAGGCACAACTGGACCCGCATAGCTGTCTAATGCAGAAACAATTTGAATTGTTTTAAATCGAAGTATACTAGATACAGTCTCCTCGTTCGATGCCTGTAATAGCTTACTAAACAGTTCATGTAGCATTCCATTCTTGGATATCATTCTCGCACTTACTAGAAAACTTGATATTTCAAAGACCTGGGGCAATTTCTCAACCAGATCTCCAAGTCCCTGAATAAATAAATCATCTTGTTCTTGAAGAGTATCGTTATATACATATTCAAAGTCCAATTCTTGAAATCCAGCTTCCTCAAAAAGAGCACCAATATCCACTAAATTCCAATATCTCTTATCTGCGTCTAGTCCTTCCCCTAATAACAATCGTTTAATTACCCCAACAAAATTGATATTTGAGAACTCGATAATCAATTGACCATGCTTAGCTAGCATTTCTTTCACATCTGATAAGTTATGCTCAGGATCAACTAAAGAACTCAATATTATATAATCGAATTTTTCAATTCGGTTAAGCTGAGATAGCTGTTCAATATCGCAGTATTTAATTTCAACATCAGGATACATCTGCTTTATTTTTAAGGTAGTCGCATTCTTCCCTTTAACTAAACCCAAAATTAAGATTTTATAAATATTCTCATTTTGGATTTCGAGAAAACGAAAAATGTTGGATTCCACTTTAACAGCCTCGCAATTAAAACCCCACTTTATTTTAAATCTTCTTTGATGGATCTTGTCCGTACTAACCTCATTGATTCCATAATGGTGTACATAAGCGTGTCTGCATAACGCTAACGTATAACCATGTTCTATAATTCGTAAACCAAAATCAATAATGGCAGTATGTCCATTCAGTTGCTCATCCAGTAACCCCGTGGTCTCTAAAACCGACCTCTTGAATAGAAAACAAAAATCGGATAGGGTCATTCTTTCTTCTACGATATTAGTTTTGGAGAGACCTCTTGCATAAGCAAGCAACTCTTCCATCGATGCGAACTGAACAGCTTCTGCCTGGTCATCATCAGCAAAATTTGTAAGAGGGCCTACTGCTCCAGTTTTACTATTTTTATAAAGTTCATCTAATAATAGCTCTAACCAATTCTCAGTGACCAATGTATCTTCATGCATGATCAATATAGAATCATACTTGGAAACTTTCATCCCTTCATTTAAAGCTATACTCAAGGATAATTGCTCCTCAAAAAAAAGGGATCTGATTTCCGTTTCCTCAGCCAGCCAATTCCTAGTTTCTAAACAACTGCCGCTCTCCACGACAATTAGCTCATATGATCCTTTAGTAGTAAATCTTCGGATACTATCAATAGAAGCCTTCATATATTCGAACTGATTTGGAAAAACAGCGATAATTATACTTGCCTTTTGCATATATAAGCTCCCCCAAATAAATGATACCTTTTAAGATTATATCGGTTATTTTGTCGAATTCATGGAGCTTTCTTCATAAAATAAAATATGAATAGTTTACCAATAATAATAGAGTTATAATCATCTTTATCCTCCTAATGAAATAACCGATAAGAAAGTATACGATAATTAATATAGCTTCAGAAAGGACCACGGATGACTACTAACAAAATCAAAATCACATTATTCCATACCTCTTCGTCAGGTTCTAACAATCATCATTTATATCGCGCTGCTCCAGACGCGTTGAGAGACAAATATGATATTGAATTACTCACATCACAACAAGCCTTGTATAACCGTAATCTCAATAATAGCGATGTTTATATTACAACACACGGTGAACATGCTACGCGTGATGACAAAGTAAATGTTGAATTGTGGCACGGGTTCCCTCTTAAGGGCATGGCTAAAATGGATAAGCAAGAGACTGCTACAGATGAAAAAATCTCTAATTATTGGTCAAATGTTGATATGATCATGTCTTATTCTTCCCTTTATAATACAGCTATGAACGCTTGTAGCGGAGCGCGAATTCAGCAATACCAGATTACAGGTGTCCCACGTAATGATGCCTTGCTTACAGCAAACGGCCGAGCTCATTTAATGCGTGTAATTCCCGAGTATAAGGACACTGGAGAGAACATTATTTTTTTCATGCCTACATTCCGTAAATCAATTATTAATCCTGATAAAATAGAAGGCGGTAAAAACTTCAGCAATCTCTTTGGATTACCTGAATTTAATAAGGATCAGTTAGTTCAGTTCCTCCGAAGTAACAATAGCATACTCATTATTAAGCTCCATCCTTTTGAAGAGCGTTTCTTCTCTAAGGAATTACAGGAACTTACTGCTGAAAAAGTATATACATTAAATGACGAACGGTTAGAAACGGCTGGCTTGGATCTTTATGATGTCCTGAATGCAGCTGATATGCTTCTTACGGATTACTCCTCAGTGTACATCGACTATCTGTTATTAGACCGGCCTATGATGTTCCTCCCTACCGACTTAGAAGATTATAGGGAGAATCGCGGGTTTTTACTAGAACCCTATGAATTCTGGACACCCGGACCCAAAATTTCCTCACAAGAGGATTTACAAGAGACAATTATTCGCTTACTGAATGAACCTGAGTGGTACAAGAGTGAGAGAAGTACCATTCTAAACCTATGCCATAAATATAAGGATCCGCATTCATCCGAAAGAATTTGGAAGCTTATTGATTCTTTTATTCAGGACAACACCGAGTTAATTTACCACCGACGGGAACAATCGCTGCAGCACCGGAAGATGCAACAAGAGGTTAAAAGCATGATCCAAGGGATCATTGATCAAGGCCAACTTGTACTAGCCAATGAAGCTATACAGAATTATCTAGAGAGCAATTCTGCAGATTCAGACATCTTTTCCATGAACGGGATGCTGCATTTATTAAACAACGATCCACAAGAAGCTATCCATACGTTTCAAGCTGGCTATAAGCATTTTCCTTGGGACGAAGACCTTTTATACAATATAGGGTATGTCTTTGAGTTGCTAGGTGATAAGATAGAGGCTATTAGGCATTATGAGGAAGCTCTTCGACTAAGTTCCCGAGTGGAGATGACAGAACTTTTAAGAGACAAGTTAAAATCTATAACATGAACAGGAGGCATCTATGAAAAAAGTAATTACTTATGGCACGTTTGACCTCCTGCATTACGGACACATTCTTTTATTCCAAAGAGCCAGGGGACTTGGTGATCATCTTACTGTAGCCCTTTCTACTGATGAATTTAATACTATCAAACACAAAACAGCATATTTCTCTTATGAAAAGCGTAAAATGATGCTGGAAGCCATTAAATACGTGGATGAGGTTATTCCAGAACAATGTTGGGAACAGAAGAAAATGGATATCGTAAAATACAATATTGATGTATTCGTTATGGGAGATGACTGGCACGGAAGATTCGATGCACTAAAGTCTTTATGCGAAGTCATTTATCTCGAAAGAACACCTGACATCTCTACAACCTCCATCAAAACAAATTTACATCAACAATAAATTTTAAAAGGCGCGTCCTACAGTGGACGCGCCTTTTCTTTATTTTATTACAGATATCTGCTTTTCTTTGGTTAAGAACTCTTTCACGAATGAAATATTAATAACCTCTGAGCATTCAGACATAAATTGATTCATATAAGAGGACTTAGATTTACGATCAGCATGCTTTATTAAAGTATAGTAAAGATGCTTTGAAGAAGGTTTCTGCTGTACAGCTGCACTAAGAAATTCAACTGCATCCTCATAAAAGTGCTGATTGGCATGATACATTCCCAGGTTAACTAGACTGGATAAATCCAGCTGTTGTTCCGCGAGCAATATTGAATAATAGTTCATCGCCAGCTCGGTAAGACCCAAGTTGAAGAAATAATTAGCCAACTGATTAATCAGTTCCGGCGTCTTCATTGCCTGGATAAATTTATCGAAATTCTCATAATCCTTTATCAAGAATAATTGTTTCGCTACTGAAAATAAATTATCAGCGTATTGAATCAGTAACTGATCATCATTAACAAAATCACCTTGGATAAAAGAAATCATAATTACAGTTAAGTCATCTATACTCTTATTTCGATATTGCTTAGCAACGTTTTGAAGTTTGGTTGAGCCATTCCATTTAATAGCCCCCACTGCCATTTGAATCCAAGCTTGAAACTGCTGTTCATACTCAGATTGACCCCTGCCTGAAAAATCTAACCATATTTTCTGATCATCCATCATAATTCCAAAACGTAATTGATCTAATGTACTAAGGTTTGCCAATGTACTCAATAGACCGGCATAATAACGAACTAATTCCACTTGCCCCAGTACGAGGGAAACTTTAAATAATAACTCACAGTCAGCAGTATTACTAACATCGTAAATTTTATTCAGAAATACAGTTACTTCATCTTGGCTTTCATGCTGACACAGCCACTCTACCAGCTTTAATAACACTTGCGGATTTCTGTTATTCTTATTAAGGAGCTTTGATAACCAATAGATGGCCTGCTTGCTCTCATTTAGTCTAAAGTATATCCCTACCAACTGCTGTACAGGAGTCTCGAAGCTGTACATAGGGTCTACAAGCCAGATTTCCTGATCCTTATTAGCCCTTTGCTCTGCAATTCTGATGGCTTCAAGATAGCACTCTTCAGCTTGTTTAAAGAACCCCATCGTTTCATATTGAATTCCTTTAATCGTATGGTAGTCAGCGTATTCATTAAATGCAACCAACTTATTTGTAGTCCACTCATCCACTAGATATAACTGGTTCTCTTGGAAGTACAAACTGATCAGTCCGATTAAACAATGCGGGTACCACGCCAATCTGGATGAATCGCTAACTAAAGCACGTTCATAACACCGAATAGCCTCTTCCTCATTCTTAGCATACCGATACTGGTTACCCAAGGTAAACCAATCATATTCACTCATATTATCGTCTTTTTTCATACTGTTAAAAATAGACATATTACGCTCATGCTTATTCTTTTCAATTAATCTTTTCGTTTGATATCCTGTATGGTAAATATTCATAGCAATTTTCTTATGGAAAAGCTCACCCTGAGTGCCTCTCGTCAATTGCTCATGAATGGGTCTTTCAAAAAATATTCCTTTAAAATTAGGGAATAGACGCGTCACTGGTGCCGTAGTCATCTCATCGTCAGATTCTTTATCTCCGGTGAAATTGATCACTGGCAAAGTATATGCAAGGTGGTGTATAGGCTTTTCTGTCTCTAAAAAATCATTCCATAGAACGTATTCTTCCTTGGCCAAATACTCATCAGCATCCAGTACTAATATCCATTTCCCTGATGCATGACGAATAGATTCATTCCTGGCCGCAGCAAAATCATTAGACCAAGTATAATCATACAGCTGCGCAGAATACTCTTCTGCGATCTGTTTAGTAAGATCAGTTGAGCCTGTATCCACAACAATAATCTCATCTGCAATGCCTTGTACACTATCTAGGCAGCGGGGCAGCAGCTCCTCTTCGTCTTTAACAATCATACAAACGCTTAGACGCTTCATGTGGATAACCCCAACCTTTTTCTTATTTCTTATGATCTACAAAAAAACTATCTACATTGTATGCAGCACCGTAAGCATTTTTCTGTTCTCTAATTGCTCCTTGTTTGGACAACCAAGTACTCGCTTCATTTTTAAAGCCTTGCATTTTGGATAGAATTAATTGATCGTATTCCCCAAGTCTGGTTATACGTTCATTGTGTTCATTTGAAAGAACTTCCTTTGACTCTAACATCTGCTGCACAATTTGCTCTCTTTGCTCAGAAAATGCAGCAAGTTCCGGATAGCTAGCCTGTTCAATATTCTGAAGTAAACTGGCTGTAATAGCCTCAAGCTGTCCTATAAAAACTTCCAATGGTGTAATCATTTACTTTGCTCAGCAGCGGTATTTAATGACTTATTAGCAGCATCCCATGCTTCTCGCAGCTCTAACAAATAGGATACAACCTCATCTGCCGGACTAGTAATCTTTTTCATATTAGCATTAATAAGCTGGTGAATCATATACTCATAGACCTGGTAGAGTGTCTTAGCAATAGGATAATCATAGTTTAATGCTGCAATTAACTCATGGATGACTGCTTGTGCTTTGCATAAATTGATGTTGGCCTTCTCATAATTCTTTTCTTGGATGGCGGATATACCTACTCTAGAAAAGCGAATCGCACCATCATAAAGCATCAGCAGAAGTTGGGCGGGTGAAGCTGTATGCAGTTGGGTCTGTTGATATTTTTGGTGGGGTGATGTAATCAAAAGAGTTCTCTCCCTTTTTATTAAGATAACATACTAGTCAAGCTGGATGATGTACTATTGTATTTATTCATAGCTGTTTCCATTGCGGTAAATTGTTTATAATATTGGGTTTCTTTCATCGTAAGCCTTCTATTCATATCAGCAATTCTCGTCTCAAAAGCTCTCAACTGGTCACCCATTTGGCTTGTAACCAAAAAAGAAGTTGTCAGGTCAGTACTTATTCGCGACGTTCCAGCCTTGTCATACATTGAGGATAGGGCTACATTATCGATTTTTCTCAATCGGTTGAAGAGACCGTCACTTGATGTGTAGTCTGTTTTGTTCGAGGTATCCGTTTGCCCTAACAAAGCATAGACATCCTCTGCATTGGACTCAAGAGCAGCACGCAGTTTTGTCTCATCCAGAATCAGTTTCCCTTTTTCACTATAGTTTCCGGTAGTAAGCCCTATCTGAGTAATATTCATTTTCTTTCCGTTAACCATTACATCGCCAATCATTGCAGTTCTCAAATCTACCAAGGCTTTGTCTATTATAGAGTCACCTTTAAGCATACCGCTTTTAGCTTTATTTTCCCACAGAGTAATCTCATTTTCTTTCATATCCGCCTTCTGCTCCGCACTTAAAGGCAAGTACGTTCTGAATCGTTCTTCAGATGTCTTTTGATTAAGTGTCGCAATGGTTGCATTGTAAGTCTCTACAAATGATTTAATCGATTCAACCATTTTATCTATGTCCTGCGAGACCTCTATCTGACTGGTTTGTCCTGTGGGAGTAGTTCCAGTTAAAGAGATTTCAACGCCGTTTATAGTAAATCTATTAGAAGATTGAGTAGTTGTAATTCCATTAATCACAACAGAAGCATCTTGTCCTTGTGTTACCTTAGACGTATTAAATTCAAAACCCTCTTCCAGTAATGCACCGGTTAGGACAATATCTTTGTCTCCGGTTTCTTTGCGGGTTAAAGACATGCGGCCTGTCGTTGAGTCATAAACAGCAGTAACCCCTGCGTCCTTATTGCTGTTGATCTTGTTAATCACAGATTCAATTGTATCTGAAGCTGAGAATGTTATTGTAGCAGGTGTTTCTCCGGCGATTCCGGTTCCTATGGTAATGCTTGTTTCAGTACCGGAATAAATGGATGAAATAGGCTGGGAAGAAGCAATGCCTGCATTTTTAGGAGTACCTGTAGAAGTTCCATCAGCAGCTTTGTAATCATTGGAAGCTATTGAAGTAGCCGTTGCCAGACTAGTCACAGAGATATTCAGTACTGAATTCGTGGCTGCCCCCGTTGCTTTTGCCGTTACTGCACCCGTTGCTCCAGTAACCGTAGCCTTTTTAGAGTTGATAGCCTCGTCTTTATTTAAAGTAGATAACTTCTCATTAAAGCTAACTAAGGTCGTACTAACTGTACGGTACCCTTCTCTCTTCCATTCTAGCAGTTGTTTCTGCTGGTTCAATTTATCCAATGGAACTTTTGCAGCTGTCATTAATTGCTTTACCATTGCGTCAATGTCCATACCTGAAGATAATCCGCTAATTCTCATAATACCCTCCTTTTTATACCCTCTCGTCTACAACAAGTCCGTTTAGTTCCATCAAGTTTGCAGCTACATCAAGTAACTTTTCTGATGGGATCTCTCTTATCAGGTCACCTGACTGTTTATCAAATACCTTAACCATAATTGCATGTGTCTGCTCATGGATGGATATTTCAAATGTTTTCTCCGGTCCTTGTACTGCTCTGATTGCTTTCTCCAATTGTTTAATCATTTGTTGTTTTTCGGCAGATTGGGTGGCTATGGTAATAGTTGCTTCGTCACCCTTACTTGAAACATCATTATGACTACTACCCTTCGTGAGATATACGACACCCGGTCCCGTAGGAGAACTTGCTCCTGATACAATTTTGTGGCTCAAAGCCTATACCTCCTTATTTATGTTGAGCAGTCGTCTAGTCAGTTGTTGTTTGTTACTTTATATATCGGAAAATTGAGAAGGAATATGTAGTAGGGTTTGATATGAAATAAAAGAAAAGAGGCCTTGAATTTCAAGGCCTCTTTCCAAAAAAATGTATAGATTAACGAAGTACAGACAAGATACCTTGTGGAGCGGAATTTGCTTGAGCCAGCATGGATTGCGAAGCTTGCAGCAAGATGTTGTTCTTGGACAGAGCAACCATTTCCTTAGCCATGTCAGTATCACGGATACGGGATTCTGCTGCAGACAAGTTCTCAACTGTTGTACCGATGTTATTGGATGTATACTCCAGACGGTTTTGAACAGCACCGAGTTTTGCGCGTTCAGTCGATACTGCGTTAATTGCATCCTCGATCTTACTAAGACCGGAGCTGGAACCCAGAGTACTGAAACTAGTAGTTGTAATTTTGCCAATTGTGATGGAACCAGTTGCTTTATCATTGACTGTAATTGTAGCACCTTTAGTAATACTGATACCGTTAAAAGTAGTCTTAGTCATGATATTATCAATTTGTTTACCCAGTTCAGACAACTCTTCATTGATATTGCTCTTATCATTGGAGCTATATGTTCCACTGGATTTTTGTACGTTCAGTTCTTTCATACGGGTCAGCATCGAAGATACTTCGTTCATTGCACCTTCAGCAGTTTGTACGTATGAGATACCATCTTGGGCATTACGTTGGGACTGTTCCAGACCACGGATTTGACCGCGCATGGATTCGGAGATGGATAAGCCAGCAGCATCGTCAGCTGCACGGTTGATGCGCAGACCGGAAGACAACTTCTCCATGTTTTTGCTAGTTGCATTTGTGTTCAGACCCATGTTACGGTGAGTGTTTAAAGCCGGAATATTGTGGTTGATAATCATTTGATATTTCCTCCCTGAAATGTTTTTATTTCCACATCCATGTGGTTAGCGTCTTCACAGGTCGGCCGCCCTGAAGTATTACCGCTCTAAAATATATATCGACTTTAAGATGAAGATTGTTTAGAGCAATTGCATAAATCTTCTCCTTTTTTATTTAATTATTTCATTTCCTCTTGTGACTGCCGGATCCACTTCATAAGTTCAGAACTTTTTGCTTTAGTTTCAGCAATGCCTAAATACCTTTTCGCCTTTTCTTTATCGACAACACTCATCTCTCTTCCAAGATGAAGCCATAATCTTGCATTCTCATTATCTTCTTTTAAACTTTCAATGAGCATAGTTAAATTACGTTTCTTTTTTTCTTTTATATCGATAACATTGATATCATAACCATCGTGCAGCAGATGGATATCACTTTGAATTCTCTTTAAATTGCCAAATGAGATCTGTTCGTGAATTTTATCTTCGTATCTTAATTCAGCCGGAAATAATCGTACGTATCCATTAGGGATAGATTCAGTAATAACACCATTCACTGTATTATCATAGACAATATCAAATACTGCCTGCTCATTCTTCTTATTCATTCTATTAACATATTCTCTAACCTTAAGCTGATCCTGTTCAGGCAGCACATCGTCGGAATCCACGACAAAAACCCAGCTGTTAGTCACCTTAGATAAAGAGTAGTTTCTGGCTGCTGAAAAATCATCCACCCAAGCAAAATGAAATAATTTGACGTGATCATGTTTAATCTGATAGGACTCTATGATGGCTACGGTTCTGTCAGAAGAGCCTGTATCCACTACTATCACTTCATCCACAGCATTTACAATACTATCCAAACATCTGGCCATACAGCGCTCAGAATCTTTTACAATTATAGCAGCCGATACCCCCATATATACTCTCTCTCCTATAAATCAATATTTCTCAAGTATCCTACTCTTGAAATCCCAGCATAGCTTTCTGAATGGTTTCAAGATCCATGACTGCATTTTGATTATTCTGCTGAATGGCGTCAAAGATCTCCTTGCGGTAAATATCAATATCCTTAGGAGCTGAAATTCCAATCTTTATAATATCTCCCTCGACAGATAATACTGTAACTACGATATTATTCTGAATTACAATTGACTCACCTTTTTTACGAGTTAGCACCAACATTAGGAATCACCGCCTTCATCGGTTTTCATTTCCTCATCTTCTGTCCATAGAAAATGCTTGGTACTGTAACGTGTGTTTTGCAGCACTATCTGTTTCCCTTTCAGATTTTTGATATTGAAAACAAGTGGTGCTAACAAGTTCACTGTGCTTTTATCCCGGTCACTGTGCCAAGTCACAATACATCTCACTGCAACCTGCTCACGGTCACTAACTTCTATATCCTGAATCGCTTCATCAGGAAGTACAAATTCGTAATTGGCATGAAAATCAAAAGGATTAACAGTAATAAATGTGACCTCTGGTTGGTCAACTGCACTCAGCAAACTGAAAACTTCATTATGCTCTTTCAGAGTAAATTGTCTCAATTGATCAAATCCTGGCATTCCGTTGGGAAACGTATATATTGGTGTCGTTGTTTGAATGGATTCTTCCTGTTGCACATGATCCGGTGTCATTTTATCATCCTCCTAGGAATATTAACAAAAGAAGCTATGGACTGCGTGTCCATAGCTTCTCATTTCGGTTTCAAAGAATCAAGTCTACCTCATAAAATCCATTAATGAAGGCTGTAATATCGAAGCAGAAGATTTCAAGGCAGCCTCATAGATAGTCTGGGCCGTGGTGGACTTGATCATGACCTCAGCAATATCCGCATCCTCTATCTTAGCTTGCAGCGTAGTTAAATTTAGATTTCGGTCATCCAAACGGGCTTGAACCAGTTCAACGCGGTTAGTCCGTGCACCTACTTCTGACAATGCAGCCTGCATTTTAGTGGACCTGGATTCTATTTTTGCAGATTGAGCTCCAATGCCTGCATAGTCACCGCTTCCTAATGCCGCGATCAGGTCATCCATCACCTTGTATACATTATCCGTATCGGTTGAAGCACCAAAAAAATCATTGCCGGAGGTATTCACCTGAAAGGTGGACTGATCCCCAATCGCATACTTCACTGCTTCTGTATCGGTATCGATCTGGGCAAAATTGGTCACAGTAGGTGATAACTCATAAGGAGCCTGGTTATAATTCTGTCCATTGAAAATATACTTCCCTCTAATTTGGGCGTTTCCAATGTTGCCTAATTGTCCTTTGAGCTGCTCCACTTCCAGTTTGATGGCATCCAGACCAGACTGGGGAACCGTCGAACTTGAAGCCTGGACAGTCAGTTCTTTCAGGCGTTGCATCACTTCTGTTGCTTGCTGCATCGTTGAATCGGTAAAATCAAGCCAGCTTACGGCAGCGTCAGCATTCGTCTGGAATTGCTCATTAGAAGCAAGCTCCGCCCTGTAGCGAAGTGCATAAGTCACTCCAACCGGATCATCGGAGGGTTTATTGATTTTGAGGCCGGTAGAGGCCTGATTAGCCAAATCACTTCTGGTGCTGTTATTTCTGTTCAGATTGCTGAGCGTCTGCATGCTCATCATTCCTTGAGTTACACGAATAGACATTAATGTACCTCCTTCCGCAGATTAGAGACCTACCCGGCCTGTTCCGTTAATTAGTTTATTGAGAAGTTCGTCGAACGTGGTCATGAACCGGGACGCTGCACTGTAAGCATGCTGGAACTTGATCAGGTCAGTCATTTCTTCATCCAGCGATACCCCACTGACAGAAGCACGGTTCAATTCCACTTGCTCTGTCAGCTGTTCCGCATTCTTAGCTTGACGTTCAGCTTCTTGTGTTTGTACACCCAGTTGGCCGACAATAGAGCTGAAATAATCATCAACGGTACCCGGTGTGGATAGAGCAGCTCCAAAGTCAAACTTGCCTGTCTTTAACCCTGCCATGGCTAATGCCATATCATTATTCCCAATAACAACCTTCTCATTAGAGATACCCACGCCGGTAACACGCATTGAAGTGGAAATTTTGTTAGGATCTGTTGCAATTAACGGATTAAGTGTAATATTACCTGCTGTTATGGCCCCACCATCCTTGGAAGTAAACAGAGCCAACCCCTTCTCCGGTGTGGTTCCGCTAACTGTATATCCTAATTGCAATAACCCGTTAATTCCTTTGACGGTCACTTTGGTATCCGTGGTGATGGTCCGGTTGTTATTTGCATTCGAATATGTAACAGCTGTACCGTTGGCTCCAGTATTGAGGACAGTGCCTTCAGGCAGAACTGTTCCGGCAGGCAGCGTAATTTCGATATCTCCATTGGCCAGCGTGTTGGCTAACTGATTCATCTGGCTCTTGTAGTCGGTTACGTATTTATCCCTGGACATAAACATCCCATAGACCTCGCCGCCGGTCAGTGTCCCGCCATCATAAGCGGACTTCAGACTCTCTGCTGTTACTGCGGTGACCTGATCTCCGGTTACAACCAATTGTCCGCCCAAAGTTACCTGGTAACCATCGCTAAGCTGGGTAACTTGAACATTCGCAAGCTTAGATAGCTTGTCGATAGCCAGGTCGCGTTGATCCCTTAAATCGTTCGGACTATCCCCCAAGCCTTCCAGCTTGGTAATGTTATTATTGAGATTAGCTACAGTCTGTACCAGGGAGTTCACTTCTGTAGTTTTGAGAGAAATATTACTGGTCAAATCAGAGGTCAAGGTATCCAACTGGGTGCTGATTTGATTCATTGCATCCGTAAGTGCCTGAGTTGTTTCTTTGACGATCTTGCGGTTAGTTATATTCTCCGGGTCCTGACTGAGGTCAGACCAGGCACTCCAAAAATTATCCAGGACTTTACGGATCCCAGTATCTGATGGCTCATTCATGATTGATTCAAGCTTCTGCAGCGTATCGAATCTGACGTCCCAGCTCCCTGAATTTGAACTTTCATTACGGTATTGATCATCCAGAAAGCTCTGTCTCACCCGTTCAATGGAAGTGAATTCCACCCCGGTTCCCATCTGACCGGCTGCTGTTGAGCGCAAGAATCCATAAGCCTCCATAGGAAGCGAGGCTTGCATCTTCACGACTTGTCTAGAGTATCCCTCAGTATTAACATTAGAGATGTTATGTCCTGTCGTGTTTAATGCAGCCGTCTGAGTATTCAGGCTTCGTTTGGCGGTTTCTATACTATGAAATGTTGAAGTCATCTTTATTCCTCCAAAATTAGGCCCGAGAATCAAAAAGTCCGGAGCGTTGAACCCCAACTGTTTTTCCCGCCGGATGGTGATACGTAGCTTCTGTCTCAGAATAATAAGACATGCTTTCAATTGAAAACTCTATATAGGAGAGCGCTTGTTGGAGCAGTTGCTGGTTCAGCATATTTGCTTCTTTCAGTTCCTGCAAAGTACCAGAGAGCCGCTTCTGTATATCCAACAGCTTCTGTTTGTCTTTAAGGTCAAATACAAGCCGGGACAACTCATTCAGGTTCAGGTTCAGGTTGGACCGTATCCCTACTCCCTGTAAAAAGATATATGCAGCTTGTGCCCGTTCTTCCTCCAACTGCTCAATTAGTTTCGATAGCTTGGATTCCTTGTTAAGGATCTTGATAAGTTCTTCTACCTTATTCTCCTTAATAGCCTGCTTCTTAGTAACGGCCAGATCCAGCATCTGAATATGTGCCTCGTCCAGCCGTTCCAGTGCTTCTAACAATGGTGTAAGTGTCATGGGTGTGTTCACCTAATTCTCGGAGGATTGCTTAAAGTAAGGGGCGAGTGTTTCTGCGAGTTTGGCTGCGTCAACTTGGTAGGTACCTGCGGAAACTTGTTGTTTCAGGCTTGCGATCTTGTTCGCGCGTTCGGCATCAACTTCGCTGCTCTTCTGCGCCTGCAATAGCTTCAATGCTTCATCCGAAATCGATACCTCGTCCTTGCGTGTGCTCTTCTTCATTTGTTCCTGCCTTTGCGATTCCGCACTCCGTTGATACGGGTTCATCGCGTTAATTCGTCCGGTCTCGTTAATTTTCATAACTTCCACCTTCCTTCTGATATAAAAAAGCCGATAATCTTTACTAAGTTTATCGGCCTTTGTTGAAACATTCTTTATAGCTGCAAACGTTTTTTTGCAGATTTTATTAGTTGCGGAACTTGTCCACGGCGCGGTATGCGGCATCTGAAGCCTTTTTGGTACTGCTTTTGTCCACAGTTTCCTTGGCTGCATTTGCCAGATCCTTGGTCAAACGGCTGCGGCAGCTATCGCACATATGCCCGTCCCGGATCAAGGTCCCGCAGACTTCGCAAGGGTACATCATGTTAGGTGCGTTCGCTATGGAAATCCGGCCCTCACGAATAAAACGGGTGATTTCCTTAATGGAGATCTCCGTGGCATCGGACAGTTCCTGAATATTTGTGCCTCTATTTTTGCGCAGGTAGTCTACACAGATTTCATATTCATGCTCTAAATCTTTGATACAAGGCTGGCACAGGTTCATTAAATTCTTAACATATAGCCGGCCGCATCTTGGACAATTATCTACATTCATTTCTACCGCGGCTCCCTTCCTTACATTCTGCACAGCTTATAAATATCTTATGCTAATAAGATTACATGATAGCTGAAGTTCCGTCTATGATTAGTATCGGTTGTGGAGCAGGTTTAATTTAATTTCCGAACGGCCGAAACCGCTAAGAACGTGCCCATGTCAGACTGTATATCTCCGCCGCATAGCCCAAATCACCAATGAGCCGGTGAAGTGCTTCAGCGCAGGCCCTCATCGTGCTCCCTGTGGTGTAAATATCATCGATAATTATAATCTGGAGAGGGCGATTCTGCAGCCGGGCTGCGATTGACTCCAGGTGTCCGCCCAGCCTTTGCAGAAGCTTCTGCTCTGTATTCCCGGCAAAAACCTGCTTCATATCGGCCAGACGTTCACTTCTGCTTTTGAAGCTTTGTTTGCCGGTATGCCGGGTACGAATCAGCAGCGGAAGCTGCGGAATTCCCCTCCGTAGAGATAATACATCTGCCAGTTGCTCCGCCTGATTAAACCCTCTTTCAGCCAGGCGGGCTGAGCTTACAGGTACAGGGACCAGCAAATCGGCTTGCCATAGGGCCGGGTGAATAAGAGAATAGTTTGGCTTCGCTGCTGAAAAAGGTCTGCGGGAAGAATTACTTTGTAGAGTAGCGATTTGTTGTTCACTCTGCTCTTGTTGGAGTATGGTATATGCCTTGTCCAGCATTAGGCCCAGTATAGGGGCCAAGCGTTCATTCCCTCTGTATTTGTACTGACCCAGCAGCTCGCGCATCTCACTTGTATAGGCCACCGCGCTGCGGTTGCAGCGGATCGGTACAGGCTCGCGGCTGCGGCTGCAATCCGGACAGCCGACATGGCGACCGCAGGTCTGACATCGGGGACAGCGGATCCACGGGATCCCTGTATGACAGCTTACGCAAATTCCGGGCAGTCCGGATGAAGGACGGCCTCTTTTACCACAGAACAGACATTGAGGCAGGGAAGGGGCGATTAATAGTCGGGCTTTTTTTATCCAAGACATTATGGAATTCATCTATAACCTCCTTCTTAAGGCTAAATGCAGAAAATTATGAATAAAAGAGTGTATGTAGCGTCATATCTCACAGGTATCCCTGCCTATGGGCAATCGCGTTCATGCTGCGAATCTGTGAAATGGCTCTGCGCTGCGACTTGCTCCACTCTGCGGAAGCGAATACGACGTGGCCGTCCGGATCATCTTTGGAGCGTCCTGCCCGGCCTGCCATCTGCACCAAAGCTGCCTCGTCAAACAGACTGCTGTCCGCATCCAGAATAAACACATCACTGCGCGGAACCGTAACTCCCCGCTCCAGAATTGTCGTCGTTACCAGAAGCGATATCGCACAGTTACGGAATTCCAGCACCTTCTCTGCTCTATCCGGATCTTTGGAGGAGGTTCCTTCCATAGGAACGCCAGGAAAAATACGATTTAAAAGCTGAAGCAGTCCTGCAATGTGGGCAATCCGCGAGACAAAGAGAAAAATCTGTGCTTTGCGGGCAAGAGATTTTTGCAAGGTGCGGATCAGACTTCCAGGGAGTCTCCCCTGCTTCAGACAACGGTGGAGCGGCGGCATATGTAAATGCACTGGGACCGGCAAGGGATGACCGTGAAAGCGGACGGGCACCCTCGCATGCGGCAGTTTTCCTGAACGGGCGAGGCGCTGTAATTCTGCCGGTGGTGTGGCTGAGAGAAAAATGAAGGATCCGGAGGGCTTGCAGATCTGCTCAGCGGCGTAGGCCAGCATGGGATCATTATGATAGGGAAAAGCATCGAGTTCATCGATGATGACCAGGTCAAAAGCTTGATTGAACCGCAGCAGCTGATGGGTTGTTGCCAGCGTTATACTGCTCGCATTCCAGCGGTCCTCGCTGCCCCCATATAGCACGGCGGGGGTATCCGCCGGGAAGGCCTTGGCCAGGCGCGGTGCTAGCTCCAGCACGACGTCACGCCGCGGCGTTGCGATCAGCGCCCGGCCTCCGGCTGCGAGCGCCGCCTCCAGGAGCGGGAACGTAATCTCCGTCTTTCCCGCTCCTGTCACTGCCCAGAGCAGGAACCGCTCTGGGCCTCTTGGGGCGGAGCGCTCCCGCGGCTCCGCCAGGAACCCCAGCGCAGCGGCGGCCGCAGCCGCCTGCGCTGCGCTAAGCCCCCACCGGCGTGCCGCTACGGTGGGGGAGACGCCTGCCGTGCAGCGCACGGCAGGCAGCGGCGCGCTGCGCAGCAGCAGCGCGCAAGCCCGGCTGCGCCCGAGTGCGAGGCAGGCCTCGCAATAGGCGCAGCCGGCAAGGCCACACGCGGCGCAGGCCGTGCGGCCCGTGGGTACGCTGCCGCAGCGCAGGCAGCGTGATGCCCCGCGGCGGGCGGCAGCGCCGCGCCGGGGCAGGTGCAGCTGCGGCAGGCGGAGCGCCGCAGCGTGCAAGAGGCGGCCGGTGACCACGGGGAACCGGCCAACAGTCAGGCGCGGGCGGACACCGCGCCCGGCAACTGCCTCGCTCACCCGTCCCAACACATGCACGCTCTGCTTCGCCTGACTCACCCACCCTAGCACTCCCCCGCCTTGTTCCCGGCTGCCTATCTGCCCTGTCTCTTTCCCGCTCTGCTTCATCTTCCTCCCCCACCCCAGCACTCCCCCACCTTGCTCCCGGCTACCTATTCGCTCCGTCTCTTTCACGCTCTGCTTCACCTTGCTCACCCACCCCAACACTCCCCCGCCATGCTCCCGGTTATTATAAGCAACTGCCGCCTCAATCCTTATCCGCCCCTGCAGATGCGCCAGCTGCACTGCAGCAGACCAATTTCCTGCCAGGTCAGGCAGCCGCTCTGCCACCAGCGCTTCCGCTTCGCCCTGCAGCAGGGAACGGCCGGCAAGCACTGCTGCCAACTGATTAGCTGCCGCTGCCAATGCAGCGGAGCCGCCCCATCCCAACAAGCTTTCCTTAGGAAATACCGGCTGACCACCATAGTTCCCGGAAATCGCAACCTCCTTCGCGCCTCCTCCCGTTCGGTCTAGCATGGATTCTCCACTGATAATTCTCGCAGTCAGCCACTCCTCTTCCCGCAGACCTCCTTCCTCCTGTTCTTGCCTGATCTCAGCCTTCAAGCAATTGGCAACATACCTTTTCCAGTCCTCCTTCTTCCATAGCGTCATGGCAGGGGAAGCTCTGAAGCCCTCGCGCAGCTTCACCCCCCAGCCCAATGGGAGCGACTGCGATAACAGCACAAGCCTGTCCGCTTGCCCGCCGCCCCAGCCTTCACCTCCCATTCCCTCACCCTTCCACCACAACCTGTCCACAGTCAGATTTAGCGAAACCCGGATCTCCCAGCTGCCATAGCACTCTACGGCATATACTGCTACTCTCATCAAATCCTTCCCTCTCTCCTTCAAAGTGGCACATCACCGAGACCATAGATTACGATCCCCCCGAATCCACACTAAATTAATTGAACTTTTATTTTTCTACTCCGCGATAGCCGTGACTACAGCAAACGTATGGACTCCGGCCACTGTCAGGTTTGGATTTAGCTGTACTTAAACAGCAGACAGCCTAACTGCAGTTACTGCAACTATTTATTGCTGTAACAGCCTATCTATCCACTGAAGTGTATTTCTTACAACTAAAATCCGGGAAAACCGCAGTTTGGCCTCATGTCCGCAATAATAAATGTACGAAGTGCAGCTATCTCCAGATATCCTGTCTAAATCTGAATAATAGCTGCACGAAATACAACTAAAGCAGCTGACCTTAAGTTTGGTGTCCGGCTGAACCACTAAGCAATCCGTGTCTGCTCAACAAACACAAAAAAGCACACTCCCCCATCAATGGAGAGTGTGCTTCACCCGTTGCCAACATATTTAATTATCATTCGCCATGCTTCGATCCGTATCCCCTGCTTCCCGGCAGCCGCATCATCTTCAGCGGAAATGGCTGCTCCTGTGTCCGCAGATCCAATACGTTTTCCTTCCGGTGCTCCGCTTCGCCAAGAGTGTTGTAGTGCGGCATTACCGGAGCGAACCTGATAGACGAACCGCTGCAGTCTAACCTTGAGGCAACCGCCAGCGTTCCGTCCAAGGAACCATCATCCATCAAAGTGACATACAGCGGTCTGCCCATCCAAAAAGCATAAACTGCGAGCATTCGGATATACCATTCCACAACAGCTTCATGATTGCGGGTGATCAGAATATAATGAAGCCGCTTTCCAGGCCGCCTTGCCTCCCGGCTCTCTTCTCTGCGATGCAGAATATGAACAAGGGCTGCTGCGGATGCATAGATAGACACAATCCAGATTAACTGGGCGATCATGGAGATGCACCTCCCTCTTATACCGACACTATATGCCGGTGATAAAGGGACGGTGACAGCCCACCCTGCCGGGACAGATGACCCGGTTATTCTGACTCTCTATATATCGCAAAGCACAGAATTTCCGCCTTCCTGCAGGAAGACAGATTAAAGCTTCCGGTTTCGGGTACATATTTAAATCAGCATTTTGCAAAATTCGAATATCATGCGGACTGAAACAATACTTTGACTGCAGCTAGACCGCTGCAATCAAGTTATGTACCGTTTTATAAGGATCATTAGGATTCTCCAAAACGCTCAGTTAAAAGTTTACGTGTGAATTATAATGTTACCCAGCCATATTTGATCGAATTGATGACAGCCTGCGTGCGGTCGTCGACTTCCATCTTCTGCAGAATGCTGCTGACATGGTTTTTGACGGTTTTTTCGCTGATAAAAAGGTATTCCCCAATCATCTTGTTGCTCTTGCCCTCAGCCATAAGACGCAGCACTTCTGCTTCGCGGCGGGTCAGCGGATTATTGTCGCCTGCAACAAATTTCACGCCTGCTTCCTTAACCGGAGTCTCGGCCATGGCACCTGTCTCGTTAAGATACGTCATGCGGCGCAGCTGATTGATCAGCTTGCCGGTTACCTTCGGATGAATGAAGGCATGGCCTTCACATACAGAGCGGATCGCATTAATAAGCGACTCTGCCTCCATATCCTTCAGCAAATATCCATTAGCACCCTTGCGCAGGGTTTCGAAGACGTAACTTTCGTCATCATGGATCGAGAGGATAATCACTTTAACATCCGGGAACATCTCCCGCAGCTTCTGTGTAGCCTCCACACCGTTCTCAATAGGCATATTAATATCCATCAGCACGATATCCGGCTTGTTGATATTGCAGAATTCAAGCACCTGGATGCCGTCACCGCACTCACCTATGACTTCAATGTCGTCCTCCATATTCAAAATACGTTTAAGCCCTTCACGAAACAACTGATGATCATCCGCCAAAAGAACCTTTATGGGCGATTTTCCAGAATTCTGGTTTTCCATCACATTACTCCTTTCCTTTGTCCACATTCGTCGGAATGTGAATTATGATTGTTGTGCCCTGGTTCTCTGCTGACTGTATTTCCACTCTACCTTCCAGCAATTCCACACGTTCACGCATTCCCACCAGCCCAAAGCTTTCACGGTTGGCTTGCTCACTGATCTTTTTCACATTGAAGCCTAAGCCATTGTCTTTCACTACGATCTTAATTAACTGTGCCTGATACGTAATTTCCACCAGAACATAACTTGGATAGGCATGCTTCGCCGCGTTGGACAAAGCTTCCTGAACAAGACGGTAGACTGCAGCCTCCATCGCTGAAGACAGCCGGTGCTCTTTCCCCCTTGTTTCAAAAGAAGTGCGGATCTTCGTCTTCTCCTCATAATCATGCACGTATTTCCGGAGTGTCGGAATCAGTCCTAAATCATCGAGGGCCATCGGACGGAGATTAAAAATCACTTTACGCATTTCTTCCAGGCTGTACCTTACCTGTCCCTTTAAGTCTATTACTTCGGCTTGTACCAGCCCAAATTCCTGCTTTACCAGCATTCTTTCTACAATTTCCGTCCTTAGGACTAGATTTGCCAGCATTTGAGCAGGACCATCGTGAATTTCCCGGGCAATTCTCTTCCGTTCTTCTTCCTGGGCCTGGATTATCTTGAGTCCAACCATTTGCGTGTTTTTCGCAGATTCGACAATTCTCGTCACTTGGCCTAGTTCTCCAGACAGATATTCCAGGACAACGCTCATTTGCGAACCAATCGATTCGGCCCGTTCCACAGAATTTTCGACACTCCGAGCCCGCATTTGCAGCTCATCCCGTCTACTCCGCAGGTAGGCTTCCCTCTCCCTCGTCATCATCAGCTCTAACTGAAGCTCCGTCGCTTTCTCGTAAGCAACCCGGATATCCTTCTCCGTATAGCGGACAAAGTCCCGGCTGACCTCGGTCAGCCGGATCCGGGAGCGGTGGTACTGCAGCTCCAGCTTGTCTACCTTTTGCAATGTTTCATCCGTTTCTTCCATAACCCGCTGCAGTTCTTTGGTGAGTGCAGCAAGCTCATCACGTGCAACCTGCAATATTTCAAAAATCTGATACTTGCTGCTCTCCATCACGTCGATGGTATTCTTAATGACGCGATCAATCGCATCGGCTTGAAATTCCACGGATGCTTGCCCCATTTCTATCGGATCGTATTAAAGGCTTTCCTTTATACTAACATATCACGATTCGATAGTTACGGTCTTCGTTATCTGTTCCCATTTTACAGTGAGTCCTAGCTGTTCTGTCACGAGTCTAAGCGGTACTAAAGTCCTGCCATTCAGGATTAAAGGCGCTACATCAGCACTCTGGCGTTTCCCGTTAAGCAGGAATTCCTTCTTGTTTACCGTCAGATCCAGCGCTTTCGCTCCACGAAGCACCATGATCTTCTTGGTATTCTGATCCCATATGGCATTCCCGCCAAAGGCATCAAGCACATATTTAATCGGCACATACGTGCTGCCATCCTTTACAATCGGCGCAACATCGATCGCCTGCTTTGTCCCGTTTACAAGCATCGACTTGGCTCCGATACTCATGGACGCCGTTCCCTTAGGCAATCCGGCTTCACTGGACAGCGAAGGCATAACGAAGGAAATATTATCAAAGGCTACCGTACCTGTCTTAGCCCGCTCGTCCTGGCCTTCCTCTACATTTACCACGTAAAGTCTCTTTAGGGAAGCTGGGAATTTAATCCCTGAACCAGAAAGATCAATATTGAGGTTCTTCCAGCCATTCCAGTCGATCACTTTGGCCAGATCAATATACGCTGTTGCCCCGCTGGCATCCGTTACCTCTGCACGCAGCCAGTTAAGACTCATATCCCCCATCACGTCTACGGACATAGACGTTGCCGTTGCCGGAATACTCTTGCCTGTTGTCCCGTTGAACTGGGCATAAGCATACATTTTACCGGTGCCAGCCGTCATGTCATAGCTAAGCGACAATACCTTCGAGCCAGCCCGTTCCGCACTGCCCGGGACAACTGCTGCAGTTCCCGTTACCCCCGCCGCGTTGGTTGTGAAGGCAAATGGATACGTGGCATTTTCGAAATTCTCCCAAGCCGTTGACGCCGCTGCAGAGAACACAACAGCTGTGCTGAAGCCGTCATAACGGGCAATGGCATATCCGGTTGTTACCCCCGGATCCACGGATTCGACAGTAAGCTTACCGTCACCTACATTCCCTTTAAAGCCGATAAACTCCCATTTCAGCGATGCAGCCGGAACGGCAATCGTTGCCCCGCTCTTCGACACCGCATTAACTGGAACAGATACGGAGGCTCCAGCTATAAGCGGCGCAGTAGTTGTGCTTGAAGTCAGACTTGTCAGGTCATCTCCGCCCAGAACGGTTACCTTGGTCTCTGCACTGGCCGAACCGCTGGTAGCCTTCAGGTTAACGGTTCCCGCCTTGACTGCGGTTGCTTCCCCTGCATTCACCGTAACACTGCCGCCGCTGGAGCTCCAGGCAGGATTAGCTGCAGCTACATCAATTGGATTGTAGTAGGTATCATAGCCTTTTAGAGAATACGTAGCTTTTTGACCGATTAACAATACAGAACTGCCGCTGATCTTAATTCCTTTCACTTCACCTTGTGGAGCAGAAGTATATACACCAAGGCCGTTAACGATGCTGCGCTGCTCTGTGCCGTATTCTGTATTAAAGGTAAGGGTAGTGGAGGTTTCCGCAAGCGGACGGTCTACCATCGTTGTAGAGCCCCCTCCGTCCAGGTTGATCCCTTTCCAGACACCGATATTGGTCATGAACGATTGCAGCTCCGTCAGAGACAGTCCTGCACTATTGTTATTTTTCTCAGCTGCAATGACATATACATATCGTCCATCCTCTGAATAACCCAGAGCTGTGCGGGCACGATATCCGCCGATGCTGCTGGTGGAGCGGGAGAAGGTCGCTGCTTTCCCGTTATTAACGAGAATGGTATGCCCCCCGATCATCATCTGCAGTGTGGATGGGTCAAACTCCTGCTGAGTAGTTTTGGAACGAAGCGTGTAGACACTGCTTAGCTTCTGGCCTACCACCAGATGAGCTTTTACAAATTGGGCTGCAAGCCCGTGAGTGCGCAGAATGTACGCCCCTTTAGGCACGGTTATCGGCAAGGCAGCGTCAGGGGAAATCTGGGTAACGATATCATTCTCTACCAGTACCTCTGTAGGCGTCGTAGAGCTGTTCTTAGGCCGCTCCAGCGCTGTCCAGGCATCTGTGTAGATATAGGCGGCATTGGCATGACTGTAGGTAGAACTGCCGCCCTCAGGGTTATAGGCCCCTTTATTGATGCCGGATAACGGAAACTGTGAACCATCCTCAGCAGTCAGCATGCCTTCGAATGTATATTCATCAATAACCGGCTTACGGTCTTTGGTCACAGCAAAAGCATACATTCCATCAAGCTGTGAAGGTGTAGATACTACAACCCCGCCTGATACTTGACCACCGATCGGTGCACCTTCCCCGCCGGTATTGAAGTAATCCCCGTTAACTGCGGCCACTGCTCCAGTTTCCGCCGCCATACCTCCGGTACTTTGCCGCGTAGTCAGATTACCGCCTTTGCCCGTCATTACATCTACAGACACATAGGGGTTATTCAGATCGACCCGAACCACGTCAGCCAGCCCTGTTACACTTTTGCCGGACCGCACGGTCGTAAATTTATATTTCATCATCATCGCGCCTGAAGTAATGACTTCTTCGCTCAGCTTTGTCACTGAGAAGGAGGCTGTAGCAGCTTGCGCTACTGAAGCGGAGCCTAAACTGAATAAGGAAGGCCCAGTGCTTCCAATAACCGGCATGATCCACAATACGCCTGCTAACGAGGCAGCAACCCACTTTTTAGAAGATAGACTTTTGTTTCCCCGTACCAACTCGCTATTCTTTTTCCCCATGAAAACTTCATTCATTTCAGTATAACTCTCCCATCTTATTTACTCTTAATGTATAAAAAAATATCTCTATCAATAGTTCCTGCTATTCCATTACATCTTTAATAGACTGGTTTTAGGCTAAAAAGTTGCGGAAATTGGCAGATTCCAACTCTACTTCAACCGGGGAAGCACCACATTTCTATCCATAAAAAAAGCATCCGGCCAAGGCCGGACGCTCACAGAACAAATATGACTGCTATATTCGGTTTACAAAAAACCTGCCATCGAAAGCATACGCTGCAGCATCACTGCAGCTTGGGCGCGGGTAGCATTGCCCTGCGGCTGAAATTCGGTGGGTGTCATACCGAGAATAATTCCCTGCTGGACCGCTTTGGCTACAAATTCAGCGCTTTGATTCTGAATCTTAGCTTTATCCTTAAAAACAGACAAAGCCGCAGAAGAGGTTCCATTCAACGTAATCGGCTTTCCGGAATACTCCATAGCCCGAATAATCATGATTGCCAGCTGTTCGCGGGTAATATTATCATTCGGACGGAAGGTAGCATCCGTATTGCCGGTGATAATTCCGGCTTTAGCCGCAGCCCCGATATAATCACCGGTTTGTGTGGAAGGCTGCACATCTCTGAACCGCTGCGCCGTCTCACGGTCACCCAGCAGTCCCAGCCCCCGGCTGAGCATGACAGCAAATTCGGCCCGTGTAATTTTTTGCTCCGGCTTAAAGCTGCTGCCATAACTGCTGTCGATAATATTTTTAGCAGCCAGCAGTGAGACTATCGAATTACTCCAATGTTTGCTCATGTCACTGAACGTCCGGGTGGAGAGAAATGTTCCAACCACCTGATTGCCGACTGTATTCGCCCGAATCACAGTACTGCTTCCAGCCGTACTGATTTTGGTAGGCAGATAGGTAGCATCATAATAAGCAAGATCCAGCCTGGCTGCTGAAACCTGATTACTGTTTAGTGTAGCAGTTGTACGTGCAGCATACTCAGCCGCTACGCTGAGTGCGCTGGCATTGGCATAGTTGCTGCTGACAGAAGCGGTCAGTCGGATATCTGTTAAGCCCGTAATAGCCTGCAATCCTTGCGATTGCAGCTTTTGTTCAAATGGCGTAAATGTGCCTGCCGGTACTTTTTCTATCCTTAATATAAGTGAAATATTGCTGCTGTCTGCCACCAGGTTTGCCGCAAGGCTATTCATATCGACGTTATTCAAAGGCAAGGTATAGAGATTATCTCCAAATCGTATAACCATTGCAGCTTTCTTATCCCGGTTTACTGCATTTAGAAGCGGCTTCAGCGGCAAGGTTACGTAAGCTGCCATTTCTGTAGAAGGCACTTCAAAGGCAAGCACGGAAGCTCCCAGCTTGTACAGGTAATCATAGCTTGCTGTCAAACGGTCCGCAGTTAATGTATATCTTTTGACGGACTGGCTATATATAGAACGGTCATCTGCAACCGTTGCCGAATCACTTTTGAGCAGCGGATATTCCTGGCCGAATTCGCTGGCAGCAAGTGTCCCCAGATATGAAGGGCGGCTGGAACTACCCGAAGAGGTTCCTGTCCCGTTGTAGACTGAGAGCGCAGTGAATGAAGGCAGCGGAATTCCGCTGGCATCCGTTATCGCACCGGATCCGGCCATATACGACAGGTCCACAACTTGCCCTATTTTAACTATGGTGGACAACGTCAGCTTCAGGACATTTCCGGAGACATAATAGGACTGAACACCAACACTACTGCCATCTACCCGGACTCCAAACTGATTCGTATAGAGTGAGGCAGAAGATGCTTGCATGTTCTTACTAAAGGTTACCGTAATCTCATCCCCTGAGATAGTAGCCGAACTAATGTCGGGTACAGAGGTTCCCGTACTTCCGGATACCGATACTGCCTGCAAATTAAGATAGGCTGCACGGTTACCGTTCAGGTCGCTGAGCCCGGCACTGCCTGGTACATACGAAAGGGTAGTATATTGATTAAGTGCAAGCGTACTCTGGAGCGTAAGTGTGACCTGAGTTCCGCTTACCGAAATGCCGGTTACATAATTGGGAGTGCTGGTACTGCCCACAAGAACAGAGAACTGACTGTTTAGCGGCAACGCAGATGAGGATATTCCTTCATTATAAGTCAGTACTATTTTATTCCCTGTTCCAACAGCATTCTGGAAGACCGGTGCAGTGGTATCACTGGTATTCCGGATATAGAAATCGTTAAAATTAGCAATGCTCTGGCCGTACTGATCCTGAAGCGGATAGGAGCCGGCGTAGTATGAGACTCGTATAGTCTGTCCGTTGGATGCAGCATTACTTAGGCCAAGTACAACGGAGCTGCCGCTAGAGCTGATGCTGCTCACTCCAAGGGAACCACCATCCGCATAGACATAGAATTGGCTATAGGCATTGGCAGAGACCGGCTTTAGGCTATCATTGAAATTCAGTGTCACTGTTTTGCCGGATAAAACTCCATCCCTTGGTGTAGGCAAGGCAGATTGAATTGAATTCGTAACCTGTTGTGATGTAAATGTGCCGGCTGAGTTGCCGTGGCTATCCTGAATCGTACGCAAGCCGCCTGAATAGCTTATCTTCACGACTTGTCCAACAGCTATTCCTGTTGAAAGGGTAATGTATACACTGTCTCCTTGAACATACAGACTTTCTATTGTGCGCTTCTCCTCATTTACCGTCGCTGCGAAGCTTGAATAGAGGAGAGCTACCCCCGAATTAAGCGTTTCGTTATATTTCAGACGGATCGTACGGTTGTTATCCAGTTGTGCCGACACGAGTGCAGGAGCAGTGGTATCCATTACCTCCGTCTGAAAGCTCCATGACGTCTTGCCGCTTATTCCGTCATATACCAGACCTGCAGTATTTGCGTCTGTAAATACGCCTTTGGCGATATCCACATAATACGTTGTTGCTGGATCTAGAGCAGCTGCGGGGCTGATAATGAATTCTTTGGCTGAAGCCCCATTGCTCACGTTAACGGGAACTTTGGTACCATTGCTCTTATAAAGCGTCACACCGTCTATAATAGTGCTGTTGTAGAGTGCATCTCGGTTAAAAGTGATTGTCATCGCTTTACTTACCCCTACAGATTCACTCCTGTCAGCAGGCGACAAGGCGGCAGCAGCAAGACCTGAGAGCGGGGTGGTCGTAAAAGTCCAAGTATAAGGACCCGAGGCCGGAAACACATTTCCGTCCCGGTCATAAAAAGCCCCTTGAGGGATCGTTACCGTGTAAGTCGTTCCGCTTAACAAAGGTGAATCATTCGTCGCTGGTGTGAACGCAATAGACTTCTCCCCGCCACCAACTACAGAGGTTGAGTTCACATTAATCCATCTGGTTCTGGAATCATCGGCTGTACCGGGCGAGACTGTAATGTATCCGGATCCCGGCATCATAGGACGGTCAAAGTTCAGCCTGAACACTTCAGTTGTAGGTACATTCACTGCACCCTTATCCGGAACTGTAGTTATATTCTTCGCCTCTCCGCCTATTGTAGAGAAACTCCAGACATTTCCGCTGGAGATCCCGGCAAAGGTTCGATTATCGTCTGCTTTGAATGCATATGAATCGATAAGTATATAATAATTGCTGCCCGCTGCTATTTTATTCGCGGCTATTGTCAGCTTCACTGTTGTCGAGGAAGCATCACTTTGCACATCTACACCAGGAACATCATCCCATATTTTAAATTCCTGAACGATGTCATTGTTGAAAGAAGACATTAACCGGATAGTTCCTCCGCCCTTCAACAGCTTTTTATTCAATTTGAAGCTTAATTGGGTTAACCCGGCAGCATCTACTCTGCTGTTATTCGCTGGTGTAAGCTCACTTGCTGCTATTGAGGTATCATTCTCAGGCGCTGTGACAAACGACCAGCTGGTGGCTGCAGACCCGTTACCTTCATTGTCTTTGAACAATCCTTGAGGGATCGATGCCGTGTATTTCGTATTGGGAGCAAGCTTCTTGTCTCCACCCCACTTAATATCATAAGCATTGGAGGGGCCCACCAGTCCATAACTGCCAACAGGAATCTTCACAAATTCAGCCTTTGTATCGCTAGTTATAATTGAGATTTCTCCAATTTGCGGACTTACCTGTCGATCGAAGCTCAGTCTGAGATTCGCAGCCGTGTTCACATAAGTGGCTCCTGCCGAAGGTGATACCGTAATGCCGAATTCAGCGGCTGCATACACTACCTGGTTTGTGAATCCGCTCAGGGGCTGCCATGTTCCCATCATCATGCTGCCTGATAGAATAATTGCTGTCCAGATTGAAATTTTCCTTTTCATGCCGTGATAGACTCCTCTCAAGCCATACTTTCGTCTTTTCGTATATTCTTATATTCGGTTAAAGGGCTTCCAAAGTTTAGAAAAGTGCTTGTCCGAATCTGTGATGCTCAACATGTTCATGAACAAAAATAACCCGCAAAGGCTGCTCCATTGGCCGGAGATTCGCCTTGCGGGTTTCTAATAAACATTTCTTTGTCTGAAATTATGACTCTATATTAAATCCCTGCCTGGGCTTTCAACATATCTGCTTTGTCGACACGTTCCCAAGGAAGGTCAATATCTGTACGGCCAAAATGTCCATACGCTGCGGTCTGTCTATAAATAGGCTTACGCAAATCCAGCATGGAGATGATGCCTGCCGGACGAAGATCGAAATTGCTGCTGATAAGATTCGCCAGCTTCTCTTCACTGATCTTGCCTGTTCCGTATGTATCTACATTGATCGAGACAGGATTAGCTACACCAATCGCATATGCCAGTTGAATTTCACATTTGTCAGCAAGGCCTGCAGCAACCAGATTCTTCGCTACATAACGTGCAGCATAAGCCGCAGAGCGGTCTACTTTGGTTGGATCCTTACCGGAGAATGCACCGCCGCCATGACGCGCATACCCGCCATATGTATCAACGATGATTTTGCGCCCGGTCAGACCGGCGTCACCCTGAGGACCACCAATCACAAAGCGGCCTGTCGGATTAATGAAATATTTAGTAGCTTCATCCAATAGCTCAGCCGGGACAACAGGCAGAATAACATGCTCTTTAATGTCCGCCTGAATTTGCTCAAGAGAAATTTCTTCCGCATGCTGCGTGGAAACAACGATCGTATCTACACGAACCGGTTTCTCATCCTGATATTCAATTGTTACCTGAGTCTTGCCATCCGGGCGCAGATACTCAAGAGTTCCATTCTTACGAACCTCCGCCAAGCGACGGGCAATCCGGTGCGACAAAGCAATCGGAAGCGGCATAAGTTCAGGAGTTTCATTAGTAGCAAAACCAAACATTAAACCTTGGTCACCCGCACCAATGTTAGCCGTTTCTTCAGCTACAAGGGCAGGATCCCGATTCTCCAGAGCTGCATTTACCCCTTGGGCGATGTCAGCCGACTGCTCATTTAATGAACTAAGCACTGCACAGGTATTAAAATCAAAACCATATTTTGCACGGGTATAGCCGATTTCCTTAATCGTATTACGTACAATTGCCGGGATATCCACATATTCTGACTTGGTGCTGATCTCCCCGATAACAAGCACGAGGCCTGTTGCTACGGCTACCTCGCAGGCTACCCGGGCATTTGGATCGTTAGCAAGAAATGCATCGAGTACCGCATCGGATATCTGGTCACAGATTTTATCCGGATGTCCCTCTGTTACAGACTCAGAAGTAAACAAATGACGACCTTTAATAGACATGTACAACTACCTCCCATATTGTTAGTCTGACACTGTATAAGGGGGCACCTTAGTAATTAACAGGCCAAATATATTAAGTAGAATAATAAAGACTGATAAGCCGGTTTATTCAAAAAATGAACCTTTTCCGCATGGAAAAGGTCTAAGGCTTTCCTCAAAAGTCATATTATCTTATTTACCGGTTGCTGTCAATTGAAGGCAGCTTATGTGAAAAGAGACTGCTCCGCCTGTTTGATCAACCTCTTTGTAATTTCCCCGCCTACAGATCCATTATCTCTGGAAGTAAGGTGTCCCAGATACGGAGTACCACCGGTTGCACCGGCCCCGCCCGTCATTCCCAGCTCAGAAGCAAATTCCGTATCCATGCCACCGCCATATGATTCTCCATATAATCCAAATTCAGAAGCGATCTCATATTGCATTTGTTTCAGCATTGCCCGGCTCTCTGGTACAACTGTACGATTAGTGCGTGCCATGTTACAGCACCTCCTGTGAATTTTTTAAGATTACAGGTAGTATTGTGTACGAATTCCAGAGGCCTCAGTCGGCTCAATGTTTGTCAGCTGTGGGAATGAGTTCCGGGTGTATGTTCAAGCATATTACAGGGCATTCTTAATATAAGAAGGAAAACATTCATTTAGTGCTTACCAATGCGATGTGCAAATGCTTATTTCAATGTGTATGAACCGCGGACCATAACAACAAGACCTAATGTCTGACCGTTCTGCACCGTGATTCCACGTCCATCCCTTGGGAAAGATAACAGGTGATTCGTTGGAGCAGCCGCACCGTTTGCCAGATCTACACCATCTGTCAGATCAGCGACACCGTTAGCATCCTGGGAATAAATAACCGCCTTACCTGCACGGACAATAAATTCTGCACCTGCACCGGCAATTAGAGTCTGTCCGGGTTTAACATCAACGATTTCGCTGGCATTCCCAGCAGTTCCAGTATTTCCGGTACCTTGAGTTGGCGCAGGTGTCGGAGCTGCAGTTGCGGCAGGCGCATTCGTTGCAGTTGCACTTGGAGCTTGCGTTGGTGTAGTAATGGTCCCACCTTGCAAAGCTTTTTGAATCTGTTGATCTACATAACTCTTGGTGACAACAGGATCATCTGCTGTGCCTGGCTGTGAACCTACACCGGCACCTTCAGCTGTAATATTAAGCATCGAACCTGCCCATAGGCCACCAGCTAACAGTACCGCAGACATCGAGACTTTCCAAACCGTTTTCAACTAAATTCCTCCTCCACTCGGGATAAATGGCTATAAAAAAAGAATAGCCTCCGAAGAGGCTATTCTTTGCTTCGGTAATCGGAGATTACTTAGCGGCTACGATTGTACCAGTAACAACAGGGTTGCTTCCTGGTGCCAAATCTTTAATGGTTGGAGCAACATCTTTTACAGTTACTGTGATTGTATTGATGTTGTTAGCATTCAAATCTTGAACAGTAGTATCCGTATTAGCTGTACCATCTGCCAATGTTGGGAATATTACATTTTTAGCGAATGTAAAGTAGAATTTACCTTTATCAGTTCCGCTCGCTTGAGGATTCAGTACACCAGCTTGTTTAGCAGTAACAACCTTATCATTAATCTTGAAGGTAAGATCTGCTACATCAAATGGTTGCACATCTTCAGAGAAGGAAACTACAAGAACAGTAGAATCACCAGAAGAAACAATAGCAGATGCAAGTGCAGGTTTCACTCTGTCTGTCAGAGTTGCTTTCTTCTCAGCAACCAAGATACCATTACCTGCTTTATCGGCAATACCGAAAGCTTGGAAAGTGTATTCTTTAGTTTCACTGATACTTGATCTTGGGATGTAAACATAAGCACTTGCAGCAGTTGGAGCAGCAGCATCGCCTACAACATCAGTCAAGATTACATAAGAATTAATTGGAAGAGCAGTATTGTTAAGAGTGTAGCTGTTCACATCACGCAGAGTAGCAACGTTCAGTCCACCAGCGTCTGTAGCTTTTACAACATAGTAAACGTCAGATGTTACTGTGCTGTCGTGAGCATCAACACTTACAACTACAGGTCTAGTAGTATCTCCAGTAGAAGTGGTTCCTGCAGTTACAGTAAGATTAGCACCTGCAAGAGCGTTAGTGGAGAAGGAATCATCAGTTACCAACCCTTGCGGCAAGCGTACTGTGTAAGATGCTCCTGGAAGAGAAACATTAGAATAAGTCAAAGTCTTCTTATCACTGGACAATACACCAGTTCTAGCGAGAGTAGCAGGGCTTACTGCTTGACCAGTAGCTTCATTGATGAAAACAATTTCTTTGGTGTTTGCAGTAGTAGCATCAGTGATTACTTCTTCAGAGAACTTCAGAACCAATCCTTTTGTGCTAGAGTAAGTCGCACTTGTTACAGTTGGAGCAACAGTGTCTTTAGTAAATGTAATTGCTTGGGAAGCAGCAGTTCCAAGGGTATTACCAAGTGTGTCACGTACAGATGCACCAAACACGATGGTTCCAGTGAAAGAACTGGATGTTGGGAATGTCGATTTGCTTAGTGGCGAGAACAATTTGATTGTGTCGCTATCTGATGAAGTAACTACAGAGAAGACACCTTTACTTTCACCGTTAGCATCCAGCAAACGAACATTACCCACCAGGGAATCTTTGTTTACTTTCTTATCAAATTTAACTTCAACATAACGATCGCCTACTGGAGTTACGCTCTTGATTACTGGAGCAGCAACATCAGAAACAACGGTTACTGATGTTTTGATTGGGTTAGGATTAGCAACGTTACCTGCAAAGTCAGTTACATTTGAAAGGGAAACATCATAAGTAGTACCACTGTTCAATGTGCCAGTAGTCAGTACAAATGTGTCGTAAGTGTCTTTTTGAACCGTTGCAGCTACGCCATTAACATAAGCAATGATCCCAGCCGGTTTAACTGGTTCGCTGAATTTAACATATACTTTGTTAGTTGTAGTTTTAGCTACAGCATTTACAGTAGTTACTGTAGGGGCCACAGTATCAGCTACGGTCAACAGAGTTGTGAAAGGTGCAACAGCTTCACCAGCAGAAGTCTTAACGGTGTCGTTAACAACTACTGTATATTGACCCTTCAAATATTCAAGATTTGGAACTGTAATCCAAGCTTCAGTTCCATCCGCAGCCCAAGAAACTTCAGCACCATTAGTAGTAACAGCTGGTGCACCACTTAGAGCAGTCACTTGAACTACATCTTTAATCAATTTGCCATCTTCAACAACTGTATCAGTATCAACAGCACGGTTGAATTTAACAACCAGTTGCTTAGCGTTTGGAGCTGTTACAGAAACAACCTTAGGCGCTTGCAGTGTTACTTTTGCAGTGTAGTCTTTTTCAAGGTGCTTGAAGTTAATTGTAGTTTCAACGCCTGCTACCAGAGCAGTTGTCAATTCAACATTTGCAGTTGTTTTGTCAGAGAATGTTACAACTACTTTGGTTGGGCTTACTGCTTCAGCAGAAGCTACAGTCAATGTAGGTTTTACGGACAATTGATCAACTGCATAAGCTGTTTCTACTACCAAAGAGCGAGTAGCGTTAGCTTTGAAGTTAGTTGTTTGAGCAACCAGACCAGCGTTGATAACTGCTTGAGCATAGCCCTTAGCCCATACAGAAGCGGAGTTATCAGTTGTTGTAGGTTGTTCCAGTTTCAAAGCGCGGAACAATACAGCCGCTACTTCTTCAACTGTTACTTTACCGTTGTAGTCGAAAAGACCTTTAACAGTATCTTTACCTTGCATCAAGTTAGCTGCAGTAACAGCTTCGATGTAAGGAACAGCCCAGTTAGTAGCTGTGTAGCCTTTGTCTTTGTAAGACAACTTGCCAGATACTTCAGTAAGACCGAACAATTTAGTAACGATCTTAGCGAATTCTGCACGAGTCAGATCTTTTTCAAGGTGAGCCTGACCATCTGGGTACCCATTGAGAATACCTTTAGCTGCCAGAGCGTCAAATGCCTGTTGTGGAGTTGCTTTTGCTGTTTCACCAAATGCTACAGAGGCAAACATCGAGAATGCCATTGCTGTAGATAATGCTACGGATAAAATTTTCTTCATAACCTTTTTTTCTCCTCCTTGGACGTTCATGAACTGAGATTTTTCTTTAGTTGGGTAGCTCATGTCACTCATTAGCCGATGCACCCCCTTTCCCGAGTTGAGCATATTAAGTATAAATAATGTCTGTGACGGGTATCACAGAAACTTGTAAACAGGTTCAAGGCAGACTAATACTAGATTCCTAATTCTACCTAAGTATTATACAATGTGCCTCTAGTCACGTAAAGCTAATTTTTCCATCCAGCCGTGCACCTTCATTCCTTGGTGGCCATTAGGTAATTGCCTTGTGTAAGTGACTCTACACCTTAAACGCAATAGTTTCGAAAAAGTTGCGCTTTGTTCAAAAAACTTTTTTTCTTTTTGTATCCCGGGCCCCGTTCCAATAGAAGAACCATATGTATGTTCTACTAACTATTGTTAATGTTGGGTGGCTACGGGAATCAGTATAGCATAGACGCTTTCCAAACGTCATTAAGCAATATTTGTTAAGTTAATAAACATAATCTGCCTTTTTCAAACTCTAAAACATCTTTACTCTGGCATAATAAAAAGCGCCGTTTCCGGCGCTCTTTTTTATGGCATATGAACTAGCGGATCTTCATTGATAGTTGAATCAATTCCTGACGCTTCTCAGGGCTGGCATTTACATTCTCATACATTGCATCGATCGCCCCACGGTTCTCGCGGTAGCTCTTCTCATGTTTGATCGTAGTGTGCGACCAATCAATCAAAGCATTCTCGGCAATAACGAGGTCATTATATGCATCATGGAACCCAGTAGACTGTACAAGCTCTTCCATCAGTTCCTGTGTAATCTCCTGTAGTGCACGTTTGGCGGCAATTTCCTTCTCCAGGATTTTGGCTCTATTCTCAAACATATTCTTTGCTTTCGTGTAATCCAGCTGTGCTTTTGATAAAATCGGTTTCATCGATGGCTTTCACCTTTCAGAAAATATTATTTTCTAAGTTATTGTAACGTAAATCGGTGCAGATTACAAAAGTTAATGTGTACAGTATGTAATTAAATTACAATAAAACAGGTCCGCGAACAGTTTTTCGCGGACCTGCTGTTCAAGTAGTCACATTAGTTGAAGGTTTTCGGGAAGATGCTGGTGCTCTTCTGCAGCAGTGCTACAGCAATTTTACCGGCTTCTGCTCTTGTAAGCTTGCCCTTTGGATTGAAATTATATACAGGCTTAGCTTGACCAGTAATCGTTGTTGCATTGCCCTCCATAATCTTCGCTTTTGATACGGCCTCAATGGCAGGCCTGGAATAGAAGTCCATACTGCCGGAGTCAACGAATGACTTCCCTAGGCTGGTTAACAATTTGGCATCGTTAGCAGACATTTTCAGCTTAAGGGCTCTGGCGATCATTACCGCTGCCTGCTCACGGGTCAGTGATTGGTCAGGTCCGAAGAATCCGTCACTAAGACCGGTAATAATTCCTGCTCTCGCTGCTGTCTCAATGCTTTTGAAGTTCCATGTTGTTGAAACAGCTTCTGGTACGATATCGAAAAATGTTTGTTTATTGGGATCATAACTCAGCGGAATGCTCAATCCTGTTACAAGCAAAGTAGCAAACTCCCCGCGGGTCGTTGTATCATCTGCTCCAAAAGCATCGGATCGGATGTTGGTCATGATGCCTTTAGAATACAGGCCATTCAGAATATTTCTCGCCCAAGGGTGATTGGTGATGTCCGTGAATCCTCTGCGCAGCTTCATTACGGTATAATAACCGAACTCATCAAAGGGTACCGTAACCGTGTGGTTTTTGGTATCCACCTCTCCGCCAATGTTCTCCCACTTCCCTGCATCGGTATATCGGAAAACAGTAACAGTCGTCCCGACCTCATCCACTATGCTGGAGTTAAAGCTTAGAGTTAGCTCACCGCGCTGTGACGGGACAATTTTGCGTGTGGAACTGTATTGCGTGAAATATCCTTCTATAGAATAAGGAGCAATTCCGTTCGTCGCTGGCAGATAGGACTGTGAGCCTTGGGTTCCCGACTCTCCTAGCCCGCCGTTCAGCCAATAAATATCCGATACTCTGGAGAAATTATTGGTAGTGGCTGTCGAGGTAAATCTCAGTACAAGCTCTTGGGGAATGACCAGCGGAAGCTTCCCGCCAAGAGTCCGGCTGTCCGAAGGACTGACATTGATGATATTCCCGTAATCGTTAGTCCGCTCTACGACACCGTCCACGGGATCTGCAATCCCAAACAGCAGTTTCGTATCCGGATAATATTTAGCGGCCCCTGTAGTTGTGTAACCCTTCATAATTGTCCCTTTCGGGAATGAAAGCTGCAGCGCTTTGTTAAATACAGTGTATTTCGTCGCTACCTTCTCTGCCATAAACTGAGTATCGATCTGTATAGCACTCGCATAATAAACAGAAATTGTATCGTTCAGGGTAGAATCTGCCCGGACGATTTGAATTTTGATCGTTGTTGCCTTATCCGGTTTCAAGCCTACAAAATCATACGTGAAGCGGTTCTCAAGATCTGTACGCTTCACAGCCTCATACTTATCAATCATAACCTTGGTTGCACCTTCAGCTTCAATATCGAAGCGGACAAAGTTCTTATTCACTACAATCTGATCCCCGACTGTTGCTACAGGGGACAAGACCCTGTAAGGAGATACCTCACGTACGACTTCGAGCCGCTGCGTTGTTCTTGCTCCGGTCTTGTTGATTAGCTCCATAGTGTATACGTGGCTTCCAGGAGCATCAAATTTGAAGTCCCGCAGACGCAGAATGAAATCCTTGCTGCTGCCGTAATAATCAAAATATATTCCGGTTGGATTAGACGGTACAGGGCCAAGCAGCTTATCCGTGGTACCCAGCATGTCCGCAGTACCTGTTGAGGTGAAAATCAGCTCTGAACCTCTGTAGAGGTTCATGGTAGTCGCTCCACCACCCCGGAGCACCAGATCATAGCTCTCTGCATTGGTAGTGTACTTTTCATCTTTATAGACGAATTCTGCAGGCAATGCGAGAATTTTATTGCGCTCAGTTTCATTGCTTAATGACTGAGTCGAGAAGGCAGTACGCCCGGTTCCTATCGCCGGATGAAACTGCGTCAAATTCGATACATTAGTATCAATAATATATATCTTCAGCTCTTTGGTGATGATCCGCTGATTCTGGCCGTTATCCTGGGATATCCCGGTGAATACAATCTTATTCTCTCCATAGACCAGCGGACCGGACTGGGTGATCCACAAATCGAAACTGAAGGTCTGTTTGTCTTTGTCTACACCTAAAGTAAATTTATTAACGCGTGTATTTCCAACACTGTCTTTGGTATCAGGGAGGAGATTACTGTCAATCCCGTTAATCTGAACCTGGGCACTCACGAAATTCTCGAACCCGATATATTCACCCGAAACCTTCATGCTAGTCTCAGCTGCAGAATTAAACTCATAAGTCTGCCCATCCTGCAAACTGCTTACATAGATATAGTTCTTGGATATATACGAAATATCTGCATTATAGTAGGAATTAGATGTCCCATAACGGAACTGTACCTTCTGTTGTCCGTTGGAGAAACCGGTAATTTTGTAAATGTACTCGTTAGTTCCC
Source organism: Paenibacillus phytohabitans (assembly GCF_013141775.1). Lineage (GTDB taxonomy): Bacteria > Bacillota > Bacilli > Paenibacillales > Paenibacillaceae > Paenibacillus_AQ > Paenibacillus_AQ phytohabitans. The sequence continues at coordinate 162,245 of NZ_WHOB01000023.1, forward strand.
TGTCCAGTCATTCCGGTGATAGGTGGATCTGTCAAAGCCAGCGCTTTGTTGCTAAGCGGGAGATAATTGGCCGATAATTTGGCTGTGTCGACGCCAACATTGGTTTTTACCAGAATGTAGAAGTTATCCTTCTCCATCTGTTGTCCGTTCAGAGGCAGTTTGGAGATGTTTGAGATGCTGCCCGAACCTGTATATCCCGGAAGGTAATACATATCGGTAATTACAACTTCTCCCGGCAGATATCTATAGGAGTAGACCAACGAAGAGCTGTATGTGCCATAGTCTACGGCCAGTGTAAATTCGTTTAGGCCTGTGGCAAGTGTTAAGTCCGCCTGTGTTGTGAATTTAACCAATTTGTACGCAGGGGTCACACCGTCAGCGCCGGGAATGGTTAACTCCTGATCAACCGATGCAATATTTACCGGAATAGGAGTCGTGGTATTTTTGTTAATAGTAAGCTTTCCTGAGCTTGCAAATGTAGTGCTGCTATAAGGGACCAGAATTTGACCGGAAAAACCGGCCTTACTAGAAGTGCTGTCACTAAGTGTAGGAATGTTGTTCAAAATATTATAAGTTCCTGAACCATGCACTAAGTTTAAGGATGCGTAAGGCTGATCCGTATCAAAAAAGTATAAGGAGCGTTCAATATCAATGGAATCGGAAGCATTCTTAATAGCTATTTTAATATTCGTTAAGCCTGGCTTCAGTGTTAAGGAAGGGGAGAAGAACGTTCCGTCCTCAAGCAAGGTAGTTGTCAGTGCATTTCCGCCATTCACAGAAATTGTAACCTGCGTCGCATTCGTTGCCTTACCCTGCAGCGTAACTGTATCGACGGGAACGACTACTTGTGTCCCTTCATTTAGATTAAGTGCTGCAGGACCACCGAGCACTTGAAGTGCAGATAGATATGGAACTTTGTCGTAAAGGATATAAAAGGACTCCGAACGCGTCAGGTTACCCTGCATACCGGAGAAAGTAATTTTATTAAAGCCTGCATATAAAACAACACCGCTAGTAGTAAAGCGATTGCTTGGACTGTTGGCGTCGGGTGTAACCGTACCTGTAGTCAAACGGGTAGAGTCTGTAGTCCACTTTCCGTTTGTACTTTGAGTCAGTTGCTCAACAGTAACCTTCATTGTAGATGATGTTACCTGAGAATAGGTACCTGTAATAGACAGGTTTTGGTTCGTAGTCAGATACACACTGGATCGGCTGATTAGCCCTTCTGCACCTGCTGTTATTACATTCGGATCCAGAACAACGGTATCCCGCAACTTGAGCTCATCCGGACTGAAGTAAGTCGTGGTAGCTGCCGCCGCAAGGGGCGTATATTTGCCTGGAAACATAGAAACGATCAGTGCCGCCAGCAGCAGCCAAACGAATGGTCTCTTAAAGCGTAACATGTGTATATCTCTCCTTTGAGTTTATGTTCTGATAAGCCTCACTTTGTACTTTATCGGTTAGTAGAAGGTATATTTTTAGGGAATACAGCAAAAAACTCATCCCAAAAAGGATGAGTTTTGCTAACTTAAGGAAAAATCAATAAATGCGTGTCAATTATAGTCTAAGATTTAGAACTGCGCTCTGGATCCAGCTTCATGCGCATTCTTAGGATTAAGTCAATGACCGGGCGTTTGGTTTTGCTGATCACACCAGTGATCTCTGCACCAATCTGCAGGAAGAAGAGCATAACGCAGATTACCACGAACGTAACCCAGTTGGCTTCATACAGCGAAGCGGATGTCTGGATGACAGCCAGAATTCCGAAGAAGGCGGCGATGCCATAAATAATCAATACGGTCTGGCGGTGGCTGAAGCCAAGTTCACGCAGGCAGTGATGAAGATGGCCTTTGTCCGGTGCAAAGATTGGCTTCTTCTGCAGCTTGCGCCGTACGATGGCAAAGAATGTATCCGATAAAGGAACCCCGATAATCAGGAGTGGTGTGATAAACGATACCACCGCAATCTGCTTGAATCCGAGCAGCGCGAGCAGCGCCAGGCAGAAGCCCAGGAACAGCGAGCCTGTATCACCCATGAAGATTTTGGCGGGATGAAAGTTAAAGAACAGAAAACCGAGTATACTGCCCAGAAGCAGTAAGCACAGCAGAGCAACCATGGTATTGCCCATCAGGAAGGCCATTACAGCAATGGTGGCAATCGCGATACCGGATACACCGGCTGCAAGCCCGTCCAGTCCGTCGATCAGATTCACGGCATTCGTGACGCCGACAATCCAGAAGATTGTAAGAGGGATGGCAATCCAGCTCTCCAGTGAAGAATAGCTATTATGAAAAGGAATGTTTACGAAATCAACAGTAATTCCAAACCCGAAAACGACGATGCAGGCTGCGGCAATTTGGCCCAGCAGCTTCACCTTGGCTGATAGCTCGAACCGGTCATCGAGACCGCCGATCAGCACAATCAGACCACCGCCACAGAGCAGCGCTTTGATGAAGTTAGCCTCCTGCGGAGTGAAGTCATACGGAATAATCGGTAATACGGCAAGCAGGCCTAACACAAACGCCAGAAATATGCCGAGTCCGCCAAGGCGGGGCATGATCTTCGTATGCACTTTACGGGCATTAGGCACATCTGTCGCACCGATCTTAATAGCAAATTTCTTAACGAGCGGCGTCAAAAGCAGTGCAAGTCCCATGCACACAATAAATCCGGCGATGTATATGATTAACATTTGTTCAGTCGACCCCCATTTCTCTACCGCATTGAATTATACGCTGAACCAAAAACAAATTCCAATACCGTTTTTAGGCTGTTACACGGATTTTTTCAGTAAATATCCTCAAATTACTGGTCTTTTGTCACTTTATCTTTCTCTCGTACCACTTTTACTGCGAATTTCGGCAGCGCAAGCATTCTTTTGTAACGTGTAGGTTCCTTAATCAGCCGGTATAACCATTCTGCCCTCAATTTCTGGAAAGCTTTGGGGGCACGGCGGCTTTTGCCGGAGATTACATCGAAGCTCCCGCCGACGCCCATCATGACCGGAATCTGGAGCCGGGACTTATATTTAGCAATCCATGGCTCCTGGCTGTCTGCCCCTCTGGCAACGAAAAGCAGGTCAGGCTTAGTTTCGAGAATTCCGGCGATTATCTGCTCATCCTCATCCGGACCAAAGAACCCGTCATGATAACCTGCGATGACAATGCCGGGATATCCAGTTTGTAACCTAGAAGTCGTCTCGCGAATCACCTCGGGGGTTGAGCCCAGCAAATATACTCTCCAGTTGTAGCTTTCACCCTGGCGCAATAATTCATGTAAAAGATCAAAACCCGCTACACGCTCAGCGACTGGCTCTTTGCAGTAATCCGCTGCCCACACTACACCAGTCCCGTCGGGAACTACAAGCTCTGCTGATTTCATAATCTCCATATACGACGGATTCTCAAGGGCCGCCATGACCATGATCGGGTTAGCGGTAATGACCTGGTGGGGAACACGATTATGAACCGCCTCCGTCAAATAAGAAACCGTTGTCTTCATATCAACTTTGGATACTCGAATGCCGAAAATTGGCACTGTTGGTATCGCGCTATCTGCTTTCACTTGTCACTCATCCTTTACGGCGGAAATATTGGGCAACTTGCCGGGCCGGAGCCTCAGCTTCTTCAACCAGTGAAGCAATCAGCGGTTCACGCTCACGCTTCCATGCCTCTCCCGATTTCAGCAGCTCCAGAAGTCCCGCTGCAACCATATCACCTTCCAGCGCAGCTGTCGAACCTACCGGCCGGCAACCGATCCGTTCAAGGAAATGGTCGATCTTCGGATCATAGGAGACCCCCATCAGCGGAACCCGTCTTCCGGCAGCATAGATCAGGCTGTGGAGCCGCATGCCAATCAGCGCCTGACACTGTCCTACTTCACGCAGCATCTGCTGCGGATGGAGCGCATCCTCGCAAATACTGACGGTTCCCCCATGCTCCTCTACACCTTGTCCCAGCTTCTGCATGACATAACGTGAAGCCTCATTGTCCGCAGAATGATGAAAGGGCAGAAAACGTAAGTGAAGCGGCAGCTCTGCTGATACCTTCACCAGACCTTCAGCCAATGCATCCAGCTCTTTGCGCGACTGCTCCCAGAAACGTACGGAGATGCCCACGGTATAAAGCTCTGTCTGCAGATTAGAGATATCTGAATCATGGACATACGCATTGCCGCTACTCGGCTCATGCGTTTCTGTACGTATATCCTCCGGTAGCGTAAGGCCCATAACCGGGTCAGGGACGACATCTATCGTGCCCTTATCCAGACCCATAGACTGCAGCAGCAGGCGGGACTGCTCGTCCCGCACGGATACATAAGCACATTTACGGAAAATTGATTTGATCAGCGGATGAAACAGCTTGCGGTTCACCGGGCCTATCCCCTGGGCATAGATAAAGGTTGGCTTGCCCATCCACTGGGCCAGCTTAATGATGGCCAGATAGTACGGAATAGTCTTGCTGCTTGTTACATCCTGCAGCAGACTGCCCCCGCCGCTTATCAGCCCGGCACTCTCTGATATTGCCTTCCGGACTTCCCCCAGCTTCATCCGGTGCACGGATTCGACGCCGTAAGCAGCGGTTGTCCATTCCGGATCAATGGAGAGCACCACGGGCGTCAGCGTTATTCCAGCAGCCTCGGACTGCTTACGGAGTGCGTTCAGAATGGACTGCAGAACCGCCTCGTCTCCGCTGTTGCGGAATCCGTAATAACCCGAGATTATAATTTTTTGAGCAGCGGCGACCATCGTTTCCAACACCCTTCCGCGATCTGCCATACCCCTATAGCGATAATGCCGATGATAAGACCGAGTCCCAGACCCAGAAGTCCGCGGACCAGCGAGATCAGAACCGGCGAATGAATATGGGCAAAGGTATCTACCATGGACAACTGGCCGATAACCGCAATAATCATAATAAAAGCAGCATTCCGGTATTTATAGGCCATGAAAGCGCCAAGGATAAAGAGCGGATGTGCCAGCAGGAACTCTTTGTTACGCGGTCTTACTCCGACAGTATTCTCCAGGAAGGTGCGGAACGACATCTCGAGCGAGCTTACACTGCCGCTGTTGCCTGTACGGCTTAAATAGTACATCCCCAGAATACCCAGTACACCGGCTGCAATTACCATTGCAAGCGTGATCGGCGTCCGCAGCAGCTTGCCGGTCTTGTTGAAGGCAAACTCCCCACGGTACAAAAGCACATACAGCGCAGTCAGTCCAATCGGTGCTAAATGAAGCAGACTTACGCCGCGGAACTGATTGAGCACCAGGGCATAGGTGACATTATTCAAGAGCGCAATTACAAAGGGTACTGCACTAAACGAGATGAGCGCTGTTTTGACGTAAAGAACCAGACTATGTGTCAGCCTGCGGCGCGGGCCCATCACAGCAAAAGTCAAGGCATTGGGACGCAATGGCGGTCCCATTTCATTGATCTTGCGGATAGCCAGCACCATAGCCACGGTAGGCGCACTTATAGCCACTGCAAGAGCGAGTGCCTGTTCAAATAACGCCGGCTTCAGAACCATAAGTCCTGCACTTCCCAGCAGCCCCAGCACCCAAGCAGGCAGCGTAAGCCAAGGAACAAAGTAGGAAACCAGGAGGGCAACCATGGCTACAGCCCCGATTACAGCAATTAATTTGAAATAACGCTGGAAAGAGGAATCCACCACATCAAACGCAGTAGCTTGTCCCATTTCAAAACCGTTAGCTTCAATTTTTGCAACCGCACCATCAGGACCGCTTAGGCTGGTAACCAGATTGTCGAGCGTATCGGTAACCTGTGCCTTGGATGTATCCCGTGACGGAATCGTATTAAGATAGATCATCCGGATATTACGGTCTTTCGTAGCAAGTGCAAAGCGGTCGGCAATCACTTCTGTCGACAGGCCGGAATCAGCCTCACTGAGCGAGTACAGCCGCGTCACGTTATAGTCCAGCAGATAGGCCAGTTTGGAGAAGCCTTTTTGCTGTACCTTAATATTCTCAATGGCTGCAATCCCCATCCCGCGTTCTTTCAGCAGATCAGCGAATGCAGTGATACTGGCCAGATCGGCATCATCGGAGTAGCCTTTAACAGACTCGCCTTCGAAAAGCAGACGTTTGACGCCAAGCTCCGCGTAACGGTCCAGCAGACTCTTAACGGCTTCCTGATTATACGCCAGCGAATCTACAAGGCGCGGCACAATATTGAAGCCTTTCTCATGCAGCATCTCCAGTGTAGACGGATCCGGCTGCAGCGGCTTGAGCGTTGCATTCTCCAGGGGAGTTTTGATAATCAGGCCCTGTTGTCCGCGGTAGGTCCAATCTTCTGTTGCAATATCCAAGCCGGCAAATGCCTCCCGGATGATCGGTGAGAGCGTTCCACTGTTCTTCGCACTGGTGAAGAGGACATATGTATAGTTCTCATTCTCAGGAATTACAGTATCGGTCAGATTAGCGATATCAGCCGCTCCCCACAGCATCAGGCGGCGGGCCTTGCGGAAATCCTCCAATGTGCTTTCGTATATTGCCATACTCTGAACACCGGCAGACTTCAGCCGGTCGAGCTGCTCGGAGATATAATCCTGCGGATTCCCCCGGTAGCTGGCTACTTCGACCAGATCGCGGTAATCAAAGACAAATTCAACCGTTTTGGAAGACTTCTCCGTCTGAAGACGGTCATACACAACCGGGAGAGCAGCAAGCAGGCCAATCACCACGATAATCCACAACCATTTGCGCGAAGCTATATTCCAGCGTTGCCATTTCTGTTGCACCAAAAGTACCTCCTCTTTCACTTTAAAGCTAAGTGCCATTCCGTCATAATAAGCTCAAACACTCTTGCAGTGGTCAAATTTAAGCGGAAACGGATGTCCCTATACCAGGAGCAGCTCCGTTTCCGCAGGCATGTTCTATATTTAGTATTATTTCCCGTCTACACGGGCCATAACCTGATTAGTCAATTCAGCCACTTTGTCTTTGGCATTCTGAAGCGATTCGCCAACGACGGCAAAATAAACCTTGATCTTCGGCTCGGTGCCGGAAGGACGCAGGCAGAACCATGAGCCGTCAGAGAGCAGATATTTCAGCACATTCTCCTTAGGCAGACCGTTCAAGCCGAGTGAATAGTCGAGCACCTCTGTAACTGAGGCTCCGGCAATTTCATGCGGCGGGCTGGTGCGCCAGTCATTCATGATTCCCTGAATCTGTGCTACACCGTCTTTACCTTTAAGGGTGCGCGATTCGAGGCTTTCGAGGAAGTAGCCGAATTGTGCATACAGCTCCTGAAGCACATCGTACAGCGTCTTACCCTGGGCTTTGTAATAAGCCCCCGCTTCAGCGATCAGCATCGCAGCCAGGACAGCATCCTTGTCACGGGCGTAGTTGCCGGCCAGGTAACCATAGCTCTCTTCATATCCGAAAAGATAAGTGTATTCGCCGGACTGCTCGAATTGGTTCATCTTCTCGCCGATATATTTGAATCCTGTCAGCGTGTTGAACACAGTAGCGCCATAATGGCTGGCTACAGCCGCTCCCATCTCACTGGTCACAATAGTTTTAACTACTGCACCATTACTTGGCAGCTTACCCTGCTCTTGCAGGCGGCTCAAATAATAATGAATCATGAGGGCGCCCGACTGATTACCGGACAAGACCACAAACTTGCCTTCATTGTCCCGCACAACCGCGCCCATACGGTCTGCATCGGGGTCTGTACCAATTAACAGATCAGCATTCAGTTCCTCACCCAGCTTCATAGCCAAGGTGAAGGCTTCACGTTCTTCCGGGTTCGGCGATTTCACCGTGGAGAATTCTGAATCCGGCTGTTCCTGCTCGGGCACCACATGTACCTGGGTGAAACCGATCTTCTCAAGTACACGGCGGACCGGAAGATTGCCTGTCCCATGCAGCGGTGTGTAGACAATCGAGAAATCACGGCCTAGCGTAGAAGCAATCTCTTCACGGCCGACACTGACTGCGGCTACTGTATCCGTAAACGCTTCATCCTCAGCTTCACCCAGCCAGTGCAGCAAGCCTGCACTCTCTGCGGCTTCACGGGAAATACGCTTTACGCCGTTAAAGGAGTCCACTTCCAAAATATTAGCAATTACCTTCTCCGCTTCGTCAGGCACCAGCTGTCCGCCCTCTGCGTTATACACTTTGTACCCGTTGTACTCAGGCGGATTATGACTTGCAGTAATTACAATGCCTCCTGAGGCCTTCAGATGGCGGACTGCAAAGGACAGCTGCGGTGTGGACCGCAAGGAAGGGAACAGATGCGTCTCAATTCCGTTGCCGGCCAGCACAAGTGCAGCTTCCAGCGTGAATTCCGGCGAAAAGCGGCGGGAATCGTGGGCAATGACCACGGAAGGACGTCCTTCTCCTGTATGCTGTCCCAGAATATAATTAGCGAAGCCCTGCGTCGCTCTGCCTACGGTATATCGGTTAATCCGGTTGCTGCCAGCGCCGATCACTCCGCGCAAACCGCCTGTCCCGAATTCAAGGTCTCTATAGAAACGTTCTTCCAGTTCCTTCGGCTCATCCGCAAGAGCCTTCAGCTCTGCCTTGGTGCTCTCGTCAACGGAAGGGTCCTGCAGCCAGCGTGTTAAGGTTTCTGCGGCCTTTGGGCTTAATCCAGTCATGTGAATCTCTCCTTCTCCATCTATAATTTATAATTTTATAACAGGAACTAGCTGAGTGCGAACATAATTTCCCCGGAAGCTACAATCTTGCCTTCCACTTTAGCGGTAGCTTGGCCTTTGCCGATGCTGCCTTTGAGCCGGGTAATCTCCACCTCAAGCACAAGGGTATCGCCAGGTACGACCTGGCCGCGGAAACGGAAGCCGTCGAGGCCGGCCAGGAAGCCGATTTTACCACGGTTTGCTTCCAGCCCCAGAATAGCTACTGCGCCCACCTGAGCCAGCGCTTCCGTGATTAGCACACCCGGCATTACCGGATATCCCGGAAAATGTCCGGTGAAAAATGGTTCATTCACCGTCACATTTTTGATGCCGACAGCCCGTTTGCCCATTTCTATTTCAGTGATTTTGTCCACCAGCAGAAATGGGGGCCGGTGGGGGATGATTTCTTGAATTTGATTGATATCCAGCATGATCAGCAAAGCTCCCTTCGGATGTAACCGCGTCTATAAAACCTCCGCCTACAGCAGCGCTTTTGTTTTATTCTTCACCGCCCTGCATAAATATGGGCAGCTTCGGCAAAAACTATAACTATCCTTCACCACCTGCAGCAGTGGAGGTTGAGATAAGGGGCTTTCTCCACCGCACGCGGCAGCATGGCGGAGAGGGCCCTTTTTGGCGCTCTTAGGGCACGCCATCATTATACATTTTTCAGTATAAAAAAGAAAACTCCCCTGTACAACAAGGGAGCTTCCGAAATCCTGTATTCAGGAATTATTTATGGTGCAAACACCAAATCATATACATGCTTCCAGGTGCTCCACAGAAGCACATCGCTAAATTCTTTTTTGCCGAGAATCACGTAACCGACGACCAGGCCGCCTCCAAGCGCGGCAACAAACAGCAAGGGAATCAGGAACCACTGGATAATGGTCCATGCCGAAATCCCGCGCCGCCTTACCGGCTGCTGCTGTTGTTCTTCTTCCGGTTTGTTGACCTTCTCACGACTCATTCCGTCACCTCACGCGCGCATGTTATTAGCCAGGCCCAGCATCTGGTCACTGGAGGACAACGCCCGGGCAGCAAGCTGATAGGTGCGCTGAATCTGCATCATCTCGGTCATTTCCTTACTTAGATCCACGTTGGATGACTCCAGATATCCGGTACGTACGCCCACATCCTTCGCTTCACCTGCGGCTCTTTGCACAAACGCCTGCTGTGCAGTCACACCATCGGCAAGCGTATAGAAGTTGCCGTCCACTGCTTGCAGAGCATTCTTGCTCAGCGGCTCTACAATCATAAGTGTGCCCGCTATAATAGCAGGATCATTCTCACCGGTCTTAGTAAGTACCCGGCCGCTCTCGTCAATAGCAGCACTCACATTGGCTGGCACTGTGAGCGGATTCCCGTCTGTGTTCAGCACAGGGTTACCGGTATTATCTACAAGCATCATATTGTCAGGATTCGCGGTATCCGGGATGAAATGGAAATCACCTTGACGGGTATACGCAGTAGCTCCGTTGACCTGAACACCGAACAATCCATTGCCCTGAAGCGCCAAATCCGTTGGATTCCCCGTTTCCTGAAGAGTTCCCTCTTCCCAGTTGCTTGTAACCGAAGGCACACGGACCCCAAAGCCGATATTGAAGCCCAGAGGCATACTGCGGCCAGGCTGGTCATAGTCCTTGGATTGCTGCTGCACACGTGTGAGCACGTCCTCGAAAGAGCCTTCTTTGCTCTTATAGCCGTTTGTGTTCATATTGGCAATGTTATCCGCTATGATATCCAGCCGCTGCTGCAGGCTGGACATGGACACAGCGGCACCGATTGTCGAGTTGTTCACAGATCTAACCTCCCAAAAGCTTAATAACTAAGAAGAAACCGGTTCACTTCATCAGTGCACAAGCAGTCTATACTCTGCCGACATCATTAACAGCCTTCTGCAGGCTGCTGTCATAAAACTGGATTACCTTCTGATTCGCTTCATAGGCCCGGTAGGCGGCGTTCATATCCACCGTTACCTGAGTGGCATCCACATTAGAGTTCTCCAGATACCCCTGGCGTACCTGCAAATTATCGGTTGCATTAGAGTAACGGATTTCAGCGGCCTCCGCATCATCGGCATGAAAAACGCCGTTCCCGTCACGTACCAGCTCCTGCGGTCTTGTAATTACACTGATCCCGATCCGGGTTCCTGAAGGCAGTCCGGTCGCATTGTTAATCAAGTTACCCTGCCCGTCCACTTTAAGGCTATCCTCAGGGCCTGTCAATCTCAGCGGATTACCGTTACTGTCCAATACGCTGAATCCCCCGGAGCTAAGCACCTCTCCAGTAGGTCCTACCGTAAAGCTTCCGTTACGTGTATATAAATTGTTACCTTCATTATCCTGTACTGTAAAGAAGGCCTGCGGACGGTAAGTTACCTCGCCGTCAGGACTAATGTATTTGCCTGAGCCGTCAAAAGCAAGATAAGCGCCCGCATTATCCGGGTCCTCTACCTGCAAATCGGTGGACAGCGCGAAATCTGCGTTTTTGCCGCTTTCGATAAGGTCACCCTGCAAATACTGGGAAACAGACTGTTCGGCAAAAACCCCTGTGTTAAGCCGGCCGACAGGCTTCGTAACGCCACCGCTCATCGCCGAGATCAGCACATCGGGAAATGCATGACTGACGCTGTCGACCTGCTTGTACCCCGTAGTATTCAAATTGGCAATGTTCTGTGTCGCTGTATCATGTCTGCGCTGCTGCGTTACCATTCCTGCAGCCGCCGTATATAATCCTCTTAGCATGAGGTCAGTCCCTTCCTGAATCTGCTGTTAACTTATTATCGGCAGACTAGAACTTTTTCTTAACAACCTTGTCCAAATGGTCAAGCATAATTCCCGTCCCCTTAACAACACAGTGCATCGGATCTTCGGCAACCCAGACCGGAACATGCAGCTGTTCAGAGAGCAGCTCGTCCAATCCGTTAAGGAGTGCACCACCGCCGGTCAACACGACTCCGCGGTCAATAATATCTGCCGACAGCTCCGGCGGTGTACGCTCCAGCACCGACTTGGCCGCAGCCACAATAGCGGAAACCGGATCCCACAGCGCTTCCTTCACCTCACCGGATGTAATGGTCAGTGTCTGGGGAAGTCCGCTTACCATGTCACGTCCGCGTATATCCAGCTCAGCCTTCATGCCGCCCGGGCGGACGGACCCGATAGTAACCTTGATATCCTCAGCTGTACGTTCACCGATCAGGAGTTTATATTTCTGTTTGATATATCTTAAAATGGCCTCGTCGAACTTGTCCCCTGCGACCTTAATCGAAGAGGCGGTAACAACGTCACCCATGGACAATACGGCTACATCGGTTGTTCCCCCGCCAATATCGACGACCATATTTCCGCTTGGCTGATAAATATCCATCCCTGCTCCGATTGCCGCAGCTTTGGGTTCTTCTTCCATGAAAACTTCCTTGGCTCCGCTGCGTTCCGCTGCTTCACGGATTGACTTCTGTTCGACGGACGTAATATTCGTAGGCGCGCAAATCAAAATACGGGGCCTTGAATACCAGGTCCGGCCCCCGACGCGGTCGATAAAATATTTCAGCATCATTTCTGTAATCGCAAAATCGGCAATGACTCCATCACGGAGCGGACGAATTGTAGTTATGTTTCCAGGTGTGCGCCCAACCATCCGGCGTGCCTGTTCACCAACCGCAAGGACTCTCTTCGTATCACTTTCAAGTGTGACCACGGAAGGTTCATCCAGAACGACTCCCCTTCCCTTGACATGAATGAGCACATTGGCCGTGCCGAGATCGATTCCGATATCCTTGCTAAGCATAATGAAAGAGCCCCCAAAGTGTTATTTTAAATGAGAATAGTTAGATAGTACCAAATTTAAAAATACCATACTTTAGGGGGTGTACACAATGTAGTAAAGCTGAATTATTACTTAAAATTCCGAAAATCTTATGGCTTTGATGCTACGGCTACCTCACGCTTTTTGCCTGTCGTTTTCTTATATTTGATTTTTGTGGCTTCTCCCCCCCGAAGATGACGGATTGATTTGTGATATTCGAGAATGTGCTTCACCTGATCGGCCAGATCCGGATTGATTTCCGGCAGCCGTTCGGTTAAATCTTTATGCACCGTGCTTTTTGAAACGCCAAATTCCTTGGCTATGGTCCGGACCGTGTGCCTGGTTTCCACGATGCAGCGTCCGATTTTGATCGTACGTTCCTTGATGTAATCGTGCACGCTCCCGCCTCCCAACTGTGGATAGTTTGGTACATTATATGAGGGGCGGGCCTATATATTCGCGCTTTCAAGACATGACAAGCTCCGGAAGGCCCATTTTATTTCTCGGACAACCTATTTATGTGCCGTTTGCAGTTCCATTCTCTAGATAGAACCTGCCCCGCCGTCCATTTCGGGTAGAAAAATAAAAAAACAGGAGGCTTTCGCCCCCTGCGGAAATTTCGGCTCAGCGCTGTGGAAGCAGATCCGAAGGATTCACAATCTTGCCGTCCTCGTGCACTTCAAAGTGCACATGGTTGCCGAGACCTTTCTCCAATTCGTTCTGTCCCGCTGTTGCCAGCGTATCGCCCTGCTTCACTTCATCGCCCTGCTTGACTTTGGTATCGCTGAGACTCTGGTAAACTGTCTTCAGATCACCCGGAGATGTAACCTCGATCACTTTACCGAGTACTGCCACATCTTCGACCCTGGTGACTTCACCGCTGAGAGCTGCCTTAACGTCAAACGTCTTGTTGTCCTCGCGGGCAATATCGATCCCGGTGTTGGTAATAAAGGTGTTATTGTACTGCACCATCGCCGCCACATGATTTTCTTCTGTGCCGTTTTCATCATAGTACGGTTTGACCACTTCGACTTCACTTGGGCTCGCTACCGGCCAAGCCAGGCTTTCTGCTGAAGCTACGACTTCCAGGGCTTCCGGATCACCGGTCAGGGCTCCGGTTTCATTCCCGGCAACACCTTCCTGTGAAACGACCGCGGCGGTGTCCGGATTCAGCGGCTTCTGGCCGGCATCCTGATAGACCCACACCAAGGTTAGTATAATTGCCGCTGCTGCCGTGTAGACTGCCGGGAATACCCACCGTTTGGATAACAGTCTGGTCCATGAAGAAGGCTTAGCGCCTGAATCTCCCTGCTTGTTTTTGAGAGATTCATCATGGTTTGGTTTGTTTTTGTCTTGTTCATTCATATGGTTATCACCTCAGTAACCAGTGTTACCGGGCGCTTCGCTTTTATACGTATCTTGCAAGTTATTTTTTCAGAAGAGTTGAGATTCCCGTAAAAGAGACCCCGCTGTAATAGTGTTTGAGAATCTGCGTGGCTGTACTTCCCTGCTTCGCCATACCGTTCGCCCCCCATTGGCTCATGCCGACGCCATGGCCGTTTCCATATGTTGTGATCAGCACCTTCCCGTCCTTCCGCTTCCAGGTGAACTGGCTCGAACGAAGGCCTAGCTTCTCTCTTACCTCCCGGCCTGTGAACACAGTGCCTCCGATAGAGATCTTCTTGATCCGGTGTCCTGCAGTCAGCGAGATCACTTCTGCGGGCAGTCCGGCCGAAGATGAAGAGACTTGCAAGGCCTTGCCTGAGGCAGCCAGATTCGCCGCAGCGGGAAGCTCCCTGGCAGTAAGCCCGAGCTTGCTGCGGAGCTCCGAATTGCTGAAGGTATAGGTGACCGCGAGGTTCGGGGTAATCTCCCGCTCCCAGGGGCTGGCTACACTGCGCAAATAGGGAACCTCAGCATTCCAGTAATCCTCGGAGTTCTCCGTATACCCTCCGCTGGAGGCAAAAAAGGAGGCCGTAATCGGCTGCCCTTTATAGGTCATGATGATCCCGCGCGTCTCCAGGACCGCGCGGCGGAGCTTCGCCAGTCCGGCGCGCTTGCTGCCGGACGCAAAGTCCCGTTCCAGCACGGCCTGCGAGATGTAAGCCTGATGGCTTACCGTATCGCTCACATCCGCTTCAGGAACGGGCACCCCGCTGTGGTCGCCGGCCAGCAGGCGGCGGGCAATGAATGTGCGGGCGGCAACGGCCTGGGCCTTGAGCGCTTCGAGCTCAAAGTCCGCCGGCATCTCCGCCGCCAGCACGCCGCTGACGTATTCCTCCAGCGGCAGGGTCTCGATTTGTCCGCTCTGCGACAAATAGACGGAGACCTCCGGCTGCGGCGCTTCCGCAGCAGCCGTTCCCGGCGGTGCCGGCGCGGCCGTGGCCTGCGGCACGGCCGGAGGTGCTGGCTGTTGTCCGCCTCCGCGCAGCGGGACAACAGCCAGCGGCAGCAGCAGCGCCGCCAGCAGCGGCGCTGCGAGCCAGGCGGCGGGGGCCAGCCGCCTGATCCGGGGCGCCCCGCGCCGCGCACGCGCTACGCGGCGCGGGCGCTTCAGGATGCGCCGCAGCAATCTTAACTCTTTCATCTCTATGGCTCCTTCCATAAGCACCGGTGATTCTTATAGATATGAATTTCCGGCACCTGCTAGAACGTGATTCTGAGAGAAAGAGAGTTGCCCGGGAGCGCAGCAAAAAGGGAGCAGCCGCTTATTCGCGGGCTGGTCCCTTTAGATTAAAATTTGCTATTATACCCAGGACGGCTGAATCTGAAAGCGCGGTTTGACCTCATCGCTCTTGAAGGATTCACTTCTTGCCGGTTCCGGCTTAAGTACTTCTTCCTTCACAGCTGCAGTTGCAGCCGCTGATTCTTCCATGGAAATACGCCATATGTCCGCACCAAGACCCGACAGCTTCTCGGCCAGATGCACATAACCACGGTCAATATGATGAGTTCCGCTAACCTCTGTAGTGCCTTCAGCCACCAGGCCCGCCAAAATAAGCGCAGCGCCTGCACGCAGATCCGTAGCACACACCTTGGCACCGACAAGACGGGCATTACCGGTAACGATGGCGGAACGGCCTTCAATCTTAATCTCAGCATTCATGTTATGGAATTCATCCACATGCATGAACCGGTTCTCAAAAACAGTCTCTGTAACTACAGAGGTACCTTCGGAACGCAGCAATAATGCCATCATCTGCGACTGCATATCGGTAGGGAACCCAGGGTAAGGCAATGTCTTGAGATCCACAGCCTTCAGCGGCTTGTCGCTGATAACGCGGACACCGTTCTCGTCTGGAATAACCGTTACGCCCATCTCTTCCATCTTGGCAATAACCGGGCCCAGATGATCAGCAATAGCGCCTTCCACATATACATCGCCGCCCGTAATCGCTGCAGCTGCCATATAGGTTCCAGCCTCGATACGGTCCGGAATGACATGATGTCTTACCCCATGCATACGTTCAACACCTTCGATCCGGATCACTCCGGTGCCTGCACCGCGCACAATACCGCCCATGCCGTTCAGGTAATTCGCAAGATCAACAATCTCCGGCTCTTTCGCAGCATTCTCAATTACAGTAATGCCTTCGGCAAGTGCCGCAGCCATCATTATATTTTCGGTTGCACCTACGCTGGCCACATCCAGATAAATCTTGGCTCCGCGCAGCCTTCCGTTACTTTTCGCATCAATGTAGCCCTGGCCCAGACTGATCTCGGCACCCAGTGCTTCAAACCCCTTCAAATGCTGGTCAATCGGCCGAGTCCCGATGGCACAACCGCCAGGCAAGGAAATACGTGTATGCCCCATACGGGACAAGAGTGGACCCATTACCAGGAAAGAAGCCCGCATTTTGCGCACCCATTCATAAGGTGCTTCGCAGGAAGTAATATTTGTGGCATCAACCTCAATGATATCGTTCTGGTATGTAATACCTGCACCCAGAGATTCCAGCACTTTGCTAATCGTGATTACATCGTCTAGCGGAGGTGCGTCCACAATGACGCTAACTCCTTCTTCTGCCAATAGAGAGGCGGCTATGATCGGTAGTACGGAATTTTTTGCGCCGCTAACTTTCACGCTCCCGGTCAATCTGTTGCCACCGCGGACGATAAATTTGCTCATTTCGGTTTCCCTCCGCGTCCATTATTTCTGAAATTAATTTGAGTTTGAAATTCGTCAGTTAAAATATTGAATATTCCGTCACTGCGCCTAATGTGCAGACGCATTCCTTAAACTTCAGTGTTGACATAATAAAACCTTATTATTCGACACTTTTTTCACTGCATTGGCCTATGACAGATATAACCAAACCAACCGTCATTAAAACATCCGGGCGATAAGTCCACTCCAGCCCAGATAATCCAGCAGAAATCCGGCCACGAAATGGCCGAGGACAATGGCCAGCAGCAAATGCAGCAACCTGCCCTGAGGACTCTTGGGATATCTTATGACCAGATCGAGCTTTAGGTTCTGAAGTGCCCACCAGGATAATGCGACACAGACTAGAGAAACTACCATCGAAATTAAACTGCTGCTGCCGATCGCACTTGACAATTCAGCGGATAAGCTTGTGTTCATCATTAGCCCCCCGTGTAAGGTTACTCGGAAATCGACTCTTATATCATACTTGCGCAGGGGAAAAGAATCCAGTACTTTTACGAATTTTTAAACAATTGGCGTATTATCTGCCTAAGTGTTTACGATATGTTCATACTCTGCTAGATTCGGGTAAGCAAAAAAGCAGTCAAGCCCTAGGCTTGACCGCTTCTCTGCTACTGTTGTCCTTTTCCGGTCGAAACTTTGATCCGCGTTACAGCGCGCTGCAAGGCCAGCTCAGCACGGCGGTGATCAATTTCATCTTGCTTGCTTTGCAGCTTAAGACGGCGCTCAGCCCGTTCCTTAGCCGCTTCAGCGCGCTCCACATCAATATCTTTGGGCAGCTCAGCACTTTCAGCCAGCACCGTTACCTTATCTTTGTGCACTTCAACGAAACCGCCATGAACGGCGATAGACACCGTTACGCCGTCTGCTTTGACGCTAAGCGGAGCAACCTGAAGCGGAGTTACCAGCGGAATATGTCCCGGCAAAATGCCCAGTGCACCATTCACGCCACGTACCGTCAAGCTATTCACTTGCTTGGAGTAGACCAGATGCTCCGGAGTGACAATTTCGAGCAAAAAGGTATTCACTTCCATTCCTCCTCAAAGCTTTACAGAATAAAGCTCACTACCCGGCTCATGCCGAGATTACAACGTTTTGGCTTTTTCCACTGCTTCTTCAATCGTACCTACGAACAGGAACGCCACTTCCGGAAGATCGTCATGCTTGCCTTCCAGGATTTCTTTGAAGCTGCGTACTGTTTCTTTGATCGGCACGTATTTGCCTTTGAAGCCTGTGAACTGTTCTGCTACATGGAAAGGCTGGGACAGGAAGCGCTCAACCTTACGGGCGCGGGACACAATGACCTTATCCTCTTCACTCAGCTCATCCATACCCAGGATTGCAATGATATCCTGAAGCTCAGTATAACGCTGCAGCAGCTGCTTAACGCCTTGTGCCACGTTATAATGCTCTTCTCCGACGATTTCAGGCGCCAGCATACGTGAGCTTGAAGCCAGAGGGTCAACCGCAGGGAAAATCCCTTTTTCGGAGATTTTACGCTCCAGGTTAGTAGTCGCATCCAAGTGGGCAAACGCAGTAGCCGGTGCAGGGTCTGTATAGTCATCCGCAGGCACGTAGATCGCCTGGATTGAAGTAACAGAACCTTTCTTAGTGGACGTAATACGTTCCTGCAGCTGACCCATTTCTGTAGCCAGTGTAGGCTGGTAACCTACCGCAGAAGGCATACGGCCGAGAAGGGCCGATACTTCGGAACCCGCTTGGGTGAAGCGGAATATATTATCGATAAAGAGCAGCGTATCGCGGCCTTCAACATCACGGAAATATTCCGCCATGGTCAGACCGGTCAGAGCTACGCGCAGACGCGCGCCCGGCGGCTCATTCATTTGTCCGAATACCATCGCCGTTTTCTTGATAACGCCGGAATCCGTCATTTCATGATACAGGTCATTACCTTCACGGGTACGCTCGCCAACACCTGCGAATACGGAGATACCGCCGTGTTCCTGTGCGATGTTGTTGATCAGTTCCTGGATGGTTACAGTTTTACCTACGCCGGCACCGCCGAACAGGCCGATCTTACCGCCCTTGGCGTAAGGGGCAAGCAAGTCGATAACCTTAATGCCGGTTTCCAGAACTTCTGCCTGAGTGGACAATTCATCGAATGTAGGAGCCAGACGGTGAATCGGGTTTCTTGCAGCCACCACTTCAGCGCCGTTATCGATTGGATTACCAAGCACGTTAAATACGCGGCCGAGTGTTGCTTCACCAACAGGAACCGAGATCGGTCCTCCCTGGTCAATGGCATCAATACCGCGTACCAGTCCATCTGTGGAAGACATGGCGATACAACGCACCAGGTTATCTCCAAGATGATTGGAAACTTCAAGAGTCAGATCCATGTTACGGCCATCGCTCAGAGTCCCAACAATTTTGATAGCGTTGAATATCTCGGGCAGCTGGCCGCGTTCAAATTCAATATCGACAACCGGACCCATAATGCTCACAACGCGTCCTTTGTTCATCTTCATTTCCCTCCTCGAAAGCTGTTACATATGTAGAAACGGTCCATTACCCTTTACAGGCATCATCCGTTTCTGCGGATAAATACAAGGCAGGGCCAAGCCCGGAGGCATGGACCCACTCATATTAAGACTGCGCGTTCGCACCAGCCACGATCTCGGTAATTTCCTGCGTAATTGCCGCCTGACGGGCGCGGTTGTACGTAAGTCTTAGTTCTCCGATCATTTTTGACGCGTTCTTCGTTGCACTGCCCATAGCTGTCATCTTAGCTCCCAGCTCACTGGCCTTGCCGTTCAGAAGAGCACCGTAGATTAAAGTTTCGGCGTATTTAGGAAGCAGAACTTCCAGCACGCCTTCAGGAGAAGGTTCGTATTCATAGGCAGCTGTCGCTCCGTGATGCTCGCCTTTTCCTACACCATCCATAGGCAGAAGTCTGTCTACAGTAGGAACCTGGCTGATCGCATTGATAAACTGGTTGTAGCAAATGTACAGCTCATCGTAGACGCCTGTCTCAAACTGGTTTACCGCCGAATAAGCAATGGACTTGATGTCAGCAAACTTCGGGGTATCGGACAGCTCGGTGATTTCCTCTACAATGGGGTACTCACGGCGGCGCAAAAAGTCACGGCCCTTGCGGCCGATAACAAACAGTGCATACTCATCCTTGGACTTATGCCGCTCTGCGATCAGCATCGTTACTTTACGCAGAATGTTGGCATTGTAGCCACCCGCAAGACCTCTATCTGAGGTGATGATCAAATACCCTGTTTTTTTGACAGGCCGGCTGACCAGCATCGGATGCTGAACATCCTGCGTACCGGCAGCAATACTCGAGACCACCTCTTTAAGCTTTTCTGAGTAAGGACGCGCAGCTTCCGCTTTCTCCTGCGCTTTGCGCAGCTTGGAAGCGGCGACCATCTCCATCGCTTTGGTGATCTGTCTGGTGTTCTGAACGCTCTTAATTTGACGTTTAATATCGCGCATGCTTCTTGCCATGATTTCACCACCTTAGAGCTTTGGCGTAGCCAAAGCTGACTTCGTAAGCATTCTCTTAGCTTTGACGTAAGTCAAAGCTAACATCGTAAGCATAACTGAGCAAACTCTATATATTAGCTTGTAGCAAAGCCTCTTTTGAATTTCTCGATCGTTTCTTTGAGTGCTGCCTCGTTGTCTGCTGTCAGATCCTTGGTATCCGTAATGGATTGAAGGATTTCAGTTGCACTGCTGTCGATATACGCCAGGAATTCCTTCTCGAAACGCTTCACGTCTTTGACAGGAATATCATCCAGATGTCCTTTGACAGCGGTGTACAGACTGAGCACTTGGTGCTCAACATTAAGCGGCTGGTTTACGCCTTGTTTCAGAATCTCCATCATACGTGCACCGCGGTTCAAACGGGCTTGCGTAGATTTATCCAGATCGGAACCGAACTGGGAGAAGGCCTGAAGCTCACGGTATTGAGCCAAATCCAGACGCAGGGAACCGGCAACCTTCTTCATGGCTTTGATCTGCGCGGAACCCCCTACACGGGATACGGAGATACCGACGTTGATCGCCGGACGCTGACCGGAGTTGAACAGATCGGATTCAAGGAAGATTTGACCATCGGTAATCGAGATTACGTTCGTAGGAATGTAAGCCGATACGTCAGAAGCCTGTGTTTCGATGAAAGGAAGGGCGGTTAATGAACCTCCACCAAGCGCATCGCTGAGCTTAGCCGCACGTTCCAGCAGACGGGAGTGCAAGTAGAATACGTCACCCGGGAATGCTTCACGGCCCGGTGGACGGCGGAGCAGCAAGGACAATTCGCGGTAAGCCGAAGCCTGCTTCGAAAGGTCATCATAAATAACAAGAACATGCTCGCCTTTATACATAAAGTATTCGCCCATTGCGCAGCCTGCGTATGGAGCAATATAGAGCAGCGGAGAAGGCTCGGAAGCCGACGCGGTTACAACAATAGTATATTCCAGCGCGCCGTGACGGCGGAGGGTTTCTACTACCTGTGCTACTGTAGATTGTTTTTGACCAATCGCAACATAGATACATTTCATGCCGTTGCCTTTTTGGTTGATGATCGCATCAATGGCGATCGCGGTCTTACCGGTTTGACGGTCACCAATGATCAGTTCGCGTTGTCCGCGGCCGATTGGTACCATGGCATCGATCGCTTTCAGACCTGTCTGCATCGGTTCATGAACCGATTTACGGTCGATAACGCCTGGTGCATTATGTTCTACAGGACGGAATTCAGTCGTTGCAATTGGACCTTTGCCGTCAAGCGGCTGACCCAGTGCATTCACTACACGGCCCAGCATGGCTTCCCCAACCGGAACCTGCATAATTTGTCCTGTACGTTTGACTTGATCGCCTTCACGAATGGCTGTGTATTCACCCAGGATAACAACACCGACGTTGCTTTCTTCCAGGTTAAGCGCCATGCCTACTACACCGTTGGAGAACTCCAGCAGTTCCCCTGCCATTGCGTTTTCCAGACCGTAGACACGGGCGATACCGTCTCCGACTTGAATGACGGTGCCAATTTCGGCCACTTCGATATCGGCTTTATATTGCTCAATTTGATTTTTGATCAAAGTGCTGATCTCTTCAGGTCTGATGCCCAATATCCTCACCCCTATCTTCTTTGCTTATCATTAAAAGATTTCTCAAGACGCTCCAGCTTGCCGGATAGACTGCCGTCATACAGCGTATCGCCGATGATAACCTTCAGTCCGCCTAGCAGGCTCTTATCCACCACATTGGTAACACGAATCTTGCGGTTTGTAAGCTGGCTGAACTCTGCCGCTACACTATCCTGTTCCTCTTGATTCAGAGAATAGGCGGAGTAGACAGTAGCATCGCCGATGCCAAGGGCGTCCCCTTCTATCTTGACGTACGTGGCCAGCAGTTCTGCGAAAATATCGGTTCTGCCCCGCTCTACCAGCAGTTCTACCATGTTCATTACCGCTTCCGAGACTTTACCTTTAAGCGCCCCGCGCAGCACATTCAGCTTGTCGGATTGCGAGATGCGCGGTGCCAGAATAAACTGTTTCACCTCTGCATCATAATGAAGCACTTCGACTACTAACCTAAGCTGGGCTTCCACTTCAAGTGTAATGCCTTCATCCACTGCTGCACTGTACAAGGCTTTGGCATAGCGTTTGGCAACTACCGTATCGCGGCTCATGGTCGGCCTCCTACCTCTTTGAGGTATTGATCAACGAGTTGTTCCTGTTCGCCGTCAGCCTTAACTTCTTTTTCAAGCAGCTTGGATGCAATGCGGACCGATGCTGTACCCAGCTCGCTGCGCAAAGCTTCCACAGCCTTGTTCTTCTCGCTCTCAATATCACGGACCGCTTCGTCCTTAAGGCGGGTAGCTTCAGCTTTAGCCTGGTCCAGAAGCTTGTCAACCTGATTGTTGCTTGTAACCTGGGACTGCTGAATGATAGCCTGCGCCTCTTGGCGTGCCTGCTGCAGAGCTTGCTTCTGTTCTTCTACGTAAGCGACCGCCTGTTCTCTGGTCTTGGCTGCTTCATCCATTTGCTGCAGCACCATTTCGCGGCGCTTCTCCATAATTCCGAACAGCTTGCTGAATGCAAATTTGCTGAGCAGGAAATACAGGATCCCAAAGGCGATAATGGAAAACAATATATTTGTCCAAACGATAGTCACTGAGGTCACTCCTTTCCGTTACCGCGGCATGCGGACATATACAAAAGTAAGGCGCGGATGGCACTTGCCCTCCCCGCCAAACCGTAAAAACGGTTTATTAAGTAAACATGATCAGGAATGCGATAACTGTAGCGGCCAAAGGAATAACTTCCACGATACCTACACCGATAAACATTGTTGTCTGCAGTGCGTTACGTGCTTCCGGTTGACGAGCGATGGACTCAACTGTTTTGCTGACGATCATACCGTTACCAAGACCTGCACCGAGTGCGCCTAAACCAACCGCGATTGCTGCTGCCAAAAATTCCATTTGTAAATATCCTCCTTTAATTTCGGTTCTTTTTGTAATGACTTAATGATATAAAAATCTCCCGCGAAGAGTATTCCGGCGGCTGCCGCTATCCTCACGGCAGTTCATTAATGTGCTTCTTCCTCGTGGATCGTCATCTGCGCGATGTACACCATCGTCAGAATCGTAAAGATAAACGCCTGAAGCGCACCAACAAAGATACTGAAGCCCTGCCAGACTGCCAGGAACGGGATACTGAATATCCCCAGCTTCAGAATTACGGTGATCAGAACCTCGCCGGCAAAAATATTAGCAAATAGACGAATGGCAAGCGCCACCGGCTTCGCCAGGTTCTCAATGATGTTAAGCGGCAAGAAGATCGGGAACGGCTCAATATAGTGTTTGAAATAATGTTTGCCATTCAGCTTGATTCCCAAATAGTTCATTAGTACAAACACGACAATCGCCAGCCCGGCGGTTACATTGATATCTGCAGTCGGCGATTTATACCACAGAATCTCTACATGCTCGCCATGTGTCAGGTTTTTGGTTGCTTCGATAACATGTCCAAAAATGTGAACCGGCTCATGGGCTTCTGTAATGAAGGAAAACGGCAGACCAAGGAGATTGGAGACGAAGATAAACAGTATCAGCGTCAATCCCAGTGATATGTAAGGCTTCCCTTTCTTCAAATCCATGGCGCTGCTGATCAGTCCCTGTACAAATTCAACGACCCACTCCATGAAATTCTGAAGCTTTGATGGGTTCTCAACAGACAGGTTGCGGACGGACAGCATGACCAGAGCGAACACGATCACCGAACTGATCACCAGCATCAGTACCGCTGACAAGTCAATCGGTATTCCGCCAACATAGATTAAAGGCATTTCGTGCATAGTATCATCCCCCTTTCTCTTTAATATGGCTACAGCTTATTCTTGATTCCTAAATATATCCCCACGGGAATAGATAGAAGCTGGGGGATGAACAGGCCGGCAATCGTTGCCTCCAGCGAGAAATGCTCGATTTTGACCGAAAACATGGTGACCAGAATAGCGAAACTGATTCTTGTAGCGAAACCAAGGCTGAAAGAACTTTTCTGTTTATCCGCAACCGCCTGTGTCACCCTTCTTACTTTGAGGGCAAGATAACGAAAGTTAACGAGTCCTGCCAGCAAGCCCAGCGACATGCCCAGAGTAACTGCACGGGTCTCATGATGAAGAGCCCATCCCATTAACAAGCCTGCCATAATGATTACTGTCACCCTGGTAACGGTATTGATTACGGGAGTCATATTATCCATTTTGCTCCCCCAGAAATTTTTTGATTAGCAAAGCAACATTCACAACCCCGAGAACCATCCCGGCAATTGTTCCGATGGCCAGCCAAAGCTTAGGTCCGTCCATCAGGTTCTGCAGCCACTTTGCCACAAAAAAACCTATAACAATGTAAGCGGCAAGCAAGCTGCCTGCACCCCCGAGAACCAAAGCAATACGTCCCAGGCCGGCCTCGTTCTTTTGTTCCTTCATAGGCTACAATCCCAACTAATTTTACTGAATATCCAGACTCTTTGTCAATTCACCGAAAATTGCTCAAAAGTGCTTGAAAACATGAAAATAATCACAGCAAAACATACCAAAACCATATAAACCGTACAGTTTCACTGTATGCTGCTTTTATTTACTTTAGTATATTAGTTGTCGTGCCATCATTTATTATTTGTGAACATTCTGTGAAACTCTTCCGGACGTTCTTTAACAGCTCCGAAATGGTGCAAAATCGCATTGACAATTCTCTCGGAGGCTTTGCCGTCTCCATACGGGTTGGCGGCCCGGCTCATGGACTGATACAGATTCTGATCGGTCAATAGAGCATGTGTCCGTTGATACACCTTCTCCTCGTCCGTCCCCACAAGCTCCAATGTTCCGGCCTCGATCCCTTCCGGGCGCTCGGTTGTATCACGCAGCACAAGCACGGGAACTCCAAAGGAGGGAGCTTCCTCCTGCAGGCCGCCGGAATCGGTCAATATCAGGTGGGTATGCGGATAAAAATTATGCAGGTCAACGACATCCAGCGGATCAATCAGCTTAATTCTAGGGTGTCCGCCGAGGATCTCATGCGCCGGTTCCTTCACTGCAGGACTCGGGTGCACAGGATACACAATGGCTACATCTTCAAATTCATCAGCGATTCTTTTGACAGCACGGAAAATATGACGGTGCGGTTCGCCTTGGGATTCTCTGCGGTGCGCCGTCATCAAAATAAGTCTTTTTCCTGAAGCAAAATCCAGTACAGGATGCCGGTAGTCCGGCTGTACGGTATATTGAAACACATCAGTTACAGTGTTGCCTGTGATATAAATACTTGATTCTTTTTTGTTCTCGTGTCTCAGGTTGCCGGCTGACCAATCGGTCGGGGCAAAGTGCAGATCGGCAAGCACGCCGGTCAGCTGACGGTTCATTTCCTCCGGATAAGGCGAAAGCTTGTTCCATGTCCGAAGACCTGCTTCCACATGCCCAACCTGAATTTGCTGCAGGAAAGAGGCATAGCTGGCCAGGAAAGTGGTCAGTGTATCCCCGTGTACAAGCACCAGGTCAGGTTTGACCTCGCGAAGCACCGGCTCTAGTCCTTCAAGCACCCGGATAGTAATCTCATTAAGGGTCTGCCGGTCCTTCATTACGTCCAGATCATAATCCGGCGTAATTTTGAATACCTCCAGCACCTGATCAAGCAGTTCACGGTGCTGGGCAGTTACACAGACAATGGATTCAATCTGCTCAGGGTGCCTGTTCAATTCCAGAACCAGAGGCGCCATCTTGATCGCCTCGGGGCGCACTCCGAAAATCGTCATTACTTTAATTTTGGACATAACCCCTACCCTCTCTTCTGAAGACTACAGAAATTGTGTTTGTTCTATTAATACCTCAAGGGTATTATTACTTGGTTCCATACAGTCTGTCGCCGGCATCTCCGAGGCCTGGGACAATATAACCATGCTCATTCAGATGATCATCAAGTGCGGCTACATAGATGTCCACATCCGGATGTGCAGCCTGCACCGCAGCGACGCCTTCAGGAGCAGCAATCAGGTTCATCATCTTGATCTGGGTGCATCCGCGGTTCTTAAGCGAGGTAATGGCCGCAATGGCTGAACCGCCTGTAGCCAGCATCGGATCGATTACGATCAGCTCGCGTTCCTGTACATCTGTAGGAAGCTTAATGTAGTATTCAACCGGCTGCAGTGTTTCCGGATCACGGAATAGCCCGACATGTCCTACCTTCGCCGCCGGAAGCAGCTTCAGGACACCTTCCAGCATACCGAGACCGGCGCGCAGAATCGGAATCAGTCCCAGCATTCTTCCCGAGATCACTTTGCTCTGCGTTTCAGCCACCGGCGTCTGCACCGTAATGGTCTCAAGCGGAATATCACGGGTAATCTCATAGGCCATAAGTGTTGCTACTTCATCGACATGCTCTCTGAATTCTTTCGTGTTGGTCCGCACATCGCGAATAAATGTTAGTTTGTGCTGAATCAATGGATGATCGCAAATCACCAATTTTCCCATTTTGTCCCTCCGGTAATTGTAAGTCTTATTTATAGCCAGAGTAAGCGCTTTGCTTCCCGCGTGGCTAAATCTTGTCTATTATATCATCACCAAGGCCGCTTTTCACCTACAGAAGGGGAAAACCGCCTGCAAAGGCAGTCTCCGCAAATTTCATAGCTGCACGGAAAGTTTAGGAAATTCCCCCAAGCCTCTGGATATAAAACAAAACTTAGTTTGTGCCATTAGGCACTTTTAATACTATTCACATTTCTTTCACTACTTTTATTGAAAATTCCATGAACTTTCATGATTATTACATGATAATTCATACCATTTTCTTACTATAATTTGTGAACATTATGCAACAGAACCCGGCCACAAAGCATTTAAAATCTCATCTATCAAAAAAACCTTTGCGGAATCCGGTGGAACCGGACCCGCAAAGGCAGAATAAGCAGCTTAATATTAGTACTGCAAACCAGGATAGATCGGATACTTTTCAGTAAGCTCGGCCACCTCACGTGCAGCCTGGGTCAAATTAGCGTCATCTTTCGGATTCTTCAGCACATTGGCAATAATCCGGCCGATCGTTACCATAGCCGGCTCGGCCATACCGCGTGATGTAACAGCAGGTGTACCGATCCGGATACCGCTTGTTACAAACGGACTGGTAGGATCGAACGGAATCGCATTCTTGTTGACTGTAATTCCGATGGAATCAAGCACCTTCTCCGCATCCTTGCCGGTAATGCTCAGATTACGGGTATCCAGCAGCATCAGGTGGTTATCCGTACCGCCGGAAACAATATTAACGCCTTCGCCGATCAGCGTATCTGCCAGAACCTTGGCATTCTTCACTACATTCTCGGCGTAGGTCTTGAACGATGGCTGCAATGCTTCACCGAATGAAACGGCTTTGGACGCAATGACATGCATGAGCGGTCCGCCTTGGGAACCCGGGAAGACCGCTTTATCAATAGCAGCAGCCCATGGCTGTCTGCACAGAATCATCCCTCCGCGTGGACCGCGCAAGGTTTTGTGCGTAGTTGTTGTAACGAAATGGGCATGAGGAACCGGACTCGGGTGAACACCGGCAGCAACCAATCCGGCAATGTGGGCCATATCGACCATAAACAAGGCACCCACATCATTTGCAATGGAACCGAGTGCGGCAAAATCAATGGTCCGTGGATACGCGCTTGCTCCGGCTACGATCATTTTGGGGCGGTGTTTGAAGGCTGCTTTACGCACTTCGTCATAATCAATCAGGAAAGTATCCTCCTGTACGCCATAAGCCACAAAGTTATACAGGATACCGGAAGCATTAACCGGGCTGCCGTGGGTCAAATGGCCGCCATGCGCCAGATTCATACCCAGTACGGTATCGCCAGGATTAAGCGCGGCAAGGTAAACGGCCATATTGGCCTGTGCACCGGAATGCGGCTGCACATTGACATGCTCGGCACCAAACAGCTGCTTGGCACGGTCACGGGCCAGGTTCTCCACGATATCCACATCTTCACAGCCGCCATAATAACGTTTGCCGGGATAACCTTCGGCGTATTTGTTCGTAAGCACGGAGCCCATGGCTTCCATTACGGCTTCGCTTACAATATTCTCTGAAGCAATGAGTTCAATGTTTGCACGCTGACGGCTCAGTTCCAAGCCCATCGCTTCCAGTACTGCCGGGTCACTCTTACGTAGTTGTTCCATGTTTCTTATTTCCTCCCTGTTACTCTAATTTATGTGGTGTTAAGACGATACCAGTTATATACGCTGCTCTCAGTCACAATTCGCGGAGCCGCTTGTCTCCGGCATGCGGTACACTGCCCGTTCGCCGCCGATCAGCGGCGGTCTGCTCCATGCTGCGTTCACCCGGGCTGCCCCGATATAGCGCAGGCTTGGCCGGAAAGGAACGGCTACGCGGCGGAGGTGCATGCCAATTAGCGTCTCCCCGATATCAATACCGGCGTGGGCCTCTATCGTCTCGGCCAGCACCGGATCTGTCATAGAGCGGTAAGCGGCCGCAGCCATGGAACCTCCGGCTCCCGGAACCGGCACAGCCGAAACCTCCCTAAGCCCAAGCGATTCCAGCAAAGAACGTTCCATCACCAGCGAACGGTTCAGATGCTCGCAGCATTGGTACACGGGATGAAAGCCAAATTCAGCAGCGACCTGCGTAATTCCCTGCAGCAGCAGCTGTGCAACCTCAAGCGCACCTCCGGTGCCGATCCGCACACCCGCCACTTCACTGGTGCTTGCTCCAACCACCAGGATTTTACCGGGACCAAGCTTCCCTGCTTCCGCCAGTTCACGGACTACCGCCGCAGCTGCGGCGTCCAGGGTCAGCTCTGCGCTGCCCGCTTGTTGCCCGGCTGCTGAAGGCGCACCGGACGCGCGCTCTTCCCATAGATCCTGCTTCCGGACTTCGTCCATCTTACCGCCCCCTTCAAGCGTTGATAATGCCTCAAATCCCACTACAGATACGACATTTAAACAAAAAAGAGCAGTCCGCAGATTTAGCTGCGGATGTGCTCTTTTGCCCAGGCGACCGGCCGTTTATTCCAGGTGCTCCATCGTGGTTTGATCCACACTTGTCGCCAGTTACACCGGAACCGGATAATATTTATTTCATCTTAAGGGATAAGCGGCGAAAAATCAACCACCTTCACAGCCGGCGTAAGGATTCCAGCTTATCCAGCAAACTGTACAGTGCAGTCCGGATCTCAGCAGCCGTCAGCTCATAATCTTCACGGGAGCCGCCGAACGGATCACTGATATCGAAGCTCGGAATCCGTTGCCGGATCTCAATAATCCGCTGCAAATCAGCGGCGCTCGGCTCTCCGCCCAGCGAAATAGTGAGTTCGGCATCTGCATACAGGCTATCCAGTTCACGGATATCGGCGTTCACAGACTCTTGCGTATGCACATATTCCTTAAGTGTATAAGTCTTGTTAACTGCGTCAGGGAAATATTGCAGTAAATGCCGCTTATGCCCTCCGGTCAGAGTAAGCACCAGATCAGCCCAGGAGACAGCCTCTCCAGTCAGTTGCGAGGATACTATACGATCTTCAATGCCTTCATCCTGCAGGATTCCGGCAGCATGCCTGGATATGGAAGTACCTGAAATGGCGGAAACTCCGGCAGACCGCACCTCCACATCGATCCCCCGCTCTCCCGCCAGCTTCCGCAGAAGACCTTCAGCCATAGGGCTGCGGCAGGTATTTCCTGTGCAGACGAATAAAATATGCAGCATACTTTCCACCTCCGGTAAAAATATAATTTCGGATTAATCCACAACTTCCGATGAACTGAACAATGAAATGTTCTATTTATTTGTATTTCCGTTATTGTATCAGAAGATGAACAGCAAGCCAAACGCCAGAAGTATAGCTCCGCCCAGTGCTTCACCGTAATCCCCGAGCCCGCGGCTTACTCTCCTGCCCAGCAGCAGTCCGGTAATAGACATCATGCCGCCGCAGACACCGAAGGCCAGCACTGTAATAGCTATACTATTCACAAACATTCCCAGTGAAACCCCGACCGAAAAGGAATCTACACTTACACTGAGCGAGATCAGCAGCATCCCCCATACGGTCCGGTGATCGACCGCCCGGCTCCCGCCGTCACCCTTGCGGAATGAATTCAGAATCATATGTCCGCCCAGCAGTACAAGCAGCCCCCCGGCGGCATAGGTGGTTACCTGACCCAGCAGATAGCCGACATAGCTGCCTGTGAACAAGCCGAGCAGCGGCATCAGCACATGAAAAAAAGCAATGAGCAGACTGAGCTGCAGCACATGCAGCAGACGGATACCCTTCATCCCGATCCCTACCCCGAGCGAGAACGCATCCATTCC
This sequence comes from Paenibacillus phytohabitans, assembly GCF_013141775.1. GTDB lineage: Bacteria > Bacillota > Bacilli > Paenibacillales > Paenibacillaceae > Paenibacillus_AQ > Paenibacillus_AQ phytohabitans. Next base: position 192,730 of record NZ_WHOB01000023.1, read on the forward strand.
AAGCGCAACTGCCATAATGGCCACTGTTACGAGCTGGCCCCAGCCCTCATATATTCCGCCTATGCCCATGAATATACCCCCAAAGTCCGTAAGTTCTTGTACAACAACGATATGCGGACAAGATGGTATTCATGACTATAAGGCGGATAGCAGAGCCGGGAAGAGGCTGTTAACCGGCGTCGATCACCGCTTCACCGGCGGCTTTCATCAGCCGGTTCATTATGGCAGCGCCGAGGCCCGTGACCGGGCAGGCCTCGGCCAGAATGTAGGTCGCTCCCGCTTCATCGAAGCGCCGCAAGGCGGCATACAGGGAGCGGGCCGCTTCCTCCGGCGAGGCTAACGAGCCGAGAGAAACAACGCAGGCGGCCGGGTCGGCGGGATACAGGGCCCTATGCTCCTCGAAGAGGAGCAGGCCTGTGATCCCGCCCTCCCGCTGCGCCGCCTGCAGCAGGCTTGCGGCGGTCTCCGCCACGCGCTGCGGGGAGGAGCCGCGTACGATGCCCAGCGCGCCGCGCGGGGCATAGTGAGTGTACTTCATGCCCGGCGCGCGCGGCGCCGGGCTGCTGCCCCCGGCGGCTTGCGCAGCAGCGCCGCCCGTTCCGCCGCCGCTCACCTGCGGCGGCGTAGCCGGGGACTGGCCGCCGGAATGTCCGGCAGCAGCGTCCGCCAGGGCCAGGGCCGGGGCTGGGGCCACAGCCCCGGTACCCGCCACCGCCGCGAGCTGCTCGGCGGTGATGCCCCCGGGACGGAGCACCGCTACCGTCCCGTCCGGCTGCACCTGCACCACGGTCGACTCCAGGCCGACCCCGGCCGCGCCGCCGTCCAGAACCCCGCCGATATATCCGGCGAGGTCTTCCATCACATGGGCGGCCAGCGTAGGACTCGGCCGCCCGGAGCGGTTGGCGCTGGGCGCGGCAACCGGGCATTCCGCGGCGCGCAGCAGCGCCAGCGCCACCGGATGACCCGGCATGCGCACGCCGACCGTATCCAGCCCCGCCGTAACCAGCGGCGAGAGGACACCGGGCCGGACCGGCAGCACCAGCGTCAAGGGGCCGGGCCAGAAGGCATCCATCAGCGCCGAGGCGACCGGATGCACTTCTAGGACCAGTCCCTCCAGCTCTTCCCGCCGGGCTATATGCACGATCAGCGGGTTGTCGGAGGGGCGGCCTTTGGCCGCGAATACCGCTTCTACTGCCGGGGTATTCCGGGCATCCGCCCCCAATCCGTAGACCGTTTCGGTCGGAAAAGCAACGGTGCCCCCGCTCCGCAGCATAGCTGCCGCAGCAGCGATTGCCTCCCTGTCACTCTCTTCTGATGGAACAGAAGGCATGTCCTGCCCCGCAGCAGGTCCGGGTCCGGTAATCCCGGACGTCAAACTCCAATAAAGAGTTGCATCTATATTGCCGCTCCGGCGCTGAACCGCAAACGAAGAATCCTTAGGCTCTGTCATTTCATCACAAGCTTTCCTGTTTAATCACTTCACACTTCAATACTGCATCGTCCGGAAAAGCCAAAAACGGCTCCACCAGGTGGAGCCGCAGCCACTTCCGCTCAAGTTCTGCATTTATCGTACCATATCCGGCAGGAAAACTGTAGATTTCGTAAACCGCCATTCCGCAAATTCCCGGAAGCTTAGGCGAACAATCCGCAGATCCAGCTCCACAAATTCTGCAGCAGCTCCCATACGAAGAACTTCACCTTCGGCGCTTCTGCATCAGCGTCCGCACCACCGTCCCCGCCGGCCGCAGCGGCGACACCGGAAGCAGCCTTATCAACCCCGCCATCCGCCGTTTTCACCTTGGCTCCGTCTCCGGAAGCTTTAGCGGAGACCGCCGAAGCCTTCTTGTCTGCAGCGGGTTCCGCAGCTGCCGCATCACCGGAGCCGGCATCAATGAAGCAGAGCGGCGGAAACAGCACACACCACCAGTTCTGACCTTTGCCTGCGCCAAGCGTGACCCGCAGCGCTTCATATTCCCCGGCAGGATAGACCCGGCCGCCATACATTTTCGTCGGAAAAGGTACGGTGCCCAGTTCGACTTTATAGCTATAATCAATCCCCCGCCGCGCAAGCTCTCCGCCCACCAGGTCATTCAGTTCCGGGAGATGACTCTGAATCAGCGCCCGCGCCTGCTCCAGACTCTGGGGATCCTCCAGTCCGGCCACCCACTGGTTAATCTGCTCCACCACCTGGTCGCGGATCTGGCGTTTGACCAGCTGATCTCCCGCACCATCCGAATTCGCCAGAATACGCAGACGGATCGACTCCTGCGGAATAGATACCTCCGCTACGGCAGCATCGCTTTTTTGCCCTTCCCAGGCCATCATCAATATCATAAAAAAACAAATTAAAATGGCAGTATACTTGAATGTAATCCGCAGGGAATCCCTTTTATCCAGCTGATCGTTATTCATCTTGCGCAGCCCCTCTCCCTCTGAAACTCTTATGTTCCCAGTATGTCCGGGAATGAGAGACTGCAAACCTAGTAATCTATGATTTTAAGAATAAAGTAGTCTCATCCTTCAGCTTGGGCAGCGGAAGCGGCAGATCATCCTCCACATCCTGCCCGTAGAGCCGCACACTCATGGCAATCCCCATACAGGCCATGTTAATCAGAATCGAGGTTCCCCCATAGCTGATAAACGGAAGCGTAATCCCCGTCAACGGCATCAGCCCGGTCATTGCCCCGATATTCTCCAGAATCTGATACAGCAGCATAGCTACGATTCCGACAATCAGGAGCGGGCCGCCGCGGTCCCTGCATTCCAGGGCAATCACAATTAATCTGTGGATCAGGATAAAAAAGAGCATCAGCAGCGCCGCTGCACCCAGAAAGCCGAATTCTTCGCCGATCTGCACGAAAATCGATTCAGAATACAGATAAGGCACCCGGTCACTTTGCACCGTGCCGCCCTGCAGATAACCTTCGCCGCTGAGGCCGCCCGAGGCAATCGCCGTCTTGGCATTCTTGGTCTGATAGCTCGCATCGCTGCTTGCCAGATCCGGTACCAGCCAGGGGTCAAAGCGCCTGACGAAGTGATCCCGGCCCAGCGTCTGCTCTATGAAGCTTACCGTCTGCTCATGATAGTGGACATAGCACAGAATGAAGCCCAGCACCGATCCCGCCAGAATAACCATCCCGATCAGAGCATGTAAGAATCTAATATTTCCGATCCACAAAAGCCCAAGCAGAATCACGATATAGCTGAGCGCATTGCCCAGATCATTCTGGATGATGACCAGCGCGAACGGCGCCAGGGCGATTAGGCCAAGCGGCACCACGTCACGCCAGAAGCGCAGCGGATTTCTTTGTTTGCGGACAAGTACAGTGGTCAGAAAAAGAATCAGGATCAGCTTAAACAGCTCCGCCGGCTGGAGGCTTAATTCACCGATGCCGATCCAGCCCTGGGCGCCATTTTTTACCTTGCCGAAAAAGCTGACCAGCAGCAGAATACCGATCCCAAGGATGTAAATATAGAGTCCATACCGGACCAGAAGGCGGTAATCAAACAGGGTAAGCAGAAAAAAAACAACAAAACCCAGCACATAATACTGAATCATCCGTATGTGTGTGCCATCCAGGTCAACTCTCCCGTGAGTCACGCTGTATATCGAGAAAATACTGACACACATCAGCAAGAGCAAAATCAATACGATGGAGCCGTCAATCCGTCTGATTCTCTGTAACATCGGAATACTCCTTAACCTACGCGGATTATGGACCGGCCTGCTGCAGTATACCCAGGGAACCGAATCCACTAATTTCCATTGTAAGACAAGTGGGGGCGTAAATACAATTTATGTGATCGTTGCCAGCCGGGGAATATCATCAGCTTTAAACTAATGAGGTGACAACCATTCTGATTAATCGCTTGCCGAAGGCTTGGAGTGATCCAATTGCCTCACTTACAGGATATGCGGTAGCTTAATTGCACTTTGTACAGCTAAAACGTCTGACTTTCAACCAATTATCCGTTTAGTTGTATTCCGTACACCTAATTCCTCCATATAGCTGGGTTCTCGGCGATTCGGGCAGATTTAGTTGTACAGATTACAGTTATACGGTGCGACCATACCCTTTTCGCTGTTTTTAATTGTACAGAATACAACTATCACTGAATTC
>NZ_WHOB01000024.1 GCF_013141775.1 Paenibacillus phytohabitans
ATTAATCTGCAAGGGGACGGCATCCGGGCGAAGATCATGAAGAACAGTACGCAGATCTGGCCTGCGACTGGATGGCAAAATGTACAAGGTGACGATGTACTAGGATTAGCAACTGATATGAACATAAACGTGACAATGGGAGATTCCATCTACTTTATCGTCAATCAAAATGGGAATTACGGAAATGACGGAACAAAGTGGAACCCGTCGATTACATATATCGAGAGAGCTTCTTCAGCTTTCGGCTCCGAGCAAGGACGAAACAACTGGTACTATCAAATATGGGATGGAACAGCCTATAAAAATATGACGTGGGATTCCGTTGGAGCAAGGTGGAGGGGGAATAAGGATTGGGATATCATCAGTAAAGAATGGATGCATCCAGATGGAAATGATGTTGTGCTAAAATGGGCGGCTCCTCAAACAGGTTCTATACGAATATCGGGAAGCGTAGCTAAACACCCGGTTAATCTACAAGGAGACGGAGTCCGTGTAAAGATCATGAAGAACAACACGCAAGTCTGGCCGTCGGTAGGCTGGCAAAGTATACAGAACAACGATGCGATAGGATTAACAACTGATTTAAATATAACCGTAACCACAGGAGACTCCATCTATTTTATCCTTAATCAAAATGGTAATTATGGTTATGATGCTACCAGGTGGAATCCGTCAATTACTTATATTGTTAATTAAATAGAGTTTAAACACCAGATGGTTTCATACATGATTGCTTAATTGATAAATATATGGGAGGAAATATGCGAAAAAAATGGAATGGCGTAAAGCTATTGGTAATCTTTTTACTCTTTTTTCCGGCTGTGTTTGCTCCATCGACAATGTACGCATCAGGGAGAGAAGCGACAATTCTATCGCATACGATTCCAGCAACGATGCAGGCGGGAGTCACTTATCCGGTTACCGTAACGGTTCGCAATGATGGAACAGAAGCTTGGTCGGAGCAGAAGGTGTATCGCCTGGGGGATGTAAATGACGGCGATCCATTCTCTTACGGAAGGAAACTGATCCCTGATGGAAGAGTTGTTTTACCGGGTCAATCTTTTACATTTTCCTTTAATATGACGGCTCCGTCTACTACGGGAAGCTATATCACAGATTGGAGAATGCTTCAGGAGAATGTGGAATGGTTCGGCTCAACCTTGACTATTCAAGTGTCTGTTGTCAATCATATTTCATCTAGTTCCGCGACATTACTATACGAGAGTATTCCATCAGTTATGGCCAAAGGACACAAGTATCCAGTAACACTTACCTTTCGAAATGATGGAGGAGATGTGTGGTCACCTGAAACTTTATATCGTTTAGGGGGCGTGGGCGATAGTGATCCTTTTGCGAATACTAGGCAAATCATTCCTAATGGAAGAATCGTGAACCCTGGACAAGTTCAAAGCTTCTCATTCATTATGCAGGCACCGGCGGAGAGCGGAACATACACAACAGATTGGAGAATGGTTCATGATGGCGTAACCTGGTTCGGTCAAACGCTTACGAAATCGGTTCAAGTCGTTGAGGGAACGCGGAATGCGAAAGTTATTTCGGATACAATTCCTTCAGTAATGGAAGTAGGACATAGTTATAACGTAACAGTGACAATGCGAAATGAGGGAGATACTTCTTGGTATGAAGAGGGAGCTGCTCCGGGAATGTACCGTTTGGGAGCGGCAGGGGATAATGATCCGTTTGCACAAGGGCGCTATTATCTCCCGTCAGGTCTCATTATCAAACCGGGGGAAGAGTATACATTTGCTTTTACAATGACAGCCCCGACAACGCCAGGCGCCTACGTAACCGACTGGGGTATGCTTCAGGAATATGTTACATGGTTTGGAGAAACGCTGGCAAGGATGGTTACTGTAATTGACCCTTCTAAAACGAATACATATGTTTATGATAGCTCTGGAAGACTGCAGTCTATAAAACTGACTACAGGGGATACGATTAACTATCATTACGATGCGAACGGAAATCTAATTAAAAAAGCGATTCAAAAGAAATAGATTTCTAAATGTTTGAAGTAATTAAATTCTATACATGACAGGGGAGCTTTAATGTGAGGTCTATAAAAAAAGCAAAATCGTTGTTAATACTTATTCTATCATTCGCTATACTATTTAGCGGTTTTCCTAATTTCAGGGGGAATGCGGCGAACGCGGAAAGCGCTAAGGATACTTCTAATTCCAACACTGTCAATATAGCCAAAGCTGCTCCATCGCCTTCACCAGCTCCTTCAGAAGCTTCAGATCAACTTTTACAATTACAACCTGAACCCACGGTGACACCTGGAATCGAGAGTGAAGCTGCTTTAAAGCAGAATAACATAATGTCAAACGAGGTTGTTTCTGTAACTCAAGATGTCTATGATGACAGTTTGGTTGTTATTTTTAACTTGAAATCTAAAATTCTTCAGAAAAAAAACCGGATACAACCTGATAGTCTAACTGTTGATGCCAAACAAAGTCTCTCGCGTTCGTCAGACAAAGGAAGCTTGGATTTGAGTCAAGCCGATATTGAACTGCTTTTTCAAGCGGGAGCCTCCAAAATCGATGTGTATTGGCTGAACCTGCTTGTGATGGGGCAGACAAAATGGACAGCGCTGGAGCTCTTGAAATCGAAACAAGAGAAGAAGTTGTCCTGGGAAGAAATCCAAAAGGAACTGAATAAGAATCCTGAATCTATTACTGCCCCTTCAGTCGAAGAAGACGTGTACGGTGAAAGTTCGCTGGAAAACGTATGGAGTGGAAGATCAGCAGTGGTATCTTCTGTCTATGGACCTGGGGAAGAACCATCGGATCTTGCTACCGGAGCTTTGGCGTCCATTTCTGCTTTTGATGCTGCGGTGTCTAGTGTATTTAATGACATGATCGTTCAAGCTCAAATTAACCAACTTAGTAAACCGCAGTTTAATGACCGTAGCACCTCTAGTGAACTGATTGATCCCGCGTCGGGGAGTGTAACCCGCAAAGAAAACTTGATTCATCTGCCTGGGGTGGACGGGCTGGATTTGGACGTTGGCTTGAAATACAATTCTAATCAAGGTGTCCCTTTTATTTATTATGATCATTGGAATCCTTACTGGCAGATGTGGGATCGGGATATAGAGTATACTTTACCTTTATTGGGAAGCGGGTGGTCCTTTCAGTTTCCATCGATTCAAAGAGTTGGCGATGATATGGTCTACCATGAGGGAACCGGAAGTGCCTATAAAATAGGTGGTTCGGATGAACTGTCCAATTATACCCAACTCATTAATTATAAAGGGAAAGATAAGCGGTTCGTTTATGCTTGGAATCAAGCCAACTTCACGAACGGGCAGGAAAGTTCCTCCAGTTATATTGAATACTCAGATCATAAACGAGAATACTTTGGCTCTTCCGGACGATTAATTGGAATCGTAGATCGCTTTGGCAATACGATTACTTTCAATTATGAAGATAATACTGGTAATTTATCCTCCATCACGGACACGCTGAAACGTGTTGTTAAATTTAGTTATGTAAAAGGATCAGACTCCGATCCGTACAGTGCAGACAATGTAATTATCCAAGTGATCAATGGAGGAAACGAAGTCCAAAAAGTCGTTTTAACCAAGGGGAAAGTATTGGCTAATATCCCGAATGGTGATTATGTTGAACCACTTCATGTGTATATTCCTGTCCTTACACAAATTAGTCAGCAGATTAATGATCAAAATGAAGAGAAAACCTACTTTAACTACCAGCATGATGTGTCTCTTTATTCCTCCTACGGCTACAACTATACCGCACTATTGAAAGAAGTCAATTATACTAATTCGTCCACGAAGTATGAGTATGAAGGCGTGCGTCGAAACATCAGCTATTATGAAAGTGTCCTTGAATTCAGAGCGAAATATAGAAGGGATTATACCGGAGCTACGGCGTATCAGCAAATAGGGTACACGTATACTGGAGATTATGCCGGAAATACACCTGCACAGTATCCCGGGGCTTTGCCGGACGATTTTCGTTATAGTACCACATCAACAGTGATTAGCAGTACCGCAAGCAATGGGCTCAGAACGACAAACACGTTTGACAAAGATGGAAGAGTCCTTCGTGCAGAGACGGTTGCGGCCAACGGAGAAAGGAAAATAACCGAAAATACTGCGTTCCATGGGCTATTTACCCAGTCTCCTACACGAACAACGATTTCGGAATATGCCGCCCAGGATAGTGAAGCCACGGCGAACCGTCTGTATACCGAGACAACGTATACGGATTGGGGCCAGGTGCAGAGCCAAACGGAGCCGCTGACAGGTGATCAATTTAATAATCCAGGACTCAAACAGCATTACACAACAAGTTACCAGTATGAACCCGCATACCGGTTCCTAGCCTCCGTTTCCAGGTACCAGAATGAAACGGATAGCGCGCCATTCACCGAATTCTATACGTACACGACCGAAGGAAGACCTGCTACGGTCACCAATGCGCTAGGAGAACAAACCGTATATAACTACAACTATTATAATGGCACAGGCGGCATTTCACAGGGAACGGCAGAGAAGTTCGCCCAGGGTCAGCGGGTGGCCAAAAGTGTCACCATTTATGGTGCAGACAGCTCTTATGCCTATCCCACGGAACAACAGCAATGGTTTAATATCGGCACCGCCGAGCAAAAAATTGTCAAAACCACCATGGGCTACGATATCGGTAGCGGACGTTTGGTGAGGCAAACGGACGGCAATAACCAAACCACCTCCTATGAATATGACGGCATCGGCAGATTGAAAAAAGAAACGCTGCCTGAAGTCACGAATGCCAAGGGAGAAAAGTATAGCCAGGTCACAGACTATAGTTATACCAACATGGTCTCCCCTAACCTGGATGCGGTGAATGCGGGAACCCATACCTTGAAAGTCGATTCGATCAAAACCGTAACCAGAATCGGCACTGGAAACACCCAAAGAACCTATGCGAATGTCCTCTATAATGGTCTGGGTCTCGCCCTTCTGGAGGAGCGTTATGATGATTCGGTAGGGAAGTGGGTATTCACTCAATACCACTACGATGATTTGGGCCAGCCGGTGTATATGAAGGATGCACTGGACAATGAAACCACGGCCAGTTACGATGCCTGGAACAGGCAAAACCGGTCAACCGATCCGTATAAGAACCTCTACGTGACGGATTTTGATCTCAAACAGCGTAAATCGACGAGCTATATGCTGGCAGGGGATACACAGGAGAAGTTAAATTATGTGGAAACGACCTATGATCCACGGGGACAAGTGCTATCCAACCGGACCTATCAGGATTGGCCAAGCCAGTCCGTGCCGATTCTGGAGCGGTACACGTATAACATCAGCGGGAGTGTGACCGGCTACACGGATCCCATGAACCACCTGAACGACAATGGGGTGACGACGTCCTACACCTACGATGCGCTGAACCGCTTAACTTCTGTACAGGATGCTTTGAATCAGACCACCCGCTATGGCTATGATGGCAATGGCCAGCTCACAAATGTGACGATCCAGGGGAAAGGCGGCACTCCGCAAACCCTGAATACAAAAAGCTATGACGAGGTTGGCCTGCTTACCGTAAAGCAGGACGGTGCTTCTCAGAAGGAAACCCGGTCGTATAATGCGTTGGGTCAGCTCACCACCAGCACAGATCGAAACGGCAGTACCTTTGGCTATACCTATGATGAGCGCGGGCAGTTGAAAACAGGCACCGTCAGCGGGCTGATTAATAATGTAGCCCAGACGCAGAAAACCGAACAGATCGCGGGTGACGGCACTCCGCAGAATCAATCGATCCATACCTACACGAATGGCGCTCTTACGGCCTCTCAAACGCTGACGCTGGACAGCTTCAATCAGGTGCGGAAGAATTATGCGTTATCCGGAAATCACTCGGCCAATATCCTGAACACTCGGGATGCACTTGGGCGAATGACCCAAATCAATGATGCATATCTGGGCTTCTATACCAACTACCAGTACGTGAAGACACGTCTGGACAAAGTTCAAACGAATGGCAGTGCAGCCCTGAGCAGTAGTGCATCGGACAACGCCCAGTACAGTTATAATGCCAATGGTCAAGTTAAGTTGATCACGTATCCGACCTTAACGGACGGCAGCCTCTTAAAGACGGAATATACCCACAACAAAGCTCTGGGCTGGGTTGAGAGTGTGCAAAATACGAAGAGCGGCGGGATACTGTCCAGATATGTCTACACCTATGATCGTAACGGAAATATAAGTGCGGTAAGTGAGACCCGCAATGCTGTAGCCAGTACGACCGGAACGGCCAAAACCACAACCTACGGTTATGATGCACTGAACCGGCTGGTATCCATCGCCCGTCCCGATGGGGGAAGCACCGTCTATACGTATGACGTCCGTGGTAACCGGCTAACATTGTCGGACAGCACAAGCAGCACGCCAACGATAATAGATACCAGTTACACCTACGATCTGCAGAACACGCTAACCTCCGTGACTCAAGGGAGAAGCACATCAACATTCACCTATTATGCAGATGGGCTTCGGTATCTGAAGAGTACGGGAACGGCAAGCACGCAAGTGAACTATGACTTTAGCGGACAAGTGATTACCGAAGAAAAACTAAACGGCGGTTCCATTGTGCAGAAGTCGACCTATGTGCGGGGCGACCGGGTGCTGGTCAAGAAAGATAAGACCGCAAGCAAAGATTACTACTACTTATATAACGGCCATGGCGATGTGGTGCAGATCGTGGATACGACCGGGAAACCAGTGAACAGCTATGAATATGACGTCTGGGGGAATATCACGACGCAGACGGAAGGCATAGCAAATTCCTTCAAGTATGCCGGGGAAGTGTATGATGCCGAAACGGGCCTTTACTACCTTCGCGCACGGTATTACGATCCGAGTATGGGGCGGTTTTTAAATGAGGATACGTATGAGGGACAGGTTGATAATCCGCTGACGCAGAATTTGTATACGTATGTAAGTAATAATCCGTTGATTTATAGTGATCCGACAGGACATTTTACTGATCATGGCGGATCATCAGGTGGTAATCCGCTTGACCATCTGTCTAATACAAGTGCTACTAGTCAAGTTATTTCAGCTCGCTCAGTGGATGCAGCTACTCAAGCAAAGATTTTAAAATCATTAATGAAAGAATATAAGTACGGATTTTATGGTGATGATTCGGGTGGAATGACTCGAAATCAATTTGAATACCTGTATAACTTAGCGATGGCTAAGGGTTTAGGAAATTATGATACGGCAATATGGGCTATTTCTCAATTAGATAACTATTTCAGTTATGGGAAAGATGACAAGACTACTACGATTGCCTTAACGATTGGAGCTATGGGAGCAGGGGCGGTATCCGGGGGAAGTTCTAATTGGAAAAGCTCAAAGCAATTTGGACATTCATTTTTAACTCATGGTGCTGGTGCTAAAAATACACGAAGTTTAATAGATAGGGCCAGAAGTACAAAAAATAATCAAGGGCAATGGCTGGATAATCAAAAAGCAGCAGACTTTATTACTTCTAAAGGTCCAATCACAGAAGCTACGACATTTGATTTGCCTGCAGGTATGGGGCAAGTAATTACTCCTGAGGGTGTTATAATACCTGCAACGAAGGCTATATTTGTTCCATCTTCAACTGGTATAAAAACTGCCTATCCGATTCCATAATAAGTAACCAACTATGAAAGGGTTGATACTATATTTTTAAGATGGAGTTAACATTATATAAGCCGTTGGAAAGTATACCTAAAACAGAATACGTAATACCTGATTTAGAACTCGATGATGCAGTGGGAATTCTAATGTGTATATGTGAAGCGTTTGAAATTTCACAGGCTATATCGTTCGTTGTTGGTGGTTTTGGACAAGATAATTGGCCTGTTGATTGCAGAACAGATCTATCTACAGTTATTGAACAAGTTCCTGCGATATTAGAGAAAACAAGAGCGGGCATATACTCCTTTGAATTAGATTTCTACGAACAGGGAATTGAAAGACGGCTCCTATTCAAGGAGGATACGAATCTTGTTAAGGTCACTTGCATTAGTCGTACTAAATGGGTACCTCATCCCAGTTCAGTGTTTATGGAGAAGGCTGCAGTTTCAAAAATATTTGATGAAATATATTGCGATTTTTTAGATTTTAGTAGTGTGATATGTGAAGGGCTAGTGAACAATACCCTATTAAATGATTGGAAATTATAAATTGTCTTGACCTTGAGGGCTGCTTCCTCAAGGTCTTTCTTTTACCCAGTGGCCAGATTGAAATGGGTGGCTGTATCGAAATGAATATAACCCTCAATAAAAGACCTTAGGATTCAAATTTTTTGTTTTAAACCCACATTTTTTGACCTTTATTAAATGTGACAAATCTATTACGCAATCGACAAAAGGAGTTCTATTTCGACAAAAAGCAACCGTTTTAAAGAATGAGAGAGTCACTTATGATTGTTGGGGAAGTAATTGGGGGAGAGTGGATATGAATTGAAAAGAAATAGAGTTTTATTCTGTTTATTGCACATTTGTTTTTTAGTTATAACGTTGGCATTCTGCCAGAGTAAGGCTTCTGCTGCGGAAAATATTATAGTTGCTTAAGTATTTCTTTGAATGGCACATATGCGGGACAAGCTATCTTCAAGTTCAAGGAACAATTACAAGCGATCCATAAAAGTTAGGGGTGAGTCTTCAATGCTACTAGGTCCTGTTCAACGGAAGTGTGGAAGTAGTTTAACTATTCAGATTTGAATAAAGTTAAATTCCAGAGAAACACTATCTGCACAATCACCTTCGCGTACAAATCCATTGATTTGCTACCACAGGATCCGGACAATAGAGTGGTTCGATATTCTTATGATTTGAATGGGAATTTAATAAGGACTAAAGTAGATTAAAATACTTAAGTGAATTGTAAGATTCACCGAATAAATTCTTAATAAGGTGGTGAACAAGATTGATTATGTGGAACAATAGCCTGACTCAAATGGCGAATACTGAGAGGGTGTTGCTCCCCAAAAAACTTTTAATGAGGATATTTCGTGCAATATCGCTTATCTTGTTTATTTGAGCACCAAATAAGGCGGAACTGGCTAAACCGATCGATTAATCAAGCGAAGCAGAGTCTCCAAGGAAAGCAAGGGGCGTGGGCAACGAATATCTTCCAGATGAAAGTTTGATAGTGGAATAGAGTTTGGAAAATCAAATATTACAAAATAAAAACCCTTGAATTCTTTCGAGGGTTTTTACTTTTTTCTGCAAAGCATTTTTGTTAAGCTCTTCTGTTTTAAGATGTGACTAAATTATTACATATTCGACAAAAATGATTATATTACGACAAAATGCAACCGTTTTAAAGAATGAAGGAATAACTTATGATTGTTGGGGAGGTAACGAAGTTGATTGATAAGAATTGTTTGTGATATTGAGTTAGACATGGGCTGATCTTGCATGTACTGATAAAGATTAATCAACTTCAATTGAGTTGTACCAGTTATGCTCATATTAATTATGATCATCAAGGACTTACGATTATTTATTTGCACCGTCCTCTCACTAACTTTCGTGTCATCTATGGTGTATGGTACCGCAAACGATGTGAAAAACTATACCTATGACTCTAGTGGAAGACTGACGTTTATAGATTCAGAAGTGAGAGAATGAGTTGCAGTATGATCCACAAGGAAACTTGATATCTAAATATAATGAGGCGGATTCCAATAGTCTATTTGGTACACCAGTTGTAGGTACGATCTCAGAGGCAGTGAAAGCATAAAGTAGCGCGCAAGGCAGTGAAAGCTGGTTTTATCAGCTATGGGATGGGAATACATATACCGATTTGCAGAACAAGAATAACCAATGGGAAGGAAAGGCTCCATACACCATTATCCTCAAAGATTTTCAGCATCCAGATCAAACTAATTCAGTAAGAAAATGGGTAACTCCGAAATCGGGCAAGATTCGAATCGCGAAAAATCTAGTGAAGATACCCGATCGGCGTGGTCATTGCTGCTGTTTTGAAGAACCGAGCAAAGATTTGGTCCCAAACCATAGCCTATAATAACACAGCCGGATATAAACTTGGGGTAACGATAGAAGATCGAGCAGGCGATGCAATTTATTTTGTGGTGAATAAAAATGGTGACTCTGCTCAATACGAAGTTCAAATCGAGTATTTTGAAAACCTGGGTGGGGCAGCCATCGGACTTTTGTGGGAGAGCACTACGCAAGCGAAAGAGTTCGTTCCCCAAAGCCAATTGTATTCACCAGTTGAGAATCCAGGTCTGGGTCTGAAGGGAGAATACTATGACAATAAGTATTTTACTGATCTGGAATTAACGCGCATAGATGTTGATCTTAATTTCGGATGAGGAACTCTATCACCAGATGCAAGCATTGGGGCAGATACATTCTCTGTGAGGTGGCAGGGACTAATCCGTCCCAAATCTAGCGTAACATACCGTTTTACGCAAATTCATGGCGGACAGGATTATGAGTTTCGCATCGAATATATTGAAATGGTAGAGACGCCTTCTTTGGGTTGTCTTGGTCAAGTGATAGCCAAGTGAAAGAAATTGTTCAACAGTCGCAGTTATATTTGCCGTATAAAACATATACACAGTGGAATATCACTATGATTTCCAATGGGAGTTGGAGTCCGCGTCTCTCAGGCAGCGCTATGAATATGATGCAAATGGGAACCTGATACGGGCGGGCAAATGATATAACAAAGAAAATATGAATCGGAAGTGCGACAAATGCATTGTGTACTTACAACAATAAGAGTACAAAGTTAAAGGGCAGTACATTGATCGGCAGTGTGGAAACAGTGTAGGGTGACAACTTAACCGAATTTGAGAATAAAATGTAAATTGAAATTATAGGGAATAATTACTTTATTTTAAATTAAAATGAGTTCTAATATCATGGCTTAGCGTGAAATAGCTGTATTAATTCTATGTTTCAAACGATCCATTTGAGCGCTGCAGGAAATCAATGCGATCTAATTTTTTGGGAGGAATTAAAATGTCCATTCGTCACAAGTCACTTATAACAAGGATTACATTAGTAGTTCTATGCGTCACTTTGCTCTTGTCAGGTTTTCCGGTGAACGCTGCTAATGACAATAAAGAAAATATCATTATTGATTCCAGCAATCTTGCAATTGATGAATCCAACGAGAGCAGTTTTCAAACAGAACCCGCTACGGTGAAATCTGCTCCTCTAACACCACAGAACCTGTCCAGTGTTACTGCTACGGTATATGACCAAGAAATGAATCAGAGTCTAGCGCGTATCAAGGCACTCTCCCTGCAAAGGGACAAGCAACGGGTATCGAGTAAGGGAGCCGCCTCAACTGGCAAGTCGAAAGATTTAATCCGAGAGCAGATGGAGCAACTAGTTATGGCCGGCGCCACCAAAGAAGATCTGTATTGGATCAATATGATCTCCGAGGAATCAGGGTTGAGTCCAGACAAACTGCTGGAGCTGAAGAAAAGCGGGAACTCATCGTGGGATGAAATAGAATTGCAGACTAATCCCGAGACGCTCGCACAGCGTTTAGTGGTTGAAGAGAATGTCTATAAAGAAGAGATAGAGAAACAATTTGTCTCTAACCCACTGACTGTAGCGGATTCCGTATATGGAGATTATGAAGTGGATGCAATACTAGTGGGGAACAAGGATCTGACGATGCAAAAATTTAGCTCATTTGACTTTATGGCTAATAGTGTGTTCTCCGGACTAATTACGCAGCAACAGATCAATCAGACGAATAAACCGCAGTATTCAGACAGAAAGGAAAGCAATGAATTTATTGACCCTGTAAATGGTGCGCTTACATGGAAAGAAACGGAGATAAGCTTGCCAGGACGGGACGGCTTGGATTTGGATGTCGGTATCATGTATAACTCCAATCAATCCTATACTTACATGCGACAATACGAAGCTCCTGGTCTCAAAAAATACAATTATCTTCTATCACGGTATGATTTGGGGTTAGGATGGTCCTTCCAATTCCCATCTGTCCAGCTGGCAGATGGCTATATCTACTATCATGATGGTCAAGGCGCAGTGTATCAAGTCGATTTCTTCAGCGGTGATGCACTTGGAAGTTATAGCCATCTGGTAGGATTCCAAGGCAAAGATCGTAAGTTCATGCAGGACTCCGGAACTTACAATAACGGGCAGGCAAGCTCGGCTTATTATTTGGAATACAATGATTTGAAAAGAGAGTATTTTGCTGCGGACGGCCGATTGCTTGGCATTGTAGACCGATACGGGAATACAATTAGATTCGAGCATGTAGACCGAAAAACCTATGATGGCGTTACTAATAAAATGATCTCTTCAATTACTGATAGCGTGGGTCGGACCGTTAAATTTACCTATGAAACAAATTTGGACACCACGGATGTCTTTAATGGAGAGAACATTGTCGTCAGTGTTCTGAACAGTAGTGGGGCAGACACCCAGAAGGTCACCTTTAAGAAATGGAGATCCAGTCTAATTCATAACAATGTTCCGGCAGGTTACGCTCCTTTTTTATGGAGCATTACCGATCAGATGGAGCAAGTCACCTATATGAATTACAAGGTCGATCCAGGTAAATTTCATTATGAACAAAAAGTAATCAACAGTTACTCTGGATCAACAAATTACTATAACCTGGCAACGATCAGCTATCCATATTCCACTTCCAATTATCAATATCAGTCTGTACTACGTAATTTCGGCTCTGCTGGTTTCGGAGAAGAGTGGCGGGTGAAATCAAGAAATGATGTAATGAAAAAGACCTATAATCAGGTCAATTACGACTACACCGGAGATTATACAGGTTACGATACTTACTATAATCCGTATACATTGCCGGAAAGCTACGGATTTTCGTCTACTTCTAAAATAGTAAGCACAACAGCTTCCAATGATTTATTCACGACGTCCAACTTTAATGGCTTGCATCAGCAAATCTCAACAGTGGTTCTGGCATCCGGTGGTGAACGGAAAGAAACACGCAATACTGCCTTTCACCCCACTTACAAATACCTGCCTACGCGAATGATTAGTGCGGAGTATGGGGGCGGAGATGTGGATAACTCCGCGAACACATTGTACTCAGATGTGACGTATACCGATTGGGGGACTATCCAATCCCAAACCCGGCAACTGACATTATCCCAGATCAACGATCCAAACACCAAGCTGAAGAATACAATAACATATGCATATGAGCCTATCTATCATTTTATCCAATCCAAATCGTGGTATCAAAATGATTCCACTGCCCTTACGGAGAGCTACGAATACTACAGCGATGGACGGTTAAAAAGCTATAAAAATCCCAAGCAGGAGCAAACAAACTACAATTATGAGCCTATTGCCGGAGACAAACAAAAGGTAAGAACAATGACAGAAGAGAAGCCGATGGGTAATGGCTTCGTATCGAAGAAGGTAATCACCTACGGAGCCGATACTAACTATGGTTTGCCTGCAGAAGTGATCAGCTACTTCACCAATATTTCCGCCAGTGGTCAGCAAAGTACATCATTAGTCAAAAAGATAATGACATACGATATGCCAACAGGCAATGTACTTACAGAAACTGATGGTAGTGGAAAGCAAACGGTCTATACCTATGATCTGTTGGGGAGAGTCATGACTACTACCTATCCAGAAGTAATTAATCTGAATGGCGAACAGTACACTGCACAAGATCAGTTTACGTATACGAAGGTGTACGCCAGCACGGCTTATTTTGATGCAGAGAACCAAGGTATTTATTACCTCAATGTAAATTCGAAGCGTAAATACACACAGAAGTCAACTGGAACCATTACCTATTTTTCCGAACTTAACGATTATTACGACGGATTTGGAATACTTAGGCTTAATCAGGTAACAGGTGTCGGCGGCATCGGTCAAATGACCCAATACCGCATTGATGATTTATGCCGGGCTATCTATGTGATTGATCCGGTTGAAAATACAACTTCGGTCCGCTACAACGCCTGGGGACAAGAGGTTGAAGCATTGGATACTTACGGCAATCTATATGTCAATGAATACAATTTTAAACAGCGGAAAGTGAGCAATTATTACATCGCTGCTGCTGATATAACTGCTTACCGTGCCAATATGGGTAATTCCAGTTACAAAGGCAATTATGTAGAGCAGACCTATGACCAATGGGGCCAGCTGATCCGAAATTTAACCTATAAAGACTGGCCTGGTCAAAGCCAACCCATTACTGAGAAATACGGTTATGACTTGGCTGGAAATGTTGTAACCTATACGGACCCCAATAATAATGTGAACAACGAAGGTGTAACAACGAAGTACGGCTATGATAATTTGAGTCAACTCATCTCGGTCAAGAACGCTCTTGGGCAGATTACTAGCTATCAATATGACGTCAATGGGCAGATGACCGAAGTTACGATGCGCAGTAGCGAGACTGCAGTGCCGATTCATTTAAAGAGCAAGAACTACAATGAAATTGGCAAAGTATACGACAAAAAGGATGCGGCTTTTTTAAGCGAGAATCAGGTTTATAACCAGCTAGGGCTAGTGGAACAGAAAAAGGACCGTAACGCTACCGTATACAGCTATCAATATGATGCCAGAGATCAGATTGTCAGCAGTCTGATTACCGGAAGCGGGGGTAACACCCAGCAGAGCAAGGTGATTCTTGGAAGCTCTGGAATCAAAACAGATACTAATGAGCTGTACAATAATGGAAGCAAGACCTCTTGGCAAACGGTCACGATTGATAATTTGAAACGGATCAACAAGGTTACTTCCCAGGCTACTGGCTATACAGCTTACAGTACTTATGCTTTTGATTTGGCTAACCGCACGACACAGACGGGGATAAGCCACACTGGAATTGGAACGTCTTATACCAAATACCAATACAACAAGAACCACTTGGAGAAGGTACAAACGAATGGTAGCGCGACACTGAACAACGCAGCTTCGGTGAATGCGGTCTATGAATACTTCCCAACGGGTTCAGTCAAAAGCATCACTTATCCAACGCTGGCAGACGGAAGTGTTTTGAAATCGGAATATACGTATGATGCATTAAATCGGATATCAACTCTAGTGAACAAAAAAGGGGCGACAGTTCTCTCCTCTTATATTTACCTCAGTGACAATAACGGAAATATTACTTATATAACAGAGTCGGTGAATAATGGGGCGTCGAGGACGACAACCACTTACACGTATGATAAACTAAACCGTCTGGAAAGTATTAGCCGTGCTGCAGGATCTTCAATCTATAAATATGATTTACAGGGGAATCGCCAAACTCAGCAGGATACAGCATCTAATGTAATCACCGAGTTGGGGGATACTAGCTACACTTATGATTTGATGAATCTGCTGACCGGAGTCACTCAGGATGCCAAAACAGTTCTGTTCAGTTATTTGCCTGGTAAACTAAGGTATCAGAAAACAGCGAACAGTATCGTTACACAATATAACTACGACATCAATGGGAATGTAATTTCAGAGTACAAGAGTAGTGGACAGAAAGCATATTATATACGAGGAGATCGCTTACTGGTCAAAAAGGATGTTGCAGCCGGCAAGGATTACTATTACTTGTACAATGGACACGGCGATGTCGTGCAGATTGTTGATACTGCTGGAGTGGTTGTGAATTCATATGCCTACGATGAATGGGGCAAAATTATTTCCCAGTCAGAGGGCATCCCGAATTCGTTCAAGTATGCCGGCGAGATTTATGACGAAGAGACAGGACTATACTATCTTCGGGCACGTTACTATGATCCGAGTATGGGACGGTTTTTAAATGAGGATACGTATGAAGGGCAGATTGATAATCCGCTGAGTTTGAATTTGTATACGTATGTTCATAATAATCCGCTGATATATGTTGATCCAACTGGTCAATGGTGTGAATCGAAAGATGGTAAATATTCACATCCTGGAACTTGTTCTAATCCTAACAGTGGCGTATATTCTGCTGATGTGAAACATAATGGGGAAGCAATGAAAAGTAACGGTAAATCAACAGGGATATATAAGTTTGATTATGGTGATGGTGTACACGAAGATAATAGTTTGACAGGCGCGTTATTTGATGTTGTTGTCACAGGAGGAGTTGGACTTGGTAAATCTCTTGTAAAGGGGGCTACTAAAGGGATTGCAAGCCTTGTTTCTTCAGGAACGGGAAGCGTATTTAAGAGTGGGATTAAAACTCTTAAAAATTTTGTTCTTGATGATGCTTTTGTGAAGACAAAGCATTTATCTACAACTGGTGGGAATGGTGCGAAATTCTTAGGAAATACAAAAGCAGAGGCGGAAGCCATATTAAAAGATGTTATGAAAAATGGTCAAGTTAAAAATGTAATAGATAATGGATTAACAAAACAAGGGAATCAGTCTTATGAAATAGTTATTGCTGCTGGGAAGACAATCGGTACAAGGGGTGAGACATTACTTAAAATTATTCTTTCAGAAGATGGAGCAATGTTAACCGCATATCCAATTAAATAGGAGGGAAAGTAAAATGCCAAATTTAATTGAAAGGTTTTTAGAAGATGAAATTTCATCTCAGGAGTTGTATGAATCAATATATGATTTTGTGACTTCTTTTCATATAAGAAGTGGGGAATTCGAAGGGAACTACTATATTATTAAAAAAATGGACAAAGACAACTTCTTTATTTTCCCAGAGAATATTTACCCTGATAACCACAGAGAGATTCCAAATTGCTTTTCAATTTATCAAGATAATTTAGTGAAAAGCATAAATTCACATGCCAAAAAGCTATCGTTTATTATTAAGTCCTAAAAGAGTGACTTTAACTGATAAGCCTTAATAGGCTATTTATGGTTTTCTTGCTTGGTACGATTCAGTCATTCATATAATTGAAAAAGAAATGCAATACAGATCCTATGCTGTAAATGAGACATTAGCAGTGGACCTAGTACTAGGAAGTTCTATCAAAGAGAAGTAAGCTTTTAGTTGCTAGGCTTCTATTAGTGAGTATATTTCACTACTTAGAAGTCTTTTTATTGTATGTACTAAAATGCTGGTTTCATAAACTCTGAGTTATTCGATATTCTTATGATCTTAATTGGGAATTTAATAAAGACTAAGATAGATTAATATATTTAGCATTACACTTTTCAGTACGAAAGGACAGGCGGGGTATTAATGTTAAAAAAGACTGCATATTTGGTTATTTGCTTACTATTGTTTTTGTCATTAGTTATACCGAGTATAGACGCAAAATCAGGAACAAACTATATTTATAACAAAAATGGACAATTGGTTGAATTAAGTAATTCAAACGGTAATTTAGAAATGAAATACGATAAAAATGGAAATTTAATTGAAAGGTCAAAAAGCGATAATCTATTAGCTAATTCAGGTTTTGAAAATTATTCGGGTTTCGAGAATGTGGCAGACGGCTGGGATAGATATATGGCATCAGGAGTCAAGGGAACCTACGAAGTCATAACCGCAGGAGCAACCGAAGGAAAGCAAGCCCAGAAGCTGACGGTAAGCTCATTTCCAAATACAGGAGACGGGGCAAATGTCTCGCAGGCAATATTTGTCCAAGGCGGTCAAAGCTATAGTGTAAAAGGAAGGCTGAAGCTGGCAGACATGAAGAATGCGAAGTTCGAGATGATTGTGTTCTTTTACGATGCGAATAATCAATTGATTGGAGGGCAAACCCCGGTTGAGTATAGACACAACACTTCGGATTGGGTAACGTTCGCTGGGAATGTAACGGCTCCGGCTGGTGTGACCTCTGCGAGAGTACATATGCACTTGAGTTCAACAGCAAGTAACGGACAAGGCACGTTCTATTTGGATGGGGTAAATACCACATTGCAGGGAGACTCTAATCTAGTGTTCAATGGTGGTTTTGAATCGGATAAAAGATCTGATGGAGCTGCAGACGGCTGGGATAGATACATGGGATCAGGAGTCAAGGGAACCTACGAAGTCATAACCGCAGGAGCAACCGAAGGGCAGCAAGCCCAGAGGCTGACGGTAAGCTCATTTCCAAACACAGGAGATGGGGCAAATGTCTCGCAGGCGATATTTGTCCAAGGCGGTCAAAGCTATAGTGTAAAAGGAAAGCTGAAGCTGGCAGACATGAAGAATGCGAAGTTCGAGATGATTGTGTTCTTTTACGATGCGAATAATCAATTGGTTGGAGGGCAAACCCCGGTCCAATATACTGGCAACACTATAGATTGGGTAACGTTCGCTGGGAATGTAACGGTCCCGGCTGGTGCGACCTCCGCGCGAGTGCATATGCACTTAAGTGCTACAGCAAGTAATGGCCAAGGTGCGGTATATCTGGATGGGGTAACTGCCACATTACAGGGTGATTCTAATCTTGTGTTCAATGGTAGCTTTGAATCAAATAAAAGAAAAGATGGAGTGTCAGACGGCTGGGATCAATATATGGCGTACGGAGTCAAGGGAGCCTACGAAGTCATAACCGCAGGAGCAACCGAAGGGCAGCAAGTCCAGAAGCTGACGGTAAGTTCATTTCCAAACACAGGAGACGGAGCGAATGTCTCGCAGGCGATATTTGTCCACGAAGGTCAAAGCTATACCGTAAAAGGAAAGCTAAAGCTGGCAGACATGAAGAATGCGAAGTTCGAGATGATTGTGTTCTTTTACGATATGAATAATCAATTGGTTAGCGGGCAAACCCCAGTCGACTATACACACAACTCTGCTGATTGGGTAGCGTTCGCTGGGAATGTAACAGCCCCGACTGGTGCGATTTCCGCGCGGGTGCACATGCACTTAAGCTCGACTGCAAGTAACGGACAAGGTACGGTGTATCTGGATGGAGTTTCAATAATAGGCTATTAGATGTAATAGAATTTCATTTGCCAAGAAGGGGTCTATATTATGCGCTTGAGGATTAAAAAGAAATCAATAGTTTTTCTTGTTTTATGTTTGTTTCTCAACATGATTGGGATCTTGAATCCGGATGTTGTTCAGGCAGATGTAAGTATAAGTACTGACAATTTAATTGTAAACCCTGGTTTTGAAGTGGCATCCAATGGGAACACAGCGGCGAATTGGGATCCGCAGGGCGTAGGGATTTTCACAATTACCAATTCATTAGTTTCCGGGGGAAGTAGAGCCCAGAAGATTTCAATTAATAATCTGCCGGTTAATCAATTTGCAGGTGTTAGTCAAGCAATAGCTGTGAGATCGGGACAACCGTATATGATGAACGGGAGATTTTATGTGGAAAGTATAAACAATGCCAAGGTGCAATTATATGCTGATTTTTTTAAAGAAGGGGCTATCGTGGATAGCAAAGTTTTTGATTTGCCTAGTCAGAGTACAGGACAATTCGTCACTTTAGGCGGGAATGGGATCGTTCCTGATGAAGCCACAACTGTTGTTATTTATGCATTAATCCGTTCTACTTCCGATAATGGTTCAGGAATTTTAATGGCTGATAATGTATCTTTTAAATACACCAATGACAGTAATTTAATTGCAAACGCGGATTATGATAAATTTTCCAACACGCTCGCCAATTCGGACGACTGGGATTACACGACTTCGTACAACCCTACATTCAGTTCTGTTGCTTATCCATCGTTGAGCGGAGCCAGAGCCCAAAAAATTAGTATCTCCTCTTTACCTGTTAATGGATACGCGGGTATCTTCCAAAAAAATAAAACTGGATTCAGGAAAGCAATTTCAGGCCAGCGGTGCTTTGTTGATAGAGAGTCTCTCTAATGCCAAGGCACAAATCTATATTGATTTTGTGAATTCAGCAGGCAATTATCTGGGGACGACTATTCTTGAATACGCTAAACAGACCAATGGAGTATACATGACCTTATCAGATACAGGACAAATTCCAAAGGACACAACTTTTGCTTATATATATGTAATGATTCGGGGTACAGGCATCAATGGTTCTGGAACAATATATGCAGACTCCTTGAATTTTCATTATACGAATGAAGCTAATCTATTTAATAATGGAAACTTCGAAGCGCAAGGCTCTGCCACTTTGGGGAATGGGTGGTATCCAAGCTACGGAAATGATAACCATAACTATCAGCTGGTCTCAGATAACTATGGAAATACGGTCCAGAAAATCGAAGCATCCAATATACAAGTGAATACATATGTAGAGTTGAGTCAAATCTTGAAAGTTGTACCTGGTCAAAAATACACAATGAGCGGCAGATTCAAGGTGGATAGCATTAGCAATGCGAAGGTACAGTTGTATGCGGATTTTTTAACGGGGACCGGCTCTCATCTTGAAGCTAATGTCGTTGAATTGCCTTCTGTTACCAAGGGGGGATATGTAATAATCTCCAATACAGGGATAGTACCCGTTAATGCTGATTATGCCCGCGTTTACGCGATTATTCGGCTGTAGGAGGGAGCGGCGCGGCAAGTGTTTATCTAGACGATATGAGATTTAGTTATAGTAATAATTTACTGGATAATGCGGATTTTGAATTAAACAATTTTGGAACGGAAACACCGTATAATTGGACATTGCATAAACAGTTAGCAACAGAGGAAGAAATCAAGTTAGTTGAAAATACCACCGTTAAGGATATGACAATAAACTCCTATTCAACAGCAGGGCGTATGCTAAGCCAAAGTTACATGAAGGGAACCCAGACATATAACACTCTTTTTAATATGACCTGAACGGAAATCTAACGAAGAAATTAACGATAATAGGCGCATTACAGGATACTCAGGTATTCCAGGGACAAAAAGCACAGAAAGTGAATGGTTACTGGATTCCAAATAATACTTATGTTGGTGTTTCTCAGACGCTTCGTGTGATTCCTGACAAGTCTTTCAATATTTCAGGCAGCGTTAATATAAACATGCTGTATCAATCGAAGGTGCAGATGTATATTGACTTTTACTCTATGGATGGTGCATTTATCTCCAGCAGCATTAAAGACATGAATGAAGCGAATGGAAAGTATACCTTATTTGCATATCAAGGGATCATTCCAAGTAATGCGGTGTTTGCAACTATATATTTTCTGATTAGATCAACAGGGGATTATGGAGCCGGATCATTTTATCTTGACTCGGCGTCCTTTAATTACAATTAGGATGAGGAGAAATCAGTTGTGCCCAAAAATAAAATAATTATTTCTGTGTTCATTGCATTCATTTTAGCGTTTTTGGCACCATTAATAGCTACTACGCATGCAACTAGCAATTCCATTCAGTATTATTACGATGCTTCAGGCAGATTAGATAAACAATGTTTGGCTATTTTAACCTGTCAGTTATTTAACTATGATCAAAACGGGAATTTGTTAACGAAAGGGAAGTCACGTTCTATGTCTTTTGCTAATGCGGATTTCGAAAATGGAAATGAGGGTTGGTCCATTAACGACGCAGTAGGAGGAGAATCAACTATAGACAATACAATCCATTATTCCGGAAATCATTCTCTTAAAGTTAAAGTAGTCTCTTCTGGAGACCAGTATCAATTCAAAGGTGAGAGCTATGGTGGTGAAATAAGCGGAAGGCAATTCTCCATCTCTGCCTATTTAAAAACCTCAGGGATTACCGGAAACGGTGTGAAGATACTTACATATTGGCAGGACAAGAATAATAATTGGATCTGGGCAAATATTAATTCTTCCAAATCAATAACCGGTACGACTGATTGGGTACGAGTTGAAGCAACGGCGATTGCCCCTTATGGTGCACAAAGACTTGTTATACTTGTTCAGCCAACAGTAGGAAGCCAAGGATATTACTGGTTAGACAATATTGAGGTGAAAGAGCTTTCTTCTCCTACAATTTTACCCAAGAACCCTAGTTTCGAGGAAGGAACAGCTAATTGGTCTATTAATGATGCGAGTGGTGGTTCCACTGCGATAGTCAGTACAGAGCGGCATACTGGTGATCATTCACTGCAAGTTAAGGTCGCTTCTTCTGGAGATCAATATCAATTTAATACGCGGGAGTTTAATACGGATATCAGTGGTAGGCAATTTACAATCTCGGCGTTTGTTAAAACTGAAGGTTTAGTTGGCGATGGCGTGAAAATATGGACTTATTGGCAAGATGAGAACGGCTGGATATGGAATAATAATTACTCATCCAATAAGATATCCGGTACGACGGATTGGAGCAGGCTGGACGTTATAGGAATAGCTCCATATGGTGCAAAAAAACTAACTGTATTAGTTCAACCCGCGGTAAACGGTAAGGGTTCCTACTGGCTAGATAGTATTCAGATATTGGAGTCACCATCTCCATCCTTAAAATTGTTAAATCCTAGCTTTGAAGAAGGAGAGGGGAATTGGGGGATTAATGATGCTAATGGAGGTGCCTCTATTATTGATCCAACATTGAGAAATACTGGGAAGCAATCTTTGAAAGTAAAAGTAGCCTCTTCTGGAGACCAGTTTCAGTATAATACCTATGATTTTGGCGGAGATATCAGCGGTAGACGATTTACAATCTCAGCTTATGTAAAGAGTGAAGGTTTGTCAGGAAATGGGGTCAAAATTCTCACTTATTGGCGAGATGAGGACGACTGGATCTGGAGCAACATTGTAGCCTCTAACTCGGTTACTGGTACAACAGATTGGAGCAGGCTTGAAGTAACGGGGATTGCGCCAACAGGTGCTAGAAAAATATCTGTACTGGTTCTACCTACGATTAACGGGCAGGGCTATTACTGGGTGGACAGTATAGAGGTTAAAGAGGTAGTGAATTGATAGATTTATAACTTACTTTTTAATTTGGGGAATTCATAATAGTGGTTCTATATCAATAGACAATATTCAAATCACAAAGCAGAAAGAATCATTCGAGAGCGGGTTTGAAAGTATAGCCTACTAAAAGGGATACTTGTATTACCCAGGAGTAATTAGCAGTGAAAAACTAAAGGTGATAAATGGAAAATATTCAGTTGTTGGTGACTCACCAGGTACAGAAGAATGGGCAGAATTTTTATATACAGATGTTAACAAATATCCTTTAGAGCCAAATTCAACCTACTGGGTAAGTTTTAGTTATAAGATTCACAGATCTTCTGCAAAAAGTGAATTTTATTTCTTGGCAAGGGATTTGGGTGGAGCCGGGGATGAGGGGTTATCGAAATGGAAGGGAGAAGAAGGGAGGATACTAAATATGGAAGTAACTATGACGACAGGCAATTCAGAGAATTACTATTTTATCTGGGGGATTAACGGTAGGGGTTCCATATCCATTGATGATGTACAAATTACAAAATCATAGCTGATTTATTACTATATAAGTTGAACTAGATATATTCAGTAAGTTGGTCATCTTCCAAACGAATACACAAACGATCAATAATCGTCTGTGTATTGAGAGCAATGTTTTGCATAAACGCAGCCACTTTCTTGCGGATCTCTGAGACGGTATGGAAAAACACATTGTTAATGACATCTGACTTTAGCCATTTCCAAAGTCCCTCGACCAGGTTCAATTGCGGGCTATACGGTGGTAAAAAAACCAATTCAAGGCGCTCTTTATGATCTTCCAGAAAGGATTGAAGTAATTTCGCATGATGAATACGAGCATTATCCAGTACCATGACTATCTTTCCTTCAGGGTACGCCTCAACCACCATTTGTAGGAAGGACAGAAACGTCTCTGCGTTATACTGCTCGTCTTCTTTCCAGAGAATTTGACCCGTCATATAATCCAGTACGGCTAATAACTTGACGCCACGATGTTTTCCTGTGGTTTGAATGATGCGTTGTTTGCCCTTGAGAAACCATGTATGCTGAAGCGCTTGGTAATCCCGGATCATAGACTCATCTTCGAAAAGCAAATGAGTATTATCTTCGTCCATTAGTCTTTTTTCAAAGCAGGAAACGTTACCTCTGTAAAGACTTGTTGTTTGGCTTCATCCGCAACAGCTAATGTATACGTGGGTTTCGTGTAGCTGAGTCCAAGACGGTGCGCCATTTTAGAAATACCACGAAGCGAATAGGACTGACCGAATTCTCGCTGGATATATTCACCAATGAGATAAAGGGTCCAGCTGTATTTACTTTCAAACCCTACCTCGTGTGGAACAGAAGATACGATCGTCGCTTTCAGTTGTATCTGTTGTTCTTTGGTCAGCCGTTCTGGCGCTCCCGTTGAATAGTTGATTTGCAGTCCAACTACACCGGCTTCGCGATAGGCACGCATATATTTATAGACCGTTCGTTCCGTTCTGCCGATGATTTCTGCGATCTCCTGCGCATTCTTTCCTTTCAAATGCAGAAAAATGGCTTGGTAACGCTCAAACATCCGTCGTTCTTGTTCTTTTTTCATTACGGTTTAAATTTCAATCAAGGCTTGTTTCGTTTCCATGGTTTCACCGTCACTTCTAAGTTATATTTCTTTTATTCGACGGTGTGGAAATGAATTCCTTTAGTTCAACTTATATAGAGGCATTTTGTCTCTATTTTTCATGCCTCTTCCAACCTCCTGTTTAAAATGTGACTAATTCATTACGAAAACGACAAAACAAGTTTTATTTCGACAAAATGCAACCATTTTAAAGAATGAGAGAGTCACTTATGATTGTTGAGGAAGTATTTGGGGGACTATGAATATCAATTGAAAAGAACTAGAGTTTGTATCTGTTTGTTACACATCTGTTTTTGCCATAACGTTTGCATTCTGTCAGAGTAAGGTCATAAAAAGTTATTAGTGGCGCTACTAAGTTCCCTTTGAACGGAAGTGTAGAAGAGTTTAACTATTCAGATTCGAATAAAGTTCCAGAGAAACACTATCTGCACAATCACCTTCGCGTACAAATCCATTGATTTGCTACCACAGGATCCCGACAATAGAGTGGTTCGATATTCTTATGATTTGAATGGGAATTGAATAAAGTCTACAGAGATTTGAGGGGGTATAGAAATCAGTTTTTGTTCGAGCAGGGCAATAGAAGTGGATATGATAATTCCAAAGGCTGGAGAGAAGATCCTATGAAACGATATATATCAATCATATTTATACTCATTTTAGTTTTGGTTCATTCCCAGACTGCTACAGCAATGAAATATACCTATTCTAAAACAGGAGCGTTAAGTCTAGTACGACTAACAGAAGAGAAGTATCTGAATTTTCAGTATGATAACAATGGCAACCTAATCGGGAAGAAAAATCTAAACTGTAAGCCGTCAGAATATAAATTATTGAATTTGAATAGCAATAAGGCACTTGATGTGTATGCGGGAAATACGACTAATGGGACCAAAGTTCAAATAGAAACAGATAACGGAACAGACGCTCAGCGGTGGTTACTTTGTCATTCGGGAAATGACTCTTTTAAACTCATTAACGTGAATAGTGGAAAGGCACTCGACGTAGCGGGTGGAGAAACATCGAATGGGACTAGAGTTCAAATATGGAATGATAACGGAACCGAAGCTCAAGCGTGGCACATAGTTGATCATGGAGACAGTTCTTATGAGCTTATAAATGTACATAGCAATAAAGTTCTCGATGTCGCAAACGGAGAAACTACAAATGGAACGCCTGTGCAGATATGGACCGGAAATGGAACAACTGCTCAGAAGTGGAGACTCATTAAGGCCATTTCAAATGGAGCAGAATACAAGATAATAAATGCTGGTAATGGAAAAGCCTTGGATGTCACTGGAGGAAACACTACAGACGGAACACCCATACAGATATGGACTGATAACGATACAGCTTCTCAAAGATGGCAAGTTTATGATATGGGTGCCAATAGGTATAAGTTGATTAATGTGAACAGCGGGAAGGCACTGGAAGTATCCGGAGGCGGTATAACTAATGGATCTGCTATTCAAATATGGACTGACAACGGAACGACAGCCCAGCAATGGATATTTAGAGAAAATGCAGATGGAACGATCAGTCTAATAAATGTTAATAGTAATAAATTACTAGATATTCCCGGAGGGAGTAATGCAAATGGTACCCAACTGCAAATATATACGGATAACGGAACGAGTTCTCAAAAATGGGAATTGATTAACTAGAAGTGAGTAGCTTTTAAAATGTTTTGATCATGAGAAATGCTGTTGTTCATCTTTATGTAGGAGAGTGATTTTTTGAAAAAGTTATTCTTATCTTTGCTTATTTTATCCACATTAGTAGTAGGAGCGAATCACGCTTATTCTTACCCAATAGAAGTGAATATGAATGGTGGGTTCGAGCAGGATCAAAATAATAATAAACTTCCTGATTTGTGGGAAACAGTTTGGAGAAACGGGACTAGTGTTGGACCTAGCGCTTCAATAGAAAGCTATGAACCAGCTGAAGGGAATTATCATTGCAGATTATACAATGGTAGCGGAGATAAGGATTCATACATGTATGCTTTATCCAATCCAATTGCTATACAAAAAGACAAATCGTATACAATTAATGCCTTTATGAGATACACCCTACCTGTTGGAAAAGCAAATATAACGATCATCGAAACCGACCGGAACAGGAATATTGTTTATGAATCCAATCGTTCATTCTCTAACGGCGCATGGCAATGGCATGATAATACCATCTATGTGGCTCCAAAGGATAACACAGAAAAC
>NZ_WHOB01000025.1 GCF_013141775.1 Paenibacillus phytohabitans
ATTTACCAGGGCAAGGCTGTTGCCGGGCTCCTGCAGGCGCACCGGCATCCAGGTGAGCGCCGGAAGCTGCTGCGGTAGATCTTCAGATGGCAGTGTGGCCAACAGGCGCACCGGCCACCGGAAAAACGTCTACCGCAGCAGCTGCAATAGATCGGCAGCCGGCAGTGTGGCCAACCGGCGCGCACCGGGCGCACCGGCTTCCGAAAGAACGTCTACCGCTGCTGCTGCGGATCCGCGCGCAGCCGGTGACCAATCACCTGGGCGAGACCGTTACCGGGTCCTGCAGGCGAGCCGGTGGACCCCCAGTGAGTTATCGATCGCTGCCCCAGCGGCAGCGGGGTACTGGGTTCACCGACATCCAGGAGAGCACCGGCAGCAGCTGCGGTAGATCTGCAGCCGGCAGTGTGGCCAACCGGCGCGCACCAGGCGCACCGGCTTCCGGAAGAACGTCTGCTGCTGCGGATCCGCGCGCAGCCGGTGACCAATCAACATGGCGAGACTGTTGCCGCGGTCTTGCAGGCGGGCTGGTGGACCCCGGCGAGTTATCGATCGATGCCCCGGCGGTAGCCAGGTAATGGAGCTCATCGGCATCCAGGAGAGCGCCGG
>NZ_WHOB01000026.1 GCF_013141775.1 Paenibacillus phytohabitans
CAAACAAACCCTTGATATAACTGGGTAAACCGGAGATCCATTCCTGTAGTTGACAAAAAACTGCTGTTTTGTTCTTCTTTGTTTTCGCCTGAGACATTTCCAGAAAAAAATTCATGAGCTGCTGAAGTGCAGACTGGTAGTCCAGGTCGCGAACCTCGTCGGCAAAGAGAAAAAAGAGTCCGCCTAGTGTCCGGTTATCACTCGATTGCCGCCGTTCGTATTCCATGGCTATATACCGGCTGAATACAATCGTCGTATGGCTAATCAGCCCGTCAAAGGAACGGCCCTGAAATTCAGTTCCCAGTTTCAAATAGCTTTTGGTGACTTTGAAAAAGGTCTCAATGCTCCAGCGCATGCCGTAGATTCTTACCACTTCAGTTGCATCCAGCGTCACATCGGTACTTAAAATGGCCAGCCATTCTCTTTTTTTATTCCGGTTGCGGACAAACACAAGCTTCACAGGTAGCCCACAAGCCGTTTGTACGATGACAGAGCCTTTAATATCTTTTGCCTTCGAGACAGGAAGGCTTTGAAATACTTCACGCAGCGTCAATCGCTTGCCCTGTACCAGATAGCGTTGTTTCATTTCTTTCACCATGCCAATCACAGGAAGCCCTTTAATCGTAAGCTCTCGAAGGAGTGGAGCCTGCGTAAACCAGCTATCCATAAGCACGTAGTCAGCGCTGAATCCTGCTCGCAAAGCGCGTTCCAGTAAAGCTACGACCGCATCCGGTTTTCGGGAAAAAGCCTCCATCCGGCGTTTGTAGCCTTGACTTCGTTTGGATAAATTCGAAGCCAGTTCGCACAACCGATTGGTGATTTTGGCAGAAGAGAGCATGACAAAATCAAGTGGAGCAAAGCTAAATCCGTCCGACCA
>NZ_WHOB01000027.1 GCF_013141775.1 Paenibacillus phytohabitans
CACATCTCGATATAGCAGCACCTAAGTTGTATTTCATACAACATTTTGCCGGATTCCGTCTGAGCACCCGCGATGGACCGACCGCTTTGTTGGAATCATCCTCTATACGGGTTATATGCCCCAGCAGAGAAACGGTAACTGCGGCCGATGCGGATACCTGGAATTCCGGCCGCCTGATTCAGTCTTCACAGAAATTGAAAAGTGAATGTTAATGTTCCCTCCGCCCCTGGCTGAAGAACATGGAAGTCCAGACTATGCCACAGTGTCTCCTGGCCATAATGATCCCGGTACACATGCGCGGTAATCTCCGGCCGGACTGCTTCCGGATCATAAGTGACCCCAACACCGTGACCCGCCGCAGTGCCCGGCAGCAGTACGCTGCCCGGGTGAAGAAGCTTGGGTCTGCGCCAGGTTACAAACCGTTCCGTCCAGCTCGCCGGAGCTCCCTCATACCGGTAGGTGTCTGTCAATTCCAGACGTGGCAGCTCCTCTTTGTGCCAGACCAGCGAACGCACCAAGGACTGCAAGCCTGACACCGGATAAGCCTGTGCCATTTCCAGTGTCAGCTCATCCTTCTCCGCCGCCGCAGATGCATGCAGCACGGCGGTGCTGAACTCCCGGCCGGCACCCTGATACTGGCCGTTGATGATCGGCACCGAATGTCCCTGTGATCCATTGCAGTCATAGCTGTAACGTCCGGCACCGAAATAATCAGCGGTATATTCTCCGCTGCCCAGATCGGAAGCATAGATCTCTCCCCGGCCGCTTAAAATGAAGTGGCCCAGATCATTATGATTGTGCGGCTCATCATTGTGGCCGGCTTTAGCGGCGAACCCGAAGGAGCCTGCTGCCGGCACATGACGCGAGACAATCCAGGCGGCATCCGGAAGATAATAGCTGACAGCCTCCCAGGCTTCATTTTCCCGGCCCGCTCTGGTCCAGATCAGATTGCGCAAAGCCGGTGCGAAGCGGCTGCAGTGATCTTCAGTGAACGGTGCGCGCAGAGCGGACGGCGGCCGCAGGACATCCGCATAGGCATCAGCCAGATAATGGGACAAGCCCATATGCACACGTACCTGAGGCACCGAATCCGAGAAATTGGCGACATGACTTTCGTCGATGAAGCATTTTTGCTGGAAACGGGCAATCTGCGATACCTTCTCCTGCTTGAACCAGTCCAGCCTGCCTCCGGTTCTTGCCCGGAGCAGATCGCTATAATAAGTGAAATAGCCAAAACCATAATTCCAGTAGCCCAGCCCCTCCAGACAAGCGCCGTCGTCCCCGAAGCCTTCCAGATAATAGCTCATGCTGCTCTCTGTCTTCAGCAGAATATCCGTCAGCATGGCCGGTTCCTTCACCAGCAGCAGCGCAGCTGCCCCGATGGAGCCCGCACAGACTGCCGCCCAGTTATGGCGTGATGTCTCCCAGAAATATGGCCCCTGCTCAAGAAAAGGCCGGAAGATTCTGCGCTCTACCTCATGCCGTATCCGGGACTGGAGCAGCAGCGGAAGCCGGTCCCCCAGCAGCAGTAATACTTCACTTAAGGTGAATCCCGTCTCGGAGGAGAACAGGTCAATATGCCGGCTGATCTCAGCAGCGTCATGATCTGCGGGAAGATGGGCCGGAAGACACCAGGTGTACTCATCGCAGATGACCCAGAGGATATCCTCCAGCTTCTCCAGAGCCCCCGTATTATCCGGCTCCAGCAGGCTTAGGAATGCATAAGTATTCAGTCTTCTTCTCCGTTCGAAATAGACCCGCTCATATTCCAGTCTCGAGCCTGTACGCGCAAAAATAGAAAATAGTGTATACGTCAGCGCGGATATAGGCTGACCGTCCAGCCTTTCCGCCTCTGCGCGAATCTCGCTAATGTCTGCCTGTAACACGCCGGATGATAACGCCCGGGTCCAAAACCCAGCGGAATCTCCCTGCGGATAATACAAGCTCCAATCCACCGGCTTCATGTCCTGCACAATACCGGCAAGTTCATGTCTGTTCATGCCCGTTTCCTCCTCCTTATCGGTACTCCATCCTGATTAGTGCCGCACCTCATAATCGTTAAAGCGGCTGAACACCCGCTAATCCAGCGCATGATCCCGCATGACATTCTCACCGTCTGCTATTCTCAGCGCAGTCCATTTCAGCTCTTCCCCCGACCAAAAGGGATCGGATGGAAGCAGCCCCAGCGGAAGGAATACGGCAGCGCATAAATAGAGGCTGCCCGTATTGATGTAGCTCTCCGCAAGCTCCGGCTGATAGCCGTAGATCCCCGGCCGCAGCCAGCCGTTCTCATCCAGCGTACCCGGAGCATTCATGATCCGCTCTATCACGGCGGTCAAAGCACTGCGTACCTGTGCCGGAGGCAGTGCCTCCTCCAGGAAATGCTGCAGCGCCGCCTGCGACAGCAGCTGAAAGGCACCGAAGCGGTACACGATCGAGCGTCCGAGGAACGGATAGGTGCCATCCGGGGCAATGCTGCGTTCAAGCACTGAGGCATATCGCTGTGCCCGTTCCATAATCACCGGCTTAAGTGCAGCATATTGCGCCGATTCCTGTTCAAAGACAGCCACGACATCCACCAGCATCGGCTGGATCACGAAGCTGTTGTAATAATCCCAGTGAAAATCCTTGCCATCCCCGTAGACACCATCGCCCTTGTACCAGTCCATGAACATATGAACCGCATATCCGACACGCATCCGGTCATAGTCGGCATCACCCAATATATACAAAGCCGCTTCCACCATTGCACTGAACAGCAGCCAGTTACTGCCGCTTGGAGCCGTCCGGCGCGTCTGCTTCAGCGCTGTAATTAAATGGCCCTTCACCCGCTCATCCAGCCGGCCTGTAATCGCTTTCGGTGCACGTACCAGCGCGTGGGCCAGGAAGGCTGCATCCACCAGCGGCTGGCCTTCCGTCTTGAACTCCATATAGTCAGGCGACTGCGGATCGACAGCTGCACCGATAGCTTCCAGCATCAGCGCGGCATAACGGGCTCTAAGCTGTTCTTCTTCTCCTTCAAGTCCTTCAAGCTCCAGCCACGGGGCCATCCCGCAGGCCAGTCTCGCAAAAGCTTCCAGATGGGCAAACTGGCTCCGGTCACTATGAAACTCCGTAGGCAGCTGCTCTTTCAGCTGCCGCTTCGCTAAAGCCTCCAGCACCGGTCCCCCGATCAGCAGCATCGTATCCAGCCAGTATTTTCGCTGTTCCTTACCCTTCATTAACAATTCCACCCTTTCAGGTATTCTTCTTCTCTAGTGTAGTGTGGTATTATTGCAATGTCTTTGCGAATAATGATGTTTTATTGCGTTTGTTGCGATCAATCTGAAAGGGGCAATGACTATGAAACATGCCCGTTATCATCAAACATTCAACGGCGATATTCTGGCCGGTATCGGCAATTCCCCAATCTCACCGACAAGGGATTTCCATATTCATGACCACTACGAAATCTTCCTGTTTCTCGGCGGGAGTGTGAACGGATTCGTCGACCAATACAGCTATCCGCTGGAGCGGGGCAATGTGCTCCTGTTCAACAATCACGAGATTCACAAAATCATCAATTTGTCCCCGGAGCCTTACGAACGGTTGACGATTCATTTCAAGGCGCCGCTTATCTATCCTTTCTGCACAGCCACTACCAATCTGCTCGCCTGTTTCCAGAACCGTCAGCCCGGTGAGCATAATCTGGCCCGCATGGATGAACCGCTGCTTACCGAGTATATGACTCTAGCTTCACTTCTGATTGCGGCACTGGAGAGTGAGCAATACGGCAGCGAGGTACTGGCTCTGACGTACCTGATTCAGATCCTGGTAATCGTCAATGAGCTGTACAGCCGGACCCGTTCCGCCGTGCCCAGCATTATTTCTTCGCATATACAATTAGCCATGAGTTATATCGACAACCACCTGCATCTCAATCTGTCCCTGGAGCATATAGCCGGAGAACTGAACGTCAATAAATACTATCTGAGCCACCTTTTCAAGCAGCAGACCGGAGGAACCATATACCGTTATGTCCTGCTCAAAAAAATCGCCTTATCCAAGCAGCTCTTGGCCGCCGGAAACTCCGTATCCGATACCTGCTACCTGTCCGGCTTCAATGACTATGCCAACTTCATCCGCACCTTTAAGAACATCACAGGCATCCCCCCCGGTAAATATGGTAAAAAAAGCTGAGGTCCCCTTATGACGAGCACTCTATTGAACTAAGGGTACGCTGGCTGGCGGAATTAGTGGGATTTATCCCTCTGATTTCCCCGTTCTGCCCACTTCTGGCGGAATTAGTGGGATTTATCCCTCTGATTTCCCCGTTCTGCCTACTTCCGGTGGATTTAGTGGGATTTATCCCTTTCATTTCCTCGTTCCGCCCACTTCCGGTGGATTTAGTGGGATTTATCCCTCTAATATCCTCATCCTGCCTACTTCCGGTGGATTTAGTGGGATTTATCCCTCTAATTTCCTCGTTCTGCCCACTTCCGGTGGATTTAGTGGGATTTATCCCTCTAATTTCCTCGTTCTGCCCACTTCCGGTGGATTTAGTGGGATTTATCCCTCTAATATCCTCATTTCCGGCCAACCAGGCCGAATCTGATGGATTTATCCCTCTAATCCTACGGGTGTCTAGAAATTGAG
The DNA here is from genome assembly GCF_013141775.1 of Paenibacillus phytohabitans. Lineage (GTDB taxonomy): Bacteria > Bacillota > Bacilli > Paenibacillales > Paenibacillaceae > Paenibacillus_AQ > Paenibacillus_AQ phytohabitans. The sequence goes on from NZ_WHOB01000027.1 coordinate 4,636, forward strand.
GGCAAATTTCACATTCGTATAAAAACCTGACAGCCCGCTTCTCGCAGCTGCCAGGTTCTTTGAATACCTCTTACAAATGTCCCAGCAGATTAGCGATGACTTGCGCACTCTCGGCCCGGGTCATGCTCTCCTGCGGAGCGAATTGCTGATTGCCGCGGCCCTTGATCAGCCCCGCCTGTCCGGCGATGCCGGCTGCGTTCTTCGCCCAGTCATGAATCAGGGAGTAGTCACTGAACGCTCCTGCAGCTATATCCTGGCTTGCATTGCTTGCATTGCTTGCATTGCTTGCATTACTTGCCTGGCTTCCCTGCAAATACTCATAAGCGCGGACGATCATGACCGCCATTTCCTCACGGGTAATGCGCTCATCCGGAGCGAAGGCATCCTTGCTGCGTCCGAGTACGATCCCCGCTTCATTTACAGCCGCAACAGCTCCGGCATACCAGGACTTGGAATCCACATCAGCAAATGCCGGTGTGCTTCCCGCCTTAAGGCCAAGCGCACGTGTAATCATAGCGGCGAATTGCACCCTGGTTACTTCACCTTGCGGATTGAATGCTGTAGCCGAAATGCCCTCGATAATATGCTTCGCAGCCATGGACTTAATAACACTGTTCGCCCAGTTACTGCTGCTGACATCCGCGAAGCTCTTGTCATACTCCAGCACGGCATACTGGCTGAAATGCTGTACATCGGCGGTAAATTTACCGTCAGCCAGTGTTCCGCCCATGTATTCAAGGGCACCGCTGGCAGCAATATAGTAGACGCCGAGCAAGCTGCGGTTCGCATTAGGATCTACAGTGAATGTAAGGGTCAGCGGCTTGTCAAAAGCGGTTACCGGCACGGCCGTGCCGTCCGCAGCAACTACCTCCAGGCTGAAGCTGATTACATCACTTGCCGCCGATAGCTGAACAGAACTGTTGACAGCCGGATTGTTCATCAGCTGCTCCGCAGCAGCCTTCGCAGTTTTCACGGCTGAAAGCTTAATTCTCGCCCCCTCCGGTTGTCCTCCTACACCCGCAACCTTCTCCTGAATGCTCTTCAGCACTTCCGGAGTCAGATCGACTGCAACCGTATTCCAGGCGAGACGCAGGGTATTCTCTCCTATAATTCCCGGCAATCCTGCCGGAAGCAGCACGGATTCTGTAGCATCACTGAGCTGAACCGTAATTGTCCCGCCAGCCGGAGCCGCGAAATCACCAGGGGCAAGAACCTTCTCGGTCTGCGGCTGCGGCGCCGGTGACGGCGTAGCCGCTGGTGTTGGTGCTACCGTAGACACTGGCGCATCCGTAGGGGCCGGTGTTGCCGTTGGTGCAGTTGTCGGCTCCGGTTCCGGCGTCGGCGTAGGTGTTGGTGTCACCGGCGGCTGTTCTGCTTCGCCTACAGTCACCGTCCGGGTCACTTGGGCAGCGGCGTTGCCTGCTGTATCCGTCACATTATAATGGTACAAATAGGTGCCAGCTGCCGATGTATCCAGCGTTAATACTGACTCCCCATCCTTCGTAATCGTCGCCGCGATGCGCTCCGTAATGTCTCCGTCGCGGTCATCTGCCGCAGTAGCTCCGGCATCGGTATAGCTTGCGCCATTCTCCAGTTGAACGGATGCTTCCCCAAGCAGGGTTATCACCGGCTTCGTTACATCCGGATTAATGGCAACCACTACGGTTCTTCTTACTTCCTCCGCTGCATTCCCTGCGGTATCACTGACATTATAATGGAAGGTATAAATATCCTCTACCGCCGTATCCAGCTCTGTCAGGCCATATACTTCACTGGTCACTGTTGTGACGATACGGCCAGTTATATCGCCGTCCTGATCATCAACAGCCGTAGCTCCGGCATCCGTATATTCCGAGCCAACCGGCAGATTAACTGTTGCCTCGCCATTCAGGGTAATCACCGGCAGAACCGTATCCGGTACCGGCAGCGTAATTGCTCCGCTGGCCGAGCTATCCGCCTTCGCCTCTCCCTTGCTCAGCGTAACCGAGAAGGTGAAGCTGCCATCCGTGTCGTCTGTTGCTTCCTGGAACGGAGACAGGATGATGTCACCCATGGTAACCCCGGTTTCACTGAAGCCGGGCAAACCGCCGATGATCTGCTGCAGCCAGGTCAGAACAGCTTCTTCGCTGTTTGCCGTTTCCTTCCCTACATTGTAAGCTGCACCTTCAATAATACTCTTGGCCTCATTGACTGCCTGCTCATTGGCAACGCTGACCTTGTCTCTAGCTACAGCTACATAGCTGATTACCGCAGCCTGACTGAACGTATTGTACACTGAATAGGTCACGGTACCGTTCACCGGCAGCGTGAAGTCATGATTGACTGCGGTACCCGCAGGACCTGCAACCAGGCCGGTACGAACCTTTTCAGATACGGCTTTTCCTTCTGCATCAGCATAACTCAGTGTAATATCCATCGTCCGGCTGCTGTTGTTCCACCAGTCCAGATGATAGGACGTAATCGTATATTTGCCTGCATTCAGAGGCAGCCTGTAGACCAGAGGTGTATTCTTCGTATTCAAGCTGTATACCCCAGTCTGGGCTTTGTCTGTAGCAACTACTGCTCCGCCAAGTCCCTTTGGACTGTAGTTTGCCGTAATATTGGTATGTCCCCAGACCGTCTCCCCTGTCGACAACTGATCCGCCTTGTCATTCAGCAGGCTGTCCCCGACGAAATTCTTGATGGTTGTAAATGGCGGTGTTACCCCGTCAGCGGAGACACCAGGGTCCAGGAAGTATACGAGGCCAGCAGGTACCACTTCCACATATGCTGTTGTCTTCAAATTTCCGAAAGTACCAGTTACAGCTACCCGCTCATATGGAGTGTCGAAGCTGACTGCGTCTACATTCCATTTCACAGCCACCTGCACCTTGCTGCCGTCAGCGCGCGTTGCTTCCAGCTTGGCCGGCAGGTTAGGCTTCTTCCCGGCATAAGCAGCTGTATCCTGAGGAGCGGCAAGTTCTCGCACATCGCCTACAATCAGCCCGATATAGGCAGAGGTCAAACGCGCTTCAAGCTGCGCGGCCCCTTCCTGATCCAATCTGTACAACACAGGATTATTCAGTGCTGCCTCAGCTGCACCTAGCGCATCTGAGAATAACTTCCAGTCACTCTCTGGGAATTCATCCTGCCGGGTGATTTCCTGCGCGTCCTTCACGGCCTGCTGAAGCGCAGCAGTGTTCACGTTACCTGCAGCTCCGCCGGCGATAACCCCCACAGAATCCACAGCTAATGTCCCGCTCAGCACCTTGATCTGGACCGTGTGCTCTCCGTATTCCAGCCCGCGGAGCATGAAGGTCTGGTACAGCTCCTTCGATGCCGCAGCAGCGCCCGAGAGCACTACAGTCCGGCCGTCCACGCTCGCTTCCAGCTTGGCTGAGCCGTCGTTCTGGCCCAGAATATCGAGTCCGGTGCCGGTAAACGTGTATTTCAGCACCGCACCCGCAGCCTGACTGGTGGAAAGGGAACGCTGGTACACATACATCCCTTTGCCATTCTCATGGGCCCATGCACCCTCGTAAACCAGCTTGGATTGCGGAACCGCAGCCAGATCGTGCATCTCCAGATTATCCAGCAGCTCTGAATAATAAGGAGTATAGCCGTCTACCTTCTCCACCTTCAGATTGTCGAAGCGGACATGATAGAAGCCGCTGGCCAGCTGTAAGCGTCCCGACAGCTTCGGATTCGGGTCGGTATAGGTTGTAAGCTCAACATGATCCAGATAGGCAGTGATTCTATCACCTGCAACCTGAAGAGCAATGTTATGCCATGCGTCATGTGCGGTGTCGTAACCCTCAAGCTTCACACCGCCGGTGCCTGTAGCGGCATTGCCGCTGGCGACAACAGTACCGCTGGACAGCAGCTGCCAGCCGCCGTCGAACCAGAACTTCAGCGCATATGGCGTTCCGTTTAGCGTCTGTGACCCGCCCTGATAGCGGGCTCCGACTGCTGCGTAATTGTTGCCGCTGTAAGTGCTGTTCTGCTCAAAAGACACATCGGCACTGACCTTATAGTTGGTCCAGCGGTTATCCCCGATTGCTGTGACCGGGTCTCCGCCGTTCCAGGCACCGCCAACGCCTGTAGTAATCTGGTCCAGCTGCTGGCGCAGGACATAATTATCCGTATCGCCGATACGATACCCCTCGAAGGCACCGTTAAGGTCCTGGGTATAACGCGGAATGACGCTCTGCTCACCGCCGCGGGAGCTGACATAGCTCTGCTCGCCGGCAATCACTCCGTCTTTGCCAATGACGGGAACGGTTTTGCTGCCGTAATTGAAGTCATCTGCATACAGAATTCCGTCTTCCGTATTCTGCACGGAACCTGTTGCATCGGTATCCAGCACTGTACGCTCTCCCTCAACCGGAAGCGGTGCTGGCGACTCCGCTGTGGCGTGGTTATCCAGCGTGCTTACAGTTACAATCGAGAACGGCTTCACTCTCACCGTGTATACACCGCTGCCGTCTGCAGCCGCATCGCCTAGATATTTCATATAATTGCTGTTAAAAGCCTGACCCTCATCAGCTGCACGGGTCTCCCATACTTCTAGGGAAGGGTTTCCTGTATAGCCCATGTTCACCGCCTGAAGCTTGTAGATCTTCTCATACTCGCTGTCATTGATGATGACTGTCGAGAAATCCTGCTTGCCCGGAGCAGCAAGTGTCATGTAGCTCGGAGTCCCGTTCCGTCCGCTGACCGGGTTCGTGCCGGATGCTCCGGTGTAGCTGGCCTTGGGCACCGCTCTCCAGACTCCTGCTGTATTATCCCCATTCTCCCAGCCCGTCTTGGCAAAACCGTTGAAATGCTGGAGAATAACCAGCCCTGCGTCATAGTGTATGAAGCCCGACCACGGGTCCCGCGCGCTGACCAGCTCCTTGAAGGAATACTGTCCGCCTTCATAGAAAGAGCCGATCGCCGGTTGGTAGATGAAGTGTGTCCGGCGGGAATTTACGAAGCCTTTAATGATGGTATTGCCCATCTCCAGCGGACCGCCGGTGCCGCCGATCCCCGTTCCGGCCGCTGACGGGTCCTTCATATTGTTGTTCGGGCGGAATGCCGAGTTGCTGAAGGTTGCCTGCGCCTCACTGTTCCAGATTTCCTTGTCGAATTCTTCGGCAAGCCGTTTGAAGTTGCCTTTGCTGTCATCATCGGTGTTGTAATGATATCCGGCGGCCGTTACCGCCTCCCGCAGCGAAAGATCGCTGACCATAGCATCGCCGAAGGTGCCGATTCCGACCTCGTCGGAGATAATGAGCTTGATGTTGTGATACAGAGCCTCTTCCTCAGTGCTCTCGAAGCCTAGAGTATCCGCTTTAACCTTGGCGCTGTATTGCTTGATCCAGTTCAAATCTGATGCATGCTCATTGACATCGGGATTGACGTAATCGACCATATAACCGTATTCACGGTAAGCGGCCAGAATCGTATTTTTGTACCAGGTATATATTTTGTCGTTGTTATTATTGGCCCAGGCCGGAGCATTCCAGCGCAGGAAGCTTACCTTAACCGCAGGATTGATGGCCTTGGCATCGGCCGCAAGCTGGAAGCCGGGATGCCGGGTAACATTGGCCTCTTCATTCTCCGTACGCATCGTCGAAGGGTCGGGACCTGTAGAGTTGTTGCGGTCATTTCCCATTTCAATCTTGACATGGTCGATCAGCGGACGGTCGCCGCCGAACATGACCTGCAGCAGCTGCGCATAAGCCTCTGGCTGCTCAGACTTATAGTCCATCAGCAAGGCGCTGGTACTGTTGCCGCTCAGCACGCCGAAGCCTTTGAACGTCAGGCCGTTAACATTGTCTTCCTTAATATCGTTGCCGTCGAGCAGAACTTTGACCGTAGAGGCTGCGGTCTGCCGGGCATCATCAAGCTCTTGCTTGATCGCACCTTCGGCAACAGCGAACCAGCTCAGGATCGGCTTCTCACCGGATACAGAAGCATAGGTCAAGGTCATAGGAATGCTAACATCAATATCTGCGGGAATCGAGAATTCACCGGAAATAAGCTGCGTTGTTTGGGTATTGAACTGTGTAAACGGGATCGTGCGGGCTTCTCCGGCGCTGTTCTTATACTCCAGCCGGGGCTGTATTCCCCGGTCGCGGCTGCCGTACCAGTCATAGAAGCCACTGCTGAGCGTATAAGCACCGGGTTGAAGCGCTTTCAATTTATAAACGATATGATTGCCGGACGGATCTGCCCGCAGGCCTACTTTCCATATGGACGGTTCCGTCGCCGGATCGGCAAGTCCTCCGTCTTTGGAGTTCTTTACCTTATTGCCGGTATCATCGAAGCCCCAATCCGTTGTTCCGCTGACATATTTCTGATCCGGTAACCCGTTAAGCAGGCTGCCGCCGGATATTATTTTGACCGCTTCGTACAGGGGCGAAGCTCCAGGAGGATTCCCCAAGGAATCGCCGCCTCTGCCACTGTCCACGAAGTAGACGAGCGGACTGGCGGCCGGCGGAATCACTTCCACATTCGCCACCACCGGCCCGCCGTTCGCGGTTCCGTTCACGGTTACGGTGTCATACGGCACATCGAAGGTGTCTTCGCCGATGCTCCAGTTCACAGCCGCAGTCTGGCCGCCAACATCAACGCTTGCCGGCAGAGTCGTACCTGCCGTTGTCTTTGCCCCCATATAGGCCGCTGCATAGACCGTATTTACAGTAGCAGCAGATGCTGCCGGCATACCTAGTGCCGGAAACATTCCGGCTACAAGTGCTCCTGACATCAATACTGAGAATAGCCTTTTCTTGACACGGGTTGTGCTGTTCATTCATTCATCCTCCTCTTGTTCAATAAGTAAGCGTATCCATTGCGTTGTTAGAAGAATAATTTCTTGGACAGACCTTTGCCTTACCTCCATGATTGGTTATAAAAACCCGGCAGCCACGAAAAGATGCAACTGCCAGGCGCGTTACTTGTTCTAGCCTTTAATCCCCGATGCTGCAACACCTTGCACGAAGTACTTCTGCAGGGCCAGGAATACAATCACTACCGGAATGATAGAAACTACGCTTGCTGCCATGATCAGCCCGTACTCCGCAGAATATTGCGAGATGAACATCCGCAGACCGATCTGAATGGTCTTAAGCTTCGTATCTGTCAGATAAATCATTGGCCCCAGGAAGTCATTCCAGGTGGCAACGAAGGTGAAGATGGTGAGTGTGGATAACGCCGGCTTGGACAGCGGCAGCATGATTCTTGCCCAGATGCCGTATTCACTGAGTCCGTCGATCCGGGCGGCTTCACACAATTCATCAGGTACTCCCTGATAGAACTGGCGCATCATGAACACACCGAATGCCGAGAACGCCTGCAGCAGAATGATCGCCAGGTGGGTATTGTTCAGTCCCATGTAACGCATCAGGATGAACTGCGGTACCATGTAGGCCTGCCAAGGGATCGCAATTGTCGCGATATAACCCAGGAAGATAAAGTTCTTGCCCCGGAAATGCAGCTTCGAGAACGCATAGGCCGCGAAGCTTGAAGTCAGCAATTGCAGAATCGTTACGATAATCGATAATTTCGCAGTGTTAAAAATAAACCGTCCGAGCGGAATCCGCGTCCAGATATCCGTGAAATTCTCCCAGCGCGGATTCGCCGGAATCCACTGCATCGGGAAGGAGAAGACATCCTTGTTAAGCTTGAGCGAGGAGGACAGCATCCATATATACGGAACCAGCATCGCCAGCACGGTCGCAAACAACAAAATATACACAAGAACCATAAGGCTGATTCTAAGTCCTTTACTTTTTCCAACCATATCTTTTGAATCCTCCTATTGTCCGTATTTCTTCTCGCCGCGGAACTGGACGATGGTGATGCCAAGTACCAGCAGAAAGAGTACAATCGCCATTGCGCTGGCATATCCGTAATCAAGTGAACGGAATGCCGTATTGTAGATTTGATAGACCATAACCCTCGTAGAGTCGTTGAGCTGGTTATCGGCGCCGGCAAATAGGTTGATAAAGATATCGTAGACCTTGAACGAGTTAATGACCAGAATCATCAGAACAAAGAAGGTTGTAGGTGCCAGCTGTGGCACGGTGACATTGCGGAATCTTCTCCACGGGCCTGCGCCGTCCAGCTCAGCAGCCTCGTACAGCTCAGGGTTAATTCCCTGGAGTCCTGCCAGATAGATGACCATGTAATAACCCATATTTTTCCACACTGTGAAAAGAACTACGGTAAACATGGCCCACTGCTTATCTGCCGCCCAGCGGGGAAGATCCTCCAGCGGGATACCGGTAATGGTATGCAGAATGTTGTTGATCGGACCCATGGTAGGACTGAAAATGAAGTTCCATACCGCCGCAACGGCTACCAGGGATGCTACATACGGGAAGAAGAACACGGTTCTCATGAAATTACGGCCCATAATCTTCTGGTTCAGCAGAATGGCCAGCGCCAGCGCCACAATCATGGTCAGCGGTACAACTCCGATGGTGTAGACAATGGTGTTCCACAAGGCTTTGTGGAAGGTTGAATCTTTGAGCAGCCGGGTGAAATTGTCCAGCCCGATGAACTTCATCGGATTGGCCCCGTCCCATTTCACAAACGCAAGGACAAAGGCAAAAATCATGGGTACCAGTGTAAACAGGGCAAATCCGATAAAGTTCGGCGCAATGAAGCTGTAGGCAATCAGGTTATCTTTAACCCCTCTTGACATACGTCTTTTTGGGCTCTTATTTGTATGCAATATGGTTTCGTTCTGCATTGTTTCTCCTCCAAACCTTATATAACATCCCCGCAAAGTATGAATTACTGCGATGCCTGTTCAGGTACTTTGCGGGAACCCCAAAGCTGTCCTCTGTCATATAGAGGGCGGGCCTTCGCCCGCCCTTATATCCACCGTCCTACTCAGAACGGTTAATTGTTCAAGAGCTCTCCTACACGTTTGTTCATATCCTTCAGGCCTTCATCAATCGTAGCGTTCTTCGTCATGATGTTATCGTGGGCTTCATTCAGGATAACCTCAATGTCTGCACTCTTTTCATGTATAGGCATTTCCAGATAAGTCTGAACAGTATTTAGTGCAGCCTTACTGTTCTCGTCTGCAGGGAAACCGTCGATGGAAGTAATGGAATTGATAACTTCATCGTTCTTGATGGCCGGAATGGTTCCGGTAGATGCAATAACCTTCGCGCCTTCTTCACCGGTTACGAAGTTCATGAACTCCAGTGCGGCTTCTTTGTGCTTAGATTTCTGGTTTACAGCCAGGGAAGTAATCGTACCCAGAGTTGTACCGGCTTCTACACCGTCAGGATGAGGGTATTTCACAATGCCCCATTCTGTCGATTGGGATTCGCCGCTCTTCACTTTCTCGATCTGGGTGGCAATGAACCAGCTGCCCATGTTCATCATGGCAACGGAGTTGTTGTAGAATACGCCGGAATAATGCGTGCTGGAAGTCTTCAATGTAGCGTAATCCATCACGATGCCGTCTTCCTGCTCTTTCAGAATCCGTTCATAGGTAGGCTTCAGGAAGTCATAGTTGCCGCCGACCACTGTGTTCTTGCCGTCAAGAATACCGAACAGTTGAACCGCGCTCCGCCAAGTGTGGTAGTGGGCACCGTATACTTTTTCGGAACCGCTGCCGGAGGTCATCTTGCGGGCCAGCTCATCATATTGGTCGAAGGTCATATCGTTGCTCGGGTATTCCACGCCTGCTTTGTCGAACAAAGCTTTGTTGTAATAGACCACCCAGAAGTCACTGCGGAAAGGAAGCGCATACACCTCGCCGCCCACTTCAATCTGCTCTACTGTACCGCCGTATACGGAAGGATCAATGGAATTTGTGCTCATGTAGCTCTTCAGCGGCTCCAGATGATTCTGCTTCACCAGGTTCGAATAGCCGGGAATATCTTTAATGGTAAGAACGTCCAGGTCTGCACCGCCGGAGAGCTGTGTGCTGAGCATGGTCATATAGTCCGTGGAGCCAAGGTCTACATATTCAATCGTTACATTCGGATGTGCAGCTTTATAGGCATCAATCAGCGGTTTGTAGTAAGCGGTTGCTTCCCAGTCCCACAGCGCCCATTTCAGAGTCACAGGCTCCTGGCTTGGTTCAGCGGAAGCGTTTGCAGCGTTACCCGCCGCAGGTGCGGTTGTTGCAGCAGCTTCATTATTGGCGTTGTTCCCGGAACATCCGGCCAGCATGCTCACGGAGAGCGCTGTGGCAAGGGTCATGCCATAGAATCTTTTTAAGTTCATTTAAATATCCCCTTTTCCTTCTATTGTTCTAGCGGCGACCGGCTTATCCGGCCTTAGTTCAAAGTGTAAGCCTTTTCAGGCGGGATTGGGATGCAATATCAAACACAGATCATTCACTTTTCTGTGCTCTTCTCCCCCTCGTCCGGGTTAAACCTGTAATATCCTATCCGAAACATGTAAAATTCTCAGCTTATACTCCTTGCCCTGTATTGAAACGCAGGAATATGATAAGGTAGATGAAAACGCTTAATATGTTTTCACAATGTACAAAGGAGTGTTCACGACGGTAAGAAAATCTACTATTAAAAGCCGCATTATTCTGCTCATGGCCGTATTCGCCCTGCTGATCGCGTCGCTGCTGTCTTTTTTCAGCTATGAATTGATTACTTATTATCAGCGTAAAACAACCATTCAAGCGACCGAGTTCAATCTGCAGCTGGTATCCCATATTATTGAACAGGATCTGATTAATCTGTCGGCCTTAGCCATGACCTGCAGCACCAACTCGTCCACCAATAGCCTGATCACGAATTATTTCGCGTCCAAGAACCCCAGCTCCAAGGAAGCTGTTAATGTCTTCAACTCGATGCAGCAGGAATTCCTGAATAACCGCTCGAACAGCTATGCCCGCCGCCTGATTGTTACGGATAACAACGGAAAGTTCCTGCAGGTGGATAACACAGGCACCTCCGTTCCGCTTACCATACACAATATCGGCCATATCGCCGGCCTTAATGCAGATGCCGAGGAGCAATGGGATCAGGTCATCAAGGACCCGCTCTCCAACACGAATGGAATCCCGTTTGTGTTTCCGATTTACGGCAAAGGGGCTATACGGGTTGGAACGGTATATATGTTAGCCAATACCTCTGTTATCACCGACAAGCTGAAGGGATACTCCCTGCCGAAGAATTCCCGGCTGCTGCTCACGCTCGGCAATCACCATTATCAGCTTACCGGCGATCAGGTCACTGCCATTACTGAACCTTATGAACCGGTGGCCTATACCAATGACAAGCCTGTCGGCCCGCAGACCGAGCTGTCCATGGTGAAGCTTACGGATGATAAAGAAAGCCATATTGTGGTATCTTATCCCGTACGCAGCGGAGTCATACTGTCCCAGACTTTATCGAACGACCAGTTTGCGCCCAAGGCAAATATCTGGATTCTGGTGATGCTTGGTGTCGTCCTGCTGGTTATTGTCTTAAGCGCTATCATTACACTGTATTTAACCCGTACCATCAGTCTTCCGGTGGAGAAGCTCAAGAAGCGCATCGATAAGATTGCCCAGGGTAATTTCCTGATTGACCGCAATATTGAGTGGAAAAGCGAGCTTGGCGACGTCGGACGCGGCATTAACCGCCTGTCTCAGGATATCGTGGCCCTCATGGACAGCCGGCTCGCGGACGAGAAGCAGAAGCAGGAGCTGGAATACCGGATGCTGCAGAGCCAGATCAATCCGCATTTCCTCTACAATACCCTGAATTCGATCAAATGGATGGCCACGATCCAGAATGCTACAGGCATTGCGGAGATGACGACCTCCTTGTCCAGACTCCTCCGCAGTATCGCCAAGGACAATCGGCGGCTGATGCCGCTGAAGGATGAGCTGAGCCTGCTCGATGACTATTTCCTGATCCAGAAATACCGCTATGGCAGCACGGTCACCATGGTCAAAGAAATTGAGAATGAAGAGCTGCTCACCGGCCTGATTCCGCGCTTCACGCTTCAGCCGCTGGTGGAGAACGCGATCTTCCATGGCATAGAGCCCAAGGGCCGGGGCGATATTATCATCACGGTCTCCAAAAGCGGATTCGCCGATATCCTGGTCACCATTGAAGACAATGGTGTCGGCATGAAGGAAGAGCAAATCTCTACTATATTGTCCACTCCCGAGGACGAATCCAAGGGAATGCTGGAGAATGTCGGACTGCGCAGCGTGAATGAACGTTTGCAGCTGGCTTTTGGCGGGAATTACGGCTTATCTATTGAGAGTGAACTTGGACAATATACCATCATGAAGCTGCTCCTGCCCTTCCTGCAGAGAGAGTAGCTAAGTACAAACTGCGTTACCGTCCCTTTTAGGACTATACCTTATCCGCTCGACGTTGCCCAGTAACAGTAACTGTATATAAAAGTGCCGCTATGCTTAAGCAGAACCGCCCTGGCTGTGAAGCTGGGGAGCTGCTGTAGATTAGGGAGCTGGCGGCTGGAGCTGGCGGCTGGAGCTGACTGCTGACTGAAGGGCTGGCGGCTGACTAAGAGCTGACTGAAGAGCCGGAAACCAGCGATTCCCTCAAGCAAGTGGAAAAATGCATCTTAATTGTCCGATTTCGCAGGATTAGGGGCAATTAAGTGGAAAAATGACATCTACTACTTGAGGTTTCAGCTACTTTGAATGAAATGAGATCATTTAAGTGCTTTTTATCCAACTGCTGTTATTGCAAGGCTCCCTCGCTCATCAGCAAGTGGAGAAAATCCAACTGTTATCATTCCATTCTGGTGTTTACATCAAGGAGTAACAGCTTTGACGTCCCAGTTATCATATGACATATATAAACTCTTATATTTAGCAAACTTAGCAAGGATGTGATGAAATTGATCAAATTATTAATCGCAGATGACGAAGCCCTGGTCTGTATCGGCCTGCAGTCCATGCTGAAATGGGACCAGTTCAATATTGAAATTGTCGGCATTGCCCACAACGGCGCACAGGAAGAAGAGATGATTGACACGCTCCGTCCGGACATCGTAATCAGCGATATCAAAATGCCGATTAAAAGCGGCCTCGAGGTAGCCGGCTCGGTACGCAAAAAGTACGGCCGGCTGCCGCTCTTCATTATGCTGACCAGCTATGAAGAATTCCAATACGCCCGCGGAGCGATTGAAGTGCAGGCCACGGATTATCTGGTTAAGCTGGAGCTGACCCCGGAGGCGCTGTCCGAATCCATCCGCAGAGCGATTGGCATACTTGAGACTTACCAGGCGATGGAAAGCTACCCGAAGCTGGTCCACCGCGGGAATATCCAGGCCCAGCGCGATAAATTCTTCATCCGCCTGTTCAACAACCTGTTCGAGAACAAGAACCAGTATCTTTTGCAGAAAGAGGATCTGGACCTGGATTTGCCAGGGGCTGCCTATCTCGTCTGCACCTGCCGCATTCTGGGTCCGGATACGGTTCCGCCGCGCGGAGATAAGCTGGTTGCCTTATGCTCCAGCACTGTACAGATGGCTAAGGATACGCTCTCTTCTGTCAGCCCATGTTATGTAACCAGTCTGGATCTGCGCAATTTCGCCGTGGCGCTGCCGGTCCCGGGCACCGATCCGCGGCTCTGGATGCCTGACATCCAGAAGCTGCTTGGGGACATGGCCTCTGTGCTGCATAACTACTTCAATGTGACGATCATCGGGGCCATCGGCTTCGCCGTCGAAGATCCGTATCTGCTGCGGGAGAGCTACCTCGCCGCCCGGAAGGCGCTGCCGGCCGCGGTTAAAGAGCGCTCCTTCGTCTTCTTCACAGAGGGCGAGGCACTGGCGCAGGAGCATCTGCTGTTCGATTTCTCCGAATCACGTTCGGAGATCCGCCGGGCTTTTGAAGAGATGGATACCCGGGCCTTGTACACCATTATCTCCAGAATGATCGAAATCTTCGACGGCCGGTCCGACCTGCTGGTCCCCGCCACCGATGCCGCCTGCAATATCCTGTATATGGCCACTTCCCTGCTAGCGGACGGGGAGAACATTGTGGAGCAAATATTTGAGAATGAGCCGGAGGGCTACCGGGCCATTTATCAGATGCATACTATAGAAGAAATCGCCGGCTGGCTGATCCAGTTCCGGGACGGATGCTCGAACATTCTTTCCACCCGCAGACAGAGCTATAAGGAGCAGGTCGTGAAGAATGTCCAGGAATATATCAAAAGAAATCTCGGCAGCAAGCTGTCGCTCAATCAGGTGGCGGATGTGTTCAATTTCAGTCCCAACTATCTGAGCCATCTGTTCTCGAAGGTCGCCAAGGTGAACTATGTAGAGTATATCACAGAGATCAAAATCACCGCCGCCAAGGAAATGATGGTCCGCGGGGAAGGCCGGATTTACGAGATCTCGCAGAAGCTCGGCTACGAGAGCGCCTTTTACTTCAGCAAGGTATTCAAGAAGGTCACCGGGCTCTCCCCCCGGGACTACATGCAGCAAATCGAATCAGGTACGGAGGATGTGCGTAGTCATTGAGGGGTAGCGGCAATTTACTGCCCAAGGAAGACGGCTTGTCCGTTCTCCAGCAAAAACGGACAAGCCTGGAAATATTGGAATAGCAATATTCATAACGAGCTTCCAGAGCTGTTGAATAACAGAATAATCTTGCGGACTGAGAGGACGCTATTCGGCGGAAAAACCGGATTTTCTGGTTATTGCGGACTCAGAAGCCCTTATATTGCTTGTATGAGCTCCAATTGATGCGAAACAGGTTAGTTAAGCGCATCTGAGTCCGTATAGCCCACCAGAGAGCGGAATCCGCGCAGATAAGGGCTCTCCAGTCCGCAGCGCTGCGGCGTGTGGCACAATGTTACTTTAAAGTGCTCAACGAGGAATTACATGTATTAGTCTCCCCCACTATTTGCTGATTACGAACCTGCGTGAATAAGAAGGTGTCCCAAGCCGCCGTTATACGGTGCTCGGGCACCTTCTTTTTTGAAAGAATTTATATGTTTTGGGGTCTCAGGTAGATACCTGAGTAATCAATAAATATACGGTTCTCCACTTTGCGGGATAATTTGACGTATGCCGCAACTTTTCCTCCTTCTAAGCAGAAACTACGGGCATGACACGGCCACAGCCGGGCTATGGTCCTATCCCTGCCTTCCACAATGTAAGCGCCTCTAAAAAGCCACTTGAAAGAAAAGGACGCAGGTGGTAGGATAAAAGCGAAGTTTTAGTAAATATATTAACTAAAAAGGCGTGAAGCAGCTTGGCAACGATTAAAGACATCGCCCGTGAGGCCGGCGTATCCGCCGCCACCGTATCGAGAGTGCTAAATAATGACCTGTCCCTGGCTGTCAGTGACGATACGCGGAGCCGGGTATTCGCGGTTGCAGAGCAGCTTGGCTACAAGCCCTCCCGGTTAAGGCAGCTGAAGCGGGAGACCGAGCTGAGCAGCAAGGCCATTACGCTTCTGCTCTGGTGCTCGGCGGAAGAAGAACGGGAAGATCCGTATTACGGCTCAATCCGCCGCGGGGTTGAGCTGCGCTGCGAGGAGCTCGGGATTGTGCTCGGCCAGACGCTGCGCGGACGTAACCCGCTGCCCCCGCTCCGGGCCGATGATGGACTTATCGTCGTAGGCGGCTTCGACCCCAAGGAATTCGAGAGACTGCATGCCGACAAAAGCACGACCGTGCTAGTTGACCAGTACGAGGAACGCCTGGAGTACGACTCCGTGCGTACGCATTTCCGTCAGGCTGTCGGTCAGGCGCTTACTCATCTGCTGGACCTTGGCCACCGGGATATTGCCTTCATCGGCGGCGGCGGTGAAGGCGAGCGCCGGGCGCATCACTTCAGCCGTATGATGCAGAGCCGGGGCTGTTACGATCCGGGACTGGTCCGCAAGGGCAGCTGGAGCAGTGCTGACGGTTACCGGATGATGGACGAGCTGCTGGCCGGTGGCAAGCGGCCGACAGCCTGCTTCGCAGCCAGTGACCCGCTGGCGGTCGGCGCCCTCCGCGCCCTTCACGACCACGGCGTGCAGGTGCCTGCAGAGATGGCCATTGTCGGCTTCGATGACATCGAGATGGCCGCCTACGTCCAGCCTCCGCTGACAACGGTGCGCGCCTATCCCGAGCAGATGGGCAAAGCGGCCGTCCAGCTGCTCGCCGAGCGGTTCGAAGGACGCGAAGTGCCGTCGCATACGATTATCGGCACGAAGCTGATCGTCAGGGAGACCAGCGGTGGAAGCGCCTGACTAAATTGGCAGGCTGAATCTATGTAAGCAGAAACTATATATTGCAGCTGCAATAACGGACCGGATCACCGGACCGCATTACATCCGACAAGGAGAGTTATGAATATGAACATTATCGCAGATGAAACGTTAGGCCTGTTCCACCTTCAGTCCAAAGATACCAGCTATATTATCCAACTGGTAGACGGCTATCCTGCCCATGTATACTGGGGTGCACGGCTCCGCCATGACAACAGCCTGACCGGGGCGCTTGAGCTGCGCGAGCGCGCATCCTTCTCCCCAACCCCGCTGCTGCAGAAGCCTACCCTCTCTCTGGATGCTCTGCCCCAGGAATATCCGCAGTATGGAACAAGTGATTTCCGCCGGCCTGCCTATCAGGTTCAGCTGGCTGACGGCACGCGGATCTCTGAACTCCAATATGCCGGCTACACAATCACAGCGGGCAAGCCGGCCCTTGAAGGGCTGCCTTCGGTCTATGTAGAGAATGAAGCCGAAGCCCAGACACTGGAGCTTACACTGAAGGATGATTATGCGGGTCTGACCGTTAAGCTGATCTATACCGTCTTCGCCGGCCATAGTGCAATTACCCGTTCTGTCCGCTTTGAGCATAACGGCAAGGCACCGCTGCGGCTGGAACAGGCGCTTAGCGCATCCGTTGATTTCGCAGATTCCTCCTACGATACCCTGCACCTGAGCGGTGCATGGGCGAGAGAACGCCATGTTCAGCGCCGTCCGCTTACCCCGGGCGCAGCCTTGTCGCTGGAGAGCCGCCGCGGCTCAAGCAGCCACCAGACCAACCCGTTTCTTGCCCTGCTCCGACCGGGTGCAGATGAAGACCAGGGGGATGTATTCGGCTTCAATCTGGTCTACAGCGGCAGCTTCGCCGCAACTGCAGAGGTTGAACAGTTCGGACAAACCCGGGTAAGCATCGGGATTAACCCGTTCGACTTCTCCTGGCTGCTGGAACCGGGCCAATCGTTCCAGACCCCGGAGGCTGTGCTCGTCTATTCCAGCGAAGGACTCGGCGGTATGTCACGCACCTATCACCGGCTGTACCGGACCCGGCTGTGCCGCGGCGTTCACCGCGACCAGGCCCGTCCGATTCTCGTCAATAACTGGGAAGCGACCTATTTCGATTTCGACGCCGACAAAATCGCTGCCATCGCCAAGGAAGCAGGCCCACTCGGGATTGAACTGTTCGTCCTTGACGACGGCTGGTTCGGCAAGCGCGACAAAGACAACAGCTCGCTGGGCGACTGGTTCGAAGACCGCCGCAAGCTGCCGGAAGGTCTGGCCGATCTCGCTGGCAGAGTCAACAAGGAAGGTCTGCAGTTTGGTCTCTGGGTTGAGCCGGAGATGGTATCCCCGGACAGCGATTTATACCGTAAGCATCCGGACTGGTGCCTGCACGCCGAAGGACGCCGCCGCACTGAGGCCCGCAACCAGCTCATTCTGGATCTCTCCCGCCCGGAAGTATGCGATTATCTGTACGAGACACTCAGCGCAGTCTTCTCCAGCGCACCCATAACCTATGTCAAATGGGATATGAACCGCAACATGACGGAGATTGCCTCTGCTAACGCCAGCCCTGAGCGGCAAAAAGAAACCGCCCACCGCTATATGCTCGGCCTATATAACCTGCTGGAGCGCCTGACCTCGCGCTTCCCTGATATCCTGTTCGAGAGCTGCTCCGGCGGCGGCGGCCGGTTCGATCCGGGAATGCTTTTCTACATGCCGCAGACCTGGACCAGTGACGACACCGATGCGATTGAACGCCTGGCAATTCAATATGGTACTAGTATTGTCTATCCGGCCAGTAGCATGGGGGCTCACGTGTCGGCGGTACCGAACCATCAGGTTGACCGCATCACCTCCCTCGCCACCCGCGGGGATGTAGCGATGAGCGGCAACTTCGGCTACGAGATGGATCTTACAAAGTTCACGGAAGCCGAGAAGGATCTGGCTGCCCGGCAGATTGCCCAGTACAAGGAGATCCGCACGCTGGTGCAGCAAGGAGATATGTACCGTCTGCAGAGTCCGTTTGAAGGTAACGGCGACACAGCCTGGATGTTCGTCAGTGAAGATAAGACGGAAGCCTTTGTTGCCTATTTCCGGGTGCTGGCTAAGCCCAATGCACCGATCTCGCGTCTTACGCTCAAGGGGCTCGATCCTGAGCTGGATTATGTGATTGAGACTGGCGCAGCCGATGTTACCGCAAAAGGCCACGGCGGCGGGGAAGCTTCTGTATCTGCTGATGGGCAGAGCTCCACTCCATTCCAGACGGCCTTTGACGGCACCCCTCTCGGCGGCGACCGCCTGATGCGTATCGGCCTGGTCGTTTCCGATCTGCGCGGCGATTACGCGAGCTGCACCTATCGCCTGAGAGCAGTACAGCGTTAATCCTTAACTATTGAGAAGGCTTCAGTCTCCCCGGGGACTGGAGCCTTTTTGTTATATTGATCGGCTAGACTACATAACAGATAAAGAATAGCTATTACTTTAGTGAAAAGTTGGCTTCAGCTGATGATGATGCGGTTGCTGTTGTGCTATTGCAGCTTGCTGCTGCGACTGTTGTTACTGCCGTTGCTGTTACTGTTGCGGTTGCGGTTGCTGCTATTGCTGCTTACTGTTGATGCTTGCTGTTGCAGTTACTGTTACTGTTACTGTTAATGTTACTGTTGCTGATGCTACTGCAGTTGCAGTAAATTCCCGGTTGAAGCGCCTGCTTTTAAAAATCCTGCACCAAATACAACATTTTCCTCGATATCTCAACCATAATTTGAAATTGTTGTACAAATTGCAATATTTCTGCCCTCCCATGCGACTAAGCCGGATAATTCCTGCATTTCGTACAACAATCTACCTGAACAGCCGGATATATGCGGATCAATGTTGTAATATGTACAACATTTCCCATTCTCCACGCCAGCAAGGTTCCTGCGGCAACCAACCACCAGCTACGGAAACTGAATTATTCAGTTAAATTTTAAATGTTCACGCTTCAGACACTAATTGCACATTGTGCAATCTTGCTCTTTGAGCAATAATATAAACTGTAGATTACAATTCAGCGTTCATCCTATACATAAGAAAGGAGGAAGCATACAACTTGAATCCCAAACTGACACTGCGGGACAAAAAAAAGGAAGCCACCGCCTACGCTTTGGCAGTAGCTGCCTTCGAGCTTGCGCTCGAGCAAGGTATGGATGGTTTCATTGTCGACGATATTGTCCAGAAGGCCGGCTATTCCCGGCGGACCTTCGCCAACTACTTCTCCTGCAAGGAGGAAGCGGTAGCGCAATATTTCATGTGCAGTGTTACCAATCAGGATGAGAAAACGATATTCGCGGACTTCACAGCGGATTCTACTCCGCTCGATGTATTGTACGGTTTGCTTAAAATGCAGTTCACTTCTGAGTTTCTGCACAAATTGCGGCAGTTCGTGTCACTCGCGAAGCAGTATCCGTCGCTGGAGCCATATATCCTCAGCATATTCCGCCGCTTGCAGGTCGCTGCCCAGGAAGTGCTCGAGCAGTTCTCCAATGGACGTTATGCGGACGGATATACTCACCTGCTTGCCGGTGCCGTCTATGGAGCATTCGTGCCCATTATGGACGGACGGCTCAACGTCTTACTGCCCGGCGAAACGCAGGATGACCGCCCAGGCGCCATATCGTTTGATCAATACTTGAATTCGATGTTTGCTTACTTACGCAACGGCTTCTAAAAATAAATTCAGAGATAAAGAGGAGAAACCATTACATGTCAACATTTCTATACCGCTTAGGTAAGTCGGCTTATTCCAAGCCCTGGTATTTCATCGCGGCGTGGATCGTCGTGCTCGGTGTTATAGGCGCCCTGCTTGGGGTCAATGGCATCCAGTCCAGCTCCGAAATGAAAATTGAAGGCACCGAATCACAAAAAGTGCTGGATAAGCTCACCCAAGAGCTTCCTGCTGCCGCCGGCGGCCAGGCGAGCGTCGCCTTCACCGCACCAGACGGAGAACGTCTGGATACGCCGGAGCGTGTAGCGCTGCTCCAGAAAGCTATCAATGACGTCTACAATATGGAATACGTCATCAATCCAATGGAACTGGCAGCACAAGCTGCCGCTGCTGCTCAAGCCGCCGGCGCTGATCCTTCCGCTGCCGCTGGCCAGGCCGCCGCTGCTGATCCTTCCGCTGCCGCGGGCCAAGCTGCCGCCGCCGATCCTTCCGCTGCCGCTGGCCAGGCCGCTGCTGCCGATCCTTCCGCCGCTGCAGGCCAAGCCGCCGCTGCTGATCCTTCCGCTGCCGCGGGCCAAGCTGCCGCCGCCGATCCTTCCGCTGCTGCAGCACAGTCAGCTCCTTACGGTCCGCTGATGGCTGACGGCGCTCCGGTTCCCGGCGTTATGCTGTCTGCGGACGGCAATATTGCCCTGTTCCAGTTCCAGTTCACGGTTCAGCAGACATCCCTTCCATCGGATGTACCTGATAACATCATTGATACCGTGACTGAAGTCGAGCAGGCAGGCTCCGGGATCACTGCGATTCCGAGTGATTCCCTGAAGAGTATCCCGGCCATCGGCTCGACCGAAGCAGTCGGTGTTGTTGTCGCTGCGGTCGTACTGTTCATGACGCTGGGCTCGGTCGTTGCTGCCGGTCTGCCGCTGATCACTGCACTCCTCGGCGTCGGAATCAGTGTCGGAGGCGCGTTTGCCCTCGGCAGTCTGATCCAGATGAATGACATTACACCGGTTCTCGCCGTGATGATCGGTCTGGCTGTAGGTATCGACTACTCCTTGTTCATTGTTAACCGGCAACGCCGCCTGATTCTCGATGAGAAGCTAAGTGCCGGCGAATCCGCCAGCCGGGCACTCGGCACCGCAGGCAGCGCCGTATTCTTCGCCGGCCTGACCGTTATTATCGCCCTGTGCGGCATGCTCGTTATCGGCATCGGCTTCCTGTCAACCATGGCACTTGTAGCTGCAGCCAGCGTTCTGATCAACGTTCTGCTGGCGCTGACCCTGTTGCCTGCACTGCTCGGACTGGTCGGTGAGAAGATCGTCACCGCCAAAGCCCGGACGAAGAACACCGCTGCCGCTAAAAAAGCGCAGCACGGCTTCTCGCACCGCTGGGCAAATGCCACAGTGAAATACCGCTGGGTGATCATTATTCTCGTTGTACTCGTTCTTGGAACAGCAGCGATTCCGGTAACCAAAATGGAGCTGGGCATTCCTTCGGGCGCCTCAGCGAACCTGGATACTCCGGCCCGCCAGAGCTATGATGTTATTTCCAAGGGATTCGGCGAGGGCTTCAACGGACCGCTTCTGCTGGTAGCAGAGCCGAAGAACCCGTCCGACAAAATTTCGATGGAGCTGCTGGGCAAGCTGACTCAAGAGCTGCAAATGCATGATAACGTTACACAGGTCTCTCCGATGGGCGTGAATGCCACCGGCGATATTGCCATCATCAGCCTGATCCCGAAAACGGGTCCGACAGATACAGCTACAAGAGATCTCGTGCAGGAACTGCGCGATCCGTCTTCCAGTCTAACCTCAGGGAATAATATTAATCTTGGTGTGACCGGCTTCACCGCCATCAATATTGATATGTCCTCCAAGCTGTCTGATGCCTTCCCTGTCTACATCGGCATCATTGTTATTCTCTCGCTGATCATCCTGCTGCTGGTCTTCCGGTCGATTATCGTACCGATCAAGGCAACCATCGGTTTTGTTCTCAGTATCCTTGCCACCTTCGGTGTGACCACCGCTGTCTATCAGTGGGGATGGCTGCATTCCTTGTTCGGCTTCGATACAGGGGGACCGCTGCTCAGCTTCATGCCGATTCTGGTCACCGGGATTCTGTACGGTCTGGCTATGGATTATCAGGTGTTCCTGGTCAGCTCTATGCGTGAAGCTTATGTCCACGGCCGCCGCGGCAATGACAGCATTGTTCACGGCTATGATCTCGCCAGCCGCGTTGTGCTTGCTGCAGGCGTAATCATGGTTTCCGTCTTCTTCGGCTTCATCTTCGCCCCAGATGCGATGATTAAGCAGATCGGCTTCGCACTCGCCTTCGGCATTCTGATCGATGCCTTCATCATCCGGATGACGCTCGTTCCGGCTGTCATGGCCGTCTTCGGCGACAAAGCCTGGTGGCTGCCGAAATGGCTGGACCGCCTGCTGCCGAATCTCGATGTTGAAGGCGATAAGCTGATCGCCAAGCTGAATGCAGAGAGCGGACAGAAGCACTAGAATCCCTCCCCTTGCCTTAGCTTTGATGATTACTCAGGCTTTACGGAGCCCCTTCCTTACCCTTTAAAATAACGGACGGCACCAACGCCGTCCGCCCATAACAAAAGCAGCGCCTGCAGACATTGTCCGCAGGCGCTGCTTTTGTTTATTTCCCCGCTTGCATCAGCCGGATTACCTCAGGTACCGTAGCGGAATTAACCGCCAGATCCGCTTGCAGCTTCCCGTCATCAAGGAGGAGCAGCCGGTCACACGCGCCGCAGACCAGCTCATAATCATGGGTGATTACGAGCACAGTCACTCCGGATTCAGCCATTTCCCGGATCAGTTTGATGACACGGCGCATATTTCTTCCATCCAGTCCGGAGGTGGGCTCGTCCAGAATGATCATGTCCGGCCGGTTCATCAGTCCAACGGCAAAGGTCAGGCGCTGCTTCTGCCCGCCGGACAGCGAAGCCGGGTGATGCTCACGGTATTCCCACAAATCCAGCTCCTTCAATAACCGTTCCGCCTGCCTTGCCGCATCCGGCTCGTCTTCATGGGTCATCAGCAGCTCGTTTCGCACACTGTCTGAGAACAGCTGGTAATCGCTGTCCTGCATCACAAACCACATTTTGCGCAGACGCTTGTTAGCCTTGCATGGCTCCCCGTTAATCCGGATGACCCCTTCCTGTTCCCTGAGCAGGCCGCACAGTGTTCTGGCCAACGTGGTTTTGCCTGCGCCATTTGGTCCGGTGAGCGCGGCGATTTCCCCTCTGTTCAGTACAAAGCTCTGGTCCTCCAGAACCGCACGCTTAAATCTTCCAGGCGCAATATTTGCATGCTGTACAGCGATATGCTCCGGGTTCTGCTGCCGGTTCCTCCTCACCTGTTCCGCCTGCCGGACCGTGAAGTTATCTGTGCCTTCAGAAACTACAAGTGAACGCAGACCATACGCGTCCAATTCTCTGGAGGTCAGGGCAAGCAGTCCGGCCCTGGTCCATTCTGTGGTAATCTGTCCACCGTCCATGTAGATAATCCGGTCCGCCAGCGGAAGGAGGTAATATAGCCGATGCTCGGCAATAACGATGGTTTTGCCCCTGGCCTTCAAGGCTGACAGCATGCCTGCCAGCTCTCTGGTCGCAGCCATATCCAGATTGGCTGAGGGCTCATCCATTACGAATAGCTCCGGATCGGTAAGGCGGGCAGAAGCGAAGGCCGTCTTCTGTTTCTCTCCGCTGGATAGCCCGTGAAGCCCGCGGGAGAGCAGCTCTGTGATGCGGAATTCCTCTGCCAGCGCGGATACCCGTTCAAGAATCAGCGACGGATTCAGGCCATAGTTCTCACCGCTGAAGGCAATCTCGTCTGCCACCACAGAAGTGAAGAATTGGCTTCTGGAATCCTGGAATACGCTGCCTGAGGTCCTCCCGAAGCTCCAAGGCTCGATCTCATGAATATCTCTGCCCTTGAGTCTGACGCTACCCGTAAGCTTGCCTTCATAGAAATTGGGAATCAGTCCGTTCAGCATCCGGGTTAATGTCGTTTTTCCGCTTCCGGACGGCCCGGTGATGACTACACATTCGCCTTCGGCTACGCTCAGATCCACACCGCTTAATTGTTCATAGGAATCATTGTATTGAAAAGATACATTTTTAAGTTCAATTATCGTTTGTATATCCATTCTTATCCCCCGTCCTAGAATACTGCAGCCAATAAGCAGGCATATGCAGCCAGCACGAGGTAATCCTGCAGGCCGAAAGCGATGCGGTGAATACTGGTTTTGGGGCCGGGATCGTCAATTCCCTTCACCGTTGCCGAGGCTGCCAGCTCATCTGAAATCTTCATACTCCTCATGAGCAGCGGCATGATTGTATATTCGTAGGTACGCAAAGGACGCAGCCAGTTCACAGGTGAGGTGAAGGAGACTCCCCTCAACCTGGCAGAGACCTGGATCGCTTCATGCTCCAGTCTGATCACCGGCATGAACCGGAAGCAGACAGCTAACGAAATAAGCAGCCCCCTGGGCAGGCGGAGTGTTGCCAGCGCGGATATCAGCTTGCCGGAGGGGACCCTGCCCAGCGAGCCTGCACCCATCATGACCGGCATGAACCGCAGTCCCAGATAATTCAGGAAGCGCAGTGAGCTTAAGGCTCCGCTTCCTCCCCGGTTCAACAGCTCCTGCAGCCCAAGCAGCAGTGCAGCAAGAATCAGATATTTCAACACCGGGACATATATACCTTGAACCAGCAGATAGGCAGCCATGAAGAGAGTAACCATCCAGACCTTATCCATCCCGGCCCAAAAGACAGCCACGCTCGTGACCAGCACTACAAGTAATTGTGTGCGCGGGTCAAACACTACACGCATCAGCTATTTCACTCTCCATCCTTCAGCTCCCTGTTGGGTATCCCATAGCTTCTCATACAATCCGTGATGTGCCAGAAGCTCTTCATGGGTCCCCTCTTCCACCAGTTCCCCCTGATCTAGAACAATAATCTTGTCTGCATTGCGTATCGTCTTCAGCCGGTGGGCAATCAGAATGACGGTTTTGTCCGCCACCAGCTCATTGATCGCCTGCTGCACCGCCGTCTCGTTCTCCGGGTCCAGTGAAGCCGTCGCTTCATCCAGCAGCACAATCGATGCATCCTTCAGCAGCGCACGGGCAATGGATACACGCTGCTTCTCGCCTCCAGATAAGGTAGAGCCCCCCTCACCTACAGGTGTGTCGTAACCCTGGGGCAGTGCGGAGATGAACTCATGACAGCAGGCCCGCTTGGCCGCAGCTTCGATCTCTGCCTGGGTAGCCTTCATATTACCGATCCGGATATTGTTGCCGATCGTGTCCTGGAACAGGTATACATCCTGGAACACCATCGATATTTCGGACAGAAGCTGCTCCGGGCCGGCGCTGCTGAGCGGCTGACTCCCGATCGAGATTATGCCTTCCTGAATCTCCCAGAACCTGGATATCAGGCGGGTAACCGTGCTTTTCCCGCTGCCTGACGGTCCTACCAGTGCCGTAATTGTATGCGGCTGAATCGTAAAAGTAAGATCCTTCAACACCGGCTTCTGTGCATCATATCCGAAGGTCACATGATCAAATATAATCGGCGCACCTGAAGGAATGCTTCCGCTTCCCTGCTGAGGCTGCTCCTGACGGACGTCCATAATCCGCCGTGCACTGTAGGCCGAATAACGTATCTCGCCGTAATTCATCAGCACAACCGTAAGCGGCTCGAAGATCTTGGTCCCGACCAGCAGGAACAGCAGGAAGACTGGCAGCGTCAGCTCTCCCCCTGCCAGCGAATAGCTCCCGGTCACGATCATCAGCGTGAGGCCGGAGCGGGTGAGCAGCATCGCCCCCATAATCATCGGGCCCATTATGCCTTCCAGCCGGATGGATGCCCGTTTCAGTTCATCAAAGGACAGGCGCAGCCGCTCAAACCGCTTGCCGCCCATATTATGGGCTTTGATCTCGCGGATTCCCGACAGGTATTCCTGCAGGCGGCTGGCCGCCTCATTCTTGGCCCGCACATGATTCTCGCTTAGACGGGCCTGCAGGGAATCGGTCAGCCAGAGCAGCAGAACTCCGAAGGGCATGGCCGCGAACATCGCCAGCGCCATCCGCCAGTCCACGAAGAGCAGGCCGGCCAGCGCAAGCACCGGCAGCATCACCGCACTGATCAGCTGCGGCACATTGTGTGAAATGGTCTGCTCCACCTGTCCGTAATCGCTTAAGAGCAGATTTGTAATATCTCCAGGGTCCCGCCGTCCGAAGAAGCCCAGGGACAGGTGGCGGATATGCTCGGCCAGGCTTAACCGGCCGGAAGCAGCCAAGCTGTAGGCTGCTTTATAGGTTTTGTCGTACAGATAGGAATAGGCCGCATACTCCACAACCAGCCAGATCAGCAGAATCACGCTTACGGTCCACATCCGGCCAAAGTTCAGGCCGGCTTCCGGCGCCGCGAAGGAGAGATAGATCGTGTTGAAGATATCTGCCAGCAACGCAGCAGGTACAACCTTGGCGATACCGTCCAGAATGGCAGCTAGTGCGGAAGGCAGCAGACTGCGCGTATTTCCGCCTGAGATATTATAGAAATAATGATTCATCTCTTGGTCCCCTCCCCCAATCTCCACTGGGCGGCAGAGATATGCGACTGCCACATCTGCTCATACAAGCCCTTGCGTGCCCGCAGCTCCTCATGGGTTCCGCGTTCGGTAATTCGGCCTTGCTTCACTACAAGAATCTGTTCAGCCCCCTGGATCGTTGACAGGCGGTGGGCGATAATCAGCACCGTCTTGCCTTTGACCAGCTCTGCCAGCCCCTGCTGAATCTTCCGCTCATTTTCGGCATCGGCATAGGCCGTTGCTTCATCCAATACAAGAATCGGGGCATTCTTGAGCAGTGCGCGGGCGATGGCCACCCGCTGGGCTTCCCCGCCCGACAGATACGTACCACCTTCCCCGATTCTGGTATCATAGCCTGAGTCCAGGCGCACGATAAATTCGTGGCAGCAGGCTGTCTTCGCAGCAGCGATAACCTCTTCTTTTGTCGCCCTCGTATTCCCCATGCGGATATTCTCCTCGATCGTGTCGTAGAAGAGGTGCACATCCTGGAATACGAAGGAGACCGTATCCATCAGCTGCTCGGTGCCTATCTCCTGAACAGGTACGCCGCCGATCATGATCCGGCCCTGCTGCACATCCCAGAAACGCAGCAGCAGACTGGCAATCGTCGATTTGCCTCCCCCTGACGGCCCCACCAGCGCCGTCATTGCGCCGGCGCGGGCCGTGAAGCTGATCCCCGACAGGATCGGCTTGTAATTCATACTGTCCTTCTGTTCATAGGCGAAAGAGACTTCATCGAAGACGATATCATAGCCGGACGGCAATCGCGGCGACTCCGGTTCTTTTACCGGCTGCTCGGCAAATACCGCCTCAATCCGCTTGTTGCCTTCCACAATTTCTCTCATGCCTCCTCCCAGGTAGAGCAGCTTCAGCAGCGGGGCTGACAGGCTTGGGCTGATAAGCAGGAACAGGATCATTGTAACAGCGAACGACTGGTTGCCGGCTTCTCCACTGGCCAGCAGGATACCAGCAGGAATGGCGAAGACAAACAACGAGCCGATAAGTACAAAAAACAGGCTGTAAGAAGTCTTGCACAAATTCGTAATCCGCAGTGAAATATCGCGGTACCGGGTCACTGCATCCCGGAAGGTGAGGAAGGAATCTGCGGCAATGCCGAATACCTTAACGGCAGGCATTCCTCTCACATACTCCACACCTGTTGCATTCATCTCTTCAACGGCATACTGGAATTCCCGGTACGCCTTCTGTCCGCCCTCACTCCCGAACACTCTGGCCTGCAGCCAGAAGCCTGCCCCGATCGGCAGCAGCAGCACCAGCGCCATCACATAATCCAGCCAGAACAAGTACCCCAGCAGCAGCAGCGGGACAATCACTGCTGATACGAGATCCGGCAGCTGGTGGGCGATAAACTTCTCTATCTTTTCTACACTGGTCTCAATAATCTTCTTCAGCTCTCCGGTAGCTGTCCGGGTATGATAACCCATCGGCACTTTGGCCACATGGTCGGACAGCCGTACCCGAAGCTCATAGAGAATGTTGAATGCAGCGATGTGCGAACACATCCCTCCGATATAGAGGGTAATTAAGGAGCCCAGCAGCGATAGCATAGCGATAATTCCGCACTGCACAATTAGATCCTTGTTGATTCCGCCGGTATCCCGCGCATGAAGCAGCAGCTCCTCAATGATGCGGTACACCGCTGCAAAAGGAACAACCTGCAGTAAGCTGGAGAGTGTGGAGAAGATGCTGGCTGTAATCAGAAGCCCTTTTTTGCCGGCTACAGTCTTCAGCAGTCCCAGCGCCTCGGAATTTCCTTTCATCGGATAACACCCGCTTTAATGAAATGCTTGTTCAGCAGCCTGGAGGCGAAGCCGCTGCCGAGCAGCGTCATGCCGAAGGCAAACAGCAGGCTTGCAGCAATCCATGCCGGAGAGTAAGCAAAATACAACATTCTATCCAGCGTATCCGCATCAAACATCCCCGAGAGATATCCGCTGCCGTAGACATAAATGGTTACCGAGGTGCCCATGCCATAAAAGCAGCCGTAGACCGCGTACGCCAGCGATTGTCTGGTCAGCCGTCTGTACTGGGTTCCGGCTCCCCGGAACAGAACCGCTTCACCGAACAGCCCGGCCAGTGCGAAGAATACCAGCATCAGCGGAACCCCCATCAGCGTATAGACCAGTCCGTTAACAATGCTCTGCACCAGCAGAGCCCCTCTTTTGGACACCTTCATCGCCATCACCAGATACACAATCGCTGAGAAAAAGAGGCAAAATCCAGCAATCAGCGGCATCGCCGCTGCTCCTATTACAGGCGTCAATATGGAGCCGACAATGGCATTGACTGCATAAATCAGAATGCTGAAGATCCCAATCAATATGTAATCCTTGGTTTGAAGTCTTGTAGCTTTGTTCATTTCTAATCTCTCCCTGCGGTTAATTGATAATCATTATCAATTGTTACTATCGCATAAAATAGCTTTATCCGACACCCGAATCGGGAGGATTCGCATACAGAAACGGATTATACTGATACAGCTAGGCCCTTCCGAAGTAGCGGGAGGGGACGGAACCGTACTTCTGGCGGAACTTCTCGGCAAAAAAGCTGGGATTGCTGAACCCTGTCATCAATGCTGCCGCAGTTACGGTGGATGAGCCGGTTTCGAGCAGACGATACGCAGCCTTCAGTCTGCTGTCAATAATATAAGCATGCACCGGCATGCCAAAAAGCTGCTTGAAGCCTTTTTTTAGCTTGTACTCATTAAGACACACCCGCATAGAGAGCTCCTGGATGCCGGGGGCAGCCAGCAGATCATGATCCAGAATTTCTTTGGCTCTCAGGAGTGAATCGACGTCAGTTCTGGACAGAGCTGTACTCAACGCAGGCTTGTCCAGTGCTTCATGCATATATACAGCGGTCAGCTCCATCACCTTCCCTTCGAGATAAATCCGCTTGAGACTGTCCTCAAAGCTGCAGCGGAGCATCTCCTCGAAGATCTGCTTCATCTGCGGAGTAGCGGTATGTGTCAGAAAAGGCTCCTGCCGGCCAGCCTGACTGCTGAGCTTACGCACGGGTTCGAATAAATCCGGGTCTGCCTTGACGGTAATTCCGTAATACGGTAGTCCGGCCTGATACATCCCCACACAATCCGCCGGCTGATGCCCGAATACGGACAGCTCCCCGTGGTTAAGACGGTAGTCACGGTTCGATCTCCGTACCTGCCACTCAATCGGCGCACCCAGGCAATAGCTCCATTTCATCGAGCCCTCCGGCTCACTGCTGCGCATCTCAACGTTCTCCCCGAAGCACATTTCACACACAGTAATCTCAATCGCCGGACTGACTCCGATCCGCTCCCAGTAGCCCTGGCCGAACTGCTCCGGAATCTGCAGCCTGCTCTTCGCCGGTTGCGGACGATACAAGCCATTCAGTCCTTCCGCGAGTGCATGATGCCTGGGCTGCAGGCTCTCAATGTCATACCACTCTGCTTCCCCTGCCTTCATACCGCCTTCACCTCTTTCATATCTATCGATATAGCTATGCAACGCATCATTGAGCTGATTGATAATCATTCTCATTATATCCGGAAACCTTGCTGGTTTGTACTGCGGTTCTGCCGGTCTGCTGGCCTGAATAATCCTGTTGATGTATTAGCAGCTGCTATTTACGAAGATTCTATTTCCACTCTGGAATCATACAACGTTTTATTAGTAATTATTACGATTAATATTCTGTATCTTATCTTTTGCCTTCAGTAAAGTCAACGTTACTTTTGACTCATCGCCTACTTCGGGGTCAAATGAAACATCGTATAATTGCCTAGACGACAAAAAAAGAAGACCTGCAGACATTGTCCGCAAGCCTTATTTTCTATACAGCCGTACTCCTCAAGCTACACTGAATATTACATGCATTCCAGCTGCCAGCGCCTTCTCATAAAAGCCCAGAAGTGCTTCAAATTCACCCTTCAATTCCTGCCTCAGTGCTTCTGTTCCGTAACCCGGCTCCAGCCTGCCGAAATCCAGTTGTTGCATCGCCCGGATAATTCCTTCCAGCTCATCATGCTCCGTACAGGCAAAAAATCCGTCTTCCTCCTCCACCTCAAACACATGCACTCCTACGACTGCTTCACTTAGCGGATTCCCGTCTACCGGTTCGCTGGCTGAAACCCCGGTTAGCGATAGATGGAGATCCTCCCATAGTTTATCTATATCATAATATTCATTCCCGGCTTCGATAAGTTTCTCCAGCGTACCCATCAGCTCCGCTCCATCCATCGCCATCATGCTCTCCAAGGTATCCTCATCTACCATTACATATTGACCAAGCATCCCCATCTGCTTCTCCTCCTAAGTTTCCTGCACGGTATATCACTAATATCCCTAATATCACTAGTACAACATCTGAACTAAAAGAAGTGAGTTCAGTAAACAATGCCGCAAATGATGAATTCAGTTCCAAGTGGAAATTCGGAAATAGTTGCATACTGTACAATTAAAAACAGCGAAAAGGCAGGCTTGAGTCTTATAACTGTAGTCTATACAACTAAATTTGCCCGAATGGGTGAGAATCAGGCCGTAATCGCAGTTTAATTGTACGAATTACAACTAAACGGAGAATCGGTTGAAAAACATAACTTTTAGTTGTACAAAGTGCAATTAAGCATACTGCGTATACTGTAACCGGGTCACTGCAAACCTCAGTCGTCTTCTATAAAATAGGCGACAGCAGCCGCGATATCCCTTCCTTCAGCTTAATCATAAGCGAACGCTCCTTGTACCGCTCAGGCGTAAGCTCAGAGCTTAACAGGCTGTCCTGCAGAAACAGGTCCTCAAGCTGTGCGGCGACCTGCCGGTCATATACAATAGCATTGACTTCGAAGTTCAACCGGAAGCTGCGGGAGTCGATATTCATCGTCCCTACAGATGCTACTTCCCCGTCTGCCACAATGGTCTTGGCGTGCAGGAAGCCGTTCTCATAGAGCAGGATTTTGGCTCCATAATTGAGTAAATCGCCGGCATAAGCCCAAGTAGCCCAATATACGAACGGGTGGTCAGGTTTGTTCGGGATCATGATGCGCAGATCTACCCCTGAGAGCAGGGCGATTTTGCAGGCATCCATGAAGCTGGTGTCCGGAATGAAGTAGGGCGTCTGGATATATACACTTTTTCTGGCCGATAAAATAAGCTTGATGTACATATTCTTCAGATGCTCGGTCTCCGAATTGGGACCGCTGGTGATGATCTGAACCGGGCTTGTCCCCGTATGTCCCCCTGTGTAAAAGGAGAATTCCTCGTAATCCCCGCGCTTATGCTTCCCGGCCTGATGCCAGTCCAGAATAAATCTGCCTTGAATATGATTAACAGCATTCCCTGTGATCCTGAGGTGGGTGTCCCGCCAATAGCCGAATTTCTTATCCAGACCGAGGTATTCATCTCCGACATTGAACCCGCCGATATAGGCGGTCATGCCATCAATTATGCACAGCTTGCGGTGATTCCGGTTGTTGATCCGGAAGTTCAGCGGTCTGAGCAGAGACGGGAAGAACACCTCCACCTCTCCTCCTGCTGCACGTAATTCTTTGAAGAACCCGGGTGCAATCCGTTTGGAGCCGACTTCATCGTAGAGCAGCCGCACCTTCACGCCTTCCTCTGCTTTGCGGGTTAATGCATCCCTCAGCTTCCTCCCCAGGGCATCCGGCTGAATGATGTAATACTGAATATTGATCTCTGTCCGGGCAGAACGGATATCCTCGAATAATGCGTCGAATTTCTGATGCCCGTCACTGTAGATAACGATGTCATTATCACTGGATAAAAGACCATGCGACGATCTGATATTCATCGTGATGAGCTCTGTATATTTCTGCAGCCAGGGAGATATCTCCTGGACTTCGTCATGGAGCGAAGCCAGCTGCCGGTCTGTCTCGGCCTGGACAAATTCCTGCTCTTCAATAAACAAATGATAGAAATTCTTCTTCTTCAGATTCCGCCCGAAAAAGATATACAGAACGAACCCCAGGATAGGAATGAAGAACAGAACCATCAGCCAGGCCCAGGTATACCCCGCCTCTCTCCGCTCAATGAACAGGAACCCCAGCGCCAGCAGGATATTTATGAATGTGATGCTTGAAATAATAAGCGTCGTTATACTTGCGAATTCCATGCCCTGTCCCCCTCTCGTGCGGAAGCCTCAAGTCCTCCCGTGACTAATAATGCCACCTTACGGGCGACTTCCTCTTTGTCCATGCGGATCTCCCCGGCCACCCATTGAACAGCTCCTTCATGGATAGCCTGGGCAGCAAAAGAAGCCATTATTTTCCGCTCATCTGCCGTATAGAGCCTGTCCAGACCGTCCAGCAAATAAGCCTTGAGCGCAGTTAACATCTTATCTCTGAGCTGCGGTACGACGAATGCTACATAGCTGCTGCGGCAGCTCATCTCCGGCTGGTCATAGAAATCGCACACGGCCAGAACAAGCTGCCCGATGCTGTCCGGATCAACCTTCACTTGCCCTGCAGTGTATTGTCTGATAGCTGCCGATGCGGAGTCCCCCATCATGTAGTCCAGTAATTCGTATTTGTCATTAAAATGTGCATAGAAGGTAGCCCGGTTCACCTTAGCCCGTTGGGTGATATCGGCAATCGTGATTTTCTCGAAATCCTTCACGGACACCAGCTCGATAAAAGCACCCGCCAACGACTCCTTCGTATGCGTCACCCGTACATTCATTACTTTATTCGCCATAGCATCCTCCCGCCCGACAATAGGTACGTCTTGTTGCTATAGCAACATCTGCACCTGTTTTGTTGATTGTTGCGCTGCCTGATCAGCGGTATATTCTGATTAAAGCAACACGCGTTAATTTAATATATCACAACAAGGGAGAGTTTAAACCATGAAAACTATTGTTATCGTCGGTGCAGGACCCGGATTAGGTCTGTCGTTAGCCAAAAAATTCGGGGAGAACGGATTCAGGGTAGCCGTAAAAGTAAAAGCGGTAAGACATCCCTTGACAGGGTAATGTCTTACCGCTTTTTTCTAATAATTATATTCAGACTAATAAGTACAATCATAGCTATATTTGCTATCAGCACGCCAGTATAAGCATCCGACAAACGGGTCCGGTGTACCCATAGCTTAACAATTTCACCCGACACCCCCATTTTCATCAAATAGGGTTCCAATTCCTTTGTTGTAAGCTTATCACCGTAGACCAGCGGTATATCAATAATATCGTTGCTTCCTATTTCGGGAGTGAATTCAGCCCATAATTGTTTGGCCCATCTGTCATATTTATAGCTGAATACTTCGTCTGATTCACGGTATTCCCACCTGTAATTCCCTGCAACAACTAATATCGCCATTGTAAGGATGCTGATTATCAGAATTTTAAATTTCAATAGGCCGCCTGCTTTCAGGACAATAAGTCTATCCGTTGGATAGGCTTATGTCCGTTATTATTCACTCACCCGCTCACTCCGGCAG
The DNA here is from genome assembly GCF_013141775.1 of Paenibacillus phytohabitans. Taxonomy (GTDB): domain Bacteria; phylum Bacillota; class Bacilli; order Paenibacillales; family Paenibacillaceae; genus Paenibacillus_AQ; species Paenibacillus_AQ phytohabitans. The sequence goes on from NZ_WHOB01000027.1 coordinate 38,593, forward strand.
CTGAAGCAGCTCATCACGCAGCTGACGATAAGCATCATCCCAGCCCATTTTGGCATAAAAGCGGAGCGCATCCAGCCCTTTGAAATACCGCGCACCGGTCAGCCGTTCATGAAAGTCCGGGATGATGATCCCCTCCCTGTTCTGGTAATCCTGATAAGCCTGAACCACATCAAGCTCTCCCAAGGTCCCATTCAGCGTAGCGAGATCGATCAGAAAATCCCCATAGGCAAAATTGCCGTCGATGATTCCGGTGATCTGCCGGCCATCGGACAGGATATTCCAGGGCTGAAAGTCCCCATGGATAAAATAGCGGTGCGGCTCGTTATATTTGGCATACGCCAGCAGGCGGTGGTAGCATTCTTCGAATACGTCTTTTTCCAGACATGTTGACTGAAATAAGCCGTGCCAGCCTTCCCAAAAGGTTCCGCTCTGATCCTCGGCGAAGAATGAAGTGATATATTCCCGCCATGACGGGTAAGCGCCGGCTCCGCTGGGCTGTATCCATCCGTAGCCGCTTGTATCGCCCAACTCGGCGTAATTCATCCGGGTCAGTATTTCGATAAGCTCAGGGAGCTGGCTCTGCTTCTCATGATCAGAACAATCGATCAGATTGCCGCCACGAATCCGTTCAGAGATGGAATAGCTCAATGTCCCCGATTTACCCTGCCCAAGACATTTGGCAAACGGGATGCCCTGGCTGGTCAGCAGATTCGCAACATAACCTTCTGTATTGTAGGCCCCGTCCATGTCACTCAACTTAATGATGCATCCCCGGCCTTCATATTTGAAGGAGAATACGCTGCTCAGGTTCCCCCCTTCTACGGGCATTACCCCGGCCGGACTTGAGCCAAAATGCTGCTTCAATATATCTTCTACCCTGCCAATTTCTAATCTTGCTTTCTCGTATGCAGTCATTGCGGCATCCGTCCTCACATATCTTTTGTGAATTCAACCTCAACCTTCAATATCATTAACGTAATGGAGCACAGTTCCGTAGAATTTCATGAACCGCCGATAATCATCACTGCCATTCATCCCGATGACCGCCGGATAAGCATTAACCTTGCGCTGCTTAAGTGCAGCCAGTATTTCCTGTTGGACAGGGCAATGAAATTTGCCTTCTGTATACTGGATCACCAGCGGAGGGAATGCTGCTGCATCCTCATCTTGTACATGAGCCGGGTCATTATTGCTGCCCGTAAGCTCATCACGCCCTATAAGCCGCAGCGGAAATTTAACGACTCCGAAGTACAGCTTCTCTTGCTTCTCCTGCTTCCCGGATTCAACCAGCCCGGTTAAGGTCTTGCGGGTGAGCAGCAAATAACACTGAATCCATTCTTCGATCATTCCGGCATCCATGTACCGTACAGCCGACTCCACAGTCGGAGCATACGTTAAGTGCCGGTCGTTTTTCTTCGAGTAGATGATCTTCTTGACCGTATCCAGGGATAAATAATACTCGTCGGCAATTTCCGCAATCGTCACTCCATGCGCATACTTGTTGCAAATCATCAGATTACGCTTTTGCAGCCGCTCTCTGTATCCGGTCGACTCGCCCCAGGTCTTCTTCTCATCCCCTGCCGGGAAATACAGCAGCCTTCCTGCCGCATATTTCTGGACTTCCCTTAATAACTCCTCCGGGATCACATCACCGGCATGCTCATATTTCATACCTTCATTCACCTTCTGCAGGGCTAAAGAGCGTAGATCCGGTCCTTCAGCTCACTTATGGATTTAACTATGGACTTGCAGGAGCAATCATCATCGATAGAGGCATGCCAGCGCAAGGTATCGATTCCTCTGTAATACGCCATGCATAAGAACCGTTCCTTGAAATCCGGGATGATGATATCCCTTGACTTGCAGTATTCATTGAACAGCTCCGGGATCTCGAAGTAAGGCTTATTCAGATCCATATTAGCGATATCTGCCAGACAATCGAAAATCCCGCATTTGCTCCAATCCGGGAAACCAAGCACTGCCCGGCCGTCTGTGATCATATTTTTGAAGTACGCATTATTATAAACCAGGTAGCGCTGGCCTTCGCAATAATGGATACGGTCTTCCATTTCCTTATAGTACTTCTCGAAAAAGTCACGGTCCAGCACGGTAGTCTCGAACATCTCACGCCAATTGAACCAGTAGCCCTCTCTCTTCTCCGAGAATGTCTCGGTCAGGAACTCCCGGCAGGTGGAAAATTCCGTCTCGCCCTCCTCATCCAGCCAGCCGTAGCCTGCTATGCCAGAAATATCAGATGAAGAAATCTCCAGCAACTGGTCAAAAAATAACTCATGGCATTCCGCGAACTCCGCCGCACTTAGCTGCTCGGCCACGAACCCCTTCGGTGTCATATCTACCTTGTCAGACAGCAGCGATTTAAGAAAATTGTCTTTCCCCATGTTCATCTCACCTTTTCCCATACACTAGAATATACCAGCTGCGCATCTGATAACAGAATCATACACCCTGAAATTCCAGGGAGATAGGCAATGAATTCCTTAAGGTAACTTTGCATAGGCTGCCCGGTCACGAGCTAATAGAAAAACCGCCATCCCCTTATCAGGTCTGACGGTCCTCCCCTCACACAGCTTAAAACTCTTCCAAGACCTTGGATTTGTCACCATAAACCTTATCCAGGTGATCCTCTCCCCAGTAACATAAAAGATCCAGCGCAGGCTTTAATCCCCAGCCGTAGGGTGTTAACTCGTACTCCACTCTAGGCGGGATTTCTTTAAATATTTTCCGGGCAATAATCTCATCCTTTTCCAGGCCTCTTAGCTGGGTGGTCAGCATTTTTTGTGTAATGCCGGGGATGAGCCGCCGCAGCTCGGACGTACGTTTGCAGCCTGTCATCAAATGATAGATGATTAGAGGCTTCCATTTCCCGCCCATGACTTCTAATGCCGCTTCTACTCCGACTTTATATTTCTTTGGAGTGCTATTATCACTCTGTTCTGTCATTGCTTATTCCTCCGTCAAAAAGCTGTGTATATACCGGAAATATACTATTTATGCAGGGCACTTCAATGTTCCTATGGTACCTTTCTCATCCTATAGAACATGAAAGTGCGTACTTCCAGACTCTTTTATTCCTGTTTATAATAGCATCAGCCACTGAACATGGCTACAAATTGGCTGCTCAGAAAGGTAGTGACGATACAGATGAACGTATTAATCGTTGTTTCGCATCCAAGACAAGATTCCCTGACCTTTGCGGCTGCCCGCCGTTTTGCACAAGGTCTTACAGAGGCCGGACATAGCTATGAGATATTGGATTTGCACGGGATTGGCTTTGATCCTCTTTTGCAAGGAGTAGATGAGCCTGACATGTCCCTTGAGGAGCAATCCTTCTCACCTGAGGTGGAACGGGAAATGAAGCGGTTGAAGGAGCATGATGCCCTGGCCTTTATTTTCCCCGTCTGGTGGTGGCATTTGCCGGCCATGCTGAAAGGTTATATAGACCGGGTATGGAACAACGGATTTGCCTACGGCAAGAACCAGCTCCATCATCAGCAGGTGTTGTGGATGGGTCTGGCCGGCGTTTCGCAGGAACAGATGCGCAAGCGCAACTATGATGAAACAATTGCCCACCTGCTCAATGTAGGAATCGCAGATTATTGCGGTATCTCCAATTCCAGGGTTGAGTTTCTATACGAGACAACCTTAGATTCTAATCCCCGGCATTATGAGCTGCTGCTTAACCAGGCCTATCAATTAGGCTTGAATTATGCGGAGGAACAATGACCCGGTTGGTGAACAGGGTAGAGCCTACAGGTATTCATTTTCTCAACCAAAACTTGGCGTGCTCATTATAACTCTAACCCCACAGCCAGCTGGGAGGACTGAGATTCCGCTATTGGAGCTAATTAGACGGATTCAGTGGTCAAACGGACTCAGAATCGCTTATATCGCCGAACCCCCTCCATTTCAGGCCCGAATGAACTAGATAAGCGATTCTCAGTCCGCTTCATCCTGATAAGAAGGTTTTTGAGCGATATAACGGATTCTCAGTCCGCTTCACTCGCAGATTTGAATCCTCAACGGAATTTCACAGTGTAGTTTCTCAATAGTAAAAAAAGCTGCCCCAGCAAGCCTATTGAAGGCTTGCTGGGGCAGCATTGAATTTCTAACTATTAACCGCGTCAGATGAACTCCGCGTAACCGGCCAGCTTCTGCTTCCCCAGCCACGCTCTCTCCGCCATAGCGCTAAGCGGCCCGCGGATTCCGACTGCCACTTCTGCTTCGGTCTGCGCTTCCGGCTTGTCGCTCCAGATGGAGAAGGAACAGCCGATTAACTCTTGCGGATAAGAACCCGCGGGATATTCCTGCTTCGCTCCGCCGGACCGCTGCGGGAACAACCCCGGATGCCATGAATTGCAGATTTTCTCACCTGTTGGATACGTATAGCCTGCATGCTCACCCAATACGTAATAAAAGTAGGCATCATTGAAATTAATCACCTGATGTCCCTGCGCAATGATCTCTTCAACCGGGGCCATCATTTCATGCCATTTCGTCCAATACGTAATTTGGATGGAGGATTTAGGCGTTATTCTCTGGATCTGATCCCCACGGTACAGTCCATCGTTCCAGGCGCGGACGATCCATCCCTTGGACTCCAGATGTTCAGCCACACCGTTAAGGTAGTCAATATAAGTGTCCACACCCGTCCCGCCGCTGATGTTCAGTACATTCTCCGCATACTCTGCCAGCTGTGGATATTCCCCGAACTGCCCGAAGTTGATAAATTCATCGCCACCGATATGAAAATGAGTGCTTCCGGCAAATAACTCCGCGTACTCGTCGATCAGCTCCAGCACGAATTGCCGCGCAGCGGCATTTGTAATATCCAGCGCGCCCGGGGCAACGGCTCCCGATGAATTCTTAAGCAGCCAGTCCGGATGTGTCCGCAGGGCTTGTCCCAGATGGCCCGGCGAATCCAGTGAAGGAATAACAGCAATATGATATCTTGCGGCCGTATGAATAATCGCCTTCATTTCCTGCTTGGTTAAATATTCGTCCGACATTACCTCAGGATGGCTCTCGCTCATCAGCCTGAAGCCTTCATTCTCGGAGAAATGCAGCTGCAGGGTATTCAGTCTAAGCCGGGACATCTCCCTGATCCTGTCCATGATCCATTCGGCGGTATAGAACTTCCGCCCGATGTCAATATGCAGCGCCCGCTCCGGCATCACAGGATAATCGGTGATTCTACCGTACGGCATGAAGCCGTCAGCCAACAGCAGCTGTATCACCGTCCGCAATCCATACATCACAGCAGTTTCGCTTGGGGCCGTGATGTGGACAAACTCGCCGATTTCAATGACATAACCTTCCCGACTGTCCATACCATCACCCGCTCCGGTGCTTCCGCTGTCGTTCAATTCAATGACAACATCTCCGGAAGACGGTGTCTCACACTCTCCATAAAGTACAGACAGGAGATGGCCGGATGGAGTCAGACTGTCTGCATATTCCGAGAGAACAATGAAAATCGTGTCATTGAGAACCCTGTTTCCCTCTGATCTGACATTGTCTACAATCCTAACCCTGGATTGTGCTGACAGTCTCCATTGCCCCTGAGAGGCATTCATATACTGCTGCACACCCGGGAACGGACTCTGATCACTGCTTAGCTTATCCAACTGAGGGTCACCTCCTGCTTCTACTTCTGCTTCTGCTTCTGTCAGTCAAGCCGCATGCCAACGGTTAGTATTTCATGTCCGCCCAGCTGTAGCTGAAGCGCATTTGCTCCGCCTTGCTCCAGCAGCCCAGTCTCAGCCGCAATATCCGCAACCTTAGCTTCCAGCACATTTGATGTGTAGAAGCCCGTTGCCGGCAGGTCTGTCTCCAGCTTCAGTTCACAAGGCTGGCCGGTCATATTGAACCAGCGAAGCAGCAGATCCCCGCTCTCTTCGTTCATCTTGAGCGAAGAGAAGGCGGCAGCCGTGCCGCTCCAGCGGACAGCCGAGTACACGGCTGGAATGGTTCCTGTATGAACCTCCGCCTGGGCGCAGGTCCAGGGAATCTGGAACTGGTAGGCGGCTGCCGCGGCACCAGAAGCTACCGCGTCCCCGCTATGCGGAATAAGCAGCAGCTCCGCCATATGTTCCCCCTGGCACTGGGCTTCCGGCGTAGGGAACCAGCCCCAGTCGCCCATCTCCCCGACACAGCGGAGCAGAGTAACAGCGATAGTATTGCGGCTGTCACGCAGAATTTCATATTCATGGAGTCCGAGATTAGCGACCGTAAGCCCCGCATGCTCCTCCGCCACATCCACAAAGCTCTGCTGATGCTGCGCATTGCTCGGGTTCAGCCACTCCGGCGCCGGTTCATTCGGCCGCTCCGCCAGCTCGAACATCGAGTCCACACGGTGGGAAGCTGCGGCCAGATCTGCAGGGAACAGCATCCGCAGACGGTGATCCTTCGCCGTATTATGGATATAACTCTTGACTTCCAGGCCTTTGCCGCTGCGTTCCAGCCTTAACACTGTGCGTAGCTTAAGCAGAACCTTGTCCGTTGAGCGCTGCGCCTGCCGCTCCGGATAATAGACTAGCGCACGCTGTTCTTCTTCCAGCACGGCATCGGCGGAAGCCGGAATCTCCCATTCATGGACGATCTCTATAGATGCCCGGTATGGCGCATCTTCGATGATATTGATATCAGCCGTCAGCCCCCGGGTAGTCAGCGGAACTTCACCCGCAGGCTGTCTGTACATATATTCGTTGCCGATGTCCCCGGTATTCTCATAGACACCAAGATCACGGTATACTTTGCCGCTTGGCTTATGTTCCAGCGTGAAGGAGCCGTCGGCCATAACCTCAACCCGGAGCGTTTCGTTCTCAAGTATCCGTCCGCCGTGGACAAGCGACGCTGAGGCCCCGGCACCTGCCGGAGGCTCCGCCCCGTTCGTTGCGGCACCACCCGCTGCGGCGGACCCTGCTATGCCTTGGCCGGATCGTCCACCAGCAGCCCCTGCCAGCGGGCGGACCCAGGCATAAGCGCGCAGTCCCAGCGCTGGCACATCCGCCGCTTCGAAGGTCAGCTGCACCTTGCGGCAGCTGTACGGCTGCCGGAACCGGTCATCCGGCAGATCATAGCCGAATGACAGCCCCAGGTCCTGAATCGTACAAGGCACTTCGTTGCCTTGTTCATCCACCAGGACACGCCCGCTCAGGTCAACCGCCTTCATCCGGCGGGCGTTCTCTTCAAGCGTGTGGCCTTCGCGCAGATACAGGCGTGCCGCATCCAGCTCCACGCTGACTGTACCCGTGCGGCTCCAGCCGCTTGTATTCGTCACAACGAGCGGAATGGCAGCTTCACCATACGTGGCGAAGCCCGATGTGTCCACCGCCGAAGTGATCGCCTGCATGCTGTCCGCCACGATGCCTTCGGCTGTGTGACGGCTCTTGTCGAACCGGGTTACCATCTCCCGGTGCACTTCGTCCACACTGCAGCCGCAGATGGAATCATGCGGATGGTTCTGCAGCAGCGTCTTCCACGCGTAGGTCAACAAATGCTGCGGATACTCCCCGCCGTGCAGCTTGGCGATAACAGCCAGCGGCTCGGCGACCTTCTCCAGCAGCACCTGGCCCCGCTGGTTCAGCTGCTTCAGGTACACCCGGGCGGACGCTGTATTAACCAGCGTCCCCCAGCCGTCTGTGCGCTGGCTTCTCAGCTCGCCCTTAACCGTGGAGAGGCTGCGGCCGGCAAGAGAGTGCTGCACAGCCTTAATATAATCGGCAAAGTTCGAATGAACGAAGGATATCTCCGGGTACAGCTGCTCTGCAGTCCGGATCGCTTCCGGCAGATCGGTCTGCAGCGGCTGATGATCGCAGCCGTTCATGAACAGCAGCTGATCCGTGGCCGCATACTGCCTCGCATCTGCCAGCTTGCGCTCCCAGAAGGTCTTCGCCTCCTCCGCCCCGGCTGGGATCTCATTGCCGTTCGAATACCAATTGGCGAACAGGATGCCCAGCACCTTGGACCCGTCCGGCCCTTCCCAGACCAGCTCCGAGAACGAGGATTCATAGCCGTCGCTAGAGACCGTATTGTTGAAGCCTGTCGGCTTCACCCCGCGCCCGAAGAAGGCATTGGTAATTCCGGCCTGTACCATGAGCTGCGGAATTTGTCCGGTCAGGCCGAAGGTGTCGGGGAAATAGCCGATCTTCGATACCTCCCCGTAGACTCCCGCGTCCTGATGCCCGATCTGCAGATTGCGCACATTGGCTTCCGGACTGGTCAGGAAGGCATCCTGCAGGATATACCAAGGCCCGATATAGATCCGTCCTTCACGGATATGGCGTTCCAGCCGTTCCCGGTTCTCCGGGCGGACCTGCAAATAATCTTCGATAATGATCGTCTGTCCGTCGAAGAAGAAGCTCCGGAATCCCGGATTCTGCTCCAGCGTGTCCAGCAGGCTGTCGACCAGCCGGATCAGCCGGAGATGATGGCGTTCATAAGGAAGATACCATTCCCGGTCCCAGTGCGTATGGGAGATGATATGCGCCGTTTGTTGTTTGTCCATGGCTGTTACACCTCAGTCTCCAGAGGATATTCCTCCATATAGTTAAGCAATTCGTCCACGGTGGTGAAGGCCAGACCCGTAACCGTATCTGCACAACCGTAGTAGATGGCAATCCGTCCTGTAGCCGCATCCGTCAAAGCCGCGCAAGGGAAGGTCACATTCGGCACATCGCCCACACATTCGTACAAGGTTTCAGGGCCGAGAATATAGTTGCGTGAGCGGGCTTTCACCTTCCATGGCTGATCCAGATCGAGCAGCGCGCAGCCCATGCGGTAGACAAACCCGTTGCAGGTGTTGATTACGCCGTGGTAGATCAGCAGCCAGCCCTTATCGGTCTCAATCGGAATCGGACCCGGGCCAATCTTCTTGGACTGCCAGGCGGAGGCATCGCCGTTCACCGTGCCCATCACATAGCGGTGCTTGCCCCAGAAGGTAAGGTCAGGGCTTTCGCTGTAAAAGATATCGCCAAACGGAGTATGCCCGGTATCGCTTGGACGGCTGAGCATGGCATAATGGCCTCCGATCTTGCGCGGAAGCAGCACGCCGTTGCGGTTATACGGCAGGAAGGCATTCTCCAGCTGATGGAACGTCTTGAAATCAAACGTATACGCCAGTCCAATCGTCGGCCCGTGATAGCCGTTGCACCAGGAAATATAGTAACGGTCATCGATCTTGCATACCCGGGGATCGTAGCGGTATTCCCGCTTGATGATTTCCTCATCACCCTGGAAGACAATAGGCTCATGATTAATCTTCCAGTTCACCCCGTCCTCGCTGAACCCGGCAAAGATATCCATGCTGACCGATTTGGAATCGCAACGGAACACGCCGGCGAAGCCGCCCTCAAAGGGAATGACCGCCGAATTAAACACACTGTTCGAGTTCGGGATCGCATCCCGCTTAATGATAGGGTTGGCGGAATATCTCCATACAGGCGCATTGCTGTCCGCCGGTTTCTCCTGCCAAGGGATATTTGACAATGTTTCTCCAATAATTGTACTCATGCTCAGGTCTCCTTTGTATATGAAAAAGTGCTTTACACAATCATAATTAGACTTCCTGTATTCTGTATCCATGCAGGCCGGACCTAGAGAATCCCTTCCTTCAGCGCCCGCCAGACCAGCTGGGAGAACAGGCTATTCGACCAGGCGAACCACTTGCGGGTGAACACCGACGGATCGTCGGCCAGGAAGCCTTCATGCATATAGCCGGTATCCGCGTCCGTTGCTTCGAGCATGGCAATCACCGCCAGCTTCTCTTCTTTACTATTTGCCGTGATTCCCTGCATGGACAGCGCCATATGCCAGATATAACCCGGAGGGGTATGCGGACTGCCGATGCCCTTGGCGGCTTGGCCTTCGTAATAGAACGGATTCTCGCTGCTCAGCGCAAAACGTCTAGTATTCTGATAGATGGGATCGTCATTCTTCAAATACCCGAGGTACGGAATGGACATCAGGCCCGGTGTTCCGGCGTCATCCATCAGGCAGTAATTGCCGTAGCCGTCTGTTTCGTACGCATAGATCGGCCCGAATTCAGGGTGGCGATAGATACCATACAGCTTGATGCCGTGATCCACCTCTTGCTCCAGCGCCTTCAGCTCGGCCAGGAAATCCAGATCGCGGAACACCCACTCGGCGAAATCCTGCATCTGGCGCAGAGCCACTACGGCAAACATATTCCCCGGAATGTTGTAATGGAAATCGCAGGCATCGTCGCTGGAGCGGAAGCCGGACCAGATCATCCCTGTGTAGTTGACCGGCATGCCGAGGCCGCCGCCCCGGATCGAATCCTCCATAATCCCGTTATTCCGGGTGAAGCGGTACGGGGATTGTTCAGCGTGATGCTGCTCCCGCTTGAAGAGATCGGTAATGGTGCGCAGCATTTTTTTGAAATCAGCCGTGAAGATATCCGTTCGCTTCGTCTCCTCCCAATAGGCATGGGCCAGCCGGATCACGAAGCACAGCGAGTCAATCTCGAACTTGCGCTCCCACACCCAGGGCGACATCTCCGTCACATCCCCGGCATTCCAGTGCCAGTCGTTAGCCGTTTCGTTGAATGCGTTGGCGTAAGGATCAATCAGCACGTACTGCGTGTGGCGCTTGATCAGCCCGCCGATCATTCGCTGCAGATCAGAATCTTTGGCGGCAAAAGGCACATAATGAATCACCTGCTCGACCGAATCGCGCAGCCAGCAGGCCGGAATATCGCCCGTAATAACAAACGTGGTTCCATCGTCAAGCAGCTTGGTAGTAGTCTCCAGCGTGTTCGGGAAGCAGTTCCGGAACAGGCGCTGCAGCTTGGGCCGGTGGGCCAGCTTCTCTTCGGCCTCGGCCAATACGGCCTGAATGGATGACGGCAGCGGCAGCTCCGGCATCTGAATCTGGGGAAGTCTGAATTGTTCCAAGGTGATAGTCTCCTTCGGCTTAATCTATAGGGTAGAAGCTGATTTTAAGGTACTAACTTAAAGTTAACTCGTCACTGCGGTGAATATTTGGACTTCCGGCCGCTGTTGTCCCCAGATTTCTTGATTCAACCCGCTTTTCGCGGTGGAAATCCGGTGACAAAGGCGATCGCTAACGCTCCTACAGTTCCAAAATCCCCCTCCGTTCCTTCTCACTTTTTGTTATTATCTTTTATTCAGCTAATTCTGAATGAACAATTTTAATAGTCTTGATCTCAAACGGATGGAACGTAAGCGTCAGCTCTCCCGCCTCATCCGGCAGCAGCTCTGTCTCTTCTTCCAGTGCATTGGACAGGTATATCGCCGAATGCGGCAGCGGCCAGCCGAGCTTGACGGTCTCGCGTCCGCCAGCGGATTCATACAGCCGCAGAATACTGCCGCTTCCATCTTCCGCCAATTTGACTGTATCCAGGATAACCTGCTTCCCGTCATAGGGGAGGAATGAGCCTGAAGGCGGCAGCTGTCCTGCACTTGAATCACAGGCAACCGCATAGGAAGTGTGATTCAGCTCAGCGGCTTTGCGGAGGGTATGCGCCCCGCGCCAGTCTCCGGTATGCGGATACAGTGAATAAGTGAATTCATGTGTGCCCAGATCCGCGGAATGATCCGGCCAGCGCGGCGCGCGCAGCAGCGACAAACGGATCGTGCTGCCCTGCGTGTCATAGCCGTATTTGCAGTCATTCAGCAGGCTGACACCATAGTCATGCTCAGACACATCGGCATAGCGGTGCCCGCAGACTTCATATTGCGCCTGCTCCCAGCTGGTGTTGCGGTGCGTTGACCGTTCCAGCGCGCCGAACGGGATCTCATAGGTCGCCTTGCTGGTCACTACATCTACCGGGAAGCCGACCTTCAGCAGCTTATGGGCTTCATTCCATTGCACCTTCGTCTTAAAGTCGATCCGCCGGTCACTGTGATACAGGATCAGCTCCTGCTCTATTTCGGATTGGCCGATGCTCCAGCGGAAGTACAGCACATCGCTTACGGGGCCTGAGGACAGCAGCTTCTGCTCCAGCAGAACAGCTTCTCCGGCAGGCTGCTCCTCATACCGGCTGTCTATATCCCAGGCATCCCATAGGATAGGGCGGTCATGGAAGAAATGCAGCCGGTTCAGCCGCTCTCCGGCCTTGACAATCTCACGCCCGGCTTCCTTATCGTACAGGCTGATGATCTCGCCCTGTTCATTGAACCGGAGCCGGTAATATTCCGTCTCCCAGTCCTGGCCGAACGAAGCTGCAACCGAAGCTTCATTAGATGCTTCAATCGGTGTCGGCACATCTCCGCTATCTCTGCCAACCCCGCCGTTACCGTCAACTCCGCCATCTTCGCACAACGCTGGCTGTTCCTCATCTCTCAGCCACACGGTAACGTACCCGAATGCCGGAACCTCCGGCACCCGCACGCGGAGAGCAGCTGGCCCGTCTGCTGTAACCGGCTCCGCGGCCAGCCGCATTCCGTTCCGGTCATATACGGCAGCAGCAGTGTTATCCGCTCTGTCTCCGGCAGCCGGGAGCTCAACCACTATATCCCGGGCCCAGCCCAGACCGTTCAGGACGACATAAGGCTGGCCCTCTCCACGGGTATCGATATCCGATACGGCGGCCTCCATGACCGACTTTAGGCTGCTATCTCCAAGAGCGAAGATGCTCTGATACTCCTTGTCCGAGGTCTGATAGACCTCGGGAATCGACGAGCCGGGAATAATATCATGGAACTGGTTAAGCAGAATCAGCTTCCAGCCCTCATGCAGGTCCTGCCCGATCTCTTCCCGCTGCTGCGGCTGCAGCTGGTGTCCGGCCAGCGTCTGCCATAGTTCCGCTTCCCTGTACAGAATCTCGGCCTTGCGGTTATTGCGTTTGTTCCGGGCATGTGTGGTATAGGTTCCCCGGTGCAGCTCCAGATAGAGATCGCCCTGCCAGACCGGCAGCTCAGGCTTCGCCTGCTCGATGCCTGCGAAGAAATCTGCCGCCGTACTGTAGCCGGAGGCTGGCTGGCCCACCATGAGCTCGGAGCGCGAGAGATATTCAAGCATCTCCCGGGTCACTCCGCCGCCCCCGTCCCCGTGTCCGTAGAGAAGCATTTGTTCGCTGTGCACGGCTTTTTCACGGTAGGACTGCCAGTGCTCATGAATATCCTTCGGCAGCGTACTCTCATTCACTCCGTGGTTCATATAAGACAGAAGTGCCGTTCCGTCGATGCCTACCCAGTGGAACAAATCATAAGGAAACAGATTCGTATCATTCCAGCCCAGCTTGGTCGTCATGAAATAACGGACCTTGCCATGCTTCAGAATCTGCGGCAGGGAAGCGCAATACCCGAAGGTGTCCGGCAGCCATTCAATCTCGGATTGCCGCCCGAACTCCTCCTGATAGAACCGCTGCCCGTACAGCATCTGCCGCATCAGGGATTCCCCGCTTGGAATATTCAGATCCGGCTCCACCCACATACCGCCAACAAGCTCCCAGCGCCCTTCAAGAATCCGCGCCTTCACCTTCGCGTACAATTCAGGATCATTATCTTTCAGATAAGCGAACAGCTGCGGCTGGCTCTGGGCGTAGCGGTACTCCGGGTATTCCTCCATCAGTGCATGAACCGTCGAGAAGGTCCGGCTGGTCTTCCGAACAGTTTCCCTCGTGGGCCACAGCCAGGCAATATCGATATGCGACTGCCCGACCATATGAATGAAGCCTTCGCTGTTGCCGCCGATTTCCCGGACTTTCCCGGTCAGCGCCTGCTCAATGGCTCTGATCCCGCCGCTGTACCTTGCTGCTTCAGGCCCCATAAGGACAAAAGCATCCATCGCCTGATACAGCGCCTCCAGGATACGGACACGCCGGAAATCCTGCTCCGGCAGCAGCAGCGCCGAATCTCGGATCACGGTAACGGTATACATCAGCGACTGCACCGGCAGGTTAACCCTGACGAGCGCAGCGGTTATAGACCGGACCGGCGGCTGAATCACCGCCTGCTTGTTCAGCGGATCATCCGGCTCGGGAATCGGATCGTAGAGCTCGATCTCAAGCTCCGGGTTTCTTCCGTCGGCAACAGGGTCAAGTGAAACGAAGGTATGATTGCGGTCCAGCCCCTGCCGGGAAGCTCCGCCTACACGCAGCAGCCCTTCTCCGCCGGAGTGGAAGATGATCCCTGTGTCCGCACCCGTCCAGTCCGCCGGAATATCAAGCGTCGTGCGGAACATATAAGTCGTTCCCTGTACGCTCGGGAACAATCCGAAGGCTTCGCTGCCCGAATACGGCTGTAATTCGTCATACTGCCCCGGCTGCCGGTAGGCTGTGGAGAAGACCTTCCAGTCTTCAATCGCCCGATATTCCAGCCATTGCGCTTGTGAACATTCACGGATAAACCTGTCTATTCGTTCCATATCTAATCGTTTCATCCCTAATCCTCCATGACGGCAAGCTCTATATCGAGCGTATCGTTGACGTTCCTTCCTACTCCGATCCGGAAGATCCCCGGTTCAACGACCCGCTTGTACTCCGCCCCGATATAGCTCAAGTGTTCAGCACTGAGCCTGAAAGTGACCGTCTGCTTCTCTCCCGGTTCCAGGTAAATCTTCCGGAAGCCCTTGAGTTCCTTGGCCGGTCTGGTCACCTTACTGACCCGGTCGGAAATATATAACTGAACGACCTCCGCGCCTCCGCGTAAGCCTGTATTCTCCACTTCCACCGTAACTTCAGCACTTCCGTCCGCCTGGATTTCAGCAGGCTCTACCTGCAGCCCGCTATAGCTGAATTCGGTATAGCTGAGCCCGAAGCCGAAGGGATAACGCGGCTGCGAATCCCCTTCAAGATAACGTACACCCCGTGAACGTTTGCCCAGATAATAGACGGGCAGTTGTCCTACGTCCACCGGGAGCGAGAGGGTCAGCCTGCCGGACGGATTCACATCGCCGAACAGAATGTCCGCAATGGCATGGCCGCCCTCCTGCCCGGGATACCAGGCTTCCAGAATGGCATCCGCCTGCTCATCGATCCAGGGCTCGGCAATAGGACGGCCGTTGATATATACGACTACCACCGGCTTGCCGAGCGTCTTCAGCTCCTTCAACAGCTCCAGCTGAACGCCGGACAGATGAAGCGACATCCGGTCAATGCCTTCGCCGCAATCCATATCGCTAAGTCCATTCCCTGTTACCTTCGAGGCTCCGGTCCGCAGATCAATGCTGCCCTCGCCAAAGTCTCTGGCGCTCGACCCGCCCAGTGCGAGTACGATCGTATCCGCCCAAGCCGCTGCCTGGAGCGCAGATTCGAACCCCTCGGTGGAACCGTCTTTGATCCGGCAGCCGGGCGCATAACGTACCCGCTCCGGCTCAGCGGAGAGCTTGGCCCGTATTCCGGCCAGCACCGTCGCCACCCGGTCACGCGGCTGCGGGGAGGTGTAATCCCCGAGCTGATTATAGCCGGTATCCGCATTGGGTCCGATGACAGCCACTTTTCCTGTGCCCGCAGACAAGGGGAGGATGCCATCATTCTTCAGCAGGACAATTCCTTCTGCCGCAATGCTCCGTGCCAGCTCCGCATGTTCCGGGCTGCCGATCACCTGCTCTGCCCGGTCCGGATCGGCAAACGGCTGTTCGAACAGGCCCAGCCGGAACTTCAGCTCCAGCACACGTGCAGCCGCTTGATCCACCAGCTTCTCATCCAGCCGCCCGGAACGGAGCGCCTCCAGCAGATAGCCTCCGAACATGACGCCCGACATCTCCATATCAATACCGGCGCTTAGCGCCTGCACTGCCGCATCTTCCCCGCCGTCCGCTGTATCATGGCCCGAGGCCAGCATGTCGATAGCGCCGCAATCGGTAATGACCATGCCCTTGAAGCCCCATTCGCCGCGCAGGATATCCTCCAGCAGCTCCTGATTGGTTGTGCAAGGCACTCCGTCAATCTCGTTATAGGCTGGCATGATGGATACTGCACCGGCTTCCACCGCTTTGCGGAACGGGTACATATCGACCTCCAGCAGCTCCCGCTTGCCGATATGCGCCGGACCTGCATTCCTGCCGCCTTCCGAGCTGCCGTAAGCGACAAAATGCTTCAGTGTCGCCCCGACACTGGACCCGCTGTCAAGCCGGTCGCCCTGGAGTCCTTCCACAGAAGCTACAGCGAATTCGCCTATGAGGTACGGGTCTTCCCCGTAGCATTCCTCGGTCCGGCCCCAGCGCGGATCACGCACCACATCAAGCACAGGCGAATACGTAACTGCACCGCCTTGAGCCCGGGTCTCCAAAGCTACTGCCCGGCACATCTCCCGGTACAGATCGACATTCCAAGTGCTGCCAATCAGCAGGGGAACCGGAAATACCGTCGCCCCGATCGCCATATGCCCATGCGAGCATTCTTCGCCGATCAGCAGGGGGATGCCCAGCCTGGAATGCTCCAGCACATAACGCTGGATGGTATTCACCGCTTCGGCTCCGGCCCGCGCCCCAAGTCCGCTCTCCAGGGTGACCCCTGTCCAGGGATCTGCCCGCAGTGTGCCATATAATGCGCCGATGCCGCCTTCGCGGATCTGGCGTTTGAAGTCTTCTGTCAGTTCTATCGTTCCTTCTGTATGATCATAGGTCTGCCACCCGAATAGCTGAACGAGCTGGCCAACCTTCTCTTCCGGCGTCATCAGCCCCAGCAGATGTTCAGTCCGCTCCTTGACGGGCTTCGCAGAGTCTTTATATAACATTTTGGCTCCCACACCCTTTCTCCTGTTGTACTCCTACTCTTTAACGGCACCCACGGTAAGACCTTGGATGAAGTAACGCTGGAAGAACGGATATGCAAAAATAATCGGCCCGGTAGCCAATACCACCATCGCCATACGCGAGGTATCCTGCGGCATGTTGCGGAGGGCTTCCAGACTTAATGAACTGTTCTGCGAATTCTGCATTATGAACTGCATACTGGTCTCAATCCGCATCAGCATCGACTGCAGCGGCACCAGATTCGGATTATCAATATAGAGCAGGGCATTGAACCAGTCATTCCAGTACCCCAGGGTGCTGAACAGCCCGATCGTAGCGAGGCCCGGCAAGGACAGCGGCAGCACGATTCCCAGGAAGGTGCGGAACTCTCCGGCGCCGTCAATTTTGGCCGACTCAATCAGGGCATCCGGCACGCTGGTAATGTAGAAGGTCCGCAGGATCATAATGTAAAAAGCATTGACGGCCAGCGGCAGCACCAGCGCCCAAATGGTGTCCTTCAGACCCAGCATCTGTGTCACCACAATATAGGTAGGAACCAGCCCGCCGTTAAACAGCATGGTGAAAAACGCAAAAAACGCGAAGAAATTGCGGTATTTGAAGCTTTTACGTGAAATGGCATAGGCATAAAGTGAAATAATGATCAGGCTGACAAGCGTGCCAATGACCGTTACGGCAATGGTCACCCCATAGGAACGGAGCAGCGTGTCCCCTGAGCCAAATACATATTTGTAGGCTTCCAGACTCCATTTGGCCGGGATTAACTGATAGCCGTCCCGCGCAAGCGCCCCTTCGTCCGTGAAGGAGATGAGGACTACGAACAGGAACGGGAAGATACACAGTAAGGCAAAGCCTCCGGCGATACAGTTGAAGATGATATTCCACACGGACGACAGCCGGTGGAAATCGCGCGATTTCACAGGATTAGCATTAGCAGACATTTGGATGACCTCACTTTCCTTCTTTTTCCCTAGAATAATGCACTGTCCTTATCGAATTTACGCACGATGTAATTGGAGGTAAGCACCAGAACGAACCCAACCACCGATTGATATAAGCCCGCAGCCGTACTCATTCCAATCTCGCCGGTAGTCTTGAGTCCACGGTACACATACGTATCGATTACGTTGGTCACACTGTAGAGCGTCCCCGAATCTCTCGGCACCTGATAGAACAGCCCGAAGTCGGCATAAAATATCTTCCCTATAGCAAGCAAGGTCATAATGGTGATGATCGGCTTCAGCATTGGCAGCGTAATACCGCGGATCTGCTGGAATTTGCTCGCCCCGTCGATCATGGCCGCTTCATAGAGGGACTTGTCTATACCCATAATTGCGGCGAGATAGACCACGCTGTTATAGCCGACAGCCTTCCATAGAAACACGAATATAATAATGAACGGCCAGTATTTCGATTCCGAGTACCAGGAGATATTGCTGCCGAACATTGCATTGAGCAGCCCCCGCTCCGAGCTAAGGAAGCTGAACGCGAAGTATCCCACAACGACCCAGGACAGAAAGTATGGCAGGAACATGCCTGTTTGATAGAGCTTGGCAAGCTTCTTGTTGGCAATCTCGGACAGCACCACCGCCAGCAGCACTGACAGGATCAAGCCAAGGACAATGAAGGCTATATTATATAAAAGAGTATTGCGTGTGATCAGATAGGCATCATTGGTGCTGAACAGAAACTTGAAATTATCCCAGCCGACCCATTTGCTGTTGATGATGCTGGCCCAGAAGCCATCCCGGCTGAAGCGGTACTCCTTAAATGCAATTACCGTACCCACCATCGGCAGGTAGGAGAAGAATAAAAACCACAGCGTGCCCGGGAGAACCATAAACAGCAGCACTTTATTTTTCAACACATCTTTGGCGGACTTCCCTATTTTCCCCATACTCTTAGTTCCTCCTATGCCGGAAAGTTCTTCCGTTGATACAAAAAGACCAGGCCAAGTCTAATCACCCGCCCGGTCTTGAATTGAATGCTACTTATTGTTCGCTGCTTTCCAGGCGTCGATCTGTGATTGGGCTTCGGCGATGATTTTATCCAAACCGGCGGCTTTTAATTTCTCATTGGCCTTGGTCAGGTATTCTTCCGAATCTACAGATCCGGTCATCAGCGGTGCCCAGAATTCTTCCTTCACGTTCTGAACGGCGGCGATTTCGTTAGTCACCTTGGAAGTATCGAAGTTGAAGCCGAGCAGCGGTGCATTGATACCGGCATCATTGAACTTCTTGAATTCTTCCCATTTGTTCTCAGGGTCGCCTTCATTCAGGTAGTTGATCATAATGTTACCCAGGGAGAACGTCGGCATATCGTAGTTCTTCGCATCCGGGAGATTCTTGATCATGTTGTCGCTGATTTTCTCGTAATGGACGCCTTCAATACCGGAGTCAATCATGTTGCGCAATACAGGGTCTGTATTCAGCAGGTTCAGGAATTCCATGGCTTTCTCAGGATACTCAGAGTTGGCGGAGATGGCCTGCATGGAGCCCATGACGGACCAGTTGTAGATATACGGCTGACTGGCTGGTGTCGACACAACCGGATACCCGTAGCTTACTGACCACAGATTGTCGGCCATCGGCTGGGTGGAGGCACGGTCAGTAAACCATTTGCCGGCTTTGTACAAGTCATCCACCGACGATGTAGTGGCTACTTCAGGAGAGATGTAACCCGCCTGATAGAATTTGCGGACGGTCTTAAGCGCTTCCTTGATTTCAGGAGTCTCAAGGATGTTGATGACCTTGTAGTCCTTGGTGTCCATATATACAGCCATCGGCATCTTCTCGATTACATAGTCAAATGGCATAATCGGCATGAAGTCCTTGACCATAGCGTACGGGGTCACTCCAGGCTCGTTTTCCTTGATGGTTTTGAGCAGCGGCTCCAGATCGGCCATCGTTTTCACGCTGGTCAGATCCAGCTTGTATTTGTCCAGCAGCTCTTTGTTGAAGCGGAAGACTTCTTGAGCCGGAAGCTCTTTATTGGCAGGAATGGCATAGTTATGGCCGTCCACCTTGGAGCCTTCCAGGAACGCCGGATCAATAGTATCCACAATTCCCTTGCCCTGGTTCTTCAGCAGATCATCGAGCTGCAGGAACGCGCCCTTGCGTGCATTCTGCACATAATCGAAGGCCCAGGAAGAGGTGAACAGGATGTCCATAGGCTCGCCCGAAGCAGCCATGACCTGCATTTTTTGCGTATAGTCCCCGAAGTCGAGCATTTTGATATCGAGTGTTGCATTAATTTTTTCAAGCGTGTATTTATTGACTTCTGTGAGCACCTTATCCATATCCTTCTGCGGTGGCCCGATAGTGTACCAGATCAGCTCTACAGGTTTCTCCGTAGACTCGGCAGCTTTGTTGCCTCCTGAAGCCGCTTCCCCGCCTGCATTGTTCTTACTGTCCCCCCCACATGCGCTAAGCGCCAGTGAAACGGTTAAAAGCGTTGTCAACAACAAGGAGAAGTGTTTCTTTTTCTTACTCATTTGCCGTACCCCCTTTTAATTAGCCGTCCGGAAATTCAGGCCTGCCGGGCCTTCCCGGCTGCAGGTTTCCATGAGCTATACCTTTACTTTATAAGATGAAAGCATTTTCAAATAGAAGAGAAACTATATATATTCAGGTATGAAATAAAGAAATTAACCCCAAAACATAACATATATCTATCAATAAGGAGCTGCTTAGAGCAGCCCCTTGAATTCTGTCGGTGAGATGCCAACGTATTTCTTAAATTGTTTATAAAAATAGCCCATTTCCCAGTAGCCGACACTGCGTGCGATCTCATGTACCTTGTTGTTTGTCGAGCGGAGCTGCTCTTTTGCTTTCTCAATCCGGTAACGGTTCAAATATTCTGCAAAGGAATCACCAGTCATTTTGTGAAACAGCTGGCCCAGATACACGGGGTGAATATTGAACATGAAGCCCAGCTTCTTCAGTGACAGATCCTCACTGTAGGATTTCTCAATGTAATTCAGCACCTGGTTCACAACCGGACTCTTCAGCTCACGGTCCAGCAGTTCGATGATGCTTCCGGCCGTCTGCATGACTGCGGCGGACAGACCCGGCAGCGAATTCGCCCTGTGGATCTCGTTCAGCCCCTGCGCAATAAGCTCCCGCTCCATTTCACTGCGGATCTCCTTAATCAGCATGCGGAAATACAGAATCCACTCCAGGGAAATCTCCCGGAGCAGCTCAGGGGTCAACCCTTCCATACATTTCGCAGAGAAATACAATTCGAGCCGCTCGGTCAGCGCCGGAAGATTCTTGGCCATAATTAATTTCGAATACTCGCTCCAGTCCTCCGGCAAAGCGGCTTCAATATCCTCCTTGCGCTCCTTCAGCTGTTCATAATAGATCAGGCTGCGCTCCGGGTAGATCTCCAGGAATTCCTGAGCCTGCTTCGCCTGCTCATAGCTGGCCGGAGCAGCCTGCACCCCGTCCATGACGGCTCCAACCGCAGCGCGCAGCCGCTGGCCGGGGGAGCCCAGGCCGGTGATCTCCTCCAGAATGGAAGCCATCTCTTCCTTCCCTTTGCGTTCGTCCGCGAAATTATGTATGAGCACCAGATCATTGTCCGAGTCCCAGAACATGAAGAACGAAGCGCGGGTACCGAGGAGAGCGGCGGCATTCTTCCGGAAGGCTTCCGTTTCCGGGTCTGCCTGGACCAGAGCAACCTCCACATACCGGCTGCTGATTGACAAGCCCAGGAGATTCAGCCGTTCGGACAGTTCGTCCGGGTCAATCTGCTTCCGCAGCCAGCGGAGCAGCACATTATCCTTCAGTACGGAGTTCGTATACTCCGACCACTCTGTATCCAGCCTGGAGACATTCAGCTTCTCGGCAATCGCCTCCAGCGTGCTCTGGAATTCCTCCAGATTGATCGGCTTGAGCAGATAATTCTCAATCCCCAGTGCCAGGCCTTCTTTGACATAGATGAATTCATCATATCCGCTCAGCACAACCACCTTCAGCTCCGGACGGAATTCCTGGACCGCACGGATCAGCTCCAGGCCGGTCATCACGGGCATGGAAATGTCAGTAATGAGAATATCTGCAGGCACCTCCCGCAGTTGCTCCAGCGCCTCCTGCCCGTTCTCGGCTTGTCCCACAATCGTAAGGCCCAGCTGCTCCCAGTCCAATATATCCTGCAGGCCGCTAAGAATGAACGGCTCATCATCGACAATAAACACCTTATACATGATCTGTCTCCTCCTTGACGGGATATGGAAAAGTAATAGTGACCTCGGTTCCGGCCCCTGCTTCACTGGCCAGCTCAACCCCGTACGGTTTGCCGTACATCAGCCTTAACCGCTCATGAATGCTCCGCAGCCCGAACGACTCTGATCCGGACAATTCCCGGTTATCCTCCAGTCCCAGCCGGAGCTGGTTCAGCTTCTCCCCGGCAATCCCCAGGCCGTTGTCCGTGACAACAACCCGTATATTGTTGTGATCATCCGGATGGACCCTGATGCTGATCACGTTGCCGGTTTGTCCGGTGCGCATGCCGTGCAGAATATAATTTTCGATCACGGGCTGAAGGGACATTTTGAGTACAGGAATAGGCTCCAGCTCTTTACTGCATTCAATGGTATAGGAGAACCGGTCCTTGTAACGGATCCGGAACAGCTCCAGGTACATGCGGCAGGCTTCCAGCTCATCCTTGAACGTATACTTCACCTTCGGACGGACATACGATTTGAACAGCACAGACAGGCTGTAGATCATCTCGCCCACATCCTTCGCGCCGCTCGAAATAGCCCGCATCCGTATAACCTCCAGCGTATTATAGAGAAAATGCGGATTCACCCTTGCCTCCAGGGTAGCGATTTCCGTATGCTTCTGCTTGATTTCAGCTTTGTACACCTGATCAATGTACTGGTTCAGTTCATCCAGCATGCTGTTGAAGCTCTTGGCAATCTGGCCCAGTTCATCCTCACGGTTGTCTATAATCCGGGTGTTCAAATCCCCGTTTTTCACTTTGCGGGTGAAGCGGATAATGCGGTGCGTCCGTTTGGCAAAATTCGAAATAAACATCGCCGGCAGCAGCACGGCGAACAGAATACAGACGAGGGCAATCGTAACAATAGTATTGCGTGCGCTGCTGTAGGTTTCGGCAAGCTCCTTCTTGGAGATCAGGCTGACCACCGTGTAGCCGGCCTGGCTCTGGGTCAGGCTGGTGACCAGCATTCCGCCCATGGAGATTTCCTCCCCGGAGTTCGCCCCTTGCAGCTGCAAATATTTCCGGCCGTACCCTTGACCCGAAGTGTCAAAGATGACTTCATTCTGGGCAGAGAGCACAAGAATCTCGCCTTTGAAATCCTGCTTATAATTATTCATCGCCTGCCAGATCGATTCGGAATCGAAGTAGACCAGCAGCTGGCCGATATTGAGCAGCGATGACTTATTGGTAATGGGAATCTTCACCGAGAACATAGGGGTTCTCTGCATGCCGATGCTCTTCAGCACCCAAATATTCGGCACGGACACCAGGCTCTCCTCATCCAGAACCATCGAATCCGGGACAAAGGAATGGGCCGCGTTGGTGGATATCCGTTCAAACTGCCTGCGGTTGTCATAATAGTACATCACCTGCTGATTGGCACTGTACAGCATCAGGCTGCGGATATCGGGATCATCGTCGATCTTGTTCTGGAAATACTGTACGGCGTTAGAGGTAGTCTGATCCCCGAGCAGATAGCGGTCCAGCCGGTGCTCGACATATTCGCCGAAGGGATGCTCCAGCAGAAATGTGGTGTTGCTCGCCAGACTCCCGTCCCGGTAGACATCACGCATCATGTCCTGGACGGACTGGTATTTGTTCTCCACATAGTTGCTGATGCTCTCCATCGTCTTGCGCTGGATATCCATCTGCCGCTGCACCGCAGAATCCGAGATCAGCATCAGCACCAGATACGAGAAGGCAATGATCGTTGCAATGAAGATACAGGAGACAATAAGGGTGAAGCGCATAAACATATTATCTTTAAAATACTTGCGGTACAGGGAATTACTTCGCATAATCCACCTCCTTCAAGTTTGTCAGCTTACGCTTCCGTGAAACCACTTCGTACAAACTCACTTCGGAAGCATTGGCTTCAAGTTTGTCAGCTTACGCTTATCATTATGATACACAAGAAGCGCTCCCCCCTAAATACTGTTCAGGGGGTGAGCGCCTTGTTTATGGCTTGAGCCGGCGGTCTTTCCTTACCGCCCGCCAGGCTTATTTCAGATAATTCAGCAGCATCTGCGCAGCTTCTGCCCGGGTGGCGGGAGCTTTGGGCGCGAAGGTTCCGTCAGCCCGCCCTTTCACGAGGCCAAGCGCAGCGGCTTCAGCCACCTGATCCGCTGCCCAGCCGGAGATGTCTCCAGCATCCTTAATAGACAGGCTGCCCGTTGCGGCCGGGATTGAACCCTGCTGCAGCCGGTAAGCGCGCATCAGAATGACGGCCATCTCTTCCCGGCTGATTGCTGCAGCCGGCTGGAAAGACTCCGGCGTACGGCCGGTAATCAGACCGGCCTGGACCATGCCGGAGAGTGCCTGCTGATACCAGGCGCCTGCCGGAACATCAGTGAAGGAAGTAGTGCCGCTGCCGCTTAGCTGCAGCGTGCCGGCCATCAGCTGCACGAATTCAGCCCGGGTAATATTCCGGCCCGGCTGATAAGCCTGCTCCGATATTCCCTTGATCAGATGCTTCGCAGACAGCTCACGCAAGGCTTCGAAGGCCCAGTGCGTGACCGGAACATCGTTGAACTGCTTCGTATACTCCAGCAGTGCGTAAGTGCCGTTGCCGTCAAGTTCGGCTGTAAGACTGCCGGCCGCAGCAGATCCTCCCAGATAAGTGAGTGTACCGTCACTGCCTACACGGTACAAGCCAAGCAGCTTCGGATGAAGTGCTTCACCGGCTGGCCAGCTTATACTAACAGGAGAAGCGTAATTGCCGGGACGCTTAACGGTTCCATCTGCCAGGGACAAGCTCAGATCATAGTCCAGGAGTTGTCCCTTAAGCGAGACACCGGCTTCCGTCTTCAGCAAAGCTTGTGCAAGTGCCTTGAATTCTGCTTGCAGCACGATCTTTGCACCGTTGCCCTGGGCAGCAGGCACGGCTTCGGCCAGCTGCTTCAGCAGGTCCGGTGTCAGTTCAAGAACTGTTCCGTCTCCCTCTACGCGGAGCGTATTGGTTCCCAGCAGCTCACCGGCGTTAACCGGAAGCTCAATTGTGACCGCTTGCTGTACCTGCACGGTAACTACACCGTTTACGGCCGGACTGCCCAGCTGTGCGGCTGATATCACTGCGACCGAAGGCGCCGGTGTTGCAGCCGGTACAGGTGTTGCCGTTGGCAGAGCAGCCACCGGAGGATTGGTTGCCGTCAACGGGGGATTAGTTGGCGTCACCGGCTGACGGTTTACATTCAGAGTAATAACCTCTGTATCCGCCGTATCCACATAAGGGCGGCCGCCAACGATGCGGGTATTCTCTACACGCGCCTTATAAACGCCCGTATCAGAAAGTTGCGCCTTGGCAAGGGTCAGGCTGCTGCCAAGAGCATCCTCTATAACCAGATCATCTTTGAACCAGCTGTAGCCCAGTTCACCATATACGGAATCGGCAACAACTGTAAAGGTCACATCGTTACCTTCCATTACTGATTGGCTTGTCGCTGTAAATGAAGCAATCGCCGGAGCTTCATGCTGCGGATAGACCTTCAGTGCCAGTGGTGAGCCAACGATACGCGCCGGGTCTGTGGCCTCTTTGCCGGTCAGCACAACACGATAATTCGTTCCATCTTCTTCAAATAATGGATTGAACCGGTATACCGCGCCGGTAACGCCCGGAACCGTCTGCCATTCCTCATCCGCAGCACGCTTCATTTCCCACTCAATGGAGGCAATATCTCCTGATGTATCGACGGCAAGCGCGATCGGCTCCCCGGCAACAGTCTCAAGTACCGATGGCAAATCCATTACAAATGCCGGGGTCATCCATTGGATTTCCGCCGGAAGGACCTGCAGGTTGTATTCCTTCTCTGCGGTCAAGCCGCCTTCGCCGGTCACAATGACCTTATAGCGGTAACCGCTCATTTCTTCTGTCAGATCTGTAAGTGTCAGCGTATCGCCAGTGGCAATAACTTCACCGTATCCTTCTCCCTGATCGGCATACCAGGCATAGACTAATGTACCGGTACCTTTACCAACAGCGCGAAGCACTCCATCCTGTCCTGCCCGGAACGAGCCTTCACTGACCACCTGTACATTCGGCGGCAGCGCGGTCCATTTCGCCTGCAGCGTAAGCGGACCATTCACCGTGTCAGAGGCAAAGTGCCATCTCGCATTACCGTTATACCAGCCTTCCAGCACATAACCTTCTCTCGCCACATTCGGTGCAGCTACAAGCGCACCGTTCATAACCTGGACAACCTTCGCTTTCGGCTGGCCGCCGTTACTGTTAAAGGTTACGTTGTACCGCTTATCCAGCTGCAGCGGCTGGGATTTGTTCCCGCTGTAATCCTCCATCACCACTGTTACTGCTTTGGTCGACGTAAAGCTAAGGCTTGCCTTCGTGGTGCGGCCGCGGATAATCATCGGCTTTTGCGCTGCTGCCCCTGATAAATAGGTTACCGCAAAAGACTTAGGAACTCCGTCTTCATAGACGTACATGTACCTCCAGTCCCGTGTGTTCGGCATTGGCAGGCTCAGTGTATTTCCATTCCAGGACCATGCTTCGGCATAAGGCTCCGACAGCTTGTCAATGAATGTACCATTATAGGTTACAATATCCGAGTTGCCTGCCTGGATGGTTACAGTGAACTCGTCCCCATTAACTGGCATATCGCTGAACAATGCCGAGGTTGTCCCTTGCGGCAGGATCAATTGTCTGGAGACAGGCTCTGCGGTTGTAATCCAGTTTACCGATTTCACCGTCACCTTAACGTTCCCGGCAGCGTCTGAACCGGACCACTTGACCAGTAGATCGCCGTTCTCGCTAGCTTCGGCCTCAGCACCCGATACCGCCGAGTCCAAATTAAAGGACACTGTGGCCGCTTCCCCTTCTACTCCGTCCGCTCCTACAGGAATGACTTTAATTATACCGGATTTGGCTGGCAGCTGTTTGATGTAGAACGTCTCGTCATATTTGCCGCCCATAAAGATGTCGTTCACATATACATTGTATTGCTTCACCTGGGAATAATCGCTGTTCAGATCCCACTTCAGAATCATTTCATTCGTATTCGGCAAGGCCTGCGAAACCACCAGATGGGTTGGCGCGGCCGGCTTCACGGCTGAACCGTCAGAGATGCGGATTTGGCCGATGTTTACCTGATAATCGGCGATTGTGCTTGCACCCGGCGTAAACACCAGGCCAAAGGCTGCGATTTCTTTACCTGCGTAAGCCCCCAGATCCACCTCAGCCGTTGCCCAGCCCATGGTTTGTTTACCGCTGTTCTCCACAGGTACCCTGACTACCTTGGACGGATTGTCCTTGAAGATCAGGCCTGCACTCAAGACAGAAGCATCGTCGGCTGAAGTCTTGTTATAAGCAATCGACAGCTGGGACGTTGCCTGTACGGACAGGTCGCTCTTGTACAAGCGGAGGAAATTCTCCTTGTCCAGCGCCCCGTTCACAACCAGTGAACTGCCTCCGTTGAAGCCGCCGATCTGCTTATAGCTCATGCGTGAATTGTCTGTCATTGTATATTCCGGACCGTAGTCGTAATCAACCGTCAAGCGGTTGCCCAGGGTATCCTGCCACCATTGCCACGTTACAGGAATATCCTGAAGGCTCATGTTGGACCATTCTTCCTCATTTGACTTTTCCCCGTTAACATAATAAGAAATACCATGCCCGGTATTGAAATTCGTATAGAAGTTGGAATTCTGAACCACGGAGCGTTCCGCAATGACCGAAGAAATTCCCGGCCAGTAGCGGTTATCCGCATAGACATCCGCCACCGTATTCGCGGGCGAAACGGTTGTATTGCCGGGGTTCACATTCGGACCTGACCACCAGAGCTGCTCCCGCAGATGGGTCATCCACTGGTAATCATTGTCGGTGCGTTTGGAGACAGGCCACGCTTGTCCCATATCCTCGTCAAGACCGGCATGGACGAAATCAGCTCCGAGCGTAGCGATGCTCAAACGCGGAGCTCCGCCTGCTGTCAACTTGTCTTTCAGAGCTGTTCCCTGTACGCTCTTGAAACGGTCACGGCCTGCTTCAAGTCCGGCAAAGCCAATATCAAACAGATTGTAATTTGTCCCTTCATCCTCATTCATTCCAGCCAAATAGCCTATAGCTGTATTAATATGGGTGCTATTCACTCCGTAATCGAAGAAAAAGGAGTTTGAAACCGGCTCTTTTGCCGTTTTATCATACAGCATCGAAATATTGTTATTACTAAAGGTTCTTGTAAAGGTATTGGAACCGTTGTTCGTAGTTAATGAATCGTACCACTGGACATATAACCCGCCTTGTTGCAGCACCTTCATGAAAGCCATGTAATCGGGAATATCGGCTGTAGCGACATTCGGGCTCACCTCTTCCTGATTAAGGAAATAGCCGTCGAAGCCGAAGTAATTTGCCATTTCAATCATTTTCCTGGCAACCGGGAAGTCACCGTTCTCATCCTTCACAATCATTTGTTTGTAGGTTTGCTGTCCGCGGTCATTGTTGGAGAAAAACACACCGGCCAGCGACATGACCCCATTCTTATGTGCGGCATCCGTATAGGTTGGATTCGGAATATTCAGCATGCCGAACTCAAACCACTTCTGCTGCCAGTCGGACTGGGCCAGATCATCGTAATATTCCGGCGGCGTATATGCCGTTGCAGTACCATGCCAATACGAATAATAATCAACATACTGCCAGAAATTGAAGTGATATTGGGCAAACTTGTTGGTATAAGGAGCATTTTCAATGAAGGCATTTCCATAATCGCCTGCGACATTCATCATCTTGACATCCGGACTCAGCTTAGGATTGGCCTGTGTAGCCGTGAAAGATGAAATCCGCTTCTGTAAAGGCACGCGGGAACGAAGCAGTTCCGCATCCGGATCGGTCTCAGGACTCCAACCCGCGATTTGATTGCTGGTGTAGCCATGTATACTCGGCTGGTTAGCTCCATGCGCGCTGTCCCCTTTGAACGGCCAGGTATCTCCGGCCAGAGCGGTCTGCGGCAGCAAGCCTGCAAGTAGCGCCGCACTTATTACGGTTGAAGTCAGTCTGCGAAGTTTGCGTGTTTGGGTATGAGATATCATTGTCCACTCTCCTCATGTAATGGGGATGATCTTCGATACTGCTAGTTCAAACGGTGTATTATTGGAAACGCATTCATAAAAAATCCTGCTGTACCCCCCTTTTATTCTTTATCCAAATTTAATATATAGCAGGAGCTGCCGGTCCAAGTAGAAGCGAAATTAAAGATACACTGGCCAAATTAAAGGAAAGTCTGCAACAGCCCATAACCAAATAGAGCACAGCTCCAATAGTCCTGAGACATGCTCTGATTGATTTGACGCTACATCTTACTTTTTACTGTCCAGATTCCCTTCGGGCAGAAGCAAGCAGGAGCATCTTACTTTATATAATCCTGCACCAAATACAACATTCCCCTCTCGATCCAGGACAAAATCCAAAATTGTTGTACAAAAAGCATCATTTCGCTGCCTCCAGACGGTTTAGCTGAATAATTGCTGTATTTCGTACAACAATCCTGCCAAATACCCGGATATCCGGGTATCGAAGTTGTACTACGTACAACATTAACGTCGAATACGATGTGAACTTAAGAGCCTCAGCGCTTCCGGCACGGACACGGTGTTGGAATTCAGAAGAGCCTCCTTATCTCGATCACGTGAATCGGCAACTTGTCCGAGCTTACTCTAACGTGCTAACGTGCGGTTCACATTGCCGGATTATTCAGTCTACATACAGCAAAAAAGCAGCCTCCGCGGGGAAGCTGCCGTTTGTTCTGCTGTCATACAGGCTGCTGTACTGCAAGCTGCTGAGCCTGCGGATTACTCCGCTGATTCAGCAGAGGCCGGGTATGGATCAATCTTCTGAATTGTTCCGTCTTCATTATATTTAAGCTCGGTATATTTCACGCTGCGCTTATGGTTCACGCCGCCTGATAACGAGCTGTCGTGATAGAACAGATACCACTTGTCCTCGAATTGAACAATCGAATGATGGGTGGTCCAGCCAATGACCGGAGAGAGAATTTCTCCCTTGAAGGTAAATGGCCCCTGCGGATTCCGGCTGACGGCATACACCAGCGTGTGCTGTGTTCCTGTCGAGTAAGAGAGATAATAATACCCGTTGTACTTGTGGACCCAGGGTCCTTCGAAATATCTCCGCTGCTCATCCCCGGCAAGAATCGGGTTGCCCTCTTCATCCACAATCGAAATCTCTGCAGGCTGCTCTTGAAAAGACAGCATATCCTCGCTCAGCAGAGCCACGCGCGGTCCAATCGCCAGCGCATCCAGAGCAGGCCCTTCCGCATCCGCCACGAATGTGCCAGTCTGCCATTTCTCCAGCTGCCCTCCCCAAAGACCGCCGAAATAGATATAAGCCTGGTTATCGTCATCCACCAATACAGCCGGATCAATACTATAGCTGCCAGCGATGTAATCGGGCTGCGGGTCAAACGGGCCTGCCGGTGAAGCAGAGGTAGCCACACCAATCCGGAATATTCCGTCGTGGTCACGGGCCGGGAAGAACAGGTAATAGGTATTATTCTTATAGGCCGCATCCGGAGCCCAGAGCTGCTTGGAGGCCCAGGGGATCTGATCCAGATGGAGCGCCTGGCCGTGATCCACTACCGGCGAATCAAAGCTATCCAGTGACAGAATATGATAGTCTTCCATCGCATACTGGTCCCCGTTATCATTATCCGGTCCATCGTGATCCAGGTCATGGGAAGGATAAATGTAGATTTTCCCTTCATAGACATGGGCGGACGGGTCCGCAGTATAGATGTGGGTAACGAGCGGTTCATTAGGTTTCGGCAAATGTGTCATAAGACATCTCCTTTTGTATTTGTGTAATAGAATTCTGCAAAATAACCCGGAGCCGCAGCATCCGCACCCTCTCCCGAGGCGTGAAGTCCCAGGCAGACACCGGTAAATCCGCCGTTCACCTCAGGTGACAGGACAGATACATGTACCTTCTGCTCTGCGTCATGCCAGGAGATGCCATCCTCAGAATACGAGCAGGTATAGACCTCTCCGTCCGAACGGAGGCGGAGCCGTACCCCTCCGGAGCTCCCCGCCGGGTAATGATATATCTGCTTCTCATCCCCGTCTTTGACGGTAAGCTCCATAACCCGTCTGCCACTCCGGCTGGCGAGTCCCCAGAAGATATACCCCCGGTTGTTCAGGCGGGCGGCCAGTCCGGCATATTCCCCATCCTTCACGGGATCAAAATCCAGACTTACGCCCGTCTCCATCCGGTGATGCTTCTGGCGGATGCAGGCAAATACAGCCGGCGCCTCATCATCCAGCGTGTAGGTATTCCCCCGGACGGCAAGCTTGCCATCGCGCTCTGTCCAGGAATACCGTTCCTCCTCATAGCTGCGCAGAAAAGCCCATTCCGGGCCGAAGCCTCCGCTCAGCTCCATGCGCTGAGCAATGTCATCCGGACTGGAATCTTCAGCGGAGACAACGGTTCCTTCATTGTTGTCAATCAACGGCCAGCCTTCTTCCGTCCAGGTCACCGGAGCCAGGAAGGTCTCTCTGCCCAGCGGAGAGTATTTGCCGTCCACCGGACGCATGCCCAGAAAGACGGCCCACCACTTCCCGGACGTATCCTCTACCAGATCCGCATGGCCCAGGCATTGAACCGGATGCTCCTTCAGCCCGCGGTGGGTCAGTATAGGTTCAGGCTTATTCTCAAACGGCCCGTAAGGGTTGCTGCTGCGGGCAATGATCTCCCGGTGATCCCGGGCGGTGCCGCCCGATGCCGTCATCAGGTAGTAGACGCCTTTGATTTTATACAGATGCGGCCCTTCTACCCATGGACCCTCATCCCCCCGCCAGATCTCCACAGGCTCAGACAGCACTTCACCGGATTCCGGATGAATCTCGTACTGGATAATATGGGATTCATAGCCGGCTCCATTCTGCACAGTCACGTAAGCGCGCCCATCCTCATCGAAGAACAGGGACGGATCAATTCCCCCATAAGGCAACAGGACCGGCTCTGACCAGGGACCTTCCGGCTTGTCCGCTGTCACGAAGAAATTACCGATCCCCCTCACATCCGTAGTAATCATATAGAATCGGCCTGCATGATGGCGTATCGTAGCGGCATATATACCGTCAGAGCTGCCGCTTGTCCGCAGGTCCACCTGGGACTTCCGGGTCAATACATGTCCTATCGGCGTCCAGTGAATCAGATCCTTGCTATGGAAGATAGGGACGCCGGGAAAATACTCAAAAGAGCTGTTAATCAAATAGTAATCATCATTTACGCGGACTACACTTGGATCTGGATAGTAGCCGGAGATCACGGGGTTCCTGACATTTATTGAGTGCATAATAGCCTCCCTGAAATTGTGCGCAAGCGTTTACAATCCACAGTACCATTCTACAAGCCGATATTATTTTTTCCCATACGCAGAATAAAGGACTTACCCCGAAAATTATGAGAATTACCATCCTACTGAAATTGTAATTTAAACAAAGAGCCGCTGCTCGCCATTTTACTTGAAGGATTGGTCATTTTTTGCGGAATGTTTATCAAATGTTAATGAAATCTTTATGGTCTGTTCAGATTAGACGGGGTGAACGTTTATAACGGGCCGCTAGAATGAGAGAAAGACAGCAGACACTTTAAGTACATAGAAATCTAATGAGGTGGGAGAACGCATGAGCGAATATGTGCTACAGGCACACCAATTATCCAAGCATTACAAGCATCACCCTGCACTGGACCGTGTCGACCTGTCGATACGCCGGGGCAGCATCTATGGGTTCATAGGCCAGAACGGCGCCGGGAAATCAACCCTTATGCGGATAGCAGCAGGACTTTCCAGGCCAACCTCAGGCCAAATCGAATTATTCGGATATAAGGAAGGCGCACAGCTTGTGCAGGCGAGAAAAAGGATTGGCACGACTATTGAGACACCCGCCCTTTTCCCTCATCTATCAGCCGCAGAGAACCTGGAGGTATTCCGGCTGCAAAAGGGTATCCGCGACAAAACGCAGATCCGCCAAACCTTATCACTGGTAGGACTGGAGCAGGCCGGCAGCAAAATCGCTGCCAACTTCTCTTTGGGTATGAAGCAGCGGCTGGGTCTGGCGGTTTCACTGCTCGGCAACCCTGAGCTGCTTATTCTTGACGAACCCACCAATGGACTCGATCCTGTGGGGGTTGTTGAATTAAGAGAATTATTGCTTCATTTAAATAGGGACAAGGGCATCAGTATTCTGATATCCAGCCATATTCTGAGTGAGCTGCATTTGCTGGCAACGGATTACGGGATTATTCATAACGGGCGAATGCTGGAGCAGTTGTCTGTAAGCGAGCTTCAGGCCAAGTGCAGGCAATACCTGCACATCAAGGTAGACTCACCAGAGAAAGCCATAGGAATTATACAAGAAGAATGGCAGACAACGGAATATGAACTAGATGCTGACGGTATCATCCGCTTATATGAACCGTTCGGCCCTCCCGGTGCGCTCTCGGCTAAGCTGTTTGCAGCAGGTCTGGAAGTCCAGCAGTTCATGCCGAAGGGCGAAAAGCTGGAACGGTATTATACCAAGCTGATTGGAGGGGCGGCAAATGGCAAATCTGTTACGGTCTGAGCTGTACAAATTATACAAAGAGCCCTCGTTCCGGATTCTCTGTTTCACTTTTATCTTCGTGGCGGTCATCTTATCCGGAGTTATCCATTATATGGGCTCAGATCAGAAGGTTTTCAGCGGGATATCCGGGCTAAGCCAAGGTATACAAGTGAATGTGCTTGTGCTTAAAATCTCGTTAGCCGTAGTGGGAGGCTTCTTTCTCTCAGGTGAGCATGGCCTTGGAATTATGAAAATCTCGGTTGCTTCGGGGTACAGCCGCAGACAGATTTATACTGCCAAGCTGACGGCCTATTCTATCGGAATCATCATTTTGTCTTTAATCGTCCCTGTCATATGTGTGATAGCCGGCAGTTTGCTGAATGGCTTCGGCAGCCTCCCGGAAATTCCTGCCGCCCTATATTTATTTCGTACACTTGCCTTCACGATACTATATGCAGCAGCCTTTGCCTCCATGGTTGCCGTGTTCGCTGTCACAACAACAATAAGCGGCATAACGATTGGCGCGGTGCTGCTGGTAATGCTTTTCTTCGACACTCTCTCAGAGTGGCTGAGCGG
Source organism: Paenibacillus phytohabitans (assembly GCF_013141775.1). Lineage (GTDB taxonomy): Bacteria > Bacillota > Bacilli > Paenibacillales > Paenibacillaceae > Paenibacillus_AQ > Paenibacillus_AQ phytohabitans. The sequence goes on from NZ_WHOB01000027.1 coordinate 72,655, forward strand.
CAAATGGGCTGTGTACAGAGAATTTTATGAGCATTCCGTATTTAAGCTTGTGATGGATATCACCATCCCACAGCCGACAACGTATCAGCTTACTCTCTTAATTTCGATTCCCATTGCAACCATTCTCGTATTTGCCTGGGTGGGGATCATGAGCTTCCGGAACATGGAAATTAAATAATCAATAAATTAAATCCAAGGAGACCTGACTATGAAAAAACGTATTCTCTATCTGTTGATCATTGTTGCTGGCGCAGCATTGATTTTATTCTCCATGATCGGTTTTGAAACGTCCTGATTTACGGAAATATCCAAATCATATATGATGGTCACTATATAAGATGCACTAAAGAGTTCCACTTAAAGCTGAGTCGTCACTGCGGTGAACATTTGGACTTCCGGCCGCTGTTGTCTCCAGATTTCTTGATTATTACTGCTGTTCGCGGTGGAAATCCGGTGACTGCTTATGCTTCCGGAGTGCTTTCCTGCGGAAAGCTTTCAGGCGGTCGCTACCGCTCCTACAGTTCCAAATTTCCCCTCCGCTTCTTTTGCTTTTAGTTAATTTCTATAGTGCTTCTTATATAGAACTATATCCTACAAAAAACGGGTGTGTCCTTACTATGGCAAGTGAACGGATTATGATTGTCGAAGATGAGCTGGAGATCGCCGAGCTGATCAAGGATTATTTGGAGATAGAGCGGTATGAGGTGATCATCTGCCCTGACGGTGAAGAAGCGCTCCGGGCTTTCGGACAGTTTCATCCGCAGCTGGTAGTCCTTGATATTATGCTGCCGCTGCTTGATGGAATGGAGGTATGCCGCAGGATACGTACGGAGTCCGATGTTCCCATCATTATGCTCAGCGCAAAAAAACGGGATTCCGACAAAATCCTGGGGCTAGGTCTGGGAGCGGATGATTATGTGGTGAAGCCCTTTAGTCCAGGTGAGATTGTGGCTAGGGTTAAGGCTCAGCTGAGGCGTTTCAACGGGTTAACCTTACCTTCAAAGCAACAAAGTACAGTCGTATATCCCGGCTTGGAGCTTGATCTCAAAGCCTATGAGGTCCGGGTACGCAAGGAGAACGTTCATTTCTCAGCGCGGGAATTCGAGGTACTCCGCTTCCTCGCGATCCATCCCAATCAGGTGTTTACCCGTGAACAGATCTTCGGGAGTGCCTGGGGAATACACGAATACGGGGATCTGAATACGGTAACAGTGCATGTCAAAAAAATACGGGAAAAAATCGAATTAGATCCGGCCAATCCCCGGTACATTCTTACCGTTCGGGGTATAGGCTATAAATTTTACGGGGGGAAGTAAATGAAGAAGCCGGGCCTCCGCTTTCAAATGGTTACTTCGATGGTTATCATTATCCTGCTTCCGCTACTTCTCGTTTGCTCTGTAGCAGTCGGCACCGGGAGCAATACCAGCTCATCCGCAGATAAATTTTATAATGAAATGATTCCTGTGGTCCTATTGGTGCTCCCGCTGATCTGCTGTACAATTTGGATGACCCGAACGATAACCCGCAAAATTCTACTGCCTCTCCGGGAGCTTACGCTTGCGGCTGAACAGATTGTGCAGGGCAACATGGATTGCCCGATCACATACCGGGCCAATGACGAAATGGGCAGGTTCAGCGCCGTGTTCGAGCTGATGAGAACCCGTCTGCTGGAATCCAAGGTGAACCAGGATGCTTATGAACAAGCACGCAATGAACTTATAGCGAGCATCTCTCATGATCTCCGGACCCCTCTTTCCTCCATCAGGGGATATGTGGAGGGTCTGCAGGATGGCGTCGCACAGGATAAGGTCAAATTCGAACGTTATTTATCAATCATCCGGGACAAGACAGACAAGCTAAACGATCTGATTGAGGATCTGTTCCGCTTCTCGGAGCTGGAGTCGGGGCAGCTGCAAATGAACTACGAAGAGATCGAATGCGATCTTATGCTGGAGTCCATCGTGCGGCCGCTGGAATATGAATTTACTGAGGCCAGGGCCCGATTAACTGTGGTCCGTCCCTTTCCGGCTGGAAGGGTGCGGGCAGACGCGGTCCGCCTCACGCAGGTATTTAACAACTTAGTCGGCAATGCCACCAAATACGCAGGTGAAGAGGCACATATAACTATAGCCGCTTCCCATACCGGGAAGCGGCTGAAGGTTAGTGTGAGTGATAACGGTACAGAAATCGCACCCGAGCACTTGCCCCACCTTTTTGAGCGGTTCTACCGCGGAGATAAATCACGCTCCAGCCAATGGGGGGGAGCCGGCCTGGGGCTTGCCATCTGCAAATACATTATTGAAGCACATGGCGGTGACATCGGAGTTCACACCTTGCCGGGTGCCGGCAATGTGTTTTTCTTTTCGTTGCCGCTTACTTCATAATATTACCGCCGCACCCGTCTGGCAAAATCCACGAACTGAAACTTATCCAGCCGGTGTCTGGATTCGGTATATTGGAACAGCACCGTATTCTCCAGATACACATAGTTCCGCACTACGACAATATGCGTGTATTTCTTCAGATCAAGCAGGCGGTGATCCTCCTCCGTTGCAGGCTCAACGGATATCAGCTTCTTCGCATAACTGATTTTCAGCCCCAGCTCCACTTCCAGATATTCATAGATAGAGCCTGCCGCGATCTCTGCGCTTAAGAACGGCACAATATCCGCCCGGAAATAATCCTTGTCCAGAATGATCCGTTCTTCTTCAATCTCTCTGGCGCGGATCACCTTCCATACCGGGGTATCCTCCGGAACCTGCAGCTGTCTGGCCAGCGCAGAGCCGGCCGGCTCCATCACCGTTTCCTCTACCAGTGTCCGTGAGGGAGCACCGAGAGTACCTGCCATTTCCTTGAACGAGATCAGGCCGGTAACGGGAAAATCCATCCGGGTCATATCCAGCACAAACGAGCCTCTGCCTTTGATTTTGTGAATATAGCCCTCGCGGAACAGCAGATTCAGCGCTTTGCGCACCGTTTCCCGCGAAGTGCAGTACGCCTCGGCCAGCTCACTTTCAGAAGGCAGCTTGGTCCCCGGCAGCAGCTGGCCGGAATGGATCTGGCTACTGTATTCATTATAGATTTGCAAATATATATTTTCTCTCATTATAGATCACCGCCCTATATTGTATCACGCCGTGGCTCTGGACGCATGGATTCAATTCGGGGGCGGGCCGGATCAACCCTTAAGATGAATAGTCAAAATACTGGTCTGCTTTGCCGTCGCCGGTCCCGTCTTCTCCTCAATCTTCTCCACCATCTCCTGCCCCGCAGGAATGATGATTGGGGTAATCACCGGGTAACCGGCTGCACGGATAGCATCCATATCGAATTCCAGCAGAAGCTCGCCGGCCTTCACCTTATCGCCAATATTCTTAAGCTGGGTGAACCCGCTGCCCTTGAGCGACACCGTATTAATCCCTACGTGGATAAGTACCTGCACGCCGCTGGCATGCTCCAGAATAAGCGCATGTTTGCTCTTGATTACATGGGCGACTGTCGCATCAAACGGTGCATATACTTTCCCTTCGGAGGGTTCAATCGCAACCCCCTGACCCATCTGCCCCTCGGCAAAAGCAGGATCGGGTACCTGCGCAAGCGGTACTGCCGTGCCGCTGAGCGGTGCAGCCAGCTCCAGAATGTTCACCGGCTCCTGTGAGCCTTGAACGGACTGGCGGCTGCTGAGTTCATCTTGTACGGCCGGAGGGCTGACCGTTGTTGTTCCGGCTGCTGTTGCGCCTGCGGCTGCAACTGAACTCTTCCCGGCACGGCTGACGACGGCACGGCCATACAGCACAGTAGCCGTAAACGGCACGATCAGCACAATTGCCATACCTACGAAGAATACGCCCCACTGGTTCGGGAAGATGGACAAGAAGCCGGGAACCCCGCCAACGCCAATGGAAGAGGCGCGGACCTGATTAATCGTGAGCAGAACCCCGCCCAGTGCAGAGCCGATCATTCCGAAGATGAACGGATAGCGGTAGCGGATATTGACCCCGAAGATCGCCGGTTCCGTGACTCCGAGGAAGGCAGAGATCGAAGACGTTACCGCAAGTCCCTTCGTCTTCTGTTCTTTGATGACGAACATCATCGCCAGTGCCGCTGCCCCCTGTGCAATGTTGGAGAGAGCGAGCATCGGCCAGAGGAACGTGCCGCCTTCACTTCCGATAAGCTGAACGTCAACCGCCAGGAAGGTATGATGCATCCCTGTGATGACCAGCAGCGCATAGAATCCGCCATAGATTAAGCCGCCTAGAATCGCAAAATGATCGAACACATAGACCAGTCCGGAAGTGATCGCATTGGCGATACCGAAGGTAACCGGTCCAATAATTGTGAACGCCAGGAAACCTGTAATCAGCAGAGTCACTGGCGCAACAACCAGCAGTTTAATCGAGTCATGTACTCTTTTGTTCAGGAACTTCTCAATGCCGGCCAGAATATAGGCCGAGACCAGCACCGGCAATACCTGTCCCTGATAACCGATTTTCTCCAGATGCCAGCCGAACAAATTCCAGGTCGGAACCGTTCCTTCCGTAGAAGCACTGGCATAACCGTAGGCACTTAATAAATCCGGATGAACAAGAATAAGTCCGAGCACAATCCCGAGCAGCGGACTGCCGCCGAACCGGGTCACTGCCGCCCAGCCGATCAGGGCCGGTAAGAACGTGAAGGCTGTGCTGGCAATCGTATTGATAATCGCCGCTATATCTTTCCACTGCGGATAGACATCAACCAGCGACTGGCTGAAGAAGATACCCGGTCCAGTCAGTATATTATTAATCCCGAGCAGCAAACCTGCAGTTACGATGGCCGGAAGGATCGGAATAAAAATATCGGCCAGCGTCTTGATCGCCCGCTGCAGAGGATTCTGTTTACGGGCCGCTGCCGATTTCACCTCATCCTTGGAAGAACGGGCACCGCCGGTCAGCTGAATCATTTCGTCATACACTTTATCAACGGTTCCCGGACCAATTACGATCTGGAACTGGCCTTGGCTGGAAAATTGTCCTTTGACAAGGTCATTGGCGTCCAGCGCTGCTGAATCCACCTTGCTCTCGTCATAGAGCGAGAATCTTAGCCGGGTTACGCAATGTGTCGCGACCTCAATATTCTCCTTGCCCCCAACCGCCCGTACAATATCCTCTACATTCTTGCGGTCAATAGCCATATCATCACTCCTTAAGTATTAGATGTTGTTAACCACATATAGGAAGCATAAGGACTCAGTTGAAGCTCTTGGGTTAATGCAGGTTCATCGGCTGTATTACCGGTTAAAAGCTTGTCCGTATCCGCTTGGCTTAAGTCTGCCCAATGCTTGTCCGCGAACCGGAAGCTAATCTCCTTACTGCTGAAGTTCGAGACCACAACAAGTGTCTCCCCTATCCCTGTCCGGGCATAAGCGAACACCTCGGGATGACCTTCATCCAATCTGCGGAATACACCGTCGATAAATACGGCATGCTCTTTGCGCAGAGCAATCAGCTTGCGGTAATGATGGAGGATCGAATCCGGCCGCTCCAGTTCTTTTTGCACATTAATGTCCGGGTACCGCTCGTCGACCTTAAGCCAGGGCGTACCGCTGGTGAATCCGGCATTCGGACTGTCATCCCACTGCATCGGCGTACGGGAATTGTCGCGCGAACGTTCCTGCAGGATGCTGAGGGCCGCTTCCGGACTCTTGCCCTGTTCCTGCAGAATGCGGTACATGTTCAGGGACTCAATATCGCGGAATTCTTCGATGCTCTTCCACTTCGGATTCGGCATGCCGATCTCCTCGCCCTGATAGACATATGGTGTTCCTTGAAGTCCATGCAGCGTTGTAGCCAGGAGTTTCGCACTTTCTTCGCGGTAGACATCATCATCGGTGAATCTGGAGAGCGCCCGCGGCTGATCATGATTGTTGAAGAATAAAGCGTTCCAGCCTCCGCCCTGCTGCATTCCGGTCTGCCACTCACTGAACAGCCGTTTCAATGCCTCGAAATCATAGGGCATCAGCTCCCACTTCCGTCCGCCCGGATAATCCACCTTCAGATGGTGGAAATTGAAGGTCATGGAGAACTCCCGCTCTTCAGGGTTCGAGTAGCGGATACAATGTGCAAGGGTAGTGGAGGACATCTCCCCGACCGTCACCATCTCAAACGGGCCGAATACCTCTTCATACATGTCTTTGATGTATTCATGAACCCGTGGTCCATCTGTATAGAACTTCCGTCCATCCCCCGGCGGTACACTCCCGTCATCATTAGGGAACTGCTGGTCTTTGGAGATCAAATTAATGACATCCATCCGGAACCCGTCCACACCCTTGCGTGCCCAGAACAGCATCATATCGCTAACCGCTCTGCGGACCTCTGCATTCTCCCAATTCAGATCGGCCTGAGTCTTGTCGAACAAGGTAAGATAATATTGTCCTGAAGCTTCATCGAACTGCCAGGCAGGCCCCCCGAACTTCGATTGCCAGTTATTCGGCAGGCCGCCGCCTGGTGCCGGGTCTTTCCAGATATAATAATTACGGTACGGGTTGTCCTTGCCTGAAATCGACTGTTTGAACCATTCATGCTCCGTCGAGGTATGATTGACCACGATATCGGTCATCAGCTTCATGCCGCGCCGGTGCAGCTCCTCTATCAGCTCATCGAAATCCTCCATCGTGCCAAAATCAGGGTTAATATTCTGATAATCCGCAACATCGTAACCGTTATCATATTGGGGCGAGACATAGACCGGCTGCAGCCAGACGATATCAATCCCAAGCTCCTGCAAATAATCCAATTTCTCAGTAAGGCCTCTTATATCTCCTGTTCCATTGCCTGTCGTGTCCTTGAAGCTCTTCGGGTACACCTGATACACTGTGGACCGGCGCCACCATTCTGAATACCGGGACTGGGTCAAATTAAGCACCTCCAAAAGAATTGCTGTATTTCAATCATTAAACTTGTATATACAAGGTCAAACACTTCACACAGTTTAAACCTGTATATACAGGTTGTCAATAGGGCTAATCCGTTAGCGGTGTGCGGTGTGCGGTGTGCGGTGTGCGTAAGACAGATGTTTGCGTAGTATAGATAAATGATATTAAGACAGGGGCAAAGGTATAAGGGGGAATGTAGCGGCAATAGCCGTGATTGCGATAATAATGAAATTGTGGCGGGAACAGCACTAATAGCGGTGATAGTTACTGAATAGTATCTTTAACACGAATTGACCGCATCACTCCAGAGAGTCTCTCGTTATGCATAAGTAACAGTAATATTGGGTTAAAGCAAGGGTGCGTGAGCAATCTGCAGCGGGAAATTGTACATGTATCGCAGTTGTGGCTCATTTTGATAACTTTGTCTCTAGTCCAATATTAATTAAGTGGAAAATGTACATCTAAATTCCAATAATCAAACAGACTATAAACAATAAGTGGATAAAGAGCATCTAATTATTCCATTTCTCTAGTGAAAGGCATATTCGGCAGAATTAATTGTACTTTTTCCACTTATTATCCTATTTTTAGTATTGGATGAGATATTAAACGTCGTTTTTCCACTTATTTCGATTGGTCAGCATTGGAGGCGCGCGCGATAAGGTACAGGGCAGGTTAGTCAGACGGCTGGCGCGACAAGGTACAGAGCAGGTTAGTCAAACTACTGGCGCGACAAGGTACGGGGCGGGTTAGTCAGTCTGCTGGCGCGACAAGGTACGAACCAGGGGAGCTGAGCCACGCACGAAAACGGCGATCCATCCCCATAACCCGGGGACAGATCGCCGTTTTTTTGACTATATAAGCTACCTTAACTACTCCAAATAACCCTTAACCAAACCCAGCGGCAGCAGCTTCGGCTGCTCGCAGCTGGTGGACAGCTCCGCATAGCGCTTAGTGTCCGAGCTGGTGTGGAACGCATGCATGATCTCGAGCACATGATTCGCCAGCTCTCCGTTCGCCCGCGGGGTGTCTCCTGTCCCGATGCAGCGGGCCATATCCGCTACGCCAATGCCGCGGCTGTTCCCGGCATAATTGTAGATCAGCGGAATCTCCTGGAATTCCGTGCTGTGCGCCGGGCGCAGCAGGACCGGACCGCCGAAGGTATTCGGGTCGGGTACGATCAGTGTGCCGAGCGAGCCGTAGATTTCGATCCGCGGCAGCGTGCTGTGCCAGACATCGAAGCTCGTAATCATCGTAGCCACGGCACCGCTCGCGAACTCGATGGTTCCGGCCACATGTGTAGGGACTTCGACATCAACCACCTTGCCGAACTTCTTCTCACTGGTGATCGTCCGCGTGGCGAATGAGGTTTTGGTGATCCCGCATACCGTCTTTGCCGGGCCGAGCAAGGATACCAGCGCCGTAAGATAATACGGCCCCATATCAAACATCGGGCCGCCGCCCGCCTGATAGTAGAACTCAGGGTCCGGATGCCAGCTCTCGTGACCATGGCAGAGCATAAAGGCGGTTGCGGCAACCGGCTCTCCGATATAGCCGTCCGCAATCAGCTTGGCGCAGGTTTGCAGGCCGCCTCCGAGGAAGGTGTCCGGCGCGCAGCCGACGAACAGATTCTTTTCTTTTGCCAGCTTAACAAGCTCGGTTCCATTCTCTAGCGTCAGTGACAGCGGCTTCTCCACGTACACATGCTTGCCGGCCAGCAGAGCCTGCTTACACACATCGAAGTGGAAGTTAGGCGTTGTCAGATTCACGACAATCTCTATTTCTTCCGAAGCCAGCAATTCCTCTGTCGTCCATACATGAGGAACTCCATATTTCTCCGCTGCCTGCGCGGCCCGCTCAGGGTCCAGATCGGCACAGGCGTAGACCTCCGTATTCACAAAGGTTCCGGTCAAATTCTCAAAATAAATGCCGCTGATATTCCCGCAGCCGACGATGCCTACCTTCACTTTACGCACAATGAGTCCCACCTTGTCTCGGTTTATTTTGCTGCCCAGATGAAGCCTTTACGCATCAGTTCCTTGGCTTCCGGAATATCGAAGACATCCGCATGATGTCCAAGCGAATTATAGAATACCTTGCCCTGGCCCCAGCGTTTCGTATAAACAACCGGCATGGTGATCACACCGTTCGCTGAATGGTCGCCTTCGCTCAGCACAAAAGTCGTAGTAGCCAGTACATCTACCGCCGGATCTACATGCAGATAATACTGCTCGGACTTCACCTTGAAATCCGGGATGCCTTCCACAATCGGGCTGGAGCCGGATCTTACGATGTTCACATCATAATCCACCCCGTCGTTGAAGGGATGCGCCACCCACTGTGACCCGGTCAAAAATTGCCATTCTGTATTGTTACGGAAGGAATCGCACATCCCGCCGTGACAACCGGCAATGCCTACCCCGGAAGCCACAGCCGCCAGCACCGCCGCCACCTGTTCACCCGCAATTTCACCCATTGTCCATACCGGCACAATCAGGCTCAATTCCTTAAGCGCCTCAGCGTTGTTGAAGCTGTCCAGCGTATCCGACACCTCTACCTCGAACCCTTCAGCCTCCAGAATACCGGCAAAAATCGCCGCAACCTCATTCGGTTCATGACCATCCCATCCGCCTTTTACAATCAATGCCTTCTTCGCCATATCAAGTTCTCCTTTTTATCCTGAAATCAAATTTGGTTTTGGATTGAATAGCACGTCTATACCCTGAAGAAATTGTAATCCAAACCGGTGGCGGATGCTCGCCATTTTGCTTGTATGGATGGTCATTTTTTGCTATGTTTAGATTTAAATAGCGAAGATCAGAACAGGAGATATCATGAGAGCTTTTCACGAGAACAGAACGTATGGAACAGCTTTTCCCTTCACTGCATTTGTGAGTCACAATATAGATTTCCTGGCCCACTGGCATAACGATCTGGAGATCATCTATGTACTGGAAGGCTCGATCCGGATGGGGATCAACTCTGAAACACGGGTGCTTCAGGCAGGCGATCTGGCCGTATGCAGCAGCGGAGATATTCACTACTATGACAGCAAGGACAACACATCGAAGCTTATTCTTGTTATCTTTAACCCGGCGCTGATCGGCTTCCCTGCAGGCTGGCCCCTGAATCTGCGGCTCACCTCTCCTTTCCGGGAGAACCGGCCGTCCACACCGGAGGATGAGCTCATTAACCGCCGTCTGTCCGCGATTATGCAGGAGCTGCTGCAGGAGCATCTTCTGAAGCCTCCGCATCATGAGCAGCTGATGACCGGCCTTTTGCACGAGCTGTGCGCATTGATTCTGCGGCATATGCCGCTGGGATTAGTCAATCCTCATAAGGATAAACGGCGCATTACGAATATGAAGATCATGCAGGAGGTTCTGGAATACCTTGACGTCAATTACATGCATCCCATCACCCTTGCCGACGCCGCCAATCACGCCAACATGAGCCTGTTCTATTTCTCCCGCTTCTTCAAAAGCATCTCGGGCATGAGTTACATTTCGTACCTCAATAGTATCCGAGTCAATCAGGCCGAACGGCTGCTGCTGAATACAGACACAAGCATACTCGATATCGCGCTGGAATGCGGTTTCTCCAACATCCGTACCTTCAACCGTGTATTTAAACAGGTCAAGCAGCGGACACCGAGTGAACTGCGTTGATCATGTGTTAATGCTGCGGTGCGGTTCTGCTAATCATCGCTTGCTTATTTGCCGGGAAGTCACTACAATACACTTATTACAACTCTTTTAATAATAGGATTATAATCATCCGGGAGGAAGGTTGCGCTATGGTAAATCCGTCTCATAACACACAGCTGGTGAAGAAAATAAACGTGGAACTGGTTAAAAATATACTCCGCACATCCGGCACAGGCACCAAAGCCTCCATCGCCGGACAGACCCGGCTGAGTGTAGCCACCTGCGGCACCATTCTCAATGAACTGGTTCAGACCGGGGAGATTCTGGAGCTTGGGTGGGAGGAATCCAGCGGAGGCAGACCGGCGCGGAAATATCAGTTCAACGCCAATTATTCCCTCATGATCTGTATGATCGTGCGTTCGGAGGGCGGGATTCAATCCATTAGCTATGCGCTGGCGAATCTGAATGGTGAGATTATGGAGCAAACGGACAAGGTGCATGAGCAAATTACCGTAGACACCTTAACGGACTGGCTGGATCAGATTATTGAGGTTCACCCGAATGTTCAGGCGGTCGGCATCGGCATTCCCGGTGTAGTCCAGCAGGACCGGATTGGGATCTGTGATGTTCCGGCGCTCGCAGATCAGCCCCTTGGCCTTCTGCTGAAGGAGCGCTATGAAGAGGTTGAGATTATTATCGAGAACGATATGAATCTGACGGTTTACGGCTTGTATCAGCGGCTGTTTCCGGATGCGGAGAGCCATTTTGCCGTGCTGACCTTTCCCAAGAACCATTTCCCGGGGGCCGGCTTTATGGTGAATGGACGATTGCTTAACGGGAACAGCTTTTTCAGCGGAGAAGTGTCTTACCTGCCTTATGGCATTCCGAGGGAGCAGCAGCTGCAGCTTCTGCAGAAGGGCGGAGATTCCGGCAAGCTGGCTATACATGCACTGGTATCCATTATCAGCATTATTAACCCTGCTACGATCGTCGTCACCGGTGACAATATATCGCCTGAGATGCTGGAGGATCTGCGCAGCGGGTGCCAGGAGATTATTCCGCCCGAGCATATGCCTGAGCTGATCATCCAGAATGATACCCGCCGGGAATACATGGCAGGACTGATTACAACAACCATGGAAAGCCTGACCTACCGGTTCCAGCTGGTGGAACGGAAGTAAGCCAAATATTATATTATTTTATCATCATTCAGGAGGCATCACTTTGAAGGCTCAAGCACGCAATTCTGCTGGCAAACGTAACACTATCTATATTATGCAGCTCGTAACCATTTTTCTGGGCTTTGTCGTCTTCGGAATCTCAGAAAATATTAAAGGACCCGCAATCCCGCGGATTCAGCTCGCTTTCAATCTGGATGAAGGACAGTTGGGTACACTGCTCTCGCTGAATGCGCTGGGCTACCTGATCGCCTGCTCGTTCACTGCTATTCTCGTCCGCAAATGGGGCATCAAGGCGGTCAGCATTATTTCATTCGGTTCAATGGTTCTCTCCGGAGTACTGATTTTCCTGTCGCATACCTACCCTCTATTCGCTTCCTCCTACTTCCTGATGTACATCGGCAACGGGATGCTGGAGATTGGCCTGGCGATTCTGGGAGCACGTATTTTTGTAAAAAACACGGGGATGATGATGAATTTATCCCACTTCTTCTATGGACTGAGTTCGACTGTAGCGCCGCTGCTGGCCACCGGGGTTATGTCGCTGAGTGTGTTTGGACATATGCTGGACTGGCGCGGAATGTATCTGGTGATGCTGTCGCTCTGCCTGCTGCCGATTGTGTCGGCGCTGCGCAGTACTTTTCCCGGGGATGATCTGCCGCATGAGGACCGCACTTCCTTCAAGACCTTGATGCGCGATCCTGCGCTCTGGATGATGGTGATGATCCTGTCCTTCGGGGTTGTCTCCGAGCTCGCCGTTGGCGGCTGGCTGGTTAATTTTCTGGAAAAAGCTTACGCCTGGGATACCGTCAAGGCCTCCGGCATGCTGTCCGCCTTCTTCCTCCTGTTCTCGCTGGGAAGACTCGTTATCGGACCGCTGACAGACCGGATCGGCTTCGTGCTCTCGCTGATTATTTTCTCAATGCTCTCGGCAGGTTGTACCTTTGTAGCGCTGGCCGGCGGGGAAAGCCTGGCTTTCCTGTTCGCCTTGTCCGGGGCAGGGATCGCGATCATCTACCCTACCGTCATGGCCTTTATTGCCCGCCGCTATCCTAACGGGAGTGATACTGCGATTACTTTTGTAGTCACGCTGATGGGTCTCGGCAGTGTTATCGGGAACTATATTATCGGCTGGGTGATTGAAATCGTTAAGACGGTCTATGGCCGTTCAAGCGAGCTTGGTCTGCTGCGCGGCCTGCAGGCGGGCTATGGCTTCATCGGGTTATGTGCTGCGGTCTGCTCCGTGTCGGGAATTGTGCTGTATGTGTATTTGAAGCGGAGAGGGGAACTGATCTGAGGGCAGTGGTATAACTGAACAGCGGCTCTCCTGCTCCGGAGGACCGCTGCTTTACATTGTGTCAGGCGCTTATAGATATTCTTTTAGATTATTAAGGACCACCGCGTAACCATTCGCATACATATGAATCCCGTCCATCGTGTACTCTTCGTTCAGATTCCCTTCCTCATCCGTCAACCCTTCATTCACATTAATGAACGCATACCCATGCTGCGCTGCTAGCTTCTCCACTTCGGCATTGGCTTCGCGTAACGCGGCATTTGTTCTGGTGCTGAACATTCCCGCCTTCATCTCTTGATCCACTCCGCTGAAATCAGCCTTAGCATTCACCGGATAGTACGCCATGACATACACCTTGCATTCCGGCAGCCTAGCTCCGATCTGCGTGAGAATCTCATTATAATTCGCAAGCAGATTCCCGACTTGATATTCGCCGTCTGCTGAGCTGATGTCATTGGTGCCAATATTAATGAACAGCTTAGAAGGCTCCAACTCAACAATACATTCCTCCAGGGAATTTAACAGCTCACTGGTTACATAGCCCGCAATTCCGCGGTTGTAAATATTCGTCTGCTTCTCCAGCGTCTGCTGTAATTCATTAACCGGAAAATACTCCATCAGTGAGGAGCCGGCCATTACGGTCTGTCCTTTCTTGGCATATGTATTCAGAATCTTATACTTTCTTACTTTCTCTTCTTTCTCTCTTGTCATATTATTGTTCATAATCTCGTGGATAAGTTCTTCCTGCCTCAATGTAATCTCCTCCATTCTACTATTGTTATACACTATAACTGAGCTTGCAGCTCCCTCCAAATTGTGTCGGAAATATGGTAATTGATCTCAGAAGAACTAATTTGTTCTATGCACACGTGTTCCGAATATCCTATATATCGGGTGCGGGCAGAGGTGCACATCTGGTCAGGACACCTGCAAGATACCGGTTCGCCGGATCTATACTCTACAGTTGAAGGGCGGAATATTATTGAAAAAGGTTGTGGGCTTACTCCTGTCGGTTGTCATGTTGTCTTCGTTCTATGTTGCCAGTCCGGCCAAGGTATCCGCTGCAACGCCAATTGTTGTCAGTACAACGATTGTTGTTCCAGCAGGAGAGACCTTTAACGGCAATGGCCAGACTTATGTCGCCAATGCGAGTACACTTGGAGATGGCAGCCAGGCAGAGAACCAGAAGCCAATCTTCCGGCTGGAGAAGAATGCTACACTCAAAAATGTAATTATCGGTGCTCCCGGCGCAGACGGGGTGCACTGTTATGGAAACGCTACAATCTCTAATGTAACCTGGCAGGATGTGGGCGAGGATGCATTGACGCTGAAAGCCTCCGGTACAGTCAATATTACTGGTGGAGGTGCATATAAAGCTTACGATAAAGTGTTCCAGGCAAACGCTTCGGGCACAATCAACATTAAGAACTTCAGAGCCGACGACATCGGCAAGCTGGCCCGCCAGAACGGCGGAACCTCCTACGCCGTGAACTTCACACTGGACAGCTCTGACATCTCGAATGTCAAAGATTCCATCTTCCGTACAGACAGCAGCAGCAGCGCCGCAAAAATCACCAACACCCGCTATCACAATGTACCCACCCTGTTTAAGGGCTTTGCCTCAGGTAAAACCAGCCAGTCGGGCAACACGCAATATTAAGGTGAAGTAAGCTGGCATAGCTACAACCGGATAATCAATCCAACACTTACGTCCTCTATCCATAGAAGCCAAGCGCTATAATTGGATGAGGAGGTTGATTATATGTGTGGACGCTTTACCATTACGGTCACCCTGGAAGAACTAATTACGCACTACTTAATCGATGACAGCAAATTAGCTACACTGAAACCCAATTATAATGTAGCTCCCATGCATAATGTTCCGGCGGTAATTGCCAGTGACGCGGGGAAACGCTTGGGGGAACTGCGTTGGGGACTGGTGCCGTTTTGGGCCAAGGATGAGAAGATCGGCAGTAAGATGATCAATGCACGCGCGGAGACAGTAGCCGAAAAGCCCGCCTTTAAACGACTGCTTAAAACCAAGCGCTGTATCATTCCGGCTGATGGATTTTATGAGTGGAAAAAGGACGGGACCAGCAAGCAGCCCTACCGGATCCTCATGAGTGATGGCAGCCTCTTCTCCTTCGCCGGATTGTATGACACTTGGGAAGATCCGGAGGGAAAGAAACTGAGTACCTGCACCATCATCACCACTACTCCGAACAGTCTGATGGAGGATATTCATGACCGCATGCCGGTGATCTTGCGTCCTGAAGATGAGGCCGACTGGCTGGGGAGAGACAATGACGATGTCGAGTCCTTATTAAAACTGCTGAAGCCTTACGATGCAGCGAAAATGCGGGCTTATAAAGTCCCTTCGGCTGTGGGGAATGTACGTAATAATTCTAAGGAGTTGCTTGAGGATATAGGATGACAAACGAACCCGTCAGATCACATACCTGACGGGTTTGTCTACGTTTAGAATTTAATAATAGTCCTAATTAATACATTCCATAAGTATCCTTTTCAACCACTTTCGACTAATATATCTATTTATCTACATATCCTCTCATATAAACTCATTCTTAATACTCATATACATTTATAACCATTAATATTAACATTATCCATGTAATATAATTATAATTCGGGAGGATTGTCTAATAATGAAAAAGAAATCACTTGTAGGACTTTTCACTATTTCTGCATGTTTCACCTTGGGATCGACAAGTTTTGCCGCAGTTGCATCAACTCCAGTAAATACTACCTTTGCTCCAAGTATTTCTCAAGTATCCCCTCAGTCAATTCATGGAGAAGCAGTAATAAGGTTAAAAGTTGGGGAAAGGATCATGGTTTCCGGATGGAATTTCAATGTCCTTTTTAACTATACTGGCAGTCTTGGTTATGTTATTCAGGACGGTGTATATGAATGGGTAGGTGTGCAACCCGGCGTCGCTGTTGTAACCTGTAATCTTCCTAACGATGTTGAAATGTACTATACCTTCATAGTTGAATAATTAAAAACAAACCCGTCAGGTATAAGCCCGGCGGGTTTGTTTTTAATTATCAAATTATTCTTTAGCAGAATATTCGTCAATACTGAAGGTGAGTATCTTATCGAAGATCACATATTCTTTACGGCTACTGAACGGACCTTTGTTATTGTTGTGTTTATCAATTGCAAATTTCGCCGGTCCTGCTCCGGCATCACGGGCATCATACCAATCCAAGAAAGCATTCACTTCTTCGATAGAGAGATCAAATTCTTTCTCAAGCCTATTCGTTAGCGTGACAGTTAGAATGGCACGATCACCAGATGGTTCTGGATCAGGCACTAATACACCTTGAGGTTTTGCAGATGCTTAATTTGAGTATGTACTTTGTCCATTTGCGTTTAATGCCGTAACCACATAATAATAAGTAGTATTACTAATTACAGAAGTGTCAGTATAAACTGTGCCAGTTACATTAGTGGCTATTGTTTCATACGGTCCTCCGGCAGTTATGCTTCGTTTAACATTATAACTGGTAGCATTAGAGCTCGCCATCCAACTTAGATTTACATTAGATTCACTACCTACTGCTTTTAAATCTTTAGGTGCAACTATCGTTGAAACAATTACATATCCATCCTTATCGATATCAACGGCATCAAAATCAAAAATCGAATAGGTACCAGAATTCACTACACTTACCTCTACTGAATGCAATTTATTTTCTAAACCCATTTTTTCAAAAAGAAGTGTAACCGCTTGTGCTGATCCGTTTGCTGAATAGCTATATTGAACATCATCAATTTTAATGTTGATAGATGATTGTCTATCAAGTCCTCTATAACCGATCATTCGAATGTTTTTTCCCACAAAACTAAACTTAACTGTGTGTAAAGCAGGACTCAGAGTATACTTTTGTGTTAAACCAGATGATAAAGGATTGTTAGTATAGGTTCCCCATGAAGGACCTTCATAGACGAACGCAGAATTTGTATCTTCGATCCGCTGCCATGAAGTATCAGGACTCGGTGACGTTTGTCCAACCGATGCTGCGTATGTACTTGACTGAAAGGAAAAAAACGACACCAAAACAATTAATGACACTTAAGGGTTATTGAGGAAATATGTGGATGTAATTTATGAAAAAAAGCCCTCCGCCCCGCTTAGGTCGATGGGCTACTTTATGTATGCTCTAAATTCAAATTGCCGAACAAAACGGGCAGCGGCTATTATAAATGCGACGTGTATCCCCTTACTACTCCGCCATAATCCATGAGTTGGCGAATAGAGTACGGATCTCCTCGGTACCATCCAGAACCATAAATCACTTGGAATATTATATATATTCGCAAGTGAATCCCCCGCTGAATGCCAGCAGGGGAACACACCATCATCAATTCATCTATACGTCATGGCCATTTGCTTATCTGTTAACAGAATACTACGTACATTTCCGTTACCATCAAACATAACTGAAATGAGATGAATTTTTGTGTTATCTTCAATATTTTTAGCCCACTCAGATTCTTTTACAAACTGTTTGCTGTCTGAATCGTAAGCATAATCCAAATTTTTCTCAAGATCCGCCAGATATTGATCCCCATAAATTTTTTTAACATCCTCTTTGGACATTCCGATTTTCAAACCGCCGACCGTCTCATACATATCCTCCGATTCTTCAGTCAAATTAATACCCGCCACTTTATCCTCACGGTACATAATCCTTACTCCGGAGCTGTAAGCGAATGAATTGCCGATTTTTATATCTTCGCCTTCACCAAGCAGTTTTTCCGCATCCACACGACTCATTCCATATTGAACAACTGCTTTATCATCATCCACCTTTTTTATGGCTAAGTCTTTCGTGGTGAGTCCTCCATTTGAAGATCCACAAGCAGTCAAACAGAACAGAAATAATAATGCCAGTATACTCTTTCTCATGTCCAGCCCCCTAGATAATTTACCTAAAGTTTACCATAGAGAGAAATACGAAAAAAGCCCATCCGACCCGATGAAGGGATACCGCAGATCCGTGGTGCTGAAACTAAATGTCATATCAAATGGGTGACCTTTGAGTTCATTCAGCTGAGCCTCCTCCACCTTCTAAAGTCATCATTCCATGCAAAAAAAACAAGCCCCCGCTGTTAACTAGGAGACTTGTCCTGTTGACTCTGCTTGAAGAGTTCTATCAACTGGTTGCTCAATGATCCAAATGAAGCCCCATCTCATGGTATAAGGTCCGCTCCAGATAATCATGCAGGAAGAAACGCGAGCTTACAAAATGAGCGGCCATATCGGGAGACTGATACTGTTCCAACGCTGCTGTCATGCGCGGGCGGACCGCCTCTCGACCACGGCGGTTATGCTGATAACTGTTCAGCAGGGACTGCCATTCCGCCTCATCCCCCGGATACATCTCCCAGCGGTAGACGTATTTATGGATAGCCCGCGAACGGTCTGTAGCATCTTCAAAATCATGCATCACCGCAATCAGTCCGGCAACATCTTTGTTGAGCCGGACTTCATCAACCAGCTTCCAGATCAGATTATAATAATCCTCCAGCCTGTACTTTCCCTGAAGCTCACGCGCCTTCCCGGCAGGAATGCCGTGGAACCGCTCCAGGAAGCGGTCGATAAAAGTCTCCGTATCCGCCT
This sequence comes from Paenibacillus phytohabitans, assembly GCF_013141775.1. Classification (GTDB taxonomy): domain Bacteria; phylum Bacillota; class Bacilli; order Paenibacillales; family Paenibacillaceae; genus Paenibacillus_AQ; species Paenibacillus_AQ phytohabitans. The sequence goes on from NZ_WHOB01000027.1 coordinate 91,341, forward strand.
TCCGGTTCCAGGCCAGCTCAGCATGAAGCAGCATGGGGTACCAGGTCGTTTCAAAGATTCCGTAAGGGACTCCCAGACTGAACGGGCCGGTCCAGTTCGTAGCCACCACGCAATCAAGGTGGAGACGACCTGCTGCTTCAGCCCACTGCCGCAGATTATCCGTCCGGTTATCCAGCACGGGATAATTCTGATGCTCTGCCGAGTCGAAGCTGCGGACCGCCGGTGCACCCAACACTTCAATGCCGAGAGCTCGGAATTTGTCCGCAAGCCCTGAGACCTCCGCTTCAATGTTGCGGCCGTTATAGATCCAGATCATCGCTACACTGCGCGGGTCCAGCTTCGCCAGTTCCTCAGGCGGGCATTTATCCAGCATGTCATGCCAGAATACCGGCGTTCTGCCCCGGCTTGAAGTGAATTCAATCAGCCGGTTCAGAAAGGCGATGAACGCCCGCTCCCGGATTCCGCCGAAGGCTTCCCGGCATTGCGCACACTCACACAAGCTATACACTTCATCGCAGCCTAGATGAATATAAGGGGAGTCCGGATGAGCCTCAATCATCTCCTCCAGCAAATCCGTAATGAGCTGATAGGATTCCGGACGGGAAGGGCAGATTTCTCCGGTGGAAGACTCGGTCTCCCGGAGATGCCGCCAACGGTCGTGCCGAAGCACATATTCCAGATGCCCGAAGCTCTGCTGAAGCGGAATAATCTCGATAAAATGCTCCTTCGCAGCGTCGTGCAGCGCCTCCAGCTGCACCGGATTCAGCGCATGCTGCGGGTGCGTCAGCTCCGGATACTTCCGGAACGGAAACTTGTCTTCGTATTCGATCAGGACCGCATTGATCTTGTAGCTGGAGAAATCAGCCAAATAACGGATCAGCAGCTCCGGCTTCGAGAAGGTCTGGCGGAGGTCATAGTTCATCGCACGCAAACGGGTATCCGGCCAGTCCATAATGGTGACTGCGGCGATCTCCCCCTGCGGATTCCGCAGCTGCAGCAAGGTCTGGAGCCCGTAATACAGCCCGGTGGCATCCGTTGCCCGGATGTGGACGCGATGCTCAGACACCTCCAGCAGGTAACTCTCCTTCCGGCCTTCCAGCAGGGAAAGCTCCGCTTCCGGCACTCCAACTAGCCCAGCTCCCGCCACGCCGTTCTCACCGCCGCCCCCTCTTAACGCACCTTTCTGCAGACGCTCACCAGCAGACGTTCCCGCCGCGCTGTGCAGCAGCAGAGTATAGCCGCTGCCCTCTGTGGAGCAGGCCAGCTTCGCCCCGGGAAAAGCACGGCGGCAATGCCGCTCCAGCCTTGGCTCCTCCTGCTCCATCATCAGACTCAGCCATACTCCGTCTTTGATCTGAAAAGTGCTTCCGTCCTCAAGCTTCAACTGGTGCGGTTCTGGCAGTAAATTATACATGGCTCCCCTCCTTATCTTGCAGCTTTATCCTTACTTTGCACCTGTACTTCACTTCGTTCTTCCAGCATTCCAGCAGCTTCATTCTACGCTGCACCTGCTCTTCACTCCGTTCTTCCAGCAGTCCAACAGCTTCAGCCGTGCTCCGTCCCGGCGGAAGCTCACGATATCGGCAGGCGCTCCGGGAGCAAGGCCTGCCGCCTGGGGCAGGCCCAGTAGCCCCGCCGGATGCAGCGAGGCGCAGTTCCAGGCCTCATCCAGCCCGGCGAGGCCTGAACATGCCAACCCGGCCACCTGCTCGGCCAGCTGCATGGCCGAGCCCGCAAGCAGCCCGGGATTCCCCGCCAAATGCAGGCGGCCTTCCTCCGTCAGCACAACTTCACCGCCGATATGGAGCCGGTAATGTCCCGGCGGCATGCCGCTGAGCGAGACCGCATCGCTGACCAGAATCGCCTGTTCGCACTTCATCCGCAGAATAAGCTTCAGCAGCGAAGGCGGCAGATGGAAGCCGTCAGCGATCATGCAGCCCCAGAGCTCATCTGCCGCAAGTTGCTCCAGCAGATAATTGGGATGGCGCGGCAGACTCAGATGGGTACCATTGCCCAGATGTGTCGACATGCGCGCTCCGGCGGCAATGGCCTCGCGAATCTGGGCAGGCGAAGCCGCAGTGTGGCCGATGGAGACGATAACACCCGCATCGCTGCACCTGGTAATGAACGAAGGCGCCTCCGGCCATTCCGGCGAAATTGTGATGATCCGGATCAGCCCTTCCGCTGCATCCTGCCAGCGGACGAAGGCCTCCCAGTCCGGCGGGCAGATATGCTCCGCCGGATGCGCACCGCGCGGCCCGTCCTCCGGCGAGAGGAATGGGCCTTCCAGATGGATGCCCGCAATTCCTGCGGCGGCAGCCGGATCAGACCGCACCGCTGCCGCGAAGGCTGCGGCAGCCTCACCTATGGCTGCGCTGCTGTTGGTAATCAGCGTCGGACAATAGCTGGTCACTCCCCCCGCCTGAAGCAGGCGCGTAATCCCCGATACATCCTCCATACGCAGCGGCAGTGTATTGAAGTCTATGCCGAAGCTGCCGTTCACCTGCAGATCAACCAGTCCCGGCGCGAGCCAGGGAATACCACCCCCAGCATCAGACAATGTCCCTACACCTATCCCTATCCCTGTACCTGATTCAGCACCACCCTTAACCTCTGACCCTATATCTTCCGCAAGCCCGTTCACCGCGGCAATTCTTCCTCCCGCAACTGTCAATTCAATCAGCTTACCTGTGCTGTAATGCCTCCCAACTATACTCTCCAGTCCTTCCGGCATAGCCGTCATAAGCCGAGGGCCTCCCGGTCAGTGAACAAGACCATGTCCGGATGGGAACGCAATATCGTGGCTGGGCAGGCGGTACTGACCGGATCTTGGAGCGCTGCCTGAAGGGCTCTCCGCTTGGACGCGCCGGGCACAATGCCGACCAGTTGCCCGGCTGCCATCAGTGCGGGAATGGTCAGCGTCAGGGCATGGGCCGGCACCTCCTCCAGCCTGGAGAAGCAGCCGTCGTTCACCTGCTGGCGGCGGCAAGCCTCCTCAAGCAGCACAGCCTTGACCAGAACCGGATCATTGAAATCGGCCACGGGCGGATCATTGAAGGCAATATGGCCGTTCTCTCCAATCCCGAGGCAGACGATGTCGATAGGAGCTTCGCGCAGCAGCTCCGAATACCTCGCGCATTCCAGCTCTACATCTGCCATTCCGTCCAGCAGCTCCACCCTGCCGGGCTTCACCCGGCTGAACAGCCTGGCGGTCAGATACGTTCCGAAGCTCTGCGGCGCCGCGCTGTCCAGTCCGATATATTCATCCATATGAAAGGCGTCGACCCGGGACCAGTCAATCCCCTGCTCCCGTACCAGCCCCTCGTACAGCTCGCTTTGCGAAGGCGCGGCAGCAAATACCATCCGTACACGCCTGTCCTTCTCTTCCAGCAGCCTGCGCATATATTCTCCAGCCTGCACCGCCGCAGCGGCGCCCATGAGGCTGCGGCTGCTGTAGATATGGATGGACATCCGCTCCGCTGCTTTTACCGCAAGCAGCCCTTCTCTATCGTCCATACCGCACTGCACTTCCTTTCCCTCCAGCCCGCCCGTATATCCCATTCCTCATTCCCCACTCAGCTGCACGTTCTGCATACGGTCGTAAGCTTCCTTATACACGCCTACCAGCTTATCCACGCCCAGATTGTTCATTTCCTCCACATACTTCTCCCATTCGGACAGATTTCTGGAGCCGGTGACGAATTTGGCGAAGCTCTCATCCCGGTGCTTGTTGATCGCTTCCCCGGTAAGCGAGATCACTTCATTCTCCTGCTCGGTGAAGGCCGGGCGGGGCTGCATGGCGGACGGGTCATACTTGGCCGCTTCTTCATAAGCATGCTTCAGGTTATCGGAGAACAGCGACAGATGGGCGTCGAAGTCGATCCAGGTATACGTGCCGCTGGTCTGCAGCCCGGTCTGCTTGCGCATTTCGGTCACATCGCTGTATTCCGGCTTGAACTTGATCGTATCGCCTTCTTTGGTATAGGTCTCCCCCTCCTTGCCCCAGCTGGCAAGTGTACGTCCTTCCTCTGTGTAGAAGAAATCCATATAGGCCATGATGTCGTCAATCTGCTTCGAGGTCGAAGCCACAGTCAGACCGCTCTCCAGATAGTGAAAATAAGGATTGAGCTGCTTGCCGTCCGCCAGACCTGCGGGTGGAGCCAGGAACTGCATGTTGAATTCAGGGTTGTCTTTCTGCATCGCATTGTTGAAGAAATCAATCCGGCTGATATAATCGACGGTGACAAAAGACTTGCTGGTAGATACCATATCCTGCCACTGCTTTGTCTGCAGCGAGAGGAAATCCGGAGGAATCAGCCCTTCATCATAGAAGCTTTTCCACATGCCGAGCATTTCCTTATAAGCGGGCTCCGTTGGCCCGTAATGCCACTCACTGGTATCAAAATTATAATAAGCGCCCTCACTGGTCCCGAAGTTTATCGTCATGCTGGCATTCAGCTCATCGGGGTTCTGCCCGTAACGGATGGAGAGCGGAAAGCTATCCGGGTATTTCGCCTTCAGCACCTGAAGAGCTTCATGCAGTTCTTCATAGGTCGTTGGCGCCTTCAAGCCTTCCTTGTCAAAAACATCCTTCCGGTACATCCAGACTAAGCGGTTCGTCTCTCCGAAGCCCTGGTTCGGGAACATATACATCTTCCCGTCTGCAGACAACGCCGCCTTAGCTTCATCGGGATACTGCTGGATCCACTTGCTCAGGTTCGGCATCTTGTCCATATACTCCTTGATATCCACCAGAGCACCTTGCTGGCCGAATTTGTTCGATTCCTTACGGTTCGGCATATATAGGATGTCCGGCAGGTTTTTGGAGGCAATCGCCAGATTGAGGCTCTCTTCAAGCTCCCCGGAAGGTGTCTGCACCTCCAGGGTGACACCGGTCTTCTCCTTAAGCCAGCTCCAGACCGGCCAGGACTCCGAATAAGGAAACGTAGCATTGTTGTCCAGCAACGCCGTGAAGGTCTTGACCGGCAATGCAGACGGACTTCCCGAACCTTCACTGCCCTCCTGCACAGCAGCTTCCGGCGCGGCTGCATTATTATTGTTGCCGCTGCAGCCGGACAGAAGCAGCGATGCCATCACGGTAAGCAGACTTGCAGTCATCCATTTTCTCATATAAGCCACTCCCATTCCCATGAATTGTACAGTTCATTGTCAGCCTTTGACGGCTCCAATCATTGCGCCTTGGACGAAATACTTCTGGATAAACGGATACACGGCTAGAATCGGAAGCGTTGATACCATAATCGTCGCATATTTCAGCGATTCTTCAACAATCTGATTATCCCCCCCAATACCGGTTACATCTCCTGAGCTGGAGGTGCCGGCAAGGACCATATTGCGCAGCAGCACCTGCAGCGGGAACAGCTCCGAGGAGCGCAGATACAAGAGCGGGCCGAGGAAATTATTCCACATGCTCACCGCATAGAAGAGCGCAATCGTCGCAAATGAAGCTTTGGACAAGGGCACGATGATACGGGCAAAGATACCGATGTCATTCAATCCGTCCATGCGCCCCGACTCCTCCAGCTCCTTCGGAATGCCCGCGAAGAATGTGCGCATCAGAATCAGATTCCAGGTGCTCACCGCACCCGGCAGCACCATCCCCCACACGGTGTCGACCAGATTCAGAGAGCGGACCACAAGGAAGGTGGGAATCATCCCGCCGCCGAAGAACATAGTGACCACAATCAGCATGGTCAGGCTTTTGCGCAGCGCCATATCGCTCCGCGACAAGGCGTAAGCTCCCGTGGAGGTAATGAGCAGGGAGATCAGTGTACCCGTAAAGGTGTAGACGATCGTGTTCTTGTAAGCTACCCAGATCTTGGAGTCCTCCAGTACCACTTTATACATGTCAAGGTTAAAGCCCTTGGGCCAGATGGACACTTTATTCTGGATGACATTAGAATCACTGCTGAGCGACACCGCCAGCATGTGTACAAACGGATACAGCGTAGCGACCACAACCATCAGCAGCGCAATCCCATTGATTATACTGAACAGGTTAATCCGGAATTTCATAATAAGCACCTCTTTTCTACCATAGACTGGTTTCACTTATGCGGCGGCTGATCCAGTTGGCACTATAGATGAAGACCAGACTGATAATCCCCATGAACAGGTCTATGGAAGCACCATAGCTGAAATTACCTTGCTGCATACCGACTCTGTATACATAAGTGCTGATAATATCCGCAGTTTCGTAAATCGCCGGATTCTGCATCAAGAAGACCTTCTCGAAGCCTATCTCCAGCACCTGCCCGATATTCAGAATGAGTGTAATGACAATCGCGGGAGAGATACCCGGCAGCGTAATATGCCAGATCCGCCGCAGTCTGCCTGCTCCGTCCATTTCTGCCGCTTCGTACAGCTGGGGATCAATGGCGGTTAGCGCAGCCAGATAGATGATGGTCTCCCAGCCGATATGCTGCCAGATTTCCGAGAGTACATAAATGATACGGAAGAATCCCGGCTCGTTCATGAAGTTAACAGGCCCGATGCCAAGGCCGCCGAGCAGATTATTGATCAGCCCTCCCGTTGGCGAGAGAAACATAATCACCATACTGGCAACAATGACATTGGAGATGAAATGCGGAAGATAGCTTACCGTCTGCACGAGGCGTTTGAAGGATGCTTTCCTTACCTCATTCAGCAGAATCGCGAGCAGGATCGGGGCAGGAAAGCCGAATACCAGCCGGTATAATCCAAGTAGAAAGGTATTCTTCATCAGCAGCAGGAAATCCGGGTTTTCCAGAAACATCCGGTAGTATTTGAAGCCCACCCAGTTGCTGGCCCAGATTCCCTTGAACAGATTGTAATCCTTAAACGTGATCACCAGCCCGAACATCGGCAGATACTTGAAAATCAAATAATACAGCAGACAGGGAAGAAACAGCAGCCATAATAATTTGTTTCTTCTCCAGGTCTTCATCACCCGTTCCCTCAGCTGCGGCCGGTTCCGATTTCTCCCGGCGGTTGTCTTCGGCAGTGCATTTGCTTGCCCCATACGCATTCCCCCTAAATACTGTAGTGATGTTAGCTTATTTCCCCTTTCAAGCCGGGAGTTATGGTTGAATTATAGGGATAAAATCGGTGATAGCGCTATCAGCATGTTATATTACATATCGCCCGATTAGCGGTTTTCTTGGAATCGGCGTATAAAAAGAAGAAAGTGCATATTGTCCGTGTGAGCTTTCGGGAGCTATGATGGTATAAAAAGAATGTCCATGGCAAGGGGGAACATCATGCGCAGAAGAACGGACTTTAAATTTGCTTTCAACGCCTTGTTCGTGAAGCTAATGCTGAGCTTTCTCAGCGTTATCCTGCTGCTGGCTTCTTTCAATCTTTTCTCTCATCTATATCTGAGCAAGAAGGTCTATCAGGAGATGGTCCGCCAGAATGAGCTGGGTCTCAAGCAGACCGCCCTGAGCTACGAGAATCATTTCCGGCTGACACAGAACATCATTCTAACCCTTAACCAATCGAATTCATGGACGGCTAACCTGGGCCTCTTGAGCCAGGTCCGCGAGAACAGGCGTTATGATGTGGTCAGTGAGGTCAAATCGGATCTGGCGACCGTCTACTCCAACCCGTTCCTGCATATTGAGAACTTCATTCTCTATTTCAAAGAAGCGGATTATGTTCTTGAAAAGGATGGCACCAGCAGTATGAACGATATGTTCTCCAAATATTATGCCAGCAAGGAATATCCGCCGGATTATTGGAGCCTGCAGACGATGGGCAATCAGTACATGAAGGTCCTGCCTGCAGCTAATTTTATAGAGAGTACGATGAATTCCTCGCGTCCGCTCGGGTCGCTGCTGCCGCTGGTCACCCAGGTTCTGCCCTACAAGGAGGTCTATGGCATTGTCATGCTGAATGCACGCGAACTGCAAACGGCTTACGGGGATGGGAGCGCAAGTCCGTTCTATATTCTGGATGCAGACGGCGTCATGCTGTTCTCCACCTCGGCAGACCGGCCGGTATTAGGCGACATCTCCGGGAGCATCAGCTACCATGAGCAGGTCGGAGACCAATATTATTTCTATCAAAAAGGCGGGCAGACCGGATTCACTTATGTCCAGGTTACACCAGCCGCTGCAGTCGCTTCCGGAATGCGCCAGATGCAGCTGCTGCTGGCCGCCCTGCTGACTGCCGCCGTGCTCACCAGTATTCTGTCTTCGCTGTTCTTCAGTTACCGTCTTAACCGGCCGCTGCAGCGGCTGATTGCAGCGCTGGAGCGTAAATCGGGTACAGGCGCTGGTACTTTGAGCAGCGTGAAGGAATTCGCCATCATCGGGGACCGCATGAGCCGTATTCTGGAGACCAACCAATTCATTCAGACCGATCTGGAGCATAAAAATTCGCTGGTGCGCCAGTACGCCTACTCCCATAAAATTAAGAACATCCCCCTGAATCCCAATCTGCTGGATCTGGAGGATGCCCAAGCGGAAGACCGGCCGTATGCAGCCGTGCTGTTCAAGCTCAGCTTCAAGCAGCCGTCCCAGAGCCCGGAGAAGGATACCCTGATGCTGTGGCAGCTGATCCAGCACCTGTTCCTGGGCAGCGAAGGGGATATAGTGGCTGTGCAGCCGGAGCAGAACCAGCTCCTGCTGCTGCTGTTCCAATGCGGACCGCAGAGCGCTGTTCTTCAGACGCTCCAGACTCTGAAGGAGCTGCTGGAGGTGGAGCCGGCCTTTTATTTGACCATCGCGGTAAGTCCTGTCTACTCCGGAGAAACTCCGATTACCGGTGCTTACGGGATTCTTTCCTCACTGCTTAAAGAACGCAGGCTGAACGAAGAAACCCAGATTATCGTGGAGCCGCGCGCTTCATCGGCCCGTTCCTTTCATGTCAAGGTAACCCACGGGGAGGAGCTGTCGGGCCTTCTGCTGTCAGGCAATGAGGAAGCGGTGCTGGGATGGCTGGCCAGACAGCTGGAGCAGCTGAACCAGAAGGACGCTGCGGCCGAAGATTTCCGGGCCTTTGCCGCGGGAGCGGTGGAGCAGGCGGGCAAGACGGTAATGAAGCTGGGGTTGCAGGAGGCTGTACTGATTCAGCCAGCTCTTAAGGAGAACTTCGAGAGCTTCTATTCCACCCGGCATTATAAGGAATGGCTTCACGCCCTGGTCCGGCCGATTCTTGCCGCCATGCGGGCGAAATCCGAGACCAGGGACCCCGTCCTTGCCTATGTGCTGGACTATCTGGATAAGCATTACGGAGAGAATATCAATCTGAATCTTGTTGCAGACAAGCTGAATCTGAGTCCGGGTTATCTGTCTACCTTCTTCAAGGAGAAGCAAGGCATCAATTTCAGCGACTATCTGAACAACCTGCGGATCGGGCATGCAAAGGAGCTGCTGATGAACCTCGACCTGCGCATTCAGGAGATCGCACTCCAGGTCGGCTACCTGAATGTCAATTCCTTCATCCGTATGTTCAAACGCGCCTCCGGCCTTACTCCCGGCGAATACCGCAAAAGCTATGCCAGCGGAGGACTGCCCGCTGCGGGCGACGGGCCTTGAGGCGGTCCGCTTCCTCTGCCTCGATGTTCCATACGCACGCAAAGAAAAGGCTGCTGATTGAAGCTCAGCAGCCTTCCGTTCCAGTCTGGATTCCCTTTGGTTCCTATTTAATCACCTGCCTAACTCACAGTCAGAACCGGTTTATTGGCTGTGTTTTCTTTGCTGTTGAAGCTTATCGTTGCGCCGTTATTGTTCTCAACCTGCAGCTTGAAGGTCATTTTCTTATCGCCGCCGAGCTGGCTATTCACATAACCCGCTGCATCGATAGTGTACCAGCCGGCTGTAGATACATTAATTGTTCCAACCAGCACTGCACCTGTACTGCCCGGCTGATTGTTCCAGGTGATGCCTCCTGTTCCCGACTCTATCCATTCATCACTGCCGGTAAGTCCGTATACCTTCACAGGCGTTGACGCAGATACGGCATTACAGTACATCTTCAAGAGAGCAGAAGCAACGGGTGATCCAGTACGACCGGTAAGATCGAATCTTACAAACCCTTTCCGGTTATAGCCCTCATCCGCATCTCCCTTTACATCGACTGTTGCTGCTGTTCCATAGTTGGTTGCCGCATAGGTGCCGTCTCTTACATAGGCATCTCCATTTGTAATATAGTCGGTTGGTGCACCTGAGGATGCGCCTCCTCCCATGAAGGCGACCATCGCCATACCCGCTGCATTGCCTGATATGGTAACCTCATTGGTAGCATAATCTCTGCGGTTATCATGCCAGATCATCCGGTTGTCATTGAACTGCACGATACCCGGATCTTCCTGCCCGGTAAGCAGCGGGTCCTGCTGGTCTACAGCGTACTGGCTGCTGGTCTCAAACCCCTCGCTCCAGGCTCCGCGGAGCTGATAATTCGGGTTATTCACACGGTTCAATGTGGTTACACGGTGGCGGGGATTTTTAAACCAGGTTGTACCCGCACCATTTAACTTACTAACGCCCCACGGATTCCTTCCCAGCATGAAATCAATCTGCTGCTGGGCCAGAACCGCATATGTGGTATTTCCGGTTAATTCCTGATACATCAAGGCTTCTACCGCATTATTGCTCATGGCTTCATACGTACCCCATTTGGGTTCACTGCTGGTATTCCAGAATTGCCCGTCAGCATAATTCTTTTTCAGGTTCAGATGATTATTCATCCGGCCTGCGGCAGTATTCTTATAAGCCGGATCAAGGGAGGCAACCTCATAGTTTGCCCAGTGATAGGCTCTGGACCAGTTGAGGCTTGTGTTACTTTTGTTGTACCATTCTCCCGCACTGTCACAGAACGATTTCGCTTCTGTTAAATAGGCGGCGGTACCTGTGGCCCGGTAGAGTTCGGCAGCCGCCCAGGCCATATCGTCTTTATAGTCCGTATCCACGTAGAATTCGTCCGCATCCCCAGCAATTCCCGTCCTTGTCTTACCCCAGGTGTAGATCTGCTGGGCTGCAGTCAAATAGCCGGCAGCTAATGCAGTATTATAGACCGGTCCGGCAGAATCCCCCCATATTTTAGCTCCTAGCGCTAAGGCAGCTGCAGCTTTTCCGGCCAAGTTTGCGCCTGTACCGGCAGGGCATGGATGCACCGGACGCGCCGCGCCATAGATCGTATTGTCATTTTGCGGCCAGGTTTTGCTGCGGGAATCCAGATCATCATTCTCGACATCATGGTCCAGGCCGTCGGCTACTTCCATATACAGAATCTGGTTGGTGTTATCCCATAGCTTGAGAATGAAATCAAGACCTACCTTCGCTTCCGTCAATGCTCCGGCCGCGCCTCCGGGAGCAGGAAAAGCTTCCGGATGGTGGATATAAGTCGTTAGCATCACATCCGTAACATGTCCGATGGTGCTCAGAAATTTGATATAATCCGAGGCATCATGCCAGCCCCCGGTAAAGTCCTTGGTGCCGGAAGCACCATCCGGCTTTCCGTCAATGGATGAGTTCGTTCCCGTCATATGGCATACGCCATGATCCTGCGGACTGGTATTTCCACACCGCTGCACTTTGAAGAACTGCATGGACAGATCGGCCAGACTGCTGTAAACCGAATTGCTTATAGCGAAGACTGGGGACGTATAGGCGTTGATTTTTATATAATATCCGCTTCCGGCAGTAGTTAGTGCACTGAAATCTATAGCATAGGAGTAAGCACAATTTGCACCACCCGCGTCACCCCAGCTCCCTTTACTGGCTGTGGTAATGGTTCCGTTCAATACCGAGGTGTTGTTTGAATTAAACACATCATATCTGACTCCACTCAAGCCCGTGCTTGATAATACGATGGCTATTTTACCCGCAGCCGGACTGTATCCAACCTGGTTAACCCTTATAAATATGCCGCTTACACTAGCTTGAACCGAAATCGGTGAATTCATATCTTTGTACACGCCCTTTCATTTTTCAAGTGCAAGGTGCTGTAACTTATATGAAGCCGCCCGCCTCACCCAATCACCTCCATGAAATCATTTAAATGTCAGGCTGTAAACCGCTGTGCCTTGGAGCGGTGTACCTGCATTATAACCAGTCATATCATGGGAATTAAATCCTCATATGTTATTTTATATCGTCATTTTTACGGATAGCGAAGAAAATGAATACATAAATGGCAAAGTGTATATGGTCAGTGTCCGATGCTTCCAAGGAAATGCGGCTGCCCCCTTCGCCCAGAGCTTTAACAATTTATTAACATCCGGATTGTAGAATGCTATAGACCGTATGAAGCGGGATGAAAGGAGGGATTCACATCAGGGAGCTACTTGACCGTTACCGGGGGGATTATCAGGAGCGCACCGCCATGGTCAATACTGTATCGCTTGCTGTTAATGCAGTAATTGGCGCAGGCAAGCTGATTCTTGGCGTGTACCTCCTTTCCGGCTGGTTGATCACCAACGCCATTTATTATTTGATTCTCAGTGCGGCAAGAGGTCAGGCGCTCCACAAGTTCGCAGCCGTCAAACAAATCGAACAACCCGGCGAGAGGCTCCAGCTGGAGCACAACATATACAGGCGCAGCGGCCTGTTCCTTTGCCTGCTCGGCATCAGTTATCTGCTTGTTTCCCTGCGGATGTATGTCCTCGGGGATGCCCTTATTTTCAGCGGAAACCTTGTCTATCTCGTCGCTGCCGTTTCATTCACCAAGCTTGGGATGGCGGTTTACGGTATGACGGCCAACCGGAATTTGAAGGGTCCCATTGTATCCACACTCAAAATATTCAGCTTCACCGATGCCTTAGTCTCCATCGTAGTCACTCAATACACTCTGCTGACTATGCAGCACTCCCCCAGAGCCCTGGACAGCAGTGCTTTGCTCGGGATGGGTTTCAGCCTTTTCTTTGTATGTATAGGTATGTATATGGCTTGCACAAAAAAAGCACGCGAAAAATAATCTTCGCATGCCTTCTTTATATACAGGTAACAGAAATCGCGGATTGCGCTGCTTCTTACTCCTGCTGCCCGCCCTGATATTCGGTTTCATCCTTGCGTATTTCCCGGCCCTCCGCCTTCGCCTGTTCGAGCAGCTCCGCCGCATCATCCTGGGGCTTGTATCCGATCAGCTCCTCCAGATAACCAATGGTATAATAGTTGTCACTATTCGCCGAGGTCCCGTACAGATTCAAATATTGCAGTTCCTCATCCGCCTGAATACAGCAGTTGACCAGCTGCAGCAAATCACGCTCCGAGATCCAGATATGCCCTGCCCGCTCCGAATGGGGACGGTCATCCCCGGGGAAGTTGCCAATCCGGATATTCAGTGAAGAAATCTTGCCCTGATCCGAATAGAGGCGGCCGAGCAGCTCGATATAACATTTGCTTAATCCATAGAAGCTGTCCGGCCGGTAAGGGTCTGACGGTCCCGTTGTCTCATCCGACTTATAATAACCGGTCGCATGATTGGAGCTGGCGAATATAATGCGCCTCACCCCATTCTGCACCGCCGCCTCAAACAATTTATACGCACCCGCTACATTCCCCTGAAGCACCTTACCTAGGAAATCGTCTTCATCCTTAATCCAGGCAAAGTGGAGCACCGTATCGACATCCTTAGTAAGCTCAGCCAGCCGTGCTTCATCATTAATGTCCAGTTGGGCGATCCCCTGCTCTTCGTCTGCCTGTATATCTGCGCCGGTTACTTCATATTTGCTGTCTTCCTTCAGCCCTGTGAAGAGTGCGTTGCCGATCCTTCCAGCCGCTCCGGTCAGTAAAAGTTTGCGTTTCATTCATCCCAAGCCCCTTTCCAGCCTGCTAGTCCTAAGCATTATTAACCGCTGGAGTGGAAAAGATTACAAACGGCTTGAATTTTCCGGAAGTCATCCTGCTTATCCCCTTACAAAGTTATGATAACAGTCGTTTCTTAATGAATATACAAAAATGAATTCGCCGGCCGCCTGCAAGAACAGCAATAGCGATTAAATGTATATAATCATCAGGAGCTTAGTCCACTCTATCATTGCCGTTCACAATATAATATCGAATACCTTTGAAATGGAGTGATGATAGATGGCAACAATAATAAGCTATGGTTCGCAGACAAAAATGCCGTTAGATCCGTTTACTACTATTTTAACAGTTGCAGGGATTTCCGTTGGCGTAGAGAGCGTAATCTAGATGGCATAGTTCAAAAACCTTGTACTGTTGAATCGATCTGATTTAACTGTACTTTTTTTATGAGAACTAAAATTAAGAAAATATCTTATCAATTTCGCTTATTTTTTCTTTGTTGGCGGAGTACCAGCGCCGCTGTCACCAAGTGCAGACTATTTCAAGAACTGGCGTATCCGTATGCCGATTCTTTTTTTATGGTGCTGCCTATATGTATGGCTGCTTGATGGGAGCGCAGCATAGCAGCAATCTCTCCATAAAGAAGGGGGGGCTTATATTGAATAAGGAAGATGAGGTAAATCGTCGTTTTATCAAGTATATGGCCAATCTTATTCTTTATAACTCTATCAATTATGACAGAAAGAGACGAATGAAGGACAGCCGATTCCCGCTGACTTTGGACAACGATGAAAACCTGGAATCTGTCTTACTTACTGTTCATGATTCAGAATCTGTGCCACCAAATTTAAAAGATCACATTACGGATCACTCACTTTATCAAGCTTATGAATCTCTCTCAGCACAACAACAACAGATTTTATCTTTTGCTTACGTACAAGCACTAAATGACAAGGAAATAGCCGGATTAATGGGAGTATCCCAACAAAATGTCTCGAAACACCGCTTAAAAGCTCTATCTAAACTGCGCAGCTTGATAACGGAAGGGGAATGAATTATGAGGGAGAGTAACATTGACGGCTTGAAGAATGAAATACAAAAAAACGTAAAGCGGTGATTTTATGTTGGCCCAACTTTTAGTTCAAGCTCAGGAATACCACGATCAGGAGGCAACATTACAGGTCTTAGAATCTTTCACACCAAAGATCAAAGCCTCCTTGCGACAAGTACCCGCCGATTATCGGGATGATTTAAAACAGGAACTCTATGTCAAAATGATAGAGGTTATACAAACTTTTAATATTAGTGAATTGAAATAAAATATGGAGAGTGGTTGTAAAAAAAGAAACTCATTTCTCTTTATATACTGTGAAGACAATACGGCATTGCAGAAAACTTGGGAATGGCGCTCTGTCTATGATTCCTCCTATTGCTCTTCTCCTAATCTTAATTTCAGGAGTGATTAATATGTCGAATTTTTCTTTAGGCACCAGTGGAACAAACATTATCAAATCGTATGAGGGATTTTCCTTGAAATTTTATGGAGATCTTTATGGGTTTCCAACTGTTGGATGGGGTCATTTGATAACAAATACTAAAACATATACTAAAAATACAACAGGTAATGCAAATGATTCCCTTCTTACCCAAGCACAAGCTGATGCTCTATCAAGCTCTTTGAGCCTCGGTTATACATCACCAATTTCTCAGTCTAAGGCAAATACTTTTTTTACTGAGGATACTGCAAAAGCTATAAAGGCTGTAAATAATTTAGTACCCCCTAATGGTCATACATTTTCACAATCTCAGTTTGATGCACTTGTTTCATTCACTTTTAATGGAGGTTCCGGGGTGCTAGCAACCGGTGATGTTCAAGCTATGCTTGCATATCAGCAAATATATCCATCTTTTAATGGCCCACTTTCAACAAATGAAATTGATACTTGTTCAAGATTGGTCAGCAAAGCATTTTCATACGATAGAAATTTACAAAGACGAAGAAATGATGAAGCAACTTTATTTTGTACAGGCATGAAGTATACTCACAAGTATCCAGTATATACACTATAGTTTAATTGTTTTAGGGCATAAACAAGAAAGGTCAGCCTAAAGGCTGACCTTTCTTGTTTGGAAAATATAATCTTAATTCATTTAATCAGTAATTTTTTTAAGCTCAAAAATAGTTGCCTCTGATAACAAGATAACCCTATCGTTATTAACAATAAAAAAAGTTACACTTACAGGTATTCTAAGTTTTGTAGAAGGGTTACTTATATCTATGACTTTTACTTCATCATTTATATTTAAGTCTGGGATAAGTATTTTGTACGATCTATAAAAAGAGTCCGAGTTATAGCATGCTTCTGTAATCTGATATACTGGATTTTTTAGTTCATATTGATATTTCTTATACTTTTTTAGTCCTTTTGATGAAAAAAAGTCTTTTTCGATTACAAGTTCATCCCCGATAAATTTTTGCCCTGTTGGATATTCAGAAGCATCATTATATGAATTGGCAAATCCTAAATGCTTCTCAACTTTCCAAGTTCCATAGAAATATTTTTCAGTTTCACTATCCAAATTTATACGGTCATCAGTACAATATTCGGATGTGTTTTTTGGAATAATAGACTCTTCCGTTTCAGCTTTAGGTTCACTAGAAGTATTTGGATTTGATGTCGTTTCAACATTTCCGCAAGCCGATGCCAGCATCAACATTATCATCATACAAGCCATTAATGTTTTTTTCATATCTCATCCCCCTAACTGAATTAATCCCCCGTATGGATTAAAGTCTCCCAGTTCCATCGTTTTTATATCACCATGTACTCACGGTATTTTTTTCGGTTAAGTTGTTACTACACAAGCTCACTTTTGAACACTATATTCCCTTTTTTGCCTACCTAGCAGAAATTATATCAGAGCATTTGAAGCAATGAATGACATAAAAATAACATTATTTATGCAAAAGGTTAACTTTATGTTATCTAAATTAGAAACAACAATTATTGCGTTAATCCCATAACCTCAATACAAGAACAGATTGACTCGATATAATTAACAATCATGCCTAACCCGAACAACAGACCGCTAATTGTATGGGCTGTTGTTCCCGGAGTGATCATGCGGTAGCCCAAAGAGGTCCGTTTCTGCAATCTCACTCATGACTGGACCTCCATGCTGATGATTACCTATACAATTGTATTACTGATAATTTGCAGGAAACCATTCTTGGCAGCAGTATTGACGGTAATTGTCGGACTTTTGAAATCAACCTGGCAGCCAAAGGCTTCTGAATGAAAAATCGTCACGGTACCGCTGTCCGGTTTCAATTTCACCTGAGTCTTGTTCTTGGTAAGAATAATTTCAGAGTTAGTCCCGGCGACCTTGACTCCCAGATTCTCGCTGATTACACGCAGAGGAACCATCGTATGATTGTTTTTGACCTCGGCGCCCGTATCGTAGGAAATTACAACACCGTCAATCTTAATTTGCAGCTTATCCGCTGCCGCATGGGCAGGTGAAGAAGAAACGGAAGAAACCGCTAACCCAACTACAACCATCATTCCTGCAAGAGCTTTTTTCACTTTAGCCAACACTTTTTTTATCCGAATCTGGCTTCCAGTCTACTTCGTTTTTCTCTCAATTTTTCCCACTATGATTATACAAAGAATGTAAACATTTGTTGCGTAATTATACAGCGTAAAAATAACATAAGAAAGCTAAAAATATAGCAAGAACACCGGGCTGCTCTCCCCGCCCCCTCTCCGGCTCGGCCAATCGCTCAAAATATCGCAAAACATGATGCGGAAAAACAGTTCCGCTCTTAATTTATAATGGAAGCGTAGCGCTGCAATTAATGGTAAGCGGTTTCAAGAAAAGCAGGGTCATATCTTTGCGGAGGAGGGCAAGTGAACATAACTTTTGTCAAAATGATCAGAAATTGCTTAGAAAAGGAGATTCATATGAGGAAAAAAAGCTCAAAGCTGCTCCCCCTGGTGTTGATACTTTCATTACTGCTGTCAGGCATCTCTTACGCCGATGTAACCTCTAATTACGTTAACCCGCTTATGGGCGGTGCTGATCCTACCGTGGCCAGGGCTGCTGACGGTTATTACTATTCTGCATCTTCAGGCGATAATAACATCACTTTGAAGAGGCATGAAACCATTCTCGGCGTATCTACGGCCAAAAGCAAAGTGGTCTGGAAGAAGCCCGATAACTTCGGCTATGTGTGGGGTCCATATGTCTACCGGCTGGACGGCAAGTGGTATCTGTATTTCTCTTCCGGCCCGGAGGACAGCTTCGGATATGGACATCCAAGCTCCTACGTTCTGGAGAACGCATCACCCGATCCTTTCGAAGGAACCTGGGAGCTGAAGGGCGAATCCGCCAATGAAGACAGCGACGGGCAGGTTACGGTCAAGCAGGGACTGCTGAACACGGAAGGCTACGGTTTGGCCTGCGGCGTGGTTACGATTAAAGGGGAACCCTACTTCACCTATACCAAATACTATTATTTCACGGACCCGCAGAATCCGGAGAATACGAAATTCGATGAGAGTCCGACGATTGTCAAAATGAAGAACCCGTGGACCCTGGAGGGGCCGGAAGGCACGGTGGCCAAACCGGAATATGATTGGGAAAAGAAAAACGATAATATCAACGAAGGCGCTGCGGTAGTCGAGAGAAACGGTAAAATCTATTTTGCCTACTCGGCCAGCAGCTTCATGAATGATAACTATGCGGTTGGCGTATCCGTTGCGGATGCATCCTCAGATGTGATGAATGCGGATTCATGGGTCAAATACCCTGAGCCTGTGATGAAAAGATCGGATGAGAACAGCTCGTATGGCCCCGGCTCTCCCCTGTTCCTGAAGTCCGAAGACGACAGCGAGGATTGGATTCTGTATCACGGCATACCGACCCATGGGCAAGGCGGCGGGAACAGAGGCATAAGAGCGCAGCGGATTCACTGGGATGATAATGATTTCATCAATCTTGGCATTCCTTCCAACCCCGGCACAGTCCTGAACAGACCTTCCGGAGAAGAGAGAAGCGAAATCTATGAAGCCGAGGAGGCAAAGCTGTCGGGAGTAGCGAGAATCCCCGGAGGAACGGCTTATGCTTCGGGCGGCGTATACCAAAAATACAATAACAGCAGCACTAATGACTATATAGAGTTTACAGTAAACACTACTGCTGGCGGGACCTACTCGCTGGATTTCAGATACAACAATAACACGGCGAATCCGGTTACCATGAAATTAGGCGTTAATGGGGGAGCAAACCGCGATCTTTCCTTCCCTTCGAATGCCGGATTTGAGGCGAATTTCGATCTGAAATCGGTTTATAACCTTCCGCTTAACGCCGGAAGCAACACAATCCGCCTGTCCGGCAAGAGTGCTTTGGCTCTGGATGCCATGATTATCAAGCGCAGCACCTTGTATGAAGCAGAAAATGCCGTGCTGTCCGGAAATGCAAAGGCCGACGCAGATCATCCGGGTTACAGCGGAACGGGATTTGCCGGAGGACTCTGGACTTCCAGCTCTGCAGTTTCCTTCAAGGTAAATGCCGCTGCTGCCGGCAGCTATTCGGTTAAGCTGGGCTACAGCCTGGGATTCAACGATGACCGGACGCTGACTATGTATGTGAACGGGCAAAAGCTTAAGCAGGTCGATTTCTTCAGCCTAAAAAGCTGGGACAGCTGGGCCGACCGCTATGATAATGTTTTCCTTCAAGAAGGGGAAAATACGATCACTTATAAATATGACGAAGGCGATACCGGCAACGTCAATCTGGACTTTATAACCGTAACAGAAGCCACTACCTGGCATTATGGAGCAGAAGATGCCAAGCTGACTGGCGGGAACGATGCTGCAGTGGTTTACGCCAAAGACGGCAATCTGGGAACAGGTTATGTCACCGGGCTGTCCAAAGCGGGTTCGTCCGTGGAGTTTGCGGTAAATGTGGAGAATGCAGCCTCTTATGATGTGAAGCTGAGATATGCCAAAGAGGCTGCAGGCACAACCTATGGCCTGTATTTGAACGGCACGAAGATTAAGAATATTACCCTCCCCTCTACCGGCGGACTTACCGTCTGGAAGGAGCAGCTTGACACGTTAAGTCTGAAGGCGGGTAAGAACACAATTACTTATAAGAATGAAACAGGAAACTCCGGCATTCTAAGTATGGACAGTATTCACCTTAACAAGCGTACTCCGTGGAGATATCAGGCCGAGGATGCCACCCGGCAAGGAAGCCTCAAGGTTGTCAGGGATCATTTATGGTATGAAGGCAACGGGTTCGTAGGCGGATTCGAGCAGACCGGGGACACGCTGAAGTTTGAAGTAAACGTCCCTAATACAGCTGACTATACGTCGACTTTGCGGTATTCCGGGGTACAAAGCTCGAATATTACCATGTCGATGACGGTTAACGGACAGAGAATCAAGCAAGTGTCCTTAACCCCGACAGCGAATTGGGATATCTGGGCTAACAGTACGGAGTCCGTGAATCTCAAAGCCGGCAAGAATACAATTGAATTCATCCGCGAACAAGGAGATACCGGCAGATTCAATGTCGACAGTCTCACGATTGATAAGACGAGCGGCGGATTTATGAGCTCGATTGCGGGCAAGATCATTCCGGAGAAAATGGTCAAAATCCAGCCCAAGCACAGCGGAAAAGCATTGGATGTGGACAGAGTCTCCAGTGATCCGCTGGCGGTGATTAACCAGTGGTCTAACGGTGACGGTAATAATCAGCTGTGGAGATTCCTGGATCTCGGCACAGGCTATTACCAGATTCAGTCGGTCCAAAGCGGCCATGTGCTCGACATTCTTCCCGGTTCAGCAATCCAGCAGCTGTGTCAGAATACGAAAGCTTCCGGAACGATACCGGATACGCAGCAGTGGAAGCTGGAGAAAGACGGAGATTACTACAAGATCATTAACAAAAGCAATAATAAAGTAATCACTGTAGAAGGAGCGTCCAAGAGTGACGGTGCAGCAGTGAGAGTTGCGGATGATCAGGCGAAGGATAATCAGCGGATGAAAATTGAAGTCCGTAACCTCAGCAATAGTGAAATCAGCGCTCTGACCGAGCTGAACGGGCGCTATGATATTACTTTTGACGCGAATGGCGGAAGTCCGGGACAGACAGTCGTTCAGGCTGCATACGGCGAGCAGTTAACGGCTCCGGCCGTAATGAATAAAGGTTATGTGCTGGAGGGCTGGTATAACGAATCCGAGAAATGGGATTTTGCTAATCAGACCGTGCCGGGAGTAATGACGCTGACGGCCAAATGGAATCAAAAGGCGCCGGAGGTGCAGATTGTCAGTGAAGGCTTGATGCGGGCGGGTTCAGCTGGAGTACTCCGCGCCGCCGGTAAAGGAGAAGGAACCCTGTCCTTCACCTGGTACCTCGACAAGGGCGATGGCTATGATTATGGTGAGCCGGTCGGTTCGGGCGACAGCCTGACGCTGGCGGCGTTGACAGAAGCGATGAGCGGCTACCGGTATAAGGCGGTTGTGGCAGACGATAGCGGCTTAACCGGCGAGCAGGAATATATATTGCAAGTGCTCCCGGCTGCAGTAGAGTGGATTCCCCCTGCCTTTGCGGTAGATTTACCTTCTGCCATGGACGCCGTTGAGGGCGAACCTTTGACGCTGCTCGTTGATGCAACAGGTGACGTAGCGTCTATCGGTTGGGAAGTAAAACGTCCGGACAGCGGGGATTGGCTGCCGCTAACGAGTGTTACCGGTGCAGTATACCGCTTCACGCCGGGAATGGAAGATGACGGAACGCAGTACCGTGTGGTGCTGACCGGCAAAGCCGAGATGAATCCGGAACGTATCACCGGAACGGAGCTGGTGCTCAAGGTCTATCCGGCACATGAAATACCGGTGGTCCAGTCGTTTACGGCAAGTGTAAATCCGGTAAAGGAAGGGGATTCAGTTACCTTTAACGTTGTAGCCAATTCTGTGTATGGAGAGCTGAGCTACCGCTGGCTGAAGAACGATCTTGTGCTGGATGGTGCGGCCGGGAGCAGTCTGACACTGGATAAGGCTGCTATATCTGATGCAGGGGCATACAAGGTTGAGGTTATGAACACCCGTATGATCGGGGAGTATGCTTATATGGATGCGGTCGATACAGAGACGATTGAGCTGACTGTCAACCGTCAGCCGGTAACACCAACAGATCCTCCGGCGACACCAACGGACCCGCCGGTGACAGCAACAAGTCCGCCTTCATCTACGGCGAAGCCTGCGGCAACACCACAGCCTACCGCAACGCCGGGACCTTCGGCTGCAGTCATAACAGCTGCTCAGCTGAGCAGTCCTGCGGTGAACGGGGTAGTTACAGTCCAGGTAGGGCAAGCGGCTACGGTTGAGCTTCCGGTGAATGCCGGGACACTGCTGGGAACCCATTCCCTGCGTGTACAGGGAGACGGAATAGAGCTGGTACTGACGCCGGAGCTGCTGAAGCAGCTGGCGGAAGCCGTGCCTGCTGCCGGGAGCAGCGGCGCTAAGATTGTGCTGAAGGCGCAGCATAAGACACTGGAAGCTGCGAAGCTGAAGACAGAAGCTGGCGTAGCGCTGGCAGGCAAGCTGATGGATTATGACCTGAGTCTGGTAAAGGCTGACGGGACAGCGATCCATCTGGAGGATTATCCGGTTCCGGTGAGCGTCAGCTGGCCAGCGGATGGGCTTGATTCGAGGCTGCTTGGCCTGTACCGTGTGAGCAGTGACGGTACACTCACTTATCTGGGCGGAGCAGCTGAAGCGGGCAGATTAAAGGGACTTCTCGAGGGCAGCGGCACGTATGCGCTGCTGGAGTATTCCAAGCAATTCAGCGATGTTCCAGTCACACACTGGGCGTTCGAAGCCTTGCGTGAGCTGTCTGCGAAACATCTGATCAAGGGAATCTCGGAGCAGGCTTATCAGCCGGGCCGGAATATTACCCGGGCTGAATTCGTGCAGCTGATGGCCGGTGCGCTGCAGCTGGGCAGCGGCGGTAGCAATAGTGGCAACGGCATCGGGAACGGTGCCGGCAGTGGCACCAGCGGGAAAGACAGCGGGAACGGCGACAGCGGCACCAGCGGGAACGACAGCGATAACGGCAGTGGCAACAGCGGGAACGACGCCAGCATTGGCAGCATCGCATTCGCTGATGTTCCGCAAGATGCCTGGTACAGGGATGCTCTTTCCGGCATGGTGCAGGCAGGGCTGATTACCGGACGGAGTCCGGTATCCTTCCAGCCGAATGCAGAGATCAGCCGCGAAGAGATGACTGTCATTCTGATGCGGGCTTATAAGCTCCAGCATGGTGCAATCCCGGCCGCTGCAGACATCACTTCTATGAAGGATGCTGCGGACATCTCCGGCTGGGCAGCAGAACATGTAGCCGCTGCGGCCTCACTCGGCTTCGTGAACGGACGGGCTGACGGTACCTTCGCTCCGAAGGCTGCCGCCACCCGTGCAGAAGCTGCGCAGATCCTGCTGAATTATTTGAAATAAGTCTAGCACGGAAACAGAGTGTAGCTGTTCTGCAAGGCATAAATAAGGCGCCCCCCCGGATACAGTTCCTGGGGGAGCGCCTCTTATATATCCTATGACTATAAACTTCTACTTCTACTTCTACTTCTACTTCTACTTCTACTTCTACTTCTACTTCTACTTCTACTTCTACTTCTACTTCCCAAACGGTATGCACGAAATCTTTTCCCGAAGCAACCGCAACCGAACAATGGCTTAAGACCACCTGGCGAGGATACAAATGTTGTACTTTCTGCAACTTGCCTGCCAGGATACGGGGCTGTTAGGGAGGATTGTTGTACGAAATGCAAGAATTTCCCCGGTAGGCCGCTCGAGGAAGGAGAAATGTTGTATTTCATACAACAATCTTTAATTACCGCCGATTTAAGGAGACAAATGTTGTATTTCGTGCAAGATTTCAGGTTGTATACGCACGCTGGAGGGATGCCCGCAATAAAGTTTGCTGTCTACCGAAAACCAGGAACATACTGAAAGTTAAATAACCAGCCGCCGGTAGCTTTCCGGTGGCTGGTTATTTGTAATCCCTTTTAAACCTATTGTAGAAGGAACTTAGATTCTAACCTGCGGTGCTGGCCGAATCCTTGATCTACACAGGAAGTGTCAATCAGTTGGCCATCGTTCTTAAGTTTACCTTATATAGCTGGAGTCCATGCTCCGGGTATAAATCAGTTATTTTGCTGCGCTACGGATCATGTGCGCAAAGGTTGTGATTTCCTGCGGATCACGTGTTGCTCCTATGATGATCCAGCCGGTGCTCTGACCGCGGGGGCCGATATAGACTACTTCACCGTCTATGGTTTTTTGCTCCAGCGAATTGGGTCTGGTCTTGCTAGGCTCCAGCGCATACATCCGGTCAGTGACCGCCCGCTTGGCGATTAGTGAACGGGGATAACATTGCAGGGAACGAATGACATAGGCTGCCGTATCCTGCCCGGCGTTCACCAGCATCTCGGCTGTCAGCTGCTCCCCGCCCCCGTCTGCGCAATAGTCCCGGACCTGCGGCAGATCCGCAAGCCCCTCTACCGGCTCAGGAACGTATTGATAACAGCGGATCGGGTCCAGCCTGGTCTCGGAATCGTAGATGGTTAACGGGTCCACCTCAGGCGGGGCAGAGTCGCGGAGCAGCATTTTTGCGGTGGAGACCGGCAGGATATAACTCCCCCCACCCGTCATATACGCTCCCGCCAGCTGAATATGGAACCCGTCATCCACTGGCTGCGCAACCTCCGTTAAATTCCGTACCGTATCTTCCCGGAACAGCGTGGCTGCCCCGTAGCGGGTTACGATCCGGACTGTTTTGGCATACACAGGCAAGGGCCCGTATCCCCTCACCGGAACATTACCCTCCAGGCAGATCTGCTGCTCATCCCAGGTCAGCCGCACCGATTCCGGCAGTGCCGGGGAATAGGACCCCGTCCCGTGGACGGTTCTTACCTCATCCGGGGTACCGAAGATTTCCGGCCCAATGGCAGCCACCGCTGCATAGAAGCCTGAATCCCAGCCCGAATGCTCATTATCGGATAGATCTACATGATCCGGATGGAGCAGGTACCGCTCTTCACGCTCCCAGCTAATTTTCTCCGCATCCAGCCGGATTTCCCCAATGTCCATCCCCCGTTCCAGAATCACGGTAAAGACAAGCCGGCCATTGGATATAGTCAAAAGGTGTAGGTGCGAGCCGAAGGAGTCCGTAACAAGTGTCAGGGTGACAAAGCCTCCTCCAGGCAGCACCTGGGGAGTGCCCGGCTGCAGCTGCTCCAGCGTCAATTCGCTTATTCGCCCTTCGCTAATCTGTGCACTGCTTATCTGCTCATCGCTTATTCGTTCATTGCTTATCCGCTCATCGCTTACTCGCCCATTGCTTACTAGCTCCTCACTTTCCCTCTCATTCCTCATTCGAACAATCCCCCCTTCCGCTGTCACCGTTTAAGCCAATGTGGCTAAGCAGAAACACGGGTTCGAGCTGTTCAAAGCTGGCGATGGTAAGGTGAGCGCGGGCAAGCAGTGCCCCGTCACCGATACCAACAACCCGCATGCCCGCCCGGATCGCCCCTTCTACACCGGCGGCCGCATCCTCAAAGACAAAACAAGCGGCCGGGGCTACTCCAAGCAGCCTGCCTGCTTGCAGGAACACCTCCGGGTCCGGCTTCGCCCTGCCGATGGTGTTCCCGTCCGCCACTGCGTCGAACAGCGGTCTGATGTTCACCTTCTCCAGAATCAGCGGAGCATTTTTGCTCGCCGAGGCAATCGCTGTCCTGACTCCGCGTGAGCGCAACAGCCCAAGAAAGCCGCTTACACCGGGTAATACATCGCCCGGAGTAAGCGTATCGAGCAGCTCCTTGTACCACTCATTTTTGCGGGAAGCCAGCTCCTCCTTACGTTCCGCCGTCAGGTCTGTGATTCCGCCGGAGCGCAGCAGAAGTTCAAGCGATTCCATACGGCTAACGCCCTTCAGCTGCTCATTGGTGCTCTCGCTGAAATCGAAGCCGAGCTCACCGGCAAGTCGCTTCCAGGCCTGATAGTGAAATTTCGCGGTATCGACAATGACACCGTCCAGGTCAAAGATAGCTGCCTCAAAGGGTTGTGCCCGCAACATAGCTCCTCCCTTCCAGCTTGTGCACTTCATGAGCATCCGGATGAATCGTGATCCGGTAGCGCTCCCCCTGCCAGGCAAGCTGGAAGCTCAGCTCCGTCCAGCCCTTAGGCAGCTGCGGCTCAAGCTCAATGTCATTGCTCCACATCGCACTCTTCAGACCGGCTAACCCGTATACGATCAGCTGCCACAAGCCGCCGCAATTGGCGATATGAATCCCCTCGGCAGCACCCTTCTTCTCTAGCGAAAGGTCGATAGCCATTACCCGCTGCAGGAAATTCACCGCCGCTTCCGGCTGATTCAGCCAGGAGGCCACAATGCCGTGAACCGCCACGGACAAGGAGGAATCATGGGTTGTGATCGGCTCATAATAGTCATAGGCCGCCTTCAGCTGCTCCCGGGAGAATTCCTGCGGGAACAGCAGCATGAGTTCCAGCACATCCGCCTGCTTAAGCGCCTTGGAGCGGTAATTGCGCTCCTGGGAGATGAAATGGCCGAAGGGTCTGGACCTGTCAGTCCAGATCCCGGCAAAATCCACATCCGCAAAGGAAGCAAAATCGTCAGACTGCGGAACAATATCCGTCCCGCTGTCATAGGGCAGCCGCAGCTTCTCTGCCGTATGCCGGAACAGCTCCTGTTCCTCCGGGCGAAAACCCAGCCGCTCTACAGCAGCTGCATAGCTATCCGGTTTGCTGCCTTGCAGGCTGTCCAGGCAGGTTACGGTCTGCTCCAGACTGAATTTGACCATGCGGTTGGTGAAGGCATTGTTACGGGTAAAGGGCAGATATTCGTCCGGTCCCATCACGCCGAGCAGCTCGCCCACTCCTTCCCGGTTCCAGTCTACCCGGTCACACCAGTACCGTGCCGTCTCCACCAGAATATCAATGCCGTAGTGCTCCAGAAAATCTTCATCGCCTGTTGCCCGCACATAATGGTAGAGAGCATACACTATATCCGCTGTTACATGAATTTCATGATCGGCGTATTGCCAGTTGGCGCATTGCTCTTCCCCGCTTAACGAGGACTCCCAGGCATACCTTGCTCCCCTGTAACCATAACTCTGCGCATTGCGTCTGGCTCCGTCCAGTGTATTGTAGCGGAACAGAAGCAGATTGCGGGCCGCCTGCGGGTTGGTGTGCAGGTAAAAGGGCAGCAGGTTGATCTCTGTGTCCCAGAAATACCGGCCGAAATAGGCCTCACCGGCATACCCCTTGGCACAAATCGCCACCCGGGCATCCTCCGGTGCGTTGGCACGAAGCAGATGATAGAGTGAAGCGCGGACATTTAATTGCGCCAGATCATCTCCTTTGATGATGATATCGGCCTCCTGCCATTTGCTCTTCCAGCAAGCTGCATGCCGTTCATACAGCTGGTCCCATCCTATTTCACGTGCACGGCTAAGCTGCGCAAGCGCTCTGCTGCCGGCTTCGCCTTCCTCCATATCCCGGTCCGTGGTCACCGCCGTCAACTTGCTGACAGTCAGCCGGTCCCCGGTCTGCACAGCGAATTCACCCCGGAGCGCAGCCGTCACCAGGCTATTCTCCTCCTGCCATGTCACCGCTTCAGAGGCTTCCAGCGCAGAGTGCATGAAGATCCGGTTCCCCTGCTCCGTCAGCGTTTCAAGCGACAGGCTGCCCCCAATTTCCGCCATGGGAACTACACTATCAAAATGATTCATCCCATTGGTGCGTACATCTCCCCGGAGGGAAGCAGCAACCTCCAGCCTGCCTTCCCCCGCCAGCACCTCAACCTGTATGCGCTGGATACACAGATGGGTATCCGCCATACTGATGTAGCGCTCGAAGGTGCACTGTAGCTGCATGCCCTCTGCTGTCTCCCAGATCAATGTACGATGAAGGCTTCCATCGCGCAGATCCAGCCAGCGTCTGTAGCCGCTGATCCGGGAGCGGTCCATATCGAGGCTCTCCCCTGCAGAGCACAATTCAAGCCCCAACATATAAGGAAGATTAACAATCTCCTCCTTCAGCAGCGGATGCCGGGCCACAATGCCCGGGATGAATGTCCCCTGCTTGGACTTCGGATGCCGCGGTTTCTCCAGCGTGACGTTATCCGGAAAACGCAGATATTCCTCATCCTGAGGGGCATCGCTGCATCCCTCTTCAAAGCTTCCACGGGCATGCATGTAGCCGTTCCCTTGGGTAAACAGCCCCTCATAATGCTTATGCAGTCCGGCATGATACCCGTTTTCTTTCAGACACCACAGGTGTTCCTCATTCATCTGCAACCCCTCAATTCTCCGGTATCTTTCCATGGCATTCTCATCCGCTCCGTCATCCCTTGACCGCTCCCGCAGCAAGTCCGGATACTACCTGCTCCTGCAGCAGGATATAGACTACAATACTCGGAATGATGACGACCATCGTAGCGGCAAACATGACGCCGTAGTCACTGGCAAACTGACTTTTGAAATAATAGAGCGCCAGCGGCAGGGTCCGGCTCTGATTGCCTGTCGTCAGAATGATCGCGAATTGAAATTCATTCCAGCAGAGCAGAAACTGCATGACTCCCGCCGTGCCGAAGCCCGGCTTCGAGATCGGCAGTATAATCCGGAAGAAGGTCTGAATGAAGCTGGCACCATCCAGGTAAGCCGATTCCTCCATCTCCTTGGGGATCGTCAGGAAGTAGCTTGATAGAATGTAGAGCGAGACCGGCAACCCAAAGCCGGTATAGACAATAATAAGTCCGATCAGCTTGTCATATAGCCCGAGCGCGTTAACCGTCAAGTACAGCGGCTGCAGCATCGCAGCGCCGGGAATCAGCAGCGAGAGGGAGAAGGCTCCCATCAGCAGCTTTTTGCCGCGGAAGTGAAAGCGCGCCAGGACATAAGCTGCCATTCCGAGCAGAAGCAGATTGAGCAGTGTTCCGAAGATCCCTACAATTACACTGTTGATGTAGAACCGGGATATCGGCGCGATCTGGAAGGCCTTCGTGTAATTGGAGAAGCGGAAGCTGCTTGGCCAGCCGAGCGAATTGCTCAGAATCTCGGCATTCGTCTTAAACGATGCCAGCAGCACCCACAGGAACGGGCCCAGCGACAACAGGACAATCAGGATTACAAATCCATACTTAAGTACACCCAAACTTTTTTTCAACATTCTCACCCCATCCGCTCCATTCAGTTTTGGGAGCTGCCTATTCTGAACAGATTTCGGCATAGCAGGACAAAGATCAAGCCAAAGCCGATTAGGAAAACGCCCACTGAGTTGGAATAACCGAAGTTATTGTCCATGAGAGCGGTCTTGTAAATGTAAATGGGCAAATTCATCGTTTGATTGCCGGGTCCGCCGCCTGTCGTCATTAGAATAATATCCATCTTCTGCAGCATGCTTGTTCCCGACAGAATCACGCAGGTCCCGATAATGTTACGCAGCATAGGAATGATGATGTACAGGTTGATCTTGAAATTGCTGGCCCCGTCGATACGTGCCGATTCGAACAGACTTTCCGGAATGGCCGCAATCTCGGCCAGAATGAGAATCGTGACGACTGCCGCATACGGCAGCCAGGTCATCGTAACGGATAGAAAGGCTGTGGCATAATCCATGAACCAGTTCTGGGAGTAATCCGCATTGCCGAATAAACGGACGATACTGTTCACTGCACCGAATTCAGGATTGAGCATGCACAGGAACAGCATACCTACGGCAGCCCCTGAGATAATATTCGGAAACATGTACACTGTGCGGGCAAACTTCCAGTAGAATTCCTTCATACTGAGAATAACCGCGAACAGGGTGCCGATGGCAACGTGGACCGTAGATTGCAGCACGACCCAGATCCCCGTATTCAGTGCGCTTTGGCGAAAATCGGCATCGTCCGTGAACAGCTTGATATAGTTAGCGAGACCGATGAACACCGGGCTGCGTCCTGCCGACCATTCCGTAAAGGATGTGCTGAACAGAATGACAAGTGAGACGGCATAGACAATAATAAACAATGCTACAGTCGGTAGCAGGAAAAGCGTGATATATCCTCTATTTTTCCTAACCATCCATATGGTCCTCCCCAATCCTCGTCATGCAATATAAGCTAAAATTAAGATGCTAACTTAAAGTTCAATCGTCACTGCGGTGAATATTTGGACTTCCGGCCGCTGCCCGCCCCCAGATTTCTTGATTTAAACCGCTGTTCGCGGGTGAAATCCGGTGACTGCTTATGCTTCCGGAGTGAGCTTTCCTCGGAAAGCTTTCAGGCGATCGCTATCGCTCCTACAGTTCCAAAATCCCCCTCCGGTCCTCTCACTTTTTGTTATTTTCTTTTATTCAGCTTACGTTGCTCTTTATTTATTCTTAGCGGCAATTTCCGTCAGTTCCTTGGCAATCTCTTCAGCCGTTGCCCGGCCCGCTGCCAGCTTCGGATACAGGTTCTTCCAGGCATCCGTTACGTTCGGATAGACGATGGAATCCAGTGTCCGGTAATGCAGCTGTGTCTTTTGAGCGACTGTAATCGATTCGACCATGATCGGATATTTCTCTTTTAGTGCATCTGATGGCTGAACTTCACTCGATACCGGCATGACATTGCCGTATTCAAGAGCGAGGGTCTGTCCTTCAAGCCCTGTTTTGAACTTGATGAATTTCTCCGCAGCATCGCGGGTTTCCGGCGTTTTGGCTCCGATCATATAGCCAACCTCATAAGTGGAAATCAGGCTGTTATTCGGATACGCGGCGACACCCACTTTTGCATCGAAACCTTCACTGGATTTGGTCGGATCGCTGAAGTCTCCAATCATCCAGGGACCGTTGGCAATCATCGCAGCCTTGCCCTGGCTGAACGCGTTCGCTGCATTGGCATATCCCGCCCCAAGCGCATCCTTCGTCGTATACTTCTCCAGCAGCTCCTTCATCATATTAAGCGCCTGAATCATTTCGGGCGTATTGAAGTCGGTAGGGTGCAGGGTGTTCATGAACGTCTTGCCGTTCTCCCCGTTAGTGCCGATCATCGCAGCAAGAATCAGGTTGGATGTCCAGGCATTCTCCCCGGTCATCAGGGCGAGCGGAACGAAGCCTGCAGCCTTCAGCTTCTCGTTGTTGCTCATGAATTCATCCCAAGTCTCCGCCGGCTTAATGCCTGCCTTGTCAAACATTTCTTTATTGTAAAAGTAGCCGATATTCTGCTTCTGATCGCTGATCGACCAGATCTTCCCGTCCCGGGTATTGGAAGCAAGTGCATCTTCTCCGATAGCTGCCTTCCATTCCGCGTCCTTGTCTAAATAATCATTGAAAGGGGTTGCAAGATTCCCTTTGATCAAGACATCATTAATTCCGTCCTTGCCCATTACGACATCAGGCACATCCCCGGAGGCTGCCAGAATCTTAATCTTATCCACGTATGCCGCATCACTTGGAATCTCTTCAACCACAACCTCCACTTCATTGCCATATTTGGCATTGAACTGCTTGATCTGCTCTTCCTCCATCTTGGCTGATGCATGCGTGCCGACCCGGAACGTAAGATAAGAAATTTTGACCGGCGCTTTAGCCGCAGGCGCTGCTGCATTTCCTGAGCCTGCCGTTGCGGCCGCTCCATTATTCTCTGCTGAATTCCCTGATCCGCATGCCGTAATGGACATGGTCAGCATCAGCATGCCTGCTAAGGTACAGCCCGCTTTGTACAAAGACTTTTGCACAATAAATCCCCCTTTAGAATGATGGCTTAAGCCAGGGCATCACCCTGCAGCCGATTACAGTTGTTTACAGCTCTCATTGTAGAACATAGAAAAAAAGTTATGAATTCGTTTTTCCGCATGATCTTTTATAATATCTTGAGCAAATCTGATTTGGCAGCGGGGCGGGTGTAAGGGTTTTCAGATTTCTTTAACTCTGTATCGTTTTCTTTACCATCTGGCCGGAAACGGCCCGATTTCACCCGGCTCTGCTATTCGCTGCCAAGAAATGAATATATAATGGCTGTACTACAGACTCATCAGCAAGGAGCAACCAACATGTCCAATCAGCATATCCTGAAGCGGATCAGCCTTCGTCCCCTACTCGGACGTTTCTCCCTAATTCCGGTACGAAATAAAATGGTCATTATTATCTTCCTGCTAATTCTGCTTCCGATGACGTTCGCCGGCTGCTACTTCTATTGGAGCATCTCCCAGATTCTAACGAGGAATGCCAATGATAATCTGTCCCTGCTGATCCGCCAGACCAACGACAATATCGAGAAGTCCTTTCAAATTATCGATAATACCTCCCTGCATTTCCTCTCTACTAAAATGTTAAGAAACTGGTTAATCGACGATATGTCGCTAAGCGATGACTTCTACAAGAAATTCGTCAATAAAAGTGAAATGGAGGAGGATTTGAAGTACAGCCTTATGTTCAACAATGCTTGGAATATCAGCCTGCTGTCAACGGCCTATGTATTTTTTGATAACGACAACTATGTATCCGTTCTGAAGTCCCCGCCAAACATTGAGCAGATTAACCGGAACAATCTCGCAGTCTATCAGTCGGTTAACGGCAGAATGGTCCGCGGCAAAGAAATCCTGACGCCAAGTCCCGGCGATCCCACGCTCTATTTCACCCGGGTGATGTCCAATATTAATCTTCCCGAGCAGCGCCTGGTGCTGATCTTCGGCACGAATGAAGCTGATTTAGCAGAGGAATATGCCGGACTGCTCGAATACCCGGGCGCCATAGCTTACATTATTGATAACCAGGGAGTCATCTATTCTAGTGCGGGTAAGCAGGAATTAGGTTCAACTGTTCCTCCCGATGTGCTCGCGCTGAGGGATCATACGGAAGTAAGTGAGGTCAAGCTTAATCAGGAAACTTATCTGGCCGCTTCCCGCAGCATCGGTACTACCGGTCTTACCTTCATTGCCGGCATTCCGAGGAAGCAGGTACTCGCCAAATTATCGGGAAGCATGCACAATTATATCTGGTTTATCGCGCTGATTGCGTTCGTCTCGCTTGCAGCAGGTGTCCTGCTGTCGCTTCGCTTCACCCGGATTATCCGTGATCTGCTGCGGAGTATCCGTAAGGTCAAGAAAGGGGATTACAACACCCGGATGCCGGCCTTCAAGGATGCAGAGCTCAACCAGCTCAGTTCCACCTTCAACAACATGACTGACGAAATCAATTATCTGATCAAGGAAGTCTATGAGAAGCATCTGCTGGTCAAAGAGTCAGAGTTCAAATTTCTGCAGGCTCAGATGAATCCGCATTTTCTGTTCAATACACTGATTACCATCGGTTATAAGGCAAAGCTGTCCAAAGATGAGACCGTTTACAAAATGGTCACGTCCCTCACTGAGCTGCTGCAGGCAAGCATCTATTCCAACAGCCTGGCCAAAATCCCGATCCGGCAGGAGCTCGATTTCATCAGATTCTATCTGTATCTGCAGAAGGAAAGGTTCGAGGACAAAATGGAGTACACGATCCAGATCGAGGATGAGGCCATACTGGATCTGCTGCTGCCCAAGCTCAGTGTCGAACCGCTGGTCGAGAATGCTGTGGTGCACGGGGTGGAGCGGAAGCTCGGCAAAGGAAACATCAACATCCGCATTTACCGCGATAATGATTCGGTCTATTTCGAGATTACGGATAACGGCAGCGGGTTTGAGCATGTGCCTAAGAATTGGAATCATTTCGAGAGCGACACGATGCGCAAGCAGGGCCACAACAATATCGGCCTGATCAACACGCATAAACGGGTTAAGCTGCTCTACGGCGAGCCTTATGGCATTGAGGTCGAGAGCGAGCCTGGGGCAGGCGCGAGAGTCACTCTACATATACCGGCAGATCAGGGGGAACTAACACATGTATAAGGTGATGATTGTAGACGATGAGCCTGTGATCAAAAAAGGGCTGCAGTGCTTCATCGATTGGAGTATTCTTGAGTGCGAGGTTGTTTGTGAGGCGTCGAACGGGCTGGAGGCGGTCGAGCTGCTGGGCTACTACGATGTCGATATCGTTGTCACGGATATCCGCATGCCGGGAATGGATGGGCTTGCGCTCTCAGACTATGTGCACCAGCACTTTCCGCAGACGAAGGTTATCATTCTTACGGCCTTCGCGGACTTCTCCTATGCCCAAACGGCCATTCAATATGAAGTCGTCGATTTTGTAGTCAAGACCAATCCCACAGAGCAGATTCCCCGGGCGATTGAGAAAGCCACACTGCTGCTGGAAAAAGAACGGGAGCAGAAGCAGAAGGTCCGGCAGCTGGAGAGCAAAATCAACGATAATCTGTCCGAAATCAGCGAAAAATTCCTCCGGGAAGCCGTCTATGGCCTGATTAGCGATGAAGCCGGTCTGTTCAGCCGCTCAAGCGAGCTGGGGCTGCAGCTGGAGGACTATTTCGCCATCTATATGGAGGTAAAAGATATACCCGGACCCCATGGCTCTGCCGGGAGCCCGGCGAATGACCATCACCGCTTCCTGGCTTCCATCCGCCAATTCCTTGCCCTGGCCTTCGGGGAGCATCCCTCTTATATTATGGCCATGGAGAAAAACACCCTGCTGGCGCTTGTCTCCATGACCGGCGGCAATACCGCGGTCTCCACCCAGGCCCTGCTCACGATCAGCAATGAAATCCTCGCCATGGCGGAGAACTTCAGGCAATATCATGTCAATATCGGCATCAGCCTGCGGCACCGGGATATATCGACGCTGTCAACGGCTTATCTTGAAGCGAGAGAGGCGCTGCAGGGCAGCTTTTATAATGATAATTATGTGGCTGTATATATCCCTCATACGAACCAGGCCCTTACGCCTGCAGCCCCTCCCCATCATGCCGCCGAGCAGATTGCCGGACATCTGCAGCAGGGAGACAGCGAGTCGGCCATCCGGCAGCTGGACCAGCTGCTGGAGAACTACAGAAGCATTAAAGAGCCCATTGAGAATGTGAAGGTAGCCTGTCTGCTGATCAGCTCCTATTGCTTCCGCTTGCTGAGCACAAGCCAGCCCTTCGCACCGGAGATGGAGGAGAGCCAATCCGCCGTGTATAAGCAGATTCAGGAGAGCAAAAGCATCCAGCTGCTGGCAGATATTCTGGGGCGCCTGATTCTAAGCTGCTCAAGGGCCGTGGCGCGGAGTGACAGACAGCCTAATTACATCGTAATTGAATGCCAGAAATATATACGAGAACACTACAATCAGAACCTGAGCCTGCAGATTATTGCCGACCATATCCATATCAACAGCAGCTACCTCAGCCGCCTGTACAAGAAGGTCACCGGTGAGTCCATCATCGATGTGATCAACAAATACCGGATTGACATGGCCAAGAAGCTGCTCCGGAACCCGGCAAGTAAAGTATTCGAAGTCGCGGAAGCCGTCGGCATTGAGACACCTGCCTATTTCAC
Organism: Paenibacillus phytohabitans; assembly: GCF_013141775.1. Classification (GTDB taxonomy): domain Bacteria; phylum Bacillota; class Bacilli; order Paenibacillales; family Paenibacillaceae; genus Paenibacillus_AQ; species Paenibacillus_AQ phytohabitans. Next base: position 126,585 of record NZ_WHOB01000027.1, read on the forward strand.
TCATGTGTTCTCCAAATACACAGGGATGAGCCCCAAGGAATATAAGCTGAATTATTCACAGACCGAACTGGGATAACCGGAAGAAGTGCACCAGACGTTGATCATATCTTCCACTCCGGAGCCTTGAAGGCCGAACATAATCCTTCGCTCCGGTAGTACGCAATGGCTCCGTTCAATTCCTCCCGATCGCATTCGACCTCTGCCTTAGTCATTTCCCGCACGATTTCCTGTGCCTTCTCCACGGCATTTGCCTTGACGTAACAGTGCAGGCATTCCAGGTACAGCCGGGGCTCTTTCTGTGAAGCCTGCTGCAGATAGCCCCCCCACTCATACCAGCCGTCATCATTAAGATCCGCAAAATTCTCAATTGGAGCATAGGAAGTGAAAGAGGGATAGGTATCCGCCAGCTTGAAGCCTACCCGCTCTGCTACGGCCCGCTTCTTCCGCAGCTCCGGCAAATCTATCTTCTCCAGCACATCCCCCTCAGGCAGCGATAGTTCGATTGGCGTGAACGTCTCACGGGTTACAATGTACCGGTGTCTTGTATACTCCCGTATATATTTGTTGGGATGAACCGATGAACCTCTGGTATCTTCAATCTCCACTCTTCATTATCCGGTGTGACCTGATCCCAGAACCCCAGTGATTCCGTGAGCGCCTGGTTAAAAACATTGTTGCCCGTTATTCAATTCTATCACCTTAGACATTCCTCCTTATTTCAGGCCGCCTGTGTACCTGTTACAGGAATCGTATCCGATTACGAATTGAGATAAAATGGAAAAAATAAATAAAATAAGAGTCTGCGGAGCGGCATGCTTTGATTTATTTTGGACACAAATGTGTTCCCCTACTCTATCGACATTAACTCACATCATATGTTATTATGATAAACTGATAACGTATTAACGAACTAAAGCGCAGTCTGCTGCGTGTAATCTACTAGGGGGAATAGAGAGATGAAGAGACAAGGGATATTGGGTTTATTGGTAATTATGGCGATTGCTATAATAGCAGGCTGCTCCAGTTCGGGTGGCAATGACGGTAAGCTGGTGATCGGTATAGATGATAAGTTTGCCCCGATGGGCTTCCGGGATGATAACAATGAAATTGTAGGTTTCGATATTGACTATGCGAAAGCGGCTGCTGAGAAAATGGGCAAAGAGGTTACCTTCCTCCCGATTGACTGGTCTGCCAAGGAATCGGAGCTGAATAGCGGACGCATTGATATGATATGGAACGGCTACACCATTACGGACGAGCGTAAGGAAAAAGTGTTATTCACCAAGCCTTATCTGGAGAACAGCCAGGTTGTAGTCGTGCTTGCGGATTCAGCGCTGTCTACGCTTAAGGATCTGGCCGGCAAAGAGGTCGGACTGCAAAGCCTCTCCTCTGCTGCCGATGCCCTGGATGCTAATCCGATTAAGGCAGAGCTTAAAAATGTCTCCGAATTCACTGATAATGTGCTCGCCCTGACAGACCTGAAATCGGGTCGACTGGATGGAGTGGTCATTGATGAAGTTGTGGCCAGATACTACATAGCCAAGGAGCCGGAAACTTACAAGCTGATGGATGAATCGCTGGCCCCAGAGCAGTATGGTATAGGGATTAAGAAGGGCAATGAGGACCTGCTGACGGAGCTGCAAAAGGCATTGGACGCGCTGAGCAGTGACGGAACGGCGGCTGAGATTTCCACGAAATGGTTCGGAGAGAACAAAGTACTTAACTAGATGGTTTCCTTTAGGAGTCGGGTGAAGATATGAATATGGACTATATTATTAAAATTTCCGGACCGATGCTGGAGGGGGCACGGACAACGGTTTTGCTATTCCTGATCGTGATTGTATTATCCATTCCGCTTGGGATGGTGGTTACCCTGATGGCCAAAAGCTCGATCAAGCCGCTGGCCTGGATCGCACATACGTATATTTACGTAATGCGCGGCACTCCGCTGCTCTTGCAGCTCTTGTTCTTCTGCTTCGGCTTGCCGCAGATTCCCGTGATTGGGCAATATCTGGTCATGGACCGTTTCGTCGCGGCCAGCCTTGGATTCATTCTGAATTATGGCGCTTATTTCGCTGAGATCTTCCGCGGGGGAATGCTCTCCATCGATAAAGGCCAGCATGAGGCAGCCAAGGTACTCGGGCTTAGCAAATGGCAGACCCTGCGCAAGGTAATTCTCGCCCAGATGTTCCGGGTGGCGCTGCCTGCGGTAGCCAATGAGTCCATAACCCTGGTCAAGGACACTGCCTTGCTGTATGCCGTAGCCGTACCGGAGCTGCTCAATTTCGCCAAAACGGCGGTAAACCGTGATTTCACGGTCACCCCTTTTGTCGTAGCGGGCGTAATATATTTGCTGATGACACTGGTGCTTACGCTGTTCTTCAAGACGCTGGAGAAACGTTTCAAATTTGAGTAGAAGGGCTGTTTGGCTATGAGTAGTATGATTGAAGTATCGCAATTGCAGAAATCCTTCGGCAGCCTTGATGTGCTGAAACAGATTACCTTTGACGTTAACCCCGGGGAAGTCGTTGCGGTGATCGGGCCTTCCGGCTCCGGCAAAAGCACCATGCTGCGCAGTCTTGTGCATCTGGAGGAGGTCACCGGGGGAAGCATCCTGATCTGCGGCCGGGCGCTCGTGGAGAACGGCAAATATGCCAGCGGCGCGGAGATTAGGGAAATCACCTCAACCATGGGCATGGTGTTCCAGCACTTTAATCTGTTTCCGCATCTCACCGTAAGGGGGAATCTGGAGCTTGCGCCGAGAACGCTGAAGCGGGAGAGTATTCAGGATATTACGGCCAAAAGCGAGGCGCTGCTCTCCAAAGTAGGTCTTGCCGATAAAGCAGACGTGTATCCCTCCATGCTGTCCGGCGGGCAGAAGCAACGGGTCGCAATCGCCAGAGCGATGATGCTGAATCCGGACATTCTCCTGTTCGACGAGCCGACCTCGGCACTGGATCCCGAGCTCACCGGCGAGGTGCTGCGGGTCATCCGCCAGCTTGCCGAGGGGCACATGACGATGATTATCGTCACGCATGAGATGAATTTTGCCCGCGATGTGGCCGACCGCGTCTTCTTCATGGATAACGGCGAAATCGCCGAGTCCGGCACACCGGAGGAAATCTTCGGCAACCCGCAGCTGGAGCGGACCCGGACATTTCTGAACCGGGAGTAACGGAAAGTGGATCAGGAAAGGGACAGTCCCATTAGCCATACAATGGCCACTCGGGACTGTCCCTTTTCCCTTTTCCCTTTTCTCTTTTTCGTTTGCCCTCAAAGTGGCACATTGTACTCGGTTTTTCGCATACATTCGGGTCGTTACCCCTGGCAGCGGCATATTGTATTCGGTTTTTCGCATACATTCGGTTCGTTTAACCTCGCAGTTGCACATTGTATTCGGTTTTTCGCATACGTTTGGGTCGTTTACCTCCGCAGGGGGATATTGTATTCGGTTTTTCGCATACATTCGGTTCGTTTACCCTTCCACATTGCTCACTTCCGGCGGATTCAGGGGCACTAGTGCTCCTCATTTCCTCATATTTCCCACTTCCGGCCGATTCAGGGGCACTTATGCTCTTCATTTCCTCAGTTTGCCCGCTATCGGTGGATTCAGAGGAATCCCTCTATATCCGTAACAAAAAAAACAGCAGCCCGGGAATTCCAATTCCCGGGCTGCCGCTTTTATTCCCTTGATTCCTTGATTCCCTCGATTCTCTTAATCCCCTCAATTCCCCACGAGTTCCTCAATTCCCCGTAGCTATCTTCGCTCCGAGTCCTTCCACTCCGCATCAACTGGCGGCAGCTCGTTACCGGTGGTCAAGTAGATCCGGTCGATCCGCAGCTGCGACTTTCTGGCCAAGACGGAGAGTACATGCTCCCCGGCGGTGAGGGCAAGGTCAGATATCGCACACCAATAGTACACATACGCAGTGTTGTACGTATGCAGCGTACCTCCGCCGAACTGTTCGGATATCGGCTGCACCTCGCCATCCAGCGCCAGATAGCAGGAGTCCGACTTGTCATTATAATGCCGGAGCAGCATCCAGACCTGGTAAGTTCCCGGTGTACTGATATTCAGCCGGTAATGCAACGCCGGAGCCTGCTCCGGGTGATCCCAGCGGATTCCCGGCGGAGCTACGTGCATCGCCAGCCCGGTCCGTCCGTTCGTTTCCGCCTGCAGATGGCTCCAGCTCAGGCCGCTTCCGTCCGCAGCCGTTGTAAGATAAGCATTCGCTGAATTCTCCAGGGCATACTCCGCTTCAATCGCCAGAACCCCGTCCTGTTCAACGAAGACACCCGAACCAAATTCCTGAAGCCAATCCTTACTCCCGTCATTTCCGCTGATGTTAGCATAGCGCGGCTCACCTAGCTCAGTCTGCGGGGAATTCACTAGCTTATTAAAAATCTCAGTGTTCATCGTCTTGAAGAACTCCCGGTCCGCATACAGGACATTAGGGGGAGGAACTTCATCCGCACTTGTTAAATAAAGCCCGCTGCCCAGCTGTTCAAGCTTATCCCACTGCACATCGGGACTCTCGAGTCCATAGGCGGGAACCGGTGTTTCACCATGTCTGCTGAAGACAGGACCAAGATTGCTTCCGCTTTGCGCGTTGGTATACAGCACAAGTTTGGTAAGGGTCACATAACGGTCGACCATATAAATTTTTAGGGTATGGGCTCCAGAAGAGAGGAACGGAAGCTCCACCATGATTTTCTCGCCATTATCGAACACAGCTTCCTTCCAGTTGCCGAGCCATTCGTCACGGGTCTCACTTTCTACAATAAAAGGCTCTTCTTCATCCATGCCGACGCCGAAGCGGATCTGCCCCGTTGAATCCAGCGTAAGAAACCTGTGGATTTCCAGCTTGAACTTCCCGCTATGCTGCAAATACAGATCATATTCCAGATGAGGATTCTCCTTCAGCACATCCCCGGCCGGAGTGAGCTCCGAATGCCAGGCCATTACCGCGTCCCCTTCATGTCTTCCGAGGCCCGGCACGGTTACCCAGCCAGCCTTCGCCGCTTCTCCTTCCACACCATCATGAAAAATATTCCGGTCGTATCCGGCTGCCGGGATGGATACATAGCCGTCCGCTTCAATATAAGGGGCAACCCCTTCGGGGAGGTCTGCGGCTTCCTCAACTTGAATCTTAACCGGAAATACGCTGCCGTCCCTGTGATCATGGACATTAATAACTCCCTGCTTACCCGCATGCTCCGCTGGGTTCAATACAGATACGAGAATCCTTTTCTCGGTATGGATCGTCCCTTCACTCTCAGAGAGGGTAATCCAGTCCGTACCTTCAGTGACTTCGATAGAATAAGGAAGGCTGCCAGCTCCCTGGTTCCCAATCTCAATCCACTTCTGCGCCACTCCATAAGCTGAGAATGAGAGCACCTCATCATTATTCCATAGATCCACCTTTGCACCGCTTCCGGATATGCGAAGCGCAGGTGTTCTTGCCGGAAACATCGCTGTCGGCGGCGGCGGGAAGCTCTCAGGCGTGAGGATGCCCTCCCATTTTCCTTCGCTCATCTTATAATTGTAGAAATGCAGCATGGTCCGCTTGTAATCCAGCATTTTACCGGATAGCTCCGTGTACTGGTCTGCTGCCTGCATATTCCCCCGCGCGTAGGAAAGGTTACTCCGGTCAGCATAATAGAACTCATGGTTGGTATAGTAGGATGCGTGAATCTTCATCAGGAACAATTGGAAGAATGCAGAATGCTCCTCCGGCGGCAGGCTGTCCAGAATGGCATTTCCCCGTCTATAAATATCCTCAAGCTTCATCAGCCTCCGTCCGGCCTCATCACCCAGCACCGTTTGCGTGAAAACATCCGAATTCATATGTTCAATCTTCCGCACATTGGTTACCTGGGCAAAAACTTCATATAACTCAGCCGCTTCAGCACCGTGATTGCCGGAGAAATTCGTATTGATCCAGTGCTCGGTGAACTGCCGGGTGTTCTTGGTGATTCCCGTTTCTCTACCTGCTTCCCAGCCGTAGCGGATGAAGAATTCCATATCCTGCTCCAGCGGCTTGAGTCCGCCTATATTCTGCACCCATATATTACGGATTCCCGATTCATAGGACTTCCGCAGTTCATTGCCGGTGTGGGCCAGGGGGATCGAATTGATAAACAGATAGCTCATCGCTGTTCCCCCGTGCGCCCAGTAGGATGAATGGTAGTACAGCCCGTGCCCGCCGCTGCGCCCCCGTTCCGCCTCATTCGGATAACGGCGCACATGCCCGAAATTGTCATTGGCCCAGATCAGCGTGACATCCTCCGGCACTTCAAGACCGAGATTGTACAGATCCAGCACCTCTTTATAGGGGACAAAAGTCTGCAGCACCTCCGTCCCTTTAGCTTCCCCGAGTGCTTTTGTCAGAATTTCCCGCTGATCCTTAATAATTTCACCGAGCAGGCGGACCTTAGCCGCAGTCTTCTCCTCCGCGCTTAAGGAATCATCTTCATCGATCGCCTTCGTATGAAATCCGGAATCATGAATGCCGCGCATGCCCATCGTAAAGCTGACTTCGTAATTCTTATTCTGTTCCACACTTTCCTGCCAGTACTCCAGTAGAATCTCGCGGTTTCTGCCTTCAATAGAGTAGTCGTAGACAGCATCCGTATACCCTTTGCTCATGATCCACGGTGTCCATTCGTTCTGGTTACTGCGCAGCAGCATATCACAGTGGGACGTCCCGACAACAATGCCCATTTGTTCAGCAAGAGCACCATTCTCCAGGTTACCGTTAAAATAATTCACATGCATCGCCGGCCAAATGTAATTGGCTTTCAGGCGGAGCAGCAGCTCAAAAATTTTCTCATATGCCTCAGGGCCAATCGTATCGTCAGCGGTATGCAGCTTCGCCCAATCATTCAGCTCCTCTTCATCATTCAGGAAGATCCCTCTGTATTTCACAGACGGCCAATCCGCCTTGGAGTAATCCGCAGGGAGACTGAAGGTGTCTTTAACTTTAACCGGAACATCCGCCCAGTAATACCACGGAGAAACGCCGAGCTGCTCACATAAATCGTATATTCCATAAATAGTCCCGCGTCTGTCTGTACCGATAATGTACAATACACCGTCTACAAGCTCCTGTAGAAAACCCTCCCAGCGGTAAGCGCCTTCAGCTCTAAGCTTGTCAAGCGATAACCACTTCCCTGAAATGTTCTCAGCCACCGCCTCGTTATCTGCCGTCCCGATTACAATACTGCATTGACCAATTTCTTGGGAAAGGACCGCCTTGCAGCCGCATACCGCCGCAATATCACGGATAAGATTGTTAACCGCTATATGTACCGCGCTATTCTCTCTTTCGGACATGTAGATTTGGATTGTGGTGTTTCTCTTAACTAATTCGTACGACAAATTGTTTGCCTCCTATATCAACTCTATTTATTGACTCGAATATACAGCAAATCACAGCAATAATCTTTTAGTATATTGTTCATTTCACGATTTGTTGTATTATATTGCTATAGATAAGGGAGGCGTCATTTATGAAAGCTGATTTATATCAAGCCCATCCGTTATTCTCCATGGAATACGAGAAACATGACTCCAACTACGAGATGCCGGCGTTCCACTATCACAACTCTTATGAGCTATATTTTCTCGAAGACGGCTATCATCATTTCGTGGTCAATGACGCCTTGTACGACATCACGATGCATGACGTGGCCTTATTCAAGCCCAATTCCTTTCACAAAAGCCGGGGTAATCACTCCTGTGCCAGGACCTGCCTGTATTTCACCGACCGTTTTCTGCGGCTGCACTTCACGGACCGTTCGATTCAGTCGCTGCTGAGCTGCTTCGACAAAGAAATCATCTCCACCAGCAAAGAAACTTTTCCGAGAATTAAGAAGCTGCTGCTGCTGCTCGACAAGGAGAACATTGATGATCCCTCTAACCGGATTTTCATCTATTTAGCGGATATCCTGAACATCCTGAATGAGAATGTAAGATCACCCAGAGTGGAGCATGTGCCTGCGGCCTACGCAAACTTCGCCCCGATCCTGCTATACATCAGTCAGAACTATAACCGGATCAGCAAAATCGAAGAAATCGCCGAAGAGTTTTTCATGTCCAAATATTATTTATGCCATGTCTTTAAAGAAGCGACTGGTCTCACCCTGATCCAATACCTGAACAATATCAAGATCCAGCATGCCTGCAATCTGCTTGTGAATTCCAATCTGTCCATTCTTGAGGTCGGGAATGCCTGTGGCTTCAACTCCTCCATGTATTTCTGTAAAATCTTCAAACAGGCGCTATCGGTAACGCCCAGCGAGTTCAGAAAACAGGCCGCGCAGTAAGAGCCCTGTTAGTGGGATTTATCCCTCTATTTTCACCATCAGAGCCATTTCCGGCGCCGTTAGTGGGATTAATCCCTCTATCTCTCACCATTCGGGCCATTTCCGGCGCCGTTAATGGGATTTATCCCTCTATTTTCACCATCAGAGCCATTTCCGGCGCTGTTAGTGGGATTAATCCCTCTATTTTCACCATTCGGGCCATCCACGGCCCTGGTAGTGGGATTTATCCCTCTATTTTCACCATTCGGGCCATCCCCGGCGCCGTTAATAAGCATCATCAAGTCCAAAAAAGACCGGAAAGCCTAAAAACGGCCTCCCGGTCCTTCCTCTATACCATTTAATCCCCCGCTTCCGCAGGCACCTCCGGTTCCTTTTCCCAGCGCTGCCGGACAAACAGCTCATATAGCTTGACTGTGATAATCTTCAGCATCATGTAGACGGGAATAATCAGCAAAATGCCGATAATACCGCCGAAATCGCCTCCGGCCAGGACCAGAATGATCGTGGTCAGCGGATGGATATCCATGCTTTTCCCGAAGATATAAGGGGCCACCAGGTTATCCTGAATCTGCTGCGCCACCAGCACAACCACGATTGACCAGATGGCCGTGGACGGCGACTCGATCAGACCGAAGATGAAGATCGGCACGGTGGACAGAATTGCCCCGATAAACGGGATGAAGTTCATCAGCACAGCCACCAGTGTCAGCAGCAGCGCATACGGCAGCCCAATCAGCAGAAAACCGAAATACATCAGCACCCCCAGCGCCAGATTGACCAGCACCCTCCCGACGATGAAGCTGCTCATCACCCCGTCGATTTCAGCAACAACGGACGCCCCCTCCTCATGATACCGCTTTGGAAAGAAGCTCACGAGCTTATCGCCGAACTTCCCGCCTTCCTTGAGCATATAGAACAGCAGGATCGGAAAGGTAAAGAGTACAATGGCGAAATTGGAGACAAAGGAGAATAGCCCCGACACATAGACCGTCAATAGCGAAAAGCCCTTATTCAAATAATCCATCAGCTGGCTGGCCGGATTCATATCCGCAGGAATCAGCTTCGACAACAAATCGCTGTCCTCCAGCTTCGTCAGCTGCTCTCCCACGGCATTGAATACGCCAGGCATATTATTAGCCAGATTCACCAGCTGATTCTGCAGCGACGGCCAGACACCTACCGTGAATCCCAGCAGCAGCACCGCGATAACCAGATAGACCAGCAAGATAGCGACTGTCCGGTTCAGCCTGCGGGAGGCCAGGTAATCAATCAAGGGACGCAGCAGATAATAGAAGAAGACGGCCAGCATTAACGGCACAATGACAACACTGAACAGCGAGATAATAGGTGTGAAAATAAAGTCCACCAGTGAGCTTACATAGATAATTCCCAGCACCAGCAGCACTGCAATACAAATGCGGATAAACAAATTCAGTTTGGCCATGAGTGACTCCCGTTTTCATATTTGAACCGGCGGTTCTTTTCCCTATAATATAGTGCGTCATTCTTAATTCAGACTAAATCGAGTCTAAAGAAAAGCTAAAGATTTTGTCTTTAGCCTTTTTTTACATTAGAATGATGGGGAAACGCGGTCAAATCCGATAACCTATGGAGTGAAACCATGATAAAGATCCTTGTTGTAGAAGACGATAAGCATGTACGCAAGCTGATGAACGCTGTCCTGAAACGGGAAGGTTATGACGTGGTAACGGCTGAGAATGGAAGAGAAGCTCTGGAGGTTCTTGAAGTCCAGCATATCGATCTGATTATTCTGGATATTATGATGCCGGAGATGGACGGGTACGAATTTGCCGAAGAGCTCAAGGAAGCGGACAATCGAATTCCCATCCTTATGGCCACAGCCAAACAGCTACCTGAGGATAAGAAAAAAGGCTTCCGGCTCGGAACCGATGATTATATGACCAAGCCTGTAGATACAGAAGAAATGCTGCTGAGAATCCAGGCCCTCCTCCGCCGCTCGCAGATTGCGAGTGCCCGTAAGCTGGTGATCGGCAGGGTTCATCTGGACTATGACACATTAACCGTGACCCGGGACGAGGACAAGCAGACGCTTCCGCAGAAGGAATTCTATCTGCTCTATAAGCTTTTATCCTATCCGGACCGCATCTTCACCCGCATCCAGCTGATGGACGAGATTTGGGGGATGGACAGCGAAAGCACGGACACTACGGTGAATGTGCATATCAACCGCCTGCGCAAACGTTTTGAAGCCTATCCGGAGTTCGAGCTGGTCTCTGTCCGCGGGCTCGGATATAAGGCGGTGAGAACATGAACATGATCAAGAGGCTGACGGGTAAAATCGGCCTGTCGCTCTACTTCTCGCTTGCTGTATTTATCATCTTCCTCATTACCGTTCTGATTACCGGTATACTGGTCTATCTGTTGATGGTCTTTGGTGTGCTCAATGAACGCATCATTCAGGATTTCAAAGTCCTTACCTTTATCACATTAATTGCCTGCATCATGATCGGCACCGTCACCTCGGGTCTGGCCAGCCGGAGGATGCTGAAATCCATCCGTACCTTCATCGATGCCACCAACCAGCTGGCAGGAGGAGATTTCACCACCCGGCTGCGGCTCAATAATCCGCCAGAATTCAAGATTCTCTCCGCTAATTTCAACCGGATGGCGGATGAGCTGGGCGGCATTGAGATTCTGCGCACGGATTTCATCAACAATTTCTCGCATGAGTTCCGCACCCCGATTGTGTCTATCAAAGGGTTCGCCGAAATTCTCAAGGATGATGAGCTGAGCAAGGAAGAACGGAATGAATATCTGGATATTGTCATTGAGGAATCCACCCGTCTGGCCGCCCTCGCCTCCAACGTCCTGAGCCTGTCCAAAGTGGAGGCCCAGACAATATTAACGGGCCGCGAGCCCTTCAACGTTGGCGAACAGATCCGCCAATGTGTCTTACTTCTGCATCCCAAAATGGAGAAAAAGCATATATCCATCACAGCCAACGTACAGGACTATGAGGTGCCGGGGAATAAAGAGATGCTGAATCAGGTCTGGCTGAACCTGCTCGACAATGCCATCAAGTTCACTCCCGAGCATGGCGAAATCGAAGTTTCGATGCGACAGGCCGAAGACAAGATCGAAATCACCGTCCGGGATAACGGTGCCGGGATCAGTGCGGCTGCACTTCCCAGGGTGTTCGACAAGTTCTATCAGCAGGATACTTCCCACTCCACTGCGGGTAACGGGCTGGGGCTTACCATTGTCCGTAAAATCACTGAGCTGCACGGCGGAACCGTCACCTGTGATAGTGTTCCGCTGCAAGGAACCACCTTTACCCTGCTGCTCCCTGCCTCAAAGAAGCTGCCGTCCACCAAATAAAATATCCCCACAAAGTGGGGCCTTATCTTCGATGATTACTCAACAAAGGGCGGTCCACCTGACCGCCCCCACCTATTGTCCGATGGTATCCACGACTTTGCCCTCCTGGTCTTTGATATACGTCTTTCTCACCCGTATCATCAGTTCTTTGGCCGTGGACAGCTTGAACTCGCTTTCCTTAGGCTTAAGCTTCGATTCCAGCTCCAGGACAGCAGCTTCACTTAGGCCGATGCGGATGTTCCCGCCGTCTTCCTTGCAGCCGGTCTCTTGTGCCGGTTCCAGCACAACCTGCAGCTTAGGGCTGGTGAGCGTCAGCTTCCTGCCCTTCAGCAGACGGCCGCGCAGCAGCCTGGCTACCGTTGCTGCCTGCTGTGCCCCCATAGCCAGGACGGCCGGTGCTTTGCTGAGCAGACGATTTCTGCCAGGCTCGAAGTCCAATTGATCCACATACAGGATGCCTGTCTGGGACCCGTCACGTTCAATCCCCTGCCGCACTGCATCCTCTATTACCGGAAGCCGCAGCAGTGAATCCCGTCCAAGATCGGTGATAAATGCAGGTAGTACTTCTTGGCTGGCCTGCAGGAATGCGTTGGTATTCCAAGACATCATGGCTTCCAGTTCATCGGCGGTAATCCCCACCATTTGCAGAAACTCTACCCTTCCATTCGGGGTATCAATTGCCGGAAGCTCCGGATCACCGGTAAAAGCCAGAGCGGTCAGCCTCGTGTCTGCACCCAGACAGATAGGACCGTTCGCATCCAGATAATGTCCGGAAGCAAAAATATTGCCGCTGCTGAACACATATCTGGCCATATTCTGCAGCAGGTTCATCGCCCAGGCCGGAGGCTCCTCTTCTCCGGCAGTACGTGCCAGCCGGAAGGTCAGCTCAAATCCGTAGCCGCTGTATTCCGGGTCCTCTGATTCCTTGTCATATAGCTCAGAGAATCCGAAGGTTACAAAGTGCCAATGGGGATAAGGCAGCTCCGCCTTATAGGCACTGATTCCGTTCAGCGGGTCCTTTCCGCCTAGCATGTAAGGCAACAAGGCAGCATAATGCTTCGGCTCCTGTTGTCCATACAAACCCGACATCTGTTCCTCAATGGCATCCCAGCCGGTTGCTTCCACTTCTTCCTCGCTCACTTTGGTTCCCTCCGAATTCGAAATTATGTATTTTCGGCCTATTCAAGCCCTTAATCTCCCGTTCATTACCCGGAATTTATCTGTCATAATCAGCTATAACCAGTGCAAGATTCAGCTGCCTCCAAGTAATTGCCCTGATTAACCTGCCGCTCTTGTTCATGTTACACTAAATCTACAAGACTTAAGGGGGCTACCAGAAGATGAATGTAGAATCGTTGTTTGAGATTTGTTACCAGAAGCATCCGGGGGCTTCTGAGCCTGAGCTGACACGCTTCACAGAGGAATGGCAGAAGCCTTTGACGCAAGAGGAAATTGCGGAGATCACCGGACGGCAACGGAATCCCTTTCCGGTTAACGATCCGCTTTATGCCGTATACCGGCCGTTCGATCCGGCACTCTGGACCATTCCTGACTTGCCTCTGCCTGCAGCATACCTGAGTTTCCTGCGTTACTCTAACGGCGGAGAATTCGGCAACGGTGAACGGTATGTCCAGCTGTTCGGTACGGACCAGTTACGCTCTATGATGCTTGCCTACGAATTCCCCGAATACATGCCGGGCGGGGTTCCCTTCGCTATGGACGGCAGCGGCCATCACTACATCTGGGATATGCGCACGGCCCGGGAAGATGGTGCCTATCCCATCCTCATCGCCCATTCCGGCAACTTGGGTTATGAGGATGCGGCATGGATTGCCGGCAGCTTCGAAGAGCTATGCCGGGGAACCGTCTCGGCGGAAGATGTACTTTATAATTCTTGAAGCAGTGAGGTATTTATCGCATCGCCGAACTTGCTAATTGTTGTACAAATTGCAACTTTGATCCCAAGAACCACAGGTGTTCAGAAGGATTGTTGTATGAAATACAACAATTATCCCGCTACAACGCTTAAATGGAAGTGGAATGTTGTATTTTGTACAACAATTTCGAATTTTGGCCGATTTGACGAGGGAATTGTTGTATTTTGTACAGGATTTTGATGACTCTTACCAGACTAGAGGCTATCCCAAGCTGAACGGCCACCTCATGGCCGCTCCCGGGACGGCCTCTTTATCATAGCAAGTCTCCTGGCGGCTCCCGGGACGGCCTCTTTGTCATAGCAAGTCTCATGGCCGCTCCCGGGACGGCCTCTTTATCATAGCAAGTCTCTTGGCCGCTCCCGGGACGGCCTCTTTTTCATAGTATTTTCAGCTTGTTTCAGCAAAAGTTAATTTTCAGTTTATCATTCTCCGGTACGATCATAGCAACAAACACGCAAAGGAGTCATTCTTATGTTGAAATTACTGAAGAACCTGGAGCCCAAAGAATGGTTCTTATTCGGCATCAGCCTCATGTTCATTATTGCGCAGGTCTGGCTGGACCTGGAGCTGCCTGACTACATGAGTGATATTACCCGGCTGATCCAGACCCCGGGCAGCGAAATGAGTGAGATCATTACGGCCGGAGCCTGGATGCTGCTCTGTGCGCTCGGCAGTCTGGCGACCTCGATTGTCGTGGCAGGGATTGCCGCCAGAATCGCGGCCGACCTGTCAGCCAGATTACGCGCCAATTTGTTCGATAAGGTGCAGTCCTTCTCGATGGAGGAGATCAGCAACTTCTCGACCGCCAGCCTGATTACCCGCTCCACGAATGATATCACCCAGGTGCAGATGCTAATTGTCATCGGCTTGCAACTGCTGGTCAAAGCACCCATCCTTGCCGTATGGGCGATCCTCAAGATTACGGGTAAAAGCTGGCAGTGGACGCTGGCGACCGGCGCCTCTGTTGCGCTGCTGGTGCTGATTGTCGCAGTCAGCGTCACTCTCGTTCTTCCTAAATTCAAAAAGCTGCAACAGTTAACGGACAACCTGAACCGCGTATCCAGAGAAAATCTGAACGGTCTGCGGGTCATCCGGGCCTACAATGCCGAGAGCTATCAGGAAGAGAAATTCGCTTCTGCCAACAATGAGCTTACCCGCACCAATTTGTTCGCCAACAACGTAATGACCACGCTGATGCCGAGTATCTCCTTAATCATGAGCGGACTCAGCCTCTCGATCTATTGGATCGGTGCCGTGCTTATCCAAGCCGCCGAGGGCACGGCCAAGATGGGATTGTTCTCGGATATGATCGTCTTCTCATCGTACGCGATGCAGGTCGTAATGGCTTTTATGATGCTGATTATTATCTTCATCCTGCTGCCCCGTGCCCAGGTATCGGCCAAACGTATCAACGAAGTGCTGGAAACTGCGCCTAGCCTGAAGAATGGATCAATCACCCATTTCCCTGTGAAGCGTGAGGATGAGCTTGAGTTCAGGGGAGTCAGCTTCAAATATCCTGACGCAGAGGATTATGTGCTGGAGAATATCAGCTTTACGGCGAAGCAAGGGGAGACGGTTGCTTTTATCGGCTCAACAGGCTGCGGCAAGAGTACGCTCGTTAATCTCATTCCACGTTTCTATGATGCTACTGAAGGCGAAGTGCTAGTGAACGGCATCAATGTCAAAGAATACGACCAGCAGGTGCTGCGTAATAAAATGGGCTATGTCTCCCAGAAGGCGGTACTGTTCGGCGGAACGGTGGCTTCGAATATTGCTTTTGGCGAGAACGGTGCCGGTGAGGTGCTCAGCTCCGATATTGTAGATGCGGTGTACACGTCCCAGTCCTCTGAATTTGTGGAGAAGCTGGAGGGCAACTATGAGGCCCACATCGCCCAAGGCGGCTCCAATCTGTCCGGCGGACAGAAGCAGCGGCTCTCGATTGCCAGAGCGATTGCCCGGCGCCCGGAAATCTTGATCTTCGATGATTCGTTCTCGGCGCTTGACTATAAGACGGACCGCAAGCTGCGCAGCGAGCTGAAGAAGGAGGCTCATGCGTCCACGATGCTGATCGTCGCCCAGCGCATTGGTACCATTAAAGACGCCGACAAAATCATCGTGCTGGAAGCCGGGCAAATTGCCGGTATGGGCACGCATGACGAATTAATGCAGACCTGCGCCGTCTATCAGGAAATTGCTTACTCACAGCTGACCAAGGAGGAGCTCGCCTAATGAAGATGAAAACCAAAGCTAAAGGACAGAATACCTGGAGCAAGCTGCTCCGTTACTGCCGTAAATACGTTCCGGTGATCGTCATTGCGCTGATCTGCGCGGCGGCCGGAACCGTGCTCACCCTGCTCGGTCCGGATATGCTCTCCGAGATTACGGACAAAATCACTGCCGGTCTCTCAAGCGGAATCGATATGGACGGCATTGCTGCCATAGGCATTACCCTCGTCGTGATCTACGCCATCAGTGCGGTGCTCTCACTCTCGCAGGGCCTGATCATGTCGAATATTACCCAGAAGGTCTCCAAGAAATTAAGAACCGATCTGGCACATAAGATGAACCGGCTTCCGATCTCCTACTATAATAAGTCGGCCACAGGGGATATCCTCTCCCGGGTAACGAATGATGTGGATACCATCGGCCAGGCGATGAATCAGAGCATCGGTACAGTCGTAACCGCCGTAGCCATGTTCATCGGTTCGATCATCATGATGCTCCGGACCAATGTAATTATGACCCTTACCGCTATCGTAGCAACAATTATCGGCTTCGGCCTGATGGCGGTTATTATGAAGAAATCGCAGAAGTATTTTGCCAGCCAGCAGGAATTCTTGGGCAAAATCAACGGTCATGTTGAGGAAGTCTATACCGGACATAATGTTGTAAAAGCCTACAACGGTGAAGCGCAGATGCGCACCACCTTCCAGGAACTGAATCAGGGGCTGAAGAACAGCGCCTTCAAAGCGCAATTCCTCTCCGGCCTGATGCCGCCGCTAATGGGCTTTATCGGTAATCTTGGTTTCGTTGCCGTCTGTGTCGTTGGTGCTGTACTGGCCTTGGATGGAACTATCTCCTTCGGGGTTATCGTCGCCTTCATTATGTATGTTCGTTACTTCACCCAGCCGTTATCCCAGATCGCCCAGGCCGCGCAGAACCTGCAATCGGCATCGGCCGCAGGCGGACGCGTGTTTGAATTCCTCGAAGAAGCGGAAATGGAAGACGAGACCCGCAAAGAGAACACACTGGCAACTGCCGCAGGCAAAGTAAGCTTTGACCAGGTGAAATTCGCTTATGAAAATTCCGAGAAGCTGGTAATCAAAAACTTCTCGACAGAAGTGAAGCCGGGGCAAAAGGTGGCCATCGTCGGCCCGACCGGCGCAGGCAAAACTACGCTCGTCAATCTGCTCATCCGCTTCAATGAGCTGACCGGCGGAGAAATCTACATCGATGACACACCGATTAGCAGCCTGACCCGGGAGAACATCCACGATTTGTTCTGCATGGTGCTGCAGGATACCTGGCTGTTTGAAGGAACAATCAGGGAGAACCTGATCTACAATCAGCAGAATATCACGGATGAGAAGCTTGTAGAAGCCTGCAAGGCGGTTGGCCTGCACCGCTTCATTCAGAGCCTTAGCGACGGATATGATACCGTACTGAACGATAAGGTCAACCTGTCCGCCGGACAAAAACAGCAGCTGACCATTGCCCGCGCGATGCTGAAGGATGCGCCGATGCTCATTCTTGACGAAGCTACAAGCTCCGTGGATACCCGCACTGAGCTGCTGATTCAGCAGGCGATGGATCAGCTGATGGAGGGCAGAACCTCCTTCGTCATCGCCCACCGGCTGTCCACAATCAAAAACGCCGATGTGATTCTGGTCCTGAAGGACGGCGATATCCTGGAAAGCGGCAGCCATACAGAATTGCTGGCGAAGAACGGATTCTATGCCGAGCTCTATAACAGCCAGTTTGAGCAGGCTTCCTAAGCGGAGCTTGCCCTTCAATGTGGAGCCTCCTTCACATTGAAACCGCAAAAACAACGGCAGGCTCGTAAATGAGCCTGCCGTTGTTTCGTGTTCATTCAGCGATAACCGTTCGGTTCCTCCCCCCGCTCTTCGCCAGATACAGCGCCTGATCCGCCTTCTCCAGCAATCCCTCCTGTTCAGGGGAATGCGATGGATAATGCGCGACGCCCTGAGAAACCGTAACCTGCACAGGAACCGGTGCCTCGCTTTGTTCTACTGCCCGGCGAATGCGTTCAGCTGCCTTAAAGGCTTCTTCAGGCGTGGTGCGGGCCAGGAGAATAACGAATTCTTCACCGCCATAGCGGTAACAGATATCGTCCGGGCGGAGAGAGGCCGCCACCACCCTGGCAATATGTATTAACACTTCATCACCACTGTTATGGCCATAAGTGTCATTAACGAGCTTGAACTTATCTACATCCAGCATGACAAGTGAAAAGGG
This sequence comes from Paenibacillus phytohabitans, assembly GCF_013141775.1. GTDB lineage: Bacteria > Bacillota > Bacilli > Paenibacillales > Paenibacillaceae > Paenibacillus_AQ > Paenibacillus_AQ phytohabitans. Next base: position 144,686 of record NZ_WHOB01000027.1, read on the forward strand.
TAAATCTGCGGTTATCCATTGATTTATCGTTTGTTCAAGGGATCTCCGGTTCATCAGGCCTGTCAGAGCATCCGTCGCAGCTTCCTGGGTCAGTTGATCGGTCTGCTCCTGAATATTGGCCAAGGCTAGCAATACACCATTGGTCAGCAAATAGGCTTCACGGCTCCAATACTGCTTCGCTTCCCGTAATTCTATCTTTTCCTTCCCCATCTTGCTCACCACATTGGCCAGGTAGACAAAGGGGCTCGCAAACTTGCGCGCCAAGAGAATAACGCCCAGCAGCATGATGATAAACGGGAATAAGGAATACCCGATCAGGATACGAATGTGGCCGATCAGTTCCTTATGGATTTGACCAATCGGTGAGACAACCACTATTCCCCATCCATTGGACGGAACGCTCGAGTAGCCGGCAAGCAGCTCGGTGCCCCGGGTATTCCGCACCTGTTGCTCCCCGCTCTCCTTATTCATCAATCTTTGGACAACTGCATTGCTGCTGACACTCTCTCCGATAAGCTGCTTGTCCGGGTGATACACCAGATGCCCGTCCGAATCCACAATATAATAATAAGCGCCGGAATCCTCCTCCTGGCCGTTGTCAAAAATTTCAGACAGGACATTATTCTCCTGCAGATAGATCGTGCCGCTTAACATTCCGAGATATGTACCGGTGTTACCAACGACCGGTTGGCTCAAAAACACGATCAGCCGCTTAGTGTTTGCTGTCAGATACGGGGAGGATATATACGGTTTTTGGACCGCTAAGGCTTCCAGACTATTGCTGGAGGTGATGTGCTTACCTGCTGTTCCCAAGCTGACAGGTGATACATTGCGGATTAATCCGCTTGCTTCGACCACTGTCATAGAATTGAAGAAATTGCTGCTGCTGCGCATCAGATCTAAATATTCATTCACTTTCTCCGGTGCCATGGTCTCGATACCGGACAATATACCGGCATTGTATTTCAAGCTGCCCTGCATGGATAGAAATAAGGAATCCATCGTCCTCGACATACGGTCAGCATTAATATAATTCAGATGGAGCGTCGTCTCCGTCAATGATCGTTTCTTGGACTCATATGAACCCACCAGAAGAATACCCGAAGTTAGCAGAATTACCAGCGTCACGAGCCCCGTTAGCAGCGTTGTGAGACTCAGCTTATTACTCATGAGAAGCGCATTATTTAACCTATTAAGCAACCTGCAATCCTCCTTGGTGTCTGAAAACATAGTAACTTAATATTACAATGAATTATAGTATTGTTCGACAATGGATTATTTGCAGGAGAATTCTTGATTAGTTTCAGAAAAAAAGACAACAAAAAACAGCCCGTTCACAATGGTGAACGGGCTGTTGTTCATCTCACAACACCATAAATGCCTGCAATGTCCGGTCGGCAAGATACGGAAGGTACTCATGGCCGTATTCGTGATATACCAGGAGTTCCTTGTCAGACGTGATTTTATTATATGCAGCAAATTGGGTCGAAGGAGGACAGATGGTATCTGTCAGCCCGGTTACCCACAGCACCTTAGCCTGCACCCGGTCTGCCAGATTCTGAATATCGATATAACCCAGGCGGCCAAAAATTTCATCCTCGCGCAGATGATGCGGGTCGAAGAAGCGGAAATAATAGTTCAGCTCTTCATAGGCAGAGGTTGTAATATTCGTCTCCCAGGCCCGCTTATAATCGGAGAGGAACGGATATACAGGTACGGCCACCTTAATGCGCGGCTCCAGCGAGGCACAGGCAATAGTAAGCCCTCCGCCCTGCGATAACCCAAACGCGCCGACCCGCTCCGGGTCAACCTCCGGCATGGCCATCAGGATACGCGCGGTCTGGGCGGTATCGAGAAATACATTGCGGTAGTACAGATGATCCGGGTCCGGATCATCGATCCCGCGGATGATATGCCCCCGGACCGTTGTGCCCTGAACGCTCAGGTTATCCTCGGACAATCCGCCCTGGCCGCGGCAATCCATGGCGAGTACGCTGATTCCGTGGGCGGCATACCCCACCTTCTCCAGCCAGTCGCCGCTGTCACAGGCGTAGCCGTGGAACATGACCACGCCCGGACCGCCCTTCCCGCCGGATAGGGTCTTCGGCCTTACATATTTGCAGTGTATTCTGGCTCCGCCGACACCGGTGAAATACAGATGGAAGCAATCCGCCAACGGGCTCGTAAATTCCGCCGGAACCAGCTCATAATCCAGCGGCTGCGCCTCCAGCTCGCGCAGCGCGCGCTCCCAGTAGTCCTCAAAGTCCACGGGCCTCGGGCTGCTGCCTTCGTATGCCTGCAGTTGCGGCAGTGATCTTTCGTTCATGCTGACTCTCCTTAGGGTTGATGATGTCCTAGATCTTGCCCAGGCCGGCATCATCGCCCACTTCCTCATGGGTGTCGATGACGTAGTTCACAATATCCTGCACAGTGGTGTAAGCCACGCCTACATAGGTATCAGCAGCGCCGTAGTAGATGGCGATGCGGCCGGTTTCGGCGTCGGTCAGCGCTGCGCAAGGGAACAGCACGTTGTTGACGAAACCTCTCTCCTCATACCATTCTTCCGGGGTAAGCACGAAGTTTCTCGAGCGGTATTTGACTCTCGACGGCTCGTCCTTATCCAGAATCACCGCACCCATGCTGTACACGAGGCCGTTGCAGGTTCCTGTAACCCCGTGATAGAACATCAGCCAGCCTTCGCTCGTTTCGATGGGGGCAGGACCGCCGCCGATCTTGGTGCTCTGCCACCAGCCTTGTCCGCCCTTGGTCATGACATGACGGTGTTTGCCCCAGTACACGAAGTCCGGGCTTTCGCTCAGGAATACATCGCCGAACGGCGTGTGTCCGCTGTCGCTCGGCCGGGACAGCATCACGAAGTTGCCGTTCAGCTTCTTGGGGAACAGCACGCCGTTGCGGTTGAAGGGCAGGAACGGATTCTCCAGGCTGATGAACGTTTTGAAATCCTGTGTCTTGGCTACCCCGATGGCAGCACCATAGAAATCTGTACACCAGATGATGTAATAGGTGTCTTCCACCTTCACCAGACGCGGGTCATAGGCATAACGCGGTGCATACGGCTGGCCCGCTTCGTCTATAAACTGAATCGGCCCGTCATCGATTCTCCAGTCCAGACCGTCCGCACTATGGCCCATCCGCAGGTGAGGGCGGGTAGTGTTGTCCTCTACACGGAACACGCCGAGAAAGCTGCCCTCATAAGCAATAACGGCACTGTTGAAGATCCGGGCAACGCCTTTGGCCGGATTGCGTTTGATCACCGGGTTGTCACTGTGTCTCCACACCGGCTGGTCGTTGCCTGCGGGTCTGTCCTGCCAAGGCATGTTCGGGATATTCTGGTCAGTAGTCAGCTTAATTTCTTTCAATGTAGGATTCCTCCAAATGTTTTTATTTTACTGAACCTTGTGCAAAGCCGTTGTAAATGTACTTTTGCAAGGAGACGAAGGCAATCAGCGTCGGAATGATCGCAATCATAATTGCCGCACAGATGACTTCCCACTGCGAGCCGTAAGGCCCTTTAAATTTGAACAGCGCGGTGGAAACGACCTGCAGGCTGCTTTTTGGCATGTACAGGAAAGGCGTATAAAAGTCATTGTAGATGTTAACGCCCTTCACGATAATGACCGTAACAATGGCAGGGCTCAGCAGCGGCAGAATAATTCTCCAGTAAATCGTCCAGTACGAGGCCCCGTCCAGCATGGCCGATTCATCCAGCGACTCGGAAATCGAGTCAAGGAACTGCATGAAAATATAAACGGCGATAATGTCTGTTCCAAGATACATCAGAATGGGCGCCCAGCGCGTATTGAACAAATCCAGCGAGTTGATGATCTGGAAGGTAGCAACCTGTGTGGTTACCGCCGGAATCAGGGTTGCCAGCAGAAAAGCGCCCATCAGCAGGCTGCTGCCTCTGAATTTGAAGCGGGCGAGAATATAAGCCATCATCGATCCGGTCAGGGTAGCGCCGGCAATGGAGATCAGTACGATGATGATGGTGTTCATGAAGCCCAGCAGCATTTTGCCGTCGACAAAAGCTTTGGTATAGTTGGTGAAATTCAGCCAGTTCTCCGGCATGGTAAGCGGTCCGGTGCTGGCATACTCCGCATTGGTTTTGAGCGAGGCGAAGAAGACGACAATAATCGGAATTAGGGCGGCAAGCGCGCCTAAGACTAAGGTAAGGTACTTGAAGAAAGAAGCTGCGCTGTATTTGAAAGGTTGCATCTCTTACTTCTCCTCCTTAATCAGCACACGCTGCAGAATGGTCACGACAATAACAATACCCAGAAGCACTACAGCCATTGCCGAAGCAAGACCCAGCTTGCTGTATTTAAAGGCCACATCGACGGTCTGAATGACAAAGGTACCGCTGCCGTTAGAGCCGCCGGTCATGACATACGGAATTTCGAAGACACCGATCGCTCCGCTCACCGCGAGGATCAGATTGAGCTGCAGAATACGCTTGATGCTCGGAATGATAATATGTCTGAACTGGTGCCAGCGGTTCGCACCGTCAATTTCCGAAGCTTCATAAATATCGCTGCCGATGGAAGAAATCGCTCCGAGGAAGATGATGAAGTTCATCCCCATGTATCTCCAGACGGAAGCAAAGGCGAGGGAAATGTTGATCAGATGCGGATTCAGCAGCCACTTCTGCTGCCATGCGCCGAGTCCAACCAGGTCCAGCAGCGTATTGAGGGTTCCCTCCGGCTTGAAGAAGAACAGGAAGATGAACCCGATGGCTACCCCGTTGAGCAGTGTCGGGAAGAACAGAATGCCTTTGAACCAGTTCTTCAGACGGACATTGAAGCTCAGGATGGTCGCGAAATACAGGGCCAGTCCCATTTGCACAAAGGTGGCGAAGAAATAATACAGACTGACCTTAAACACGGCGAAATACTCCGGTTTGGTGAAGATCGTCTTATAGTTGTCGAAACCGACATAATCCATTTTCTTGCTGAAGCCGTCCCAGCTTGTGAAGCTGTACTGGAACATTTTGAATACGGGTAAATATGAGAACGTCAACAGCAGCAGTACCGGAACTAACGAGAACAGCAGGATGATCAATATCCGCTGATTTTTATAGCTTAAGTTGGACAATCTCTCCACACCTCCTAAGAACACTAGCTTATTACTCCATATCCTGCCTGTACCCGCAAAAGCGAAGGGGAAAATGCGCTGACGCATCTCCCCGTTCTCTTGAATTTGTCTTCACTCTGCGAGGTTTAAAGCTTATTGTGCAGTTGTAATCTTAGCTCTTGCCGCTTTCCATTTGTCGTTCAGGTCCTTCATGATATCGTCATAGGAATCCTTGCGGTTGCCGATGGCGGCTTCAATGATTACCTTCTTGAAGTCAGGCTGCCAGAGGCCGATCTCTGCCTCTTTATCGATCGCATCCACCCAGCCCTCTTCACCGGCTTTGGCGGGTGCAAGGGTGTCGAAGGTTACGTCCGTGCCTTCAAATTGCTTGAGGATTTCCGGAAGCTCAGCGCCCTTAACCGGGCTCATGCCGCCGCCTTCTGTGGTCGGATAGCCGGATTCATTAATGAACCAGTCCACCCAGGCTCTTGCCGCTTCCTTGTTCTGGCTGTGGATGCTTACACCCAGGTTATAATCGTCGGACAGCGGGACCAGAATTTTGTCTGCGTTGGTAGGGAAAGGCATGAAGCCGACATCATCCGGATGGGCAGCCAGGCCTTTGATCTGGCCGATGGCCCAGGAGCCGAGCATCATCGTCCCGATTTTACCGTTCGCCAGATCAGCCTTGGAGGATTCCCAGTCCGTAGTCGTAGGATCTTCTTCAATCAGTCCGTTCTTCGCGGCGTCGTACATTACTTTGTACAGGTCGTAGTGGGGTTGTCCCGGCACGAAGTTATCATCCGAGGCAACCTGAGCGATATTTACATAATCGCGGTCTCCGGCAACCGTAGCCAGATCGGATTCCCATTGGGTGAGCGTCCAGCCTGCTGCATAGTTCGTGTACAGCGGAACTGCATCCGTCTTGTCTTTGATGCTCTGCAGAGCAGTCTGGAACTGTTCAAAGGTTCTTGGAACCTCAGTGATACCTGCATCTTTGAATACCTGCTTGTTGTAGATCACACCGGAGAAGTTAACGGTGACCGGAATCCCGTAGGAAATGCCGTCAACCGTGCGTTCTTCCAGGCCCGTATACTGCTGCTCCAGATCGGACATTTTACCCAGCGGCTCAAAAAACTCCGGCAGGTCCTTGATCGCCACGCTGGTTGGCAGCAGCAGCACATCACCGTAATCGCTCGTGCTCATCCGGATTTTGATCTGGTCCTCATAGTTCGACAGCGCTTCAAAGTTTACTTTGACATCCGGATATTTCTCGTTGAACTTGGCTGCGTAATCCTTGAATACGGTATCAACGATATCCGTTCTTTGGGTGATTACCGTGATTTTGCCTTTAATATCCTTGGCTGCATCTCCCTCAGGAGCGGCAGTAGCCTCCGTGCCTGTTCCCGTATTCCCTGCGTTAGTTGCTGCTGCATTATCCGCATTGTTATTGCTCGAACAGCCTGCGAATAAACCCGCCATCAGCGTCAATGCTGCTAAACTTGTAACTGCCTTTGTCTTCTTCATTGCTGGTTAGACCCCTCTCTCCGATTCACAGATCATAATAACAATAAACTAACAAACTTTCACGGAATTAAAGATTAATTCCCCACACATGAGCTTAATTAATGCCTATTCTCGTGAAAAAGAGTGTTGGTATCGCTTACAGACTAATTATAGATCGTATCCAACCCTAAAACGATGGTTTGAATTGTTTTTTCTGGTCTTCAATTTGTTATTTTTGTTTTTATTATTTTATTATTTAATACAAAAAAACATCAAAAAAAGAGGGCTTTCGCCCTCCGCAATTCATTTCATCCTGTTCACATGCATTTATCCGCGCTTCTTACTCTTTGGGAACTCGGCAGCCGCTCTTATAATCCTTGGGAGTCATGCCGCATATTTTTTTGAACAGCTTGTTGAAATATACGGGATCATTATAGCCGACCCGTTCGGCAATCTCGTAATTCTTGAGTTCAGGCTGCCCGGTCAGGAGCTCCTTGGCCTTCGCAATCCGTATACCAATCAGATAATCGGTAATCGTCTGTCCGGTCTTGTATTTGAACAGGCGGCTGATATAGCTGGCATTCATTCCGACCGTCTCCGCCAGGCGCTCCAGCTCGAAGTTATGGCTGTATTCCTTCTCCAGGATCACTTTGGTCTGTTCGACCACGTGATGTTCCCTGCCTCCCGGAGCCTGCAATACCGGCTGTTCCGTTCCGGAAGACTTCAGCTGCCTGTTCTCCTCTACCCGCTTCAGCAGTTCGTATAACTGGGCTTTCTCGATTGGCTTCAGCAGATAATCCATCACGCCGAAACGGATCGCCCTCCGGGCATATTCGAAATCGTTGAACCCGCTCAGTACCGCAATGGGCAGATTCTTCATATGGCCTCTGGCTTCTTCAATCAGCTTAAAGCCGTCCATCCTAGGCATCTTGATATCCGTAATCAGCAGATCAAGATCCCCTGATGACATTGCTGAAAGGTGATTCCACGCCTCCAGACCGTTACCATACGAGCCGATAACCTCCACTTCCACATCCATTCTGGAAGTAATCTTCTCAAGCCCGCGGCGAATCACTTCCTCATCATCCGCAATCATGATTCTGATCACTTGGCAAACCGCCTCCAGCCTTATTATCGCTTGCACAATGATTGCGTTACCATTTCAATTATAGGCTTCATCCCGGCAATATAAAATGTGCTGTATTGCTTTTTTATAGTCTTCTCTTTACTTTGTGTCCGTTAAAGTGCGTGCTTCCTCCCACTTCTCATTCAGCCCGTCAAAGGCCTTCTGTAAATCCGGCGCGGCAATCAGCTCCTGGATATAGTCTCCGGAGGCAAAGGACAGCTTCGAGCGGTTGGCCATATCAATAAAGGTGTCCGTCTGTACGGTCGCCTCTACCAGCTCAGGCTGATAGGAGAGAAATTCACGGTATTGTTCCATGGAAGGCTCTGCGTTACCGTCCAGCGGAAGAAATCCTTCTGCGGTATAAGAGGTTTCATGGACCAGGAATTCCACCCAGGCCATCGACAGCTCCTTGTTTCTGCTGAATTTGCTGACGCCGATGAACCAGTCGGGATTCAGAGGTGCATAATGCTTCAGCCCGTTATCATAGGGAAACGGGAAAAAACCGATATCCTCCGGAGCCGCTCCGGCATCAAGGATCTGGCGGATAGTCCAGTTGCCGCTCAGGAACATCCCGGCCTCCCCTTTAGCCAGCTTGGTTTTGGAAATCTCCCAATTATTCGAGAACAGCTCCTCCTCTGCATAACCGCGGGCTATGATGGTACGGGTAATTCCGAGTAAGCGGCCCCATTCATTATCAAGCTGCCAGGGAGCATTCTCATGAACCATATCGTTCAGGTAATCGGGATTCCCGGTCATGTAATTAACCATATTATTGCCCCATTCCCGCAGAGGCCAGACTGCACCGTAATTCATATAGATCGGCGTAATGTCCGCTTGCTTCAGCTTGGCGCAGATGGCGTAGAATTCATCCAGCGTCTGCGGAATTTCCGTGATGCCCGCTTGCTTGAACGCCTTTTTGTTGTAGACAATCCCGCTTGTCGTTGTCCCGGTAGACAGTCCGTATCTTCTGCCGTCATAGGCAGCAAAGGTAGTGAACCTCTCCCCGGCAGACATCTCCGCACTAAGCGGCTCAAAAAAATAATCCAGCTCCTTCGCCGGCAGATTGACCGGCAGCAGCAGCACATCACCGGCATCCTTGGTGGAGAGGCGCACCATAATATCGGTCGCATAGTTGGATAAGCCTTCGAATTCTACGCTTGCTTCCGGATACTTCTTCATAAACTGGTCGGCATACCCCTGCATTGTACCGTTCTCAATAAGATCAATCCGGTTCGTCAGCATGAGAATGGTACCGGACAGGCTCTGCTGTTCATGGTCTGCTGCAGGCGTTGCCGGAACGGCCGGCTGGCTGCCGGAGTTGTCACAGCCCGCAGACAGCAGAAGCAGCAGTAACAACATTATACGCAGAGGCCGGTGTGCGTTCGTCTTTTTCAATCCGGTTGACTCCCTTCTGTCTCTGATTCACTGGCCGAGCGGTACGGGGGAAGCGGCAGCGAGAGGATAACATCCGTTCCCTCGCCTAGCTTACTGAACACCTCAATGCCATAAGCTGCCCCGTAGTTCAGCTGTAACCGCTGATGCACATTTTTCATGCCGATCCCGCCATTGATGCTTTTCTTCGGAGGCGATTCCCGTTTCAGATCATCGTTCAGCTTGTCCAGGGTCGCCTGCTCCATCCCGCAGCCGTCGTCGCGGATATGGAACAGCAGCTTCTGGCTGGTGATCTCGCAGCTGATGCTGAGATGCATATGCTCTTTACTGTCATCAAGCCCATGGTACGCGGCATTCTCAATAATCGGCTGGAACACCAGCTTGATGATCGAATAATGATCCAGCTCCTCAGGTACATCAATCTGCAGCACGAACCGTCCCGGATAACGGCAGCCCAGAAGCTCAACATAATTGCGGACATATAACAGCTCCTGCTTCATCGTTGTCCGGCCTGACAATTCACTGGTGCTATACCGCAGCAGCTTGCCCAGAATTGAGATCATATCGGCAGCTTCTACGTCATCGTTAATCTCCGCCGTCATCCGGATGGACTCCAGTGTGTTATAGATGAAATGCGGGTTAATCTGGCTCTGCAGCGCATGCAGCTCCGCTTCCTTCTTCTGCTCCTCGATCCGGTATATATCCTGAATCAGCTGCCTGATGCGGGCCAGCATCCGGTTGAACTGATGGCCGAGCAGGCCAATCTCATCCCGGCGTTTCACGCGGAAGTTAACATCCAGATCACCGCCCTGCACCCTTTTCATCAGCTGAATCATTTGCGTCAGCGGTTTGGTCAGCGCGAAGGACAGCACAATGGAAATGAACAAGGCCAGCACAATAATAATCAGTGTCGCCGCCAGGGTCGCGTTGCGGGTCAGCTTCACATCACGGGTTAATTCATCAACCGGAATGGAGATAATCACCTTCCAGCTCGTCTTGGAGGAGCTGGAGTAAATATTCAGCCGCTCCTTGCCCGAGACTGTATCATAGAAGCTTCCGGCCGCGCCCTGAGCGCTGCGGAATAGCGGAGTCTGCGAGATATCCTTCGTCAGCAGCTTCTGGTCACTGTCATAAATGACCTTGCCCTTCTCGTCCACGATCAGCGATGTACCGCGGGTTACCCGGTCAAGCTCCGCTACCTGGGTCTCCATATTGCTGATATTAGCCTCCACCGCAATCAGTCCGACAGGATTCCAGAGACTGTCGACAATTTTGCGGACAACGGTATAAGCATAACGGGTGCTCTGCAGATTGGTAGTGTAGGCCTGTGTGCCGAATAGCAGCGCTTCACCGCTGGAATCCTTGGCCTGCTCGGTCCAGAAGGCGTAGCTCTGATCCAGATCAAGCCGCACGCCGCCATCCTTGGCAGAGTAATAACCGTTACCGTAGGCGTCAAAAATATAGACGGAGTTCGTCCCCCGCTTGATATTGTTAATGAAGGAGATGTTGCCCTCTATTCCCCTCTGGATAGACAGCAGCAGATCGAAATCGCCCGGCGCTACCCCGGCGTTTCCATGGTCCCCCTGGGTCATTTTCTTCTGTTCATAATACCGGTTGGACGCGATCAGATTCTGCTTGATATCGTTTACATAAGCCGGCATTGAGGAGATCCTTTTCATATCTTCTATGTAGTCATCGATCCCATCCATCATTTGATCAATCAGCTTCTCTGAATAAGCGACGGTATTCGCTTGAATCGACTCGGAATAGCTCTTAAAGCTGATGATGCTGATAATAGAAAGAGGCAGTGTGATAATAACCAGAAAGACGAGCAGCAGCTTACGCTCCATGCCCATGTCCCTGATAAAAGACCACCTGCTGTGTTTGTGTTGATCCATCATTTGGTCTTCCCCTTCATCAGCTTTACCTAACTTTTTACAATAAACCATAACATTTAACTAACAAAACAATTATACTTGTTAGCTTTGGCATACACAAGGAAAACTGCCTGTTGCTTCTATTAACTAGTAATGCCGCGGAAACATTAATAAATACCCTTTCACTTCTTAGCGGGAAGTGAAAGGGCAGCAAAGTTAAAGCTCACGTGATTAGGATTGCGGTTCTATTCCCTGTAAATAATTATCAAAACAAACTAAATAATTGTCATGAAAGCGATTTATTATTATTTTATCAGCAGATTCTTTAATGAACAGGGGCTGTGTTTACATTTATATAACTGTATTTGTATTCCATTAAAAAAAGCTGTAAAAAACAAAGACTGCAACCCGATAACGGGTACACAGTCTTGGAGCGGTGAAAGATACATGAATGGCAGTTGCTTAATTGTTTGCTGCTGCATCAAAAACCGCAGCCCGCTTCGAGGTTGCTCTGATTCCGTCCGGCCCGTTGATGAGCGCATTTCCTTGTTCGGTGTAGCTGGTTCCTGCCCAGTCATTGGACATATCCAGATACTCCAGACCGGGGCCATTTCCTTTCCAAGACCATCCGAGATACCCGACGCCTTTTTGCCGGGAATAGCTCATAATAGCCGCTTCATCGACATCACCATTCGTATGTCTGATTCCGAACTCACCGATAACCAGCGCCAAATTCTTGTTCAGCACATTATCAATATTAGTCTTAACCGTTGCCGCGTTCCCGCCTGCGTATTCATACATATGAATCGAGAACATCGTATTTTTCAGGGGATCCGCATTAAATACCTGTGTTCCATAATCAACTATGGATTGCGGATATTGCCCCCAGCCTGCTCCGTCAACCATAAGGGTGTTCTGGATACCGGCATTTCTAAGCTTCGGTATTACAGCTGTATATCCTTTAGCCCAGTTAGCCCCATCCCACGTGCCGTACCACTCATTGGCGATGTTGAGGATAACCGTCTTTTCTTTACCGATAAGCGCACTCTTCATTTCAATCCAATAATTCGCAATATTATTCAGAACAGTCTCGCTGTCCGAGCCGGTTCCATCATGGACTTCAAGGACGGCTACCAGTTTATTCTGTTCACACAAGGTAATCAGACTCTGGATGGCTGCCAGATTGTCTTTCGACCACTGCTGCCCATCGGAGAGAACAATTCTTACCGTATTTGCTCCTGTCCGCGCTATTGCAGGGATGGCAACGGCGTCCTGGCCTTTGTACCAGGTGTAAGCATGGTTAATTCCCCTCATCACAAACGGAGTTCCGTTAGACTCATACAAGGTCGTTCCCTGTATATAAAATCCCTTGTTATCGGAAGTCGAAGCGGTGATTACGCTCAAAACTGCGCTTGCCGGAGATATATTCCTTGCTGCGTCCTTCGCCTTGACTGTGAAATTGTATGCTGTATTGGCAGTCAAGCCGGTTACCGTATAGCTTGTGGTTGTACTCGTTCCAGCCAGAGCCGATCCATTATAAATGTCGTACCCTGCTACTCCCGCGTTGTCTGTAGATGCTGTCCAGGTAAGGCTTACGCTGGTTTCCGTTTTTGAGGAGCTCTGGAGATTTGTTGGTGCAGTTGGCGGAGTGGAGTCCGGGGTAGTTACGATCTGTGTAAATCTCCATCTCTGTTGTGCGTTCCCGTTATCTGTCCATTGCTGTACATTAGCTCCATCTGCAGATGAGCCTCCTTCTACATCCAGGGCTTTACCGCTGCTATTGGATATTAACTTGTAATATCCGTTGCCTGCAGCAACAATGCTCCACTTCTGACTGGCTGCATTGTTGTCCGTCCATTGGCGGACATTGGCTCCGTCTGTATTTGCAGGTCCTGCAGCATCCAGTGCCTTGCCGCTGGATTCGGCGATCAATTTATAGGCCCCATCCCCCGCATCAATCACTTTCCACCTTTGCTGGGGGGTGCCATTATCTGTCCACTGCTGCACATTGGCTCCGTCTGCGGCTGCACCTCCAGCCACATCAAGAGCTTTGCCGCTATGACGGACGGTAAGCTTATACACCGCTCCGGAAGTAATGCCGTTATCCACGGGTCCGCTATCCGAATACACCTCGAAATCCCAGAGGGAATACCCGTACTGGGTTGCCCGCTGCGTTCCATACATTCTCACATATCTGGCACTTCTGGGTTCAAATGAAATTTGATCAATCCCGCCGTCACCTGTTGTTGTCGAGTATACCGTACTCCAGCTGCTGTTATCTGTTGAGACCTGAATTTGATACGCTTTTGCGTAGGCAGCTTCCCAGTTTAGCCTAACCCCATTCACATTGTTTGCGCTTCCAAGATCAACGCTGATCCACTGCGGATCTGCATAATCAGAGGACCACCGGGTGGAAGAATTTCCGTCAACGGCCATATCCGGTGTTTTTGTTGAATCCTCGCTTGAGCTTGCAGCTGCGGTTGTGTTCCCTGCAAGGTTGGCCGCTGCACTAGTCTCCAAGGGCGGTACCACCCCAATAAGCAATCCGAACACCATAATTAATGACAACATTTTCTTCAAGCAACATCCCTCCCGTAATGGATAATCCCTGCATTAATTCCACTTTCGTTTGAATGGATATAGACCCAGCCCCGTCCTCCTTTCTCCTAATGGATTCAGTAGCCCTCTAACGACTACAGAATATTGTTTTGTTAGCATAACTGTCAATGGTTTCAATAACATAATTATAACTTTTGGTTCTTTCCGCCTATTTGTTTTGTTATCTAGATGAACATCCGCTTTATAGCAAATTATATACATAAACCCAATTTCTTCTTATAAAAAAGCAAAAAAATAATACATTTCCTCCTTATTATTTCGATTAACGGAAAATGAAGGACAACTCCTCCCCTTTTCGCCGCTTATCCCGATACATGAAATTCAGCCCATTCCTTATGGCCGCTGTCATTGACGGGAAAGCGAATCCTTTCTATACACAAGAGCTGTAGTTTAAGACACTCATTTTGCAACATTTATATAAATATTAGATTCTTGTTAGTATGACTGGATTACATTTTTTCAGCATCCGGGACTTTGTACTCACCTTAGGAGTGTGGAATACGGAATTGCGTGCGGCGTATACCATGCGCTCAAGATAATTCTACTAGAGAAAAATCACCCTAACGGGTGAGTAACGTTTGCGGTCAGCACTTCCCGCAGGCTTCCGCGGGTGCTTGGCCAAGACACCTCCAGTGACCCCGGCGCTGGCTCCGGCTCTAGCTCTGGCGCTGACTCCGGCTCCGCAAATATTAGTTGGAAAAACGTATCTTAATTCAGAGGTTTTGGATGTTTTAAGGTAATTAGTTGTATAAAAGTCATTTAATTTCATACTTTCACCCTACTGGGAGTGATTCCCGACATATTAAGTGCTGTTTATCCAACTGTTGCCCGGCAAGGGTGCCTCCGTTCATAACCAGGTTCCTCTCCACATTTCCGGAAACTCTACAATTTCCTTAACAATAAAAAGAGGCTATCACAGGCAGCCATTTCATGGCTTGCTGGGACAGCCCTTTATAGGAGATGCATTCTCCGGACTACGGCTACTGCCGTGTCTGCAGAATTTCATCCACCCGCTCCTTCGCCCCCTGCCAGGAGGTCATCAGCGGGAAGGCATATTCCTCCCGGGCCCGCAGGTTCCAGGGATGCGGGATACAGAGCACCTTCTTCCCTGCCTGTACAGCGGGCAGCAAATTATGCGGACCGTCATCAATCAGCAGATCGAAGCCGATCAGATGCTTGCGCTTGCAGGTGAAAAAGTTCTCGGCCGGGATATACGGCATGTGCTTTTGCAGCCAGTTCCATTTCTCAAGCACCGTTTTGGGCACAGCGGCTGTAACAATAATGACATCATACGCGTTGTGAAGCTTCTCCATCTCTTCGGTCACATATTCATCGAACAGCTCCAACTCCTCGTACAGACCGGGTCTGCCGAAGAAAAGGTCCATCGTGCTGTCCGGATGGCGAAGGTGGTCTGTGTTCCAGTCCATCATATCCTCGTAGCGGAGCGGATGCGTAGGAAACTCAATGTTGTTGTGGTATATCGCACGTTTGACGAGATGGCAGATGGTATCATCCATATCAACGGCGATGATCGGCTTATTCATTGATTCTCCTCCAGGGTTGCATAGTGATTACATTATAGGCATCCGGAGGGGACGTGTCCAGACTTGCCGGAAGCAGGACTATTCCTTAAGGTCTCCTCTGCGGGAGAATTTAAGGATTACGCACGAAAGCACGCGTCCCTATGAGGGTACCGCGTGCTTGTGTGTGAACTGCTTAATTAAGTATTTGAACCAGCTCTTGTTTATGTCCTGTTAACTCCGGGATCGTCCCCGGAACAGGTTAATTACAAACAGTACCGCAGCGACAAATAGCAGAAGGTGAATCAGATTGCCCATAACATCAAAGATAAAGCCGAACAGCCATACTACGACAACGAGTCCGATTAATCCCCACAGCATAAGCTTACCGCCTTTCTCCTCGAGGGGTGTTTCTCTCTTTTTACCCTTCTGGAAGGAGGTTCAAACGGCTGCTTAGCAGACCGGAGGCCGTGGTCCTGTGCCCAACCGGCAGATGCCGTTCCGGCTGGAGCCATTCCCATGACCCGTAGCTTGCTTGAATAGCGGGCATACTGCTATACTGTTTTAAATAATACAATTGTATTATAAAAGGAGATTAACCAAACGCCATGATAAATTCTTCCATTATTAAGAATTCAGCTTCCCGCAAACTGCGTAGCAAGCTGATGAAGCTATTGTTAATTCTTATATCCGCAGCTGTTCTTATTACAGGGTTGGGGTTCCTGTATGAAGCCATTGCCTCCGCATCCGCCAAAAAAGATTATCCTGCACCGGGGAAACTGGTGGATGCCGGAGGATACAACCTGCATCTCCTGCAACAAGGAGCCGGAGCTCCCACGATTATTCTGGAAGCCGGAAGCGGGGAAACCAGCCTGTCGTGGAGAAATATTCCTGAACAGTTAGCCGAAACAGCTACCGTTGTCAGTTACGACCGGGCTGGATATGCCTGGAGTGAGCAGGCCGATACGGAACGCTCAGGCGCCAATATTGTGCGTGAACTACATAACGCACTTCAGAATGCGGGCATCCCCGGCCCTTACCTGCTGGTCGGACACTCCCTCGGCGGCATGTATGCCCGTCTCTTCACTCAGACCTACCCGGAGGAAGTAACCGGACTGGTGCTTATTGATGCCAGACCCGAGAATGACGACCGGGAGACGAAGCCGATTCTGGAGGCCGAGAATTATGCCGGCAACCCGAGCACTTCCATGCTTAGTTTACTCAAGCGCTCGGGTGCGCTTCGACTGTTCCAGAACCAGCTGCTGTAGGGTCTGGTTGCGAAACAAGACCGCGGGCAATTCATTAACGTCATCTCTACGCCAAGCTACTTTGCCGCCAAGGAGCAGGAAGCAGCGCTGGCAAGCTCTACCGAGGATGCTATCCGCGGACAGACCTTAGGCACACTTCCGGTGAAGATCATCGCCCGGGGAATGCCGCAGGATTACGCTGCTTTTGGGATGTCCGAAGAATCGGGCCGACGGCTGGAAGCCATCTGGCAGGCAGGACAGCGCAACATGCTGAACCTTTCTTCCAACAGTGAGCTTATCGTCGCCGGGAAGAGCGGACATATGGTGATTCACGATCAGCCGGAGCTGGTCGTCAGGGCAATTCTGAGTGTACTCGAAGAAAAGTCTTAACGCACCCCGAACCGCCCGAACTCAGCGTAGCCGTTCTCCGCCGCAGCGTTAACCGGCCCGCAAGCATGCGCGAACAGGCCGAATTTGGCACCCACCCAGGCTCCTTCGCCTTCCTTCAACCGGAAAGAAGATCCCAAATCCGTGTAAGCTTCTCCGTCAAGACTGTACGCCAGGCGGCATTCCGCTTCTTCCGAGACCGTAAGCTGAAGGTATACAGCGTCAGCGTCCAGCTTCACAAAATCATCCGTAAACGCACACTCCCGCTCCGCTTCTTCCTCCGGGCTTGCCGGCAGGCTCTCGAACCGGCCTAAACATAAGCCGCCGTCTTCACCGGAGAACAGGCTTAAATGTACCGCTTTATGCCCCAGCACTACCAGGCCTGCGCGTTCAGACAATGCTCCGAAATGCGGTTTGATCTGTACCTGCGCCGTGAATGCAGGCGCAGCGAACTTCTGCATCAGGAGCTGCGGCGCATCGTATAACCGCTGCGTCTCCAGCGGCGCGCAGCGGAGCCGGAGCCCCGGAGCCGGGTGACCGGAGGCAAGCCAGCCGTCCTGCGGATTGGCCTGCCACTGCCACTGCAGCCCCGGACGCCCGTCCGCGAAATCATCGGAGGTCCGGGGAGCCGCCGGCAGCGCTGTCCCGGTGCCTGAAGACTCCGGCTTGTACCACCCAGATACCGGCTCTCCGGTTAAACTTCCCGCTGCTGCCTGCCCCATGACCGGCCAGCCGTCCACCCATTCCACCGGCTGCAGATGGACAATCCGCCCGTACACTCCCTTGTCCTGGAAGTGCAGGAACCAGCTGTCCCCGCCAGGTGTTTCTACCCAGCCGCCCTGATGAGGACCATTCACCAGGGTATCCCCTTGTGCCAGCACAATCTGATCCTCATAAGGGCCATAGATGGACTTGGAGCGGAAGGCAGCCTGCCAGCCGGTGGACACGCCGCCCGCAGGGGCAAGAATGTAATACCATCCGTCCCTCTTGTACATTTTGGGACCTTCCAGTGTCGGATGATCGACCGTTCCGTCAATAATCAGCCGGCCTTCATCCAGCAGCTCCCTGCCGTCCGGGCTCATCCCGCACACATGCAGAATATGCTTGATGCCGCTGCGGCTCTTCGCGAAGGCATGGACCAGGTAAGCCTGTCCGTCCTCGTCCCAGAAGGGGCAAGGATCAATCCAGCCTTTGGCTGCTTTGACCAGATGGGGTACAGTCCACTTCCCGAGCGGGTCCTCAGCCTGCGTCATGAAGATTCCTTCATCCGGCGTACCGAAGAAGATCCAGAACTTCCCGTCATGATGGCGCAGGCTGGGTGCCCATACGCCTTTACCGTGCTGAACCCGGTCATATCCCGGCAGATCCAGCCTGTCCAGCGCGTGATTGACGATCGTCCAGTTCACCAGGTCACGGGAATGCAGAATCGGCAGTCCCGGCATGTGGTTGAAGCTCGACGCGGTCATATAATAATCATCCCCGGCCCGGATCACATCCGGGTCGGAATAATCTGCATACAGCACTGGATTGCGGTACCGGCCGTTGCCAAGGTCGGATACCCAGGGCGTATTGATTGTCTCCATTGAATAACTCCTTCAGCGCCGGACGCCTACCGCCCGGGCAGTTTATTGTGCCGCCTTCTCCTGTTCCAGCAGCGATGCCCATTGATCCAGCATTTCCTGCGCGGTCAGCTGCTTGGCCATCACCTTCTGAATCAGCGGTTCCACCGATTTCTGCACATTGGAATATCCCGCCAGATAATAAGGCACATCGGAGAACTTCGTCTCCTGGCTGTTCAGCAGATCGGAGGCCGATTTCATATAAGGCACGCTCTGCACCCATTCATCGCCGGCAGCTTCTGTATTGGCAGGAATTTCGCCATAGAGTTTGCCGTATTTGCTGTTGATATCATGCGACAGGTAGAAGGTCATGAATTTCCAGACCGCATCCTTGTTCTTCGCCGATTTGCTCATCGTCAGCCCCAGCGGCATAAGGCCAGGGTGTTCGCGGTAGCCCTTCACGCTCTTCGGAAAAGGTACAGCTTCGAACTTCGTATAGTCACCGCCGAAGGCTTTCTCATGGGAGCTGGCCGAGCCTAAGTTATGCACAACGATTCCGGCTTTGCCCGACTGGAAGGTTGCGGCCAGTTCACTCCAGCCTTTATTGAGGTCATCCTCAGGTGTATAGACATTGTAAGAGCCCAGGTATTTCTCTACAAATTCAACATTAAGCGGGTCATTAATTGTTGCTTTGCCGTCTGCCGTGAAATAATCGGTAATGCCGGAGTAAGCATACATCAGCATTTCGAGCGTATTGGCACTGCCTGCGCCGCCGCGGATACTGAGCCCGTAACGGTCTTTCGATTTATCCGTCAGCTTGGCGGCAGCATCGAAGAATTGGTCCCAGGTATCGGGCAAGGTCAGTCCGGCTTCCTTGAACCAGTCCGGACGAACCCACAGATTCCAGGTTTGCGAGCTGTATGGCAGCGCATACAATTTACCTTCTGCCGTATCCAGCTTGCGGTTACTTGCAATCAGTTCCGGGTTGAGCAGGTCCTTGTCCGCCCACTGCTCATAATAGGTGTCCAGCGGCTCCAGCACCCCCCGGGCCAGCAGATCGGATTTGAAGTCATTCATCACATCCGGCGCCTGATCGGCAGAGATGGCCACGTTAACCTTTTGCTCATAAGCCGCGAGGTCTCCCGGTACGCCAAGATAATCCACGTCGATATCCGGATTCTCCTGCTCGAACTGCTTCACGATCTCTTCGAAGAAGGCATTGCGTTCTGTGGTTACAGCTGCAGCCCAGAAGCTGATTTTGGCTTTCTCTCCGCTTGCTGCTTTACCTGCCCCGTTATCCGCCGCTGCCGCGCTGTTCCCCCCGTTATTCCCGCCATTATTTCCGCCGCAGCCGGCCAGCAGCAGCAGCAATGCTGCCGATACTAGCGCCGTGCGTTTCGCTTTGTGTTTCCCCATCATTCTGTGATCCTCCCTAATTGTATTTCTTGTATATACCTCAAAGGACGAAACCCGGCGTATTCTGCCTGGCCGTGTCCGTCCTTGCGATACCGGACACTAGCCTTTGACTGCGCCACCCAATCCTTCGACCAGATAACGCTGGATGAACATGAAGAGCAGCACAGGCGGAATCAGCCCGATAATACTGCCGGCCGCCAGCGATGCGTACTGGACGCTGAATTCGCCAACCATGAATTTGAGGCCGATCGGGATGGTGAAGCGGTCCGGCGTCGTAATGAACGAGAAGGCAACCAGGAATTCATTCCATACCCCGATGAAGGCGAACGCGCTTGTTGCTACTATTCCCGGCAGCACGATCGGCATAATTATCGCGAAGATAATCCGGAACCGTCCGGCTCCGTCGACCATCGCCGCTTCATCGATTTCCTTCGGTGTCGAGGAGATGAAGCCGCGCATCAGAATCGTGTTGAATGGAACCTGAAGCACGATATAGAACAAGATGAGCGCGTACGGCGTGTTGATCATCCCGAGATTCTTGAAGATCAGGAAGAGCGGAATGACGAACAGAATGACCGGCATCATCTGGGTCGCCAGCAGCACCAGCATGAAGGCCCCTTTGCCCTTGAACTTGAAGCGGCTCATGGCGTAACCGTTAAGCACAGACAGTACCGTAATCGCCACTACCGACAGCACCGACACGAACACACTATTCATGAAATATTGCGAGAAATTGTTGTCATTCCACACATGTACGAAGTTCTCGAAGGTCGCCGGACTCGGAATGTACCGGACCGTGCCGCTAAGTACATCCCCCTCCCGCTTCAGCGAGGTGGAGATGGCCCACAGGAACGGAACCAGCACGAACATCAGTGTCAGGGCCAGCGGTATGTAGAACAGCAGCTTCGAACCCAGCTTGCGTTGCCATTTGCTATTCATCCTGCATCCCTCCTGACCGGTTCAGTCTGAGGTACAGGACAACGAAGATCATCAGGAACGCGAAGGTGACCACGCCAATGGCGGAACCATAACCATAGTTTCCTTCAAGGATGGAGGTCTTCATCATATAAATCGGCAGCGTGGTGGTCATATCCATTGGTCCGCCGTTCGTCATCGTAAAGATCATATCAATGGAGTTGAACTCCCAGATGGCACGCAGCAGCGTTGCGAACACAATACTTTCCTTCAGGAAAGGCAGTGTGATGAAAAAGAGCTTCTTCACGCTCCCCGCACCGTCCACCTCACAGGATTCATAGACCTCGTGCGGAATGGTCTGCAGCGCCGCCAGCAGCGTGATCGCGAAGAACGGAATGCCGCGCCACAGCTCGGCGACAATCACGGAACCAAAAACAGTATGGATATTGGCCAGCCAGGCGACCGGCTCGGAGATCACGCCCAGCTTCATCAGGATGTCGTTAATGATTCCTATGTGCTGGTTGAACATCAGCGACCACAGCATGGTGGTCAGCACACCGGACACCGCCCAGGGAACAAGCACCAGGGAACGGACCAGACCGCGCAGCTTGAACGCCTGATTCAGCAGCAGCGCAACCACGAGTCCGAATACTAGCTGCAGCACTACTTCTATCAGCACCCATTTCACCGTGATCCACAGAGAAGAGTAGAACATATCGTCCTGCGTGAATATATTCTTGAAGTTCTCGAGTCCGATGTAACCCGCTTTCTGCAGCCGGGTGAAATCATAGCTCTGCACACTGAGATCGAACACCCTGAAGATCGGGAAGACGAGAAGTCCCGCGATCAGCAGGACTGTCGGTGCGATCAGCAGGTAAGGGAACCAGCGGTCGCCCATTTTTTTGCGGGAAGATTTAGATTTGACGGACATTGTCTTGCCGCCGGTTGATTGGGATAATTCCATAACAGCACCTCCACGCTTATCTTAAACCAGCGCGTGAACATGCTGAATACACTATCTTTCGAAGATTGTTTGTTTTCTTTCACTCCTTTGTTTGCTCTAGGAATGCTGCTGGTCCCTGCGGTACTCGGAGGGCGATTTGCCGTAATGCTTCTTGAACAGCACGCTGAAGTATTGGGGATTGCGGTACCCTACCTGCTCCGATACCTCATAGGATTTCGCATCAGTGGTAGACAGAAGCTCCGCTGCCTTGTCTACGCGCAATTGAATGAGATACTCACTTAAGTTCATGCCTTTATATTTCTTGAAGAGCGTGCTGGCATACGCGGATGAAATATGAACATGGTCCGCGATGGCGGTCAGGTTCAGCTCCTCCTCATGAAAATGCAGCCGCATATACTGCTCCATCTCCTTCAGCAGCGTATGATGCGAATTCTGCGAATGGCGGATCTCACCGCTGACGAATACACCGGCCCCTCCGATGATCGGCTTCAGCTGGGCAGCGTTCAGAGCCTCGCTGTAGGAGATTGCGATGCGCTCAATTCCTTCCCGGCAGCTGCCCAGACCAATGCTGACCTGAAGCTTCAGACAGTTCTCCAGTGTCCGGCGGATCTCCTCCAGATGTTCAGTCAGGTGTTCTGCAGTGCCTTCACGGTCTGCCGGAGCAGGCAGGTTAAAGAGCAGGTTGATCCGGTTGTTATAGACTGCCGAATACCGGTAAGGAAATGGCTCTGACACAAGCTCCGAGCAGATATTGTGGATGGAGAAGAGCAGCAGCTCCGCATTATCCCCTTCTCCGGAGCGGGCGAAGCGGCGGTTGTCCTCCGGCTGAATCACGGCTACCCGGAAGCAAGCCTCCGGCGCAGCTATGGCGAGATTGTCCAGTTCCTGCCGCGCCCACTCCGGGTTGGCGCAGCCCTCGAACAGCTCTGCGAAGAACTTGTTCTGAATCAGTGCCTGGCTCTTCCGGGCTGTCTCGGCTCCTCTCTTCTCGGCCAGCAGTGTGCTGGCGGCAGAAGCAACCGCATTTAGAATCACTTCATTATCCTCATATTTCAGAATGTAATCGGCCGCCTGCAGCCGCAGCGCCTGCTTGGCATACGAGAAGTCATCGTAGCCTGTCAGGAAGACGACCTTGGTTCCCGGATAGTCTGCGTTAATTCGTTCAGCCAGCTGCAGCCCGTCCAGAAAAGGCATCTGGATATCAGTCAGCACCAGATCCGGCCGCAGCTCCTCCATCCGCTTCAGCGCTTCTTCCCCGTCAGCGGCTGTGCCGGCTACCTCAATGCCGGCCTGCTCCCAGCGGATATTGCGCCGCAGGCCTTCCCGGATCCACATATCATCATCCACAATAAGCAGTTTAATCATGGGAATCTCCTTTCTTCTGCACCCGGGGCAGCTGTACCGTGACCCGGGTAAACTTCATCTCTTCGCTGTCCAGGACAAGGCCATAGACCGGCCCGTATTGCAGCACCAGCCGGCGGTGGGCGTTCCACAGTCCGAAGCTCAGCGCATTGTCGCCTGTGCTGTCCGCCTGCAGTGAACTGCGCAGCTGCGCAAGCCGCTCAGGGCTGATGCCTTGTCCGTTATCATAAATCTCCAGCACTGCGGATGCTTCATCTGCATAACCCGTTATCGTCACCATTCCTTTGCCGCGCTTGTTCTTGATGCCGTGATAGACGGCATTCTCCACGATAGGCTGCAGCGTCAGCTTCGGGATGCGCAGCGGCAGCAGCTCTTCATCCACTTGGATGGCATAATCGAAATCCTGGTTATACCGGATGTTCAGAATCAGCAGGTAGCTGCGCACATGCTCAATCTCTTCCGCGACAGTAATCAGCTCGGCGCCTTTACTGATGCCGATGCGGAAATACCGGGTCAGCGCTCCCACCATCACAGAGGCCCGCTCCCGCTCCTCCAGATCAATCAGATGCTTGATTGAACCGAGCGTATTGTACAGGAAATGCGGCTGAATCTGCGCCTGCAGTGCCCGCATTTCGGCCTTACGCTTCTGCTCCTGCTCCTCGCGCACCTCATTCAGCAGCTGCTCCACCGAATCGGAGAGCCGGGTCAGTCCGGTGGCCAGGACGCCGATTTCATTGCGCTGGTCAATCTGGAAGCTGACACTGAAATCCCCGCGTTCAAACCGCTTCACCTGTTTGGACAGGTAACGGATCGGATTGCTCAGATTGCGCGCTGCCAGCGTCGCGGCTGCCAGGGCCAGCACGAGGATAACCAGCGTGACCGCCAGAACGATCCACTGAATCCGCGACGCGCCTGCGAGAATATCCTTCTCCGGCACGATTGCGGCCAGCACCCAGCCGTTCAGCGGCAGTGTCTGATAGGCAATATCCAGCTTCTGGCCTGCTGTACTGTCCACGGCAAGGCTGCCGTTCCCGCCTGCCAGCTGCCGCAATTCAGCAATAGTATCCGGCTTCACCCCATAATCCGCCTTCAGGGATTTGGAGAACAGCTCCCCGTCCGGGCTGATCAGCGCCAGTGCGCCGTTCGGGCTAATTTGTACATTCTGCATAATTTCCAGGAAGTAGCTTTCACGCAAATTGATCAGCACAATTCCGCTGGAGGAGGAAGTCGGCGTGCCGATCATTTTGAAGCTGCTGAGCACCCGCCTGTCCTCCACTGTATCGAAGATGGCATCCTTGTGGCTGTTCAGCCAGTAGTAGCCTTTATCTGAATGGTTATACCGTTCCTGCCACGCCGGAAGATCGATTGAGACGCTCCGGGGCACGTATTCCTGCTGGAGGTTGAAAGACCGGCCGTTGTTGAAGGCAACATAAATGGAATCGACCATGGCATTATAGGAGTGGTATACGCTTTCAAGACGGTTATGAAGTTCAATAATGTCGTTGAATTTCTGGGGAGTGTCACCCTGATCGTTCACGGATAGCAGATTGCGCAGCGAGGTGGTATCCTCCAGATTAACCAGCTGTTCGAAGATCGTCAGAAATTTATCATCCAGGAACAAGGCGGTCTGATAGGTTGTATCGGCTAATGAATACAGCGAGTTCTTGCGGAGCTGATCACTGGCGGACCAGTAGGAGAACGAGCCTGTTGCAATAACGGATAGAATCATGACCGGCAGGAAGGTAATCAGCAATTTGGTCTGTATGGGCTTATCGAGAAAATAACGTTTCATGGACTCTTCCTCTCCCCTGTCTCGCAGCACAGCGGATGTTTTTGCCTGCTGACGCAGATGTAAGGGCTTTAATAAAGTCTGAGTCTAGCACAGAACCGGGCAATTGGAAACATAACTTATCACCTGATTATAAGGGGCAACAGGGATGCACCAGCTTATACCGGAGTAAGAAATGAAGCATTCAGGTGCTTGTAATGTACTTAAGAATCGCTAGAGGGCAAAGCCAATGGCCCATCCAGAGTTCATCCCTCTCCGCTTGAAATCCGTTATAATTCACTACTCTTGTACTGTATTCCTAAGTTCTGCAGCTGGTAGCATTGCGTGATGATTATGTATCTGTCCGCGTACTGCTGTGCTGCATCCAGTTTGGCAACACGGCGTTCGATTATATCGCTTTATCCGCCGCTGACGGCCAAGGCCCTTTCACTAGCGCCAGGCTCAGGCTTCTTTCGTTCTGTTGTTTCTTACGGACATCAGAGCCTTTATTTCCCCGAAAAAGACACATTGAGCCGGCTAACGGACCGTAGCGACTTATTGCCTCTGCAACAGCTAAAATCAGTGTGCAAATCCCAATATACATCAGGTCCGTTAGCCTGCGAAAAAATGATTTGCAGCAGAAATAAGAGCGCCTGTGTCCGTAAGTGCAGCACAGGGGGAGCAGCCGCCTGAATGTCTCCGAAGATACGATCAGACGTGATTTACGGGAACTGGATATGATCGGGGTGCTGCATCGAGTGCATGGAGGGTCTTAGCAAAGGCTCTGCTTCGGAGTCATCGGCATTAAACGGAGCTTCTTGGTTTCGAGTCTTACATTACTTTGGGTCACAATCATACCGGATCATCAATTGAAATAAACTGAGCTAGATACGAAAGGAGCTGTTACTATGAGGAATACCATAAAATACGTAGGTTTGGATGTGTCAAAAAATTGCGGTGGCGATTGCAGAAGAGGGGCGTGAACCTGCGCGCTGTCATAGTACCTTTGCCATGACGTTGGTCGTTGAGATTGGAAATTCCGAACGATTTCGTTCTTTTATTGATTTCCAAGTGCTCAAGAGTTCTTCAGACTCAAAATATGCCGTGCAGTGTTCCTCCCCGCATCAGCACCAGTTATATTGTAAGCTTTCTGAGTGTAATGGAAGGCATCTATCATGAGACCTGCCGCTGCCATTTCTTCAAATTTGGTAGACACTAGCGTGGTGTTCTCATGTTCTCCGCACAGCTCTGTCTGAGCCGTTTTAATCTGATTATAGAGCGTCGACTGGTCTCTGTTGTTGCCGGTTCTGATGAGATAACAATGTTCAAGCCCGGCAGCAAGCATAGCCTCTATCATTGCCGTAAGCTTCGTCTTATACTCAGCTATACTCATGCCGTGATCGCCGTCCGTCTCCCCCTGACACCAGACCATGAATTTATGCTTCACGGAATAGCCGCTGCGCTCAAGATAACTGCCGGCTAAGTTGAACCGATTAATGGCATCGTTCAAGAATGACCCTTTCGGCTGCCATTGATTAATAGAAGTACCGCCTTTCGAACAAGACACGCCTACAATCGGCCGGCTGGTTAATTTGTAGTATTCTATCGCAAAAGCCGAGATCATCGACCCCGTTTTAATCGTTTCCGCTATACCGCTGACAGTATTATTCTCATTCACTCCAAACGGCTCCATAATGTCATATAACCTTGCGGGATCGGTCATCGCCCGGAATTCATATCCTGTTCCCGCCGGAACGACGGGGGCTTGCTCCGCTGTCCCTCTTCCTGCCATGTTCGACTGTCCCATGAACATCACTAAATCTACAATTTGCCGGTTTCCTGTTTCGTCCATACCCAACGACACTCCATTCCACTTCAGAATCAATTTACAATATGATTATACTCCCAGCTGGTTTAAGTAAGGTTGTGTTATAATGTAGCTAAATTGCGGTTCCAAGATTGCAAGGAGGGCATTATGCCGAAGATCATCCAGCCTCTTAACCTGGGAGCAAACGCTTTTTTCTTAAAATATAAAAAAGAAACACACAATGAGCATTGGCTAATGTCACATGCTCATCAGGGTTTAGAGCTCCTTTATATACATGAGGGGACGGGTACTGTAACCCTAGAGAGCCAGCAGTATGTGCTGCGGCAGAACACACTCTTTTGTTTTCAGCCCTATCAATTGCATAAAGTAGATGTCCCCGCAATGGAGGGCTCCACTTACATTAGAACAAATCTCACCTTTGATCCCCACATCCTGGATCCTTATCTGCAGCCGTACCCCCAGTTGCAGGCTTTTTTGCAGAGCCTCATGAAAGGTTCACTCCAGCAACAAGTGTTTACGGTTTGCGAAGACCAGACTTTAGAGAATTTATTCACGAATTATAACAATACCCTGACTCTATCCGGCGGCGAGCCGAGTGTAGAAGATAGGGTGCTGTTCCTCATCTCCCTGCTGAAGCACCTTCAACAACACGTCTTTGGAATTCACGAAGGGAACTCCCCCTTAGACAAGAGCTTAGGACATGTTGAGAGAATAGTGGACTGGATGGAACTGCATTTCAGACTCCCCTTATCACTGGAGTCACTGTCCCAGGAGCTTCATTTATCTCCGTTTCATATTTCCCACTTATTCCGGCAGCATACCGGTATGACTTTGTCCGAATATCTGGCTGGCCGCCGTATTCGTGAAGCATGTGCACTGCTGGAAAATACAGATACCTCAATAAGGGAAATTGGCCGCGTCACCGGAGGCTTCAGTGCGCCGTATTTCTCTCAGCTGTTCAAGAAACATAAGGGTTTAACTCCAAATTCTTATCGAAAAGCAGTCAAAGAAATATATAGCAAGACTTAAGTTAGAGTATATAGCCGATGTAACAACCGAAATAGGCGCAGCGAAAACTAAACAAGCTGACACCGGTAGAGTTCCGATGCCAGCTGATAACCTAGTTTTTCACAGGATCAAAATCCGTTTATTGGTCAGCAAGGTAGCCTAACTGATACAGGGCAAGAGGACTGGAAGTTACAGGCTTCATGAATGTAACATCAGGTAAACTGCCGTCAGCTTTTCTGGGTGCAGATAACTGAGCCGTATCCAGACTTACAAAATCTGCATTAGTGATGTTAAGTCCGCCATTGATCGTCCAAGAATTATTGGTTACATTTGCTGCCGCATGATTATCGTTTAGAATTGCAGTACCCACATAAGCAATGTTATTATGCAGTACTTCCCTGTAACCAGGAATGTTGTTTATATCGGTTGGACTTACACGCTCCAGCATATTGAAGTTAGATGTACTGTTGTTATAAGCAGTATTATTAATCCAGTCAGCTGATTTCCCTGGCATATGATTCGCATAAAAGCCGTTAGCTCCGTTATTAACAGCTAATGAATATCTAACGGTATGAACAGGGATTGGATCCGGGAAGCCTTCTGTTCTGTAACTGTATCCGCCAACCTTAAACCCGTTCTGATCGCCAATTCCATCCTGATTTCCTCTATGGTTAAAGGACCAGGAATGGTCATACGTTACAGCTGCGCTAGAACTGATACTGTCAAATCCGTCATCACTGTTATTCCATGCGCGGGAGTTAATGAACGACACCGGACCTGCATGAGCGCCATATCCATCTGTATTTCCGGCTGATGCAGCCGTTGGACCAATATTGTTATACGAATCACAGTTAAGAACAATTCCTGTTCCTCTTGTAGTAAAATAAAAACCATTGGCTTCATTATCATGAGCGGATACATTCTCAAAGTTGGCTTGACCAATCACTCTGAAAGCTTCAGATTGCTTTTGAGTTCCTACTTTAACCCCTATCACCTCGAAGCCTTTGAACGTGACCCCCGTTACTCCATCTGCTACACGAAAAGCAGCTACACGCAGATTAGTCGGAACATATTGAAAATCAAAAACAGGCTTCTCCCCGGTATAAGCCTTATAGGTTATTCCGCTCTTGGTAATATCATGGACATAATTATAATTGCTGTCGGTTGTGGCGATCGCAAAATTATTATATGTGCCACCGCGAATATATACGGTATCTCCGGCGGACGCAGCTGATTGCGCTTTCATAATGCTTTTAAAAGGTGAACTTATAGTTCCTGAATTGCTGTCACTGCCGGTCGGAGAAATGTAATAGCTATTAGCGGCAAAGGCCGATGTGGATAATACAAACAATACGGCTAAACTCATCATTATCGTAGCTACACAGATTTTACAGATTTGACTTGCAGAAATAGACGCAGATGTCATTGATTTCACCATAATTTCGCCTCCGATTATATTTAAGGAATATAAAAATCTGCAAGCTGTTTATCTGTCAGTGGATATCCCGGCTGATCTTCAAACTCCATGACATATGCCTTCAATGTCTCATTAGGTTCAAGCGCCAGGTCCGTTGTGAATGTTACAATCTGTGTGCCTTCAATGGTATTATCGATTTGCTCATTTGAATAAGCAGTACCTTTCAGCTCACCAGTCGCCTTATATACTTCTACAATTCCCCGGCCATAGGTAGTGAGGTCACCTTGTTTGGTCACAGACATGGACAATACTTTGCCGCTCTCATCCATATACACGCTGTTAATCACTAGCGGATAAGAAACTGGAGTTACATACGGCTGAGGGTAAGCGCTATTCGGAGCAGGCCCTAAGCTTGTAATGGAAGCAGGAACCGTATATGGAGTTTCATCTCTAACCCCTTTGAGTAAACCTGCCAGTACTTTCGCTTGCGGTGTTTGAGGATCTGCATGAACTATAGCTTTAGCTCCATCAAAGAACATTTTGGCAAAATGATCCACACCTGCATCATTCGGATGTGTGCCGTCTACGCTTCCGCCCTGTACTCCCCTGAAATAGTAATCCGTACTTGTAGCCTTTTTCCCCAAAAGCTCGCAAAGCTGAGAATACCATGCCAGCGAAGGGGCATTAAGATCCACAAAGGCAATATCAGTCGCACCAATAGCCACTTTTTCTTCTACATACTGCTTACCGATCGCAGAGAAACCGTCTAAAGTAGAAGTCCATTTATTTGTAGCTGCAGTGTATTGATAAGCCCGGTGGCGGTCGATAGGACCTACCACAATAAATTCGGCTCCCTTACTGTGCACATAGTCATAATAATAGGAGATCCCGTTATAATAACCTGCCGGACCATCCGTTTTATGATTATGGCCAAACTCAAAAAACACATAATCGCCCGGCTGTATACGATCTTTAAACTGATCAAAATGCGCCATACTGGAATAATCATCCAGACCGCTTTCTGCATGATTAGATACGGCAATATCAGGGCCTACATATTTGGATAGCGCCTGCCCGACACCGGAATAGTTCTGGAGCCTGAAATAAGGGAGTGGGGCCAATTGGTCATTAACGGTGGAGTCCCCAAGCACCCACAGCGTTTTCCCATGCTCCAGCTGTTCAATTGTAGCCGAAGAAATTGCTGCATTTTCACCGCCTACTGCAATATTTAACATAGTATCTGCGTAGGTCCCGGTTACTTTGGAGTACACATCCTGAACATTTACATTAAATTCATAGCTTAGACTCGTACCGGCAGGAATTAGCTTTTCCGTTAAGTGAAAATGTCTTTTTTCCGAGAATAAATTGACGATAGCTTCCTTTGTAGGATCAGCGCCGGTTAAAGTAACCTTTACTTTGTAATAGGAATTCGGGGTTACCTTTACTGCAAAGCGGATTGGAAAATCCGGCTGTGTGACAGCTACTGCATCATCATCAACGGTTCTCGGGTTGGACTTCAATGAAACCTGTTGAAGCTTGATCTCTTGTCCCTCCAGCATTACAAAGCCATCACTTCTGTTATCCTCTTTGTAGCCGTCAGGCCCTAATCCTAAAAAACCATAGCCTCTCTCCTGAGTGTATGCTAAATTGGCAGGTACACTTCTATAGCCCTTTTCGAAGCTTTTAGCCGGACCAAAATCAAACTTCCATTTGCTTGGCTTGCTGCTTGAGTCAGCAAATGCCGGTGCTGATACTAACATTAATACGGCTAAACTAATCACTATCGCGGGCACACAGATTTTGCTAATTTGACCCACACTGCTAAACAGGGAACTCATTGATTTGACCATGAACACAACCTCCTATTTTATGCTAACTATGCATTTTATCGCCCTTATACACCACCTCCTTTATCATTCGCATTAATCTCAATTTAGTTCCATCAGAACCCTTAAGCCTATGCCGGGAGTAGCCGCTTCAGCTTCCGCAGTATTACGGTAAGATGAGCGGACCATTGTAAAGTCGTCCCCCCAGGCCCCGCCCCGCAGAACCCGTGAATCGCCGGTATTCGGACCTTGCGGATCAGACATATCATCTTGCGCATAGGCGCCGGCATACCAATCCTTGCACCACTCCTGGACATTGCCGTACATATCATATAGTCCCCAGGCATTAGGCTGTTTCTGGCCCACTGGATGCGTAGTGTTATCCGCATTGTCCCCAAACCAGGCATATTCACGCAAAACAGCTTCGCTGTTTCCAAAGCTCCATGGCGTAGTTGTACCCGCACGTGCGGCATACTCCCACTGTGCCTCCGTTGGCAAGCTGAATTGACGGCCGGTTATTTCATGAAGCTTGGTTAACAGCCGCTGAGAATCAACCCAGCTGACACTGTCTGCGGGCCGCTCATCACCTTGGAATTTACTTGAATTACTTCCCGTAAGTGCTGCCCATTGTTCCTGGGTTACCTCATATTTGCTCAGATAAAACGGCTCAGTAATTGTGACTTGGTGTTCGGGAGTCTCATCTCCCTCTCCTAAATACACAGCAGACCCCATGGTAAATGATCCTGGTTGAATCAGCACAAACTCCATGCGCAGACCAGGCCCGATATCAATACTTTCGGTTACTGGCAATGGAACAGCTTCCCCCGTTTGATCAGCTTTTATAGCTAAATCAGTAGAATGCTGGTTGTAATAATAGAATTGTCCGGCAGCTGCTATACCTGCAACAATCAGGCATAGGATCAGGTAACGCTTGAATTTGTCATTTATGTTCATCCGCTCCTCACGCTTCAGCCTTGTCAGATCACAAGAACCTGCCGGCAAGTTCAAGACACATAATTGCATTCAATGACCATTGGGAGGCAATATTGGTCGTCATCCACGGAATCTCGCTGATGCCCCTTACATATTCCAGCTCGGCAACCGGATGTTCCTCGAGCTTCAAATCGCGTTGTCCCATTTCATCCTGCAAAAGGATCGACCAAGCCAGCCTCGCCATTGCTTCACTGCCGTAATGCTTAGCGGCATAAGCCGTGATCCCGGTTGCAAACATCGGCCAGGCATATCCTGAAGGCACGGATCCAGTGAGGATACGTTGTTTCTCTTCCTGCGGCAAATGGTAAATGACTCCGATTTCAGCGAGCATCTCCTCCCACTCTGGATCTTGAAGGATAAGCGCCAGCTCGGTCCATACCTGCGGTCCCCCCATACATACCGCCAGATGTCCGCCTGAATTAATACCCATATCATAGAGTTGGCCCGTATCCGGGTCGTAACCATGGATTGAGAGCCCTTTCATACGATTCGGCATGGTTTTCAGACTTTCGATCCCCGCCATAATTTTGTCCCGGTAGGCTGTATCCTCATAGCGTTCCCAGCGGGTCATCCAATTCGCAGTGAATGCAGACCAATCCGGACCTACCCGGGCATGAGTCGGATATTGATCCTTAGGATAATAACTGCGCATGGGGTCGGTATGGACCGTTGAGAAATCAGCATCGGCAGCCTCATCCATAATGTCACCCACACGCTCATCACCGGTTAAATAGTAATAATAGCGGTGCAGACCGGCCATCGCGATACGCGCCTCCTTACAGCCACAGCCCCAATGGACCACGTTATGCCTCGAACCCAGACCCTTGTACGCCCCGAGATGATACATATCCACTTCGCTGGTGTGTCTGGTCATGGCCTCAGCCATCCGGTAAATATCAGCACGGCCGGAGCGCAGAAACATAAGCCACAGCCACATATTAGGCACCAGTTCGGTATTTTGCCAGGCAAAGCCTCCGACATCGTAACACCATGTATGGCGGATCGGATCATAGCTATGCATGACATCTCCATAATCCCAGAAGCCGTACCATCTGCGGGCCTCAACTTCTTTAAGATAAAAGGCAACAATTTCGTCCAGTTTCTCTTCAATGCGCACCTTTACCGGGCTGCTGCGGTCTGGAAGACTCCATAAGCCAAAGGCTCGACTCTTATGATAAAATTCCGGCTCACAGTGCAGTAAAGATGGCGTTTGACACTCGCTCATGACCTTTCGCAGCGTATCATGGCTTGGAGTCCGTTCGAAGCACCACAACATCAACTCGCTTGTATTGGCAATCCCATGCGGTGTGCTCCTCATTTCATCAGAGCCTTCGTAGGCTGACTCCACATGAGTAGCGGTATCGTAATGCCGTAAATCCATAGGAGCAGCATCGGGGGACCAGAACCACAAGGTCATATCCGCGGACTCACTCGTCAAATGGCTGAGCTCTAACGAGGAAGGGTACTTTTCCCAAAAATTCTTAATCCCCGCCGCAAGACCGCCATGCTCTGCGCCGGCAAATACCAGCCCTTTAGACCGGCTGCCAACCGCAGCCTTCAACCAGCTGCAGCCCTCCTGTGTGCGCTTACTGATGGTGTACGAATCGGCTGTACTTTGCACCAGCTTAAAGTGATCCCATGTGGCGGAATCTTCGATCAGCTCTATAAACCGCTTATCCTCATGCGGATCGAAAGAAATAGCTTCCCCTGCCGTTTGACGTCTGAATTGCTCTTCGTATTTCCCCTTGGTGCGCCAGGTCATAAGATGCTTGGGGGATTCACTGAACAGCCCTGTATCGCCTGCAAACCGGATGTGCCGGTTATATAGCGGCCCCTGCATTGGCAGGGTGAGCTTCATTCCTATTCCCTTAATACAATCAGCTTGGGGATCACCGTCAAATATAAACGTATGAACCACCCGGATAGATGACTGTCCGGCATAGAAATACATCCGTAGCGTAAAGGGCAGCCATTCCCGTGTACCCGCACTCAGCTTATGAATCCCTTCAATCCGGGCTACCGCGCGAACCGGACCGTTTTGCTCCATAACAACCTGATTTACGCTGCTGACATAGTCGTGCTCCGTACGGGTCCTCTGACCGGATTCATTGCACTGCTCATCTTCCAAGACACAGCATAAGCTTCCACTTGAACACAATTGTGCATTCCCTTGAATAATGGAACGAATCACGACATTCCCCTGCTTGTTTAACTGACATCTGATAGTGCCTGTATCGATCTCAATCAGATCATGCTTGTCGGTCACAGCTATTTGCGCGGTATGGTTTAGGCATGGTGTATGCGCACTCTTGGTCAGGTAATACTCTGGCGAGGGCTCCCCTGTAAACGATGCTGCATGGGCAGACCATTTCACGCTTCCATCAGGCCAATAGGCTGTCGGCCAGCTCTGTACGGGAACAGCCCCTCCCCCCACCTCTATTAAGGAGAGAGGTTCAGCCCGCATCAACGAGCCTTTAGGCCACGGAGTTCCCCACGTTACGCCGACTGGTATCTCGGGACGGTATTCTGCACCTCCCAACCAGCGTAGAAGAGTTCGTTCGTGGTTTAATGATTGACTCATCAAGTCAGATCCTTTCTGTGAACCTTCTAACAGGCTCTATTTTATTGCTTGCTGGCCGCCTGATATAATTCATTGATTTCTTTGACATACTCCACGCCGCCGCTTTTTTGCCATAGCTCCACCGCAGCCTTAAATCCGTCTTCGTCGATCTGGCCGACAACAAACTTGGTTCTGGCATCATTGATGATTACATCCAGCTGCGGTCCTTTTTGGGAATATACATCGGATACAAAGGGTTCAGCGGGATTCGTGACGACAATAGACTCGTTCGCCTTTTGTACAGCCTCCGATTTTTGTTTTACCGATGAAGCCTTTAACTTTAATGTTCTGTCTTCCGGCAGGTACATAAGCAGCTGATTAAGGCCTGATGCCTCCGACTCCAGCAGCGCTTCATCTTTACTCGCTTCAAGATTTCCGTCTACAAACGTATAATGTCTGCCTTCAATACCGTTTCCGGCCAAGCGTTGCCCCTTCTCCTCGTTCAGCTTATCAAGGAAGTTAAGCACCTGGCGGAGCTGATCTTCCGTCTTAACCGATGACTTAGAGATTGCGAACAAACCGGAATAGCCCGATGTTGGCAACGCCCTCAATCCCTTGGGACCGGAAACGGCGCCAATAGTATCCATGAAAATTTTGCTTTCATCGTCCTTGCCCGCTTTTTCTAATGCCGCATGGATTTTCTCTTCGATCCGGTTGGCGTGGTCTGTTACATCAACAAGCGCACCGGCCTGCCCGTTAACAATGGGATCGGGCCATTTGGAGGAATCCATCACTGCGAAATCCGCATTAATCAGCTTCTCTTCATATAGCTTTCTGAAAAATCTGAGAGCCTCCATATACGCTTCTGTGGTATGGGCAGGAATCAGCTTACCGGTATCATCCAGCCCCCATTTGTTCGCCGCGCCGAACCAAGTCTGCATCACCTCGAAGGGACCGTTGAATTTCGTAATTACCATACCGTACGTATCATCTTTCCCGTTCTGATCCGGATCTCCGGTTGTAAAGGCTTTCAGCATTTGATAAAAGTCATCGATCGTCTGCGGAGCCTGCAGCCCCAGATTATCCAGCCAGTCTTTACGGTATACAATTCCGTTTCTGCCTAAAGCACGTCCCCTGTAAATACCATAAATCTTGCCATCAATTGAAATATTATTATTTACGATTGCACTGGTCTGGCTTAAATTCGGATAGTCTTTGAGATAGGGTCCCATCTCCCAGAACGCACCCGCTCTTACCGCATTAATAAAGCTGGGGCTCTTCTCCTTCACCAGCATGACCCCGGGAATCTTTCCTGAAGCTAGGGTAATATTGAACTTTTCGTTATAAGAAGAATCGGGAACCCATTCCAGATGAATGTCAGTATTCGTCAGCTTTTCAATCTCAGTGACCACAGGACTATCATCCTCGGGCATTGTTGTTTTAAAGGAAGGGAGCATTACTGTTAGCTTCATTGGGGTTTGCTCTCCCGGATCAGCCTCTTCCCCCGCACTTGAATTCGCCTTACCTTCTTTATTGGCTGCACATCCTGTAACGCCAGATAGTGCAATTGACAGCATTAATATCCCAGCTAACCAGCGTCTGGATTTATTTAGATTCATGTTATTCATCGCTCCTTAGAATGGATTGATTAGCCTTTTACTGATCCGATGAGTACACCCTTAGCAAAATGTTTCTGCAAAAATGGATAAACCATCATAATTGGAAGTGTTCCCACGACAATAACGGCCATCTTAATCGTTTGTTCAGGTAATTGAACCGTGGTATCCAACTGTGAAGCAGATCCCACCCCTTGCGAGAGCATGACAATCTGCCTAAGAATGACTTGCAGCGGCCACATACTGGATTCATTCAAATATAGCAGCGCCGAGAAAAAGTTGTTCCAATGGCCTACCGCATAAAATAAACCGAAAGTGGCCAGTACAGGCTTCGATAACGGCAGTACAATCTTCCATAGGATGCCAATTTCTGTACAGCCGTCGATCTTAGCCGCTTCTTCCAGTCCTGCCGGCAGCTCTTGAAAAAAGTTCTTAACAATAATCAGGTTAAAAGCACTGATCGCTCCGGGTAAGATTAAAGCCCCGTATGAATCTAGCAGCCCCAATGCTTTGACAACTAAATAAGTAGGAATCAGACCACCCGAGAACAGCATGGAGAATACGACCAGATTAAGCACAGTATTTCTTCCTAACAGATCCCGGCGTGCGAGCGGATAAGCCATTGTTACGGTGAACAACAGATTTACAAGCGATCCGACAAAGGTGACGCCCACTGATACGAAAATGCTATGGAAGATTGAATTCGAGGACAAAATATATTTATATCCATCCAGCGAAAAGGATCTGGGAATGATAAAGAAGGCTCGCTCAGTCAGTTCTGCTTCGGATGCGAATGACCCCGCAATTACGTACATGAACGGAAGAAGCATCAGGCAAGCGATCAGACCCAGCAATAAGTAGTTCACCCAGTCAAAGAGGATTTCCGTTACGCTTCTGTTTTTTCTTGGCACTGCTTCCTTCCTCCTTAATAAATACCGGATTGCCCGAATTTTTTGGCCAGATAATTGCTGGATACGATCAGAAAAATGCCGATAACCGACTTAAATAATCCGACAGCTGTACTGTAGCTGAACGCCCCCATGGTAATGCCCATCGTGTAAACGTATGTATCGAATACATCAGCTACATCACGATTTAGGGCGTTGCTCATCAAATAAATGTGCTCAAAGCCATTGTCTAGCAAATCGCCTGTGCGTAAGATAAGCAGAACAATAATGGTGCTGCGAATGGAAGGTAATGTAATGTGCCAAATCTGGCGCCACCGGCTTGCTCCATCCATATGCGCCGCCTCATATTGCTCCAGATCCACACCAGAGATTGCCGCCAGGAATATGATGGTACCAAATCCGCAGTCTTTCCATAAGTTTTGCAGAATGATCATCGGCCTGAACCAGTGAGGATCGGCTAAGAAATCAATCTTCTGACCTGTCCATTGAAAGATTAGCTCGTTAATAATGCCGCCTTGGGTCGTAAACAGCACATAAGTCAGGCTGACCACAATAACCATCGAAATAAAATGAGGAATGTAAATCAGCGTTTGAATCGTCCGTTTATAGAGTGAA
The DNA here is from genome assembly GCF_013141775.1 of Paenibacillus phytohabitans. Classification (GTDB taxonomy): domain Bacteria; phylum Bacillota; class Bacilli; order Paenibacillales; family Paenibacillaceae; genus Paenibacillus_AQ; species Paenibacillus_AQ phytohabitans. The sequence continues at coordinate 182,203 of NZ_WHOB01000027.1, forward strand.
GCCCGCACTTCATTCAGCATTAGCGCAATAATGATTGGCGCCGGGAAAGCAATTGCTAAACTGTATAAAGATAGCAGGAGTGTATTTCTCAGCAGCTTGAAAAAATCCGGATTCTGAAAAAAGTTGCGGAAATGCTCAAACCCTACCCATTCACTAGCCCAAAATCCGGTAAAAGGCTGGTAGTTTTTAAAAGCAAGTGCTGCGCCCCACATAGGGACATACTTGAAGATCAGGAAATAGAGTATTCCCGGCATAAGGAGAACGTACAACCATTTATCCCTCTTCAGGCGTTTCATTGTAGTACTCTTAGATATTCGCGCTTTCAGTAGACCCGTCGTTCGCCCCGGATCTGTGGCGATTTCGTTCACGCCTTCCCCCCCTAACTTATGAATTGAATTACGCCTTGGCATACAATCCTGCTGGCGTAGCTACAGTTTGCCGGGAAAGGTTCTTGATTTATATAGCACAGTTTTGTTTTTACTGACATTTCACAAACTTATCTTTTCATGCAACAATTGCATTCTATTGATTGACTATCTTTTCGGATATTAGGTTACCCCCCGCGGATCCGGCTCCGGTATTGCTTGGGTGTAACACCCTCCTGCTTCTTGAACAACCGGTTAAAATAGTTATGCTGATAGCCGACCTTCTCGGCGATATGATATACCATTAGCTCTGTATCACGGAGCATAGCCTTCGCTTTTTCCATTCGCAGTTCAGTCAAATAGTCGATAAAGTTTTTTCCTGACACCTTCCGGAAAGAACGGCTCAACAAAGTGGCATTCGTTCCACAAAACAATGCACAATCCTCAAGTGAGAAGTTTTCCATATATTTCACTTCAATATATTGAACTGCTTTCCCTACTATCGCTTTTAACTTTTCGTCGTTGCGGGCTTCCAACTCACTGATGAAAGGGCTGATGATCTTCTCCATAAACCATTTACTGATATGCTCAGACTCGCGGATAGCTGAGAGTTGTTCAAACCGGTTCACCGAGGTAAGGACATCGTTCGGATTCAGTCCGAGATGCATAATTTCATGCTCGATAGAACTTAATAAATTCACAACGCCTTGCTTTACATCAAGATCTGTTGCTCCATTACTGGTTAGAGCCTCCAGGAAATCATGCAACAACAGCTCCGCTTCATCCAATGTTCCGATTCTTAGCGCCTGCATAAGTTCGCGCTCGATGAATAGCGGGTACGCTGTCCCGTCAACCTTTTCCCGTACTTTAAACAGCTCCACATCCAAAACCTGATAATTAACTTCCCACGTTCGATTGCCCAGTATTTGTCTCGCTTCTTCAAACAACCAGGGGATTCGTCTAATATCAGGTGAGCTTTCCCCCAATGAAACCGTTACACGCATTTTTAAAATTTGATGCACCGTTTCAACAAGGATTTCACTGAATTCGTATACGATGTTCTTGTGATCTTCAGCATCTGCTGGCACCATCTCTACAATAATCCCTGCGGTCAGGTCGTGGAAGTTAAGCACCTGGCAGGAAATTCGCCGTTCTTCTGCCAATTCCTGAATAATATTCGCTACCGTGAAGCTGACCAAGCCCTCATCACCCAATTCAAATCTTCCAGACATATTCGCTTGGATCAGGCCTGTCACCCGTACAAACAACACATGATATACACAACCATCCACGCGCCAGCCATGCTGCCTCATTCTTTCTTTCAGCTCCTCCTCCTCATAGGAGGACAAGTAACCTTGAATCAACTGGTACAAAAAACCCTGCCTTACTTGTGGAAGTTGTTGTTCCAAAGTGCTCTGCAAAGCCATGCTTTGCGTCATTAATCTGAGCCATTCCTGCCCGATCACTCTAAATTCATCCTGTGAACTGATTTCCGAAATCCGCATGTCATATGACAGACGCTTCATAAAGTCCGCTAGAGGCGAGTAGATCCGCCGGGAAGCAAGCCAAGCCAGAATTGTGGCAAGGAGCAATCCTGAACAGCTGATGATAAGGATTAACTTAGACAGAAAAACAAGAGGCGAGATAATTTCATCTATTGGCACAGCGGATACATACTTCCACTCGGTTCCGACACGCTGCTGTTTTCCGAAGGACACAACATATTTCCTCCCTTCCCAGCTCCAGATAAACTTTGCTGTTTCTCCGGAATACTGATTCAACTCCAAAATTAGATTTTGGATAAGGAGAGAAGCATGCTGTGAGTCTGCAGAATAAAGCTGCTTATTATCCTCGTTTAACAGAAACGCTGCACTCCCGGAATAGGGTGTAAGAGAATCTAATAATTTCTGCAGATCGGTATGATCAACCCGCGCGACCAAAACAGCATACGGATTAGATACATCACTCGGTACTTTATGAACGAAGGCCAACTCAGAAGAGTCATCCCCTTCAGCTGCAGAAGGAAGCAGCATCCAATGAGCCGAAGATCCTCCTTTTGATAAAAGCGCTTTCATTTGTTGGCCTCTCTTTGAGCCTAATGCTATCGTTTCATACTGCGGAGAGAACCATACTGGTGAAGTAGTATTTACGTAGAGCTCTACTTCAGTTTGGATGGGCAGAGAGTTTTTCATTATAATCACCGTTTGAGTTATATCTCGAGTGATCTCGAATTGCCTGAGGAAGTCTGTTTCGGACAGATTGTTGTTAAAAACAGGCTCGAAAGCAAAATGAGACATCATGATTTCGAACCTTTCAAATTGATCGCTAATCTGCTCGGCTCTTTTGGTAATTTGATTCTCATGCATAGTAAGCAGTTCCGATTCGAGTTGTCCTCCGACAAACCAATAGATCAGTACCCCTACAATCAATCCCGGGATAGAAGCGATGAGCAAATTGAGTATCAGACTTTTTTTGAAGAAACTTCCAGGGATCATTCTTCTGGAAAGCACGAATATACCTCCTTTATAAATCACATCCATTCTTTATATAGATGTACAGTATTATTATAATCCAGTTCAGATTAAGCTAAATTGCGTTAAAATATAGCAAAATTGCTAATGAGTGAGCGCAACTAGATAACAGACCGTTCGTTCAGAATGAATACCAATCGCTGCCGTATATCCTACCCCCAAAAAGGAGCTGCCCATATGCCATTTCATGGCTTATGGGCAGCTCAAATTGTATATATGATGCTATTATCTCTATATATTTGGGTTAAGCCTGAAATTATCTAGCCAACCATCCGCCGTCAACATTAAGGATATGTCCGTTCAGATAGTCTGAAGCCGCAGAGGCCAGGAACACAGCAGGGCCCTTAACATCTTCAGCAGTTCCCCAACGTCCAGCAGGAATGCGGTCTAGAATTGAATCGGAACGGCTCTGTTCCGCACGGATTGGGGCTGTGTTCTCAGTAGCCATGTAACCTGGAGCGATAGCGTTAATGTTCAGGCCGGAACCTGCCCATTCGTTAGCGAAAGCTTTAGTCAGACCCGCTACGGCATGTTTGCTTGCAGTGTAGCCTGGTACGTTAATGCCGCCCTGGTAGGAGAGCATGGAGCAGATGTTAATGATTTTGCCGTTGCCTCTTTCGAGGAAGTGGCGGCCGGCGATCTGGGACAGCAGGAACACAGTGTTCTGGTTGAGGTTGATTACGTCAAACCAGTCTTTTTCGCTGTGATCTTTGGCTGGAGTACGGCGGATCATACCTGCGCAGTTCACGAGGATGTCTACTTTGCCGGTAAAAGCAACAGCTTCGTCGAACATGCCCTGCAGTTTAGTGTGATCGCTGAGGTCAGTGGCGATGCTGAGTGCTTTTACGCCAAAAGCTTCAGCAGCAGCAACGGTTTCGTCACTTGGGAACAAGGAAGCGGAGATGACATCTGCGCCTGCTTCTGCGAAGGCAAGGGCGATCCCTTGTCCAAGACCTTGGCCTGCGCCGGTTACGATTGCTGTTTTACCTGCTAAATTGAATAAAGATGACATTAATAATTCTCTCCTTTATTGATGCATGATTAAGCATGGCTTGTATGGAGAGCATTATGAAATCTCTCCGATTAATCTACTGGATTATTATAAGCCCGCAATGTTTATGAAAGGTTGTGCTATAATGTAGCTAAATTGCGGTTTCGATTCCCTCCAACGCCGCGATCTTTGTAGCTCATTCCCGTTCTTCACATTTGGTGCTCAAGTGTTTCACAGCACAAAGAGGCCTTAATTAAGGCCCCATTCAAATCTACCTTATTCCTCAAAAAATTGCAGAACTTCACTATATACAGAAGCTCTGTTCGTTTCAAATAGAACGGCATGCAGCTTTCCTTGGTATTGCTTCATGGTAATCTGGGAGTACCCGATCTTCTTCAGTGTGTCTTCGGTATCTGCAAGCCCTTCTTCTCCACCGGTAATGGGGTCTTCTGTACCTGTCAGGCTTAGTATCTCAAGATCCGGATTTCTCAGTTTATATTTATCATACTTTTTCATGTTGCTGTCTGCTTCAAATACCGTTAATGCTCCACTATTCGTCCATGCAAACTTCATCAACGGATCAGCACTGAGTTCAGCATACATCTCTTTGTCTGTGGTTACCCAGTTATCCTCGTAAGATAATTCCCCGTAGAGCGTGGACCCGCCAATCCGATCCAGCAGGGTGCTGTGGCCATAGGCTCCGGAATAGAATGTTGCCCAATTGCCGATGAAGATTCCAAGGTTTACATTCTTAATATAATTTGCAGTGCCTGTCATAACGAGCTTGTCTATCTCATTGTCGTGTTCTTGCAGGTAGTTGCGGACCAGCACTGATCCAAGGGAGTGCCCCAGCATATATACCGGCGTATCCGGATACATTTCTTGGGCATATTCAGTAACCCGGTACAGGTCATCAATCATTTCATCTACACCATTCATATGTCCATAAGGATATGTCACATTCACTGTCTCCCCATGGCCCCTGTGGTCAGAAATAATCACCGCATATCCATGGTTATGAAGGAATTCCGCAAAATCATAATATAACTCTTTATGCTCAGTAGCCCCATGCACAATTTGTACCACCGCTTTTGGTTTGTCCAACTGGAATGCTGCTGAAGATATGGCCATACCGTCGTGGGCATTGATCGTAAGCTTAGTTATATTGTCCCCGGTTCCGGTTACCGTTGCCGACCTGGCTTGATCTTCGTCACTGATCTTGTTCCTGAAGCTCCCAGCCCCTGCCATAATGTTAACGGTAAGAGCAAGGACCAATACTGTAGTGACGCCCGCGATAATCTTGTTCTTTCTTTTCATTTTACTGTCAACTCCTTACTTGATGCTGTACCTTGCTCTCAGTTCGACTTTTTGAAGGAGATGACCTGATTCAAAGAAAAAGCCATAATAGTAACAAGCAATGTTGCGATAATTTTTACGAGATACTCATTGTAATGCAGCAGGCCGGCGAAGATAAACAGCAATAGCGCTGTGACTGCAAAGCTGACCAATCCGACCATGTAGAACCTGATGTAGCGGGAAAATAACTTATCCTTGATTTTAAAATTAAATATGACATTAAAAATATAATTGTTCGTGATGCCGCAGCTAAAGCTGATAAAATTAGCCATTTGGATGTGAAGCCCGGCATAATGTGTCAGTATAAAAAACACGGCAAAGTCGACAATTACACCTGTAACACCAATCAGGCAGTATTTCACAAATTTCGAGTTCATGCTGCATACCTCCGTGCTGATTAAATTCAAAATTCAGATCACTCTGCAGGGGCCGGTTACTCAATAATTCGCCTTATTTATTGACCCGATCAGCAAATCTAACCGTTCAAGCTGATTTAAAAAATCAACGATTTCTTCATTTTGAAACTCGTGTATGACCGGTTGTACAAGCCGCCGGATTTTGAGGTCCGTTTCCGTAAATACTGTCCTCCCCTGATCGGTTAGCGAGAGATAGATGTTTCTCCGGTCTTTCGGATCGGTATCTCTTTGCACCCATTCTTTCTCGAATAAGCGGTTGATGATTGAGGTGACCGCACTCTTCTTCACTCCGAATTCAGCAGCAAGCTCTGATGATGTACAGCTGCCAGCCTGCTGAATATGAGCTAATGTCGTGTATTGCTCAACGGTTAAGGCGTCACCTACAACTGCCCGGATGAGATTATTGAATTTACGGTTAAGCGACGAATTCAGATCCACGAACCGGTCGACGATGCCCCATTCTTCATTAGACAGCATATCAGCTCACACTCCATATCCAATAGTTAAGACACTTAATAGTTAAATGTTATAACTAATTTTCAGTTAAGTCAAGACTGGTGACTAACACAATGTTCTGAACTAGCTTTGACTCTTTCTAAAAGAATAAGCCGCCCTTTAGCTTCAAGGACGGCTTATTAGGTATGTTGTTGTGGTTCCTTACCCAGCCTGATTACTGTTTAATTACGTTGTACAGGTTGTAAATGATTACTGCCGACTGTGCTCTGGTAGCCTTGCCTTGCGGGTCAAAGTTGCCTGCGCTCACACCGTTGATGATTCCTGAAGCGTGCATCCTTCCTACAGCTTCTACCGCATAGGCAGCAATCCGCTGTTCATCCTTGAACTTGATTCCAGCTTGATCTGCACCAAGTTCTGCGTTAAGCACCTTGGCTGCCCTATATATCATAACCGCTATATCCTGTCTGCTGATTTCAGCATTTATTCCGAAATTCCCGTCTGCTCCGCCTTGTACAATCCCTAGGGAATGCGCGGTTCGAATAGCTTCAGAATACCAGGCTCCAGCTGCGGCATCTTTAAAGGAGAGCTCCGCATCGGTTGCCTGAAAGTCGAATGTCCCCATCAGCATTTTGATGAATTCTGCTCTTGTGACTTTAGCGTTAGGCTTAAATCCTCCTCCTCCGGTGCCATTGATAATCCCCCGTGCGGCCAGTGCTTCAATACTGCTGTTCGCCCATACAAGCTTTGCAGTATCGTTAAAAGAAACACCGGAATACACAGCGGAGAAAGTATTGTAGCCTGCAGGTACTGCCTCCACTTGCTGTGAGGCTGCATTATATCGCCCATTCTTTATAATTATTGCTTTTCCGCTTGAATCGATGGCATAGGCAATCACTTTACCGGGATTTTGGCCTGATTCAAGCTTATATTTCAGCAGCAAGCGGGTGATGCCGGCCCCGGCGGAGCTGAGTTCCTGCCCGTCAACGGCCAGTGAGTAATGAATGATTTCATGATTGCCGAGCTTGGAGGCAGTCTCTGCTGTAAGAATACTCTGATCCGCAATAGTCAGCGTGAGGCTGATAACCTTTGCCTCATTTGGTATATTGCCAGCTAATGCTCTCGTGGACAGAATTAAGGAGGCTATGCTGGTATCAATTCTGAGGTTCTCTATTTTTCGGGTTAACGCTTCTTTAATCAGCCGGGCTGGAAGAACAAGCTCAAGCTGCCGGGCTTCTTGTCCGCCGATCATATCAAGGGTCAATGTGTTTCCAGTGGTGCCTTGGATGGCAGCCTTAAGCAATTCTTCCGTTACTTCAGCCCTGAAAACCCCGTTTGTTGCAGCCTGGGCTATTACCTCTACGGTTCCGGAAATAGCCGGAGTGGCTGTCGGCACCGGTGAAGCCGAAGCTGAAGGGAGGACTGCGGATGGAACTCCGGGACTCAGGGTCGATACCGGTGTTGAGGTCGGTGCTGGCGTTGAGCTTGGCACCGGTGTGGGGCTTGGTGTCGGAGGCGCCACCACTTCCTTCTTTACATTAAATCCTGTCACACCAACCTTCTCCCCCTTGCCTACAACAACAGCATAACTGCCTTCTTCTGCATCCGCCGGTACGGTAAAGGAGTCCGTAAAACTCCCGGAGCTCACTTCAAGCACATTGAGATATAATACGGCAGAGCTTGGAGTAACCACCTTCAAGGTTATTGTATCGAGCGATGTTGTACCCGATATCGTAACCGCATGTCCGGGTGTTATATCTGCAATAGAATCCAGATTAACTTCAGCTGCTGCGTGAGCCGGATGAAGAGGCAAGGACGCCAACAACAGAATTAATGTAAGCAATGCAGCACAATATCTTTTGATCATATCGTATTCTCCTTCTTCAATTAATGACCATAGGGACTGCAAAGCTGACGGGTGCAGTAGTCAAATCCTCGCTGAACTGATCGACTACAAATACCTTCACACGATAATCAAGATCTTTAGGGTTCACATTGAAGAGTGCTGTAAACGAATCCGAGCTGGTGATGGTTCTCTTCATAGCCACAATACTGACAGGCTCGTCACCCTTCATCAACTGGAAGATTACAAATACCGGGATATTCTCTGCCCCCTCGTTGGCAATCAGAGTGATATCCGCATTCGCGCGAATCCCTCCTGCACCGTTTCTTACCAATGCTGAGTCAGGCGAAGTAATGGAGAATGATGGTTTGGCAATTGCCCCCTTGACCATCACCTCGGCAGCAGCTGTTCTGGAGCCGTCCTGAGTTGTTACAGTAATCGTGGCCGTACCTGCACCAACAGCCGTAACTACGCCATTGCTGCTTACTGCTGCTACCCGATCATTGGAAGAGGACCAGGAGACCCTCTGGTTCGTAGCATCCGCAGGGTTAATTGATGCGGTGAGCGGTGAAATATCGCCTTCCTGCAGAGTCAGTTCGCTATGATCCAGCGATACTTCCAAGACTGGAATATATTCTGCTGCTGCTGAGACAGTCACTGTGGAAGTTGCCGTAAATCCGCCGTTTACGGTAGTTACCGTTATCACTGCTGTGCCCTCAGCGACCGCTGTTACCCAGCCTTCTGCATTCACAGTCGCAATATTCTCGTCACTGGACGACCAGGTCACAGCTTTGTTGCTGGCATTATCAGGCTGCACCGTGGCAATCAGTTGTCCGCTGCTGCCGGCTTTAAGAATAAGCGAATCCTGATTAAGAGTCACTCCGGTAACTGCAATCGAACCTACCGTTACGTTAGCAGTAGCAAGATTGTAACCATCTGCTGTTCTGGCTGTAATGACAGCCGTACCTTCTCCAATGGCTGTAACCATACCTTTGGCATTTACAAGCGCTACCGATCCATTACTTGTGAACCATACAACCTTCTTATTGGTGGCATTCTCAGGCAGGACCTCTGCGGTCAATTGGCCGGTTGTCCGGGGAGTCAAGTCCAGCTGGACTTGATTCAGAGTAATACCTGTCGTTGGAATCAATATAATATCTTCCACTACAGTAATACGGGCCGTTAGGGCCGTGCTGTCTGGAAGGGTTGCTATAATCTCAGACTCCCCTGCACTTACCGCAGTAATCAATCCGCTGCTGCTGATTGCAGCGACTTCCGGGTGCGCCGATTGGAACGCTGCCGTCGAAGTAATATCTTCTTTGCTGCCATCACCATAGACCGCACTGATGGAAGCTTGTTGTGAGGCTCCAATCTTCAAATTGTAGACCGTGCTATCGAACTGATAACCGGTTAACGGAACAGAGTAACCAAAGTTCAATGTATATTCCTTTACAGCTTCATTCTCTGCGGTTACAACAATTAGGGTTGCACCGGGTACAGCCGGAGCGGCCGTAATCACTAGCTTCGCCTTGGGACTGAAAGTGACCGCAGTAACATTCGGCACAGTTGTTGCTCCATTAGGAAGAACCACTTTGTATGAAAATTTATTAGGATCGAAGCCGGTCAGCGCCGCTCCATTCACAGTGACAGAAGAAAGCTTCGCATCGTTAGTGGCCCAGAGTCCTGTTAATTTCGCATCGGCAAAATCGCCATGGTCATGACCAGTACCATCACCGCCATCAAGGACAAGCAGCTGCAGCTGGCTCGCGCCTGCAACATCAATACTGATCCGCTGTTTATCAGCCTGGAAAGCGCTATTCTTGGTAAGTACACCACTATCGAACTTGGTCTCACCATCCACCTTAACCTGGAACTGAATATTACCTTTTCCGGTATCCCCTGCATCATTACCGACATCTGCAGTGAATTTCTGGTACCCTCTGCCTGAGATATCGTATGTGACGTATGCTGGATTATTGGCGGTTGGAGGATTCATGGCTATCCCTTTGTTATAGATATAGTTCTGGTTAGTCGTCGAATTGCCGGTAGAAAGCGAAATTTTCCCTCCCTTTAAGCTAATATCCTTAGTCGGACCACCTGAGTAGGCTTTGGCTTCAGTCCAAGTCAGATCCGATACATATACGAATCCGTCCATACCGGGTACAACCTTAACTTCACTTGCAGCTGTTTTCCCGCCATCTTCTGTTGTAACCGTAATGGTGGTTAATCCTTCTGCCAACGCGGTTACTTCACCTTGCGCATTTACCTTGGCCACCGTCTCATTGCTCGATGTCCATTTCACATCCTTCAGCGTGGCATCATCAGGAAGAATAGTTGCCTTTAATAGCTCCTTTTCTTCCGGCTGCAGATTAATGTCTGTTTTATCCAGACTGATTCCGGTAACCGGAATAGCTGATTGGACAACGGTCACTGTGCTTTCTGCAGTCTTATGGCCGTTATGGGTGGTCGCCACAATCGTTGTTGTTCCTGCAGCAACTCCCTTTACGGTTCCGTCTGCACCGACAATAGCTATGGAATCGTCTTTCGAAGTCCACTCCACCTTCTTGTCATGAGCATTCTCCGGGAGTACCACGGCGCGCAAGGTTCTGGTTTGATCCACCGCTAGGGAGAAAGCAGACTTATCAATCGTTACTGCTGTGACCGGAACGGCAACAGATACGATGTCAATATCTGCGGATAAGCCTTGGTATACTACACTAATCTTTGCTTCTCCGTCACCTGCAGGTCGGATAACACCATGGTCATCTACTGTGGCCACAGCCGGATCAGAGCTGAGATATGAAGCCAGTGAAGTTACATCTATTGTAGTAGCATCACTGTATGTTGCTGTTGCTTTAATAACATGGCTCTCCCCGGTATTTAAGGTGAACTGCGTACCATTGACATCAAGTTTAACGGGAACTTCATCCTTCAGGGACTGATTTCGAATCGTGATGATTTTCTCCCCGGAGATATTCAAACTGCTGGCAGCAGCAGCTACAATGCGTACAACCCCATCCCTAACTGCAGTCACTTTGGCATGGGTGTCATCAATGGCAGAGATGGTTGCACTTGCTGAAGGATTTCCGTCCGGGTCAAGGACCGTCCAGATTACAGAGGAATTGGTTGCATCACCCGGCTGCACTGTTGAGGTCACAGTTAACGTACCGGCATCTTCTGCAATCTCAGTCGCTCCGTTGTCCACCGTTACACTTACGCTGGTCACCAGCTTATCTGTTGTCGGAGGCAGCAAGGTGCTTAAGTATTGCGCGTCCAATCTGGACTCAGGGTTGAAGTCATCACTGGCCGCATAAGTCTGCAGGCTGTTCAGTAATTGTTTGGCCTCCACTTTGGTATTACTCGCATTCTGCAGGTCGATTGCGGCAACCAGCACATTGCCGTTGCCTACCTTGGCTTCAAAGATCGTGCCGTATTTGTTGCCCTGATCAATCGTCGGAATCGGTTGTACCAGCGGTTTGAAATCAGCCGGAGTTTTGTCTGGATCAAACTTGATCCCCTTGCCCATTAAATTCCACCATTGAAAATCATTGAAGTTATCTGTAGGGAAATATGCAAAGGCCTTGGAGTCTTTTCTGACCAAAGCTCCCAGCGTGTTGATCCCGCCGCTATGGAACATCGGGCTCCAGAAATCGTTCTCAAATTTGACCGTAAAGGTACTGCTCGCCGGCAATTGGTTAATCTGCGGCAAAATAAGCACGTTCCCGCCCTGCGACAGTACTTTAAGCGCATTTGCATCCAAGGTCTTGGATACGGTCACACCTTCAGGTACAGCAGTTGTAATTTGAGAAGGATATACCCAGATCGTATAATGATTCTTATGTCCGCCAATGGACAACTCCAGTGTAAGCATCGATGCCTTCGTGATTGAATCTAATGAAGTACTGATGGTACCGGCAGGAGTAGTCAAAGCGCCTTGAGGTGCGCTCACTCCGGGAACTGAACCGGACAATACAATATTGCCGCTCTCGTCTTTCATTGACCATTCCAGATCACCGCTAAGATCGGTATTTCCATAGTTGGAAATGGCAAAATCCGTAGTGAAGTTTTCGGCATTCGTCCAGGTATATTTGGTCAATCTGGCAAGCGGAGTTACGGGACCTGCAAACTCTTTATATTGTGCCGGAGTAATAAAGGTCTTGGAGTTCATAAAGGCATCCACGACTCCAACCAGAGCAGTCTGCTGGCCGGTGTAATCCTGCAATCCCAGCAGAATAAAGCCTCCGAAATCCTTCGTACGTTTATTCGCTTCAATTTCATTTTTGTACAAAAGTGCAGCCAGCTTGCCTGAAGCATTCTGGAACTCGGCAGAATCCTCAAAGGTTTTATTCTTAATTGAATTTTGTTTGTACAGCTCCAGATTTCCTGCCTTCAGTAAGCCGTTATACATCGGAATTTCTTTGTCATAATCAGGAAATACCTGATATTGACCCAATTCATGAGACATGATAACGGCAGGGATTCGTTCACGAAGATCTACTCCGTTAGCATTTGTAATTTTGGATTGATAATCCCAGTCAAGGTTGTTATAGCGCAGTCCTCTAAGATTGGTACCTATATCTGCACCGCTGCCCGTATCGGCAATATAGTCATCAATGAAGCTGGTTGCAGGCGGCAGGCCCACATATTTACCCGTTTGTCTGGACAGCACTCTGGTGTTGTCAATGGATTGGATATAGAGCAGAATTTCATCTTCCCTGCTGCTGGTGGTTACGCTGGAGCCGTTGTAATTACTGCCTTTGTTCTCGTTACCCAGTGTAAATCCAACAAAGGATGGATGGTTCGCATAAGCCCGGAATATACTTTGCGCTTCATTTTTGTAGTACGCAAACTCAGCATTATCCACAAATGTCGATCCATCCCCCCATGCCGGGAGCTCAGGCTGCAGATATATCCCTAATTCGTCTGCTGCAGTAAATGCAGCTTCCGGTGGTGTAGAACTATGAAAGCGTATCCAGTTTAGTCCATAGTCTTTATAGACCTGCATGACCTTTTTCCAGGATTGCACATCCATAGAGGGGTAGCCGGTTAACGGAAAAGCCAGGTCGCTCGCTTCCCCGCGCATGTAAGCAGCTTCACCATTAATAGTGAACTGGCGGTTGTTCGCGGTAGCCCCTAAAGTCCGCATTCCAAAGGAAATCGTCTTGCTGTCCTTATATTCCTCATTTGAGGACCCTCCCCAATCCTTCAGGCTAAGATCAGCTGTCAGATCATACAGACTAGGGTTGAATTCATTCCACAATTGAATCTCTTCTTCACTGCCCATATTATAGTTAAATGTCCATACCACATTACGGCTGGCGTCCATGGGTGTCACTACGAGATTCGCCGGTACGTTGTCTCCGCGCGGATCGCTTGGTGTAGCGATATTCCCGTCGATGAGCACCTCGCCCTCCCCGACAAAATGAGCACCATTGCTGCTTGATGCATTAAGTTTAAAGTTACCTACTACGGACGGAACTGCATTGTCTGCTACATGAAATACTACGCGAACCTGAACCTTTTGATTTGGGACATCAGGATACACGGCCACATCTTTAATGTAGATTTTGGGCTTCGCCTGAAGTTCAAATTGGCCGATAATCCCGTTCCAGTTCGTAACAATATTTTCACTAACCATATGCACTCGCTTGGTAACGCTTGCAGGAAATTGGGAGGCGGCTCCTCCGGCATCCGATCTAATCAGATTGTCTACTTCAATTTCCAGCATTTGTGACTGGCCTGGTTTCAGGAAAGCGGTAAGATCATAGCTATGGGCCGCAGAAAGACTGAGGCTGTTCTCACCTAATCCAACATTCTGCCCGTCAATGAATACTTTTGTAGCCTTCGTTCTTTCCATATACAGATTGATTGTCGAACCATCCCACGCGGCTGGAACCATAATTGTTTTCTTATAGGTTGCTTTACCGGAATACGTCACATATCTCGTAAGATACTCTGTAGTAGCTTCGTTAACCGGATTTCCGATCTTGCTCTCATCCAGCGTACCCGGAAGCTTCATTCCCCCTGAACTATAGGCAATTAAGCTTTCATACCCTCCCAGCTTATAATCCCAATCTCCCGATAAAGAAAGAGTATTACTGGCGGGTGCACTATCTGCTAATACTGTTGCAGGTTTAACTAACCAGCCTGGTGTGAACATTCCTATAACAATAGCAAGGCTCATAAAACTTGATAAAACCCGTTTCCATTGATTCATGATTATCCTCCTGTCATACATTTGTTTAGTGACACCGGTCTTGTTAAGCGCTTACAGAAACGATTAGGATCACTACGTTAGACAGGTTTAATTTATCATTTTTGCATATATGTTGCTCTAGAAGAAACTAATGTAATTTATGAAAAAAATCATGTGTTGTTTGTCTATTGAGATCTTATCGCTCACATAACTGTAATACAATCTAAAGATTATGCGATTCAATATAACAAAATTGACTCATCGTGTTGATGCGCCTCATTAATCATAAACCTTCACCCTATCTGTTGATTTTTAAGAAGCAGTCACTTCAGTACCGTTACAGTCATCTTCAAACTTCTAGTCTCCCCTACCGGATTACGCAATACGGCTCCGTATTCATAGATTCCAGGAGCTTTACCGGATATCACAGTTACTGCAGATTGGGCTCCAGGCGAGCGGGCTTCCAGCGTTTGCGTATCTACCAATATTCCATTCTCGTAAAGCGCGTACTCCGTAGCGTTCGTGCCCCACCACAGATTCATGCTGACGTTATAATTACCGTCTCCGTCCCAATTATCGCTCGAGAGCACTGCCTGCCCAGGTGACGCATCCATGACAGCTACAGTCAGCGGAGAACTCTTCGTCGTACCCAGCGAATTGATCAGTTCCCCGGTATAGACATAAGGGCCGTTCTTCTTGCCTGTAATGTCGATTCGTACGGCTTGGGCTGAAGGAGACTGGTCCGCCAGCGGGACTTCCTTAATCAGATTTCCATCCTCGTACAGCTTGAACCGGGTTCCGTTGTTGCCCCACCACAGATTCATGGTTACCGTGTAATCCCCGTCTCTTAGCCCGGTATCCTGGCCGTTATTATCGGATAATACCGGAGTTCCTGGAGCACCGGTGGCCGGATTAGGATTTGTGTTGTCAGCAGGTGTAGCCGTAAAGGTTATCGTAATCGTCGAATCGGCATAGGTGTCACTCTTGAGCAGTATAAGCTGTGTTGCAGTACCGGATAACTTAGCCGTACCCTGATAGGTTAGTGCAGTGCCGGATAGTGAAGGATTTCCATTTAATATGCCTTCGGAATCTGTATAAGCTCCAAGAGCGTAGGTTACATTGGTAACGCTTGCAGGTATACCGTTAAGGGTACTGACATCCAAGGTTCTCTCATTGGTCTCTGTAGCTGCGATGTTTATTTTATAGGTCAGTGTAAAGGCATTCCCCTTGTCCACAGTCAAGATGGCGTGTACTTGTTCTCCCGCTTCATGCGTCGCAGTCTTCGCCGTCACAAGTCCGATCTTGAAGGTGCCGGGCTTCGTAACTGTCAGCGTCTTATGGTCTGCAGCAATGAACCCTTCCCCAGTCTCACCTCGACCGGTTTCAATACTGTAGGTCCGCTCCCCAGCGTTGCTGTCAATATCAAACAGACCACTGGCTTCCGCGAGATCAATTGTATTCCCGTCATAAGTAGTTGCTGCACTCCCTGCTGTATTCGTTACCGGAGCTCTGGAGGTCGTATCCATTATGGTCAGCGTATAATCTACTATTCCTGCATCAGATAAGACCATGCGAAAGGTATAGGTGCCCTTCTCCAGTCTGCTCAAGAGATCCCGGGTTAATCTGTATGTCTTCACATAATTAGAATCCAGAACTTGATAATCATCCCCATCGTTAAGTCCTAACTCTGTCTGCTTCCCTTCACTGTCAATGAGATACGTATTCCATACCGTCTTGTTAAACAGGACTACAGGAATCTCGATGACATTATCCGGCTCATCTGCCTTTTGTGAATTCAGGTCATACGTGCCCGAAGGCTGCACCAAGTCGCCTTCGACCCTGACGCTGAAATTGTCAAAGCTCCAGGCACTGGAACTGGCCCCCAGGCCGGCGTAACCGATTGTCAGAGGAGAAGAAGAATCCGCAACATCAATAACCGGAGTGCTATTGTTGTCAATGTATACCTGAATACGGTTTCCAATATTGGCAACCTTCAGATGATGCCAGCTGCTTGCCGTTGTTGCAGTACTCAAGGCAGGGGCCTGATAGGTTCCGAGTATCGTACCCGCAGCACCTTTGGCAAGGGTAAGCTGCCCGTTAATTCTCCAATACAGATAGTAGGTGTCCTGACGGAAGCTGTTGTCCTGCGCAGCTTTTTTGAACATGAGTGTAGACCAGTTCGATAGATCATTACTGCGGGAAACGCCGTCATATCTCACATCAGCCTCGTAGATTGCATCGATCCAGGTTCTTCCTGTTACAGAAGTCCGATACTCATTCCTTGTAGTCGAAGTTCCTGCGGTGGACGCCGTTTGCTTCAGCACCTTATTGCCGCTTTCATCAGCTACAGTCCATGTGCCTGCTCCGGCGTCCTTCCAGCTTGTTTTACCATTGGAAAAGTCTTCAAGGAAGCCCACCGGAATCACCTTTGGAATCACCGTGAACGGAGTGCTTATCTGCTTATTGTAAGACGTCCCGCCATCCGCAAATTGAACCTTGGTTGTTACAATATTATCTGTAACGGCTGCATTTTCCGGCACATGAATCTGCCATTGTATCGTCTTCGATTGAGCTACTGCCAGCGATGCAATCGTGCTGCTATTTCCTGCCGCAGGCACCGCTGACCATCCGCCCGGAACCTCGAGATTTACCGTTACATTGCTGACATTCTTAATTCCGCTGTTCGTCAGAGTCGTAGTGATCGTTGTACTTTCTCCCGCAGGTACCGAGGCACCGGGTGTAGCTATGCTCACAGCAGGAATGGCCTCTGCAATCGTAGCCGGAATGACTTTGTATAGCACTGCCCCATGGGCCGGAACGTTGACAGAATAGCTCCCGGTGAAGGAGCCCACGTAGTCCTGAGCCCACAAGTCCCTAACATTGTAAGTGTCCGCCGGGGCCAGGCCTAACTCCGGGTCAGCAAAATCGAAGCTAATATTAGCTGCGCTGCCGTTTCGATTAAATAAGGCGACATACTTCGAACCATCCGCTGCATCCGAGACCCATTTGGTGATATTTCCGGCATCATAAAACGATTTCTGATTCGTGCCTTCCTGATTAACAGCAATCGCTTCCTTGTTGGTGAGGAGGTCAAACGTAAACTGATCCATTTCATTGCTCATGTCCAGCTTGTATAAGACTCCACCCATAATAATCGGCGAGCGCGCAATCAAATGCAGGGTCATAGAAGTAGCGGCTTCGTCTTTGGTAAGCTTGCTTGAACGATAAGGATTATTGGTCTTGTCTTTCAATGTCCCGAACGGCAGCATATCCAGATCCATATATTTGCCCGGTTGTGCGTAAGTATACTGCGCATAGTCCTTCGCTGGACTAAACAGCTTGTTCACATCAGCCCAAGTATCCCATACATCGGCACTGGCACGCATGGTGTCCAGCTGGCTCAGGATATTCTCCACACGTTCACCAGTTAATCCCCTCCCCGGCGAACCGTTTATAACGATATCGCTGCCTGCTATTTCTCTCGCTTTAGCATACCCTTCAATATCCGCCTGGCGATACGGGGGAGTCCCGTTCGGATATGCAGTATATTTGGCATTTGAACTGTCGTTCAGATCATCTATCTTAATTAAATCGATGCCCCAGTCCTCCCATAATTGAAACAGAGACACATAGTAAGCCAGGGCTTCATTCGGATAACTCTCCCAATTCAAACCATAATTATCATTTGACCATGCACAAATATCATTGATATTAGTGATCTGCGCCCCTGTAAGCTGGGTAAGCTGCTGTCCGGTAACTGAAGCTGTTGCGGCAATTGCCGCAGGCTCTATTTTAACCGCTGAATTATTCGCAGCTCTGGGAATCCCCCTTGTAGCATAGATGCCAAGCTTTAATCCCTTGCTGTGAATATAATCTGCCAGAGGCTTCAGCCCATCCTTTTTTCCGTCACCGTCTGCATCGGCGTTAGCAGATGGAAATCTCACAGCTCCCGGAACCGGCCGTCCATATTCATCAACAAGCACCACTCCGCTCCCGCCCTGGTTGTTCCACCAGCCTCCATCCAGATTAAGATAGACGTATCCGCTGTCCTTCATATATGCAGCCATGTAGTCTGCAATCGCTTTCACATTTACTTCATTTAAATCCGTGCTGTCATAGAAAGAATCAAATGAGTTCCAGCCCATAATAGGTGCGTCAACGATTGGGGCAGCCGGTGTAATAGGGGATGCCTCTACTCTTGTAATGCCCGAAAAAGATGTAAGTCCCCCCGTCAAACTAAGTATAATCACCATTACGAATAATCTTCTGGCAACACTCTTTACTATAGCTGTACTTCCCAAGGCTTTCTTCCTTTGATTTCTCATTTTTACCATCCTTTCACATTTTCGGTGTATAACTCTCAATTACATGTCTGAAATGTCATAGCGTGGTGTCCTAAGACCCCTACATCTTACTTGACAGTCCTTCTGTAAGGAATGGAAAATACGAACCTGCCGCATGTAAAATGTGAACATGTATAAATAAGAAAAAGAGCCGCCTTGCCAGCAGTTGTTTGCCGCTGGAAGGTGCCCTTTTAAGTCTGCTTCATATATCCTCAACTTAGAGCCGGATTTCCATCCATTCCCCATCTGCAGGGATAACCGCTTCGTGTGGCTGTCCTTTTGTCCGGTATCTAAGTCTGCCTTGTCCGCTCGTAGAACGGACGCGGATCCGATGCTCATTCATATCGACTTCAACCTCTCCATCTGCGATGGGAACCGCTCCCTTTAACCACTCCAAGCCGCCAAGATGAGGCTCTACGATGAATGCAGCATAACCCGGCTCACAGGGTTTGACCCCAAGGAAATATTTGCCCAGCAGATAAATAGGACTTGCCCCCCATGCGTGGCACAGGCTCTTTCCATACGGCATTCCATACATTCCATAGTGAGTATCACCCGTTTGGGTTGGGTCGTACTCTTCCCAGAATGTAGTTGCACCTAAATCAATCATTCCGCCCCAATAGGACAACATCTCATTGCGGACGTACTCATGCTGCCCGCTCTCACATAGGACAGCCAATTCATGAAAGCGCATGTATGGAGTACGTATCTGCGGAACCTGCGGATTCAGCATAACATTACGAATGACGCTGTCCCGTTGTTCAGCAGATAAATAATCATAAGACATAGCGAACATGTTGGCATGCTTGGTTAACTCCGGCAGGTTCTCTCCATCCACTCGATGATGAAGCAGGCCGCCTTTATCCTTATCCCAGAACAGATGAAGTGTTGCTGCTATAATCTCTTCTGCGAGCTTTCCGTAAGAGGCTGAAGCCTCGTCATCCCCAAGCAATCCGGCAAACTGGCTCATGGCTTCAAGCCCGCGTGATAACAAAATCTGTTCCGTACTCACTGCACCCTCGTTAGAGAAGTCTGCCCAATCCACGAATACCCAGTCCTGCGGCCGGCCTACGATCAGTCCCTCTTCATTTCTCTGCTTCAGGCAGAAATCCATAAGTGACACCGCACGGTTGTAGTTCACTCTAATGAAATCCAGATCACCGGTGTACATATAATAATCATACAAAGAAATGAACCAGTACAAAGAATAGTCCAGAATTGTGTTAATATGCATGGTCAGAGGATCTTTACCTCTTAGCGCCACAAGTGTTCTGCGGGTTACGTCCAGATCAAAGAAGCTGTAATAGTTCATGAGGAAAGCCTGGTATGCATCACCCGACCACACCCAGCGGTCACGTTTGATGCCATCCAGGAAAAATTCCCGTGTGTTTAAATGCAGCGTATAAAGTGACATCTCATATATTTCATTAATTTTCGGGTCTGAGCACTGGAACGAACTCCGGTAGGTAACGGGAACATATTCATAGAGCATTGATACAGTTTGCCAGTGAACCTCTGCATCCGCCTGGATCCAGACATACCGGAAAGCTTTAGCATTCTTAAGCGTATAACTGCCTTCTTCTGCACCGGCAATCATGTCAGTAACATCGAGCTCATCAATAAGGACACATTCATCCGGGGACAATGCCTCAGCTATGGATTCACCATAAGAAATGCACAATTTGCCTAGTCCGCTCAAACCATGAAAGCGTAAATATCCGAAGGTCTCCTTGCCGAAATCCAGTAAAGGAAACCCGTCTCTTAACTCAGAGCGAATGGGCTCTTGTGGAGTTAAGGCGAGCCGGAATTGAGACGGAGGCTGGCTGGCTGAGTTAAATGTCCAGGAGCCTGCATTAACCCAGTCATTCTGATAAGATCTGACCTCCCATGATGAACTCGTACAGATATGATCACCCGCAATGAATAAAGCCGGAACCTCTGTGTCATTAAATAAGCTTATCGAAATTTCATGCTTGCCAGCTGGCAGCGTGATCAGGGATTGATTATTCCGGTAGTTATCCTTCCCGTCAAGATATAGGGCAAATATCCCTTCGGCAGCGATTCTGATTGACTCCTCTTGGGGCAGATCATACGTAAACCGGAATTCAATATTAGAATAGTGGCGGTCCAGTCTCCAATAGGAGGGATAGGCACCTTTACGTGCGGTACGCTTGACAGCCATTTTCTCATTTAATCTAATCTCGAAATCTCCCGGATACCATATCCAGGTCGCCTGCTGCTCTTGTGCTGATTTTCCCACGTGTTATATCCCCTTTCGTTATTTTCATATCGATTGTATACTAAAGTCACTTTATACAGAGCTAGGGAGAAGTGACATTCAACATGGACTATAGTGACAAACCCTTCAAGCCATATGAACGTTTAAAAAAGGCGGACAAAGCACCCGCATACCATTCGGATTTCATTGAGCATTTCCAGGGAAATTTCCCCCTCTTTGTAAACCGCTACGAGGAGGGCTTTGAACTTAGGGAGCATAGTCATGCCTACATTGAAATTGTCTATGTCTTGTCAGGTGAAGGCTTTCACTATATAGGCACCAGTGTAGAGAAAACTAGTAAAGGCAGCCTTTATATATTGCCAGTAGGCACTTCCCACCTGTTCCGTCCCAGCAGCCCTGCGAATCCGCATAAACTACTTGTTTACAATCTCTGCATACGTCCCGAATTCATTGATGAGCTTGCTTCATGGATCGGATACTATGGTGATGCTGAAGCCGCGTCCATATTTAAAGGCAGATCAGATACCCATCTTTCTCTTATAGATCAGAAAATGGAGTTAGCTCATTTGTTTGAGTTACTGCACAGGGAATACACAGCAAAGCTTTCCGGCTTTGAAGCCGGACTTTTCTCAGGTGTTCTACAACTGTCAGTACAAATCCACAGGTTGCTTACAAAAGCACAGCATACTGAAGCTTCATTTCATTCAAATTCAAGCGGCAGAACCGAGCTTCTTCGTATCCTAAAGGAAATCGATACCCGCTTTACGGAGCCTCTGACGGTAGAGCGTTTGGCCGCAGAGGCCGGAATGAGCAAGCGTAACTTCATTCGTTTGTTCCGTACAATAACAGGTATGAGCTTTTCTGAATATTTACAGCACAGACGGGTAGAACTTGCCTGTCAGTTGTTAAGAAATTCGGATCACACCATCATCTCTATAAGCAGAATCATCGGCTACCGGGATGCAGCACATTTCCGGGAAGTGTTTCGTAGAGTCATGGGAAGTAATCCCCGGGATTATCGCATAATTAAAGAGGAATAATCCGCACCAAAAAGAGAGCCTTCCGGCTCTCTTTTTAATTCAGTTATCCTTTTACCGATCCTGCTGTCATGCCTTCAATGATATAACGCTGAAGGAAGAGGTATATGATCAGGATGGGCACCATGACGGACAACAAATCTGCGAATACAAACTGCCACTCGGTCCCATACTGTGACACGAAATTATAAACAGAGAATGGCAGCGTCCATTTATTACTGTCACTGATAATGTAAAGCGTGTTCAAAAAGTCATTCCATGCGTATATCGCTACAAATACGGTCACCGTCGCAATGGACGGCTTAAGCAGCGGGAAAATGATCCGGGTGAAGGTGTAGAAGCTGCCGGCTCCGTCAATCGTTGCCGCTTCATCAATCTCCCTTGGTAGCCCTTTCACGAAACCGCTCATAATGACGATGGTCAGCGGCAGATATAATGCGGTTAGGAAAAGGATAAGACCGATGAATTCACCGGAAATATGCAGCGCCTGCATCAGTTTTATGGTCGGGATCATCGACGGGGGTGCAATCATACCGGCAAAGAACACGAAAAATAAATACTGTACCCAGTTGCCATGACGCCGGGATATAAAGTAAGCGGTCATCGAGCCGGCGCCAACAGCCAGAATTACAGTGCCTACAGTTACGATTACGCTGTTCTTGAAGCCGTTCAGCAGCCGGCCTTCTATGAAGACCGTTTTATAGTTGGACCACATCCATTCGGTGGGCAGACTGAGACTAAGCTTTGCCGCTTCCGCCGGCGTTTTCAGTGAGCCCAGGAATACCAGCAGCAAGGGCAGAACAATAATAAGGCTGCCGAGTATCGCGATAACGGTCCGTAACAGCCAAGGGCCTAATTGCCTTTTCATGCAGCGTTCTCCCCTCTTTGCAGCAGCTTCATTAACGCGATGGATACGATACCTACGGAGACGAAGAGCACTACGTTAGCTGCGGTGCCGTATGCGTACAGACCAGAGCCGAATTGCTTGTAGATATGAATGTTCATTACTTCGGTTGCTCCACCTGGTCCGCCGCCGGTGGTGACATAGATCAATTCAAACGCCTTCATCGAGCCAATCATGCTCAGCATCACGCTGGTAGACACAACCGGAGACAGTGTTGGTATAATTACATACCGTAGACGTTGAAAATAGGTCGTCCCATCAATAACGGCTGCTTCGAGCATATCCTTCGAGATTCCCTGCAAGCCTGCCAGGTACAACGCCATAGACGAACCGGCCCATTGCCAGACGTTAATGAATGCAACCGAATATAGGGCAATTTTGGGATCGCCAAGCCAGTCTCTCTCCCAGGAAGAAAGACCGATCGCTCCTAACAGATGATTAAAGATCCCGTCCGGGTGAAGCACTGTTGTGAACATGTAACCGACAACCAGTGCACTGAGGATACAAGGCAGAAAGTACATACTGCGGAAAAAATTCCTGCCGGCCAGCGGCGCATTCAAAAACAGGGCCAGTATTACCCCTACTCCGTTTTGCAGAATCGTTACGATTGCCGCGTAAATCACCGTGTGCTTCATAATGGTATACAGAGCTTTGGAGCCGAAAAGCTCTTTGAATTGATCCAGACCTATGAAATTAATTGTTTCTTTATAGGGGGACCAGTCCGTGAAAGAATAATAGAATCCGGACAACGTTGGATAAATGTACAGTACCGCGTATATAATCAGGGCCGGAGCGATCAGCCATACAGGATACATCTTTCGGTGCAGCATCGTTCCTCACCATCCTTCCATTAGGGCATATATTTAGAAACCGGTCAGCCCGGCTGCCTTTGCCCCTTTATTAAAGTTTGACTGCAGCGCTTCTGCAACATCCTTAGCTGACATTTGTCCGCCGTACATTTGCTGTAACAGGGATTGATAGTCTCCGATATCCACTGCTGCAAGTGAATTGAAGAATGGGGCCGCCTTGCCTTCTTCCACATAGGAATTCATATCTGATGTACCCGGATTCAGTTCAACATTGACTCCCGTCCAGGTTGGAATGGATTTGACCGAGCTGAAATACGTCGACAACTCCTCTTCGCTGGCAAAGAAATCGAGGAACCCTTTAGCGGCTTCCAGATTTTTGGATTTTTTTAATACATAAAGTCCATTCGGATCAGCTATCCCTGCAATGTTATTGCCGCCCCAAGGCAGCGGGAACATTCCAATTTCCGCATCCGGAAATTTCGTGATAAGCGGTTCAATCGCCCAATCCGCTTCAAAGATCATCGCCGATTTGCCGGTAGCCACCTGTTCCAGTGACATATCATAGGTACCGGAGAACAGATCTTTATTCAGGTATCCCTTTTCTTTGAGATCGGCCTGCTTCTGGAGCGCGTCTACGTATTCAGGCACTTCACCAAAGCTGGTCTGGTTAGCATTGATTTTGTCCATTAGATCAGGCTGTGAATTAATTACATTAGCCATAGCACTGAAAGTATAAATCTGAAGCGGCCAGCCTTCTTTACCTGCTTCGTATACCGGGGTTATGCCCGCCGCTTTAATCTTATCGCAGGCTGCAAGGAATTCTTCATACGTTTGCGGAATTTGAATACCGAGATCATTAAATACTTTTTTGTTATAGATGACTCCAGAAACACTGAGCCCGGTCACCGGAATGCCATATAGCTTCCCTTCGCTTTTCAAGAAATACTTTGAAACGGCCGGGTTAATCCGGGATACATACTCTTCATTGCTCAGGTCCAGCAGATTCTTCTCAGGTGTCAGCTGCTTAATACGTCCTGCCTGACTCCAGTAAAATAGTAAATCCGGCGCATCGGCCGTGGCCAGACGGGTATTCACAAGATCCTGGTAACTGTTAACCGGTGCGCTCTGAATATCCAGCTTGTTACCTGTTTTGGCTTCGTAATCATCAAACACCTGCTGCCACTTCTTCTCTTTCAGCCAGTCGCTGGCTACCAGTACCTTCAAAGTAACCGGCTTGCTTGCCTGCTCCTCTGCACCGGATGTTCCTGTTTGATTAGCGGATGAATTGTTATTCCCGCTGCCACAGGCAGACAGGAGCATGGTGCTTACCAGAAGAACGGCTGCAGATAAGTGAAACTTTCTCATTTGTACCCCTCCATTTATTAATCATTGGCGCCTTTTTATAGTAACGCTCTTACTGTGAAATGCGGAATGGAAAAAGTGAACCTGCCTCATGTAAATTTCGAACCTGCCGGTGATATCCCAATTTCATATGATAAACTACATTATGGGAGGGATTAGCATTGCAGCTTAGCATAAAAACACGGCTCTTTCTTAACTTTACATTGCTCAGTTCCATATTAGTTGTCAGCAGTGCTTCTCTCTTTTACTATCAATCCTCGAAGGATTTAATAAGCCGGGTTGAAGAAACCAACAGACAGCAGCTGTACCGGTACCAAGAGGCGCTGGATAACGTTATCGAAGATATGGACCGGATTTCAGCCCAGGTGATCTACAGCTCCGACATTAAGAATTACCTCTATGAAGGAATGAGCGATGATTCATCGTTTCAAAGCTTTTCCAAACGCCAAAAATATGAGGAGCTGCTGCGTTCCTTCAATGGTCCCTGGTTTATCGCCTCACAGATTAATATTATCGCCCGTGACGGTTTCTTTCTCACGTACGGCCAGAACATGGATATAGCCCAGGATATAAAAGATGAGATCCGGAAAGCAGAATGGCTTGACGATGCTCTTAATCTTAGCGGCGATAAATTGTTGCTCTCTCCTCATGTCAGTGAGTGGCAGGAAGACCATTCCGTGTACTTCTCGCTAGTGCGGAGCTTCAATTTCCCTAACAATCAGCCCGAAGCAGTGGTCGAAATACAACAGCCTCTCGAACTGTTATCGGATACTTTGGAGCTTGGCAGCAGTGAAGCAGTACCGGCAACGCGTGTATATGTTATTAACGACAACGGGGATATATTTTACCCTTATTCTGAAACCGCTGCCAGCCCTCCGGCTATTCCCAGGTGGCCGGGCAGCAATACAGAAATCATGAGAGAAGATGACAATCATAAGATGTTATGGAGTCAAATGAGGTCTGATTTCAGCGGACTGACGGTTCTAATCGAACAGCCTAAATCTGAGGTTATGGCACCGGTCGCGCATCTACAGCGCATCACACTTATTCTGGCTGTATTCGGAGAGATCATCTCACTGTTAATCGCTTATGCCCTCTCCGAGCGGATTGCCTCTCCGATCCGGTATTTACAGAAACGGCTTGAGAAACTGAACATTGATAACGTCAATACATCTAGTGTTAATAAACTTAAAAACATTACTGAAATGAGTCTTCTATACGAAACGTTTGAAGAGATGAGAATCAGGCTCAATCTTTCTCTAAATGATGTGATTCAGGCTCAAAAAAGAGAAAATATAGCCCATTTACAGGCGATGTACGCTCAAATGAATCCTCATTTTCTATTCAACACCCTTACTGCATTGGCCTCTTACGCCGAAGAAACGGGATTCCGCGATTTCACACTGCTCACCCAGAAACTCAGCAGCATGCTTCGCTATTCAACGAATTCCATGGCGGATGTTGTCAACCTCAAGCAGGAGGTGCATTATACCGTACAATATATGGAGCTGATGGAATTCCGGTATGATGGCCAATTCTCATTCACTGTAGACTTGGATCCATGTATGGAAGGGGAGCAATTGCCGAAGTTCCTGCTGCAGCCTTTGGTTGAGAATTCATTTGTACATGGCTTCAAGCTTGCCCGGCCCCCTTGGAGGATTGATATAAAAGTAACGGCTTTAACAACCGAGGCATCGGCTTGGGAGATTAGGATCCGGGATAACGGGTCAGGGTTCACAACGTCCGCCTACCAGGATACGCTTACTCTTATTGAAGAGCTCAATCAAGGTAAGATCCGTCAGCTGGACAAGCTATCCGCCCAAGGACTAGGTCACCTGGGAATTCTCAATACCTTGACCCGGTGCCGTCTGTTCTGGAATACCAGGGTCAGCTTTGCCCTCAGTAACCGGCATGACGGTATGGAATTTATAATTACAGTCAGGAGGTAACTCACATGTTCCGGCTTATACTTGTCGAAGATGAACCCCGTATTCTGCGTTATTTGAAAGAAAAAATCAATACCTTAAGCTCCGATTTCAAAGTGGTCGGAATGTATAACAACGGAGAAGACGCTCTGGTGGAATTGCATTGGACACAACCGCATGCCATTATCACGGATATTCGCATGCCTGTCATGGATGGTATCGAGCTGATCGGAAAGGTCAGACACAAGCTGCCTGATATCCAGTGCGCAATCCTAAGCGGCCATGATGACTTCGCCTACCTCCGGGAAGCGATCAAACTCGGCATTACGGATTACCTTCTTAAGCCTGCCGCCGATGAGGAAATTACCGGTCTTCTATCCAAAATGAAAGAGCGGTTAATGCTTAATCAGACGCTGCTGGAACGTGAAGTGACCAGACTCATTGTGGATTCGCCTGACACGCTCTTCAGCCAAGATTCCGCCTGGATGGAAGTCGCCCGAGAGCTTTTCTATTATGGAAACTACGTGCTGATTTATTCCTGGTCTCCAATTGGAGACATACCTGATGATTTCCAGTCGTCCTGCAGCGCTCTCCTGCACAATGGTGAGAAGTGTACACGTCTTCCTTCCCCAGCTGCGGAAGCAATAATGCTGATCGGCGTTCACTCCTGGTCTAAGGAACGTCAACTGGAGTGGATTCATTTGATTACCCGTTCTCTGCACAATACATGTGCAACCGCTGCCTTGGCTTTCTCTCCGGCAGGTTTTGTGCCTATTTCAGAGCTGCTGAGCAGTTGCCGGAAGCTCGTTCCGCTCAAGATCCGCTTTGAAGGACATTGCTTTGACTTGGCCGATTCCACGCTTGAAGAATTCCCGTTGCTTCTAGAATCTCTACAACCTGCATGGATGAGGCTCGCACACTTTATTATCAAGCAGCAGAAGCAATTATTCGTAAAAGAATTCGATACTCTGTTTGCCGGAGAATACCGCGAACAGCTTCCTGTGACACGAAGAGGCTGGGAGAAACTCCTTCTTCACATCTCACATTCCCTGCACAGCCAGCTTAAAAATTCTTCTGAATTTCACTTTGACCTTAAGCAAGCGATGGAGCAGGAGATGACCGAAGAAGTATGGAAACTGCAAACAATGGCCGAGCTTCAAATGCAGGTACGGGAGATATGGAGCGGTTACTTTTTCCGGTCTGAACAAGAACGGAATCTGCAGCGTGATTGGGCGAAGGATGCTAAACAGTACATTAATGATCATTTCCGTGAGAACATCTCTCTCCCCGGTATCGCCGATATCTTTGAACTGCATCCCGCCTATTTGAACAGAGTATTTAAAAGAGCTTTTCAGCTATCGATTTCAGATTATCTGGTTCAGCTGCGGATGGAGGCGGCATGCCTGTTTATCCGGGAACATCCCTTCGTGCTGATTAAGGAAATTGCAGAACATGTCGGCTATCTGGACCCTTATTATTTCAGTAAGGTTTTTAAACAGCACACCGGTCTAAGTCCAAGCGATTATAAGAATAGCGGTATTTGAAAAAATAGGCCTTGGTTCTGAGAACCAAGGCCGGCTTTCTCTTTCTATGCATATGCATATTATTATTGCAATTGAGTCTTACCCCTTCCGGTAATACGGAAGCCGGCTCAGAGGCACTTCAACTTCATAGATTACCGGACCTTCCACCACGCTCCCGTCATCCCCAATCCAGCTTCCTTCGGGAAAAACAATGCTTCGTGCCCTCATGCCTTTCCGGGTGACAGGAGCAACGAGGATGGAGCTTCCCAGCATGAACTGATCCTGAATATTCTCCATATCTTGGTCCGGAAACTCATAAGCCATATGGCGCATAATCGGCTCACCTGTGCGGGATGCATGCCGGGCAAGCTCAAGAATCTCATCACCAAACTGAGCGTGCAGCTGAGCAGCTTCTACACAGTAGCCTAATTGAGTCTCATCCAGCAGACGCCAGGGGGCCGCAGAAAACTGCATCATCGGGAATAGCGCTGAGCACTGGGCATAGCGGACAAACAGCTCAGGATCAAACTTGGCCGAAGTAAAGCTCATGTATTCGCCCCCGCCAATCATATCCGGGCACGTATAGGTATAACCCAATAGGCCCTGCGCCAGTCCGTCAGGGATCAAAGCATCAAGTCCGTTGCCCTGCCACTCGTGGCTCTTATCCTTTAACCGCTGCACAAGCGGCTGTCCCGCCAGCTTCCAACAGGCACGGTATTCATTTAGTCTATACTTCAGGCCGACTCTAGCCCATGCTTCACTATGCCCGCTGCGGGTTGAGGGAATGAACGCCTGATCATCTGCCTCATAGAACTCCGCATCACCGGCATCCAGCTTGAAGCCGTCAATCCCATACTCACTTTGCAGAGTGTCCAATTGATCATGTATCCATTGAACTGCCTCAGGGTTGGTACAGTCCAGTACTGCACTGTACCCGTTCCACCATTTCCGGATTGCGGTCTTTCCACCCCTGTCCTTCAAGAGCATTCCAGTCGGTTCAAGCTTGCGGAACGTCAGCGAATCCGGACTGATGAACGGACATACCCATAGCATCACCAGGAAGCCCAGGGCGTGAAGCTCCTGCACCATCCGCCCCGGATCGGGGAATCTGCCGGAATGAAAGACCCAAGTGCCATAAGGCTCGTGCCAGTTGTCATCAATCATGATGACCCCCGGAGGCATTCCGTGGTCCAGCACCTTTCGGGCATACTCCATTACTTTTTCCTGAGTTGGTTCGTAGAGCAATTCGATCCACAAATTGTACTGCGGAGCGGTAAATAGTAATTCTTCGGGTATACCGGAAGCAGGGGGAAAGAAGGTTCGGGATACATGCCCGAACGCACCTCTTAAGCTGTTATATCCTTCTCCAATAATTAGCTCTCCTTTTCCCGCCACCGTCAGGTAATCCGGTTCAAACTGAAACTCAAAAGGTTCTTCACTCCACAGATATCTTCCTCTACTGGATATCAGCAGAGGACAAGCCTGATTTCCGTTATGGTTCTCATCCAGATCAGCCTTGAACAAGGTAAGACCATAAGGCATGCTTCTGCCATCTGCAGTGCGGCCGCCCCACCAATATTCACCGGGGAGCAGTTTTATAAGCTGTTCGGATTTTGGCATTTGACTTCACTCCTTTATCTAAATCGATCATACCTTTGGAGTGAAGCGGAGACAATCTAAAAGTTTTTATTTATAATATAACATAATTGACTTTTAATTTCGGGAGGAAAAATAATGACCGAGCCTTCTTCATATGCTTTTCGTAATGATGATACATCAATATTGACACTTGATTCCATCGGTTGGCAGATAATCAGGAGCTCTAAATACAGTTTCTCAGGCAATGAGCGGCCGGATACCGGACATGTCATTTTTCAATATACGCTCAGCGGGCAGGGCTGGATTGAAGTAGATCAAAAGGTGATCCCCATACCCAAAGGCTCCGGATTTCTTGTCCAAATCCCAAGCAAACACCGGTACTACTACAGGGATCAATCTCAGCCCTGGGAAGTTCTCTGGCTTAATCTAAGAGGCGAAGAAGCTAATCGGATCTGGAAGATGATCATAGAACAGGAGGGACATGTAATTCAAAGAGAGGCAACTTCTCCCGTCATCACGGGATTGCAGGAACTCCTGCGGAAAATTTCCGAAGAGAAGATTACCGATAAATATGTATTGTCTACTGAGATCTATAGTTGGATGCTGACCTTGGTCAGAACAAGCCGGGAGGTCACCAAAGATATCAGCGCAGTTACCAGCTCAATCATCCTGAAGGCCAAAAAATATCTGAAGGAGAACTACGCAGTTCCACTGACTCTGGACATGCTTTCTGAATACTGCGGAATCAACAAGCATCACTTGTGCCGGCTGTTCCAGAAATCCGATCAGATCTCTCCCCTTGCTTATCTGCGGGAACGGCGGGTAGAAGCTGCTGTCTCTCTGCTGCGTACTACAGACCTCTCCATTCAGGAGATAGGCCGGCAATGCGGCTTCGACAGTCCCAGCTACTTCGGTAAAGTGTTCCGTGAACACATGGAAATGACCCCGAAAGACTACCGGATGAAGAAGCTTGAGTTCCCTTACGACGCTATTTATTATGAATAGCAGCTACAGCCTTTTATAACAAAAGCAGCTTGTCCTCAGACGGGCCGCTTTTTCTTTGTGTCTTATTTCAGTCAATCCCGTTACATTACCAGTCACAATCTTTAGATTGTCTCCGGTTTATTCCAAAGGTAAAATCGACTAAGCAGCAGGATTAATTACAGTTCAAATCAAAACAGGAAAGGAGTAAGATTCGGCAGATGAATATGAAAGATATCTGATCTGGAGGGATGATTTTATTGAAGATGAAATTCAGATTATGTATGTTCACGTTGAGTCTAGTGATTATTTTCACAACTTTCTTGTCGATTACATCTCCCATTCAAACAGCTAATGCAGCGATAGGTCCAAGAATCATGGAAAACTTGGGGCGGGGTGTTGTCGCTGTACGAAGCGGTTCAAATGTATTCGTCAGCTGGCGTCTACTGGCACTCGATTCTTCTAGTACCGGTTTCAATATCTACCGTTCTACTGCCGGAGGTACAGCAGTTAAGCTGAATAGCACGGTTCTGACGGCCGGAACCAACTATACAGACACAACTGCTGACTTGACCAAGGTAAATGCCTACTCAGTAAAACCGGTTATCAGCGGAGTGGAACAGGCAGCCAGCGCAGCCTATACGCTTGCGGCAAACTCTGCCGATGAGCCCGCCCTTGTCGTGCCGCTTCAAAGCGGAGGAGCAATCGGGAATGTGTGGGTCGGGGACTTCGACGGTGATCACGAGTATGATTTTCTCTTAAGCCGCAACGCCACAGAAATCCAAACACTTGAAGCCTATAAACGTGACGGCACTTATTTGTGGTCCGTAAGTCTTGGGCCTAACAGCACCAACAAATACAATATTTCTCCCGGTTCCACCACAGTTGATGTAGGAATGTGGGATGGGGTTACAGTGTATGATTTGGATGGGAACGGCAAGGCAGAAGTCGTTCTCCGGATCGCGAATGGGGTAACCTTTGGTGATGGTACGGTCTGGTCCACGGCCAATAGCGATAATAAACAATGGCTGGCTGTCCTCGACGGGATGACAGGCAAACTTAAGAATTATTCGCCGCTTCCTGACGACTATCTCTCGGTAGGCCCTCTGGCTATGCAGCTGGGCATCGGTTACCTGAACGGCACAACCCCAAGCATTGTCGCTTTTATGAAAAACCGGAATGCAGATACAACCTTTAATCTCGTGCTTGCAGCTTATCACTATACTGGCAATAATCTGACGATGGACTGGAAATGGCTGCGAGGTACACAGAGTGCACCGGACGGCCATCAGATGCGTATCGTTGATGTAAATGGCGACGGCAAAGATGAGATCGCAGATATCGGCTTCGTGCTTAATGGTGACGGCACGCTTCGCTACTCTTTGGCCGGCAGTAATGTTGTACACGGCGATCGTTTCTATATCGGCAAATTCAGCCCTACCGCTAGCGGCCTGCAGGGCTATGGCATTCAACAGGATAACCCCTATGGTCTGCTGGAGTATTATTACGATGCAGCTACAGGTTCGATGATTTGGCAACATTCCACAACTCCGCCTGCAGGGGATGTCGGCCGCGGTGATGTTGGTGATATTGACCCTCGTTACTCAGGCTACGAAGCCTGGTCATTCTCAGGAATCTATAACGGACCAACCAATACGAAGATTACCGAACCAGACGCTGCCCCTTGGCCTGCCCTGCGTATATGGTGGGATGGCGACCTTTTGAGTGAGACCCTGCATGAAAATGTTATTAATAAATGGGATTATTCTACCAGTTCCATAAATCGGGTGCTTACACTTTACAAATACCGCAATGCGGTGACCAACTACCGCAGTGTTGCTTTATTCTATGGCGATATCCTTGGGGATTGGCGAGAAGAGGTTATTATGGCAAGTAGTGATTACTCAAAACTTATACTTTTCACGACCAGTACACCGACCAGTACAAGACTATATACACTGGCTCAGAATCCAGCCTACCGGAACTGCTTGACCATTAAAGGATATGTGCAGTCTCATTTGACGGATTATTATCTTGGCGAGGGCATGTCTGCGCCTCCACAACCAAATATCACACTGGCACCGTAATAACAGCATCAACAAAGAGGCCATAGTCGTCAGTATAGCAAATCCCGGGCTGCACGGTGTGCGGCCTTTTTGTGTATTACCCAACCCATCATCATGCCATTAACCTATGCTGTAAAGTAAAGCGTCTCAGGAATGTCAATTGTATTCAGCGGGCTGGCCATGTACAATAAACGATGTTGAAAAATAGAAGTTCTGACAGGGGAATGTTGATGGAGAAAAAAAAGAACAAATGGTTCAATAGCAGGAGTGTGCTGCTGACCTGGTCTTTATCTTATATGGCCGTACTGCTGCTTCCGGTTGCATTGAGCTCGATTGTATACTACCAGTCCAGCAAGATGCTCACTGACGAGATTCATCTCGCCAACAATTCCTTGCTCAAACAGTTAAGAGAACTGATGGATAAGCAGATTGACGCGGTCAACCGCTTGGACTTCGAGCTGAATTGGAATACGAAGTTCCGGGAACTGGTCGATCAGCACAAGTATGCTATCTTTCCCGAGGAATACATGTATGATCTGTATGATGCTACCAAAGACATGTCGCTGTATCAGTCGGCTTATTCGGAGACAGACCTGTTCTATATCTACCTGGCTTCGCGTGATACCATCCTGCTTCCCGGAGTTTACCGGAACACAAGATTTGCCTATGCTCAAAATCACCAGTCCGATAGCTTAAGCTATGACGAGTGGATAGATATTCTGCAAAGGAAGAAATTCAAAGGCTTCGTGCCTGTGAAACGTACGAACGAGAACGGAGTTTCCATGGAAGCGCTAGCATATGTAAGTACCTATGATTATGAAGATGATCAGCCCTTGGGGGCTAATGTGGTTATGCTGGACAATTCCAAAATACTCTCCTCCCTGCTTAACATCGAGGCCTTCAGTAAAGGACATGTCGTGATCGCAGATTCCGACAACAATGTACTGGTGTCCAGTTCAAATACTGACCTTCCTGCCCGGTTACCCTTCGGCAAACAGCTCGGTGCGGGCGGCATGTTCATCTGGGAGTCCGAAGGTCAGCAGTACGAAGTATTCTCTATTCAGTCCGCAGTTTCTAACCTCAAATATATTTCCATGATTCCCAGTGAAGTCTATTGGAAAAAAGCGGAGCTGGTCCGCAAACTGACGGTGATTAGCATTCTGGCCAGCCTGCTCGGCGGCGGATGTCTGACGTATCTTTTTCTGCGTAAAAACTATAATCCGATCCAACAAATTGTGCGCGCTTTCAATAATAAAGTATCTCTCCGGGAGAAAGGAGAGAACGAATTTCTTTTTATCCAGCAGGCGGTGGACAGCACTTTAAATGAAATGGACAATATGATGCTGGAAATGAAGAAACAACACTACAGCCTCCGTTCTAATTACATCATGAGACTACTCAAAGGCAAGCAAGACCACGAGCTTCCTTTAGCCGAAGCTTTGAGTGCCTTTGACATTCAGCTGCTCTCTGAAGATTTCGGCATTCTTTTATTTTATCTGGAGGATGTGGACATCTTTCTGGAACGAGTTGAAGGAAAAACAGCGGATGAGAAGCTGCGGTTGCTGCATTTCATTGTGCGGAATGTGGTAGAAGAGCTTATCAATGTGAGGCACCGGGGCTATCTGGTAGAGACAGATGAGACCATGCCCTGTCTGGTCAGCCTGTCTGAGATTCCAGCAGAAGAGCAAGCAGATGATCTGCTTCAGGCGGCCCGCTCCGCCCAAGAGTTTCTTGCGCATAAGTACAGTATCTATATAACAGTTTCAATCAGCCGGGTTCACCACGGACTTCAGCAGATTTCTCAAGCGTATCAAGAAGCTCTGGAGGCTATGGAGTATAAGCTGGTTATGGGCAAGCAGGAAGTTTTGTCCTACGAAGACATCCAACGATATAACATCCGGGCAGAGAGCGATTCAGGTTATTATTACCCCCTTCAGAGCGAGCAGCAGCTGATTAACTGCGTTAAAATAGGGGATTTCCCGGCAGCTCAAAGCGTCCTGGATGAAGTCCTGAAAATAAATTTCTCCAATCACCCTGTAAAGTTGCCGTTAGCACGTTGTCTCATACTGGATCTGGCCGGCACCTTGATTAAGAGCATCGGAGAACTGACCGCAAGTCAGAACAACATCCTGATCCAGAATCCTAAACGCATCGACAGACTTTATTCGTCAGAGACACTTACGGAAATGCAGGAGCAGCTGGAGGTTATGCTTAAGGAAGTGTGCGACTATGCCCGGGCTAAGCGGCTTCAGAATGTCCAGGAAAACCGACAACAGGCCTTGAGTGAGCTGATTAACGAGATATCTGCCTTTATCGATGAGCACTATACCGATCCGGGCTTGAATGTTTCTCTGCTCGGACAGCATTTTGATATGAAGCCTACCTATCTGTCGAAGCTGTTCAAGGAACAATCCGGAGAAGGTCTCATGGATACGATCAATAAGAAGCGGATTGACTGGTCCAAGCAGTTAATTACAGAGAAGCGGCTGGCGGTGAATGAGGCCGCGGAGAAATCCGGTTTCAATGATGTAGGCACTTATATTCGTACGTTTAAGAAGTTTGAGGGGATTACCCCGGGCAAGTACAAAGAGACCATCGATGCTTAACCCCTCCCCTCCCTCCCTCACCTTCCCTGCCTGCCATTATCCATGGCAAACAGGGATTTTTCATGCCACCCGCACACAAAATATGGTTTTGATCCAGATTGCCTATTCTTTTGTCTAATTTGCCGATCCACGGACGCCATTTTCAATCCCATTGGATATTCTGCGCATGTACAGTAACACCGGGCTGACCTTATAGTTAGGGCATGAACCGCAGCCTTTACTGGTTCTTATAAATTGTTAATGAACACACTTAGGGAGGTTAACAAGAAATGAGCAAAGCAAGCAGAAAGGTCATGTTTTCTCTCATGACATTCCTGTTAGCAGGCAGCACGCTGACAGGATGCTCAGGGAACAATGGGAACAATGGGAACAATGGGGACAAAGAAGCCACAACTTCTTCAAACACGTCTGCGGAACAGACTGCTGTCACGTATCCCATTACAACCGATAAGTCACTCACTTATTGGGGGGCACTGCCTAACAATCTAACCGGGGTGAAGTCTGCGCATGCAGAGGTTCCCTTCTATCAGGAATGGCAAAAGCAAACGGGAATCAATATTAAATTCACAACCCCGCCGGCAAACCAGGTCGATGAATCGTTCAACGTGATGCTGGCCTCAGGAGAATTGCCCGATTTGCTGGAGTATAACTTCTTCAACTTCCCGGGCGGCCCGGAAAAGGCAATCAAAGACGGTTACATCCTGGAACTCAATGACTTGATTGACAAATATGCGCCGAATTATAAGAAGTATCTGCAGGAGCATCCTGAGATTGAGAAAATGGTTAAAACCGACAACGGAAGCTATTATTCCTTCCCTTTTATCCGTGTGGATGAAACCCAGCTTACGTTCCAGGGTCCGGTGATCCGGAAGGATTGGCTGGATGAGCTGGGTCTGCCCGTACCTGAAACCATCGACGAATGGACCACTACTTTGAAAGCGTTTAAGGAGAAAAAGGGAGCAACTGCAGCGATCTCCTTTGTCGGTAAACCGCGTGTATTCAATGAGCTCGGCAACGGTGCTTTTATTGGCGCATATGGCGTTACCCGCGATTTCTATCTGGAGGATGGAAAGGTTAAGTTCGGTCCGGCTGAGCCGGGTTATAAGGACTTCCTGAACCTGTTCCGGCAGTGGTATGCTGACGGGCTGCTGGACAAAGATGTGGCTACAGTGGATTCCAAGGTGATGGATGCCAATATTACGTCGGGTGCGACAGGAGCTACCTGGGCTAACTCAGGCGGAGGGATCGGCAAGTGGACGCCTATCCTTAAAGGAATAGATGCGAAGGCATCCATTGTCGCCACACCTTATCCGGTTCTCGAAAAAGGCACTACGCCGAAATTCGGACAACGGGATTATGCTTATTCCACAGGCGGAATGGTCGCTATCTCGGCTACCTCCAAGAATGCGGAACTGGCAGTCAAACTGCTCGATTACGGCTACAGCGAGGAAGGACAACGGCTCTTTAATTTCGGAATCGAAGGCGTCAGCTACACCATGGAAAATGGCAGTCCGAAATTCACTGATCTGATTATGAATAATCCCGACAAGCTGGCCCCTGCTCAAGCTATGTCTCTGTATATCCGGGGCAATACCGGAGGACCATTTATTTCCGATAAGCGGGTTTCTGAACAATACCTTAACTTGCCGGAGCAGCAAGAAGCGGTAACCATATGGAAAAAAACAGATATGGCTAACTACCAGCTCCCGCTCGTAACGCCTACTCCTGAAGAAAGCGCAGAATTCGCCAACATCATGGCAGATGTGAACACATTGGTGGACGAAATGACATTAAAGATTATTCTGGGTACAGAGCCGCTGGATGCCTACGACAAATATCTGGAAAAACTTAATTCCGTCAAACTCTCGCGTGCTATAGAAATCAAACAGGCAGCACTCGAGCGGTATTTGAAACGCTAAACCAACAAGCCACACCGGGAGCAGAAGGACCAACAGTCCATGCTCTGCTCCCGTAAGGAGGAAAAGAGAAACCATGACCAAATTAGCTCCTATGACGGGAGTTCAAACTTCTGTTAACAACAGCTTTAAGCAACGTTTTATCCGTGATTTCAAGTTAAACCGACTGCTGTATATCATGATGATTCCTGTCATCCTCTACTATGTTGTATTCCATTACGCCCCGATGTATGGAGCGATTATTGCTTTTAAGGATTTCTCCCCGATGAAAGGGATTATGGGCAGTGACTGGGTGGGACTTCAGCATTTCAGGGATTTCTTCTCCAGCTATTATTTCTGGCGTATTCTGGGGAATACCGTTCTCATCAGCGTGTATTCGATTCTATTTATGTTTCCAGCCCCGATCATCCTGGCGCTGCTCATTAATGAAGTTCGAAATCAGACCTTCAAACGGGTAGTTCAGACCTTCTCGTATATGCCCTACTTCATTTCACTCGTCGTGATTTGCGGGATGATTACCGACTTCACCAACAGTAACGGGGTTATTAATACACTATTCTCCTGGTTAGGGTATGACGGAGCGGCTATGCTGCAGAAGCCGGGTCTGTTCCGCCCAATCTACATCCTGTCCGAAATTTGGCAAAAGATCGGCTGGGAATCTATTATTTACATTGCTGCCCTGGCCGGTATTGACCAGGAGCAGTATGAAGCTGCACGAATTGACGGTGCCAGCCGTCTGAAGCAGATGCTGCACATCACCCTGCCGGGAATTCTGCCTACGATTACCATCATGTTCATCCTTCGGATGGGCAATATGCTGAATGTCGGCTTTGAGAAAATCATTCTGCTCTACAATCCTGTAACCTATGAAACAGCTGACGTAATTTCTTCCTTTGTGTACAGAAAAGGCCTGCTGGAATTCGGCTGGAGCTATAGCTCGGCAGTCGGCTTGTTTAACTCGGTTGTGAATCTCATTCTATTGATTTCAGCCAATTATATCAGCCGCAGAGTCAACAAAACCAGTCTATGGTAGGAGGAAACCGTTATGCATGCCGAAACCGGCCTGAGAAATAAAATCTTTGATTACACCATTAACACCATGCTGATTCTTCTTGTTATCGTAACGTTATATCCGCTTTTATACGTACTGTTCGCTTCCTTCAGTGATTCTGCGCAGCTGGTTGCGAACAAGGGATTCTTGTGGAAGCCGCTGGGCTTCAGTCTCGAAGCTTACCAGAGCGTGTTTAGTAATCCCGGCATTCTTAAGGGGTATGGCAATACACTGTTCATTCTGGTCTTCGGTGTCACACTCAACATGCTTCTTACCTCCATGGCAGCCTATGTGTTATCCCGGAGAAATGTAATGTGGAACAGCGCCTTCACGCTGCTGATCGTGTTCACGATGTTCTTCCACGGAGGTCTGATTCCGATGTACCTGATCGTCAAGGGCGTCGGTTTGATTGATTCCATCTGGGCCACCATCATTCCGTTTGCCGTCAGCACCTTTAATCTGATTATCATGCGCACTGCCTTCTCGGCCATTCCCGAGAGTCTGGAGGAATCGGCCAAGATCGACGGCGCTAACCATTTGACGATCCTGTTCCGGATCGTATTGCCTTTGTCCAAGCCGGTTATAGCCGTAATGGTGCTCTATTATGCCGTAGAGAAATGGAATGCCTGGTTCTATGCCTCTATCTTTTTGAAGGACCGCAACCTGTTCCCGCTGCAGCTGATCCTTCGTGAAATCCTGATTTCCAACTCGACGGACAGCATGGCCACAGGAGCCAGCTCAGCGGATCAGTTCATGATTGGAGAAACCATTAAATATGCCACGATCATCGTAGCGACACTCCCAATCCTGTGTGTGTATCCCTTTGTACAAAAGTATTTTGAGAAAGGCGTTATGATCGGTGCGGTAAAAGGTTAACCGGTCCGTCCTTATATAGTGGAGAGGAGATCGTACGCAATGACTGTTTTACAATATGACGAGCAAGAGATCCGCGAAGCCATCGATAGTGTGGTACAGCGGACCTTTCAAATGGATTTCGACTGGGACTGGCCGGGAGGCGTGGCCTTCTATGGAGTCGCAGAAGCCTATGAGGCAACTGGCCGTGAAGAATATATGCACCTGTTGAAGGAATGGGTAGATGAGCAGCTGGAAGACGGCTTACCCCGGCTTACCGTGAATGCAGTGTCCATTGGACACGTCCTGCTTTCTTTGTACCAGGCTACCGGGGATAACGTATACAAGGATCATGCTGTGCAGATGGCTGAATTCCTGAAGCATGATGCCGTGCGGTTTGCAGATGGAGTCTTCCAGCATACCGTGAATTCAGAAGCTTACAACTTCCCCCAGCAGGCTTGGGTAGATACACTATTTATGGCCGGATATTTCCTCGTGAGGATCGGGCATCTGCTGGAGCGGGAGGATTATCTGGAGGATGGAATACTGCAGTATCATGGGCATGAGCGTTTCCTTCAGAACCCCGTAACCAATCTGTACTACCATGGCTGGGACCATGTCTCACAGACTAATATGTCCGGTATATTCTGGGGAAGAGGCAATGCCTGGGCCGCTATCACGATGGCCCGCGCCTTACGGATGATTCAAGTTACCCATCCTTCATTCATGATCATTGACGGTTCACTCAGAGACCAGCTTAGCGCCTTAGTGCGGCTGCAAGGAGAGGATGGATTATGGAAGACGGTACTTACCGAATCCGAGTCTTATTCTGAAATCTCCGCTTCGGCTGGTATTGCCGCCGCTCTGCTCTCCAAGGGCAAGCTCTACAACAAGGCTATCAACCGGGCGACTGCCGGCATTCTATCCAGCATCTCTCCTGACGGATCGGTGCAGAACGTATCTGCCGGTACAGCAGTGATGCAGAATGCAGCAGGTTACATGGGAGTGCCGCGCCAGCGGGTCCAGGGCTGGGGACAAGGATTAACTCTGGTGTTCCTTGCTTCCCTGCTGAACCCCCGGGAAATATAGATTATTTGTTATTAATGTATAACCAGAGTGCTTGATCCCGGAGTGGCGGCTGTTGCTGCCACTCTCTATCTATGGATTGGGCTTATGCCGCAGTGGAGTAACGATGCTAAGAAAGGTGGACAACAGCTATGGAAGCAGTAACGGATTATGGCAACAGGGAATTTTATGAAGGCCTGCTCCTGTCCATGATAGAGCCCTTAAAGGGGCGTTTCAGCCCGGGAAAGGCAAGACTTCAGCTTGGTGCTGAAACAGCCGGTTACGGGAACAGGGTCGCCGGTATGGAAGGCTTCTCCCGGCTGTTATGGGGGCTGGTCCCTTATTGGGCTGGCGGTGGTGAAGATGTTAGCTTGCTTCCGGTTTATCTGGAGGGGCTTGCCAGCGGAACTGATCCGGATTCACCCGAATATTGGGGAGACCTGCACGATAAAGACCAGCGGATGGTGGAGATGGCCGCTATCGCCTATGGCCTGCTGATGATTCCGGAGAAATTATGGGAGCCTCTGGCGGAGCATAGCCGCACTACTCTGGCAGCTTGGCTGGGTCAGATTAACCAATATTCCTTGGCGGAAAACAATTGGCAGTATTTCAATGTCATTACCAACCTTGCCCTGAAGCATGTGGGAAAATCCTATAGCAATGAGCGTATGGAAGAGGCCATGGCTAAATATGAGTCCTTCTATCTGGGGAATGGCTGGTATTCGGATGGATTGCGTCCGCAGAAGGATTACTATATTTCCTTTGCCATTCATTTCTATTGCCTCCTGTACGCCAAGTTTATGGGAGAGGAAGATCCGGTAAGATCGGTGCTATTTAAAGCAAGAGCCAAAGAATTTGCCGGAACCTTTATCTACTGGTTTGATGATGAAGGCAAAGCCCTGCCCTTCGGAAGATCTATGACCTACCGCTTTGCACAGGGGGCTTTCTGGAGTATGAGCGCCATGCTGGAGCTGGATATCCTCCCCCTTGGAGTACTCAAGGGGGTCATCGGGCGGCATATGGAGCAGTGGCTCCGGCAGCCTATTTATGACAATGGCGGCGTGTTATCCATCGGTTATGCGTATCCGAATCTTAATATGTCAGAGGGGTATAATGCCTCCGGCTCCCCCTATTGGGCCTTCAAAGCCTTCGCCCTCCTCGCCCTCCCCGCTGAACACGAGTTCTGGAAGGTGAAGAGCGAGCCCTTGCCCAAGCTTGAAGAACGGTTGGTTATCCCCGAGTGTAATATGCTCATCAGCCGCAGAGGATATGATGTTACGGCGCTTACGGCCGGGCAATATCCGGTTTTGCAGATTACCCATGCAGCGGAGAAATATGCGAAATTCGCATATTCCACCAGGTTTGGCTTCAGCTGTCCCAGATCGTACAGCCATTTACATGAGGCGGGAGCCGACAGTATGTTGGCTTTTTCCGTACACAATATGATTTACGTAAGAAGAGGCTGCCTGGAATATTCCGTCACTGCAACAGAGGTTTATTCCAAATGGAGTCCGGTCGAAGGCATTGAAGTGGAGACCTGGCTGATCCCCACCGATCAGGGGCATATCCGGCGCCACATCATTACAAGCCAGCTGGAATGTACTGCTTACGACTGCGGCTTTGCTTATCCGGACATGCCCGGAGAGACCCGCAGCCATGCGGACGGAACGCTGGCTGTGGTTACAGATTCTAACGGCAAAAGCATTGCGGCCTCCGAAAGCGGCAAAGCGGTGGTTATCAACAGCGCGCCCAATACCAATCTGATTTTCCCCACAACGCTCATTCCTGCCATCGAATACCGGATTCCCAAGGGAAGAACCCGTGTTGAAACCAGGATTGAAACAGAATTTTCAGATGTCAAAATACGGACAGGAAGTGGAAACGGTTATGAGGTATGCAGTTA
Source organism: Paenibacillus phytohabitans (assembly GCF_013141775.1). GTDB lineage: Bacteria > Bacillota > Bacilli > Paenibacillales > Paenibacillaceae > Paenibacillus_AQ > Paenibacillus_AQ phytohabitans. The sequence continues at coordinate 224,535 of NZ_WHOB01000027.1, forward strand.
GTGAAGCAGATCACCAGTGGGCGGCCCGGGTTTGGGATAAGCTCGCTATAAAATTAAAAGCAGAGTGTCAGCGCATCGGACCGATCATGCCCTATATTTCAGCCAATGGAGCCTACGAAGACATGGCAGAGCGTAATCTTGTCTGGTGGACAAACGGATTCTGGGGCGGCATCCTGTGGCAGATGTATCATGCCACCAAGGACGATGTGTATAAAGAAACGGCAGAACAAATTGAAGCAAGGCTGGATCAGGGGTTCACTGACTATATGGGCCTGGACCATGACCTGGGATTTCTGTGGCTGCATACGGCAGTGGCCGATTACCGCCTTACCAGAAATGAGCAATCCCGGATCCGGGGGCTTCATGCAGCAGGCATTCTGGCCGGGCGGTTCCAGCCCGCCGGAGAATATATCCGTGCCTGGAATGAAGGGCATGAGGGCATCGCCATTGTGGATTGTCTGATGAATCTGCCGCTGCTGTATTGGGCGGCTGACCAACGAAAGGACACCGGCCTGAAGCAGATTGCCATGAAGCACGCGGATATGGCGCTGCAGTATGTATTGCGGCCGGATGGCTCCTGCAACCACTTAGTGAAATTTGATACGGAAACCGGCGAGTATCTGGATAATCCGGGAGGCCAAGGGTATGAAAGCGGCTCTTCCTGGACCCGCGGCCAGTCCTGGGCCATTTATGGCATGGCTCTCTCTTACCGGTATACCCAAAAGCAGGAATATCTGGATGCCGCCAAACGGTCAGCGCATTATTTCATCGCGAATACGGCTGTGAATGATTACGAGGTGGTTATCGATTTCCGTTCGCCGGAGGAGCCTGTTTATTATGATACGACTGCCGCAGTATGCGCCGCTTGCGGACTGCTGGAGCTGTCGGAATTCGTAGGCGAATATGAGAAAGGCTTGTATATCAAGTCAGCGGTCCGTCTCTTGAGAAAGATCGACGAGAAATTCTGCGAGTGGAACCCTGATTTGGATTCCATCGTCTCCCACGGCTCCGCAAAGTATCACCGGGAGTCGGACCGGGAAGTACCCATCATTTACGGCGACTACTTTTTCCTGGAAGCGATCCTTCGGCTGCTCAACCGAGACTTTTTGATCTGGTAATCAGAGGGGAACACTTATCCTATTGAATCATTTAATTCGAATTATCACTCATTGTGATGCAATCCTCTGATTCTTCACCTACAATGCTAGTAGGAGCCGCGCCTTGTGTAGATTGAGGGGCGGCTCCTTTCATACAAATTATTTGGAAGTAGCCGGGACGGCGATTTTGATCCCAACTAATGCTGCCATTTGGGCTATAGCCTTCGGATCAGAGTTTTTTACGTTCACGTCGACACGAGGAGTGTATGAAGCCTCCAACTGCTCAGCTTCTTCGTTGGTCAGCTTAATCGAAAGGGCTGCAATCGCATCGTCGATATGGCTGGTTCTGAGCGCTCCAACGACAGGCGCGGCAACAACTGGATTGCGATACAGCCAAGCAAGTGAGATTTGTGCACGGCTTACCCCACGTTCCTCTGCAACTTTTCCAATCGCCTCAATGATCTTTTGGTCGGCTGCCGCAGTTGCCTCAAAATACTTATCGGCACCAGCTTCAGACTCGGAGCGAGCCGTGGTTTCACCCCACGCACGAGCCAGACGGCCGCGGAAAAGCGGGCTGTAAATGATGGTCTGAACACCCTCGTCGGCACAAAGAGGAATCATTTCATTTTCTTCCTCACGGGCAATCAGATTGTAGTTGTGTTGCATGGTGATAAAGCGTGTCCAGCCGTTCATTTTCTGAATGTGAAGAGCCTTAGCAAACTGCCATGCCCTCATTGTGGAGGCGCCCAAATAACGCACTTTTCCCATCTTTACGATATCATGGAGTGCTTCAAGAGTCTCTTCCCACGGAGTAAACGGGTCAGCGCGATGAATCTGGTAAAGATCGATGTAATCAGTTCCAAGACGTCTCAGACTGTTGTCAACTTCGGTCATGATCGCCTTGCGAGAGAGACCGAATGCGTTAGGGCCTGGACGCGTGGGAGCGCCAAGTTTAGTGGCGATGACGATGCTATCGCGATTCGCGAATTCCTTGAGCAACTTCCCGGTATTTTCCTCGCTTGTCCCCTGCGAATACAGATTAGCGGTGTCAAAGAAGTTAATTCCAGCCTCGATCGCATGTTTGACTATGGGACGGCTCCCTTCCTCGCCGAGCGCCCAAGTTGGGTGGCCTAGTGATGGTTCTCCAAAACCCATGCAGCCGATACAGATTGGTGAGACTTCAAGGCCGGAGTTTTCAAGTTTAATATATTGCATAGATACCTCCTGAAAAGTGGTAAATTTGATTCAATGATTATAGTTAAAACCATTCATTGAAACTATACTTATTCTACTTCGGATGCTCAGCCAACAGTTACCACGATCCAATCAATAATTTGCCTAATCCTATCATTAGGATAATGATGTTATCTTCATAATAAAAAAGAGTGTAATAGGCTTAACTTGCCAATTACACTCTTTAATTATGGATTAGGTATTTCTGAAACTTCTGCAGCGTCCACTCGTTGTCCATCATAACCTTTAAGCCGTTTCATATCTTTTCTGGGCGGAAATCCAAACATTCGTGAGTATTCACGAGTGAATTGTGTCAGACTTTCATAACCAACCCGAAACGCAACCTTTGCAACGTCTACTGCCTCGAATATTAACTGACGCCGGGCTTCCTGGAGCCTTAGTTGCTTTTGAAATTGAATCGGGCTCATTGCAGTTGTTTCTTTAAAATGTCTATAAAATGACGGAACACTCATCTTGGCAATATCCGCCAGATCTTCAACTTGAAAAGAATCCTGAAAATGATCCACGATATGTTGGATTGCATTTTGGATATGAATAGTGGGACTCTCATCAGATACAATTTGTCTTAGTGTGTCGCCATGCTCTCCTTGCAATACCTTGTATAAAATCTCTTTTGTAAAAAGCGGGGCAAGTACAGGGATATCGGCCGGCTTATCCAGTAGAGAAACTAGTCTCACAACAGCATCCAACATTGATAAATCTAATTTGGCAACATTCATACCACGTTTTGATTTTCCCCTGAAGTTCACTTTGAGCTCATCATCGTTTAATAACTCCAAAATTTGACTATGAGTAAATTCAATTCTACATGACAGGTTCGGGACCTCAGCCGATGCCTCAAGCACCTCGGCAATTATCGGTAAATCCATAGAAGCTACAAGGTAATTCGGCGGCCCATATCTGAATCGCTCTTCACCAAATATTACATCCTTTAATCCTTGAGCAACAAAATAAATGGAAGGTTTGTTAATTCTGTAGGGTGCATCTGTTCCTGTGAAATAATGAGGGGCAGTATAACGGGAAAAGCTAAGGGACGGAATCCCAGTAGACTGAGGACCATCCCTATCGGTATGACGATCAACGAGCCCTGCAAGCTGTTTATGTAAATGATTAACTTGGTCAAACATAATATCCACCTATAGCAATCCTTTTTCTTCAAGTTTTAACTATTCTCATCATTATATCACTAAATTTGATATTAGCAGAGATCAAAAGAGGAATTGCCGCATCTTCCTGCAGGACTCACAGAATTCCAAATATTGAAAAAGAAGCTACGCATATATACGTAACTTCTGCTTTGGTCTTTATTTATGTCTGTTTTCCCACATTAACCCTTAACTGATCCCACCGTAAGTCCCCCTACGAAATACTTCTGCAGAAAAGAGAAGGCAATTAGGAGCGGAAGTGCGCACAGCATACAGGCTGCAAACAGCACGTTCCACTGGGTCGGATTCTGCTGATCGCCCATGAAGCCGAGCATAGCCAGCGGCAGCGGAGACTGCGACGACTTGGAGATAAACGTCATATTGAAGAAATAATCATTCCAGATCCAGATGCCCTGCGTGATGATCACCGATACCGTAACCGGAATCAGCAGCGGGAATACGACCGTCCAGAACCGGCGGAAGAGTCCCGCACCGTCAATATGGGCTGCTTCCTCTACTTCTTCCGGAACACCGCTGCGGATAAAGCCGGTATACAGGAAAGTGGAGAATGGCAGACTGCAGGTTACAAACATTAGAATCGGCGTGTACTGCGTGCTGGGAATCCCCAGGCTGTTGATCATTTGCACAATGGGGATCAGCACCATCTGCCCCGGGACAACCAGACCGGCCAGGAAAAAGAGGTACAGGAACTGGCTCCATCTGCTTTTGATCCGCGCCATCGGATAGGATGCCATGGCTGCGAAGACCACTACCAGCAGTACGGAAATGGCCGTCAGCACCACACTGTTCAGGAGAGCAGTCCCAAAATGCATCCGCTCAAAAGCTGTCCGGTAACTGGCAAAGGAAAGCTCATTGAACAAATTCAGCGGATTCGTATTGTTATCCGGAGACCGCAGTGAGGTGGATAACACAATCACCAGCGGAATCAGATTGAGGGCCATGATCACGATGACCAGCAGCTGAAGAAGTGTCTTTTTGAGCAATGCTCCGGCATTGAACGGTTTACGCGTCTTTAAGGCAGGCTCAGGCTGCAGCATTTTACCTGCTGTGGTTCCGCTGTTCATGCTGATACCTCTTTTCTATTCATCAGCAGTACCGAGACGGCAGTAACAGCGATAATCAGGATAAACGAAATAATCCCCAGCGCCGAAGCCTTGCCGAACATCTGCTCCGTGAAGGCCATTTTATAAATTGAATAAATCAGGGTGTTAGTCGAAGTTCCAGGACCGCCATTGGTCATAATGAACGGGAAGTCGAAGGCCTTCAGCCCGTTGATCAGACTCAGCGTCGTGTTAATCGTAATCGAGGTGGCAAGCAGCGGAAGCTTCACATAACGCAGCAGCTTCCAGCCGCCGCAGCCGTCAATCCGGCCAGCTTCCAGCAGATCATTCGGAACCGTTTGCAGCCCTGCAAGGAAGATAATCATCGTTGTGCCGACATTCTTCCAGATTTCCACGAAAATGATCGAGTATAGCGCAGATGAATAGCTGCCCAGGAAGTTTAAGTTGTCATTCGGAATGCCCAGCTTATCCAGAAATGTGGCAATCATCCCACTGTCCGGCATATAGACATAGCTCCAGATGAAGCCGACCACAATTGCACTGAACAACGTTGGAATGTACGAGATCGAGCGGTAGAAGCCCTTCCCCCGGATCTTCATGTTCAGCAGCAGCGCCAGCGCAAGTCCAATCAGGTTGCCCGCCACTACACTGACTACGGTATAAACCAGTGTGTTGCTGATCGAATTACCGAGCGTCCCTCCGTTAAACAAAGCCCTGTAATTATCGAAGCCGATATAATTGAAGGTCTGAGCAAACCCGTTATAGTCCGTCACACTATATTGAAACAGCTTGGTAATCGGAAAGATCCAAAAGGTCAAATAAAAGAGCAGCGCCGGGACTGCGAAGAAATACATCGTTTTTTTCATTACAGTAGATTTCATCTCTGTCTTATCCTCCTGTCCATAATTGTTCCGCCTCCCGCTGATAGATGACAGGCTGGCGGAACAATGATCAGTTATACCTTATTTGTTCTTCCACAATTCCTTGAACTTCGCATCCATAGCCTCTGTAACCTGCTCCGGAGTGGTCTTGCGTCCGCCGATAATTTCAGCAAATTTAGCTTCCATTTCTTCAGCTACACCTGTCGGCCACATCTGATTGGGGAAGTACACGGATTTTCCGTTATTCAGGTAGGAATCGTTGACTTCCTTGAAGAGTTCATGGTTCAGGGCCACACCTTTATATACACTGATCGAGCTGTTCGCTCCGGTCCAGGCTTTGAACAGGTCAGACTGGCCGTCAAACAGATAATTCATCACTTCTTTGGCGACATCCAGATTCTCCGACTTGGCATTCAATGCGAATCCGGCAGCAGTTGCAGCGGACACGTAAGTCGGCTGTCCTGCTTCATTCGCCGGCAGGGAGAAGAATCCACGGGTAAAGTCAGCTGCACCTTTGGCCGTTAATGTAGCATAATCCCAGGTTCCGTCAAAAATCATCGCCGATTTGCCGTCAATAAACAGCTGGGCCGCTTGGGCACTTCCAAGTCCGAGTGAATTTTTGACCACATAGCCTTTGTCGTACAATTCCTTCATCTTGGAGATTGTCGCTGCCCATTTCGGATCTGACAGTGATTTCTCGCCTGCCTGGAGCTTGGTGTCAAAATCCATTTCATCCGGGTAAACGACATTGGCGGCAATCTGATACATTCCGAACTGCAGGAACCACGGATCTTTATCCGCCAGTGAGATTGGAGTAATACCCGCGTCCTTCAGCTTCTGGCAGGCTTCAAGGAATGAAGGCCAGTCTTGCGGCATTTCCGTAATGCCTGCCTGCTTGAACAAGTCCTGATTATAGTAGACCCCCAGGTAATCCAGGCCGCCTGCGATTCCGTAAGGCTTGCCCTCGTAAGACATATCCTCCTTCGCGCCCTGGCTGATGTTATCCCAGAAGGCCAGATCGGACAGATCGGCCGCATAACCAGCTTTGGCCATATCCAGCACTCCAAGGGATGCATTTCTCGGGAAAACCCAGTAAATATCCGGCCCTTGACCTGAAGCAAGCTTGGTACGGATAGAAGTGAAGTACTGTTCATCCGGAAGCTTCGAAGTTTCCAGTGTCACGTTAGGGAACTTCTCCTTGACGAGCTTAGGCATGATATCGAGTGCGAAATCCTGTCCGTCCGGTGCTTTCGTGCCGGATACCATCATTGTGAGCGTCACCTTCTTGGTGCTGCTGGAGGTATCTGCGGTTGCCGCAGCCGAAGCCTCAGCTTCCGGCTTGGTTGAAGCGTTCCCATTATTGGCCGGCTGATTCCCGTTGCTTCCTGATCCGCAGCCGGCAAGCAGTGTAAGCATCAACGCCAGCAGCAGCGTGCCCGTCCGTTTCTTTGATCGCGTTTTCATTAAATAACCTCCCTATTCTTCTATACCTTCGATTTCCCGGCCGCCCTTCATCCCGGTGGCTGTATTGATATCTTAATCGTGAAAGCGGTATAATTACTTTTGCATTTAAGGTGCACTATTTTACGGTCTTCTACATCGGAGGAAACAAGTATGAAATTTGTCAGTATCAAAACGAAGCTTTTTCTGGCGCTGGTCCTTGTCTCCGTCATTCCGATAGTCATTGTCACGTATAGCTCCTATCAGAGCTATACCGATCTGGTCAACCAGCAGACCTCACTTGTTGCCTCCAACACCGTTCATAATACGGTTCAGGGCATTGAGGACATATTCGGAAATATTGAACGCATCTCGCTGACCATCCAGCAGCAGTCTTCGAGTGCAACCGCATACAGTACAGTAAGTGATGAACTGAAGAAGCTGGCACTTACCAGCGACTCCTACGACATTTTCATTATACAGAACAAGCTGAAGCTGATCTTCGAGAATTTGCTGCTCAGCTATGATTATGTTAACGGAATTTATCTTTTTGCCCCTGACGGCAAAAACATCAGCTACGGCAGCACCGCCGAGCTTCAGGTCGGCTATGTCCCGTTCCAGGATGACTGGTATCAGCAGACCATAGCCAGCAAAGGCCAGCTTTATATCGGAGAACCCGGAGTAAAACCATATATCATTAACTCTGAACCTTCCCTGGTCTTCTCCCGGGCGCTTTACGATATGAAGACCCAAGAGTTCCTCGGCGTATTCATGCTGGACTGCAGCCTGGATATTTTCAAGGGCCTGAACCAGGATGCCGTACCCAATATGAGCTACTTTGTCCTGGCGAATGACGACGGCAACATTATCTATGACAGTACCGGCAAGAACACCGACACCCGGCTGCCAAGCGCCTTAATCCGCAGAACGGAGGCCATGGCGGGCGATGAGCTGGAATTTTACGACGGGGACATGTTAACTGTGATTCAAAAGCTTCCGGTCTATCACTGGAGTGTCATCGCCAATATCTCACTAAGCGGGCTGTATGAGAAATACGGAATATCCCGGAAGCTGATCGTTTACATTTCTCTGACCTGCGCCGTTATTTTCATTCTGCTCTCTGTTCTGCTCTCCAACTGGATTACCAAACCGATTACCCGGCTGGCCCGGATCATGCGCAAAAACAAATCACAGAAGTTCATCACGACCGATATTGAGCCTCAACGGGTGGACGAAATCGGCTTCCTGTATACGGAATACAACAAGATGATGAAGGACATCGATACCTTTGTCAGGGAAAGCTACCAGAATAAAATCCTGACCATGGACTCGCAGATGAAAGCGCTTGAAGCCCAGATTAATTCACATTTCCTGTACAACACGCTTGAATCTATCAACAGTATTGCCGAAATTGAGGAGGTAGACAGCATTGCCGTGATGACCAAATCCCTGGGGGACATGTTCCGTTATAGCATCAAGACCGACAGTGAGCTGGTGCTTGCCCGGGAAGAGCTGCAGCATGTCGATAACTATATGACCATCCAGCAGATCCGCTATGGCAGCAAAATCCGTTATGTCAAAGAAATGGAGCCGGCTGTGCTGGATGCCAGAATTCTCAAGCTGATTCTTCAGCCTTTGGTGGAAAATGCCGTCTACCACGGATTGGAGAACAAGAAGGGCAGCGGATTGCTTCTGCTCAGAGGCTACCTGGAGCCGGATAGCGGGCGGATTATCTTTGAAATCCGCGATGACGGGATCGGCATTCCCGCCGAACGGCTGAATGAGATTCAGGAGCTGCTCGAGCTGCAGCCTGAGTTCATGGGACTGGGGCATCGCAGCAGACAGAGCATCGGCATTAAGAATGTGCACTCCCGCATTGCGCTCTATTACGGCTCTGACTTCGGACTGGCGATTACCAGCGAACCTGCGGCGGGTACGGCCATAACCTTGACTCTCCCCTCCAAATAACACTGAAAGTAGGCTGGACCATGTACAAATTCATCATTGTCGACGACGAGCCTTTGATTCGCCAGGGCCTGCTGAAGAAGATCCGCAGCGTAACTGCTGAGCTCAGCTTCTGCGGTGAAGCAGACAACGGCGAGGATGCTCTTGAGCTCGTCCGCACACAGGACCCGCATCTGATCTTCACCGACATGCGGATGCCGGTAATGGACGGCAAATCCCTGCTCCGGCAGCTGCAAAGCCAATATCCCGACAAAAAGATTATTGTAATCAGCGGCTACTCTGATTTCGAATATATGCAGGAGGCTATTTCGGCGCGCGTAGTCCACTATCTGCTGAAGCCGTTCAGTAAAGAAGAGATCCTTGATGCCATCTCCAAAGCGGTAACCGCAATCGAAAGTGAGCAGTCCTCCAAGGCGGAGACGCTGAGCATCACCAGAGAAGCTGAGCAGCTCAGTCTGCTTGGAGATATGCATGCCCTGCTGCAATATATTTCTGGATTCTATCCCGTGGAGCACCCGCCCGTGTTCCGCTCTGCCCCCATGCGGAATCTCATGTCTGCCGGCAGAATGGTCCTGTTAACTCTCTATACACCGGAAGAATTAGCTGCCCAGGAGCCTGCTTTGAAGGGGACCTGCCTGTTTCTTCTGCACCCGCAGAGCAGGAAGGTGGCCTTCTCTCTCCAGCTCTATGACAGTTCACTTCCAGAGACCGAGATCCTGGAGCTGGCCGCCTCCGAAGCCCGGAAGCTGATTGCCGGTACAGGACCCCAGGCCTGCATTGGCATCAGCAGTGTAAAGAGCACTGTGTCCGGGCTGCAGCAGGCACGCGAGGAATCCATGTCTGCCCTGAACTGCCGTGCCATCGCAGACCAGGGCCAGTATTTCCTCTACCATCCCGGCAGCTACCAGACTGCGCCCGTGATATGGGAAGGCAGCCGGGACCTGATCTTTTTCATTGAATCGGGCAACACAGGCAAGGTCACTGAAGGGGTGCACGAATATTTTGACTATTACCGCGGTCAGCCTGCGGCAACTATTCATCAGCTCAAAGAGAATTGCCGGCAGATCATCGCAGAGGTCAAAACGCTGATCGCTGCTTACTTCCCGGCCCAGAACGGACAGCATCCGTCTTCGAGCCTGGAAGCCGTGCTTAGCATCTCGTTCGATGCTGAGGAGATACGGCTGTACTTCCTTACGGTGCTCACCTCCACTGCGGACTTGCTCAAGGAGCAATCGGTGTACTCTTCGCCAAATGTCATCGACAATGTGAAGGTATATATCTGCAAAAACATAGCTTCACCCGTCACACTTGAGCATCTGTCAGGTCTGTTCTACATCAGCCCGAGCTATCTGAGTTTTCTGTTCAAAGAAAAGACCGGTGAGAATCTGATTGATTATGTCAACAAAGAGCGTATTGAGCGCGCCAAGCTGCTGCTGCGCACAAGTGAGGATAAGATTTATAAGATCGCCAAAGCTTTAGGAATCGACAACGCCAAATACTTTTTCCGGCTGTTCAAGAAAATGACGGGACATACACCGGAAGAATACCGGAAGCTGTGTGTAGCCGGAAAGGAGACCGGACCGGATGGATCACCGGGAGCTTGACCAGGAGCTGCGCCGCCATAATACCATAGAAGCCAAGCAGCGGCTCACCCGCCGCAACATCGAGGAGTTCGGCGGCCAAGAAATGACCCTGCCGCCCGGAGAACGGGTTCCGCGTCTGCCGGAACACCTCTTCTTCCGCCAGGGTGATTATCATATCAGCAAGCACCACAGATTTGCGGCGATGCCGGAGCATACCCATTCTTTTATCGAGCTTAATTACATGTACTCCGGCCGCTGCCGTCAGAGGATCGGCGGCTCTGACATTGAGCTGACTCAAGGCCAGATCTGCCTGCTCGATACGGATATGCCCCATTCGATATCCATTCTTGAAGAGGATGACATTCTGATTAATATTCTGATGCGTAAGGAAACGCTGAGCGCGGCATTTCTGACACGCCTCGGCATTGACGGGAGATTAACCGATTTCCTGGTCAATGCCCAATTTCCTTCCACCGCCCATGACCGTTATCTCCTCTTCCGCTCGGAGCACTGCCTGAACCTTCACCATATTCTCGCCAGTCTTATGTGCGAGTATTTCGCTCCCTGTGAATTCTCGGCGGATATGATCAGCGGCTATATGGTCATCGTATTCACGGAGCTCATGCGGGTATTGAACCAATATCCTGCGCTAAGCGGGCTTCCGTTGACTAAGCGGGCCGATCTGCTGGAGATTCTGCAGTATCTCGAGCGGCACTTCCGTCATTGTTCCCTGAAGGATCTGGCTGCGCACTTTAACTTCAATCCGAATTATCTGGGCAATCTGCTGAAGAAAAGCACCGGCAAAACCTTCGGGGAGCTGGTTCAGGAGCACCGTATGGCTTATGCCGCTCTCCTGCTCACCAGCAGCGGCCGCTCTATCGGAGAGATTGCCGGCGAATGCGGCTATGAAAGCCTGAGCTTTTTCCACAAGAAATTCGTTGAGCGCTACGGGCTAACTCCGCTGCTCTACCGCAAACATAACCAAACAACCTGAGACGCCGCTTGCTGCGGATGCTCAGGTTGTTCGTGCTGCCTTATCCAGTTGCTTCTACAGCTGATATTTACGGATCAGATAAGCCGGAGTACAGCTCCAGGCATGGCAATAGCTGTTAATCAGATGACTGCCGTAAGGTGAAAAGCTCTTGTCGTTTGGATCATACAGCTCCCAGAACGTATCCGCTCCGTCCTTAATCATCTGCCCCCAGTACTTCTTGATCTCCCGGATGGCTGTCTCCCTCTCGCCTACCTGAATCAGTGCCTCAATGAAGTGATGAACCATATAAGGTGTGGACATCGGAATCGCAGACTTGTCCTCCAGCAGCCTCAGCATGAGCGCCTTCGCCTGCTCCGGTTCCGGAACTTCAGCCAGCACCATCCAGATCTGTGACGCATAGGAGACCTGTCTGTCCCTGCCGCTGATGAAGCAGCCGGATTGGGCGTCCCATAGATGCTCCGCCGCCGCTTGTGTAAGCTCTCCGATTGTCCGCTCCAGCGTAGCCTTACGCTCATCTCCGAGCAAAGCTGCCAGATGCAGCGCACGCTTCAAATTATAGATTAAGATAGCTTGGGAAGGGGCCTGCTTGTTCAGGTTAGGGTGCCAGTCAATAAAGGACCACCAGCTCTCATCATCAGCAACGATTCCGCGTTCGTCGAGCCGCTCCAGCCCCAGCTCGATCTGCCGGTAAGCAGACGGCCACAGCTCCTCCAGCGTATTTCGGTCACCCGTAGCCAGGAAATAATCGTGAAGCACAGAGACAAAAAAGAGCGAATAATCATAGAGATACGTATCGTCAGCTATGACCTGCGGCTTCATGAACAAATTGGCTGTGATCCTGCCCCGTTCATCCGGATAAGCCGCGAACAGATACAGACAGCGTTTCACAAGACCGTTGCCTGAGAATGTCTCATAATTGGCGAGCGCCTGCAGCCGAAGGTCACCAAGCCATAGTCTGCGGTCCCGCTTGGGCCCGTCCTCGAACACCTCCTGCATACACTCCTCCAGCGTCTTTACGCTGACTTCATCGATCGCCTGCAGCTCCGCGTCCGCAGAGGTGAGCGTGGCGGATAACGCAGAGCGGTCGGCCGAGGTTACAGCTGTGCAGCTGATGTCGGCAAAGGATACCTTGTACTTGGGCGAGGTATCCAGAACCTTTAGCTTGAGATACCTGAAGCTGTATCTCCGTTCCAGCTTCAGGGCAGCGGGGAGTACATCCAGATGAATCCGCTCCTCCTGCAGCCAGGAGCTGCTAAGCCATCCGTTGTATTCTGAGAAGGGTTCCGCCATCTCCACCGGCATTTCACCAAGTGTAATCTGCAGATGCAGCGGGGCATCCGGCGGGCTGCCGACGGGAACGATCCGGATGGCCAGAGCTCCGACCAGATGCTCGCCGAAATCCACAATCACCTCTTCACCTTTGCCGAATGATATGCCGGGCAGGTCTTGTGCGTGTTGCACCGCTTCTGCCTGCCAGCCATGGATCTGCTGTTCATTCCTTATCATCCGGACGACCTGCTTCGGCGTACATTCCCGCTGAATAAGCCGGGGCTCCAGCTGCGCGGCAACTGCGGCAAACGCCTCATTTTTGCGAATGGATACGGCTTCTTGACGCTGCATAGCTTGTGTCATACTTGTAGTTCCTCCCTGGGGTAAGCTTGTTTCCTCCTCTAGTAAAACGCATTCCAGCCCGTTTGAATATGCAGTGAATACAGCAGATCTTGCTCTTATTACAGTTTGCTTCTCTATTAGGGAACACTATTGGGAAAATCCATTGCTCAGAAGAAGGGGCACCCGGCTGCTTGGCGCATGCCGGGTACCCCTTCCTCATTCTATAAAGTTAGCTCATGGCCATCCGGCACCGGCCATCCGAATACCGGCAGTCCGTCTTCTCCCCATGCCACAGGCTGGACACGGGTATGACGGTTAGGGTCATTCAAGGGATCTCCCTCTATCTCCTTATAATTTCTGGCGTGATAGACGAGCAGGTCCTGCGTTCCATCTGCCGTTACCGTAAAGCTGTTATGTCCCGGACCGTACTGGCCGTTCGCTTCGCTGGTCGTAAAGACCGGGACCGGGGATTTCGTCCACGAGCCGGGGTCCAGCAGATTGCTGTCATCCGGCGCGGTAAGCAGGCCCATGCAGTAATGGTGATCGGTCGCGCTGGCCGAATAGGTCAGGAGAACTCTTCCGTTCTTTTTTATAACAGCAGGCCCTTCATTTACACGGTATCCAATCGTCTCCCACTCATATTCCGGCCGGGTCAGCAGGATCTGCTCACCTTCCAGCGTCCATGGATTAGCCATCTTCGAGATAAACAGGCTGGAGTTCCCCTGAACCGAAGGGTCCTCCTGCGCCCACACCAGATACTGTGATCCCGCATGCGCAAAGGTAGTGGCATCCAGCGAGAACGTATCCCATGCGGTATAGATTCTCCCCTTCTCCTCCCAGCTTCCTTCCAGCGGATTGTCAGAATCATTCTCCAGCACGTATAGACGCTGCGCAAAGGGCGCATCATCACTGCCGGCGGAGAAATAGATGTACCACTTCCCGCTGATGTAATGAATTTCCGGCGCCCATACATAACCGCTCATAATACCGTTGGTATGCTTCGTCCAGATGACAACAGGCTCACTGGCTGGAAGTCCGCCAATCGTCCGGGCTCTCCGCAGCTCAATCCGGTCATATTCGGGAACCGAAGCGGTGAAGTAATAATAGCCGTCACTATGCCGGTAAATGCAGGGGTCTGCCCGCTGAAGGACCACTGGGTTTGTGATTGTTTCATTCATTATATAATTCAGCCTCCTGAGTCATTTGCTTGTTAGAGCTTCACCTGCTGCATCAGCCCGTCTGCGCCGAATTCCAGCGGATCAATACAGGTCTCACGGTGAATGCCTTTGTAATCGTTGAATCGGGTTAACGGTGTCACGAACCGGTGGTAAACCATCCAGTATTGCCCGGTATCCGGGTCACGCATGATCGAATGGTGGGCGGTGCCGAGCATGCTCTTGTCCTTATTCTTGCCGAGAACGGGATAACGGTAGGTCACCGGCCCGTACAGCTGCTCTGCTGTACCATAGTTGACATGGTAATCTTCGCTGCCCGTATCGTCGCACGACCAGGTAAAGTGATAGAGTCCGTCCCGTTTGAGTACGGTCACCGCTTCCCGGAAGTCGTATAATCCATCCAGATTTCTCATCGTGTCTTCATTGACCGTTACCATATCCGCACCAAGCTCCACGATCGCCGGGTGACTGTTACCAAACAGCAAATAGGCTGTACCGTCATCCTCCACGTAGATGGACGGGTCAATGGCCTGTCCCATGACCAGACCAAGACGTTGGATCTGTTCCATGGTAATCAGCGGCTCCGGCTGTGCGCGGAACGGGCCCACAGGAGTGTCGGCAACTGCAACGCCGATGGCGCTTTCTCCATCCGGCTTTTTGCCGCAGAAATAGTAGAAATACCGGCCTTCCTTACTGGCGATGGCCGGAGCCCAGGCGCTGCCTACAGCCCAGGGCACATCATCCGATGCAAGATCGAGAATAACACCTTCATCCTGCCACAGCTTGAGATCCGCTGACGAGAATACATGGAACGTTGTTCCCGACCAGCCTGTGAAGCCATCTGTCGTAGGATACAGGTAGTAGCGGCCCCCGAACTTCGCCAGATCCGGGTCAGCGAATTGTCCCGGCAGCACTTGATGTCCGTCCCCGAAGGCTGCCAGCAGCAGGCTGCATTCTCCGGCGGTAATCGGAAGGACTCCGCCGTGACGCTTTTTGCTTACGCCAAGGTCGAACTCCCCGTCTGCAAGCACGCGGAACCCCCCGCTCTTAAGATCTGTCGTCAGCAGGGGGAGATACCCCTTCCCTTCCGCATAACGGTCCACAATTAGGCACCACTCTCCGCGGCCGTTCAGCTTATAAATCTCCGGACCCTCCACGCCCATGATGGCCTCCAGAACCGGTGCATCCACAAAGCTGAAGGCGTCTTTATCCAGCGACGCCCCTTGTTCCACCCGGATATTCTTGGTTGTCTCATCCTTGGAGAAGCGGTAGTACATCCCGCCATCTGCGATAATCGTCGTATCAATGATATGGTTGTCGCGTTCAATGTACTTCTCGGAGGCTGTGAATTCCCGGAAATCCTTCGTACGTGCACTATATATCTTGTGCTTCCGTTCGCTCTCATGCGGCTCCTGAGTAGCGGAAGCCCAGAATACGAGAAATTCATCTGCGGCCTCATCGTAAATAGCCTCAGGGGCCCAGACACATCCGGCACCTTCCACGCCTACCGTAACTGCCCATGGCTGTGACCAGTTCACCAGATCGGCGGATTCCCAGACGATAATATCGCGGCTTCCGGCCTCCACCGCTGCACTCCAGCCCTTGCCGCTGGCAATACGCAGATCGGTGGCAATCAGATAGAACTTGCTTTCCTTCGGCGAACGGACGATAAAGGGATCTCTGGCTCCCTTTTCCCCGAGCTCCGAGCGCAGAACAGGCAGACCTGCGTTCAGATCCTTAAAGTGCAGGCCATCCTCACTGTAGGAGAAATAGACCTGTTCGCCATCCGGCTGCTCCCCGATGAAATGAACTAAGAGATAACCGGTATATGCGGGTATAGATTGAGACAAGATAAGCCCTCCTTAGGGATTTAGAGAATTATGAATGTTGCCGTTTTATTCTGAACAATGTAACGGAGTGGCCCGGGAAGTCATATTCGAAGCTGTGTCCTTCGAAGGCTATAGCCCGGGTAGAAGGGCTGACCTTCAGCGGATCAGCGAAGCTGTTCTCGGCGTCAAGCTCTACTCCTGACAGTTCATGCACTTCTGCTGTATACGAAGCGGTATTCAGCTCCTTCAGCTCAACCCGGACGGACAGCGGGGTATCCAGCACATTTACCGCTTTGACAATTACATCTCCTGAAATATCTTCCACGCTTGCCGTATAATACAGCGGCTGAAGCTCAGGCAAGCGGTCTTCCGCCCGGTTAATCTCAATGCCATTGATTGATGCCGTAATCTGGCGGCCTGAAACATGCAGCTTCAGTTCATAATCCGTATCATTCTCCACCGTGAACAGGCTCTGCGTCAGACATGAGCCCCGGCCGCTGGTGACCGCGCTCAGTATACTGTCCTGATTCTGCCAGCCTCCGAGCTCCCAGTTCAGCCGGTTCATACCGTCCTGCATGCCGAAATAGATCAAGAATCCGCGCACGCCTCCATTCTTTCTGGCGGTCAATTGGAGCGTGTAGTCACTCCAGTCCGTGTTACCCAGCAGGAAGGAGCGGAGTTCCTCCTCCTTACTCGCAGCCGCTTCCGCATCGTCCAGTTCGACAGTCTCTTCTATTACTCTACGCTCACCTGTAAGGTTATTCGTCAGAGTTATATCCCGGTAAGTAACCGCAGACTTCTCGGCAACCAGCACAATACTTCCCTTGACTGGTGGCTGAAGCCCCTCGGGCTGCTCAGGCAGATTCTCGGCCTCAATATGCAGAAGCCGGTCTCCCTGATGATTCATGAACAGCTTCTGGACGTAATAGTTCGGTGTACCAAAGACCTGGTGGTTATCAAACCAGATCATATCCGGCTTCCAGTTCACATAGTCGACATTACACAGCATCGGCGCGTAACAGGCCAGACCGACTGCATGGGCGTTATGCTCCAGCCGGGTCATATAAGCAGCCTCTACCAGGGCATTGTAGTAGGTATTGCCCCAGGAAGCGTATTCACCAAGAAACACCTTAGGCTCATCTGCCTTGAAATGGTCGTACCGGTCCATGTTCGCGAGGAACCATTCCGGTGACTGGTAATAATGCTCGTCCACCAGATCCGAGCCGTGCTCTCTTGCCGAAGCCCAGCCACGCTCATATTCGCCGCCTGCCGCGAACGGCCCGCTGCTGTTAATCACCTGCATATCCGGATATCGTTCCTTGATCGCCTTATGGAAATACGGATAGCGCTCGAAGAACGGCTCCCCGACCTCTTCGTTCCCGATTGCAATATAATCCAGCCCGAAGGGCTCTGGATGGCCAAGTGAGCTGCGGACCGCTCCCCATTCCGTTGAAGCATCTCCTCTGGCGAATTCGATCACATCCAGCGCATCCTGAATCCAGGGTCCCAGCTCATCAAGGGGAACCATGCGCCCATGGTGAGGGTCGTAGCCGCCGGGCAATACGGGAATGGCTTTGGCTCCGATATCCTCGCAGAACTGGAAGTATTCATAATAGCCAAGGCCCAGTGTCTGGTTATAGCCCCAGTTGTTGCGCCGCGGCGGCCGCGAGGTTACGCCTCCGATTGTTTTCTTCCAGCGGTACATTGAATTCCGGTCATCCGGGTTCAGCGAGCCGTCATGAACGAGACAGCCGCCGGGAAAACGCATGAACCTCGGCTTCATCTCCGCCAGCAGCAGCGCAATATCCTCCCGCAATCCATTGCGGCGGCCGAGATAGGTCTTCTCGGGGAACAGCGACACCATATCAAGCTCCAGTCTGCCTGCCCCACCGGTCAGAATCACCAGCCTGCAGGAGTTATCGGTTACTTCCGCTGTGAGAACCGCTTCATACTTCTGCCATTCAGCAGAATCTACAGTAAATTCAACCGACGCGTTCACCGCTCCGCTACTGTCCTCAATAAGAACCTGCACAGGTGTGCCGAAGCTGCCGCTGCGCCGCATATATACAGAGAAGAGATACTTCTCCCCTGCCTTGACCGGAATGCCTGTGTTGAAGCCGGCATTAGATAACCCTACTCCGGTTCCCGGCTCCAGAATTTCGATCACCGCATAGTGGGGATTCTCCGGATGAACTGAAGACCCGCTCTCCACACTTAAGCAGGCACGTCCGCCCCCGCGTTCTACCTTCTCCCAGGCCGTCAGTGGATGGTAATCATGACGGTCAACCGGGTCAAATTCGAACGAGCGGTTCTGCACCAGCTCGGCGTAAAGTCCCCCGTCTGCGGCATGATTCAAATCCTCGAAGAAAATTCCGAACAAATCCCCCAGCTCTGCTCCTGTTTGCTGCGTATACACGTTCAGTTTTGGTTTCGTGTCCATGGATAGATTCCTTTCAACAAACTGATTTAGTTAATATTTATATTAATCTATTTACTATTATATTAATATTATAGTTAGAGAACATAGATAGAGTCAATGCTGTTTATGTTGAAATTCACCTGCAATAATAGCGACCTGCAAAGAAGTGAGCGGACTTACCGGACTTTGCGGATAAATGGATATTCTAATCCTCAGTCCTCTGAATACATTAACTTATATCAGGACTTTATCAGGAGGGACTCACATGAATATATGGAACAGCAGCAATCCTGTTTTTGAAACGGACCAAAGAGGGGTACATATTTATACCGCATGGGCAGGGCATCGCAGATTCGGTTACGATTTGATCCGTCATATGCAACCCGGTACGGTAGTAGAATTAGGAACCTATTACGGGGCTTCTTTCTTCTCATTCTGTCAGGCTGTGAAAGATCAGAGGTTAAACACACAATGTTATGCTGTCGATACTTGGGTTGGAGACAAGCATGCCGGGTTCTACACTGAAACCTTCTATGAGTCTGTGCGGTCGGCGGCTGATGACTTTTACCCCGGAATATCCCATTTACTGCGCATGACTTTTGATGAGGCGCTACGTGAATTTCCAGACAAAAGCATCGACGTGCTGCATATTGACGGTCTTCACACCTATGAGGCTGTTAAAAATGATTATGAATGTTGGCTGCCCAAACTGGCGGATAACGGAATTATTATGTTCCATGATATTACGGTTACAAAAGACGATTTTGGCGTTTACCGTTTGTGGGAAGAATTGAAAGAGTTGTATCCTGCGGTTCAATTTGAGCATTGCTTTGGATTGGGTATTCTAATGCCTAACGGCTGTTCTCCAATAACTGCTCATATGCTGGCCAAATGGGATAAAATCAAGCCGCTGTATCCTTAATAGGTTACTGAAGAAAGGTATGCTTTATTCAGGCGCCTCGGGTGATTGTTAACCCTGGCGCCTGTTTCATCGTTTGTAACTCTTTGAGAAGTTAATCTATCAAAAAATTATACAATTCTTCAAAAGTCTCTTTAGGCGCCTCTTCAGCCAAATAATGTCCACAATTGATTCCGCGACCCTCTACTTCTTCCGCCCAATCCCGCCAGATTGACAAGACATCATACCATTTTGGAAGCTCACCCTGCTCACTCCATAAAACTAGAATGGGACATTTAATTGTATGAATTCCCCGATCTGCCTCATCTAATTCATAATCGATAGAAGCACCAGCCCTATAGTCCTCACACATAGCATGAATTGTTCCCGGCTGATGTATACAACGTAAATAATCGTCCAGGGCTTCAGGGTGAAAAATGCTTCTGTCTCCACGAAAGTAAAAACTGTCCGGGTCGTGGCCAATCAATTGTTCAGGAAGATCGAAGGGTTGGGCCAGAAAGAACCAGTGCCAGAACCCGAGGGAAAATTCTTTATTTGTGCGTCTAAGGGCTTCTCCTGTTGGAATAATATCAAGTACAGCCAGCTTAGTGATGGCTTCAGGAAAATCGAGCGCTAGCCGATAGGCACATCTGCCCCCTCTGTCATGACCCACAACTGAAAATTGATTAAATCCTAACTCTTTCATCATTGCAATTTGATCTCTGGCCATAGCCCGTTTGGAATACGGATAATGATCATTAGTTGTTTGAGGCTTGGAACTATCACCATATCCTCTTAAATCCGGCATAACGACCGTGAATGTTGTGGCCAGTAGCGGAGCAATGTGATGCCACATCATATGTGTTTGCGGATGACCATGCAAAAGAAGCAGCGGAGGTCCTTCTCCGCCGTAGCGTAAGCGGATATTCACTTCTCCAGTGTCGATCGTTCTCAGTTGGAAATTTTCGAATAACATCTTCTTTTCCTCCTTGTTTATAACCATTACTCAAAGTTACCCTTATATGTGCTTTTTAAAAAAAGCCGCTGAACGGATTCAGCGGCTTCTTTCACGTCTACATACCTATCTTCAATTGCCCATAACCTGTCTGAATGCTTTGTAAAGAAGTATAGCAAGGCCGATACCCTATATCCGAAGCCTTATGGTTTAGCGAATAATAGTTATTTTTGGAGCCAGTAATCGAATCATGCGAAGGGTCACTCTGAATTACATAGTTCAGCCCATGGGTTTCCGCGAAATAGTCCAAAATCTCAAATTTAGCTGCGGGTTTGAGCGAATATACATCATATACATTATTCATCACGTTCTCCTGCAGACACAGCTTGATTAAGTGAAGAAAATCCTTGGGGTGCACATAATCTCTTACGATGTTGTCTGCTGAAGTGTGCAGCACTTCTCCCGTCTTGATATGTTTAATAATATCCGTCAGCAAATACTTGGAATTCAAATCAATGAAAGCACTAAAGAAACCAAATACCCGGAGGTCCACAATTCTATAACTGTTCAGACTTCTATGTTTGGCCTCCATATTAAGCTTGGATATTCCGTAAAAGTCTTTGACGGACAAATGGTTAATATCCAAAGTAAGAGGCTTACCATTTGTGGCCGGGCACTCAAAGTCAGATCCATACGCAGCCCCGCTGCTAAGATTAATGTACGTTGAGGTTGGGTACATTTGCTGATATTGCAGAATCATATTGTCGTATTGCTCCGTAATTTGAAAGACTTTGAACGGATGCTGAATCAGGTCCTGCGGATCTCCTATCCCTACCCCATTAATAATAACGTCATACACTGCTGCTTGTGCGAATTGCTCGTAACTACACAGATGGACATGTTCTTTGAGGTTATTCTCAGCCAAAAAAAGGGCCAATCTGTCCTTAGAACGTGCGAATAAATAGAATTGATATTCGTTTGCCGCTGAAAGACCCAGGATCAGATTCTTGGCAATGTGACCTGTCGCTCCAAGGATGGCGATATTGGCAGGCTTGTGGTCCATCATTGCTTTATAGCAGATAACTGCCGCAGTTTCAGTAGTCCTTCTTCATAATAATCTTCATTCGCGTAATAATCCGTATAATATTCCTCATAGTTTGAGACATCACTTGAGTAACCATGTGTCACAATAATTTCGTACAATGGGAGAATCACCTGGTACAGACGCTTTTTCTTTTCCTCACGAATCGTTTCACTTTTCAGGGCCCGGCCTTCGTAATGCTGCAGCGCATCCAGGAAATGCTTAATAACCACTTCGCCTACGTTATATCCCTCCGGCGCTACTCCTGCATAGTAATATAAATCCCGGTTGATGATACAAAATTTCGGATCCAGACTAAGAATATCATAAAACCAGTAAATCTGATTGATGCTTGTATAGGCGTACTTAGATTTATCCTCAATTTGATCCCAGACGGATCTTTTCATTGTATTCATGGTCATATGCACCGCATTATTGCTGGTATGAGTCAGGAATTGATCACAGCCCTCCAGGCGAAATACTTGGCCATCCGAATTGAAGTGATTCGTATGGATCAGTGTACAGTCAAGATTCTGCAGAACAATCCCGATGAAATCAATCAGTGCCCCATCCCGCCAGTAATCATCGTCTCCATTTAATTTGATGAAGCTGCCTTTGGCCAACGAGGAGACATGGGCAATATTGAGATCGGCGCCGATATTCTGCTTGTTCCGGCTGTAATGAAGACTGGAGAAAAGACTGGCGTATGTCTCGCCAATTACCTGTGTAGTATCCGGCGAGGCATTGTCTGTGACCACCACCTCCACCAGATCCTCGTCGCAGATTTGATTATATATGGAATGGAGAATGTTGTTCAGATGATGTGCACGATTATAAGTCGGAATCACAATCGACAGCAATGGATGCTCCCGGCGGAGGGCAAGTGCAGCCTCTCTGTCCGCCTCTCCGTTCACTGCAACCCAGTCCAGTGCTTCGGGAACAAATACTTTAGTGACAACTGCCGGATTGCCGGAGACGGTACAGTAGCTTGGAACATGATTCATAACTACACTGTTAGGCTCTACGATACTGAATTTCCCGATCTTGACGGGTCCGGCAATCACGCAATGAGCGCCAAGGATGCATCCATCCCCTACCTCCAGGACTTCAAGGCTGTTGGTATCCCCTGCTGTGCTTGCCCATCCCGGGTAACCCGGTCTAACCGCAGCAGCCCTCCGGTCCGACATACTGACATAAGGTCCAATCTGCACATTCCGGCCTATGTGGACTTTGTGGATGCAATCCACATGCAGACCTGCCTTCACACTGCAACCGTCCTTTATTGTCAGATTTGGTGTACTGCCAGAAGCCGCATCATTAATACTCCAGTGATAACCCGCCTGCACTTGTACATTGTTTCCTATAGAAATTCGTGAAGGGTCCGATATATAACCGGTCTCCGCCAAAAGCGATTGTGTACCAAAATTGAAATAAATATCTTGGTCATTCTTCAGCCCATTCATCCTAGTAGCCCCTCTCCTCTTCGAACAACATACCCGCTTGGAGCTTAAGTATTCCAAAGCCTTTATTCACCTATTACAATCTGGGAAACCACAAATCCCAGTATTGTTGATATTCTGGCCAAAGGCGGGTCAGGTCAGAATCAAACCCGCGGTAGTGGCGCATATACCCGGCAAGATAGGAAAAGGACGTCCCGTGTGGTCCCAGAAAATATGGAGCACCCAGGCAGACCAGCCAATCTACCAACGCCTGCTCTTCCAACGACATTGCTTCAAATTCTTCCCACAGCTTAGGCGCCAAGCTTAAAATATCCTTTTTATGGATTTGATTAGCTTCAGGAAAACGGATTGTCAGTTCCGTAGTGGAATGTCTGAGAAAGTCTTCACTTGCACCGGTTGCTACATATATTGCCGATACGGCAGGTATCTGAGATAATTCGCCGGCCGCCTGTTGCACTTGCAGCTGTGCAAAACCATCAAGCCCCATGCTGCGGTTCGCCTCGAAATACATAATGTCATCTTCAATCCGCAATTGGATAGCCGCCCACTTGGGATAGCTGGACATCCAGCCGATGATATAATGAGCCAATTTCAACGGCTTCGCGGCAAACGGAAGGGTCCTGGCGATCCAGGCTCCAGTAGTGCGGGCTTCATCCTCAGGTATGGAGCTTACAGGAAAGCGCGAGCATGAAACCGCCACCCGGTCTATCTCTGCGTCCCTCATACGTTTAAGCGACACGTTCCGGGCGGCCAGAACCTTTTCGAATCGATCCACCTCAATGAAAGCATCAATGGATACAGGTGAAAAAAAAGGCTCTGGCCCCATCTCAATAGAGTTGCGCGTTTGTCCATCAGCGAGCAAAATACAGGAGGGTTCACCTTGCTCAACACTATGGAAAGCTTCCGATACTGTCCGGAAAATAGCCATCAGCTGATTGCAAAGCCCCTCCATTTCACCCACGCGGTTCTGAAAATACTTCATATAATACCACCTCTATTTTCATCGTTGTAAATATACTATTCATAGCTCAAACATTCTATGTGTACTCAATGATGTTGAATACCTCCCCTTAATAAGTAATAAAAAGGATTCCATCCTTTCTTGTCGAAATGAGTTCATTATGCGAACAATGACTGCTAAACTCCCGTACCCTTTAAAAATGGCCACAGCATTGATCTTCTTCCTGATCCTGCTGCTGGGTTGCCGCTGGATTTGGTCAGTGGTCAACGATACACCGGATCATCCGCAAGCTTCTGCGGGGATTCTGGATATGCGCGGCTGGGACTTTGAGCAATCCCATTCCATCCCCCTGCAGGGAGACTGGGAATTCTATCCGGGTCAGCTTCTTGCGCGGGCCGGATTCGGGGGGCAGAAGTCCGGCCATATACAGGTGCCTGGCAACTGGGCCAGTAGTCTGGAAGCGTCCCCGAATCCCTCTTTTGGTTACGGGACGTATAGACTGCGTATTCTGGTAGACCCGGCTCCAGCGGGGGCCTATGGCTTTTGGATAGAGCGGATTCTTTCCTCTTCGGAAGTAGAGATCAACGGGCAGATAGCGGCGGTCTTCGGGGAAGTTGCTGCAGAAGCCGCGTTATACCAACCCGTTACCAGGTCCTATACGGCCACCTATAAGGGTGAACCAGCGGATGAGATTGAACTCATTGTGCGGGTAGCGAACTACAGCCATCCGGACCTTGGCGGAATTGTGAAGAATATCCGCTTTGGCTCACAGCATGCGATAGACAAAGAACGTTCGCTTTCCATCGCTCTTCAATTGGTTACTCTGATGATTTTGTTGCTGCATATTTTGTATGCCGGCATTTTATATTTGTTCAACCGCAACGAAGCAGCGCTTCCTGTATTTATTCTGCTGCTGGCGGCCCTCTCGGTCTCCATTGCGTCTGATCATGACTCCCTATGGCTGCAATGGCTGCCCCTTAATGACAGCTGGGCCTTAAAAATCAAGCTTTTGGCTTACCTGTTTTCTCCTTTTTTGATGCTGCTGCTGATTCGGCATTTGACTGATATCCAGGATCGGCAAAAAACAATTCATTGGTTCGCTGCTGTACTAGGAATGTTTACTGTATTTGTTCTACTAGGTCCGCCCTTGCGTCTGTATTACTACTTTGAAGGGATATATTTATTCCTTTATCTTGTGCCCTTCATTTGGTTTTTTCACACCACCGGCAAACTGATTCTCCGCAAGTACAAGCATTCGTTATATCTGCTGTTTACAGCTTCAGCTGTGATCTCAAGCCTGGTGTGGGGATTGATTCACCTCATAAGTAAGGATTCAGGCATCTATTATCCGCTGGATCTGATTGCGGCGCTTATCGGGTTCTCGTCCTTCTGGTTTAAGAAATACTTCCAGAATGCCAAAGACAATGCCGAGCTATACCGTAAGTTGAGTGAATCGGATAAGCGGAAGGATGAATTCCTGGCCAATACTGCGCATGAATTACGCACACCTTTGCATGGCATCATTAATCTGGCCCAATCCGTATTTAACAGTGAACCAGCGGGTGAGCATACCCTTCAATCCCGGAGTAATATGGAGCAGTTAATTCTCATCAGCCGGCGGATGTCGCATATTGTCAACAACCTGCTGGATCTGTCACGTTTACGGGATCACCGCTTTGATCTTCACCCGGGGCCAATGTCCATTCATTCAGCTGCTGCAGGGGTGGCGGATATGGCGCAATATTTAATGAAGGATAAGCCGGTTTCTCTGTCCGTAGAGATTCCTGCCGATCTTCCTTTAGCCTGGGCGGATGAAAAGCGGGTCGTGCAGATCCTGTTCAATCTCTTACGCGGTGCCCTCGCATTCACAGACAACGGGTCTATCTCCATTACTGCCGAAAGCTTAGACGACGCTCTCCTTGTCTCTGTCTCTTATACGGGTTGCGGGATCGCTGCGGCAGAACTGGACCGCAATTATACGGCTTATGAATATGTCAACGAGGATACCGGAGGAATCGGGCTGGGGTTAAACATTAGCCGGCAGTTGGTTGAACTGCACGGAGGCTTCTTTGAACTAAGCTCCATTCCGGGGGAAGCGTCCAGCTTCAGCTTTACCCTTCCGGCAGCAACCGGTGATTCGCTGGAAGCGGCCCCGGATACGATCTTTGCTGCCGGGAATGACACCGCTCTGATTAGTATAGCTGCTACGGATCAGCGGGATTCTGGAGACGTTGAATTCGGGCTGCGCAGTAGTCTATTAGCACAGCAGAAGCTTAATATTCTTGCGGTGGACGATGATCCCGTTAATCTAAAGGTTCTTGCAGACATCCTCTCTTCAGGTCAGTTTCAGGTCACGATGGCCGGCAGCGGAAGCGAAACTTTAGACTTACTGACGAATTCAGAGGTGGAATGGGACCTGCTGATTGCCGATGTTATGATGCCTCATATGTCAGGCTATGAGTTAACACGAAGGGTACGGCAGCGTTATTCCCATTCAGAGCTGCCCATCCTGCTGTTAACCGCCCGCAACCAGATCGAAGATATCTACGCCGGCTTCACCGCAGGAGCCAACGATTATGTAGCCAAGCCCGTACATGCAGCGGAATTACAGTACCGGGTATGGTCACTGGCTTCACTCAAACGCTCCGTACATGAACGTCTGAAGCTGGAGGCCGCTTATTTACAAGCGCAGATCCGTCCACAATTTATTTTCAATACACTTAACGCCATTACGGCACTCAGTGTCATCGATATTGATCAAATGCATGATCTAAGTGAAGCATTTACCACCTATTTGCGCATTAGCTTTGATACGGTGAATTCCGGCCAGTGGGTTAAGCTGGGAGATGAGCTTGAATTGATCCGGGCCTACCTGCATGTGGAGAATGCGATTCTGAAGGAACCGGTTTCTATCCGATGGGAGGTAGAGGCTGATCTGACCCTGTCCATCCCTCCCCTAATCCTTCAGCCTTTTGTTGAGAATGCCGTGAATCACGGGTTTACGGGGCATAATCGCAACAAGGAGCTGCATGTACGGATTGTGAACCAGCCGGGTTCCATCCTAGTTCAAATAAGAGATAACGGAACCGGAATGGAAGAAAGTCTGGTCCGGGAGCTTCTGAATCCCAACCGGCATTCTAACCGCGGAGCTGGTATATCCAACACTAACCGCCGGCTGCTTCAGCGTTATGGCCGCGGACTGACCATCACTAGTGTTCCGGGAGAAGGAACAGAGGTTTCCTTTGAAATTCCGCAATGAGCAGGATGGCTTGAATTACATGGCTGTCTGCTGCTTGTATTGCAATACTTGTTCATGATGATAGTTGGCCTTGTAAGGATTTCCCAGATAGTCGTAGCATAAGGCCAGCTGATAATGAGGAAGCCAGGTGTGAAACATGTGATTTACGATGCCTAAATCGCTGTTGTTCATGGGCACCTGAAGCGCCAATTCAAACCAGTACACCGCTTGCCCAACAGCCTTAAGTCCGCATAAATAACATCCTAACCGGTAACAAAACTCGGGTCCGGGTTTGTCATACACAAGGCTCTGCCCTATTGCCCGGACGGCCTCCTCTAAGTTCCCCAGATGATAATAACACTCCGATTGCTTGATGCAGGCACGGATATTGTCCTCCACCCACCCCAACCCGGATGCCAGATAGGCCGCATAATAAAATATCGCTTCTTCAAAAGAATGATTATTCTTCAGCTCATTTGCAAAGTAAAACAAATCCCGTACCGGTAATTGCTCACCCTGCTCCACACGGGCCCGGTATATTTTCAGATTGCGGTCGGTAGGCTCCTTATCTTTCATGTGGGTAACCGCTATATCGCTGAGCAGAATATTTGCCGGGATGTCTAAATACTCGTGTACCGCGCCTATCCACTCAAAGTTGCAGCTTCGTTTCACCAGCCGGTTGCGCCTGAGACTGGTTACAGCCCTGCCTTCGCCATCAAAGCCCACGTTATACTTCATGGCTACCGAGTCTATACCGGCTGGCAAAATCCGTTTCAATTGCATGAATTGCTCCCGGTCATCCGGCAAAAGAATATCATCGGCATCAAGCCACACAATATAATCTTTGCCGGCCTTACGGAATGAATAGTTTCTGGCTGCCGCGAAATCATTCACCCAGGCAAAATCATAGAGCTTCGCACCGAAGGAGCGGGCAATCTCCTTAGTACCATCTGTAGAACCTGTATCGATGATGATGATTTCATCAGCAATATCCCCGACTGACGATAAGCAGCGTCCCAGACTTTTCTCCTCATCCCGGACAATCATACATAAGCTGATTTCAATCATGGAATCGGACAATCCTTCCCCTCCTCACCCGGTTGATCTGATTTTTATGGATTTGGCGGACTTTATGTTCATGTATATGCGGACTTCCCGGAATGCGTTAATGGAATTATATTACATTTTTTAACATTGAAAATTTGTTCATTTTTTGTTCAGACGGGGCGTTTACAATGTGCTCGAGGGGAGGCATCTAACCTTGGGCAAAAAACGAGCGGAAGAAAAACGTAAATGCGAGTCAGGCACCTGCACTAACAACCATTACGCCAAAGGGATGTGCAAGCAACATTATTGGAAGGACTGGCATTCGAAGAAGGAGGAGAAATCCAAAAATCCGGACCGGAAAATTCTGTGAAATAATGTCTTGAACTGATGCGAAAAATGAAGGGGAAACCCGTATAGCTGTAGAAGGTCTTTAAATTATGAATAGAGAATCCGCAAAATACTATCTGAAATATGTCGTTCTGACCCTTTGTTTTTTAGTTCTTTTGGTCGGCCTTCAACGGGTTTGGCAGAAGGGCTTCTTCTCGCCTGAGCAACCTAAAGCTGAGCAGGGTGTACTTGATTTCCGGGGCTGGAATTTCGAACAATCCCATTCGCTTGTGCTGGATGGTCAATGGGATTTCTATCCCTCAAAGTGGATGACTAGCGGAGATATTCTGAGCAGGTCCGGCAGAAATGAGCAGACAATTCAAGTTCCCGGCAATTGGACACAGGCCACCGGTTCATCCTACGGATATGGCACCTATGTGCTGCGCATTCGGATTGACCAGCCGATGGAGCAGCCTTATGTCTTCTGGTTCCATCAGATTCAAGCCTCTTCGGAGATTGAAGTGAACGGAAAAGTCCTGTACACCATGGGACAACCGGCTGCAGTGAAGGAGCAGTATAGACCGGAATCCGTTCCTTTTACCGTCAGCTATGATGCGGGGAATGAGGATGAGATTATTCTGATCATTCGTACGGCCAATTTTGATCACGGCACGAAATCAGGCATCTCCTACTCTATTCGCTTTGGTGCTGAAGCTGCCATTGATAGAGAACGCCGGTTGTCTGTAGGGTTTCAGCTCGGAACCATCATTATTTTCCTGCTGCATGCGGTGTATGCCGGAATATTATTAATCATGTCAAGGCAGCGTACCTTATGGATCTTTATTCTCCTGCTCCTGTGTACGGCGCTGTCTGTAGCTGCCGACAATGATGCGATACTCATGAATGTACTGCCTCTGAATTATACCTGGGGTATCAAAATCAAGTTATTGTCCTACTTATGGCTGGTTTTCTCCATGCTGCTGTTAACCTATAGATTTAATACACCCAAAGTTACAGCGCTGTCCTTTCGAATTTACGTGACAATACTTACCACTTACAGCATATATATGTTGTTTTTCCCGGTTAAAGATATATTGAATCACGCTTATTGGATGTTCGGCGGATTATATAATCTCCCGGCTGTCTGGATGTTTATGTTATACGGGAAAATGGTTTACCAGCGAAAAAAGGACACCGGCTTTCTGCTGTTTGCTGCAAGTGCCATCATCGCCGGCCTTATATGGGGGGCTGTTGTGAACAATGGCGAAAAAAACCTCCCCTTTTACCCGATTGATATCCTTTCAGCCATTGTTGGTTTTTCTGCTTACTGGTTTAAACAATTCGTCCGCCGGTCGTATGAGAATCAGGAACTCACCCACAAGCTGCTGATCGACCATCAACAAAAAGACAAGTTTCTGGTTCATACTTCCCGTGCCTTGAAAAAACCGCTGGACAGCATACTACAGCTCGCCCATTCTCAATCTGCTGCCAGTACTCAAGCTGCGGATTCTCCTTCGCACAAAAATATTGAACTATTAATCAAAATTGGAAACCGGATGTCCCTGCTGCTTGGTGACCTGCTCGATGCCCCCGTTCTTGGAGAGAAGGGGATTCAGTTGAATTTCAAAGATGTGGAGCTCCGGAAAGTTATCACGGATGTTCTCAACATGCTCATTTACTTAATGGAAGGAAAACCTCTGCAGTTAAGAATCAACATCTCTTCAAAACTCTCACACGTATATGCAGATGAAAAAAGATTATCCCAAATTCTATTTAATTTGCTGCATAACGCAATTAAGTATACGGAGCAAGGAGAGATTATTATTGAAGCCTCTACAGTTGGTGACCGGGTTAAGGTCAGCATTACGGATACAGGAATAGGAATGGATGATGAAACCACGGCCCGTATTTTCAACCCTTATGAACAGGGGCAACAAAATATTGAAGGTGGAATGGGTCTTGGCCTCAGCATCAGCAGACGGCTCACAGAACTCCATCACGGCGAATTAACAGTGGTCTCAAGACTTCATGAAGGATCGGCATTCAGCTTCACCCTGCCTTCGTCGCAGCATCAGATGCGCTTGATACCAGAAGATTCGCAGATGCATACGGGGCATTATCCCGCCGGAAGGGTCAAAGATCAACGCCGCAACATTAGCGAAGATAAAGGATCTGCTAATAAGGTCCATGCAGAATCGTCCGGTCCTCTCTATGAGATGGCAAGACCGAATATTCTAATTGTGGATGATGATCCGGTGAACCTGAAAGTGTTGGCTAATATTCTCTCTGAAGAAAATTACAGATTAACTGCGGTCTCCAGTGCCCATGAAGCCCTTGAACTGATCCGCTCCGCTTCCTGGGATTTGTTAATTGCCGATGTGACCATGCCGCAAATGTCAGGACATGAGCTTACCAAGCAGGTCAGACAACATTTTGATATTACGGAGCTGCCGATACTCTTGTTAATTACCCATTCCATTTCAGAAGAGTCGTATACAGAATTCTTACATGGAGCCAATGACTATGTAACCAAACCTGTTGAAAGATTAGAGCTGAAGTACAGAGTGCAGGCATTAATTTCGTTGAAACAATCGATTGACCAAAGTCTGCGGATGGAAACAGCCTACTTGCAGGCCCAGATCAAACCGCATTTCTTATTCAACACCATCAACTCCATTATGGCCCTGAGTGAATTTGATATGGAACAGATGCGTAATGTAGCAGGTGCATTTGCAGATTATTTGCGGTATAGCGTTGATTTCATTAATACGAATCAGCTGGTGGATCTGGAGAATGAAATTTCCCTGGTGAAATCCTATTTATTCATTGAGCAAGTTCGTTTTGGAGACAGGCTAACAGTGGTGTGGGAGATCCAGCCCGCTCTGCGTTTCAAGCTTCCTCCGCTGTCCATCCAGCCACTCGTTGAGAATGCAGTACGACATGGATTGCTAAGCCGGGCGAAGGGCGGCGAACTGGTGGTGCGCATATATCAGGCGGAAGCTGGCGCTTGTGTAGAGATTATAGATAATGGCAAAGGGATTCCGGCTGCTCAGATTGAGAACCTCCTAAGCCTTACCCGGCATAACACCGGGGGAATCGGCTTAAGGAATACCAACCGCCGCTTGATTCAGCGGTATGGCCAGGGTCTGCTTATTCAAAGTGAACCGGGCAGGGGCACGACAGTATCGTTCATGATTCCTCATGATAACCATCCGGTAGCTTAGTTCCATAGGGATTTCACCGCCTTATATATCACGTCTGATGTCCCGCGCAGCTTGGAGCTTACTTCTATTGCCAAGCAAGACCTGGTCACCGGGCAGATAAGTCAATGCCCGCTCATTATGCAGCCAGGCCTGCTCCCATTCCCCGGCTGCTGCGTAGCAGCGGCTGACCAGCACATGAGGCAGCCAGGTATAGCAGGCCTGCGAGACAGGCCGGTTCCCCGCACCGTCCTTCTGCCGGGCTATCGCCTGAAGATACCAGTAGACGGCGCTGTCCCACTCCCTGCGTTCTTCGAAGAACCCGGCTGCAGCGCAGCAGATATCTGCCTGCGGAAGCCCATAACGGAAGGAGCGGAAGAGGCTGTTCAGCCGTTTCTCTGCATCGCCCAGCTGCCGGTAGCATTCAGCCAGCCGCAGGCAGGCTGTAATCCGGTCCTCCCGGTAACCGCTCGGCTCACTCAACAATTGCTCGTAAGAACCGGCCGCGGTTATAAATTCCCGGTCCTCAAAGCACTCGTTCGCGTAATGGAATAACACACGCCCCTCCCCTCGGCCTTCCTCTGCCATCCAGCGCTCCAGAATGGTGCGGTTACGGCATGTATGGACGGCAACAGGTCTATGTTCTATCCATATATCCGTATTCAGCTCAGCGGCAATGCCAATATCCAGGTCTTCATGCACACGCCCGTGCCAGCGGAAATTCCGCTCACGTCTGACCATTCGCGGCCTCCGCGCTGTATACACGGGGAGTGATGCGGAAGCGGCCTTTTCTGAATCGGCAAATAACCGGGTACCCAGCCATACCACATCCACCGCTTCCCTCTCCTGCGCTAATTGCAGCTTTAAGCGGGCCAGCTTCGCTGCTTCCGGCGCTGCCAGCAGCTCATCCGCATCCATCCAAATCACATACGGCATAGCCGCCTGTTCAAAGGAATAATTGCGGGCAGCCGCAAAATCATCCTCCCATGGATATGAAAATATCTTCTCGGTATATCTGCCGGCGACAGAGACGGTCCCATCCGTTGATCCCGTATCCACAATAATAATTTCATCCATAAGGCCGCTGACAGAATCCAGACACCTGGCCAGCACAGCTTCTTCATTCTTCACGATGATGCACAAACTGAACAGACCTTGCTGATCTGCGTCCATGTCTCTGCCTCCTTGTACAAGTTACTATTCTCATCACAAAATGCTTCCCCTCTCCCCTACACCTATAGATTGGGGAGAAGCGGAAGCAATCTGCCAAATCAAACTAGGACTGCGAAGCTATGCCAAAGAATACTTCGGGGCCGTTACGCACTGTAGTCGAAATCCCGCTGATGAAAGCTGTATACACAAGTGTAGGCACAGCAGGAGCCGAAAGATCCTGTGCATGAAAGCTGTGCAGCTCATTGGAGCCGGTGGTAGCCACTGAGCCTTGCGCCGTGTAAATGATATTCGCCGGATCGAAGGATTCGCCACGGACCACTTGTATGGTATAAGGGTCCCCTTCGTCACCGATTAATCCAATTGTGCCGCTAAGAGTAATAACCGTATCCTCGATGGAGGAGATCCCCAGACCAATCAAACCGAACAGTTCAGGGGCCGGACCAAGCTCAATACTGATTGATCCGCTGGACGGAGCATTGGATGAACTTCTGAGGTCTAAAAAATATGCCATTGATAATTCCTCCTTAAATGTTGGGTTAGGATTCGGACTAAGACAGCGAGGCTACACCGAAGAACAATTCGGGACCGCTGCGGAACGTAGTCGGTTCCCCGCTGATATAAGCGGTGTACACAATGGAGGGTACAGCCGGAACTGAAAAGTCATGGACATGAAAGCTAATCATCTCACTGAAGCCAGAGTCAGCCACCGTCCCTTGCATCATATAAATGACGTTCGCCGGATTATACGACTCGCCGCGGACTACGTGAATGGTGAAGGTGTCCTCCTCGTCACCGGTCAGTCCAATTGCGCCGCAGACCATAATGACCGTATCCTCAACGGAGGATGAGAAACCCATACCGATCCTTCCAAACAATTGGGGAGCAGACCCAAGCTTAATCTTGATTGATCCACTGCGCGGAGCATCGGATAAACTCCGCGCGTCCAAAAAGTATGCCATTATTTTCCCCACCTTACTTGATGCTGATATGGTTTGCCCAGCACGGCGATCCGTCCCCGCGTGCAGTCCTTAGTTGCGTTCCGGGTATCCAGAACAAGCGGTGCTGCATCCGCCAGGCCTTGATAATCCACGGCGGAATGGTCCGTCGCAACGACCACCAGATCGGCAGAGGACAATAGTGAAGGCTGCAGGGTGCGTGAGAAATACGTCATTTCCCCCAGCTTGAAGGAAGGGATATACGGGTCGCAATATTGGACAATAGCACCTGCTTCAAGCAGCAGGACGAACAGCGCGAGCGCCGGGGATTCGCGGATATCGTCGATATCTTTTTTGTAGGCGATGCCCGACAATATAATTTTGGAGCCCTTCAAGGTCTTGCCTTCGGCCTGAAGCAGCCACTGAATGCGTTCCAGGATCAGGCCGGGCATGCCCTGATTCACCCGGTCCGCGAGTTCCACAAAGTGCAGGGGCAGCCCGAGCTTGCCGGACTTCCAGGACAGATACAGCGGATCAACCGGAATGCAGTGTCCTCCTACACCGGGGCCGGGATAGAATGGCATGTACCCGAACGGCTTGGTTGCGGCCGCTTCCAGCACCTCCCATATACTGATGCCCATCCGCTCACATAATGGTGTTAATTCATTGATGAGCGCGATGTTTACACTGCGGAAGGTGTTCTCAAGCAATTTGGCCGTTTCAGCAAGGGTAGTGGAGGAGACCGGGACCAGCGTTTCCACAAATGAGCCGTATAGGGCGCTGCCCGCTTCCAGGCATCTTGCGGTACAGCCTCCGATGATTTTGGGTGTCTGCTTCACGCTGATCCCGTCTTTGCCGGGATTGATGCGCTCTGGGGAATAACAGACATAGAAGTCTTCGCCAGCCACCCAACCACGGCGCGCCTCAATTACATTGCTCACCAGCTCTCTCGTTGTACCCGGATAGGTGGTGCTTTCCAGAATGATTAAGGTTTGCGGCTTCAGATAGGGAAGTGCTTCTTCAATCACCTGCCGGATAAATGAAGGATCCGGCTCACGGTTCTTATCAAGCGGCGTCGGCACACAAATAATCAAGGCATCTGACAGAGCAACGCAAGCATAATCATTGCCGGGAATGAGTCCCTCTTCTTCATTAATCACCTCCTTCAGGTCCTCATCGCGAATATCCATAAGGTACGATTGTTTACGGAGCAGCGAAGCAATCTTGCTCCGGTCCGGATCAATGCCATAGACCTTGTATCCTGCCCGTGCGATCTCCAGCGCCATCGGCAGGCCGGTATAACCAAGTCCGGCCACGGCAATTACAGCCGAGCGCTCCTTTATTTTTTCAACAATGCTCAAGATGTCTCTCTCCTTCTCTCGTCCTGACTTTAGTTATATTCAACCTCCGACATGAATTCTGCCAGCACATGTTTCATTTCTTCTCTGGAGAGACGGTTTTCGGATGGCACTTTTTTGACAGATACATTGGAGGAATGAACGACATTGACGAAATTCCTGGCTTTAAAAACCTCATGGGGCAGCAAAGCCACATTATGGTGGCCTTTGCCGGGAATGGCGATCCGTTCACCGGCAAGGTAGGCATCGGCCGAATACAGAAAGACATAAAACTGCGGGGAAGAATAGAATACCGGCGCCATTTGCCCTTGAACGGAATCCCACAGATATCCCCTTTGATTCACCAGCGCATCGGTGCCGGGTAAGGGGGTATAATCATGCAACTGCTGCACAAAGGTCCGGTGATACAAATCGTCCGAATCGAGTCTGGCAATGAACAAATCCCGGTAATGCCGGACAGGATGAAGCTCTTGAGCTTTACGGACCTCCTGGACCCATGAAGCAATGTGCAGGTTGCTCTCTGCGGTAGTCCCAAACCGGATATTGCCCGGCAAGGGCGGGTACTGCGCTAATTCTTCCTCTACAATACCGCTGCACCCTCCGGCAAGCTTGACGACAGCCAGAAATTGCTGATTGGTCTGCGCCTCCAGGCTTTTTAAGGTGAATCTCCGGAAAACACGGATTCTTTCGCTAATCCATTCCCGGGTAAGGCGGTTCGGGTTCATGCCATAATTGTTGAAGTTAATTTCGATCACGATAGTTTTCCCCACTGTTCAACCTCCTGCGGTCTGTTTATGCCACTATATGCACGAAGTCCGTAAAAGCCTGTATGTCCGTCTATTCTTCAGCGATTATTTATGGATTTCTATCAAAATAGTCAGGGGTACAATTAACCAGACCTCCCCAAGCATATGATGTTCCAACAAAGATTGGGGAGGGTTATTGTGGACTACGGCGTTTATTTGGAGCAGTATGAGGTGCTGGGGAGGCTGGAGCATGCACTTACTCACCGCCTTCCTTATTCACTTGTGCGGGTAGGCGACGGGGAGAATCTTGTGCTTGCCCAGGACGGGGTTTGGCCGATACAGGAGGTGCTGAAGGAGCCTTGGGCGATGAAAGCAAACAAGGGTCTTAAAGGAACATTTCTGCCTAATCTTGTTTTGCGGGATCAACTCATTGCCTCTGTGAAAAAGGCTGACATCGTGGGCATCCTGCCTTATGACGACATGAGTATTAAAGCCCCGGTGCATCTGAAGCGGATGCTGACCGATTCGGTCTTCCTTCATTACGGAATTACTCCCTCTGCCCTCTGCCATGCCTGCATCAACCGCGAGTGGGCTGTCAGTTCCCGGTTCTGGGATCTGCTCCGCGGCCGCCGGGTGCTGCTGGCAACAGCCAAGCCGAAGCCCATCCGCAATATTCTGGCCACCTGGCCTTATAGCATTAAAGTCACACAGACCCTTGTGGTGGAGCGGTACGAGCAAATAGAGGAAACCTTGAAGCAGGTGGAGGCTTATGCGAACAGCTTTGATATAGCTTTGTTCTCCTGCGGTGTCAATGCAGTCGTGCTGGCACAGCAAACGGCAGAACGGACAGGCAAAGCCGCGCTTGATTTCGGCAAGGCCAGCAATATTCTGCTGCAGGGCAGAGCGAATTAAGCCAGAGGATTAACACAGCTCTGAACATCAAAATAGCAGCCCAGTGGGCTGCTATTTCCGGTGCTGCTGAATGGCAATATCATATGAATTCCGCGAGCACATGCTCCATTTCCGTAGTGGAAAGACGGTCTACAAGCGGCACTGTGGGGGCTGTAACAGACAAAGCATGAATGACATCAACGTAATTCCGGTCCTTCAGGACCTCATGGGGCAGCTTCATTACATTACGGTGGCCATTGCCGGGAATCATGATGCGTACTCCGGAGAGATAGGCGCTGGCTGAATATAGAATGACATAAAACTGAGGCGATGAATAAAATAGCGGAGCCATTTGCCCATGAACGGTGTCCCAGAGGTATCCCTTCTGATTCACCAGTGCGACAGTGCCGGGCAAGGGAATGTAATCATGCAGCTGCTGCACAAAGCTCTTGTGATACAAATCATCGAAGCCGATTCTTGTGATGAATAAATTCCGCTCTTGACCCTTATAGGGATTCTGCCGGGCTTGCCGGACCTCCCGGACCCAGGAAGCAATGCTTCTGTTGCTCTCCAGGTTAGTTCCAAAGCGGATGTTAGCCGGCAAGGGCGGGTGCTGCGCCATTTCTTCCTCTACCATGTCACTCCAGTCACGGGCTAGCTTGACAACAGCCAGAAATTGCTGGTTGGTCTGCGCCTCCAGGCTTTTCAAGGTGAATCTCCGAAAGATCCCGATTCTCTCTTTGAACCATTGTCTGGTGAGCCGGTTCGGCTTCAAGCCCGAGGTGTTGAAGTCGATCTCGAAAACGATGATATTCCCCATTGGTTTAACCTCCTGCATGTTTTTACATGATATGCACAAAGTCCGAAAAAGTTTATATGCACGGAGGTTCTGAATGGGGGTAATCAAGTAGGAAGGTCCATCTCATCCACAAGGTCGATCAGCATTATTCTTTTCAATTCTTCCCTGTCCAGATACGGATACATATCCTCAATAGGTCTATTTACAACTAATTTGGGATGAACTTCGGTTTTCTTTTCTAACTTCACTTCAATAAAAGCGGGTCCGGCAGTGTTCAGGAACTGTTCAAGCTGATGAACCTCATCCATCGTGTTCATTTGATAAGCCGGGATTGCGTAGGCTTTAACAATATCAATGAATGAAGGATTGGGATTCACCGTAGATTGTTGTCTGCCCTCGAAATACAAATCCTGGAACTGCCTTACCATTCCCAATGAGCTATTATTCATAACCACTATTTTTATGGGTAGATTCAGCCGGACAATAGTATCTAATTCCTGTATATTCAGCTGAAAGCCACCGTCTCCGGCAATAACGAGAGTTTCGCCACCTGTTGCCAGGGAAGCACCAATTGCTGCCGGCAATGCAAAGCCCATAGCCCCCATTCCGCCGGAATTGAGTAATCGTTGATGCCCGGATAGCTTAAAGGATTGGGAAGCCCACATCTGATGCTGGCCAACATCAAGGCAGACTGCAGTGAATTGCTTAGACTTGGAAGACAGCAGCTCCATAAAGCGGTTCGGTTCAATTTCATTAGCAGTTGGGGTAAAAGAATACGTGGGATATTGCCCTTTCAATTCCTTAATGAAAGCTAACCACCCGGTAATATCCGGCGGGCGAACTTCTGAGAATGCAGCATTCATTTTTACCAAAAAGTCCTTCAAATCGGCTTGAACGGTGAGAGTTGCAGTAACCTTGCTATTAAGCTCATTATGATCAATATCAACATGTATTTTGTTAGCACCGCGCGCAAAGGTATCCGGCCTGGTTCCGGTTTGTCTGCTATCCAGTCTGGATCCGAAGATGAGTAACAAGTCACAATTCGCCAGAATCAGATTGCTGTACCGGTTGCCGTACGATCCAATTAAACCTGAATATAAGGGATGATCATGAGTTATCACGTCGATCCCCATCAATGAAGTAACTATGGGTATTCGTGACTTTTCAATGAACTGGGACAGTGCAGCTGTAGATTGGCTAACCCTTACTCCACCACCTGCCAGAATCAGCGGTCTCTTGGCTGCACCTAACATTCTAATAACTTCTGAAATAACAGAATCACTTATATCCTTCGAACCTTTCGAAAGGTCATTATATTCTTCACTATCGTAGAAGCTGGCTAAGTTCTCCGGTTCTATTTGTGCCCTCTGAAGATTCATCGGAATATCTAATAATACCGGACCCGGACGGCCATTCTGAGCAAGACATATTGCTTTTTCTAATTCAAATCTTATTTGATCCGCCGCTGTAACCATAGCAGCATATTTAGTCAATGGCTTCACCACACTGACAATATCAGTCTCTTGAAATCCAATCTGCCTTACGGGACGGTCAAATTTATACTCATAGGTATTTACCTGTCCCGTGATAAACAAGCAAGGAACAGAATCGAAGTAGCAGCTGCCTATACCGGTAAGCAAATTCAGGGCTCCCGGTCCACTCGTTGCCATGGCAACTCCAAGCTTCCCGTTCATTCTGGCATAAGCTTCAGCCGCAAAGGCACCTGCTTGTTCATGACGTACAGAAACGCATTCCATATCATCTCTATATGAAACGGAATCCAGCAAATGAACAATGGCCCCGCCTATAAATTCAAATACATGAGATATGCCTTGTTGCTTGAGACAGTCGATAACATAATCAGATAATTTCAAGGGATCTCACTCCTTACTCTCTGCAGATATTGTCCTTTATTTCGCTGCAAAAGATTCTTCTGCTATGCTCGACAAGTATTGTCCGTACGCCAGCTTGCTCAGCGGTCTGGCCAGCTCCTGAAGCTGCTCCTTGGTAATATAGCCTCTGTTAAACGCGATCTCTTCTATACAGGCTACATATAGCCCTTGCCGCTTCTGTAGGGTCTCCACCAGATTGGCCGCCTCCAGAAGCGAGTCAGGTGTTCCCGTATCCAGCCAGGCCATTCCTCTGCCGAATAGTTCCACGTTTAATTGGCCTCGTCTCATATACTCCGTGTTGACATCGGTGATCTCGATTTCACCGCGCCGTGAGGGCTTAATACGTCTGGCGATCTCCACCACCTGGTGGTCATAGAAGTACAAACCCGGGATCGCATAATGCGACCGTGGAAAGAGTGGCTTCTCTTCAAGCGAAACCGCCTTGCCAGTTACATCGAATTCGACAACACCATAGGCCGACGGATCTTGTACCCGGCAGCCGAATATTGTGGCGCCTTCCTGCCGCAGA
The DNA here is from genome assembly GCF_013141775.1 of Paenibacillus phytohabitans. Lineage (GTDB taxonomy): Bacteria > Bacillota > Bacilli > Paenibacillales > Paenibacillaceae > Paenibacillus_AQ > Paenibacillus_AQ phytohabitans. The sequence goes on from NZ_WHOB01000027.1 coordinate 264,500, forward strand.
ACAGCCTTCTCCAGAATGGCGCTGAAGCTTTGCCCATAGAAAATGTTGTCGCCCAGAATCATGCACACCTGATCCTTGCCGATGAATTCTTCGCCGATAAGGAACGCCTCCGCAAGTCCGCGCGGCTGATCCTGAACCGCATACTGAAACGACAACCCGAGTTGTTCACCGCTTCCCAGCAAGTTCCGGAACAGCTGGATATCTCTCCCAGTGGAGATAATCAGGATATCCCGTATGCCCGCCAGCATAAGGACGGACAATGGATAATAGATCATCGGCTTGTCATACACCGGCAGAATCTGCTTCGATATCGACTTCGTCAGCGGATGCAGCCTCGTTCCCGAGCCGCCCGCCAGGATGATTCCCTTCACTCTTATCACTCCCGCTCTAAATAGATTCTACCCTTGTCCACTTGGTATGAAATGAAGATCAACTCCATGGTTCCTGGAACCAAAAGAGTTGATCTAGGTATTGTTGGAGTTTGCGCTAGCTTCGCTTTTATTTGCTTTGTGTCTTGTAAGCTCCGCTGGAGAGGGAATAGTTCAGTGGCCAATCTTCAAAGTCTTGAGATAGCTCAAAGCTTCTGACCGAGAAATCAACCACGCTCACAGAGTAAACATGCCTTGCTCCGATAGTAACAATATAAAGGCTGTCTCCCGTAAAATTCAGCCCGCCCTGAAGAGTGTTATCCGTCATTGGGATGGTCTGCGAAATCAAAGTGTCTGTTGATATCAGTACCAGCTCCTGAGTCCCTTGGGCGCATACCCACTGTTCATCCGGTGACAGGACGAGGGCAAACATACCGTCCGGACCTGGCCAGCTAGTTGTCATGTCTCCATTCTGATCAAGACGTCTGATTAATAGTGCTGCTGTGTTACCGGGGTCCTCTCCGTTGTCCATCACATACGACTCACCGGTCTCTAATATCCGAATACCCCATTTGGAATTCGGTTGATCTGACGCTGCCTTAGTGCCCCTGTTGCTGAAGTTCCCAATCTCCGCATACATGTATGAGGCGAATTGCAAATTGTCAGTAAACCGCACTTCCTTGCTGTCGGGTGTAACTACCAAAGGGTTGGAGAAACCCGGATGCGGTTCCGTACCAAAATTACCGAAAATATTCTTGATAAGCGTAGCCGTACTCATCTCATAGGCGTGAACCTGGCCTGTGTAGATATAGAAGAAAGCATACCTGTTGTCGGGAGAGGCGGCAGAGAAGAGCACGTTCGATTCCATGGGCAAAGTATTGACAGTACTCATGTTCACCAGATCATAGATTTGGAGCGTAGTGCCTGCACTATCTGAGATGAAGAGATACCTCTGGTCAGGCATTAGCAGCAGATCTGTGACGTACGCATCCTCATTCAAATCTATTCCCCAATCCACGGTTTGTGCCTGCGTGTTGAACCGGTACAGTCTATCTTGTACTGCATAGTAAATATAATTCCCGTCTCCGGAAGCGGCATAAGCAGCGGTTAAAGAGCCTTTTATATTATTATCCATAGCCACGTGTCTTGTAGGTCCTGAAATAGCATTGAATATCTCAACCCCGCCCGAAGCAAGGTAATACGCTGTTGCATTCCGGTTATAAGGCAGTCCCGGTCCCACCACTTCGGCCAATAAATACCTGCTCTCCACCGTTATAGGGAACCCATCATTGACAATAAAATTGATCTCTACTTGGACCGAGTATACTGCTGCTCCGGGGGCAGGAGCATGCGTCAGGCTGAAGGGGAATTCTACGCTCGCCTTCTCACCGGGATCGGGAAAGGGAACGCCGAATCCATAACCTTGTGGAATGGAACGAAAATCATACTGTTTAATGACTATACCATTATAAAGTACACTGACAAGGATGGGGATTCTTTGAGCAAGCTGTATCGGTTGAAAGGTTATAAGGAGATTACCCTGCAATAATACATTCTCTCCATACTCCGTTTGCAGGCTAGCCAGGGTGAGGACATTCTGTTCACCATAGCTGAGTCGTAGCGGATCAGTTGTGTATTGATACTGGACAGGAGGTAATGGTGCGCCAGTTACCCCTTGCGGACCGGTGGGTCCAATCGGACCGTCAGGACCTTTGCCTCCCGAGCCTGCGGGGCCATCTGGTCCCGGTAGTCCTTCGGCACCTACTGCCCCTTCCGCACCTTTTTCGCTTCCTCCTGTCGCTCCTGTCACAGAAGGGCCGGTCTGCCCTGTGGCGCCAATTCCTGTCAGCCCGGTTGGACCGGTAGGACCAGTTGGTCCAACGCCAACACCTCCGGTGAGGCTCGCCGGCGGCCCAGGATCTCCCGTGGCTCCTGTAGGACCAGTAGCTCCGTAGCCTGTCGCTCCCGTCGGTCCATTAGGGCCAGGGTTACCAGGGAAGCCTTTATACCCCCTGTTACCGGTCGTTCCGGTAGGGCCGGTAGGGCCGGTAGCTCCGCTAACGGCTCTCGCCGCTTCAACGGAGGCGATGCCGGCAACAGCCCTTCCTATAGATGGACTGTCCTTGATGTTGCTATGACTTATCACTCTGGCCTTAATACTGTAAGCATAGGTTCCAGGATGGGCCGGATGGTTGACTGTCACCTGCATCGTTCTTGCCGCTTCCTCCAGACCGGCATGGGATAAGGTGACCAATTGGGTCTGAATCAGACTTCCGGAGAGGGTAGTTTCCAGTTCAATCCGCAGCAAGGAGGGACCGGGAGTAATGCTCTGGAATACAAGCGGGATATGGAAGGTAACCTGCGCATGAGGCTGCGCTGCAATGATTTCGAGAGTCTCTGCCAAGTGAATCACCGGTCCCGGCACACCCAAGGGAAGAGACTTAAGCGTCGACATAATTTCATCACTCCTTTGATAGTTTCCGAGTTTCAGGTGTTATCGGGAAGTAAGGCGGCGGTTAAGGCACCAAATGCGGCCAGTTCCCATCGATCTTGAGCGTCTCCGGTTATCAGTACGCTGAGCGTCATCGTCGTCGCCGGCCCGCTATACATCACTAGAAATGGATGCACTTGTTCAACACTGGCATAGTCAAGCGTTTGTTTCTGCCAATAATTGCTGTATTGATAGAGTGGGGTACCAAAACTGTCAGCCAGAGTAAAGGTTATTTTTATCCCGCTGTTATTTTGATGATTTCCACCTTTTTCCCAATATATATCCAAATAACCCTCTATCTGGAATACGTCTGACTCTAGAGGAGCCACCGGGAGGGAGGCGAGCACATGAGAATTATTGAGATTAATGACTGTATAGGGAATAATACTGTAATTTAATGTGGGGATATAGGTACTGTTTACCGTTGCTCCAGTGGTTCCAATTGCACCGGTTGGTCCCGTATTCCCCTGTTCGCCGTCCGTTCCAGGCGGACCGGTGAAACCCGTTGCTCCTGTCGGACCCACTGGACCGGTGTCGCCTGTGATTCCATCACCTGTAGCTCCAGTCACTCCCGCTCCTGTCAATCCCGTCGGGCCATTAGTGCCTAATCCTGTCGCGCCCGTCTCACCAGTGTATCCTTTAGCCTCTCCCAGATAAGCTGTTGCTCCAGTTGCCCCCGTAAGACCGGTTGCCCCGGTTGGACCGGGGAGCGAAAGCCCGGGGTTCCCCGGATTTCCTTCAGACCCTGCATCTCCGGTTATACCGGTCGGACCCGTAGGGCCGGTCGCACCCTGAGGACCGAAAGGTCCCGCAAATATAATAGGCCCGGGTCCGGTCTGCAGCAACGGCGAACCTACCCGGATATAGGAAGCAATATTCTGATGATGAAGATCCTTCAGTCTCAACTCATAATGGTGGATGCCAGCGGGTAATTGATCGCTGAAGCTTATAATCGCTTCTGTCTGGATCAACCCGGAGGTGGATGCCAGCGATTCTATCGATACGTTTCGTGCTATTACAAGCGCATTTTCCCTCCACAGTTCATATTCCAGGTGCAGATGGTAGTACCCTGGCGTCAGAACACTCAGCAGCAGTGGCACGGCCAACCGCAATTCTGCAGAAGCGGCCGTCTGTTCCACATCTGTCCGGATGTCCGCAAGAATCAGTACATTGCCGCTTCCCAGAGGAAGCGACGAATAGATCTCCGTCACGTACGCTCAACTCCTTCTTTCTCAGATACTTTTGTATCCATGTCTACATATGAATTGATGCTGCTCAGTTACCTTTACGAAATACGCTTGCCGTTGCGTTGAAGGATTCATAGGCGATTGTTGTATTGCTTGAGACTGGGCCGACATTAACTGACAGCGTATAATTATGCAGACCAAGCGGCGGATTCTCATCGATCGCCATAAATGCCAGAGGTTGTTGGGATGATAAGGTATTGAACCCTGGAGAATTATAATAATTATAATTCAGAGTCCAAAATAGACCTGAGCCTATTGCCTGACCATCTCTATACACCTGGTAAAAAACTGTATTGGTGAATGTAAAATTAGCTGGGTTTCCATACCCAATCTGAAGTGTTCCTTCGACTAATACACATTGATCCGCCGCATTAACCTCCACCGGCGGAAGCTGGCCAACAATCTGTCCTTGCCCTACCGCGGGGCTTCTCACCAGCAGAGTATCGCTTACAACCATCGGCAAAGCCCGGCTAGGTCCTGTCGCACCAGTAGGTCCTACCGGTCCGGTTGGCCCGGCTATATTCGAGCCCGGTCCGGTTGACCCGGTCACCCCTTGTGCTCCGGTATCCCCTGTCGATCCTGCTGGCCCATATCCGGTCGCTCCGGTCGCTCCGACTCCCGTGGCACCAGTCGGCCCGGGAATACCTATACCATCAGCTCCTGTATGCCCAGTTGCTCCCGTTCCACCTCCGTCCCCTGTAGCGGCAATGACACCCGTGGGTCCTGTTGGTCCCTTTGGCCCCTGCGCTCCAGTGATGATTCCCACGCCGGTCGCTCCGGTGGGACCTGTAGTTCCGGTGGGACCATATGGTCCCCGCGTGCCAGCATGACCTTGAGGTCCCGGCGGACCAGTTGGACCAATATCATCCTCTGCAGCAGTCGACCCTTGTACAGAGACAGCAGGGACACCTAACAGTGGATTTGCCTGAATATTCTGGTATGACAGAATACTTAACTCCAATTCAAACTGATGTGCTCCTTGATTGAAGCTCCCTGTGATGTTCACATTCACATCGGCTATAAGCGATTCCCCTGCGTTGCCGCTGCCGATATAAGGGTCCGTGAGGGTGCGAATGACTTGCCCGTCTTTCAAAACCGATAACTGAACGATTAAGTGATAATTGCCGGACACAGCCGGCTGGAAGGTCAATGGTACGCTGAAATCAATTTGGGTCAAGGGGTGGCTTTCTTCCAGCAGTACAGGACTTTCCAACCGTAATGCCGCTCCCGGACTTCCCAGTTGAACCGGAATTAATGATGACATGTGGACACAACCCTTCTTTCTCTTTCATAATTTTGTTTGCCGTCTATTGCACGACTGCGCTGCCCAACAACACCTCCGATACTATTTTATGCGGCCCATGGTTTGTCCAAGTCCACTATAAGTAAGATATCTTATAGATCCGCTTGGTCCGGCAGCATGTTATATTCTATGCAGTTGAATCCATTTGGTATGGGATATTGCTGAAAGCAACTGTAAACAGGCGAATTGTCTAGCGTCCCTGCGGCTATAACACAGCAAGGCACCGGGATTGAATGATCTCGGCGCCTTGGCATTCTTACTCACGTGAATTAGTTAATTCTGATCAACTGGATGTTGGCACTGAAAGCTGTACCTTCTCCGATAGGCTCCCCAGTGAGATTGTACAGAGCTACACCTTGCGCTGTTGTTGTCTGTACAATACCACCACCTGATACAGTTGCAATAGCGTCAGTTCCTATAGGAGAGCTTGCCTCCCCTCCCGGGACAGGACCTAACTGTCCTCCGCCAAGATCTGTGTTGTACAATTCAAAAATCATTGGACCTCCTGGACTGGGGTTAATGCCACTCGCATAAAATTGCACGAATATTGTAGAGTTTTCCGGTAAATTAAAGTGTGTCCCGCCAGCACCAAGTACAATAGCACCACTTTGCGGTCCTGGAACATCCCAGACTATTGGATCTCCAGCACCTATCAATAATTCGGTAGTTCCTGCAGAGTTGTAGTCTGCGAAGAAGGCAATGCCGGTCTCTCCGGTTAGCCCTGTGGCCCCGGTCTCTCCGGTCAGCCCAGTAGCACCGGTTAGCCCTGTAGCACCTGTCTCTCCGGTTAGTCCAGTCTCACCTGTAGCGCCGGCTTCCCCTGTAAGCCCTGTAGCGCCAGTTTCACCTGTAACACCGGTCTCTCCAGTCAGTCCTGTAGCACCTGTCTCTCCGGTCTCACCAGTAAACCCAGTGAGCCCAGTGGCTCCCGTTTCTCCCGTTAGCCCTGTGACACCCGACTCTCCGGTTGCCCCGGTCGCGCCTATTGGACCTTGCAGTCCAGCCTCACCTTGAGCGCCTTCAGGACCTGGAGGTCCTCCCGGATTACCTGTAGCACCTGTAGCTCCCGTAGGACCTACCATTATAGAAGCGGAGAGCACCGTCTCCAGTTTGTTAGTGAGAATAAATTCTTTTTTGACAATATCACGCATCATATTTCTTACACTATCATTCATGGCAAGCACATCGCCAATGGTTGCTTCAGGAGCTGTAACTCCAGGTAAGGTCCCTAGGATATACTGCAGCTTCTCTCCTTCGGCATTGATAATATGACTGAGTCCCAATTCTTCCATTGCAATAGAAGACAGCAATAGGTTGACAGCATCATCCCTAGTAATATTTATCGTTGGGGTGATATTAGGCAAGTTAGCCTGAGACATGGAATCAACTCCTCTGTGTGGAATGGGTTAAATCAATTTAATAATCGAAATCATAGCATCGACACTGGTAAGATCGCCTGCACCGGTATTGTTCAATGTCAGTGTATTGGGATTTTCAGCAATATCCGTTGGGAAAATGCTGCCACCCGCCACCACATTTGGAGCGGCCGGAATAGTAGATATTGCTTGACTCGCTTCAATGGGAGTTCCGTTGAGTAATAGCGACAGTTCCATTCCCTCCCCGGCCGCGGAAACCGCGTTGGCCGAATATTGGACATAGTATAGAGCAGGCTCATTTACACCCAGAACATCATTATTCAGCAAATTAAAGGATCCACCAATCCCACGGTTGATGCTCGAACCGCTACTATAATCGTCTGTGTCAAAAACTACCGGGTCCCCTGCACCCACAGTTGTTACAGTGCCGGAGGACAGCAACCGGTCTACTGCAGGTATGCCGGTAACACCGGTTAATCCGGTGGCTCCGGTAACACCAGTTTCTCCGGTAACACCTGTTGCTCCTATAGCTCCAGTTTCACCCGTCAGACCTGTAGCTCCAGTTTCTCCTGTAGCTCCAGTTTCACCCGTCGCACCTGTGGCTCCTGTCTCACCAGTCAGACCTGTGGCTCCAGTCGCTCCAGTGCCCCCCGTTTCGGCTGTGAAACCTGTGTCCCCGGTTGAACCTGGCTGACCTGTTAAACCGATGAAACCAGTTATTCCGGTAGAGCCAGTCGCCCCCTCATCACCAGTATCTCCTATTGGACCCGGCAGACCTCTTGGACCCGGTGGACCTTCGTCTGGGCCCGTTGGGCCAACCGCTCCTGTAGGACCGTAATCCGTTGGTGCTGCAAGCAGACTCTCCAGTTGGCTGGTCTGTAACCAAGCGCTTTTAACGGTTTCCCCCAACAACCCCCTGATGCTCAAAGTAATATCCTGAAGATTGGAAATGTTAACCACCGGAGCTGTTACTCCAGGAAGAGTTCCCAGCACATATTGCAGCTTCTCCCCTTCTGCATTAATGACGTGGCTAAGGCCTAATTCTTCCATGGCGATCGCTGCCAGCATCATATTAATGGCGTCGTTCCGGGTAAGTGAAATCGATGGAGTAATGTTCGGCAAATTGGCTTGAGACAAATCAAATCCTCTCCTTTCTTGTTTAGAATAGTCCATCATATGTCGGTCACAGCAAATGGTTCGTTAATCAGTCCAGGCTATGTAAGAATAAATCAATTATCTTTTCCACTCGCTCTGGTACCGGATATAAATAAGGCCAGCACGATTTCCGGCTGGCCTTAACGGAACAATATTACAGAGCATCACAATTTATTGTAGGCTTTAACTAAGCTGGACTATAGTGACCTTTGCCGCAGGAAAAGACCTAGGATTACCATGAAAATGACTGGTCACCACAGTATTCTGGTACATAAGTGCCAACTGTATCGTCGAGGGTTCATCGGCTATAAAGATGTAGGTTCCATGTACAATTGAAGGCTCACTCATAATTGGAGCAGCAATTTGAGTCAAAGGTTTAGGCGTACCGTCAATAATAAGCTCCAAACCAGCCGGTTGGTCAGCACTAGACTGAATATTAGCTTGATACAGAATCAGGTAGCTGCCGCTTTCGACAACAAATATATCAGTATCCTGACTATCAGGCCCTATAGCATCTCCACTGCTGGAATTGTGAATGATTGCGAAATGGGGAATAGGGAAGTTATCACTAGATGCCTCAACACTAGGCCCTTTAAAGTAAAATTGGGCATAATTCTGAGACAACGATCCGGTCGGACCTACGATACCAACACCCGTCATCCCAGTAGCTCCAGTAAAGCCCGTGGGTCCAGTCAAACCTGTTGCCCCAGTTTCTCCAGTCAGACCGGTAGCTCCGGTATTACCAGTAACACCCGTTGCCCCTGTTTCTCCTGTATGCCCCGTGGTTCCTGTCTGACCAGTTGCCCCCGTTGCTCCCGTTAGGCCAGTAGCTCCGGCAGCACCAGTCAACCCAGTAGCGCCGGTGTCACCTGTGAGCCCTGTTGCTCCAGTCTCGCCTGTGAGTCCGGTAGCCCCAGTGTCTCCCGTTGCTCCGGTTTCTCCTGTATGCCCCGTGGTTCCCGTCTGACCAGTTGCCCCCGTTTCACCCGTTAAGCCAGTAGCTCCAGTAGCTCCAGTAGCTCCCGTCAACCCAGTAGCCCCGGTGTCACCTGTGAGACCTGTTGCTCCATTCTCTCCTGTGAGCCCGGTAGCACCGGTAAAACCGTCTTCGCCGTTGGTTCCGTTATCTCCATCTTTACCCTTTGTTCCAGTTGGTCCTACTAGACCTGTCGGTCCTGTTGGGCCTGTCGCTCCTGTTTCAACAATATTTAATCCCGTGAGTCCTGTTGGACCACGGTCTCCCGTGAGCCCCGTTGCTCCGGTTGCTCCAGTGAGCCCAGTCGCTCCCGTTTCACCCGTTAGCCCTGTTGCTCCCGTTTCTCCCGTAAGTCCCGTCGCCCCAGTTTCACCCGTAAGCCCGGTCGCCCCAGTTTCACCCGTAAGCCCCGTCGCTCCGGTTTCACCAGTCAGCCCTGTTGCTCCCGTTTCACCCGTAAGCCCCGTTGCTCCGGTTTCTCCCGTAAGTCCCGTCGCTCCCGTTTCTCCAGTGAGCCCGGTTGCCCCGGTTTCTCCCGTCAGCCCGGTCGCCCCAGTTTCACCAGTCAGCCCCGTTTCACCCGTAAGCCCGGTCGCTCCCGTCTCACCCGTCAACCCCGTTGCCCCGGTTTCACCCGTAAGCCCCGTTGCTCCGGTTTCACCCGTAAGCCCCGTCTCTCCCGTTTCACCCGTGAGTCCTGTTGCTCCGGTTTCTCCTGTGAGCCCTGTCGTCCCAGTTTCACCCGTCAGCCCGGTCGCCCCAGTTTCACCCGTGAGTCCCGTTGCCCCAGCTTCACCCGTAAGCCCTGTCGCTCCGGTTTCACCCGTAAGCCCCGTTGCTCCCGTTTCACCCGTCAGCCCAGTCGCTCCAGTTTCACCCGTAAGTCCCGTTGCCCCAGCTTCACCCGTAAGTCCCGTTGCCCCAGCTTCACCCGTAAGCCCTGTCGCTCCCGTTTCACCCGTAAGCCCCGTTGCTCCCGTTTCACCCGTAAGCCCCGTTGCTCCCGTTTCACCCGTCAGCCCTGTCGCTCCAGTTTCACCCGTAAGTCCTGTTGCTCCGGTTTCTCCCGTGAGCCCCGTTGCTCCGGTTTCTCCCGTAAGTCCCGTGGCTCCCGTTTCACCCGTGAGCCCTGTCGCTCCCGTTTCGCCCGTAAGCCCGGTCGCTCCCGTTTCGCCCGTAAGCCCTGTGATCCCTGTTTCACCTGTGAGTCCGGTCTCTCCCGTTTCTCCTGTCTCACCTGTGGATCCCGTAAGACCCGTTGCCCCAGTTTCACCCGTTAACCCAGTCGCTCCCGTCTCACCCGTAAGCCCCATCGCTCCGGTTTCACCCGTAAGCCCCGTTGCTCCCGTTTCACCCGTCAGCCCTGTCGCTCCCGTCTCACCCGTAAGCCCCGTTGCTCCCGTTTCACCCGTAAACCCTGTCGCTCCTGTTTCACCCGTCAGCCCAGTTGCCCCGGTTTCGCCCGTCAGCCCGGTCGCTCCGGTTTCACCCGTAAGCCCGGTCGCCCCAGTTTCACCCGTAAGCCCCGTCGCCCCAGTTTCACCCGTAAGCCCCGTCGCTCCGGTTTCACCAGTCAGCCCTGTTGCTCCCGTTTCACCCGTAAGCCCCGTTGCTCCGGTTTCACCCGTAAGTCCCGTCGCTCCCGTTTCTCCAGTGAGTCCGGTTGCCCCGGTTTCTCCCGTCAGCCCGGTTGCCCCAGTTTCACCCGTCAGCCCTGTTGCTCCGGTTTCACCCGTGAGCCCTATTGCTCCCGTTTCTCCGGTGAGCCCCGTTGCTCCCGTTTCACCCGTCAGCCCGGTCGCTCCCGTCTCACCCGTTAGCCCCGTTACCCCGGTTTCACCCGTAAGCCCCGTGATCCCCGTTTCACCTGTGAGTCCGGTTTCACCCGTTTCACCCGTGAGCCCTGTCGCTCCCGTTTCACCGGTAAGCCCCGTCGCTCCCGTCTCACCCGTAAGCCCTGTTGCTCCCGTTTCGCCCGTGAGCCCTGTTGCCCCGGTTTCGCCCGTCAGCCCGGTCTCTCCGGTTTCACCCGTAAGCCCAGTTGCCCCGGTCTCACCCGTCAGCCCCGTTGCCCCGGTTTCTCCCGTAAGCCCCGTTACTCCCGTTTCTCCCGTAAGACCCGTTGCCCCCGTCTCACCCGTGAGCCCTGTCGCTCCCGTTTCACCCGTGAGCCCTGTCGCTCCCGTTTCGCCCGTAAGCCCCGT
>NZ_WHOB01000004.1 GCF_013141775.1 Paenibacillus phytohabitans
AAACAACGACTATTCGCTTGGCTTTGGGCACGAGTGGGTGTTTCCGGGGGCGACCGATCTTTGGCTTCTTTCGCCTGCCCTTACTCGTGCGGGTCTTTTTCCCCTCTAATGCTTCCCGAAAGTCACAAGGTTCGGCATCGGCGTACAAGCGGAAGAGCTGTAAGACCCGCTGAATGGTTTGTTCGGGAGCCCCAATCACTCGTATCAATTCCATAAACGCATAAGCCATCAGGCTAAGCAGGACTTGACGCGTCACGCCTTCTGCTTGATTGGTGTACAAATGCGCCCCATTCATTCGGTGCTTAAAGGTCTTGAAAAACGTCTCGATTTGCCAGCGAAGCTTATAAATCTGTGCAATTACTGGTGCCTCCACATCCCACCGGTTCGTGAGTACAACGCTGAGACACTCCTTTCCCTTCCGGTTCACATACGGATAGGTTACTCGCCGCATTCGATGGGGTTCCCCCTTCGAGCTTGGGACCAGCACCTCAGCGTCTTCCACAATCCCACACTCTGGAGGGAGTGGCCGCAGGCGCGTCACCGTCAGTCGGTTGTTCTGTTTTATCCGAACGGCAAACCGAAGGCCCGCCTGGTCCCATTCACAAAACTGGTGGTATCCGGGATAGCCGCGATCCATGACATACGTAGGGTTCTCCCGATCGGGTTGAAGCAGCCGATCGAGCACTTCCGGATCGTGATCCGCGACGCCGGCCGTCGAGAACACCGCTCGTCCAGGGTGCACATTCTGCTCATTGTAGACATGCAACCCAAGATGAAGCTTGACCTTAACCTGCCCCTTTTGGATAAACGCCCAGTGCTCCCCGTGAGCCGTAAGCGAAAGCTGAGTGGAGTCGATGACGGTTAACGCCCCGATGTCCGGAAAACGATCTTGCTTAAGCTGACACTGAATCAGCGCCTCCATCAGGTCGGTATAGAACTCTTGAAGGAGAAAAAGAGGGATGCGCTGAAGCCGTCGGTTGAGGGCCGAGTCACTAATGGAAGAGAAGCCCACGATCTGCTGTAACCATTTTGCTTTACGAAAGTAGGCAGAAAACTCAGACAAGGACGGTTGATTTTGGAGCAAGGCGAAAAGAAACAAGTAAAGGGTTCGGTACGTTGTTAATTTGGGGACGCGATGGTCGTGCACCGGATGCCTTTTGTCCACCGGAATCCAATTTAAAAGTTGACCAGCCACGGTCTTGAAATTTATAATTTGATTCAAGGTTCCTCCTATTTCA
>NZ_WHOB01000028.1 GCF_013141775.1 Paenibacillus phytohabitans
CACCCTCCGATATCTTCCGTTGATCTAATGTTAGGTTTCTTGCAAGTGTACTGCCCTACCGCCCACTTTCGGTGGAATCAGAGGGATTTATCCCTTTAATTTCACCCAACCGCCCACTTTCGGCGGAATTAGAGGGATTTATCCCTTTAAGTCCCCCCAACAAACGAATATCATCATCTCCCATACAACAGAAAAGCCGCCTGGTCCGCAGGTTGACTTCCCCTGCGGCCCGGACGGCTTTATCCTATGAATTGTATTCAGTCAGCTTATCCCTCCGCATAATATTTAAGCGGTCAGCTGTTTATATTTGGCAGTCAGTTCCTCGAACCACTGTTTATCCTGCAATGTCAACGCAAAATCAATTAATTCGGCAATCTCTCCCGGCTGCAGCTCCGGCGAATCATTGAAGCTGATTTCAGCAGTAGCGACCGCTGCCCCATCTGCCCCATCCGCAAAGTCATAAGAAAACATCAGCTTGATATCACTCTCCAGAAACTCATTCCGCAGGAAGTAGAGCACCTCGCACATCAATACAGGTCTGACATGACTGTCGAAGACACAATCCATTACTTTGGCCCAATAATGCTGGTTGCTGAGATGCAGCTTATCATTGGTCAAGAGATACTGCTCACCCTGAAAGTCGTTGACAAATCTCAGTTCCACCGGCTCCATTTTAAAAATACCGGTAATTTGCTTCTTGGTGATATTCACGATGTCCTGTGTTTCTAATCTCATCATCTCATACACCCCGTTCCTTATATTTGGACTTTCAGTATTTTTCCGCAAATACATGATTCGACAATAATTTTAACTAATTTAAAAGTATTATCGACTATTTCTCACAATTTGTTAATGTTTTTCATTAAAATTTTAAAAAAATATGTTTCTAATTGTGATGAAATGGTTAATTATATGCCCCGCACCGTATTAATGTCATTATTTTAGCACTAAAGGCTATTCTGCCAAGAGAAATCACATGCAAAAAAGGGATCCTACCCAGGCTCTGTAATGAGCGGGCAGCATCCCTTTTCGGTGATGTCTGTATGATCCGGCAAGACATTTGCCGGCTTCTGATCGCAGGATTTAGCTTACAAACAATGGAACCAGCTGAATCCCCTCTTCCGGCGAAATCCGTACCAGCCCTTTATCCGAGATCCGCAACGTCGGAATGACCGCCAGTGCAAGCAGCGACAAGGTCATAAAAGCATAATTCAGTGTGCAGCCTGCATCATACAGCGCTTTGCTGATGGCCGCAGACTGGGCTGCCGCAATCTCGAACGGCTCTGCCGACATCAGTCCGGCAATTGCCAGCGGGAACAGAGTTGTTCCGGAAGCGGTAATAACCGCAACACCGCCCTGAGCTTCAGCTACTGCACCCGCAGCTTTAGCCATGAGGTTATCATCATTGCCGATGACCAGCACATTATGGCTGTCATGGGCTACCGTCATGGCAATCGCAGCAGGCTCATGGAAGCCGATCCCCTCAACCACGCCAACCGATTTGTTGCCGGTTCCCTTATGCCGCTCCAGGACGGCGATTTTGCACAAGCCCTCCTGAACCAGCAGCCTGGACTCAGCCACCGGCAGATTGATGATCAATTCCCCGGTCTCCACATGATTCTCGATCACTTTGATGACCCGTGTGGCCAGAGTACCTTCAGCAATTGGCGCATGGATCACGAAGTCCTCCGGAGCCGGAGGCTGCAGCAGATGCACGGAAGCCAGCACTTCCTCCGGGTAGGTGTACGGACTCAGCTCAGCTGTCATGATCCCGTTCTCCGCTACGACCACTCCGGCCGCAATCGTCATGACAACATGAACATCAGCCAGATTTCCGTCCAGCAGAATGATATCTGCACAGGAGCCCGGAGTAATTGAGCCGATATCACGGGCTACCCCGAACCGTTCGGCGGTATTGATCGTTGCCATTTGAAAAGCCGTGACCGGCTTAAGGCCCTGGGAGATGGCGTGCCGCACCACAAAATCCATATGACCTTCATCCCGCAGCGATTCTGAGCTGCGGTCGTCGGTCACCAGCATCATCCGGCGCGGGTCGAGCCCATGCTCGGTGTGCGCGGTGATGGTCTTCGCCACATCATGCCAGGCGGAGCCGCGGCGCATTTTGGCATACATCCCAAGACGTACGCGTTCGATTACATCCTCCGCCGTCACACACTCATGATCGCCGGTTACTCCTGCGGCGGCATAGACCGGGAGTCTCCAGTCATCCGCCGGCCAGGTGAAATGACCGTCCACATAACAACCCGCACGCAGGGTCGCCTGAATTTCCCCGAGCATTTTCTCATCGCCGTACACCACGCCTGGGAAATTCATCACTTCGCCCAGCGCAATGACATCCTCGCCCCAGGTAAAAGCCTCGGCTACTTCCTCCGGTCCGATCGATGCGCCGGTCGTTTCGAATTCCGCCCCTGCTGAAGGTACGCAGGAGGCAACCTGCATATAAGCCGCCAGCGGAGTTTCACGCATCTCATCCAGCATCAGCTTAATGCCCTTCAGCCCGAATACATTGGCAATCTCATGGGCATCAAAGAATCCGCCGGTCGTGCCCATAGGCAGCACTGCACGGGCAAACTCAGTCACCGTCAGCTGTGTACTCTCAATGTGACAGTGCCCGTCAAGCAGACCCGGGGCAATGTATTTGCCCGCCGCATCAATGATCTGTGTCCCCTCACCGATCGTATGCGAGACATCCTTGCCAACGTAGGCAATACGTCCGCCCTGTACTGCTACAGACATACCCTCCAGAATCTCTCCGGAGCATACATTGACCAGTTTGCCGCCAGTAATCACCAGTGTCGCCGGCTGGTCGCCGCGGGCTGTAGCCACAAGTCCGGGCACGCAGTCCGCGAGTGGTTTTCTTGTATAAGTCATAATACACACTCCCTTCCGGTTAATGATTTCCTATATTTATATTCTATTTAGCAAAAACGGCCCTGACGCCCCCCACGGGTCGCAAGCCGTTGTTTGAACTACCGCCAGGAGGATAGACCTGACTGCTTATCTAAGCAGAGCTTAACGATGCTTATACAGAGGTACCTAGCTAAAATACAAGCCGTCCGGCTGCTCCGGATCGCAACTTGCGCTGCTTACCTTTCACCACTTAGCGCATTTTTAAGATTATCTTACTTTTGACTCGTATACGTCAAGTGCCGCCTGAACGCCCTGGCCGGCCGGAACGGAGAATCCGTGGCGTACAAGTGCCGCCTCCAGCGCTCCAAGCAGACGCAGCACATTATTCTCCCGGCAGCTGAAGCCCATCGTGCCGATGCGCCAGATCTGGCCTTTTAACGGACCGAACGAGCTGGCAATCTCTATCCCGAAATGGTTCAGCAGCATGGAACGCACCGCCTCCCCGTCTATTCCCTCCGGAATCAGCACACAGGTGACTACCGTCAGCTTGCTCTCAGGATCACCGTACAGCTCCAGACCCATTGCGGTCAGGCCGGCCACAAGTGCTCGCTCATGATGCTTATGACGGGCATGACGGGCTTCCAGCCCTTCTTCCAGCACCAGCCGCAGCCCCTCACGCAACGCGTACAGCATGGAGGTCATCTCCGTATGGTGATTCAGCCGCTGGGGACTCCAGTAATCCTGCAGCATGCCGAGGTCAAAGTAGTTGCTGCGGACAACCGGCAGCTCGCTTGCCTCATCGCCGCCGGTTCTAAGCCCCCTCTCCACCTGTTTGCGCTTCAGCAGCTTGGCTTCGGCACGCTCGTTATAGGTGACCGGGGACATGCCCGAAGGGACAGACAGACATTTCTGCGTTCCGCCGACCACGGCATCCAGCATCCAGGCATCCGTCTCCACAGGCACCCCTCCAATGGTTGCCACAGCGTCCACAATCAGCAGGGCATCCTGCTCACGGCAAGCCCGCCCGATCTCGGCCAGCGGCTGCACACGTCCAGTGGAGGTCTCCCCGTGGACAATCGCCACCACATCCGGCTTGAAGCTGCGGATGGCCGCGATCACATCCTCCGGCGGAAACACGCTGCCCCAGGTCTGCTCTATAGTGAACACCTCAGCACCGCAGCGCTCGGCAATCTCATGCAGCAGATGTCCAAACCGTCCGAAGACCGGAATCAGCACCCGGTCTCCCGGAGCAATCAGACTGACCATTACCGCTTCAATCCCGGAGCGTGATGTGCCGTTCACCGGATAGGCCCACTTATTGCCTGTGGCAAACAGCTCCCGGAGCATCTCCATCGTCTCGTTCATAATATCTGTAAACTCGGGATCGAATTGACCCAGTACCGGATAAGACATGGCCCGCAGCACACGCGGATCAACCTCTACCGGTCCCGGAGTCATAATACACCGCAAGGACGGCGACAAATCTTCGTAGCGCTTCATCACTCTCTCCCCTCTCGTCTCTCTGAATCTTCTGAATCTCCGGAATTCCACCCTCTTGTGAACCCCTGAGCTTCAGTTCTCTGTATAAGCCAATTTATATAAGATTGCCGTCAGTACTTCGAGTCCCGCAGCCAGCTCTTCCGGTGAAGTATATTCATCAGGAGAATGGCTGACCCCTCCCCGGCTGGGCACGAATATCATTGCCGACGGGCAGCGCGGCGCGAACAGCTGGGCATCATGCCCCGCCCCGCTGACCATGCTCCGGTACGACCGCCCCTGCTCCACACAGATTTGTTCCAGAGACAGGCATAGCTCCGTATCCATAGGTGCAGGAGTTGTAGCCAGCAGAGGCAGCACCTCCAGAATCAGACCGCGCCTGCCGGCAATCGCTGTGAACTTATCAAGCATCCCTAAGCAAAAGCGCTCCAGTGTCACGGCTTCGCTATGCCGGATATCCAGCGTGAACTGCACTTCGCCCGGAATGACATTCGGCGTCCCCGGATAGACTTCCAGCCTGCCCGTTGTTGCCACCAGCGGGTCCCCTTCTGCCACAGCGGAACGCTCCAGTGCCAGCAGCATTTCTGCGCTGCCTGCCAGCGCATCCTGCCTCAGCCCCATCGGCGTTGTTCCGGCATGATTGGCTGTGCCGCACACCTTGACCTTGTATCTCCGCTGACCGGCGATCGCCTGCACCACTCCGATCTCCTGGAACGACCGTTCCAGAATAATCCCCTGTTCAATATGCAGTTCAACGTAGGCGGCAATATCACTGCGGACCGGACTGTGTCCGAAGGCAGTGCCGCCACTCTCTGAAGTATTATAATGGCTAGCTCCGGAGGCTTCAATGCTTCCGCCCAGACCGCAGGCAGCCATCGCCGCTCCAAGCGTTACCCCTTCGCCGTCTGCACAGTTCTCACGCTCACTCCCGTCGTAGAGCCCTGTAACATTGCCGGAACCCCAGAACGTCAACGGAAAGCGGCTGCCCTCCTCCTCACAAAAGGACACCACTTCCAGAGTCCGCAGCGGCTGGCCGAAGGTCATCTGCAAGTAATGGAGTGCAGTGACGGCAGCGGCTACTCCGTAAGCACCGTCATAACGTCCGCCGTTCACCACCGTATCGATATGTGAGCCGGTTAGAATTACTTTATCCGTTACCACTGATCCGGCCAGCTTGCCGTATACATTCCCGACCTCATCCGTTCTGACCTCAAGTCCGAATCCAGACATTCTCTCCTGCAAAAAATGCTGGACACGGTACCACTCCGGCGTGTACAGCAGCCGGGTAACCCCCGGGCCGGGAGCACTGAAGGCTGCGAGTTCATCCAGCAGCTTCAGCATCTCTCCGGCCGGGACATGCCGGACCGGCAGCTTCACCGGGCCGGCTGGCGGCTGGAGAGCCGCAGCCATTCACCGCCATCCGCTGCAACAATGCCTTCTCCGGCGGTATAAACCACATTGCCGCGGGAGAGGGTTGCCGTTACCTTGCAGGATAAGGTCATACCGGCATAAGGACTATGCTTGTGGCGGTAATATAAATCCTCCGCCTGCAGGGTATAATTCGCATTCGGGTCAAGCAGCACCAGATCGGCATCCAGCCCCGGAGCGATGGAGCCTTTGCGCTGCTCCAGTCCGAAACGCCGGGCAGGCAGCTCCGACAATAGCGCAGAGATCTGAGTGACCGGCAGGCCGCGCACCTGGACACCCTCGTGGAACATCAGCTCCAGACTGCTCTGCGCCCCCGATATCCCTCCCCAGGCTTCAAAAAAAGACAAGCCGGGCGCCAGCTTCAATTCCGCCGGACAAGGGGAATGATCTGAAGCAATCAGATCCACTAGGCCCGCAGCCACCGCATGCCACAGCCGTTCCCGCTCCCCGCTGCTGCGCAGCGGCGGAGCACATTTCGCCAGCGGCCCCAGCTCCTCCATGCTGTCCTCGTTCAGAATCAGATAATGAGGGCAGGTCTCCGCTGTCACATCCAGCCCCCGCTGCTTGGCCTCGTGAATCAGCTCCAAGGCTGCGGAGGTGCTGATGTGCACGAAATGCAGCCGGCAGCCGGTCCGTTCACTATATAGGAGTGCCCGGGCAACAGCCTCTAGCTCCGCTTCGGGCGGGCGGGAGGCGGCGAAATCACGCGCAGTGCTCCGCCCCTCGCGGAGTGCAGCTGCTCCGAGCGCCGAGGTCATCTCTTCACTCTCCGCATGCAGGGCGAGAATGCCGCCGATTGCAGCGATGCGGACCATCCCCTGATACAGGGTGTCGTCATCCACTTCGCGGAACCGGCCTTCGCCTTCACCGCCGGGATTCGAGATAAACGCCTTGAAGCCGGTAACACCTGCCGCCGCCAGCTCCTCCAGGTCTTCCAGATTGCCGGGCACGAGTCCGCCCCACAACACATAATCCACCGCCGAATTCCCGGCTGCAGCTTCTGTCTTCAAGCGGAGTGCTTCTATATTTACAGTCGGCGGATTACCGTTCAGCGGCATATCCGCATAACAGGTACAGCCTCCAGCGGCAAGCGAAGCCGATCCGCTGCGGAAGCCTTCCCAATGGCCGAACGCCGGCTCATTGAAATGAACATGCATATCAATCATGCCGGGGAGCACATATTGTCCTGCTGCATCAATAATTGTAGTGGCAGGTGAGCCGTGCAGCGCTTCGCCCAGTGCAGCGATTCTGCCGTCCTTCACACCGATATCCAGCTTACGGACTTCTCCAGGGAGTACAACATCCCCATTCCTGATAATAAGCTCATAGGATTTCTCCATGAAACGGTCACCTCCGGTCTAGTGGTATTCGTAATGGTATTCGTATTTGTATCGGTACGTTTAACTGCCGCGGTATGTGCTGTATCCTCCCGGCGCAACCAGCAGCGGCACATGATAATGCTCTGACGGGTCCGCAATGTTGAAGCGGATCGGGATGTGTTCAAGGAACATGCTGCCGGTCCTGCTTGCCGCTTCACCGCCAGCACCCGCCTGAGCACTCCTGAAGTAGTCGCCGGCCATGAAGACCAGCTCGTAGCTTCCGGCCAGCAGTTCTTCCCCTGCCAGCAGGGGAGCGTCCAATCTGCCGTCACTGTTCGTGACAGCCTCACATATCAGCGCGGGCATTACCTCACCGAATCTCCATAGCTGAAGCGACATGCCCGCTGCAGGCTTCCCTAGCGACAGGTCCAGCACATGAGTCGTTAACCGCCCGCTCATGACAGGTATCCTCCAAGCCTGCATCTATTGATGCAGCGGATTTCCGATTCCGGCAGAAGCATTTCTGCGTTTTTTCCCGCATACTGACTGCTGTGCCTTTTGCTTATTTTTTTGTTCATTCTTCTCTCCATACTAAGGATTAAGCCGCTGGTTCCGGTCATGAACGACACCTCCTGCTGATTTGTTAGAAGCAAGTATGCTGTAGAGTGCGGATCGGATGAGGCCTCTTGCACTATGTCCTATTCCTCCGCCAGCAGATCCTCCAGCCGGAAGCGGGTAATCTTGCCGATCTCCTGCAGCGCCTGATCCCATTCTTCCTGCAGGCTGCGGTCCACCCGCTCACGGATGGCGTTAATGATGTCATCTTTATTTTTGCCGCGCACAGCCAGAATGAACGGGAACTGGAATTTCCCGGTATAGGCGGCATTCAGCTCCGTAAGCTGCTTGAATTCCTCCGGCGTCAGCCGGTCCAGACCGGCCCCCTGCTGCTCTGCCGCCGATAGCGGAGTGACCTGCAGCCTTGTTGCCAGATCAGGGTGGGCTCTAAGCAGCGCAAGTACCTGGCTACGATCCGCCTTCCGCGCCGTTTCCACCATAGTGTCATGCAGCTGCTGCACGGATTCAAACGGACGCTCGCTATAGGCACCTTCTGCAACCCAGGGCGAATGTTCGAATATACCTCCAAGGCTCTCTACAAATTCCGGTTGCCCCATGCTGTTGATCTGTTCCAGTGTCACAATATCCGCAGGTGTATTCAATGGCTCATCCTCCATCCATCTAATTTGCATAGTTTAAATTCAAACATTCTTTAGGGTAAAAAAAGCCCATTTCCGCATTCAAGCCATCTACTTAGCCATCAGCACCTGAAGTACCGATCTCTCAGTGATTTAAGATGTTCGAACTGCATGAAATGGACCATACCTGTGTTACTCCATAAATCCGCGTGATAGTTATAGTACTTCCTGCTCGCGTAAACTTACTATCTTATATTGTACCTTCTATGCAGCATTCAGCAACTCAGAACCGCTGTTCACGGACATAAGGGGTTCCCAGCGATTCCGGCGTGCCGGAAGGCTTGTTGCGGTTGCGGTATCCCAGATACATCAGGACGAGAATCGTAACGACATAAGGAATCATTTTGAGGAAATAAGACGGTACCACACTGCCCAGCAGCTGTATCCGGAAGCCCAGGGAATCGAGTGCCCCGAAGAAATATGCGCAGAAGAGCGCACGCAGCGGATTCCATCTGGCAAAAATCACCAGCCCGACGGCGATCCAGCCCCGGCCGGCCGTAAGGCCTTCATTCCAGGTCGGTGCATAGGCCAGCACCATGTCTGCCCCGGCAAGACCAATCAGCGCAGCTCCGGCTGTAACGTAGCTATAGCGGATCAGCTGTACACGGATGCCCATGACGTCCGCTGTAGCCGGATTGTCTCCGACTGCCCGCAGATGCAGGCCCCATGAGGTATGGTGGATCAGCAGATGCAGCACCAGCACAAGCAGCAGGCTGAACCAGGTCAGATAATCCATCCGGCCAAAAATATCCCCGATCACCGGAACCGACTTCAACGCCCCCAGATCCAGCTTGGGTGAAGTGCCCGGAAGCGGAATACCGCTGATAGACTTGCCGAGATAGGCGCTGAGTCCGCTGCCGAACAGCGTCATGGCAAGACCTGACATTGTCTGGTTCGCCCGGAGGGTAACTGTAAGGAAGGAATGTACCATACCCAGAAGCGCAGTAATGGCCACAGCTGCGAGCAGGGCAAGGATCAGATTCCCGCTGCGGATGTAGACGATACAGGTCGTCACCGCCCCCATCAGCATCAGCCCTTCCGCACCGAGCTGAATGATTCCAGCCCGTTCGGTCAGAATGCCTCCCAGTGTAGCCAGCAGCAGCGGTGTTCCGGCGGATATGGCGGCTATTAATAACTGTGTAGTGAAATCCATGGGTAAACTCCCTTCTCTAAGCGAATGCTGTTATGCGCTCCGGCGGATGCGGAAACGGTGAATCATGTCGCCGGCAATCAGGAAGAACAGGATCGCACCCTGCAGCATTTCCGATATGGACGAAGGCAGTCCGATGGTCTGTACACTATAGCCGCCGACGATCAGTCCGCCGAACAGAATGGAGGTGACAATAAGACCCAGCGGGTTCAGCTTGGCAAGCCAAGCCACAATGATTGCCGTATAGCCATAACCGGGTGATATCCCCTGCATCAGCTTATGTGTAACCCCCGAGACCTCAGCCATGCCGGCAATACCGGCCAGGCCGCCGCTGATCAGCATGACGATAATGATATGCTTCTTGATATGAATCCCCGCGTAGCGGGCAGCTGTTGGGTTGGCACCGATCAGGCGCAGCTCATAACCCCAGCGGGTGAATTTGATCATCAGATAATAGATAAGGACGGCCACCAGCCCGAAGATCAGCCCGATATGCAGCCGCGTGCTTCCCAGGACCGGCAGCGACTGTGCAGCGGTGAACATAGGTGAACCCGGGAAGTTGAAGCCCTTCGGGTCCTTCCACGGTCCGAAGACCACATAGTCCAGAGCCAGCAGAGCCACATAGTTCAGCATCAGCGACGTAATCAGCTCGTTGACACCGAAATGCGTCCGCGGAACGGCGGTCATCAGACCCCACAATGCCCCGGCCGCCGTACCGAAGACCAGCATCAGTGTGATTGACCAGAACGAAGACAGATCAGGGAAATAAATCGTTACCGCTGTAGCCGCCATAGCACCTACAGTCAGCTGGCCTTCCGCCCCGATATTCCAGACGGAAATCCGGTAAGCCACCGCGATACCAAGTCCGCATAGCAATAGCGGAATGGCTTTTACCATGGTTTCTGTGAAGCCGTAGGAGGTTCCGAAGGCTCCGCGGAACATTTTTTCGTATACCACAAGCGGGCTCATGCCATTGGCGGCAATGAACACCGCACAGAGCAGCAGCGCCAGAATAACTGACAGAACAGGCGTCCACCACGGTGAACGGGTACGGCTTGAATCGTATTCCAGCCTGAGGGAGTACCATTTCCCGCTTTTCCCCGGTGAGGGCTCCAGCACTGCAGTATTGCTTCCAGTATTCGGACTCATACGGCGCTCCCCTCCATGTTCCGGATTCCGGCCATCATCAGTCCGATTTGTTCCCGGTCCGCATGCTCATGATCGCTTTCACCTATAATTGAACCGTTGTATATGACCAGAATGCGGTCAGACAATTGCAGCAGCTCATCGAGATCCTCAGAGATCAGCAGCACGCCGCTGCCGGAGCTCCGCAGCTCCATCAGCAGCTCGTGGACACCGGCTGTAGCGCCGACATCCAGCCCCTGGGTCGGATGAACGGCAACCATCAGCTTCGGCTGGTGGCTGACCTCGCGGGCGAACAGCAGCTTCTGCTGGTTTCCGCCTGACATCTGCTGCACCGGTGTATCCAGCTCCGGTGTCTTCACATTGAAGCGGCGGACCAGCTCCTGTGACCAGGAACGGTTCTTCGCAGCCTTCAGGAAGCCGAATTTCGAATGCTCATTACTGCGGTAAGACTTGAACAGCAGATTATCAACGGAGCCCAGGCGTCCGGCCAGTCCGCTCTTCATCCGGTTCTCCGGCACATGCGAGATTCCCGAATCGATGGCGCCTCTTACCGAGGCTGTTTTTACAGGACTGCCGTCAAAAATAATCTCGCCCGTCTTCCACGTTCTAAGCCCGGTCAGCACCTCGGCCAGCTCCTTCTGCCCGTTGCCGGCCACACCGGCCACCCCTACGATCTCGCCTTCACGTACGGTGAGCGACAGGGCATCGAGCGCCTTGCGCCCATGATCGGCAGCAACATCCAGCTCCTTAACAACCAGCAGGGGTTCACCTGCAGTAGCCTCGCGCTCCTGACGGCTGATCGTGACTTCTCTGCCCACCATCAGCCGGGCCAGCTCCAGCTCATCCGTCTTGGCCGTCTCCAGAGTAGCAATCATTTTCCCTTTGCGCATCACCGAGATCCGGTCGGAGGAAGCCATGACTTCCTTCATTTTATGGGTCGTCATGATTACCGTCTTCCCCGTCTGCTTCATCACCTTGAGGGTTTCAAACAGCTGCTCCGCCTCTCCCGGTGTCAGCACCGAGGTCGGCTCATCGAGAATAATAATATCTGCACCGCGGTACAGGGTTTTGACGATTTCAACACGCTGCTGTTCACCGACAGACAATTGCCAGATCGGCCGGTCAACCGGAAATTTGAGGCCAAACCGTTCTCCGAGCGCCTCAATCTCTTCATGTTTATGCTTGATCCACTTGCTGCCACGCCAGAAAGACGACTTTTCGCCAAGCACGATGTTCTCCGCTGCCGTGAGACTTTGCACCAGTCTGAAGTTCTGAAATACCATGCCTACCCCGAGGAGTGCCGCATCTTTCGGAGAACGGATTTTGGCTGGTTTGCCGTGAATGAGGATCTCCCCCGCATCCGCCCTGTACACACCTGACAGCATACTCATGACTGTGCTTTTTCCTGCTCCGTTCTCACCAAGCAGCGCGTGAATCTCACCCGCATTTGCCGAAAAATCGACTTGATCGCTGGCCGTTACAGAACCGAACTTCTTCACTATCCCGCGCATTTCAACCGAATGGTCCTGCATTGTGGGAAGCTCCTTTCCTTTATAGTTGTAGTACGGGTGGGGAAGATTCCGACATACGGAACCCGCCCCACCCATAAGGCCGTGCTGTATTCAATTCAAAGCTGCTGTTATTGCGGGATGGTACCTTCTACACCCTTAACCAGCCAGTTCATGGAAAGCACTTCTTCAAGCGTCAGCTTTTGGCCGTCTTGAACCACTACATTTCCTTTGTTGTCCGAGATCGGGCCGGTGAATACATCCAGCTCTCCGCTGATGATTTTGGCTTTGGCATCTTCCACCAGTTGCTTCACATCATCCGGAACCTTGTTGCCGAACGGTGCAAGCTCAACCATACCATCGGCCATATCGCCGGAGTACTGCTCGCTCTTCCAGGTTCCATCCATAACGGATTGAACGGCTTTTACGTAATAAGGGCCCCAGTTCCATACAGGGTTAGTCAAATAGTTGTCCGGTGCATATTTGCTCATGTCAGAGTCATTTCCTCCGGCAAAAGCTCCGCGTTCTGCAGCAGCCTGCAGCGTAGCCGGTGAATCCTGGTAAGCCAGTAGAACATCTGCGCCTTTATCCAGCAGGCTGATTGCCGCCTGACGTTCAGTAGCAGGGTCATACCAGGTGTTGGTCCATACTACATCCACTTTGACATCAGGGTTTACACTTTGTGCTCCCAGGGTAAAAGCATTTAGGTTATAAATAACTTCGCTGATCGGGAAGGCTCCAACATAACCAAGATGATTCTTCGTTGTCATTTTGCCTGCCGCGATACCGGACAGATAACTTGCCTGATAGTTTTTGCCGAAGTAAGTACCCATGTTATCGGCTGTTTTGTAACCGGAGGCATGAAGGAACTTCACGTTAGGGAATTTACCGGCTACGTTCAAGGTGAAATCCATATATCCGAAGCTTGTGGTGAAGACAATGTCATGGTTCTGGGCAAGTTCAGTGATGATGCGTTCAGCATCGGCGCTTTCCGGTACATTTTCCACGAAATCGGCTTTGATGCCCAGTTCCTTCTCCATGTACAAACGGCCTTGATCATGCTGATACGTATATCCGCCGTCACCCGGAGGCCCGATGTAGACAAAAGCAACCGTCGGCTTCTCTGCTGCCGGCTCTGTTGTTGCTGCTGCCTCAGTGGCTGCTGCCGCATTCGTTGCCGCAGGCGCCTCAGTGGCCGCCCCATTCGTATTCGACGCCGTATTGTTGTTGCCGCACCCCGTCAGAACCACCGCTAACAGGAACATGGTTACCAGGCTGAATTTAAATCCCTGACCCCTTCTTTTCATAATTCTCCTCCTCCAGGATATCTCTCATAATGGCTCCAGCCATTAATGTATCTCTACTATACTGAGACACAGCAGTTACGTAAATTTATATAACATAGCTTTGTGTCATTTTATAAGAATCGCTGTCGTTTTTGTGTTTTGTGCACTAGAATACCTTGAATTATGCTTAAAATATGTGATATTTCCTAACATAATTTTGGAAAATAGCGATTTCGCTGTCAGTTGTCCCTTGGCACACTCCATTCCCTGCGAAGCTCCCCAAAACTGACCGGCAGCTCCGCATCCGTGAAATTCCGTTCGGAATCACTCTGCAGCATCATTCCCTTGTAGCCGGAAGATTGAAAAATAGCCGATAACCCCCTATCGCTGTCCAGTGCCTGAAGCTCCGGAAACACAGATTTTGCGAACAACACAGGGGGATTCACCACACCTTCATTTATGCTTGCCACATAGTCGAGTCCGGGATTCTGCACAAAGGCATCCGTCAGCCGGTTCACCAGCGCCGCAGGAATAAACGGCTGATCCGCCTGAGCGATGACAACGGCATCAGGCTGTAGCGATGAAATGGCATTCAGGCCGCAACGGAGAGAGAAGGACAGCCCTAAATGAGCCGTCAGGCAGGTCTCCGTACGCCTGCTACTCCGGGAACTGCCGGGAGGCATCCATTTCAGAGGATCATCTGCCCGGACCACCACAATCAGCGGATCAAGACCGCACCGCTCCAGCTCACTTAGCGTGGCTGCTCCAACCGTTATTCCATCCGGCTGCTTCAGAGAACCACTCCCGGCAACTGCTTCCTTGCTCCGGCTTGCCGCCAGATAGATTCCGGCTACTTTCAAGTGCACTCCACTCCTTCCGTTAATTTGCAGAGGTATACTGCAGCTATTCACGTTCCAGCATTCTGCGGAACAGGAATACCAGCTTCAGCCTCATGAGATCATTGATTTTTTTGAAATCGACATCCAGCAGCTCACTAAGCTTCTCAATCCGGTAAGTGGCGGTATTGCGGTGGATAAACAGCTTCTTCGCAGTTTCATTCACATGGCCGTCATTATCCAGATAGACCTCCAGCGTATGGAGCATTTCCTTGACGTATTCCGGTTCACGGCTGAGCAGACCGCGCAGACTGCCGCTGCAGTATCTCTCCATCGTCTCCGCCGGGATCTGGTTCAGCAACAGATGGAGCTCAAGCTGCCGGTAATGCACCACATTTCCGTGTGCCCCCCACTGCTGGACCACCCCCATACATTCCTTAATCTCGGCAAAAGCTTCCTTCAGCCCTTCCGGCTTCACCTTCACCCCGCTGACGGCAGCCCGCGGATAATAGCCTTTATCAAACTTCAGATTGTGAAAACATTCATTAATCAGCTCCCGGAACTGCTCCGGGGCTAGCGGGCCTGCCGGATAGAGGGAGAGCAATCCCTCTTCCATTATCAAATGAACCGCCTGCAGCCCATGCAGCACCGGATGCTCCAGATATTCCTCCTTCAGCCGCAGCAGCTCCGCCTGCCTTGCTTCCCCAGCAGCGGCTACGTCGGTCAGCAGAAGCTGGAACGGGGCTTGCAGCAGCTGGACATCCAGCTTAAGCGCCGCCTGGGACAGCTCCGCACACGACAGCCCGCCGTTCAGACAACGCCGCAGCAGCCCGCTGAATTCCCGGTGCTCGGCATGCTCGAAATAATCCTCAAACCCGGAATGGATATGATACGAAATAAGTTCAGCACCCTGGATGAACAGGCTTTCCTCGACCGGCAGCAGCAACGGATCAATCCTGCAGTACAGAAGATAACCCGAGCATTTCTCGCCTTGCATCAGAGGAATCCGGTATCCCGAGCATTCACCCATGCGGAAGCGCTGATTCCGGTTCTGCCAGGGCCAGCCCTCCAGCAGCTGGCTGTCGGAATAACCGGAGTTATTGAAGACCGTAGCACCCCGGACGCTGATCACCGCCAGCGGATAGCCGATAACCTCAGAGACCGATTCGAGCAGCGGACGGCTGCGCCCGGAACGCAGGGCGAAGCGCATGAGCTTGCGCTGCTTCTCCATAATGCCCTGCAGCACACTTGTGCTGCGCGAGAGTTCGGCGCGGAACAAGCCGTTCATCTGATCGGAGAAGGTGAACTGGAACGGCAGCTCAATCAGCGGGAAATTCAGCGTTTCCGCTTCGGCAATCAGCTTCTCCGGCACCGCATCCCAGAAGCGGCCCAGCTTGATGCCAAGACCCGCCGATCCGCGGCGGTTCAGCGTCTGCAGCAATGCCGAGGCATCCTCGAGACTGTCTTTGATCAGATAGGCGGTAGTCAGCAGCATTTCCCCTTCTTTGATCCAATCCGAGATATCCGGGGCATCCATCACGTTGATGGATTTGACAATCCTGTGTTTCCCTTTGGAGCCTGCAATGAGTTTCGCTTCAGATAAAGGATAAATGGACAACGCTTCTTCAACCGTAAGATGCATGCCATCCCTCCTTCTATAGGTTCATCTTCTTTAGTTCTTCTTTATGTTACTTTATGTAACATTATAGATAAAATGACCCTTCATGGAAAGAGGAAAGTGAAAATATAAACCACCAATGTCATGTAATATCACGTAAGTCACAGAATTTTAACGTTTGGGTTGCTGGAGGAAAATTAAATCATTACTTATTGTCAATCTAGTAAATCCTCAAGCACAGGTTTTAATCTGATGTACAAAACAGAAAAAGCCCTGTTTCTCCTCATCGGGAGAACCAGGGCTTGCTGTATGCAGTGCGATGTTAAGATGGATAATTAGCTGCTGTACGCAGCAGCTGGCGTCCTTCAGGACGATCCGGCGGCAATAAGCGCCGGTTTGGCAAATCCGCTGAGGGGGATCAACCGGTAGCCGTGAAGCGTTCCGGACTGGAGGGCCCTTATTGGGGCGAATTATAGCCTTCCACAGGTTATGAGGACTCAGATTCCGTTAATAAGCTCATTTCCCCTCATTCCCGGCTTCATTGAACAAGATAACGGCTCCTGAGTCCGCAACCGGCAGAATAACAGGTTTTTGGGCAAAATAGGGACTTCTGAGTCCGTTCCATTCTGCGGCTGCCCGTTTGCTTAAGTTTCGTCCACATGGTCAGCACATTCTTCTTATTCCTCTATTACTCTATTAATCTCTTACTCTCTTACTCTCTTACTCTCCCAGTACTCAGAGTATCACCGCTCCCATACCTCCTGCACCCATGACAGGAGTTCGAGATCCTGCCCATACCCGCCGATAATGGACAGTCCAAGCGGCAGTCCGCCGGGTCCCGCCACCGGCAGCGTAACCTGCGGCAGCCCGGCCAGGCCGGCAATGCAGCTGAGCATCATGGCGCCGCTGCGGTTCAGCTCCAGCTGCGCGGGATCTCCGCCACGCTGCGGCGCCGGTCCGGGCACGGTCGGAATGACGAGGCAGCCGTCATTCCCGAGCAGCCCCCGCAGCCGCTCCGCGAACCCCCTCTGCAAGGAGCGGGCCGCGCTGTGGTCCGCTCCGGCCAGCCCCGCCGCCCAAGTGAACCGGGCGGCAATATCCGGTCCGAAGACCGGCCGCTCCCGCTCAATCCACACGCCATGCGTTGCCCATATCTCGGCGCCCTGAAGTTCACGGAAGACATCCATCCATGTCTTCAAGCCTTCCGGGGCAATCTCCATTTCGGCAGTCTGCAATGCGGAACCTGTCTGAAGCCTATTCAGTCCCAGCTTCAGATATTTGCCGCACTCCTGACCGGCTAATGACCAGCATTCCGGCGGGATGAACATCCGGGACAGCCTGTGCGCATTGGTTTGCTTGCCAGTTTGCTTGCCAGTTTGCTTGCCGGTTTGCTTGCCGGTTTGCGTACCGCTTGGCTTAATGTTGTGCGGCTTGGCTTTATCGTTCCTCATACCGTTCCTCATATCGGCTGGCTCACCGTTTTGAGCATCCGTTTGCTTGTCCTTTTGAATCTCACCCGGCCGATCCGTCACCCTCACGGGCTGTCCCAAGAGCACCTCGCCAGCCTTCAGCAGCAGCTCCGCGCTGCCTGCAATCCAGCCTACCGTATCAAACCCCGGGGCCAGCGGGATTACACCCTCTATATCAACCGCTCCATGCGTTGGACGAAAGCCGTATACACCGCAATAGGCAGAAGGGACGCGGACAGAGCCTCCGGTATCTGTGCCTAAGGCAAAATCCACACTGCCGGAGGCCACCGCTACCGCGGAGCCGCTGGACGAGCCACCGGGAATCAGGCCCTCCCCGTGCGGATTCACCGGGGTGCCATAATGATAATTCTCGCCGCCCAGGCTGTACATCAGCTCATCCGTATGGGCTGCCCCGCGCAGCGCAGCTCCGGCTTGCAGCAGCCTGCTCACAGCCGGGGCATGGGCAGCCGCCGGTTCATGGGTGCGCAGCCAGTCCGGGTTGCCGGCGGATGAACGGTGTCCGGCTACCGCGAATACATCTTTAACGGTGAAGCTTAAGCCATGCAGAGTTCCGTGTCCGCTGCCGGGAACCGCAAGCTCCGGAACTCTGAACGCACCGTGATGATTATGTAGAGCCATGCTGTTCCCACCTTTCTTCCCGGACGGACCGGGTACCTCTGTTTCTTTACAGCTACCGTTAATCCGCTACCAGCCGATGGCTGAACCGTCACAACGCGGGTCCGTACCGCCGCTGCGGTAGCCGTTGCCGTCAATCGAAATGGCGTGGGCATGGCCCATAACGCCATCATAGCTTCCGACCGCACGGACCAGATGCCCCGCTTCTGCCAATTCTGCCTGCACGCCTGCTGCCACCCGGCTCTCTAACTTCAGCTCCTGGGTAGGCTCCCCCCAGGTTCTGCCCCAGACGAAGCGGGGTTCATTCACTGCCGTCTGCGGGTCCATGCCGTAATGAAGCATCCGGGTCAGCAGCAGCGTCTGGGTCTGCGGCTGACCTTCGCCGCCCTGCGTGCCATACAGATAGGCGGGCTTGCCGTCCCGGCAGGCCATCGCCGGCATCAGCGTATGGAACGTGCGCTTATGCGGCTCCAGCGTATTAATATGGCCGGGATCAAGCGAGAAGAATGAGCCTCTGTTCTGCAGCAGAATCCCCGTATCTCCGGCCACAACCCCGGAGCCGAATTCGAAATACAGGCTCTGGATGAACGAAACCGCGTTGCCTTCCCCGTCCACGACCGCAGCATAGGCCGTATCCCGGCCGACCGGCTCACTGCCGATAGCCAGCGCCTGCTGCGGGGAGATGGATGCCGCCAGCTGTGCTGCATACCCCTTATCCAGCAGCTGATCCAGCGGAATCCTGCTGAAGGCCGGATCGGTCAGCACCCGGTCCCGGTCGCGGAAGCTCAGCTTCAGCGCCTCCGCCAGCAGATGATAATATTCATACGAGCCGTGCCCGATGTCGGCAAAGTTATAACGCTCCAGTATATTGAGTGCCATAAGCGCTGTGAAGCCCTGCGAGTTGGGCGGAACCTGATAGACCCTGTGCCCGTGGTAGTCCGTAGACAGCGGCTCTTCCCAGTTCCCCCGGTGATCGGCGAAATCATCCCGGGTGAGATATCCGCCCGACGCCTGCATATACTCACTTATCTCTTCCGCGATCTTTCCCTTATAAAAAGCATCCCGGCCTCCGGCGGCCAAGGCCCGCAGCGTCCCGGCCAGCTGCCGCTGCACAAACCTCCCGCCCGCCGCCGGAATCCGGCCGCCGGGAAGATAGATCGCCGCTGCCTCAGGAGACAGCGCGGCTCCGGCCAGAACGCTGCCACCGTGCTGGTCCGGTGACAGCGGAAATCCATCGGTGCAGTAGCCGATTGCCGGCTCCAGCACCTCAGCCAGGGTCAGCCGTCCATACTCACGCTGGACGGCCTCCCAGCTGTCCGCCATTCCGGGTACCGTAATGGCGCTGCGCACACCCCGCCGCGGGATGGCCATCTCCCCCGCGTAACAGTCCCTGCGGACGGCGTAGCCGGATCGTCCGCTGCCGTTGTAGGCCCGGACGCGCCCTTCACCGGCGCTGTAGCCCAGCCAGAAGGCGTCGCCGCCGAGCCCGGTCATATGCGGATAGACTACAGCCAGCGCAGCGCTGACTGCAACCGCCGCATCATAGGCGTTGCCGCCTTTGACCAGCATCCGCGCTCCGGCGGCGGATGCCAGATAATGGGGACTGACCACCATCGTTTTCGTGCCGATTACAGGTCCTGTCATCAAGCTGACCATCTCCCATCCCGGTGTCGTTCAAGTTAGTGTCATTTAACAGTACGCCCGAAACCTTTGTCAATCGGTTCCGGGAAACCGTAAATTCACGCTGTTATTTTTGTGAGCCATGCACAAACTTTACGTCCATAAGAGCCTGTAATATAGAACCGGGCATATGAATTGTATAGAATAAGCTGATCAAGCGGCCAAGCACCATTCCGCGCTGCGGAATCCACTTACG
Source organism: Paenibacillus phytohabitans (assembly GCF_013141775.1). GTDB lineage: Bacteria > Bacillota > Bacilli > Paenibacillales > Paenibacillaceae > Paenibacillus_AQ > Paenibacillus_AQ phytohabitans. The sequence continues at coordinate 19,894 of NZ_WHOB01000028.1, forward strand.
AAATGGGGCCTATCCTCTAATGAAAACCACTGGTAACGAATACATCCAGATTGCTATGGCCATGTCCAGAACAGGCATCCTCGGCTATGGCGGCGGACCGTCCGTCATCCCGCTGATCCGGCATGATGCCGTAACCCGCTATGGCTGGCTGAGCGATGAGGAGTTCGGCGAGACACTTGCCATTGCCAATGCGCTGCCGGGTCCGATCGCCACCAAAATGGCCGCTTACCTCGGCTATAAGCTAAAAGGCGTCCGGGGAGCCATCCTCTCTGTGCTGGCACATATCTTTCCCAGCGGAATTGCGATGATCGCGTTGTTATCCGCCGTAAATTACTTAAGCGGTTCCAAGGTTGTAGCCGGAATGATCGCTGCGGTTTCCCCTGTGATTGCGGTTATGCTGGGAATGATGGCTTATGAGTTTGCCCGGAAGGCTTTTAAGGGCCTTGGCGTAATGATTGGGGCTGGCTTCCTGCTGCTTGCCCTGGTGCTGCTTGAAGTGCTGCATCTGCATCCGGCCATAGTCATCGTGCTATACCTCGGCTATGGAACGGTCCATTACCGGATACTCGCGAAACAGAACAAAGGGGGAACCGCCTAATGGAATGGCTCAAGCTGATCTACGGGTTTTTCATGGCTAATCTGCTCGGCTATGGCGGCGGCCCCTCCTCCATTCCGCTAATGTACGAAGAGATCGTGCCGCATTACGGCTGGCTGACTGATGAAGAATTCTCCAATATGCTGGCGCTCGGCAATGCGCTGCCCGGACCGATTGCCACCAAAATCGCTGCTTATGTAGGCTACGATGTCTACGGCTGGCCCGGACTGGCCGCTGCACTGCTGGCGACGATTGTCCCCTCCGCTGCTGCGCTGATCATCCTGCTGAACGTGATGCAGAAATACAAGCAGTCGCCTGTCGTCAAAGGCATGACGCTGCTTGTCCAGCCGGTTATCGCCATTATGATGGTTGTGCTTACCTTCAAAATGGCCAAAGGCCCGGCAGACTCCATCGGCATCTGGCAGACCCTGATCATTGCCGCAATAGCCTTCTGGGCACTGAAGCACTTAAAACTCCACCCCGCGCTGGTTATTCTCGCTGCTTTTGCCTATGGAGGGCTGGTTCTTCAGTACACGGTCTAGCCGGCCCTCACGTTCCCCTGGCTGATAACCTTCTCCGGGACCACGCTCACTTCAGAATATATTGCGACAGCACCGCCTGCACCTCATAGATATTGACGGACTTGTTGAAGGTTTTCTTCAGCGGCACCGCCGCACCGGACACATAGAGGCACAGCTCCGCATCGAGATCGAAATGCCCTGCCGTTTCCACCGAGTAATGGGTGATGCTTTTGTAGGGAATCGAATGATATTCCGTTTTCTTGCCGGTCACCCCCTGCTTATCTACGAGGATCAGACGTTTGTCCGTAAAAATAAACATATCCCGGATCAGCTTGTAGGCGCGTTCGATCGTTTCCTGCGGGGCCAGAATCTGCGCATATTCCCGCTTCACATCTTCCAGCGGGACCTGGGAAGCATTGCCCAGCAATCCGTTAAAAATCGCCATCATAATCCCCTTTTCCTATAATAGATTGGCAGCAATTCCTCCTCCGCCATAGTCCATACTACTTGCGGATTTATGGATTTATACCAGAGTAAGGGGATTTCCCTCTTGCTTATTCCCGGCTTATTGGTTAAAATGACTTTAAATTTAGAAGAAGGAGGTGTAGGAGAATGGATCACAATCGGACCAATAGTGTTAGCAGCCGGCTGATTAATATTATGGCTGGTATCGTTCATGTAAATGCCCTGGACGGGAGAAGTCTGTCCATTTACACGAACTTAATAACACTACAACATTGTGAAATGCCTTTCTCGCCTACACTTCAACGGATCTCATAAACCGGAGAATACTCAGGCCGCGGGGAAATTTCCCTGCGGCCTTTTTATGTTGTTTTGTAGTAGTCAGGGCGTTCCTATAAAAGGAGAATAACTATGATCATCTCATGCCAAAATGTCCAAAAATACCACGGTGCCCAGCTTGTTCTGGAGAACATCACCTTCGATATCCGCCAAGGCGAAAAAATCGGCCTGATCGGCCGCAACGGTTGCGGCAAGACCACCCTCTTCCATCTGCTGAGCGGGGAAGAACGTCCCGATCAGGGACAGATCTCCATCCGCCGGAACAGCGTCATCGGACTGCTCGCGCAGATCCAGGAGGCGAGTGACGATGAAACCGTATATGCGGTTCTGCAGCGCAGCTTCGTGGAGCCCTTGCAGTGGCAGCGCCGCCTGCGGGAGCTGGAGCAGACAATGTCCGCTTCCGGTGCAAGTGACGATGAACAGGCCTGGAACCGGCTGCTTAAGGAATACGGCAACCTGCAGGAGAAATTCGAAGCCGCTGGCGGATATGAAATTGAATCCTCCATCAGCCGTATTGCCACCGGCCTTGGCATTGGAAGCGGCCAATATGACCGCCGGTTCTCTTCCCTCTCCGGCGGGGAGAAAACCAAGGTCGGCCTCGCCGAGCTTCTGCTGCGCCGTCCAGATATTCTGCTGCTCGATGAGCCGACCAACCACCTCGATATGGATGCTATCGAATGGCTGGAGCAGTTCCTGCAGAGCTATGACGGCACTGTGCTGGCCATTTCCCATGACCGCTATTTCCTCGATGCCGTCGTTAAGAAGGTCATTGAGATCGAAGACGGGGAAGCCTTCACCTTCCATACGAATTACAGCGGCTATCAGGTCGAGAAGGAGGCCAGACTCCTGCAGCAGTTCGCCGATTATCAGGAGCAGCAGAAGAAGATTAAGCAGATGCAGGAGAGCATCAAGCGGCTGATTGAATGGGGAAAGCTGAATCCGCAGAACGTTTCGTTCCCCCGCCGCGCAGCTTCCATGCAGAAGGCGCTGGACCGGATGGTCAGAGTCAAACGTCCGGTTCTGGAGCGCAAGTCCATGGATCTGCAGCTGGAGCAGGATGACCGGACCGGTAATCAGGTCGTAATCCTTGACCAGATTAGCAAAGCCTTCGGAGAGCGTAAGCTCTTCTCGGCTGCCAGTGACATTCTCAGATATGGAGAGACTACGGCACTGATCGGCGGCAACGGCGCAGGCAAAAGCACGCTGCTGCGGATTATTCTCGGGCAGGAAGCCCCGGACAGCGGCAGCTGCACGCTGGCTTCCAGAGCCGTTGTCGGCTACCTGGCCCAGGAAGCTGTACCCGAGGAGAACGGCCAGTCCGTGCTCCGTTATTTCCGCGAGGAAGCAGGGCTTGAAGAAGGAGAGGCCCGCGGGCAGCTGGCCCGGTTTCTCTTCTACGGCAGTGATGTGTTCAAGAACATCACCAATCTCTCCGGCGGAGAATGGACACGGCTGCGCTTCGCGGTGCTGATGCACCGCCGTCCGAATCTGCTCATTCTGGATGAGCCGACCAACCATCTCGATATCGATTCCCGCGAAGCGCTGGAAGAGGCGCTGGAGGAGTTCCCCGGGACCGTGCTGGCTGTATCGCATGACCGTTATTTCATTAACCGCTGCTTCGCAAAGCTATGGAATATTAATAGCGGACAATTCTCATCCTTCTCCGGGAATTATGAATATTACAAGGAGAAGCAGGCTGAGAAAGCCGCGGCGGCCGAACGGCAAGCTACAGCAGGGAGTACGGCTGCTGCCGTCAGTAAGCCCCGCCCAGCCGGTGGTGCCGCATCCGCCGTTCCTTCCCGCAAGCCCCGTCCAGCGGCCTCCTGGGAGCAGGATATTGCTGCTGTTGAGGCTCAGCTAAGTGTTATCGACGGCGAGATGCTGAACCCGCGGTTTGCCAGCGATTCCGGGAAGCTGGCTGAGCTTATGACGGCACGGGATGCCGCGCAGCAGAAGCTGGATGACTTGTACAGCAGCTGGTTAAGCGAAGCGGATAACTCTTAGATCATTTATGTTAATTCTTTTACGTTTATTCTTTAGACTGATTTCTAATCCCATAACAGAGGTGAGCAAGGTGACATTAACCCCGGCGATAGCACAATACTGGGAGTCTTATCTGCAAGACCATCCTGAGGCAGCGGAGAATTTCGACAGCGCCTGGGCTTTTGGCGACAACCCCCGGCTGGCCGATGAACTGCTTGAGCTGGTCCTGGCTGGAATCAAGACCGGAACGGCACAAAATTATGAGTTAAATGAAGCACGCGGTACACCTCTGCCCTTTGCGGGCGGGCTATCCGTGCTGCTGGACAGTACGGGGCAGCCGCGCGGAATCATCGAGACTACGAAGGTTGAGATTGTTCCGTTTGCGGATGTAACGGCTGAGTTCGCGTATTCTGAAGGGGAAGATGACCGCAGCCTCGAATCGTGGCGCTATAACCATGAAGTATTCTTCACCAGAGAGCTTGAGGGTGAAGGTAAGCCATTCGACCCGGGTATGCGGGTCATCTGCGAGACCTTTCGACTGGTGCATATCAATAAAGAACTGTGAATCCTAGCACTTAAAAAGGCTGCTTCTTCGTAACCGAAGAGGCAGCCTTCATTGTATAGTTGCAAGTTAGTATAAGGTTAGAGCTTCAGCGATGAATCTTAAAATTTCCAGATGCCCGTAATCCAGCCGATAACCGAGATCCATAATGGAATACTGATTAGGACGCCCCATACCAGGCCGGTGGCAATATTACCTTCTGCAGGACGTGTTACACCTTCCTGCGTCAGCGGAAGTCTTAACTCTTCTTGTTCCATGCGATCCCCTCCTAAAATTGTTATCGACACAGCAGAGGAAAAAATGTAGACCGCCTGGCCCAAAAAGTTGTGTTTCTGATAAATTTTTAGATATAAAGGCTCAGCGGTCGATTAATGCAAAGGCTTACATAAATAATATTAACCAATTTTTGTCTACTTTAAAACTTATATACTCCCGGTCATCTATTATATGCAGTACTTTAGTCCAATATTACTGCCTTTTCAGGATTATGTAAATATTGGAACAGTGTGTGCAGCTGCTCCGCCGTATTGCGCTCCTCCGACAGTTCAGGCAAGGCATCCTCGGCAAAAAAGCCTACCCCGCTTGTCTCCACACCCGCTTCCGCTGACCCGCCGGTAATCCGGCACAGGATGAACATTTTGTAGACATGATAAGGCTCCGGGGGATGCTGGTGAAACTTCTTGTCCAGCACAGCGAGCAGACGCACGGCTTCCGCCTGATAACCGGATTCCTCTGCTATCTCTTTAACAACTACCTCACTCGGAGACAAGCCGATGTCCGCCCAGCCTCCGGGCAATGCCCATTTCCCGTCCAGCTTCTCGTGTACCAGCAGAATCCGGTTATCCTGAAAAATTACTCCGCGGATATCCACTTTCGGTGTGCTGTATCCGCCCTCTCCCGCGAAGGAGAGCCCGATGCGCTCCTTGCTCTCATACGTATAGTTAGCCAGAATATCTACGCTCAGCTCCCGCAGCGCCTGGTAACGTTCGATATCATATACATCCTTGGCATAGGTCAGACCAGTCTGGGCAATCCCCTGTATTTCTTTGGCCCAGGTTAACCATTTCTGTTCCATAAGTACACCGCCTTTAATCAGATATGGGATAGAACATACTTTTACAGAACTCCAGCAGCTCTATTCATTATATTAATATTAGCGCTACTCACACAGCATCAGATGACGGGAGAACGCACCCTTCTTCGCTATACAGCGGTCGATGATCGTGAAGCCGGCGGAGTGAATCATCTCATCCATCGCTTCAATCGCCACAATTACAACCCGGTCAGCAATCCGGCGGGTATTCGTGAGAATGGCGAACTGCTCCTCGGGAGTTATCCGCGAATACAGATTATAAGGCATATCCACAATAGCGACGTCGTAATGCTCCGTAATGTCGGCAATATCCCCAAGCGTGACTTCACTCTCGAAGCCGAAATGGGCGATATTCGTCCGCGCTCCGGCAGCAATAAGCGGGTTAATATCACGTCCTACAATATCAATCCCCATAGACAGTGCCTCAACCATTACTGTACCAATCCCGCAGCAGGGATCTATCATCTTCACTCCGGCTATGCGGGGAACCGCCATATTGACCGCCGCCCGTGCCACCCGCGTGCTGAGTGCTATGGAGTAGCTGCGCGGCTTCTTCATCTGCCGGAACCAGGTTGCCTTATTCTTATGATAAGCGCCGAAGTACCAGCGTCCGCCCAGCGTTACAATTCCATACACCAGCTCCGGATGATTCACATCCGCCTCGCCTTCAATCCGCAGCCCGATTTCCCGTTCAATCACTCTGCGCTCATCGTATTCAATTTTATGCTCAGGTGCCAGATCATTCGTCTTCACAAAAATAACCTTAAAGGTCTTCCCCTCCAGCTCCACCTGCTCCGTCTGCCGGTAGACTTCCGGGAGCGTGTCCCCTTCATACATCACATCAATCCGCTCTTTGATAAAAGGGCTGCGGCTGACGTCCACCCGGGTCCCGCTTGAGAATATAGCCGGCGGGATCTCCCGTCCAAACAGGCAGCGCAGCTCCATGCCGCATAGGGATGTCTCGTCCTCAGAATGGGCGTACGTATAGATATAAGACCTGTTTCCGCCCTGGGGCATTTGTGCTTCATATTCAAGACTTGCTGGTACATTCGCTGACACTGTTATTCCGCTCCTATCGCTTCCGCCGCTGGCGGCGCTTCTGTTTCTGATTCTATACTCAACTTTTCCGGGCTATCCGCCGGCTCCGCAGCTCCATGCCCGCTATCATAGCTGATCCTTGCCTTGGCGATTTCGCCACGGTTTCCATTCACCCATTCTACCAGTAAAGTCAGCGGGCCAAGAAGAGATTCACCCAGCGCTGTAAGACCGTACTCTACAGTCAAAGGGACAGTAGGTGTGGCTTTGCGCCAGACCAGCCCATCACGTTCCAGATGGCGGAGCGTCTGGGTCAGCATACGCTGCGAGATGCCGCTGGAACGGCGCTGCAGTTCCTTGAAACGCAAAGACTGCACACCAAGGTTCACAATAATCAGCATACTCCATTTATCGCCAACACGGTCCAGGATCTGCCGGGTAACCGTGCAATCCTCCAGCATAGTAAGCTGCTGTACCTGTAGCCGTTCGTTCGATTGATTGTTCAAGGCAGTTACCTCCATGTAACCTAAGCAGCTAATAGTGCCTTCTTGCCGCTTAAGCTAACTAAGTCTATCATGGTTACTGTTAGTAATCAACAACCTGAAAGGAACTGATGAATCATGAAAACTATCGCTATCGTAGGCGCAGGACCGGGCCTGGGATTATCTATCGCCAAGAAGTTTGGTGCACATGGCTTCCGTGCCGCTTTGATCGCCCGCAACGCGGACAAATTAAATAATTTAGTAGAGGAACTCGCAGCACTGGGCATTGAAGCCGCTGCCTTTCCGGCGGATCTCTACAATAAAGAGCAGCTGACCGCTGCCTTCCAGGACATCAAAGACAACTACGGCTTCATTGATGTCCTGGAGTTCAGTCCAACCAGCGGCAGCTATCCGCCGACTCCGGCAACGCAGGTTACGGAACAAATTGCCCTTGACGCGTTCCAGTCACAAGTCATCGGCGCGATCCGCAGTGTGGAGCAGGTGCTGCCGGAGATGCTGGAGAAGAAAACCGGCGCTATTTTATTCACAACCGGGCTGTCCTCCCTGTACCCGATTCCGATGATGGGCAATATGGGTATAGCTCTCAGCGGGCTGCGCAACTATGCGATGAACCTGCACTCGGATCTGGCGCCGCAAGGTATTTATGTGGCCCATCTGGCTATCGGCGCATTTATCAGGCCGGGAACTGCGGCCGATCCGGATCTGATTGCCGATGCATGGTACAATCTGTACGCTGCCGGAACCGAGGCCGAGGATACCTTCCCCCAAGGCGTTACACCGGCCACCATCCTCTGGTAAGCGGTTTGAACAAACCTTTTTGATCCCTAATGATATCTCCAGTATAATGGATGCATTACACTGCCGAACCTAAGCCCGTCCGGACCTGTTATCTTGCCCTGGCATGATACGGGTCTTGGCGGCATTATGCAGCGATTCCAAGGAGGTACATAATTACTATGTCTTACGAAACTTATTTTCAGGCTGAGCGTGAGGCTCAGCTAACCGAACTCAAGCAATGGCTGGCAATTCCCAGCATCTCAGCTATCTCTACCCACAAGGAAGATGTGAACGCCGCCGCAGGCTGGCTGGTAGAGACCCTGAAGCGTGCCGGACTGGACAATATTGAGCTGCACCCCACTGCAGGCCATCCTGTTATATATGCAGACTATCTTCATGCCCCGGGCAAGCCGACGATTCTGGTGTACGGACATTACGATGTGCAGCCGGTTGATCCGCTGAATCTGTGGACTACCCCTCCGTTTGAACCGGAGATCCGTGACGGCAAGCTGTACGCGCGCGGAGCCACTGATGACAAAGGCCAGGTGTTTATGCACATCAAAGCCATCGAAGCCATTCTCAAGCAGGAAGGCACACTTCCTGTCAACATCAAGCTGTGCATCGAAGGCGAAGAAGAGATCGGCAGCGTGAACCTGCCTCCATTCCTGGAAGCCAACCAGGACAAGCTTGCGGCAGATGCCGTACTTGTCTCGGATACCTCCCTGCTGGAACGCGGACGCCCTGCAATCTGCACCGGACTGCGCGGACTGTGCTCACTTGAAGTCACTGTGAATACCGCACTGACAGATCTTCACTCCGGCTCTTACGGCGGCGGCGTTCCCAATGCGCTGCATGCCCTAGTGTCGCTGCTCAGCTCGCTTCATGATGACAAGGGCCGTGTGTCCGTTGAAGGCTTCTATGAAGGCGTGCCTACGCTCTCTCCGCTGCTGCGTGATGAATTCGCCAAGCAGGGCGTAGATGAAGACAAAATCAGAGCAGGCCTTGGCCTGGAGCAATTATACGGCGAGGAAGGCTATAGCTTCGTAGAACGGGTTGGCGCACGTCCGACGCTTGAATTGAACGGCGTATACGGCGGCTTCCAGGGCGAAGGCAGCAAGACTGTTATTCCAAAGGAAGCCCATGCTAAGATTACCTGCCGCCTTGTCGGCGACCAGGACCCGCAGCATATTCTGGATGCTGTAGAAGCGCATCTGCAGGCTAATATCCAGAGCGGCGCGAAAGTGCATGTGAAGCAGATGGAGAAAGCCCGCGCCTTCAACATCGATCCTTCTCATCCAATTCTGCAGACTGCTGCAGATGCTTACGGCAAAGTGTACGGTGCCCGTGCCCTCTTCACCAAAGACGGCGGCTCGATCCCGATCATGGAGAGCTTCTCCCGCATTCTGAAGGCTCCGGTGGTTCTGATGGGCTTTGGCCTCGATGACGAGAACCTGCATGCTCCGGATGAGCATTTCAATCTGGAGAATTTCGATAAAGGCCTGCTGACGATTGTAGAGTTCCTGAAGACCGTATAATCCGGCACAGCATTTCCCAAGCTGATCCACAATAGCTGCAACAGCAAAGCCAGGCTCCCGGAGAATCGGGAGCCTGGCTTTTTGCGGATCATAATACTTAATACGTATGACTGCCCTATAATCCTATTCTCGCCGGTTGTATAACGAAAATAAGCAACGAAAAAACCCTTGCGGACAAGGATTTGGAATTAAAATATGGAGCGGGTGATGGGAATCGAACCCACGCTATCAGCTTGGAAGGCTGAAGTTCTACCATTGAACTACACCCGCAACTCAAATTGAGTACAAGAAACATTGTAGCATTACTACGAATAAATTGCAACCCTAGCAGGATCTCCAAGATCCCATTACGATGGCATTTCCAGCAGCGGCTTCAGAAAAGACAGTTCGAACTCCTCTGCCTTGACCGGCTTGCTGAACAGAAACCCCTGAGCTTCATGGCAATGCTGCTGGCGCAGGAATTGCAGCTGTTCCTTGTTCTCAACGCCTTCCGCAGTTACCTTAAGCTTCAGGTGGTGAGCCATGGACGTTATCGTGGAGACAATCGCCGCATTGTTGCTGTCCTCCATCACTTCCGAGACAAAGGAGCGGTCAATCTTGAGCCGGTCAATCGGCATGTTCTTGAGATAATGCAATGAGCTGTAGCCTGTTCCGAAGTCATCAATACTGATGCATACGCCAAGTCTCTTCAGGCGGTTCAACTGGTCAAAGGCAGTCTCCTTATCCAGTGTCATGCTCTCTGTAATCTCCAGATCAACATAGCTGGGATCGAGACCGATCTCCTGCAGAATTGCCCCAATCTTACCAGCCAGATTCGGCTGCAGGAACTGACGCATCGATAGATTAATAGAGACACAAATGGGCCGATAACCGGAATTTTGCCATGTTTTATTCTGCTGGCAGGCCGTTCTGAGCACCCATTCCCCGATTGGAACAATCAGCCCGCTCTCTTCTGCGATTGGAATGAAATCAACGGGAGAGACGAGTCCGCGTTTGGGATGATTCCAGCGCAGCAGCGCCTCCATGCCGACAATCTCTTCAGTCTCAAGCAGTACCTGAGGCTGATAGACAAGATAGAATTCATTACGCTCCAGGGCTCTGCGCAGATCATTCTCCAGCTTGAGGCGTTCCTTCGCCTTCATCTGCATAGCCGGAATATAGCGGCGGATATCCACCCCTTGCTCCTTGGCATTGTGCACAGCAGTATCCGCGTTCTGGATTAGCTGCTCTGCCGAATCACCGTCTCCGGGGAAGATGCTCATCCCCAGACTAAGCGAGATGTGGTATTCTCCGGACTCGAGGCTTACCGGTGTCTCGAACAGCCGCAGCAGCTCATTCGCCCGGACCAGACAGTTCTCAAGACCGGTCCGCTCTGTCATCAGAAAAGCAAACTCATCCGCTCCCATACTATAGAGCTCCTCATTCACTCTAACCTGACTCCCGATCCGCTGGGCGACCAGCTGCAGCAGCAAATCTCCTGCATAATGTCCGAGAGAGTCATTAATATTCTTGAAATGATTGATGTTCATGATGACCAGGCCCGAGAATCCGCGGCTTTTGTCCTTCTCACTCTGAATCACAATCTCTTCCATACGCTGCATCAGGCGGCGTCTGTTCGGAAGACCTGTAAGATCATCGTGGAAGGCCAGATAATTAATCCGCGCCTCTGCCTGCTGGTTCTCCTCAAAGGGCTCCTCAATCGTCAATCTGTAGACACCAGTCAGCAGAAGATAATAAGCAACTCCGCTGCTGAGCATCCCGAACAGATAATCCATATCTCCGACACTGAACAGATTCATGAAGAAGACCTGGCCCAGTGCAAAGAATACAAGGGAGCGGATAATAATCAGCAACGAAGCCGACTTCTCAATTTTGCCCGGATATACAATAATTCCTACTCCAAGCAGATAAACGAACAGTACGGCCATATTCACCAGATCTCTTACGGTCTCCACCCACGGATAACCCGCCAGTCCAGGGATAATCAGGTTGCCGGCGCCAAACGCTGCCACAGATAGCAGAATTAACATGAATGAATTCCGGAATACCTTGTGCTTGCTGTCAACCGACACCGGCTGATCTGCCCTGCAGAAGATAAGTACGATCCCCAGTGCACTGGCAAGCCGCGAGAAGGTCAGCAGCCATAGGGACTGTCCGGAACTAATATAAGAGGCAACTCCGGGAATGCCTACAAAACTGAGAACATGCAGGAAATCAAAGATGCTTACACCCAAAAACAGCGCGGATGTATAAAGTCTTGCTTTGGATAATTTATTGGAGAATAACAACCTGCCCTGGGCAAAAATCGCAAAGCCGAAAGCCACAGTGCAGCAGCCCGAAATAAGATAGAATGCCAGCAGTAAATCTTTATCCTCTATATGGCCCAGCGGTGTACGAAAAATCTGGATCAGAAGGAACAGCGCAGCCCCTATAACCGCCGCATGAATGGTCTTTCTCTCTTCTTGTCTCATAAGTCCCTCGCGTCTAAAAATGATATCTATAATAACTAGTCGATGTGTATTATGTCCTATGTATAAATATCGGTTGAATACTCCCGTAAAGTTACATCGTTCATCCTACAATATTATAAAGAAGCCATCTCTGGCAGAAAAAAAGCACCTTCCTCTAAATAGAGGTCAGTGCTTTCTTCTTCCGGACGTTTATTTATCCCCGAAATTAACCTCAGGTGTAGTCAGCTTGTCATAGAAGTCAACCGCCTTGTCTTTATCGGCTGAAGAACGCAGCGCCATCGCCGAGCGCGGATGCTCGTCCAGAGTTCCCGTGATCATGTATGGGATGATATATCCCCACTCTTCCTTCTCGCGCAACGGAATCATCAGGTTCTCAACGATATCCAGAACGGGACGGAGGGTGTATCTGGTGTTCTTCAAATGGGTAACCAGCAGCTCTGTAGGACAATTGCCGGCAGCACGGCCCATGCCGTAGCAGGAAGCGTCCAGCAGTTCGACACCTTTTTCCGCTGCAATCAGTGTATTGGAGAAGGCCAGCTGCAGATTGTTATGCGTATGTACACCCAGGCGTTTATCCGGCAAATGTGTTCTGAACTTCTCTACCAGGTAATGGATGTCATTGTGATCCAGACTGCCGTAGGAATCTACGATATATACAACATCAACAACGCTTTCGCGGATCTGTTCGAACGCTTCCAGCAGTTCATTCTCCATGACATTGGATAGAGCCATAATATTAATCGTAGTCTCATACCCCAGATCGTGGAAGGTCTGCACCAGCTCAAGCGCCTTGTCCACATCTTTGCTGTAGCAGGCTACACGAATCAGATCCAGCATACTTTCACTGCGGGGCAGAATATCATTCACGTCTACACGGCCGATATCGACCAGTGCCGACAGCTTGGTGTGGCCTTTTTGCGGGATAACCTTGCGCAGGAAATCATCATTCAGAAAACGCCATGGACCGGCACCCTCCGACCCTTTCAGCAGCTTCGGTGAGTTTTTATATCCGATTTCCATATAATCAACACCGGCTTCATTCAAACCAGCGTATAATTTCTGAACAAATTCAATACTGAAATCCCAGTTATTCACCAATCCCCCGTCACGGATGGTACAATCGACAATTTTGCTCTGATTAGTCTTCACAATCTGTTCTCCCTTCGGGCTTAGCTTCATATTATATCCTCATAATAAACAAGGCCACAAACTTACTATGCTTACATTATCGTTCAATCATACTTTAATGAAGAATAAATTGTAAAGAAAATTTCAGTAATTTCCATATAGATTTCAGGAGATCAAAACAATGATATTAGTCACGGCAAAGTTTCTAACAAAATGCTACAGTACAAGAAATAATTGAGATTGATTATCAATCTCTCTCGGAGGGATTACAATGGCTTCTGCATCCTGCTCCTTGCTGCGTTTACAACCGGGCACTACCGGCTCTATTTATAGAATTGAAGGCATGAACCCCATCTTGCGCCGCCGTCTTGCCGATCTGGGAGTATCCGAAGGTGTAATGATCCGCCTGAAGGGTAAAGGTCCTTTTATGGGCCCCATTACGCTGGAATGCAACGGTCAATTATTCGCTATCCGCCGGAAGGAAGCTTCGATGATTGAGGTGAAAGTTTCATGAGCTCCATCGCCCTTGTAGGGAACCCAAACACCGGAAAGACCTCGCTTTTCAATACACTCACATCTTCGTATGAATATGTCGGGAACTGGGCAGGCGTTACTGTTGAGAAGAAGGTCGGCAGCCTGAAGAACGGAGCCGGCAAGCTGATCGACTTACCCGGAATCTATTCACTTCATCCGCTCTCCCGCGATGAGGGCGTAGCCGCCCAATATCTGATCGAAGAATCACCCGAAGCACTCATCAATATTGTCGATGCATCACAATTGGAACGAAATCTGCTGCTTACCCTGCAGCTGCTCGAATACGGCAAGCCGATTGTACTCGGATTGAACATGATCGATGTTGCCAATGCCCGCGGAATTCAGGTCAACCCTGAAGTACTGCAGGCACAGCTTGGGATAACCGTGTTACCGCTGATTGCCAGAACAGGCAAAGGCAGCAGCCAGGTGCTCAGCGTTCTGGAGAAGCCGGCTAATATTCCGCCTGTGAGCTTCCATCTGAATTATGGTGAACTCGTTGAAGCGACGATAGCTTCTATTTCAAATCAACTGCAGCAGATCTCCGGGCTGCCTAACCTGCGCTGGGTTTCCCTGCAGCTGATGGAGCAGAATCCGGTAGTACTGGAGCTGCTCAAGAAACGTATGGATACTTCCGAGCTGATGCTCCTCTGCGATGCCTGTCAGACCCAGTTGCAAAAGCAGAAGCTGGCGCTTACCCTTCCGCAGTGGATCCGCTCCATCCGCATGGACTACATCCGCAGTGTATGCGCGGCAGCCATCGATGCGACGAAGCAGAAGCCGCATAATCTGACGGAGCGGCTGGATTCTATCCTGACTCACCGTTTTCTGGGATTGCCTCTGTTTATCGTCTTTATGTACGCTATGTTCAAAACGACCTTTGACTGGGTAGGCGGACCTTTATCGGATCTTCTGGACGGCTTCATTGGGGGCCCTCTCAGTGACGGAGCCAACTCATTGCTGCAGGCGATCGGTGCATCAGGCTTTACTCATGCTTTGATTGTCGATGGTATTATCGGCGGTGTCGGCGGTGTGCTTGTCTTCGTTCCCCAGATTTTCATTCTGTTCCTGATGATCTCCTTCCTGGAGGATTCCGGTTACATGGCACGCGTCTGCCTGCTGATGGACAGCACGATGGAACGGATGGGCCTGAACGGTAAAGCCTTCATCCCTTTCATTATCGGCTTCGGCTGTAACGTGCCGGCGATTATGGCTGCACGCAGTATCGAACAGCCCAAGGACCGGATGCTGACAACGCTGCTGATGCCGCTGATGTCCTGTTCAGCCCGGCTGCCGGTGTACCTGCTGTTTGCAGCGGTCTTCTTCCCGGCCCGGCAAGCAACGGCTGTGCTGGCGATGTATGTGATGGGAGTAGTCTTCGCCCTGATTCTCTGTAAATTATTCTCCAAACATCTGTTCAAGAATGAATCCTCCATCTTCATCATCGAGCTGCCTCCTTACCGGATGCCGCAGTTCAAGACACTGGGCCGCAGCACCTGGGAGAAGGGCAAAGGCTTCCTGCGTAAAGCAGGAACCATCATTCTTGCCGGTTCGGTCATTATCTGGCTGATGTCCTACGCGGGTCCTGCCGGATTCAATGTAGAGATGGATAACTCGTTCCTGGCCAAATTCGGCGGGCTGATCGCACCGCTGCTGCAGCCGCTCGGCTTCGGCACCTGGCAGGCCGGTTCCACACTGGTTCCCGGCTTCCTCGCCAAAGAGGTTGTGGTCTCCACCATGAATATCATCTACCATGCGCCGGATAGCGCAGGGCTGGAAGGACAAATTGCTTCAGTCTTCACACCGCTTAGTTCGATCAGCTTCATGGCCTTCATCCTGCTCTACATTCCTTGCTTGGCTACGGTCGGAGTAATCAAGAAAGAGACGGCATCCTGGAAATGGACCTTCTTCTCCATGGGATATTCACTGGTACTGGCGTATGCCGTGTCACTGGTTATTTTCCAGGGCGGCCGGCTGTTGGGATGGTCGTAGAGGCAGCAAGTCCAAGATTTACTGAGAGGAAGCGAGAGCAGCAATGATAGTCAATATTCTGATTGTAGCGCTTATCTTCGGGTACTCCGGCTGGATGCTGTACCGTCATGTTCAAAAGGGCAAAGAAGGCGCCTGTGCCGGCTGTGACAAAAGCAAAACATGTTCGGCAGCATCGCTGGATTCACCCTTGTCCTGCTGCGGAACTACAGCCGATCCCAAACACTAGATCCGTCTGCGTCCCTAGAGAAAAGAATACAATTCGTTTAGAATCCTTGGCATGCGGGTATGTTAGTTATAAGCAATTACAGCCAGACCATACCAAGGAGGAATTACCATGAACACCAAAAAGACATTGTTTACTACGGTAGCATTGGGAGCAGCCTACTTGCTGAAGAATAAGAATACGCGGGACAAGATCATGAATGGGGTCCAGTCCTTTACTGCACAGATGAAAGCCAGAAAATAGGATGTAACTCAACCTAAACTCGCTTCTTCCAAAAATAGCCCTATCTTAAACAGCCGCAGTCCCGGGAATCCGGAGACTGCGGCTGTTTAGCTTCATACGGGTCATAACAGTTTTATGATGAGGACTGCGCAGTATCTGCCTCGAATCCAGAGCCAGGAGCTAAGCGGAGCAGATATTCCAGCAGCGTTCGCACCATCACCCCCGTTGCCCCCTTCGGGTTCACTCCCCGCTCTTTCGACAAAAATGCCGTTCCGGCAATGTCCAGATGAATCCAGGGCAGACCTTCGGCAAATTCGCCGATGAATAATCCGGCTGTAGTAGCTCCGCCGTATCTTCCGGCAGCATTGCGGATATCGGCGACCTCGCTTTTTAGCATCTCGCGGAACTCCGGATAGACGGGCAGGGCCCATATCTGCTCGCCTGACAGCCTGGAGGCCTCCAGAAGCTCCGCCAGGAACTCTTCATCATTCGTTACAGCGCCCGTAGCCACATCGCCCAGAATGGACAAGACGGCCCCGGTTAGCGTGGCGACATCAATAATCCGTTCCGCCCCCCACTCCCGCGCGTACGTGATTGCATCACCCAGAACCACTCTTCCTTCCGCATCGGTATTCAGCACTTCAATCGTTCTTCCGCTGAGGGAGGTTATAATATCACCCGGTTTAAAAGCATTGCCTGCCGGCATATTCTCCGCCGACGGAATAAGCATGACGACATTGATCCGGGGGCGCAAACGCCCCAAAGCCTCCATGACTCCGAGTACTGCGGCTGCACCGCCCATGTCACTGATCATATCCTCCATGCCAGGAGCT
Organism: Paenibacillus phytohabitans; assembly: GCF_013141775.1. Classification (GTDB taxonomy): domain Bacteria; phylum Bacillota; class Bacilli; order Paenibacillales; family Paenibacillaceae; genus Paenibacillus_AQ; species Paenibacillus_AQ phytohabitans. The sequence continues at coordinate 36,699 of NZ_WHOB01000028.1, forward strand.
CTTTTGAGCGAAATGCCTCCAGTGTCGAAGGTGATGCCCTTGCCGACAATCCCCACCACATTCTCCCACTGATTGGTTCCCTGATAGCGAATGGCTATCATACGCGGCGGATTCACACTGCCTTTGCCTACGGCCTGTAATCCGCCCATTCCTTTAAGCTCAATCTCACGTTCATCCAGCACCTCAGCTGGAAAGCCATGGCGTTCGGCTACTTCGATGGCTGCTGCAGCAAGCTCTGAAGGGGTCAGCAGATTACCCGGGAGATTGGTTAAGTCCCGGGCCAGATTCGTTGCTTCCCCAAAAGCCTGCCCCCGCAACAAGCCTGACTTCCAGCGCTCATCCTCTGACTCTTCGGTCTGACGCTCCATATGCAGCCTTACGGCGCTTAAGCCGGCGTAGCCCGGCTGCTCCAGCTTGTATTGTCTGCGGCGGTAGGCCCCAAGGACCAGGCCTTCTGCGAGGGCCTGGCCTGCTGTCTCTGCCTTCAGGGCCTCAGGCAGCTGGTTCAGCTGATCCGGGATCTGCACAATCAGAGTATCTGCCTTCAGTCTATGAGCCGCCCTGGCGGCCTGCGCCATCAGCAGCCGCAGGTCATGGACTGCTGTGCTGCCATTGCCGCTTCCGGCCAGAATGACTACCGGCAGCTCCGGACGGCTAGTCACCGGCAGCAGGTAAATTTGCCCCAGCTTGCCGCTAAACAGCCCTGCCCTGGACAACAGGCTGATCCTCTCCGCCCATTCGGCCGAAAGTCCTTCTCCCTGCGCCTGTGCCTCCGAGACTATGAAACATAAGGCATCGCCTTGCAGCGAAGCTGCCTCTGAACCGCTGCTCCATTCAATATTCATGCTGCATCCCTCCACTGACTCACTGTATTATTGCAAATAACGCAGACAGGGCTGATCTCCCGCACATGACCGTGCACTGCAGGAATCAGCCCTTAATATATTGATTATAACCCGGAAGCCTGGAAATACCGAGTCTATTGTTCGATTAATGAATGAGCGGAAGCGAAATCACGAACCGGGTTCCCTCATTCAGCCGGCTGCTGACAGAGATGCAGCCTCCATGATTCTTGATGATACGGTCACTGACCGAGAGTCCTAATCCCGTACCATTCTCCTTCGTGGTAAAGAAAGGATTGAACAGCCTATCCAGTGTGCAGATATCCATGCCTTTGCCATTGTCAGAGATAAAAATCCGCACCTCTGTTCCTTCTTTGCGCGCTCCGACCTCTATTCTGCCCATGGAATCATCCGCTCTCTCCGAGATCGCTTCCATAGCATTCCGAATCATGTTTAAGACGACCTGCTTCATTTGTTTCGTGTCTCCGGAGATGAACAGATCTTCCTGAAGCACCTGCAGATTAATCTGGCAGCCCTTCATCAGAGCTTCACTCTCCGTAAGCAGAACGACTTCCTTAAGGAGCGCCGAGACAGGAATCATACTGACCTGTGGCACCGAAGGCTTGGAGGAAGTCAGAAATTCATGAATAATGTCATTGGCACGATCAATCTCAGCCAATATAATCTTCGCATACTCCTCCTTGCCGAGCAGGTGAAGATGGGGATGCAGCAATTGTATAAAACCCCGGATCGCAGTCAGCGGGTTGCGGATCTCATGAGCAATTGAAGCCGATAATCTGCCGAGCATCGCCAGACTGTCGTTCTGGTATGCTGTCTGTTCAATCAGCTTGAAGTCTGAGATCTCTTTGAGCGTGAACAGGTAGCAGCCCTTCATCTGCTCACCGCTGCAGAGAGAGGCGCGCCAGTACCGGCCATACTCATCTACAAATTCATAGCTTGGCTTACCTTTGACCACCATTTCACGGTAGCTCCGCAAAACGAGCTTCTTCTTAAAACGGCTTAGTTGAATATGGCTTATCAAATGAGTCAGGGTGCAGCCAAGCAGAGAATGACGGCCCAGCTCCAATATGCCGTACATCTGCTTGTTTACAAACGTCAGAACTCCCTCTTCATCAAAAAGCAGAATCCCGCTGTCGATATGCTCCAGAACATCCTCATATGTAGTATCCATCGGTCCGGATTGAAACGTTCTTGCCGGTAAAAGCAAGCTTTCCTGATATTGGCTTATCACGATACGAAGTTCCCCCTTTTACTGCAATTGACGAAGACGCTTAAGCGACATCAAATTACTATGTATATGAGTATATGACGAAGCCGCCAGAACATTCGGAAATCGTATTATATTATCCAACCGTTTCAACTATATTCCAATCATATCCAAGAGAAGAAGACAACGCAATCGGAGAAACTGTCGAATGATAAAAATATTCTTAAAATGATTCTTAAGACACATTAAATATCGTTAGAATGTTTCGTTTCCTGCAAATACAATGAAAAGAGCCTCCGCATTTCGCGAAGACTCTCCTCTTTTATGACATTGCGTGGAAGCATTAAGCTTGGTATTCAGGCTTTCTGCTGCAGCCGGTGGCGCCGCTGACTCATAACCGCCAGACGCTTCTTCAGTTCACGTTCCCATTTGGTATCGCCAATTTGTTTGGCTACGGCCAGCAGGTCAAGCGACATGTCGATTTGGCTGCGCACAATAGCGAGCGGATCCTCGCTCTCCATATTTATCACATTCTCGAAGATCGCTTCCTCATCTTCCATTACATAATCCTGGAAATCAACATCCGTAACTCCGTCGCCATGGGCATATTCTGCCAGGATTTCATATTCATTTTCGACTTTATAATGTACCTCTACCCGGTGGCATACCGGACAAAAAAGCAGGGGAACATTATGGACTTGCGTGCGATAATGCTTTAGGGTCCCCTTAGTTCCAACCATACTCGCTCCACAGCAAAAGCTCATTTTTGTTCACCCTCCTTGATTTTTTCCGTTGAATTCCTATTATTATATTACACAATGGCAGGAGAGATTCCTCTCCTTGAAGCTATATATTAACCTTTACGCCTATTTTCAAACGGCTTGTCCGCTAAGGATGGGCCGTTTTGGTGCAAAAAACCCCCTTGCCGGGAAATACTCCCGCAAGGAGGTTCTCTTCGTATATCAAAGATCGCAGCTGATGAGGACCGGCAGCTTACAGATTCTTGTCGCCCGGTTTCCAGTTCATAGCGCACAGCCCGCCGGATTGCAGAGCCTGCAGTACACGCAGAGTTTCTTCTACACTGCGGCCTACATCATTGTGGTTAACCACTTGATATTTCAGTTCGCCGTCAGGATCGATAATGAACAATCCGCGGAGTGCGATACCTTCTTCTTCGATCAGGACGCCATAATCGCTGGCAACCTTCTTCGTGATATCAGACGCCAGCGGGAAGTTAACCGGACCAAGGCCATTCATATCCTTAGGGGTTGTCAACCAGGCTTTGTGGCTGTGGATGGAGTCGATGCTCACACCAAGAATTTCTGTATCGAGTTCTGCGAAATCAGCCGCAGCATCACTCAGTGCTGTAATTTCGGTCGGACATACAAATGTGAAATCAAGCGGATAAAAGAAGAATACAAGCCATTTGCCGCGATAGTCGGACAAGCTAACCTTACCGAAATCCTTACCGTCGCCCGTTACTGTCTCCATGAAGAAATCAGGGGCTGGTTTACCTACCAAACGTTCTGCCATTGCTTAAATCCTCCTTTGATTATGTAAGAAAAACAACTACGGTGCCGTTAGCCGGTGCAATATGCTTTTCTTGATTTTGATGGATGGTTACATTGTTGCTGCTACAGAACAAATGTTATCATCGTACAAAATCAAAGTCAATATTACATTGATTACTTTTTTATAATTATTATAAATAAGCAATATTTTGTGAAGTTTTTCTTCTTTCTGCGTCAAAGGAGGGCATATGTGGTAGAACTAGGCTTTGCGGATAGCGGCAACAATCAGATCGCCCATCTCTGTAGTACTGATTGCCTTGCTCTTGTCTACAGCGATATCGCTGGTCCGGTGGCCGGCATCGAGTACCTCTGCGACAGCTGCTTCTATGGCAGCCGCTGCCTCTTCGTAGCCGAAGGTCATGCGGAACATCAGCGCAAGCGACAGAATCGTCGCGATCGGATTCGCGAGCCCCTGGCCGGCAATATCAGGCGCAGAGCCATGTACCGGCTCGTAGAGGCCGTAGCTGCCTTCTCCCAGTGACGCGGAAGCCAGCATACCAATAGAACCGGTCAGCATCGCTGCTTCATCACTCAGGATATCTCCGAACATATTCTCAGTAACGATGACATCGAAGCTCGAAGGACGGCGCAGCAGCTGCATTGCACAGTTATCCACCAGCACATGCTCCAGCTCTACCTGCGGATATTCCGGCGCCAGTCTGTTCACTACCTCACGCCAGAGGCGCGAGGTCTCCAGCACATTGGCTTTATCGACACTGGCCAGCTTATTGCGGCGTTTGCCGGCAATCTCGAACGCCTGGCGTACAATGCGCTCTACTTCCGTTACGTTGTATACGCAGGTATCCACAGCCTCTTCCCCGTGTTCACCCTGACGGCGCAGCTTCTCACCGAAATAAATACCGCCTGTCAGCTCACGCACCACCATCAGGTCCGTGCCTTCCAGTACTTCCGGTTTCAGCGTTGAAGCATCCTTCAGGCAGTCGAAGACAACTGCAGGACGCAGATTGGAGAACAGACCCAATGCTTTGCGGATGCCCAGCAGTCCCGTTTCCGGACGCAGCTCCTTCGGATTGTTGTCCCACTTCGGTCCGCCAACGGCTCCCAGGAGTACTGCATCTGCACTGCGGCAGATTTCCAGCGTATCCTCCGGCAGCGGTGTTCCCCGCTCGTCAATGGCAATTCCGCCGAAGAGGGCATGCTCCGTTTCAAAAGCAAAGCCAAACACTTCTTCCGTTCTTTTCAATACTTTTTCCGCTTCTGCCACAACTTCAGGTCCGATACCGTCCCCGGCAATTACGGCGATTTTCTTAACCTCGCTCATTCCTGTCACTCCTTAGGTAGTCCTGCTGCTCGCAGACATAGTTCTTCTGTATATTGTTGTATCATAACAACAGACAAAGGACAAAGATATAGATTCTATTGAACTGATAGGCGAAGCCTATAGGAGTACGATTACCGTATCTTGCACTGATAAAAACTGCACCGCAGTTTGCTCTTGATTCTTAAGTTGTTTACAATTAGTAGGCAAATGTTGTATTTAACCGTTAGGCCATCTTAATGAGGGAGTGATACTAAGGTGCAATATACTAAGCTTGGCAAGTCCGGTATGAAGGTTAGCCGCCTCTGTCTGGGAACGATGAATTTCGGGCCAATTACCGACGAGAAGGAAGCCTTCCGCATCATGGATGCTGCGCTGGACGCCGGAGTCAACTTTTTTGATACCGCTAACGTATATGGTTGGGGTGAGAATTCCGGCCTGACCGAGACCATTATCGGGCGTTGGTTCAAGCAGGGCGGCGGACGCCGTGAAAAGGTTGTGCTCGCCACTAAGGTTTATGGCGCAATGAGTGACAAGCTGGATGGTCCAAACGATGAGGCCGGCCTTTCTTCTTATATTATCCGCAGGCACCTGGAAGCCTCTCTGCAGCGTCTGCAGACCGATCATGTCGAACTCTACCAGATGCACCATATCGACCGCAACGTGTCGTGGGACGAGCTGTGGGGCGCCTTTGAGCTTGCTGTCAGCCAGGGCAAGATCGGTTATGTCGGCTCCAGTAACTTTGCCGGCTGGGATATTGCCGTAGCCCAGCAGGAAGCGAAGGCCCGCGGGTTCCTGGGTCTGGTATCGGAGCAGCATAAATACAGCCTCACCTGCCGTCTGCCGGAGCTGGAGGTTCTGCCTGCTGCCCAGCATCTCGGTCTTGGAATTATCCCGTGGAGCCCGCTTGACGGGGGACTCCTCGGCCGCAATGCCTTGAAGAAGATCGAAGGCAGCCGCAGCGGGGGCAATTCAGAACGTGTAGAGCAGCATAAGAGCCAGCTGGAAGCCTTTGCGGAGCTGAGTCTGGAGCTGGGCGAACCGCAGGATAATATCGCACTGGCCTGGCTGCTGGCTAATCCTGCGGTGACGGCTCCGATCATAGGACCGCGTACGCTGGAACAATTCGAAAGCGCGCTGCGCAGCCTGGAGATCACTCTGGACGAGTCCGTGCTGAAACGTCTGGACGAGATTTTCCCGGGACCCGGCGGTGCTGCTCCGAAGGCTTATGCCTGGTAAGCAGGGTTTAAGAACCCGGATCTGACTCGTATTCTTGTTCTATAGCAGGTCATAAAAAGAGCTGTTCACCGGCAATTATTCCGGTAAACAGCTCTTTGTGCGATTTATTGTGCGGTGTCCACTGTCACAGAACCATTGCTGGTGGACAATGTAACTTCATGGGTTCCGCTGCCAAGCACAGCTGTTCCATTGTTATCATCGCCATCCCAGGTGACATTCCCTTTAAGCGAACCATTGCTCGTATCCGCATGGATTGTCGCATCCGTAACAGCCGGCAGGCCTACTATAATCTTGCCATTGCTGGATTTCAGCTCCCAGTCGCCTGTCACCGCAGAATTGACCGTAATTTTGCCGTTGCTGCTCTTGGCAGATAAGGAGCCGTCGATATTGCCCAGTGTAATCGCCCCGTTCGAGCTGACCAGCTCCACTTTACCCTGTATATTCTGCACGGTTACTGTACCATTGCTGGTGTGAGCCTCCACGCCTCCGGTAATATCATGGATATCCATTGTCCCGTTGCTGGTGTCCACATCAATGCCTGCTGTCAGACCGGCAGCTTCGATGGATCCGTCGCTGGTCTCTACCTGGGCGGCTAAATTCTGCGGAATGCTAACATTCAGGTAAGGAGCTTTGACATTAATTCCGAACTGGATGTTCGCGAGCCAGCCGGAATCTCCTTCCAGCTCCATGACAAGCGTGTCGCCTTCGGTCGTCACTTTCCATTTACGCTCTAGTGCGCTTGCTGCTTCACTGTCCGTATTGCCCGGCAGCTCCAGCTTTCCTTCATATTCCAGGGTGTTTCCTTGTACGCCTTCAATCTTAACCTTGCCGTCAGGCAATTCAATCCGTACATTCTTAATTTCCTGATTCACTTCTACCGTCCCGCTTACCGGGACAAGCGTTGTATTGCCCAAGATACTGCTCAGCGAACCGCCGGCCAGTACCGTCTGTGCCCCGCTTGCCGCGACAAGCACGATAATCAGCACAATCGCCCAGCCGCTCACACGGCTCTTGACATCCGATTTAATGAAGAGCCTAAGCAGCATCTCCAGCCCGAACAGAATAAGCAGTGCCGGCCAGATATAGCCCAGCGCCTCGTAAGTGATTACATCGTACTGGGCAAGTACTACAATGACCCCAATCACAATGCAGCCTATTGCGGCGGTAAAGCTGCCGATTTTCCATCTCCCCATAATTCATTTCCCCATTTCACTATACTTTAGAATTGTTCTTCAGCATTCTCAGTCCATATCCGATCAAGGCAAGAGACAGCACGATCGCCCCGATGTTCATGTCATTGAGTATTCTCCAGAGGGTTGGAAATACCGTAATGAGCATTAGCATAATACCCGCTATGACACAGCCTATGCCTACCCATACCGGATTAACATCATCATGCGGATACACCGGAGGTGCCGGCATTCCCATAGTCCAAGGTGCCCCGAAGCTGTCTGGATGGAACATCATCCGCTCATGCTCAGCCGCAGAGAGCTTCATCCAGGCCGCTTTTTGCAGCGCATCGAATAGTTGATAGAACCAGAGTGCTGCCAGCGCGAACGGAAATACGGTGGGCATCGACGGAATGAACATAATACACAGCGATGCTCCAAGCATATACTCAAGACCCAGTTTTTTAAAGCCTAAATACATATGGCCCAGTCCCGGAACCATCGCCAGGAGAAAAGTGAGCCAGCGTCTTTTCTTAATCATATAATAACCTCCTAAAAGTTTTGCGGAACATCCGCTTCTTCGAACTCTCTTTACAGCAAAACTGCTTCGAAAGCATATGCTGAGTTTTGCGGAACATCCGCTTCTTCGAAATCTTCTTGCAGCAAAGCTGCTTCTATCGTACGCAGGTTTTAATTAGTATGAATTTGCCGGAATAGCCCCTGCTGATTGTTGGATTATTTGCCTTGAGGGCCGAACCAGGCGCTGACTGAAGTGGACATTTGCCCATTAATTTCGGTAATGCCGTAGGCAAGGTGTTCAAACACACCGAACTGCAGCAGGAGAAAAGTCAGCCCCACGGCAACGCCATAATGCATCCAGGAGGTTCCCGGGGCGGTGCGCCGTCTGGACATCGTTGCTTTAATCACCCGTTCCCTGCGGCCATTCTCCATACGGTCAATCTTAGCCATCACATCCGCTGTAAGATCAGGGAAGTCCATAGGCTGTATTGCTTCCTGGCCAAGGCTGTCCAGCCCGGCTTCCATCTCATTCCACAGCGCCGCGAGACCGCGTGCCTCTTCCAGCCATTGCGCGCAGTCGGGACAGGACTCGGCATGCAGGCGGATTGTCTGCTGCGCCTCAGGCGGCAGCTGGCCATCGATATAATGCGGCATCCATTCTTTTACTGTTGCACAATTCATCGCCATTCCTCCCCGCTTTTGCGCATCATCTGTCTGGCCCGATACAGCTGCGATTCAACCGTTTTGACCGAAATCCCTTTCTGATCGGCAATCTCCTGATACGAGTGTCGCTGAAAATAGTACAGCTGCACAACCGACCGGTACGGCTCTGTCAGACTGTTCAAATTCTCACCGAGCTCCTGGGAGGCTTCCTTGCGGAGTGCCGCCTGCTCAGGCGTTTGCGAAGTCACCCAATCATTCTCTGTGTAGTCCGCAGTGCTCCGGTGCCGCCATTCCCGGTCATTGGCCCGTTTCCAGTCCAGACAGGTCCGGTAAGCAATCCGGTACAGCCATGTGGAGAATGAAGACTGTCCTCTGAAGGAGGGAAGAGCCTTATAGGCCTTGATGAAGACTTCCTGGGCCATATCCTTGGCCGACTCGGCTTCTCCTGTGATTTTGATGCACACACTGTATACCATGCCCTGATAACGTGTCACCAGGTGCCCGAAGGCCTGATGCTCTCCGCTGAGCACAGCAGTAATCCACTCCGTCTCTTCCAAGTAATTCTCCCCTCCTTCAGTTACATAACGTTAGACGCCGGGCAGGCTGATCCCCCTGCAGAACATGCGAAATTATTAAAAAAATAAATTTTGTAGCCTATTTTACTTTACTATATCCTACATGGGGCTTATCCTCTACAGAAAGGGAATTCCTTTTTCTTGTCGAATTCATTTATCATCATGGCTAGGCAGCATACAAATAGAAACGGTTCCTCCTCCTTAAGAGGATGTTATCCGTTTCAGCGATAAAGATAAGGAAAGCGGTGGACAGAAATGATTCGAGCTATGCTAGTGGATGATGAACGTCTTGCACTTATAAAACTTCAGCTCATGCTTGAAGAATTAACGTCAGTACAGATCCTTGCCGCCTTTACAGACCCTTATGAAGCGGTAAAAGCAGCACCGGAGCTGGACCCGGAAGTTATTTTCCTGGATATTGATATGCCCGAGATGAATGGAGTTCAAGCTGGTGAAATCCTGCAGAATCTTTGCCCCCGTGCCAAAATCATATTTGTGACTGCATACAATAACTACGCTGTAGATGCTTTTGAGCTAAACGCACTTGATTATGTATTGAAGCCGGTAAGCAGAAGCAGGCTGGTGAAGACTATTCAGCGGCTGGAGGAACGGATCGAGCTGGAGCCCGACAATAAAATTACAGATCATCAAATCATGGTCCGCAGCCTCCAGTCCCTGCGTTTCGAGCGCGGCGGACAGCCGCTAAGCAATATTCGCTGGCGTACCTCGAAAGCCCAGGAGCTGTTTGCTTATCTTTTTCATAACCGTAACCGGTTTGTCAGCAAGGACAGCCTGATCGATCTCCTGTGGCCTGATTTCAATCTCAAAAAAGCCTCAACCCACCTGTACACTACCATTTATCAGGTAAGGCAGTGTTTGAAGCAGGGAGAAATCGATCTCCCCATCAATAATGTCAGCGGCGGAGAAGGGTACACCCTGGAGACCGGGGGCGCTTTAATTGACAGCTACGAATGGGAGAAAGGCCTTCTTACTCTGGAGCCGGTCAGCGCTGGCAATATTCAAGAGCATCAGCGTCTGCTGGATTTCTACACTGGTGATTATTTGGCCGACTACGATTATTTGTGGGCTGAGAGTGAACGTCAGCGGCTCCGGACGATCTGGCTGCATCATGCGCTGAGTCTGGCAGCGTTCTATATAGAGACCAGCAAACTCCCGGAGGCTGTTACGATATATCAGCGTATTGTCCATCTTCAGCCTTATTTCGAACAGGGATATTTCGGACTTATGAAAACGTATGATATCATCGGTGAACGCTCAGGGGTCGAGGAGCAATATAACACGATGACAGCTCTTTGGAACGGGGAACTGGGAATCGGCCTGCCGGCAAATATAACCCGCTGGTACGAGGAATGGAAACAGCATAATTTCAGAAGTCTGTGAATCAATCTTATTCTTCTGCTGAATATAAGAACAAGACAACCCGCCCGTAGCATTTGCTTCGGGCGGGTTGTCTGTATACCAATGTAACCTTGTTTATGCTGTCACTTATTACTCCGGTTTATTGCGTGTCTTGAATCTCCGTGCCAGGATAATCCCCAGAACGATCAGTCCCCCACCCATCAGATACAATGGAAGCGGACTTTCTTCCCCTGTCTTAGGGAGATCTCCAGGCAGGCCATCTTCACCGGAGGTTGTATCAGTTACCGTACCTGTCGGCACCTCATCAACACCCACCTCAATAATGATATCCTGATCATTGCCGTCTTCATCCGTTACAGTAATGGTGAACTTATCCTTGCCGGTATATCCCGGATCAGGAGTATAAGTCCATTTGCCGTCTGGTGTAATAACTACTGTACCATGTGACGGTTCCACACTAATGCTTGGAATGCCGCCCAGCGGAATTTCCCCATCGATTGGAATATCCTCAACAGTCGTTGCTGACGTAGCCTGTGGTGTCGGTGCGCTGCTTACTGCAGGTGCAGTAGGACTTAAGGTCGCTATTGGTGTAGGTCCCGGTGTAAACGTCACGCCAGGTACTCCTGTTGCGGAAGGACCTGGTGTACTAGTTACACCTGGCGTTACCGTACTAACCGGAGTAGGTGTTGGAGTAACCACCGGGTTCGTTCCGGGAGCTCCTGTCGGTGCCGGTATGTCTTTATTCGTAATTGGAGCCAGCACCTTTTGTACCTTCGAATCAATGATGATGCTGCGCTCCGTTGAATCCAAATAATAGCCGGTTGGAGCCACGGTTTCCTGCAGTGTGTATACACCAAGCTTCAAATCCTTAAATTCAATCTCACCATTCACGTTGGTAATCCCTGTTGCCACTACGCTCTTGTTGGAATCATAAAGCTTAAACTCAGCCCCGGCAAGCTTTCTCGCTGCGTTACCTTCGGCGATCTTAACGAGCTTGATTGAACCCAAGGTCTCTTGGTTTGTGATTGGAGCCAGCACCTGCTGTACCTTTGAATTAATCGTAATAGTGCGCTCCGTTGGATCTAGATCATATCCCGCTGGAGCCTTTGTTTCTTCCAGTGTGTACGTACCCAGCTTCAAATCATCGAATACAATTTCACCGTTAGCGTTGGTTGTCTTCGTTGCAACCACAATCTTGCTGGAATTCGTGAGCTTGAACTCTGCTCCGGCAAGCTTTTTCGTCGCGTCAGCAGCGTCTACCTTGATGAGCTTGAGCGAACCCAGGGTTTCCACATTCTTAATTGGAGCCAGCACTTGCTGTGCCTTC
>NZ_WHOB01000029.1 GCF_013141775.1 Paenibacillus phytohabitans
CAGTTCTGCTACTGCGGCCTGAACATCCTTTACCTATTTCAATCCACGCACTCCACACGGAGTGCGACCATCCGCACAGCCTAGTGCACAACCTACAACAGATCCATTTCAATCCACGCACTCCACACGGAGTGCGACAAGCCCGCCACGACAGCCGTGACGGATGTAGAGATTTCAATCCACGCACTCCACACGGAGTGCGACCAAAATGGGACCGGGAGGAAAAAATATTATGTTATTTCAATCCACGCACTCCACACGGAGTGCGACAAGCCGTAACTCGCGTAGGCGGTAAAGCTGTATTATTTCAATCCACGCACTCCACACGGAGTGCGACAGCGGAAACCAGCACATTCCATGCTGTTCCTGCATCAATTCACTGCACTTTCCCCGAAACGATACTACAATAAGTATCGATCAGCCGTTGACTTTTCTTAAACAATCGCTAACTTAGAAGGTTTCGTCAAATTCTGAGGTGCGAAGGACCCGGGGATTTCATGGGAGCTTGCCATTCGCACTGATCATCTTCTACCTGTTGATCCAGGATTATATTCTGCAAAAGTAATTAATTCCCTCCTAAGTATGAAAAACCGTCATCAGAAGAATCAGCAAACCGCTTATCAGCCCGAACAGTTCGAGTGCAAACATTCGGGAACGTTTTTTCCGGAAAAATATAATAGAGGGATGGGCCAGACCAGCCGCCATATACAGGAGAGACAGCAGCAGGCCAAAGCTGAGCAGTGAAAATATAGGGTTATCCGCCTGGGGCACACCGAGGAAAATGACCAGCAGAATGAGCGCAGTCAGCAAGTAGAGGAACCAGCGGGTAAACTGGATAGCTAGTCCGGATTGTACCGGGAGAGTGTTATCTGGGGCTTGCTGTTCACGGGCATGCTTCTCCAGTGCCCGCCGAAACTCCTCGGGATTTTCGTTGCGCATTCGCTGCAGTTGGTTTGCATTGTCGATTCGCTGCTTCAGGCTTCTGAACATGCGGTTCTCTCCTCTCCATTGCTGCCTCTCGTTATACTATGCTACTGATTCTCACGCTCTGCCTATTTCTTTCCCCATCCTACCCCTGCAGCGCCTTCCGCACGCTCAGAATATACTTCGCCTGATCCAGCGGGTTCACGCCCCGGCGGGTACGCTCGGCAGTGACGTCCGGCGGACACGGTTCATAGCCGGCAAAAAAGGAAGTAAACGTGCTCCGCCCCTTCGTGTAGGAGCTTAAGGTCACAGGATAATCGAGCGAGGTTGCCAGCGGCAGCCTGCCTTCGATGATCATCCGCTCGCCCTGCAGCACGGGCGGCTCGAAGGTGCCGCGCATCTGCACGAGGTCGTTCATCACGCGGCCGCCGTTCTCCTCCGGCACGACGATGCGCACCTGCAGGATCGGCTCCAGCAGGCTGGTGCCGGTATGGGCCAGCCCATCCATGATGGCCATAGGCGTAGCCACGGCAAAATCCAGCGGATGGGTATGCCACACATGGTGGTTCCCCTCCACCAGTGTGATCTTGAGGTCGGTGACCTCCCACCCGCGCAGACCCTGCTGCAGCGCCTCCGGCACGCGGCGGGCCGTCTCGTTCTGGTATTGCGGCAGCAGATCGGAGCTGCGCACCAATGATTCATAGACGAGGCCGCTGCCCGGCGGGCCCGGCTCAATCTGGAACCTCAGAATCGCCCAGCACGGCTTCGGCATCAGGTACGCAACGTAGCCTTCACCTGCGCGGCTTGGCGTTTCCCGGTAGATCACCGACGGCTGGCCGAAGGTAACCTTCAGCCCGAATCGCTCCTGCAATACACTATCCAGAATCTCCAGCTGGATCGGCCCCATCACCTTGATATGCAGCTCCCGCTCCTCCTGCAGCCACTGGGTATCCAGCAGCGGGTCCTCGTCGGCCAGCTCCTGAAATGCGGCAATCACCTTATGGTCGTCGGCATCCGCTCCCCAGAAGACACGAACGGTCAGCAGCGGGACGGCAAGCTTCGCCTCCTGCGGAATGGCCTCCGGCCGGCCCAGCACATCGCCGATCCGCACGCCGGACAGCCCATAGACTACGGCGATGTCCCCCGCTTCCAGCGCCCCCACATCCTCGGTGCGTCCGCCTTCGACCTTGCGGATCTGCGTCACCTTGACCTGAACCTCCTGCGTATAATTCATCACCGTATCCCGGTTACGGATAGTTCCTTGATAGAGGCGCACGAAGGCCATGCGGCCCATGCTTTTGTCACGCTGGATGTTGTACACGATACCGGACACCGGCTGCTCCGCATCTCCGCCCGCGCGGGGGAAATACTCGGTCATGGCATCGAGCAGCGCCGTGACACCGAGACCTTTGGCCGCTACGCCATACACCAGCGGATACATTCTTCCTGCGGCCGTCCGAACGGCCAGCTCTCTTTTCCACTGCGCCAGATCTGCCGTACCGCCCGCCATATACAGCTCCAGCAGCTCCTCGTCCCGCTCCGCGAGCGCTTCCAGCAGTTCTGTCCGCGCCGCCGCGTCTGCGCCTTCACTCCATAAATCCGCCGCCCCTATGTATTCCCGTTCCCTATATAAGGGCTGCTGCACAGGCACAATATCCCCGGACAGATAGGTCCGAGCCTGAGTTAGCACAGCGGCTGGATCCGCGCCGATCCGGTCCATTTTATTCACTAAGATGAGCGTCGGAATTCCCAGCTTGCGCAGCGCATTCCAGATCATCTCACTCTGTGCCTGCACGCCCTCCACTGCTGACAGGATCAATACCGCACAATCCATCACCCGCAAGCTGCGCTCCACCTCGGACAGGAAATCCACATGCCCCGGGGTATCGACCAGGTTCATCTGCACTCCCCGCCACGAGAATGATGCCAGAGCCGCCCGCACAGAAATCCCCCGCTGCCGCTCCACCTCCATGGAATCCGTCAACGCTGTTCCGCTGTCCACACTGCCAAGTGCGCGAATCCGTCCGCTCTCATACAAAATATGCTCCGTCGTAGTCGTCTTCCCCGCATCTACATGGGCAAAAATCCCCACGTTGATCCGTTCAACCCTCTGCCGCTGAATCATCTATGTTCTCCTGTCATAAGCCGAATGTATGGATGCCTGATAGTGTTTGAATCCGTTTACTGATTCTACTTCAAGTGTACAGCCAAATGCCGTTAATGTTCAATCGGTAAGCACTTTCCCGGATGACGGCCCCGCGGTCTGCTGATACTAACAACAACGCGCCTTCTGCAATTAGGTTACTTGGTGACAGACGCACTTCACTCAGCTCAACAACAATTTTTTCAGCTTATACAGATCTGCCTGCAACATTTCAGCCCCTTTAGCCATCTAAGAGTATAAGAGGTGAGGCACAATGAAGAATAAATCATCATTCCAGAAGCGCGCTACAAAAATCACTCTAGCGTGCAGCATTCTGGCGGCAACAGTATCGTTCGGAGCATCGGCTTCTGCCTTTTCGGATCTGAAGGGCAATGCGGCCGAATCCAAAATCAATGCACTCCATCAAAATGGCATCATTAACGGAATTACCAGTGATATGTTCGCACCGAAATCCAAGCTGACTTACGCCCAAGGCCTGCAGTTCATCGTCAGCGGACTCAAGCTGTCTCCGCAGAATACAACCGGCAGCAAAGCCAGCGATTACTTCGACAAGGTAAAAGATAACGCATGGTATGCCTCCGCATTCGTGGCTGCCAAGCAGAGCGGATTGTCTCTGGACAAGTCCATCGACCCCAATGCGGCAATGACGCGGATCCAGTTCGCTCATTTGCTGACCCAGGCGCTGCAGAGTAAAGGGAACTTCCCGGTTACGCTGATGTATGCGAATATCACGGATGGCGGCAAGCTGTCTACAGCGGAGATGAACAGTCTGCAGATTCTGGTCAATACCCGCCTGATCACGCTGGAGAAGAACAATACCTTCCGTCCGAATGAACCGGTTACCCGTGCGGAAGCCGCTGTCCTGATCTATGACGCAGCCAAATTCGCCAAAGAGGTAATCACTCCGGATGACAGCGCCACTGCTCCGGTTAATGACTATGAAGCAGCGGTTACGCTGGAAAAAGCGGCAACTGGCGTAAACAAAGCCACTGTCACTGTTGAGAATCTGCCTACCTCGGGTTACAACCTGTCGATTGAGCGGATCGAATTCGGCGCTAACCAAACAGCAGTGGTCTATTTCAAAGTGACTGCTCCACCTGCGGGCTCCATGAATCTGCAGGTCATCTCTACCGCCTCCGCCGTGACTTACCTGCCTGAAGGGTATACAGCGGTAGCCAAATCCGTGACTGGTTCGGCTTCTGCTGCCGCTTCTTCCGCAGGGATGTAAGTCAGAAATACAGCGGGTACTGCTTGATACCATGACACATGACACATGGCAGTAACCTATAAACGCATATACCTCAAAAGAAGCCGCATCACCGTTGGATAACCAAGGGGATGCGGCTTTTGGCGATTATACTAATAATTGGCGCTTTCAGTCCTTACGTTAAGGTGTCCACTGATCATGAATGATCCCTACAAGGATATGATCCTGACCATTCTTCTCGAACACCAGCCGCAGGCTGCGCCAATCCATGCCCTCTGCGGAAGGATCGATCCCCTTGATATAATAATCAACGTAATCATGAGTTTCCTTAGGATACACCTCGTTGATATTATTCACGGTTGTACCTTGCCCCTGGCTTTGATTCACAGTAACTTCAGCCTTCCCTGCAAAATCCTCATCGTACACATACTGCTTATAATAATCCGCAAAGGTTAACTCCATCGACTCGCCTGAACCTGCGGACTCTCCCCAATTACGCTTCAGCGGGTCCTTCATCGCGCCGGTCAGCTCATCCTGGCTTAACACAATATCTCTTTCCGTTTGAACATAGGCGTAAGGGGAGAAGCGTACCCCTCGGTCCCGGTGTACCCACGCGGCGAGCGTCTCCATATTCCCGCTCTTCAGCGCTCGCATTACTGTAGTTGCCGCTTCCAGCGCTGTAGGCGGTGTGCCTTCCTCCGGCGGTCCGGGGTCTTCCGCTACCGGAGGTGGTTCCGTAGCTTCAGGACTTGGTGCTGCCGTTGCCGCCGGTGCCGGAGAAGCAGATGGTGATGATACTGCCGCAGTAGTCGCCGGGGCAGATGTCTGAGTCTGCTCCGGTGTGGATGTGGTCCCCGGCGCCGCTTCCGGCGCTGAACTGCAGGCTGCAAGCATTAACATTCCGGCCGTCAACGCGGCGAATCCAATTGATCTTGCCTTATACATGATATCCCTCCTCATGCTGCCATTCTTACCCTTGTAGACGCTGCCCGGCAAGATATAGTTGCAAGGCGCCTGTCACTTGGGGAGGTAAGCGGTGGGAGGGGCTAGTTAACAGATTTGCAGCAGACGAACGATTTCACCGTCGATTACTTCTTCACTGGCTTTTAGAAACCCTAAAGCTTCATACATTCTTCCCGCAATTAGATTGTCTGGCCGGTGCCCAATCATGATTCTTGTACAACTGGAATTACTCATGAACTGAATCAATGTTTCCATTGCAGCCTTGCCATACCCTTTGCCTTGATGCTTGTGATCAATCATTAGGGCAGGAATCCAATAGTTATCATCCTTGTCCATCAACATATTTAGATTCGGCAATCCAATACACCACAAGTGCAGGAAAAATATTAAACTGTTCCGGCTTAACCGTAAGCTGGGTGCATTCATACCAATTATTAATACACACTGGCTTTAATTCAACTGCCATACGAACTTCCTCCCAACTTTCACTGCGCGGATATCACTGTGTAGAGGAATTCATCCTAAGTGATTATTAATCCAGCTCTGTATACAATCTGATCTCCTGCCGTCCCGTTTGGAAACCCACGGATGCGTACAGGGACAGTGCCGATTCATTGGTGGTCATGGCGATAAGCTGCGCCTGCTCCAGCCCGTGCTCCTTCAGATACGCCAGGGCGCGGACCAGCAGGGCCTTGGCGATCCCGCGTCTTCTCCATGGCTCACGGACAAACACGTCCTCGATAATGCCGTTCTTATCCTCCTGCCAGACCATCAGACTGCCGGCCACCTTGCCTTCATCCAGTACAACAGCCGATGTCCAAAGCGGATGCTCCTGATACTCCAGCAGACGCTCCAGCCCCAGCGGGACATCCGGCCAGATCTCCGCCTCCAGTTCCAGATAAGCTTCTCTCTGCTCCGGTGAATCCAACTGAACCCACGCTGATTCAAGACCTGCCGCAAGCTCAACCGCAGGTATAGGTTCGTTCAAGTCACGGTGGAGCGTATATAACCGGCTATGCGGCAGGTAACCCAGATGCTGTGCGAAATAAGTGTTGCAGTTCTCTTCTGCGGCATAATTCCCCGTACACAGAACCGTTCCGTATTCCCGGGACAGTGTCCCCTTCAGTTCATGCGCCCGTTCCAGCAGAAGGGAGTAGACACTGTCCAGCAGTCCGGTATCCTGTTCACGCCCGGGCAGTGTTTTCAGATTCACAAAAATCTTATGTTTGCTTCCAGGCAGACGTCCCGGAGGAACCACATTGAAGATCTGCAGCTGGCCTTTGGCCACCATTTTGTCCCCTTCAAAGGCACAGATTACATTCTCCCAATTGCTCTCCTCCCCTACCCACCAAAAAAGCACATCCTCCTGTGCAGACACCCGCGCATACATTTCCCCAAGCGCCGCCATATCGTTCTGTCCGAAATTCCTGATCACTCTATTGCTCAATACCGGTCCGCCACCTTCTGTTTTTGTTCATCATAACACTGTGTGGAAGAGGGATTAAGATCATTAACAATTATAACTATTCTCTACCGCAGCTTGGCCCGGAACGTTACATCTGATATTTGGGATTGCCAAAAAACGGCTGCGCCGTCCTGGTCAAGGAAGCGCAGCCGTCCGGCTGGTCATATGGGTTGTTCTTGGGTTGGTTCTGATTTGGGTCTTATTTCTGTCTTGATTGGTTATTAGCCCTGGTGTTTCGTATTCGTTTCTTCTGCTGCGGTATTCGCTGGCTGATCATTATTAACAGGTTAGTTTGCTGGAGCTCCATAGTGACTATCCAAGATCCAGTTGCCCGGGTGCTCAACTCCACTGTACATGTTGGCCTTCTTCCTTGCGGACTCCAGAGACGTTATTTTGCGAAAATAGCCTGTTTTGCCTCCTTTGCGGACTCAGAAGGCGTTATTTGATCTTTCGGGCATGTCAGCAGGCCTCGAGCCATGAAATAGAGGCCTTTGAGTCCGCAACTACGATCAAAACGCTGATTTCAGCAAAATAGGGTCATCTGAGTCCGCAACAGTTCGTGCAATAGAGCTCAGACAGTCAGTTTCCGCGTGTTCGGGAAGCCCGGCCCAATGGGCCCGGCTTCCCTTGTGCCGCGAGTCTGTGCCGGCCCCGGCATCTGCCGCTTGGCCCTATTTCACGCTGCAGGCCACCTATTTCGCTGATCTGACTTCTCGCATAGCCAGCCTCGTATACCGCCTGCCCTTGCTTCAACCTGCCAGCGATACCGCCGCCCTGCTTCACGCTGCCGCCCAGCTTGCAGCGCCGGTCTGACTTCTCGCATGGCCAGCCTCGCATACCGCCTGCCCTTGCTTCAACTTGCCAGCGATACCGCCGCCCTACTTCACGCTGCCAGCCACCTCACGCGGTTGGCGCATGGTCAGGCTGACGCGGCCCTTCTTCAGGTCGACGCCCATCACCCAGACGGTGACATTGTCTCCCACGGAGACCACGTCCATCGGGTGCTTCACGAAGCTGCCGCTCAGCTGGGAGATATGGACCAGCCCGTCGTTCTTGATGCCGATATCGACGAAGGCGCCGAAATCGATCACGTTGCGGACGGTTCCCTGCATCTCCATGCCGGGAACCAGGTCCTCGATCTTCAGCACATCCGTGCGGAAGATCGGCAGCGGCAGCTCCTCGCGCGGATCGCGGCCCGGGCGCTGCAGGCTCTCCAGGATGTCGCGCAGTGTAGGCACGCCGACATCCAGCTTCACAGCCAGCTCGGCGGCATCCTGCACCTCCAGCTGCTGCGCTACTTCCTTGCTGCCGAGCTTCTCCACATCGAGGCCCAGCTCGCGGAACAGCCGGTCGACCACCGGATAGGATTCCGGGTGGATCGGCGTGCGGTCCAGCGTGTTATCCCCTCCGGGGATACGCAGGAAGCCGATGCACTGCTCGTAGGATTTCGCGCCCAGGCGCGGCACCTTCTGCAGTGCCTTGCGCGTGGCGAACTTGCCGTTCTCCTCGCGGAACTTCACAATATTCTTGGCGATCGTCGTATTGACTCCCGCCACATAGGACAGCAGCGAGGCCGAAGCGGTATTCACGTCGACACCGACGTGGTTAACCGCCGACTCCACGACGCCCTTGAGGCTCTCTTCCAGATGCTTCTGCGACACATCATGCTGGTACTGCCCGACACCGATCGCCTTCGGGTCGATCTTCACCAGCTCCGCGAGCGGGTCCTGCACGCGGCGGGCGATGGAGGCGGCGCTGCGCTCCGCCACATCCAGATCCGGGAACTCCTCCTGCGCCAGCTTGGAGGCCGAATACACGCTGGCCCCTGCCTCGTTAACGATCAGGTAGGCCAGCTCAGGATTCCCGACCTCGGCAATAACCTCGGCCGTGAACTGCTCCGTCTCCCGCGAGCCGGTGCCGTTGCCGATTACGATGAGCTGGATGCCATATTTGGCAATCAGCTCTTTGAACTTGGCCGCCGCCTCTTTCTTCTTGTTGTTCGGCGGCGTCGGATACGTGACCGCTACCTCCAGCAGCTTGCCGGTATCGTCCACAACGGCCAGCTTGCAGCCGGTGCGGTAAGCCGGGTCTACGCCCAGCACATGGCGGCCCTTCACCGGCGGCTGCAGCAGCAGGCTGCGCAGATTTCCGGAGAAGATGGAAATCGCCTGCGCCTCCCCTTTTTCTGTCATCTCCCCGCGCACCTCGCGCTCGACGGAAGGTACGATCAGCCGTTTGTAGGCATCCTCGGTCACGGCTTCGAGCAGCTCTTTGACCGGGGACGGACCCTTCACCAGCTTACGGATAATGAAAGCGTGAATCTTATCGGCAATAATCTCAATGCCGACCTTCAGCACATTCTCCCGCTCCCCGCGGTTGATGGCCAGAATACGGTGCGGCGGCATTTTGTGCACAGGCTCACGGTAGGAATAGTAATTCTCATATACGCTCTCCTGCTCCGCATCCTTCGCTTCGGAGACCAGAATTCCCTGGCTTGCTGTATACTGGCGCACCCAGGAACGGATGGCCGGATCATCGGCAATATTCTCGGCAATGATATCCATTGCCCCTTGGACAGCAAGCTCCGCACTGTCTACACCTTTATCCGCATCTATATATTTGGCCGCTTCTTCATAAGGATTACCCTGGCGGCGCTGCTCCATGATCCAATCGGCAAGCGGCTCCAGCCCCTTCTCCTTGGCAACACTGGCCCGTGTCTTGCGCTTCTGCTTGAACGGACGGTACAAGTCCTCCACTTCCTGCAGCTTCACAGCCTTCATGATCTGCGCCTGCAGCTCCGGGGTCAGCTTGCCCTGCTCCTCAATGCTGCGGATGACATCCTTCTTCCGCTCGCCGAGGTTGCGCAGATATCCAAGCCGTTCTTCGATATCGCGCAGCGCGTTCTCATCCAGCTCTCCGGTCATTTCCTTGCGGTACCGGGCAATAAACGGAATCGTGTTGCCTTCATCCAGCAGCCCCACCGTAGTCCGCACCTGCTTCAGGCTGATGCCCAGTTCCTTCGCAATTGCTGCAGTAATCAGTTCCTGCTCCTGGCGGGCAGCCGCATCTTCCGCCGCTTTACCCGCCCCATTAGTATCAACGCTCAAGTATATCCCTCTTTCTATACGCAGTCTGAGTTCATAACTCTCTACTAAAATACTATCACAGTTTGCCGCAGGACCAAAGTTTGGCACGGTAAAGTACCCCCGCAACGCAAGCTACCAAACCGGTGATAACTCAGCAGATTTGCGGGGACCCCAAAGCATATTCCGCCCGGAAGGCGAAATATACAGCTTACCAAGGTTAATTGGACCCTACCTTGCATACCTTTACCTTTCCCGTTTAAGGTTCCCTCAGGCACCCACCCGCTCTGCAGCAATAGCTGGATAAACGTATCTTATTTTAGCTGTTTTGGAGCATTCGAGTGTTTTAGTTGGATAAACGTCATTTAATTCCATGCACTTCCTCAACTTTGGCTAATATGCCTTATATTAAGTGCTGTTTTTCCAACTGCTGTTTCAGAGGGGCTTCTCCACTTATGAGCAAGTGGAACAAATCCAACTCCCTGTCCCGCTACAGCATCCCCCTGGCTAATGAGGAGGTTCCCGGTGTCTTTACCCGCCCCAGCGGAGTTATACAAAAAACGGCTACACCGTCCCTCCCGGGACAGTATAGCCGTTACATAACCTATAACGCTTGGACATGGTTGTATAAGTATCCAACCTTCCCCTCCCGTTACCGCATCACCGGACTCCGCCGGCTCCGTTTCCGCCGCCCGTAACTCAGCGACATGAGGAAGCAGAGCACCATGACGAGCGCAGCCGCCGCATAAGGGAAATTCACATCCATGTCGAACAGGATTCCGGCAACAATCGGGCCGGCAATATTGCCAAGACTGGTGTAGGCAGAGTTCATCCCCATGACAAACCCCTGCTGCGATTCATCCGCCATCTTGGAGAGCTGTGTGCCGACGGCGGGACGGAGAATATCCATCGCCAAGAATACGATGAAGGTCACTGCAACAATAGCTGCGAACCCGTGAACGAACAGCGTGAGGAAGATAGACAGTCCGGCAATGAGCAGACAGATGGAGATCACTCTATTTTCGCCGAAACGGTTCAAAATCCAGCTAAACACCGTAACCTGAACCAACGCACCCGCAATGGAACCGAACGTCAGGACAAACGCAATATCCTTGGGGGTGAACCCGAACTTATGATCCACAAACAGCCCGAACACTGTATCATAATTAGCCAGCCCGAAGGAGAGCACGAATATGATCACCAGACCGAAGAAATAAGGCTCGCGGTAAGAGCGCAGCATCTGCATTCCCAGATTCTCCTTGTTACCCTCATCAGACTTCGCTACATCACGCTTCTCCGCAGACAGTGATTCCGGCAGAACGGCAAAAGTAATGAGTGCGACAACGGCAGCCGCTCCGGCAGCGACGAAAAAAGGGACCCGGATGCCGAGCTCAGCCAAATATCCGCCAATTCCCGGCCCGATGATGAATCCCGTAGTAATGGCCGCATTGATCAAGCCCATACCTTTGGCGCGTTCTTCAGAAGAGGTCGTATCCGCAACATAAGCCATAACCGCCGGCATAATCATCGCCGCACCCGCACCGCCGAGCATTCTGGATACGAAGAGCAGCCAGGGCACATTAGCCAGACCAAAGAGCAGCTCCGACAAGGCAAAGACAATCAGTCCGGCGATAATGATTTTTTTGCGGCCCATCCGGTCCGACCAGTTCCCGGCAAACGGTGATACCAGCAGCTGCGTCAGGGCAAAAGCGGCCACCAGCAGTCCGACAACACTCCCGCCAATGCCCAGCTCATTCATGTAGGTCGGCATAATAGGGACAACTAGACCAATCCCCGTGAACGCCAAAAATATATTCAACATCAGGAGCAGCATCGCGCCCCGGTTTCTTAGTAATAATGACATTGTAAATCCCTCCGTAATTCCCGGGCAAATCTTCAGGCTCCAGGTGTGCTTCATTTCATGTAATAACAGTCTCTCCCATTAACGGGCGAAGAACTCATAACGGCGCGGGTACAGCTGCTTGCATAACGCCGTGGACAAGACCGACCATCCGGTCTATTTAAAAAATAGTAATTCATACGCTTCGCACCGCAAAAAATTATCCCTATCTTTCACGCAGAAACAGCCTGAAAGCGATATGTAATATCGCTGCTTCGAAAGCAATAAGCTCCTATGAATGAAGCTTAGCCGTTTCTGCTTGTGGATTAAAAATCCCGTTTACCGTTCAGCTCTCCCGGGTACGCAGTCCTTGAAGCAGCAGCTGAATGGCCCCGCGGTAATATTCCCTGATATCCTCTGGCCCCTTCGCGAGTGCTGTAATCTCGCTGACCCTGCCGATCCCTTCCAGCATGCCGCTGACGATGGTCACATAGTTGTCCAGATTGCCTGGAATCAGATATCCGGAATCCATACCCTCCTGAAGCAGGTCACGGCAGGCCTGTGAAGCAGATTCGTAGATCTGCGAGAGCCGCTGGCGCATATCTTCGGTAAGCGTACGGGATCTGGCGTATTCCTCCAGTGCATGAATCAGCGGATTCTGGAAGTCATTCGCGTAATGATCTCCCAGCGCGAACAGCCTGGCTTCCGTCCCGGTGATCTTGCTCCGCAGCTCCTCCCACTCACAGAGCCACTTCTGGGTATCATCCTCCACCACATACAGGAACAGTTCATCCTTGCTGGGAAAATGATGATACAGGCTGCCCTTGCTGACCTTGGCAGCTAAGCAGACTTCATTCATACTTACCGCACCATAACCCTTATGTGCGAACAAATGTGAAGCATTCTGCAGAATACGGTTCTTGGTTTCTTCTCCATCCGAGCGTCCTTTGATATGTATCCCCCCTATAGACCGACTGACCGGTCTAATTGTAACATAAGGTCAAGCCCTTGCACAACACCCGGTGGGACTGCCAAATAATCCATCCACACTGCAGGGCATTATCTTCAATCATTACTCCGCTACTTTCCGTCGACCCCGAACGTATTCATTCTTATCCTTGTAAAAAAGGCATGCCGGATACAATCTCCGGCATGCCTTTTAGTACAATTATTGATGTCATAGCCCTATAAGGTTCAGAAGTCAATCAGACCCAGGCTGATTTGCAGCGAATCATCCACCAGCTTCATGGTCTCATCGTCCAGGTGGGTGATCTTATCGGTTAAGCGTTGTTTGTCAATGGTCCGAACCTGCTCCAGCAATATAACGGAATCCCGGTCAAAGCCATGGGCAGCCGCATCAATCTCCACATGCGTCGGCAGTTTGGCCTTCTGGATCTGGGCAGTGATAGCTGCCACAATTACAGTCGGGCTGAAGCGATTGCCAATGTCGTTCTGAATGACCAGTACCGGCCTAACTCCGCCTTGCTCTGAACCCACGACCGGTGAAAGGTCGGCAAAAAAAACGTCGCCGCGTTTAACAATCAATATTTACACCCCGCTTACTAAGCGGCCAAGAGTACTGTCTGCATCTTCCTCTGCGAGAAAGGCCTCGCTTGCCATGGTCAAATTAATCTTAGCCATTTCCATGTATCCCCGCTGCATCGACTCCCGGATGGTACGTTTCCTCCGTTCAGTCAAGTACAGCTTCATGGCCTGCCTGATCAATTCACTACGGTTAGAGTTCTCCAATTGAACGATCCCATCCACTTCCTGCAAGAGATGATCGGGCAAGCTGATCATGATTCTTTTGGTGTTCTGCAAATTGGCCACCTTCTCTTCCACCCCCACAAACCTTCTGCCCTTGTGTTCCAGTGTTACAATATACAAGGAATTTTATACAAGGAATATATGCCGCCAGTATATCAAGTATGCTGCATCCCATTATAAACTAGAAATGGCGGTTCGTATAGACTATAAGTCACACGCTCTATACGGGTTAGTCCTTATTTTCAATTCCTGCACAAGGTCCCCTGGTCCGGGCTTCAAGTCTGCAGCAAGGGATTCACGAGGTTGGGTAACATACCTTCGCGTACATATACGCGGGGCACCCGGTGAGCCAGCATACAGATGACTTCGTAGTGAATCGTCCCAAGATGGAGCGCCAGTTCGTCTGCCGTGATCGACAAGGCTCCCTGGCGGCCGATGAGTACAACCTCTTCGCCAGCTTTGATTTGTTCCGCTTCTTCAGCGAAAGATTTGAGTGATACCATACACTGGTCCATGCAGATTGTTCCGACGACAGGAACGCGGCGTCCGCGTATTAGCACCTCCGCTTTGCCCGTTAGCATGCGGGAATATCCGTCAGCGTATCCCACGGGAAGCGTAGCGATAACCTCATCGCTGTCCGTGAAATACCGGGTGCCGTAGCTGATGCCTGAGTCAGGCGGCAGGGTCTTGATATAGACAGCCTGCGTCTTCAGCGTCATTACCGGGTGTAAAGCCACCAGCTCGCGGTTCACCTCACTTGAAGGATAGAATCCGTACAAGCTTATGCCTACACGCACCATGTTGCTGGATAAGAGAGGTGTATCAATGGCCGTAGCGCTATTGCCCGTATGTATGATCGGGATCTTAATATCCATGTCCCGAAGCGTTTCCGCCACGCTCATGAAACGTCGGTGCTGCATCAGTGTATAGCTTTTGTTCTGTTCGTCTGCCTTAGCAAAATGAGTAAACATGCCCTCCAGCTCCGCCTGCGCTACTGAATGCACTTCAGCAATGAAAGCAGGTGCATCGGCCGGCAATAATCCCAGCCTGCCCATCCCGCTGTCAATCTTGATGTGCACCTTCAGCCGGTGCTCCTTCTCTACAGGAAGCGCTCTAACAGCTTCCAGTACTTCCGGTGTGAACAGTGTTACGGTAACGTTATTCTTCCAGGCAACGGCTATTCCTTCAGGGGAGGTGTAGCCCAGCACCAGAATAGGAATTAGTATTCCCGCCTGACGCAGCTCCAATGCCTCATCCAAAAAGGCGACACTAACATAATCCGCTCCAAGTCGTTCCAGCTCCCGGGTCACTTCCACGGCACCGTGTCCGTACGCATTTCCTTTGACGCATCCCATGAATTTGGTCTCCGGCAGCAGTGCCGCCCGGAAAGCCTCATAATTGGCACGCAAATCATCCAGATTGATCTCGGCTACTGTCGGTCGATAGCTTGCTTGCACTTCAGGTTCACCTTCTTACATTGTAGTAAAACATCTACGCTGAAATCGCATAGAACTTGGGGTCTTACTGCAATGGTAATGCTTAGAGAAGGCCTCTGTCAATGTGAGCAGAACCAGCAAAAAAACGGATACTGCGTGTAGAGGAATATTTCCCACGTTGCGCAGTATCCGCCTACTGATATTTATTTACCCGATTGTTCCTCCATAGAAGCGGCAATTTGCATCATTTCCGTAACTGGCAGATTATCGCTCGTGATCCGGTACTCGACACCCTCATTCATCCAGGTCAATGTCTGCTGCTCGTCTCCGCTGAGAAGTGCCCAAGTGAACCCGAGATCGATTACACTGCCTGGAGCCAGCGATACCGCACGGTCCAGCGGACGGGCTTCCATAATGGTGTACTGGTAGATGCCGTCATAACGGATAAGCACCGCATGATCCTTGCTGCCTTCAATTTTGTTCGTATCCTTCAGCTTCACGCCTGCCGGAACATAATCCGGCTCGATGATTCCGAAGTCACCTAGTTCTGCCGCAACCGGCTGGCCGGCCTGTTCCCCGTCTTCCGCCACTACCGGATTACCGTTCTCATCCACCTCAGCTACAGTGCTCTCCGAAGGTGAGCCCGTGGCCATATTCTTTTGCATATCAAAAGAATCTGCGGCGAATTCCGGATCAAACTTGAAGCTGTCGAAGGTCACGTTAACGACAACCTTGGCTTCGGAATCCGATACCTGAACCTGCTTTGGTTCATAGGTTTTTTTGGCGAGCCAGATCTTCTGGCGGACCAGCGCGCTGCTCTGATAATTCGCGGCTACCTCAAACACATAATTGTCCCCGTCCTCTACGAACTGGCGGTTGTTGTCAGAGACAATTCCCTTGAGCAGCGTCTGGTACAGATATACCTGTCCCTGGCTGTCCGGCCAGTCGCTCTGGAACCGGAAGCTTTTGCCGAGGCTTGGTGTCAGAACGAATACGCCCTCATCATTGCGCAATACAATCTGCTTCACATCCTTCTGGACATTAGACAGGCTGATCCGGTAGTAGGACGGATTCTTGTACCACACTTCCACTTTGTATTCCTGCGGCTGCTCCCCGGTGTACAAGGTCATCGTGCCTGAGCCTTGATAAGCTCCCTGCTTACTCTCCAGCTTGTCAGACACACTATTCAAATCCTTGACCACAGAGGCGGCATCCTTCTTCCCGCACCCCGTCAATACTAAGGCCACGCTCATAATGATCGCGAGTACCCATGTTATCCGGCGCATGACATCATCCCCTTAACCTGTTTTGAATGCATTGATTAGTACATGTCTATGAAGGACTTGGCCTCAATATGCAGACGGGCATGACAAGCAGGCGGAGAAGTATTCATCCGGCCCCGAATCCGCTCCGGCCTCCCGGGAATCTTACAATCTATGTATGGTTCCTCTTATTACTTCTTATATAAGAGAAACGCTATTTCAAAAAGCACCAGACCGCGTTCCCCGCTACGCTCCGGGGTTGCAGTCTGGTGCTCTGATTCATCCTGTTCCTGGTACCTGTTCCCTTCTCCGCTCCTGCCTGCTTACCAGTTGATGGACTCTGCGATCTTCATTACCTCAGCCCGGTCAAGGCCGCGGGTGCTGAGGCCGTACAGTACTCCGTTTGCTTCCCAGTCCAGACCTCTGCCACTGACTAGAACCGCATCGGTTCCCTTGATCTTCACCTGCTCTACCGTACCCTCTGTCGACATTGCAAAGGCGTTGTCCTCATTGGCCAGGCGCAGCTGCATCCAGATCCGCTTCCCCTTCTCCTTGCTGGAGAAGAATAATTCAACAACCTGTCCGTTCACGCCTTCCTCGCCCTTGAAGAATTCTCCATGGTCGAAGGCGAAGCCCTCAGGCAGATATTCCGGCAGCTTTACTTTGAAGAGGGCGTATTTGTCCAGCTCCGCAGGCTCCTTGACAGCAAATTTATGCGCTGCCCCCTCCCTCTCCCGCTGCTCCTGCTCGCTCAGTGTAATCAGTTGATCCCCGTCAAAATCCACTATGGCCTCACCAGCTGCATTGAAGATGGCTTCCGGCATGGGGCCGAAGGAATTGACCGGATTGCCTTCCTGATCAAATATTTTGCCCTTCCAGGCATCCGGGAACACCGGCGGAACGCTCGCATCCATCTGACTTACCTCAATGTGTCCCAGATTTACCGACATTAGCACCCTCTCCAGCATCTCCTCCGCGAAAGAAGGTCTGACGAAGGAAATACTTACTATCCCTGCCACCAGAAGGGAAGCCACGATCATGGCCGGACGTCTAAACCGTTGTTTAATATTCATCTTTAATTCCTCCTGTTCCTGTAATGAGCGGCTTCTCACTTGGCGGAGAATGGCTGCCTTATCGGAGTCCCGGGAAAAGTCCTGCTGTGCCAGAAATTGTTCCAGCTCCAGCAGCTCAAGCGAATCCGCTGTCTCCTGCTTGTTCTTCATAGCCCTTCCACACTCCCTATTTCAGATTTCAGTTTCCGCATACTGCGATAGAGAATGACCCCAACGTTGCTCTCCGTCATTCCTGTGACCAGCGCAATTTCCGTATTCTTCAGATCTGCCCCGAATTTCAGCGCGATGATATTCCGCTCCTTCTCACTGAGCGTATCCAGCGCCAGCTTGAGCCTGTCACTTCGCTCGCCTTCGAGAATCAGGTCTTCAGGCTCTTTTTTGCCGGATACCAGCTCCCGGATTGCATCCAATGAGAAGAACCGGTGCCTGGCGCGGCTTCTGTAATAGTCATTCACTACATTCCTGGCAATGGCGAACAGCCATACCTCCAGCGGAGCTCTCTCCGGAGAGTAGCCGGGCAGCTTGGACAATGTCTTCTCGAAGACCTGGCTGGCCAGGTCTTCGGCGGTATAACGGCAATTCACCCGGTAGGCAATATAATTGAATATCCGTTTATAGTAGGTTTCAAAAACCGCTGTGAACTCCAGCTCGGTTTCCGTCTTTTCTTGAACTCTTCCATGAATCAAAGGCAGCAATGCGCGCTCTTGCATCCCTAGAGGCCCTCCCTTCCAGGCTGAATTTACTTGGCCAAGTAATTTACATGAGCTAGTACGCTCTTCATCCCGGTTCCATTACATCACGCGGCAAAATAAAAAAGACAGAGGATCGAAGCTCCCCTGCCTACTTTAGTTATATTCGAAATATCCGGCTATGCGGATTATTGCTGAACACTATGCTCCCGGTCTTAAACCAGATTCTTCTTCTCGGTCAAAAAGTACACCAGAGCCAGCACCGGCAGGGCCAGCCCGATCAGTGTAGCCAGACTCCAGCCGCCGTAAGCATAAGCCCAGCCGCCCAGCGAGGAGCCTACTGCTCCGCCTACGAAGAATATCGCCATGAACAATCCGTTCAGCCGTCCTCTTGTTTCATTGCCGAGCGAATAAATCGCCCGCTGCCCCAGCACCAGGTTGCCGGATACACTCATGTCCAGCAGAATGGCCGTTAGAACCAGCAGGCCGAGTGTTAGATTCGAATCATCCCGGAGCAGATAAGCCAAGATAAAGGATACGGCGGCAAGTGAGATGGCAAGACCGGTCAGCAGTCTGGTCCAGCCCCGGTCTGCCAGTCTGCCCGCAATAGGGGCTGCCACTGCTCCGCCCACACCGGCCAGTGCAAACAGGGCAATTCCTTGCTGGGACAGGTGATAGTAGCTGGACAAGTACAGAGGAACTGTCGTCCAGAACAGACTGAAGGCGCCGAATAAGCTGGCCTGATAAATCGCCCGGCGCCGTAGAACCGGCGTTTGCATCCACAGTGTACCCAGAGAGCGGATTAATTGGCCGTAATTCAACGTAGGTTCTGGCTTGCGTGCCGGAAGTATGCGGGACAGAAGCAGGGTCAGGAGCGCAATCACAACTGCTGAGACCACAAATATAGACTTCCAGCCCCATAGTCCGGCCATGAAGCTTGCTACCGGCCGGGCAAACATAATACCCAGCAGCAGTCCGCTCATCACATTGCCTACCACACGGCCGCGTTCTTCCTCTGCTGCCAGATAAGAAGCATAAGGTACCAATATCTGCGCAGCTACCGAGCCCAGCCCGATGAACATGGAGGCTGCAAGAAACAGCGGAGCATTCGGTGCTAGTGCCGCAGCTGCCAGTGCAGCTACGACCAGAATTAGTGACGTTACAGCGAGCCGCCGGTTCTCGATAATATCACTGAGCGGTACAATGAACAGCAGCCCGACAACATAACCGATTTGTGTCAGCGTCACAATCAGCCCCGTGGCTCCGGGAGACAGATGAATGGCTTGCCCGATCGGTCCGACCAGCGTCTGTGCATAATAGAGATTCGCCACAATCAGTCCGCAGGATACTGCGAGCAGAAATGTGATCCAACCGGGAACGGCTTTGTGATTCATAGCGGATACTGCTTGTTGTTTCATTAGTAACTCCACCTTTCAATTTGTAATACTGAACGTACAGTTTAGTAATTCCTATGACCAAATAATATACTAAACGTTCAGTATTGTAAATAGGCATTTTTATGTTATACTCCAGTTACAGATCGATCTTAAGTTTGGATGTTTCAGGTTATCTATGTAGTAATCTATTAGGAGGAACGAGCCATGGATAAGAAGAGAGGCCGGCCGCGCAATACGGAGGCGAAGAATGCCATTCTGAACGCTTCATATGATTTATTGCTGGAGATGGGATTCGGTGCAGTGACGGTGGAGAAAATCGCGGAACAGGCTCAGGTCAGCAAAGCGACCATCTATAAATGGTGGCCGAATAAAGCTGCGGTAGTGATGGATGGATATCTTTTTGCCGCCACCGCCAGACTGCCTATACCGGACAGCGGCTCTGTGAAGGAGGATTTGCTGATTCACGCGGGAAATCTGGCCATGTTCCTGTCCAGCCGGGAAGGCAAAGTCATTACTGAACTGATCGGTGAAGGGCAATTTGACGCAGGACTGGCTGAGGCTTACCGCAGCAGATATTTCGGTCCGCGCCGCCAGGAGGCCTGGCAATTGCTTGAACGGGGAGTAGTCAGAGGAGAATTGAAGCAAGAGCTCGACATCGGGAGCAGCATCGACTTGATTTATGGGCCTATTTTTTACCGGTTATTGCTGACGGGGGATGCACTGAACGAGGAATCTGTCCGGAACTTAGTCTTGCTGGCGCTTGAGGGGATTCAGGCCTGACTGCTGTTTAACGCTTAGGATCGCGGTTTTTATCGATGGCATCCGCTTTATGATATTCATTAATGAGGTCGTCCAATTTTTTGGACTGTCTGATTACACTGGGATGCAGGCGGCCGTGCTGCTCTTCCATCTGGTTCAGCCGGGTCCGTTCTGCTTCGATATGCTTTTGTATAGCTTCCAAATGATCCATTATCTTCCCTCCTGCAAATATTTTATAAGGATATGGCGAATTGCAGGGTACTCCGTACAATGCAGTATGGCAAGTGGAAACGGCTTTGCCGTCCTTTTGTAAGGACGGTACCGTTTCAGCGAGAAATAGAAGGATAAGTTATCATGTGAAACATATAAATTCTTATATTTATAAAAAAACCACCGGATATACGGGAATCTTCCCCATCCGGTGGTTTTTGATTTTGTGCATGGTTATTGGAAGGATTCAGGGATTTCGTTCGATTTATTTCGCGGTCTCTTTAGTCCGTGATTTCAAAGAAACCATTACAGTCATAAGTACAACCATTCCCGCTCCCAGTGCCTGGTATAGATTGAAGGGGACGGACAGCCAGATTACGGAGGAGACAATTGCTGAGACCGGTTCTGTACAGGACAGCAGGCTGGCTTCATGCGGAGCAATGTGGCGGAGACTGCCGATGTATAGATAGAAGGCGGCTAATGTTCCTAGCAGAATAACGAATAGTATAGCCAGAATGATAGACAGCGACCAATCAGCAGACGGTACGGACCAGACCGGATGAATCAGACTCATCCCTGCTCCTCCCACAATCATCCCCC
The DNA here is from genome assembly GCF_013141775.1 of Paenibacillus phytohabitans. GTDB lineage: Bacteria > Bacillota > Bacilli > Paenibacillales > Paenibacillaceae > Paenibacillus_AQ > Paenibacillus_AQ phytohabitans. The sequence goes on from NZ_WHOB01000029.1 coordinate 20,840, forward strand.
AGCCCATCAGCAGTGAAGTGCTGTACAGCTTCAGCAGCGGACCGGAATAGAGCGTATAGAACGTCAAGGACACTGCGGATAGAATCCCCCAGACCAAACCTCTCAGGGGAACGGTCAGCTCCGAGGAATCGCCGCCGGTCAGCAGTAAATACGTTCCTCCCAGCGCGAGCAGCGCACCGGTGATATCCAGCGGAGCCAGCTTGGTTTTTCTCCGGATAACAGTGTACAGGAGGATAAACAACGGGGCTAAATACTGCAGCAGTGTGGCGATTGCAGCATTGCCTGACTCAATGGAAGCGAAGTACGTGTACTGTACCCCAAGCATACCCAGCAGCCCAAAGAGCAGCATTTGTAGAACGAATCTCCGGTCCAGCCACAGCTTCCATACCTGCGAGCCCTCCTTGCGGAGTGTAAACATCAGGAACAGGGCTCCCGATACCAGCAGTCTCAGGGTCACCAGCCAGGCCGCAGGCAGCATGGCCTGCTGGAACAAATGCTGGGCGACCGTCCCCGATATTCCCCATAATAACGCTCCGCCGGAGGCCATAATGATTCCTTTGGTCCGTAACATTGTCTCCACCCCTCCTGCGTATATGTATAGATATTTGTTGTTAATTATACGGAATTACCGGCTGTCTCTTCTGGTAGATAGATCATACTAAACTTGAACCGTAACAGGCTTGTCTTATCTTTGTTAACAGAACGTGACCCGCTAGCGGAGTTTTTCATTTATAATAAAATGGATTGGAATTTCCAGACTCCGGAGGTTATCTTATGAAAAAATTAATTGCCGCTTCCGCTATCGCCCTGCTCCTCGCAGGCCATGCGGCGGCTTCATCCATAAATATTGCCCATTCTGCTGCAGCTCCGCTATCCCTTAAGGTAGACGGACAAGCCGTTCTTCCCCAAGTTCCGCCATTTCATTCCAATGGGATATTATATGTACCGGCTCTTGCCCTGATAGAGTTTTACCCTGTCCAGCTGCAATGGAATAATGTCCTCAAGCAGCTTACTCTCACGACTGGCTGGGATAATAAAGTCCTTACCCCCGGCAGCTCCTCTATCCAGGTCCGCTATACACAAACAGATGGAAGTTATAAAGATAGCCTGGAGGCTCCTGTTATTCTTAAGGCCGGACATGTATATATTCCGGCAGATAGTCTGAATTCGCTTACGGGTGCTACCACAGAGCTGGAAGCGGGAGGAACCCGGGTCGCGATTACGCCGGGCAGTCTCAGCACAACGGTCAGGGTTCCCGCTGACCCCCTCGTTGTGGCCGGGGATAATGCCAAGGTCAAGCTGTATGCCGCGCTGAAGGACGGCAACACCTACAAAGGATTCATCCTGGAAGTGAACGGCAAGAAGCACAGCTTCGACTGGACCGTAGACAGAGATTTCTCGAATCCGCCCCAGCTCTTCTATGCTGATGTAGATTCTGACGGGAAGCCTGAAGTAACGGTTGTGTTCACAGTGGGTACCGGAACTTCGCTGGTAGTGCAGGAAGTACATGTGGTCAAGCCTGAACAATGGAAGGAGCTCTCCGTGCCTGCAGCGGACCAAGCGGCTTCTGCTGTATTATCCTCCAGCATTTCAATAGATCAGAACGATGTGCTGCTGAAGCTTGAGCTCAAAGGAGCAACTCCGTCCAAAGTAACAATGAGAATTCCGGACCGGGCAGAGGATGGATTGAAATATTTCGGCAAGACTGCCGGAATTGGTGCGGTTACTTACTACTCGGTGAAAGACGGCAAGCTATTAGCAGATACCAGCCTAATGGTAGGCATGACCGAGAGCATGGGGACGCTGAAGCTGGAATACAAGGCAGGGACAGCGGGGATGGAGCTTGGCTCAATCACTTTTGAACCGCATGATACCACTCAGCAATTTGTAGAGAAGTAACCTGCGGAGGAAGGAGCAATTACGCATGATTGATGCCCATATTCATCTGGACCAATATGAAGAGACTTTGTTATCCTCTTTGCTGCAGAGCCTGCCGGAGCAGGACATTGAGTCGCTGATTGCGGTCTCGATGAACCTCTCCTCCAGTCTGCGTACTCAGGAGATAGCAGCCCGTTATCCCGGGCTGGTGAGACCCGCCTACGGCTTCCATCCCGAGCAGCCGCTGCCGCCGGAAGAGGAACTGGCCGCGCTGCTGGACTGGATCACGCTCCATGCCCCGGATATGGCAGCTATAGGTGAAATCGGGCTTCCCTACTATTCCCGGGCTGAAGCTATAGCGCGCGGGGAAGCATGGGATATGGAACCTTATATCCGGCTTCTGGACAGACTCCTTGGCCTGGCTGCACGATTAGCCAAACCTGTGGTGCTGCATGCCGTCTACGAAGATGCCTGGACCGTATGTGATTTGCTTGAGCAGCATCACATTACCCGGGCCCATTTCCATTGGTTCAAGGGCCCGGGAGATACTGTGGACCGTATGATCAGCCGGGGCTATTATATCTCATTCACTCCCGATATTCTCTATGAACAGGAGATTCAGGATCTCGCACGCCGCTACCCGCCGGAGCTGGTCATGGCGGAGACCGATGGTCCGTGGCCTTTTGAAGGCCCATTCACCGGACGTACCACCCATCCGGCAATGGTGCATGACGTTGCCGCTGCCTGGGGAGCGCTGCATGGTTATACCGCGAGCGAAGCGAAGGCTATTTTAACAGCGAATACGGTGCGGTTCTACGGACTGTAGCTTAGCCATCACCGTACCCCAGTGAATGATGGACTCCGCCGTGCCGCGGCGACTGCTAGTTAATCCTGCACAAAGTACAACATTTCCAGCATCAAATGGGCCGCAATCTCAAATTGTTGTACAAACTGCAGCATTTCTCCTCCTCCAGGCGGTTTGGCGGGACAATTCTTGCATTTCATACAACAATCCTCCGGATTACCCGGGTATTTATGGACCGAAGCTGCAATTTGTACAACATTTTTGCTTATGCAAGCGAACTTAAGATGCTCTCTCCTCCCTCGCGCCAAAGAACGCACCCAGCCCATCCGCGGCTTGGTACGTTCTTCCGGCCATTCTCCATGCTCATCACTTAACTATAAGACGCTCCACCCCGGTCAGCTGGCCTTCCGAGAAGGCCATGACATAAATATCTGGCTTGGTGGTCTTCAGCAGGAAGTCCAGATCATATTCCGGGGCAAAATAGCCCATCATTAGCGCCATTACGAGCCCGTGGGTACCGATGGCAACTCTTTCTCCTTCATGTGCCTGCAGGATTTCCTGCAACGCTTCTACCGCCCTTGCCTGGCATTCGCGGTTCGATTCCCCGCCCGGCAGGGCATAGTCCGGATCGGCATACATCGCCTGAAGTGAAGCAAGCAGATCCTCGTCCGGCAGTTGCCGGTTGCCCTCCATCCAGACCTTCTCTCTTAGATCCTCCTCGAGGGTAATTTCCTGCCCAAGTACCTTTGCCAAATCGGCAATCGTATGTATGGCCCGGAGATATGGGCTGCTGTACAGCGCATCAATGCCTTCATGACGCAGGCATGCTGTTACTCTTCGGGCATCCTCTTCCCCTGCAGGAGATAGGCCGCGCGTCCATTCGTCCACCCCGGTCCGGAGTGAATCCCCGTGTCTCACCATGTAAATATAAGTCGTCATTGGTTCCTCCTGAATATGTAATGTGGCAGTGCAGAAAAAGCCCCGAAGGGCTTGATCTTAAACTTACTGTCTGCCTTTAAGCTACCCCTGTTCTACTGCAGCTGCTGGCTGTGCACCTTCCAGCTTGAGCTTGGCCACAGGCCAGAGCAGCCGTCCGAAGAGCAGACCCGCCAGACCCAGAAGGAGCTGCAGAAGGCCGGTGTTGATAAAAATACGGGCAGGGCCTGCATACTGGACAAGCATGCCGCCTAATAAAGGTGCAACAATAAGTACCGTGCTGAGTACGGTGTTCTGGATGCCGAAGATCCGGCCGGTCATATGCGGCGGGGTTTCTTTTTGCAGACAATAATTGAACGTAACCATGAATACCCCGTTTCCGATTCCCAGTACAAATCCGATCAGCAGAACCCATACTATCGAATCGCCCGGCTGAAGCCATCCAAGTGCAGCAATGGAACCGCCGATCAGTACATATCCCGAGCCGAGCCTCCAGCTATATCCCGTTTCGGGATTCAGCTTGTTCAGCAGAAGGATGATCAGCACAGCTCCAACTCCGGTAGCGGCTACCATCCAGCCGAGCAGGGATTCCCGCTCCGGTGCAAATACCCGGAACAGGCTGGTGAACTGGAAGTCGACCACCTGAATCACCAGTGCCCCGGCCAGCCCGAACAGCATAGTACTCAGCAGGATCCGGCTGCGCAGCATGAAGCTCCAGCCTTCCCGCCACATCTTATGCAGCGGAATCTTGTCTTCCGGCGCCTCTGGCTGTTTGCTGTCCTCTTCATCTGTACGGATGTTCTTCACGGACAGCAGCAGCAGATAAGAGCAACCGCGCAGCAAGGCATTGATCAGTATGCACCATTGCGGCGTAAGGAAAGCGAGCGCCAGACCTCCGAGCAGCGGGCCGGCAATTTTGGAGCCCTGGTTAACCAGCCCATTGAGCGACGAGGCTTGCAGCAGCTGATCCTCTCTGACCAGGCTGCGGGTCAAAGACTGCTGGGCAGGCATATTCAGCGTGGATAGCGCTGAACGCAGCGCCAGCACAGGCAGTAGCCAGAACATGCTCGGGGCGAATAGCACCAGTACAGTCAGCAGCGCAGTAAGCAGATCACAGACACGCATCAGCTTCAGCTTGTTCAGCCGGTCGGCGGCTACTCCGGCAATTGAGCCAAACAGAATGCTCGGCAGCGCCAGCGCTACCGGAATAAGCGCCAGCATCAGCGGCCCGGCCTGCCAGCGGTAGCCGACCAGCACCTGAATAGCCAGTGCATCGAACCAGTCGCCGAAGCTTGCCGTGGCGAATGCGCTGTATACCCGCATGTACGTTTTGTTATGCAGCAGGCTGGTTCCCTGCTTGGTTATAAGCTCCATCTGACATTCCTCCAGGTTACATGTAATATCATTGAATGTGTGCTGCATTCATGATCCTAGTGTAACGGAGAATTGTCAGAGAATTATCAGGGGGATTCGAGCAGCGGCAGCAGCAGATTTTCGAGAGCCAGTTCCAGCCTTAGCAGACCAAAAGCTTCAAGCTCTGCTGTAAACAGGCTCTCATACTTGCGTCCCAAGGGGCTCCCGGCCAGATACATCCGGCAGAAATGGTAGATCCGGTACACCGAATAGAACCGCAATGGCACGAAGCCGGACATATCGAGCACCTGCAACCCCTCATGTATCAGTTTCTCTCCCTCTGCCCACTGTGCACGCCGAAGCGCCCACAGTCCCTTTACTACTTTGTAACCGCCGATTTCCCGCAGAAAAGGCTTGTCCCTAAGGGTCCGGCTGACGGTTTCGTCCATACGCTCCAGCTGCTCATCCCCGGTTCCCGCCACCAGATGAATGAACAGCTCCGTAATCTGCGTCGCCGGAACAAAGTTCTCAAAATCCGGTTCGGCTATTACCTGATAGGAACGTTTCAGGCGTTCCAGCGCTTTTTCCGGCTGGCCTGCCAAGGTGTACAAATCCAGCATAGTTAGAATCTCCAGTTCCAGCTGCTCAGGCGGATTTAGCAGGTTCTTCTCAATCAGACGCTCGGCGTATTCCATCTTCACCTTGGGGTCACCTATGAAGAAGTAGAACAGGTTGAGGTAAAAAAGCCGGTCCTTCAGCGGAACCTCGTCCGTGTAGATCAGCCACTCCAAATCTCCCTGGACGAAATGAACGACCATCGAATAATGCGGGTCCAGCTCGTAGCCGAGAATATCCTGCTGGCGCGCGAGGGTCAGCATCGATTTGCCCTGACCGTAGATATGAAATTTCATGAATACCTCTGACATTGTATTCCGCAGTTCCGGATCATTCGTTGCCGGATTCATCGCTACGCCTTCCGGAGAGCCCTGCACAGCCAGACTATATCCGAATCCGCGGATAGTCTTAATGTCGATCCCGCCCAAGTCGCGCAGCTTCTTGCGCAGCCGGTAGATATGATCGTCGACGGTCCGCTCCACCGGATACTCCATCGGCCATACTTTATCGAGAAGCTGCTCGCGGCTGAAGGTCCGTCCCCTGTTGCGGTACAGAAACTGCAGAAGCGCAAACTCCTTGGGCAGCAGCTCTATGGTTAATCCGCCGGCAGATACTTTATATTCGCTTCCGTTCAACTCCAGATGCATAGCTGTGCCTCTTTTCTTCTACAGATCAACCCATAAACTGATTATATCAGCAAGAAGTTCTGCGCACGATAGCAGTAGCTGCATTCATGGAGGGCCTGCTCCCGGCGGTTGCCAGTTACTTGTATCCGATGATCAAAAAAAGAAAAGTCCCTCCACAGTTGCCGCTGCGAAGGGACTCTTCTTAAATTGCTCTATCTATGTGACTGCAGCTGCCGCAATCCGGCGACTTACAGATGCTGTTCTAACCAGCCATATTGTTGATCGAATCCTGTTCGGAGAATACTGAGATATGATCGACGGTACCCGTTGAATCCGGAATGATGAACTTGAGCTGATACTGCTTGCCCGCCTGGTATATATAAATGTCATCGCTGCCGTTCACGGAGGTTGCGTCCGGCTTGCCGAGGACTTCTTCAATCTGCTTCAGCGTCAGCTTCTGCAGGTCCGCGGCGCTTGAACGCACATCGAAGATTTGGCTGCCCTTGTTAAAGCCGAATACCACGTGCTTGCCGGCATACGTGGAATAAATGCCTTTGCCTGCCGATTCTTTGGTGTCCGGCTCTCCCCATGCTGCTTCCACATCGTCAATGAGTCCGCTGTGTGCAGCATATTCCACGCCGGGCACCTTGCCCTGCTTGGCTAGCTGCAGCAGCTCTTTCAGCTGCTTGCTCAGCTCCTGCGGCGTGGCGGCCGCAGAGTTCCCGGCCGCAGTTCCAGGCTCAGCAGCCGCTGGTGAAGCGGCCGCAGCAGAGCCGCCTGCGTCAGGCGCAGCTGTTGCTGCAGCGCCGCCAGCTTCAGCCGGCTCCGTGCCCGCCGCCGGGGCGGGACTCCCTTCCGGCTGTGCAGACGCCGGAAGCTCCGAGGCTTGCGCAGCCGCTCCGCCGGTATCCGCCGCATCCGGCTTACCGGAATTACAAGCCGTTAGACTGAGCATACCGCCGAGTAGAATTATGCCTGCTATAGTTTTGAATGTTGTAATCATGATGCCATCTCCTTCGTTATAGGGAACATCCTCTAAAATCTAAACTGTTAACCTATGACGCAGGGACCCCGGTAAAGGTTGCACGATGCTCCTTCTCAGGCTGCTCCTTCTATAGAACATTTTCGGCATGGAGCAGCTGGGACTGATGCTGCCGCGTGAAGTTGCAGCGCTGCTCTCACCGCAGAACGCCCCCTAAGCTGCATTACCGGATCTGTTGCATTTAGTACAATAGAACTCCCTAAAAATTACCCGGAATTTGATTCTCTTGCACTTTCTGCAATTCAGAAGCACATTCGCTGCTCAAGCCCTTCAATTCAGGAATTATTTCCCTGCGGCACGCAACCTTCCTCCCGCAGCACGCATCTTACTAATAAAGGGAGGGGAGCTTCATCTGGATATTGTAGAGAGAATCAAAGCCAGGGATGAGTCCGCTCTCCGCCAGCTGATGGAGCAATATGGGGATATGCTGCTCCGGACCGCCTGGCTGCTGCTGCGGGACCGGCAATCTGCCGAGGAAGCCGTGCAGGATACCTTCATTCAGGCCTATGCCAAAATCGGGCAGCTGAAGGACCCTCAGCGTCTGAGACCCTGGCTGATCACCATTGTGGTTAACCGCTGCCGGATGAGACAGCGGACATGGGGCTGGCGAAATATTTTTCCTGCGCCGGAGGGCGGGGCCTGGGTACAGAATGAAGCAGGCGCCTCCGCAGGCGCAGAAGAGCTGTTTATAGCAGAATGGCATAATCTGCAGCTAAGTGAAGCTGTAAGAAGTCTGGATTACATCTACCGCGAATGCCTGACGCTGTACTATTATCATGAGATGAGTATCCGCGAGATCAGCGGGCAGTTGAGATTACCGGACAATACGGTGAAATCCCGGTTATCCCGGGGACGGATACTGCTGAAGCAGATTCTGGAGAAGGAGGGGCATGTTCTATGAGCAGTGAACAAGAACACATCAAACGCCGTCTGGATGAAGAGTTGAGCAGCCTCTCCTTCAGCGGACAGGAACGGGTTCTGCAGCAGACTCACCCTAACGCACCGCTGGCCCGCCTGCGGGCACTATGGAATAAGGAGCTGGAAATTCCACTCAAGCCACTGGGTGCGCTATCTGCACTGTTAATCGCAGGAGCGCTGATCCTCTGCTACCCGCAGAGCGGGGCCCCGGAACATGAAGCCCGGACACTGCCGGCACAGGGCCAGCGGGAACTGATTGAAGCCGGCGGCAATACGTATTGGAAAGACATTTATGAACAGGCGGTGAGACGCCATGAAAATTAGAATCAAGGTCAAACAGCTGGTGCTGTTCGTGCTGCTTCCGCTTGCGCTATTGATACTATTACCGGGTGTTCTGCAGCAGGCAGCAGCGCCATCCGTTCAGCCTGCAACCTCCGCCACAGCGGATACCGGGGCTCTGGCACGCGAAATGCTACTGAGTCAGCTGGATACCAGCAGCGGGAGCAAGCGTATGACGCTTATCCGCACTAAAATAATTGAACCAGGCAATTGGATACAGCCCTATGATTTCAATGTGTATATCGGCTCCTCTTCTAGCCAGTGGAGCCAGAACAATAACGAAGAGACACCACTGCCGCTGCTACCCGCAGATAAGCTCCGGTTCCTGAGAGAATATGTTCTCGAAGGCCCTATAGACGGCTATTTGCTTACTGCCGCTAAACAGCTTGTCTATGAATACGATGCCCTGGGTGCCGGAGGTGACGGGGACAAGGTCCTTACGGAGGCTATTGCAAGAATGAGCAGCAAATCCACTTTGGCCAGAGAGCTGCTCCTGCTTCAGGCACAGCGGGCACTGAGTGCAGGCAATTGGGCGGCTGCAAAAGTGCTGCTGATGCAGGCTGACTCCCCGGGGCATTATGGCGAAGAAGAATTAGATGCCCGTTCAGCCTGGCTGGGCGCGCGGCTGCTCTTTGCAGAAGGTAAGTGCAGCGAAGCGCAGGAGCTGGTAAACAACAGTCTGAAGAGTTACAAGGAGTCACGTGACGAGAAATATCATGAAGTGAACGAAGGGAATGACTTAAGCCCCCAGGGCTCCACAGAGCAACCTTCATCGGCACCAAATTCCCTTGAAGCTGCTTCAGAGAATATGGGGGTGCCCACTTCCGAAATGCAGCGGCAGCTGCTTGCACTGCAGACCGCACTTACAGCTGCTGCAGATTCAGGAAACTTTGCTCCTGCCACCGTGTCAGGGACACTAACCTACAGCGACGGCACTCCGGTCTCCCGGGCAGGCATCTTCCTGCGGACGGAGAGCGAAGTTAGTCATAGTGTGTTATATGGCTCGGAGCCATATGAGATCGTCACAGATGCACAGGGCCGTTATTCCTTCTCAGGCGTCATTCCCGGCTATTATCAGATATTTCTGGGCCTGAGCTTTGAGCAGATCGACGGCTGGACTTGGCCTGTGCAGACTGATGACTGGATCGAGATCAAACCAAATGACCGTTTGACTAATAATATTATCCTTCAGCCTCTGCTGGAGCTGAAATCACCGGTAAATTCGCAGATCCTTACAGGAGATTCTGTAGAATTCGAGTGGGAAACTGTCCGGAATGCCACCTCATACACTCTCAGCGGCACAGTCTCAGCGGAAGGCAGCAGCTTCAGTTATGTAATCCGCCAGCATATCACGGGTAATAAGATTTCCATCCCTGTAACAGAGCTGTATAGCAGCGGCGGCTTCTCCACCAGCAGCAGCGGAGAAGGCTGGGAATCGGTTGAGCCTTCGTCTCTGCTCGGCTTCGCCGATCCAAGCGGCCGCTTCTCGTGGAGCATCGAAGCCTATGATGAATCCGGACAGGTGATTACCCGCAGCAATGGCTACCGGCTGAACGAGGACAACGTCGGCAATCTGCCTTTCTTCTATTTACAGTCGCGCAGTCTTACCGCTGCCGATCAGCTGGTTAAAGCGCAGAAGCTTGAGCAGGCACTGGAAGCGTACCGCCACGATTATGCCGGAGATCCCCAGGATGATCATGCGCTCAAAATGCTGGTTCATCTCATGACAGCCAAGGCTTCCTATACAAAAGACGAATCCTTAGAAGCAGCAACGATACCTCTGCTAGTGAAGCTTGTAGAGCTGTGTCCGACTGCAGACTATGTCTTCAACCTGGCGCATTACTACTATGAGCAGTCTGACTGGAAAAGCTACAATCATTATTATTCCTGGTTTCTTGAGCTGCGTGAGCAGAAACCGCACAGCTATGATCTGGGTATTAACGCTACCGCGCTGATGTACCAGGGGGAATTGGACGAAGCCCGCAGGCAATTCGTCGCCTCGCTGGAGGAGGATGGCAGCCACCGCTTCATCGGCAGCTATCTGGCGGCAGAGCTGGCGGCGGGACAGCCGCTGGATGACGTACTAAAGCTTGCTCAGCGTTATCCCCAGCATAGTCCCGGCTCCGCCACTGTTAACTGGGCGAAGCTGATAACCCAGATGGAGGCAGAGCGTACAGGACAGCTGGAGCTCTTTGACCGGCAGCTGAAACAGATGCTGGAGCTATATACAGCAAGGTCCGGCAAACTCAGGGAATGGACTGGAGAAAGCGGGGATTCCGCGCTCAAGACGTTCATGAAGGCTGTTCTGGAGGTGGACTAATCCACCTCTGGAGCAGGGCAAAGGGGATAGAACAGGAGCGGCAGCGCCGCCTGGTCTATCCCCTTTGCAGTTGGCTTATTCTATTCTTTTGGCTCAAACAAGATGGTCCAGTGCATTCTTCTTAACCACATAGGTTCCGGCCATCATATCATGCAGCGCCCGGTTGCGCCGGGTGAATGCAACGAATAGGCAATCGGCGACCACGACCCAGCCAAAGAACACATTCAAATTCGTGGCGAGCGGGCTCCAGTTGGCCAGACTGCTGGAAACCGCAGATAATTCCTCAGTGTTCAGACTCACAATAACCGCAAGAAATCCGTTGACGATGAAGAAGAGATATCTAATCAAAGCCTGCTTCAGCGCCGGATATCTGCCATCCTCATTAATAATTCTTACCCCCAGAAGCAGTCTGCCCGGAGTGCCTCCATATTTGACAACCATGAACACATTGAAGCCTATCAGCAGCACAAACTGAATAAAAAGTGGAAAAGCCGATTCCGCCGACTCTGCGGCAGAGACGCACAACCTGTTCAAAAAATACGTAGGAAGGGCCAGAATCAGAAAATCAATGAAGCTGATCAGTACTCTTTTCCAAAAACCTACATAGTCATCCAAATCGAGCTGTTCCTCTATCCGCTGTTCCATACTGTTCCCCCTCAGTGTATAATAATCAATCCATAATATCCTTCCCGGTCTGTATGGCCTCCTCTAGCGTATTAGCCGGACCCGAGATATATCCCTCTCCGGCTGCAAGCCCGTAGCGCTCATCAAGACGGGTCAGCATAATCCAGAACTTATCCAGCTTCTGAGACGCTATAATAGAGCCAATCGAACGCCGTGACCGGTCTGCATCCAGGACCGTCAGAATTCCCAAGTAGTATCCGCCGCCATCCTTAAGCTTCACATCATAATGAAGACCTCTATCCAGTGTAAGCTCGCCGGTAAACTCACTGCTTCCGGGCACACCTCTCCATACTTCACCCCTCAGCCCGATTACGCTATGCTTCACGACTTCATTATTGGAGTAAATCACACTAGGGTACTCCCGCTCCACATGCTGCGGACGAAACCATTCATAGCCCAGGAATGCCACGATCAGTACTGTTATTACTGACACTATCCATGATTTCCGGGTCAAAGCTCTACCCCCTTTTCTATCAACTTCCATGAACTGCTAGAGTACAACTGGCATATATGCAACTTTCAAATAGATCCGGCGTCTATAACTGTATAATTTTAGTAAATCAACGATATTCCCGAAGGAGGACTACTCAAGATGAAGGTCATCAAATTTATCTGCCTGCCGGTGCTGCTGTTGATATTGCTGTCCGGCACTGCCCTGGCGGCCCCTGCCTCAGTTCCAACCATTTCAGTAGAAATAAACAACTCCACGATAAGCACAGACATGCCCCCTTATCTCACACAAGGCACAACCATGGTCCCGCTAAATGTAGTGAAGCATATCCCGGGGATTACTGTCGCTTGGAATAATGACACCAAGACAGTTACAATTGGCCGCAGCGGGGAAACAATCACACTGGTTGCGGGTCAAAAAAACGCCCTGATTGGAAGCAAACCAACCGCCCTGCCTGTCGCCTCGGTTTTGCTTAAAGGCAGAGTCATGGTGCCGATCCGCTTCATAGCAGAAGCCGCAGATGCGCATGTAGCCTGGAATGCTGCCACCCGGATTGTGTATGTCGCCAAAGCAGATGAGGCGCTGATCACTCAACTCCAATCTGCGAATCTGGGGGAAGCACGTACAGCAGCACTTCATTTCCCCCGCGTCAGCACGCTTAAGCAAATCCCTATCATTAATGAGTCACAGAATCAGGACTATTATTTCCCGGAAGGCACAGCGGGCCGTTTCTTCATTCAAGGCGGGCCTGGTTTTTCGTATTATGAAGTTACAGGTAATTATGCGGAAGAGATCTGGTCTGCCAAAATAGACTATAGTGCCCCATCCTCTGCCGGACTCTTCTTTGTACCGTACAAAATTGTGGATCAGGCCGGAAAAATGCCCACCTATAAGGGTAGCCTCGCATTCTATCATCTGATGCTTCCGGTTATGGAGGCAACCTATGGATTCATTGATGCTACGGGTGCCTCCAGGACGGTCGGGCAACAAAATATGAAGCTGAATGAATTCTTTGAAATACCAGGGGAAGCATCATCCTCTGTACAAAACTAATTACATCCAGATCGGTACCGCAAACGGAACAAGAATCAGCAGCAGCGCGGCTGTACTCAGACTCCGGGTCCACACCGGCTTCAGCTTCTGATTCTTCTCCGATTTGTACCAGCCCTTGAACTGCCAATAATTCCGGTACATCACTAAGAATATGAGAAAATTACCGATTACTGCAGTATACAAATACCCGGTCCATCCATATAACATTTTGAAGATCCACTGCTCCACACCCCCGAGTACACCTAGTGTCAGAACCAGCAGAACCACTAAACGCAGCATCTCTGCTATAAAAGTTGCGAATTTACTCATTTTGTCCTCCGGTTTCATGATTTATAGCGCCCGCCTCCAGGAGACTGGCATCTCCGATGTATCTGCTTACATGCTGCAGAATCTCGCTGCTATTGCGCACTATTATCCTTTTAGCCTTGTACGCTTCGGTTAATTCCATAATGGCGGGAACACTCTCCCTCATGAATCCCGGGTTCCATTCGAACAGCATCACGGACAAATTCTTGAAAGTCTGCTTATAGTTTCCCTGCTCCAGACCCAGCCTTGTCTTGACGAACCTCCGGATTACCCGCCCATTCTGCACATACAAATTAGGTTTAATCAGAAAAATCAAATCCGCTTCCCCGAAGCTCTCTGTTCCCCATTTGTGATGCACGCCTTCTATAATCCACGATTCCGCAGCAACTGTTTCAGCTAACCGGGTATCCCTGACCTCTGGTGAATTGCGGGTGTTGTCCGTACTCCGGTCCCAGACAAAATTGTCAGTTTCATAACAGGGGATACCGTAGATTCGTGTTAATTCCCTGGCTGTATATGATTTCCCGCTGCCGCATCCGCCTATAATTCGTATTCTAATCCCAATTACCTCCTATGGAATGCCAGACTGATTACCGGTCCGCATCACAACCCGGAAGAATGCCCCTCATCCAGTTCCCTTCTATAACTTCTATATTTACCCTGTTAATCCTGCTTCAGCAACCGCAAGCTGACGGTAAATCGGCTGCCGTGAAGGAGTATTATCCCCTCGCAGTATCTGCCTGTGTTATATCCAACGCTGGAGTGATTATAGTATTCTGTAGAAAAGAACGTGAAGAGGTGTCCGGAATGCAGCGAACAGATGTTGTAATTGGAATCGATGGAGGAGGAACTCATACGCGGGTTATAGCCGCCGACATAGAGGGGAATATACTTGCCTATTGCAGAAAAGGGAGCGCTTCCGCGTATAGGGATTCCGCAGCTCAGCATAACGTGAGGTCAGCGATTATAGAAGCGCTGGAAAGCGGCGGCATCGAACCGGGCAGGGTCATCGGCATGGCTGCCGGGGTTGCCGGATATGACTCGCCGGAGGATTTGAACTGGATATTGCCGCTCACCGGGGTTCCGGAGCTGACTTGTCCGAGGTGGCACGTCAATGACGCGCTTATCGCCCATTACGGAGCACTGCTTGCGCAGCCCGGCATTATTGTCATCTCGGGAACTGGCTCCATCATTATTGCCATTAATGAAGACGGACGTTATTTACGCAATTATGATTTCCATCATTATGCCGCAAGTGCCGCCCGGCTCCTCTCATATGATACCGTCTTTGAAGTGCTGGCCGGTCACACAAATTCAAGCGATGAGTTGCTTGTCGACCGGATGCTTGCGCACTGGAACGTTGCTGCAGTCTCTGAACTATATATGCTTGCAAGTGAAGGGTTTGACGATGACCGGAAAGCCCGGGACAGACGTTTTGGAGAATTTGCTCCTATAGTTACGGAAGAAGCGGAGCGCGGAAGCTCCGCCGCCGCCCGGGTCTGCGGCAGGGCTGCAGAGCAGATTAAGACAGGCATCGGGCTGCTGGCTTCTTCTTTTGCGCAGCAGACCGTCCCGGTAGCCTTCATCGGCAGTGTGGCAAACAGCAGGTATTTTCAATCGGAATTACGCAGTTTACGGAAGAGCGGGGCCAACAAACAGTATAAGGTAGTAACGCCACAGCTCCCGCCCGAAGCAGGAGCTATCCTGTATGCATTGGAGCAATTAGGCCGGCCGGTCACGGAAAATATAATCAGCCGGCTGCAGCATAGCAGCAAGCTGCCTCAGTGAGCATATACGCAGCGCGTGATTGCTACGGATAGACCTTCATCTGGCAGCTTCTAGTTTAGGCGCATCACAGCTTCACAGTCGCCTCTTTGGCGTTCCATATGACGGGAAGGCCAAAGAGCGGCGTCAAGCTGCCTAAGGGAATATACAATCGCCCGTTTACAGTCCGCGAGGCCAGCATGGCCACCGTTTTGCCGTTCACCTTCGCTGTTTCGCTAAGCGGTTTATGGACCGCGGTGTGCCCACCTATAGTAATGATAAGCGCTCCGGTTCCCGCCTCCTGCTTCAGGGTTCCGCCCAGCAGGGCAACCGATTCGCGGAGCGGAACGAATACCCGTGAATTCTCCAGCAGGAAAGAATCCTTAACCTCCAGCTTTTCTCCATTGATGACAAAGACGCCCGCAATCATTGTCGGCCCGGTGGAATAGCCGCTCTTCACTGCGATGCTTGCCATATCAAGTCCTGAAGTAGTAATGATCACAGGAGTGTTATTGGCTACCCTTGGATACAGCCAGTGGATATCATCATTATGCATCCGGATGCATCCGGCGCTGACATATTTACCGATGGAGGCTTCATTATTGTTGCCATGAATGGCATAAGTCGTGCCGTAGGTATCGTTCACTTCCAGCCCCAGCCAGCGGTCGCCCAGCGGATTGGCCGGATCGCCTCCGGGAATCTTTTCTTTGTAATAGGGTCTGTTCTTGATTTTGACCACAATTTTGAAGCTGCCTTCAGGCGTCAGACTCTTGTTCTTGCCGGTGGCGACCGGAAAAACCTTCTCCAGCTTACCGGCGCTGAAATAGGCCAGCTTATTCGTCTTTTTGTTCACAATAATCAGATCTGAGGATGATGATGACGCTGCTGCGGCTGATCCTGTGAAGCATGCTGTGAACAGCACTGCGAACACAAGCATAAGCTTGATGCTCCTTGGAACATAAGTTGTAGTCAGGCTGATACGCTCACGCAGATTCATGGTTGCCCCACCTCCAGGTTATGGGTGATACTGGAAACTCTTTTCTACATAGACGTCAGTCTGCCGCATTAGTTGCACAGCAGCTTGTACCTATTCTTATCAACTCGTCCCTGAGGATTTGAAGCAGAGTTTGCACAATTGTAACCGTTCAAGCGGTGCTTCGTGTGCGGTTCCATGAGGATGAATATTAAGTGCCTCCGCCAGAGATAATAAGCCCGCATGACCATTACAGCACCCGCCAAGGAGGCCATTTACTTTGAATTCAAACCATTCCAGCCAGATCAGCCAAAGCGAGCAAATCATCCAGCAGCTGATGACACAGACCCAGCAGGGCACGCAGAATTATCAGCAGCTTCTGCAGCAGGAGCAGGAGCATGCCGCCAAATTGCAGGAGCTTAGCCAGCACAGCAATAAGGCCATTCAGATGATTCAGCAGGCATTGCAGGGCCATCAGACCGCAATGCAGCAGCTGCAGCAGGTCTCGCAGTTAATCAGACAGCTGGAGCAGACCCCGCAGACTGCCGGCTACAATACAGGTGGTATTCAAAGATTCAATACCGAACAACAGGGCTATAATACAGGAATCCCAAGCTTTAGCCCCGGTAACACTGGCAATCATAGCTATAGCACAGGCTCTGGAGCGTATAATTCTTCCTTCAGCCCGTCCTTCACTTCCAATAGCCAGCCGGTAAATTCACTGCATAGCCCAATTAATTCTTCATTTAATCCTCAGCCGCTGCATACACCCATGCAGACAAACCATTCCTACGGTTCTCCGATGAATCAGGGACGCAGCTTCCAGCAGTAATATATGCCCGGAATAGCTGCTCAAGACAAAGGGGTTCTCTCAGGCCGCACCAGCGGCACTGCGGGGAACCCCTTCTTTGTATCTGCACTTCGCGCCTGGGCATTCATACATATGCATGTTAGACTACCAGCCGTCCTCTCTTCTCCGCGAGGCCAATCGTTGCCTCTACGCCGGAGTTGAATTCCAGGTAGTCGCTCTCGACTCCATCACTGAAGATTACCCCGTCCTCCGGCATCTGCGAAGTAATTCGCAGCGGCATACGGCTGTTGATCCTGCCGAAGACCAGATCGGCTGAAGTCGTCCGGCTGGGAAAAGGCTCCCGTACCGTAAAGTAGAGCTCCGGATGATCCCAGGCCAGCTTGAGCGCCGCGCCGTTTTCCTGCGGTCTGCCCCCATGGACAGACGCATGTGCTTCCAAGCCCACCGTTACCGTCACCTGTTCCTCTGCCTGCCATTGCGCCGCCTGGCTGACAATTCCCGCTGCTCCGGCGAGAACGCTTTTGAGCCAGCCGGTGGAGCCCATGCCGGTGGAGACAATAATCCCGCTGGAGGACTGCTGCTCCAGCGTGCCGTTCAGTTCAAGCTGATAACGGGCCGAGACGTGGGTCCGGCGGCCGATGAACAGATCGTTGACACCGTACAGGCTCTGGCCGTCGTTCAGCTCTGCCCTGGCAAGGGTAACCTCGCGTACCTGCCGCTGGCTGCGGAGCACCTCCGGCACCAGCTGCCGCAGGTCCTTAACCGTGAAGGGCAGCAGCACACCATCCCAGCGCTGCGGGTCGGGATTTACACCGATCAGCGGCTGCTCCCGCAGGTATTTCAGCGTATTGGCAACCAGACCGTCCTGCCCCAGCACAACTACTGTATCCCGCTCTCCAAATATAAAGTTAGGCACATGCTGCCGGTCCAGAAGCTGCAGCCGGCCTGCCGCGCTCAGCTCGGTTACAGCAGCCTCTACCGCCTTGCGGTAAGTGAAGTCCTCGCTCAAATAATCGCTGAAATCGGCCCCCAGCCGTTCAATATAGAACTGGGCCTGCTGGATCGTATTGTAGCGGACCACCAGTTCTTCCAGGCGCGTCTTGCGTTTGATCAGAATAATCTTGTTCTCGGATACCGGGCTGCTCATCGTCCGTTGCCTCCTCTTGCCGCGCCCGCCCCGTTACCCGGCGACCCGGCCATAATTCCCTGCAAAAGATCCGGGGTAATATTGAGCTGCCCGATCTTCCCGGCATTCTCAGCCAGCTCCTGGAACGCGATGGCAATCAGCTTATCCGGATTCATGCCTACATTCGTCAGTGCCTGAAGTACACCAGGTGCTACGCCCTGGAGCGAATTCATCACCACCGACAGCTCGTAGGCCTTGGCATCCGCTTCCGCCCTCTGATTCGCCACTGTCAGTTCAATCAGCTCCTGCTTCTTCTCCTCCAGCGCAGTATCGAAGCTGAGCTGCTCTTCCTTCATCTCATTCTGCTTCTGCTTCACCGAGCGTTCGGCATCGAGCTGGGTTTCGCGGATCTGCCGCTTCTTCGTCTCCACGGCGATCTCCGTATTCAGCTCATTCTCCTTCACCCGCCGCTCCTGCTGAATCGAGGCATTGCGCCGTTCATAGAGCGCATCGTCGGCGCTGCGGAGAATCTCTTCGCGGGCCTGCGCTTCCAGCGCGCGCAGCGTTTCCTTATTCGGCACGATTGCCAGAATGGACAGCCCCATCAGCTCGATGCCCAGCTTCTCTATCTCCGCGCTCTGTCCGATTTCGAGCGTAATTGTCTTAGCCAGACGTTCACTCGACTGAATGGCTTCCTTCAGCGGCAGCTGCCCGAGCTGCTTCTTGGTCAGCACCTTCGCGATATTGATCACCCGCTGGGCCAGCTTGTGCGGATCATCCGAGAGGTAGGTATTCTTCCGCAGATTATACGTATAGTTAAGAATCTGTGTAGTCTTGCCGTAATCCACGATCCGGTAGGTCAGCTGCCCCTGCACGGTCACCGTCTGATAATCAGCCGTAATTTCCTCGAACATGAACGGTACATCAATCGAAGAGACCGGCACCACTACAACCGAGGTCGTAGGCGCGTAATAATGGAAAGAAATTCCTACACCTTCCTGCACTACCTTACCGTTCTTCACCTTAAGGACATATTCACTGGGCTGGAACTTTACGAAGCGGAATCCGAACATGGTCATTACCTCCTGCTGTTTATTTAGTGGTTGATATTAACTTAATGTTATTATTAAATTGTTATTAACAATATCTTAGCAGACTTTAATGATATTATCAATATGTTAATAACAAAAATCCGCAAAAAAATACCTCACTCTCCAAAATGGAAAATGAGGCAGGTGTAAGTAAGTTACTTTACAGTGACCTTTATTTTGACGGTTTTGCCGCCGTATTTCACGGATATGCTCGCAGTG
Organism: Paenibacillus phytohabitans; assembly: GCF_013141775.1. Classification (GTDB taxonomy): domain Bacteria; phylum Bacillota; class Bacilli; order Paenibacillales; family Paenibacillaceae; genus Paenibacillus_AQ; species Paenibacillus_AQ phytohabitans. The sequence goes on from NZ_WHOB01000029.1 coordinate 40,150, forward strand.
CCTTTGCTGTTGGCCTTAATCAGCCCGTTTTTGCCGGTAGCTACAAGCTCCTTGGTGGAAGTCCAGACTGCTGTCTTGGATACATCCGATTCACTGCCGTCCTCAAAAGTAGCCGTTGCCGTCAGCTGCACAGACTGTCCTGCACTCAGCGTAAGATTCATCTGGCTGACCTCGAGATATTTCAGCACATCAACGGTTACGGGGACTTTGACGGTTTTGCCGCCGTATTTGGCCGTCACATAGGATTTGCCGTAAGCCACTGCCTTGACCGAGCCTCCGGTAACTGTGACGATCTTATAGCTTCCGCTTTTCCACTCCGCCTTGTCCGTCACATCCTTCGTTTTGCCATCGCTGTAAGTGATGCTTACTGCGATTTTGGCCGTATCCCCGGATTTCATCGCCAGGTTGGTCACCGATGCTTCGATGACAGTGATCTGATCCACTTCAATGTTGACCGTCACTTTCTGACCTCCATAGGAGGCGGTGATCGCCGTTTTGCCCTTCAGCACTCCGGTTACAAGACCTTTCTTGACCGTAGCGATTGTAGTCTTGGCCGAGCTCCAGTCCGCATCCGCCGTTACATCACTCTCTACCCCGGCGGAATCGGTGGCAGTCAGTGTAATCTGCTCCTTGTCTCCGGCAGACATCGTAATCAGGCTCACATTGGCAGCCAGCTCATCCACAAGGCCCACATTCACGGTAATGGCCGCCTTCTCCGTACCTATTTTGGCGGTAATCACCGCTGTGCCTACAGAGAGGCCGGTAATCAGACCGTCCTTAACCTCGGCAATCTTCTCATCGCTGGAGCTCCACTCCACATCACTGGTGATCGTCTTGTCGCTGCCATCACTGTAACTGCCGGTAGCCTCGGCCTGATAAGTCTCGTCTTCCTTCAGTTCAATGGTCTTGGCCTGCAGCGCCAGTTTGTCCGGTGTGCCTGCCGTGATTTTGACCGTTGCCGTCTTGCCGCCGTAAGAGGCCGTAATTACAGCACTGCCTGTAGCATAGGCGGTAATGGTTCCTTTGCTAACATCAGCTACATCCGCATTATCTGTAGTCCACACTGCATCCTCTGTGACATCCTGTGAAGTTCCGTCTTCATAACTGGCCATAGCCGTTACCGCTTTGCTCTGGTCCTTGCCGAGGTTTAGCTTGCTGACCGTAAGATTCAGGCGCGCAGCTGTTTCGACACTCACAGCAATGGTGAGGGTTTTGCCGCCATAAACGGCGGTAATTGTAGTTTTGCCGGACTTGTAGCCTGTAACCAGACCTTTGGTCACGATAGCGATATTCTCGTCAGCAGTGGTCCAGACTGCGCTGTCTGTCACCGTGCTTGGGGTGCCGCTTGCATCCAGGGCGGTCAGCACAAGCTGATGAGTTCCGTTCAGGCGCAGGTTCAGGCTGTCGTTATCGACGCTGAGCTTATTGCTTTTACCTACAGCAGCTGTTGCAGTTACTGTCTTCCCGCCATAGGCTGCTGTTATCGTCACGTTGCCCTCTGCGTAGGTTGTAATACTTCCTTTATCCACATAAGCCACAGCTTCATCACTGGAGCTCCAGGTTGCCTTGCTGGTTACATCTGTTACCGTACCGTCCGCAAAAGTCGCCTTGAGCACAAGCACCTTAGCAGCATCCACCGCAAGATTCAGACTGGTTTCACTTAAGGCCAGATGTCTTGCTGTTCCCACATCAACGGTAACCGTGGCCGCCGCTCCATTATAAGTTCCTGTAAGGGTCGCCGTACCTACGGAATAACCGGTGATCAGGCCTTTGCTGACCAGAGCGATGCTCTTATCGCTTGTGGTCCATACCGCACTGCTTGTAATATCCGATGAGGACCCGTCGCCTGCTACGGCAGTCAGCACAAGCTGCTTCGTACCGCTAATCTGCAGGAATACATTATCATCGCTGGCTACCAGTTTGCTTACGGCTCCGACTTCGACCTGGGTCGAGGTTTCAAGTGTGCCGTAGACGGCAGAGATTGTTGCGGTTCCAGCCAATTTATAAGTAGTGAGGGATCCTTTTTTGACAAAAGCCACAAGCTCATCGCTCGAACTCCATGCCGCCTTAGAAGTGACATCCTCGGTGCTGCCATCGGCATAGGTCGCCGTCAGGGTAAGCGCATGGGTGGAGCTTGTTTTCAGGCTAAGCTGTTCTTCGCTCAGATCCAGATACCGGGCCACCGCAACATCCACATCCACCTGTACAGACTTGTCGCCATAGGTCGCTGTAATCGTCGCCGTTCCGGCTGTGTAGCCGTAAATCTTGCCTTTGTATACATAAGCGATACTGGAATCGCTCGAACTCCAGACCGCAGTGCCGGTCACATCTTTGGTCGTCCCATCCGGGTAGACTGCGGTGAGTTTAAGCTGCTGAGCTTCTTCCGTCTTCAGAAAAACACTCTGATCATCCACAACCAGCTTACTGGTCTGGTCAACCGTTACCTCTACTGTGGTAGTCTTGGTGCCGTATTTGGCGGTGATAACCGCCGTTCCCTGCTTGTAGCCGGTAATGACGCCTTTAAGGACATCAGCAACCGATTCATCACTGGAGGACCAGGCGGCCAGGGACGTTACATTCTCCTGCGTGCCATCCTGGAAAGTAGCTGTAAGCTTTACAGCCGAGCTGTCTTTCAGCAAAAGCGCAAGCTCCGGCTGATCCGCTTCAATCCGCTTGGCCACCTCTACATTCACTGTGACGGTGATGGTTTTTTTGCCATATACGCCTGTGATTGTGGCTGTCCCGGAGGAGATCCCTTTGACTGCACCGTTCACTACGGTTGCTACCGCAGCATCGCTCGTGCTCCAGACTGCCTTGTTTGCCACCGTGGCGTCCGTTGTATTATCCGAATACGTTGCGGTCAGAATAATGCTGTCCGACTCGGCTTTGCGGAGATCCAGGCTCTGGACATTCTGCGTCAGCGCTTTAACCTTCTTGGTTACAGTAACCGTTGCGGCCTGGGAGAACTTCGTGCCGTCACTATATGTAAATACCGCAACAATCGTAGCTGTCCCTTCCGCCTTGGCCGTCACAATCCCGTTATATACGGTGGCTACCGCCGGCTTATCGCTGGACCAGTCACTGTTAACCGTCACGTCGCCTGACGTGCTGTCGGAATAGACCGCAGTAGCTGTTAGAGCCGAAGTCTCTTCCATCGCGAGCGTAAGTTCACTTACATTCAGCACAATTTTGGAGACCGTTACGGTGGAGGCTGCCAGCGCCAATCCCCCGTTAGTCAATACCAGAAGCAGCGGCAATGCCATCAGCAAAAACCGGAAATAGCTGTTTTTCTTCAATCTGTTATCCTCCTTGTTGAATTATGATTTGAATCTCTTATCGACATATCCCGGCTTTTAATTCAGGTACTAAAGACTTAATTTTTTTCTTATAACAACGGTAATAAATCGCTTATTCATCTATGTATTTACACAATCCGCGGAAAAAGAACAGCTCTAAATACACCCTGCTCAAGCGGTAGGCTGAATGCATCATAACAACCCAAACTGAATGTAGTCTGAATAGCCTCATTCTTTTTTTAATAACCTGAAAATTCACAGCGGATTTCCGGCTTTGCACAAACTCTAATCACCTTTGCACAAACTCGATTCTTCTTTTGCACAAACTAAATTCCAGCTTTGGGTTTTGTCCATTGAGTAACGGATGGTTATCATCTATGATCATTTAAACGAGAATGATTATCATTATTGGTAATCGATATAATTGGGAGGCCTACTTACAATGAACAAGGCAAGACAACCTTTCGCTATCCTGTGCATCATCTTCCTGATGAGCACCTTACTGCTCGCCTGCAGCAGCACCAAGAATGACGAAGGCAACGCTGCAGCTAACACAGCTGCCGGCAATACCGCTGCAACCGCTGCTCCAACCGCAGAAGCTACTGCAGAACCGGCAGCCACAACACGCTCTTACACCGATTACAAAGGCCATACGGTTGAGATTCCTGTGAACCCGCAGCGGATCATCTACTCCGGGGAAACTTATGGCGATCTGATTGCGCTGGGCGTACAGGCCATCGGCTATCCGCTCTCCATGGCTGATGGCCAGGTATTCAAGGACAAGCTGACCGGGGTAGAAGATGTCGGCTTCCCGATCAACCTGGAGAAGACGCTTGAGCTTCAGCCGGATCTGATCATCTATGCCGGAATTGAAGAGGCTGATTTCGATGCTTTGTCCAAAATCGCTCCAACCATTATCTTCGATACCTTCGCCCCGCTGAAGGAACGGATGCAGGAAATCGGCGGTATCCTGGGCAAAACAACAGAAGCAGAAGCCTGGCTGGCCCAGTACCAGACGCAGGAAGACGCCATGTGGGCCCAGCTTAAAGCATCAGGCATGAAGGAAGGCGAAACCGCCGCAGTCTTCACTTACTATCCGGGCGACAGACTGTTTGTAATGGCTACAACCGGCCTGTCACAGGTACTGTATGGAGAGAACGGATTCAAGCCTACTCCGGCGATCCAAAAGGTGCTTGACGCCGACATGGGCTTCCAGGAGATCTCGATGGAGGTTATCCAGGAATACGCAGGGGACCGTATTTTCCTTCTGACGCCGGTAGCTGACGAAGCCAAGGCATCGACCGACAAGCTGCTGGAAAGTGCAGTCTGGAAAAGCCTGCCGGCCGTTAAGAACGGCTATGTCTACACGCAGGACATTATGAAAACCTCCAGTGATGCCACCACCAGAGAATGGCTGCTGGGAGAAATCCCCACAATGCTGAATAAGTAACGATTACGCATGCAGACAGGACGAATATTAAAAGCAGCTTATCAACTAATGTTGATAAGCTGCTTTATTTTATATACAATGAGGTTTATTGATAATCGTTCTCAATATACATATAAATTCAACTGCCCTGAAAGGAGTGCTGAGCCTTGAGACAGAATGCCCTGAACCCTGGACTCCCCCCTGAACCCGCACTTGCAGCGGCTCCGGCCCTGCCGGCAGTTCCGCTCCGCTCCCTGCTGTTTCAGCTGAAGGGCATTGAGCTGGTAATCCAGAGTGCTGACACTGTGTCCGCTGTGCAGACTGCCGGTCAGCATACACTTCTGATCTTTACCGGAGGCCGCGGTGAACTCTGTATCGGGGAGCAGCCGGCCCTTTCAGTACATGTAGACAAGTGTTGTCTGCTGTCCCCCGGAACTTCCTACAGTACGGATAACGCGGAAATGACACTATACTATTATTTGATATCCTTTGCCGCTATCACGGCTGGAGATTCTCCTGCTTCCTATACAGCTGAATTGCTGCCCGGCCGGAAAGAACTAATCGTCCACCCCTTCACCCGGGTGATACGGCTCGCAGAGGAACTGCTTGCGAACCAGGGCAGCGGGGACGAACTCCAGTATTTCAGACAGCAGCTGCAGTTCCAGGAGCTGCTGCTCCTGCTATTTGAACATAATTACTCCACCCGCCAGCTGCCCAGTCCCGCGCAATCCGTGGAGAGTACAATTCAATTCCTGCAGGATCATTATATGGAGAGCATCACGGTGAAGCAGCTTGCGGAGCTGGCACAGGTCTCTCCCTGGCAATACACCCCTATCTTCCAGAAGCTGACCGGCAAGCGGCCGCTCGATTATCTGACCGATCTGCGCATCGGGCACTCCAAGAACTATCTGCTGGAATCCGCCGAGCCGCTGCGCGAAATCGCCCGGCTGGTGGGCTTCTCCGATGAATATTACTTCAGCCGCCGCTTCCGGCAGAAGACGGGAGTCACGCCCGGGCAGTATGCCCAGGCCCAGCAGCGAAAAGTTACCGTCAAGGATTGGACGGGGCATGAAGTGGAAATTCCGGAGCGTCCGAAGCGGATTGTCTACCACGGAGAGACACTTGGGGATTTGCTGGCGCTGGGAGTCAAGCCGGCCGGAGGCGATGAGGCCTTCGCCCGGAACAGCGTCTATAAGCACCGCGTCAAGAATCTGGCCAATGTCGGCTTCCCGCTGGACCCGCAGCTGACCCGGCTGATCAGCCCCGACCTGATTATTATCGCGAATTCGGACGAGCGCGCCTATACGCGCGTCTCCGGTATCGCCCCGACCCTCACCTTCGATTCATTCGCGCCGCTCGAGCATCGGCTGCGGATACTTGGCGGGTGGCTCGGCAGGCAGCGCGAAGCAGAAGCCTGGCTGGAGGCCTACCACGCCAAAAACGCTGCCATGTGGCAGCGTCTGTACGCAGAGGGGCTCCAGCCGGGAGAAACCGCCTCCGCGCTGGTCTACGACCATGGCAACCGCCTGTTCGCTATGGCGATGACCGGACTGTCCACGGCCCTGTATGCTCCCGGCGGCCTGCAGCCGACGGCAGAGATTAAGGGCCTGCTGGACCAGGGGCTTGGCTTCGGCGAGGTGGACCCGGCGAAGCTGCACAGCTACGCGGGGGACCGCGTCTTCATGCTCATCCCGGAGCGCGAGGACTCACGGGAAGCCATGGAGCAGCTGCTGCGGACGCCGCTGTGGAACAGCCTGCCCGCCGTACAGGAGGGCCGCGTCTATATGCTGGACGGCGCCAAATGGAATTCCGGCGATGCCCTGACCCGCGAGCGGCTGCTGACCCTGCTGCCCAGGCTGCTGGGGGGAGCGGGCGGGTAGGCGGGTTCGGGAATTCAGAGTGACTGGAACCTGGTACAATATCAGAACTAAAGAAGTGAGTCCATTTAACAATGCAGCAACTGCTGTATTCCGTTCCAAATGGAAATTAAGTGATAGTTGTATAATGTGCAATTAAAAACAGCGAAAAGAGAGGCTTGCCTCATATAAGTGCAATCTGTACAACTAAAATTACCCAAATGAGTGAAAACAATCTACAAATAGCTATTTAATTGCACGAAATACAACTAAACGGATAATTGGGTGTATATCAGACGATTTAGTTGTACAAAGTGCACTTATGCATATCGCTTACCGCACACACCTAGGCATATACCGTAATCGGATCATCTCAGGCCATTAGCAAGCGATTTACCAAAATGGTTTTCACTAAATAAATCTGACGCTACACCAGGAGCTGCCCTAGATCGCCTGAATTCGTACCTCGGCAGAGTTCGTACAATAGATTTCTTCCTTTCAGCCACAATCGGGGACGATCCCTAAATTCTGTTGCAGTAAATACATTAGAATGCCTTTGCAGACCCTTAAAACCCCGATTCTGTTGTACAAAATACGATCAGCCGGCTGTGAGGTTAGTCCGGAGTGGCTTGGAGTTGGTTTGTAGCTTGTTTAGAGCTGGTTTCGGACATACCGGAGCCCCGGAGCTTGGCCGGAATATGAAGCTTGCCGGATTCACCCGGAGCAGTCCCTTAACTCCACCGCCCGCCCCTTTACAGCTCAAATATTTATTTCGCCGCTTCAGGTGTAGAATACCTGATCTTCAGCACCAGAATACCCCGGTCATGCATGTCAGAGGGCAGTTCTACAATCAGGCCTTCACCGGCCCGGCTCCACTGCAGCTCTCCGTTCCAGCCCAGCAGCTCCACCTGCAGAATCTCTCCGGCGAGCTGCTTGGAGCGGTTGCCCAAGGTCCCGATCACTGTCGTTCCGCCCTCGGGCCAGCCCATAACAGAGGCATAGAGCAGCTCCCCGCCTCTGGCGGTGAAGCGGATATCCTGCGGGGTGAACGGGCTGCGCTTCGTATCGTTAAATGTTCCGCTGACGATCTGGGTCGGGCCTTCGCCATATACCTTCCAGGGCCGCGTTCCATAGATTGCTTCCCCGTTTACCGCCAGCCAGTCCCCTACCTCCAGCAGCAGCTGCTGCTCTTCTTCGGGAATAGTCCCATCCGCACGCGGCCCGACATTCAGCAGCATGACGCCGTTTTTGCTGACTATATCGACCAGGTCGCCGAGTATAACTCCCGGGGTCTTATATTTGTGGTCGGCAATATGGCACCAGGCGGTTTCACCTACCGAGGTGCAGGTCTGCCAGACCTCCGGATTAATATCGGCCAGCTGGCCCCGCTCCATATCATAGACGGCGGTTCCTTCGGCAAAAGCATCAAATTTATAGTTGATGACTGCCCCCTGGCCCCATTCCGCAGCCTTGTTGTAATAGTAGGCGGCGAGCTTTTGCAGATAAGGCTTGAAGACCGGCTGCTCGATCCACCAGTCGAAATAGACCAGCTGCGGTCCGTAACGGTCGATCAGGTCGCAGATGCGGACCAGCCAGTCGTCCAGAAATTCCTCATTCGGCGGCAGAATCGGCAGCGGATACGCCGGATCGCCGTAGCAAGGCTGCGCCGGACCGTACAATTCCGCGTATTTCGGGTCCTGCACATCTGAAGGCAGCTCGCGGCCTCCGTTGTAGTACCACCAATTCTCCGCACGGTGGCTGGAGACGCCGAAGGTCATATAATGCCGCCGCACGGCTGAGCCAAGCTCGCCGATAATGTCTCTGCGCGGACCCATCCTGGCAGCGGTCCACTCCGAATAAGGGCAGTCATACATGGCGAAGCCGTCATGATGCTCGGCAACCGGCACTACGAACGCGGCACCGGCGCGTTTGAACAGGGCAGCCCACTCCTCGGCATCGAATTTCTCCGCCGTGAACTGGGGAATGAAATCCTTATAGCCGAATGTATCCGGCGGGCCGTAGGTCTTCAGATGATGCTCATACACCTCAGTGCCTTCCCTGTACATATTGCGCGCATACCACTCTGTCCCGAAGGCGGGTACAGAATACACCCCCCAATGAATGAAAATCCCAAACTTCGCATCCTCGTACCAGCGGGGAACGGAGTACTCCTCCAGAGACTTCCAATCTGCTCTAAACGGGCCGTTCTCTACAGTATCCTTGATCTCCAGCTTCTTCTGTCTGCGCAGCTCATGCAGCGATGGTTTTGACAAGGAACTCACCTCTTCTATGGTTTGAGAATCTTGCGGACGGCTTCCAGCCGCCCGGGGTCAACCGGCCTCAGCGGATCGCCGTCCTCCCGGACAGCGGAACCGAAATGCACCCGGCGGACAGCCGTCCGGGAGATGAAATCCTTCAGGCCTGCAGCATTCAAGCCGCTGCCTGCAAGGATGGAGAGCGAAGAACCGGCGGACAGCCGTTCCAATACGGCAATCCTCGCCATACCCTCAGCGGAAGTAGCCTTATCGCTGCCGCCGGAGGTCAATATATCCGTAATCTGCGGATACCGCTTCAAGACTTCAAGCGCCTCAAGCTGATCCCGCACCTCATCAAAAGCCCGGTGATACGTTACCTCCATCCCGGCCGCAGCATCAAGCAGCCGGACCAGCAATTCTTCATCCACGGTCCCGTCACTGCGGAGCATGCCCGTGACCAGGGACAGTCCGCCCACTCCGGCAATATGCCGGATATCGCGCAGCATCGTTTCCGCGTCGGATGGGTCATACCGGAAGGAGCGCGCATGCGGCCGCAGCATTACTCTTACGGGAATACTGACTGCCTCCCGCACCGCTTCAATCAGCCCAAGGCTGGGCGTTAAACCGCCTTCACGGATTCCGGTAATCAGCTCGATCCGGTCCGCTCCATAACGTTCAGCGGTAACTGCATCACTTACTGTCGTGGCTATAACCTCTAACAGCATAGTTCACTCTACTTCCCTTCCTTGTTCATAATCATCCGTGCCGCGCCGATCATTCCGGCATCATTGCCAAGCTCGGCAGGAAGCACCTTAATGGACAGCGGTGACACGGCGGCAAGCCCGCTCATCCAGGCATCCCACCATAAGGCATGGGATTCCGCGACTCCGCCGCCAAGAATAATCGCCTCCGGGTCCATGAAAGACTGGATATTATGCACGGCCAGGCTCAGGTCGTGCATATATCTCTTCATGGGTGCAGCCGCTGCGGCGCTGCCTGCGGCGAATTCCGCCAGCAGTCTGCGGCCGTCCCAGCCCTCCGCGGCTTCTGCGCCCAGCCGGCTAAGCGCCCTGCCGGACAGATAATGCTCGGCGCAGCCCCGCTGCCCGCAGCTGCAGGGAATTCCTCCGGGATGGAGCACCATGTGCCCGATCTCCCCGGCCCCGCCCTGTCTGCCTGAGATAGCCTCAGCATTATGAATAACAGCTCCGCCGACACCTGTACCCAGCGTCAGCATTACATAATGCTCCAGCCCCGCAGCCGCCCCGCGCCAGCCTTCGCCAAGAGCGGCTGCATTGGCATCGTTGCCAACCGACACAGGCAGCGCGAACTCCTCCTCCACAGCTTCCGCCAGGCGCATGCCGGTCCAGCCCGGCAGATTCTCCGTCGCATAGAGGACTACGCCTTCAGCCGGATCTACCCGCCCGGCAGTGCCTATGCCAATGCCGCCGAGCCCGTATCCGCAGCACACAAGCTCTGCAATAATCTTTTTCAGCGCAGCGAGAATCCCTGCTGCCCCCTCGTTCACAGGCGTAGCGGTACTGCGGCGGGCAACAATCTCCCCTTGCCCGTCCACCACTGCCGCCTTAATGAAGGTTCCGCCGATATCGGCCCCGATATAATAGCGGCTCATCCTTCGGCCTCCGTTGTTGCGCCGCCCGCCTTCTCTTTCATCGCCTTCACATAACGGGCGGCTATCCACTGCGGGCGGGTTATCGCCGAGCCTACGACGACGAAGTCCGCACCCAGCTCCAGCGCCGCAGCCGCCTGCGCCGGCTCGGATATCCCGCCTTCGGCGACTACCGGCACCTTCAGGACAGCGGACAGCCGCTCCAGCAAATCCAGATTCGGCAGCGGAGTTCCCAGCGTCTCTGCGGTATAACCGCATAGCGTAGTCGAGATGTAATCCGCGCCCCATCCGGCCGCCTGCACCCCTTCTTCGAAGGTCGCAATATCGGCCATCACCGGTATCCCCGCAGCCTTCAGCGCGGCAAGGGTCGCCTCCAGCGTGCGCCCGTCCGGCCGGAGCCGCCTGGTACCATCGATGGCCACAATATCGGCCCCGGCCGCATGTACTGCGAGTGCATCCTCAAGCGTCGGCGTAATGTAGACCTCACTGCCTTCATGCTGTATTTTGACCAGTCCGATCAACGGTAAGCCAGCGGCATCCTTAATCGCCCGGATATCCGCCAGCCCTCCGGCACGGATACCGGCCGCCCCCGCTTCCTTCGCCGCCATCGCCATCGCCACCATATGATGGCTTCCGAACAGCGGCTCGTCCTCCAGCGCCTGGCAGGATACGACCAGACCCTGATAGGGAATGAGACTCCCTGAGCGTTTTTCCATACCTCGCACACCCTCCCTGCATATCATTTTCGTGTATTACACGGCTGCCCTCTTAACATTCTCTCATTCTTGCACCTTAGTCTACCAGCCTCTCAAGCCTCTTAACCCTTAACTGCCCCGCCCACCAAGCCTTTAATAATGAAGCGCTGGACGAACAGGTAGAGAATGATGATCGGCAGGGCCACAAGTGCAGCTCCGGCGAACATCTGCGGCCAGTTGGTGTTGTATTGGCTTTTGAAGGCCATGAGGCCTACGGGCAGCGTGCGCATATCCGGCGAGGACAGGTAGACCAGCGGATTGAAAAAGTCATTCCACGAGTTGATCGCCACCACGATAATACAGGTCGCCGTAATCGGCAGCGTCAGCGGAAAAATAATCTTCAGAAAGGTCCGCCAAGGCCCGCAGCCGTCCACCAGCGCAGCCTCCTCAATTTCAGTCGGCACGGTCTTGAAGAAATTCACATAGAGGAAGATCGGCAGGGCTAGCCCGGAAGCAATCTGGATCAGTGACAGCCCGACATGCGTGTTGAGCAGATGAATCTCCCGCAGCACCAGAAACGCCGGAATCGTGCCGGAGAAGGCCGGAAGGATCAGCCCCATCAGGAAGAAGGTCGACATCGCGTCCGATTTATATCTTTTGCCATGATGCAGACCGTAAGCAGCCAGCACCGAGACGCCGATGGCGGCAGCGGTTGTCATCACCAGCACCAGTATGCTGTTCCCGAAATACGGCAGCAGGTTGCCGGTGCGGAACGCTTCGGTATAATTGCTCCACTGCGGATCTTTGGGCAGGCTAAGCGGATTGATCGTTGACGGTGTCTGCAGCGAAACCGAGATCATGACCGCCATCGGAACGAGTACAATAATGAGCGCGATAATCAGCACGGTGTAGATTGAGGTTTTCTGTAATGTAGTCGTCAATTCGCCACCTCCAGACGGCTGAGCAGCTTCATCTGCACAAAGGTTACAACCAGAATCATCACGGACAGGATCATCGCCATCGCGGTGCCGTAGCCCATTTGCGAGGTTTTGAAGGCATATTGATAGATCATAATCCCGAAGGTCTGCGTAGAGTTGGCCGGTCCGCCTTGCGTCATGATGAAGACATGCTCGAACATTTTCATACAGCCGATCACCGACAGTACCGTATTCACAATGACCGAAGGAATCAGCAGCGGCAGCGTAACTTTCCAGAATTTATTCCACGGCCCCGCGCCGTCAATGCTTGAAGCTTCATATATTTCACCCGAAACGGATTGTAGTCCAGCCAAGTAGATCATCATTGAGTAGCCTGTGTACTGCCAGACCATGACGAGTGCAATCGCGTAGATTGCCAGGGAAGGATTACCGAGCCAGTCCAGCTGCGCCAGACCATTCAGCCCGATTGCGGCAAAAAACTTCGGCAGAAATCCGACCATCGGCGCATACATGTAGCTCCATACATAACCGATTACAACGGTGTTCAGGATAACCGGGAAAAAGATAATCGCCCGCATCCATACAATGCCCTTTAGCTTCTGGTCGAGCAGTACGGCCAGCAGAATTGATGCGCTATGCTGCAGCACGATGACTACAACGGAGAGAATCGCCATATTCTTCAGCGCCGTCAGGAGCAGCGGATCACGGAAGGCTTCGCGGAAGTTCTCCAGCCCGACCCAGTCGGCCTTGAACGAGAAGCCGTTCCAGTCGGTGAAGCCATAGTACAAGCCGCTGAAGATCGGTCCGGCAAAAAACAGCAGGTAGATCAGGAGCGCCGGCGCGATAAACAGCAGGTAATTGCGAAAATTCATGAATTTCATCTTCTGCCTCCATCCCTCACCCCAAATTTGGGTAAAAAAAAAGAAACCTAAGCGAAAGACAGGGTTGTCCTTGATCTGAGCTTTCGCTTATTCTCTTGTGTTGTGTGTGTTCTATAAAGATTAAACATTAAGAACGTTCCAATTAGATGTAGGCCGTAACTGCGGTGAACATTTGGACTTCCGGCCGCTGTTGTCCCCAGATTTCTTGATTTGCAACCGCTGGCCGCGGTGGAAATCCGGGGACAAAGGCGGACGCTAACGCTCCTACAGTTCCAAATTTCCCCTCCGTTACTTTCATCTTGTATTGTCTCTTTCTCAGTTCAATCTTTATAGTTTTGTTTGTCTTATATGTTCTATATATCTTTATCTTGAGCCGTTTGCATTTGTTCCAACAGCTTGGTGGTGTCCACGTTCTGCTTCAGCAGAATCTGCTGGAAGATCGGGAACATTACCGGCTCGATGGACGAGGTCATACTCGGGAAAATCTGGGCTTCGCTGGCATCAATCAGCGGCTGGAGAGAAGCGGCCAGCGGGCTGTAGGTTTCGGATGTGCCGCCTTTTACCGTTACCGCCTGCTTCGTTTCATCGGACCAGATCTTCGCCATTTCCGGCTCGGCCACGAATTCCATGAACAGTTTGATTTCTTCCTGATGCTTGCTCCAGGATACGCCAACCAGCAGGTTGTCGGACACCAGATTCGTTACGAGCGGCTGATCGCCGCGGTTGACGGGAATCGGGAAGGCACTAAGCTCAAAGGCGGAGAAGTCTGCATCAAAGTTCTCGCTGTAGCCCCATTCGCCCATCGGCCACATGGCGGCCTTGCCTTCCTTGAATACCTGCGCCACCTGGTCATAGCTGAGGCCGACCGAGTTCTCCAGCAGATACCCTTTATCCGCCAGTTCCTTCATGCCGTCGAAGTAACCTGTGAACTCAGGATCGGTCCACTTTTTGTCCCCGCTGGCCAGCTGCGGGAATACGTCCGCATTGTCATGCTGATACAGTCCGAACTGTGAAGTGGTGATGAACTGGGTCGCCCAGCCGTCCTTGCTTCCGATGACCATCGGTGCGGTGCCGCTGGCTTTGATGGTCTCGCTCACCGCCATCAGCTCTTCCCAATTGGTCGGAATCTCAAGCCCCAGCTGGTCGAACAGCGTTTTATTATAGAACATTACGATCGGCTGGCTGTTATAGGGAACGCCGTAGGTTTTGCCGTCCACTGTGCCCAGCTTCACCGCAGCTTCAAGATAATTATCCAGCCAAGGGCTGCCGGAGATGTCCATCAGGACATTCTCTTTGGAGAATTCGGCCACCTGGTTCGGGAACAGCCATAACATGTCCATATCGGACTTGGAGACAATCCGCGTACGGATGATTTCCCGGAATTGATCATACACTTTGTCGTGCTCTATCGTGATGTAGGGATATTTCTCCTGGAATTTATCAACCACCGTCTGGCTGATCGGGTTCCATGTGGTCAGCTTCAGCACCACCGGCTCTTTCTCAGCATCCCCTTCTGCAGCAGAACCGCTTGTAGCAGCCGCTCCGGAATTACCGTTTGATGCCGCATTATTACTGCCGCAGCCTGCAAGAATGACCAACAACCCAAGACATAATACCGACAACCACCAGAACCCGCCTTTTCTTCTCATGTGTTAGCCTCCCTGACATTATGTTTGTTTCATGAGTTAATCGTACTCTGTTTGTGTCAGGTTAACTACCAGGTTGATCTGCTGCTTTATAGCTATTAATTGCTTATCTTGGCCGCTCTGCCGGATGTCCGATCCTCCAACTAGACGAGAATTGCTGTTTACGTCAAATATTTGCTCTTTACTCACTGATTGCGGAATTCCAGCGGTGTCAGACCCGTGTCATCTTTGAACAGCTTGCTGAAATAATGCGGGTTGGCATACCCCAGCTCCTCGGCCACCTCGTACACCTTCCGGTTGCTCTCGCGCAGCAGCTTGCGGGCCAGGAGCATTTTTTTGGCGGTCATATATTCATTGAAATGCTGTCCGGTCTCCTTAAGAAACTGGCGGCTCAGATGGCTGACGCTGACATGAATCGCCTCTGCGGTCCGCACCAGCGTCACATCCTCCAGCAAATGCTCATCGATATAAGCCGTTGCCAGCCGGATAATTCCGCTCAGCTTCCCGCCGCTCACCGGCTCACGCTCCGCCGCACTTCTATAGGCCTCCGGCAGCTCCTCCGCTGTCCGGTGAAGTCCGCTGCAGGTATACGCCATTCGGATGCCCAGCATTTTGTACAACCCTTGTTCCAGCTGATCCAGATAACCCTGCATCGCACCGGCTCCCGCTTCGTCAATGGACGCCTTCTGCGGCAGCAGCCAGACCAGCTCCTTGTTCTCCCGGCTGAGCAATATCCCGCCCCATTCCCGGGAAGTATATTCCTCCAGATAATACCGGAACGACATAAAGCGGGCCAGCGCCGCCTGCGGTTCAATCCCTTCGTTCTCGGCCATGCGCAGAATAGCCAGCCGGTATCCCTCTCCATACAGGGTCTCCAGTCCATACTGCTGCCACTGCTCCAGCCAATTCTCCAGGGGGGCCTGTGTCTCAAACATCGACTGCAGGAATTGATCCCGGTCCTTATCGCTGTATCCCGGCACCTGCGGCACTGCCGCCTGATGAAGCTGCTCCAGGGTCCCCGCTGCTTTGAGCAGCGCTGCTGCAATCTCCTCGGCTGCCATCGTCGGCTTATGCAAATAATCAACGACTCCGATGCGGACAGCTTCTTTTACATAAGGAAAGTCCTCAAAGCTGCTGAAGAAGATAATCTGCACACTGGGGTACTGTTCCTTGATTCTGCGCGCCAGCTCCAGGCCATCCATACCAGGCATGCGGATATCCGTCATCACAATGTGAATCTCCTCCCGGGCCAGCACCTTAAGCGCCTCATGCCCGTTCGCAGCTTCGGCTTTCCAGGCAATGGCAAGCTCATCCCAATTCAGCATATAGCGCAGCCCCAGCCGCACAATGGTCTCATCCTCCACTACAAGCAAATTCCACATGCTTCATTCCTCCATTCGCGGCCGGGACGTATCTCCGTCCTCCGGTTGATAAGGCAAATATAATTCTGCCCGGGTTCCCTGGCCCGGACCACTCTTCAGCGTCAAGGTATACGGCGGTCCGAACCTAAGCCGGATACGGTCACGGACGTTGGCTACACCGATGCTTGAACCCGCGTTGCCGTCCCCATCAGGGGCTGGGCCCTGCTCTCTCTCGCCGTTGAGCACCTCCAGTGTATCCTGCGGTATACCGTGCCCGCTGTCCGTGATGGTGATCAGCAGCTCATCCCCGCCGTTCCCTGTTATCCGGGCCCCCACCTCAATCAGCAGCGGGCCTTCGATATCGAAGGAGCCGTGAAAGATCGCATTCTCCATCAGCGGCTGCAGAATCATCGGCGGGACCATCGCCTGCCCCGTATTCTCTTCAATCTGCCACTCCACCTTGAAGCGGTTCGTGTAGCGCAGCTCCATCAGCCGCACATAATGATGCAGCAGCTCCAGCTCCGCAGACAGCGGCACCAGCTCGCTGTCCAGCTTCATATTGGCATGCAGCAGCTTGTTCAGTGACTGCAGCAGCCGGGCGATGCCTTCCGACTGCTGCAGCACGGCCAGCATGCGGATGGAATTAATCGTGTTATACAGGAAGTGGGGAGCGATTCTCGCTCTAAGCGCATACAGCTCGGCCTCCCGCTTCTGCCGCTCCTTCTCTTCAATCGACTGGACCAGCACATCGAGCCGCCGCACCATCGTGACATAGCTGAGATGCAATTGGCCGATTTCGCCCTGGACCGGCGGAGCCGCCGGAGTGATGAACAGTCCCCGCTCTACGTCGCGCATGGAAGAGATCAGGCTGCGGATCGGCCTCGACAGATTCCGGGCCAGCAAAAGCGACAAGACGGCGGCGGCCACACTGAAGATCAGCACCAGCACCACGGTAAAGTTGCGGATCACATTCGCGTCGCCGAGCAGTTCTTCCCGGTCAATCATGAGATAACTTGTCCAGCCCAAATACTCGCTGTGCGCATATACACCGGTCGCCGCTGCCAGCCCGCCGCCCAGATCGGGCAGATTGATCAGGCCGCGGCTTGTCCCGCTGTGCGAGGACTGCTCTGCCGCAGCGCGGAGGAACCGCTCGTTGTCTCCGGTTTGTGTGGAATAGATCAGCTCCCCCTTCTCATCGGCCACAATCACATGCATGCTCTCCAGCTGGAAGGAACGGACAATCTTGTCCATGAAGTCAGGACGGATATCCACGGCTACTACTCCGGCCGGAGTGAAATCATCATTAAGCAGCACGCGGGAAGCAGTAATCGTGGGGAACGGAGCACTATTGAACTGCCGCTCCAGCCGCAGCCCGGAGATGAATACGCCTCCGCTCCGTTTGAGGGTCTCCTTATACCATTCCTCGTCTACCGGACTTACGGCTTCATTAATGGAGGAGCGGTCGCTAACCCTGTAGCCGTAGATATTGCCTTTGGTGCTGTAGAATACCAGACCTTGAATCGTGGAGAAAATCGAAGGATAAGTCACGAGCAGCTTGGCGAACTGCTGCTGGGTTTCAATCTCGCGGTAACCCCACTGGTCGCGGGGTACGTAAGGCTGGTTCAATATTTGAAAGATTTCCGGTGTGAAATAAGGAAAAGTGCTGAAACGGTCCACATCCTCCACCTGGCGCTGGATCGCCGCATTCAGCTGTCCGGCAATGACGCCGAGATCGGCGTTCACCCGCGACTCCAGCGTGCTGACCGATTTGAAATATGCCATCGTGCCGATCACAATCGACGGGATAATCCCAAGCATGAAGAAGGCGAGCATCAGCTTGCTCTGGTATGTTAAGTTGTTCCACCGCCGCATCATCAGCCTCTCCTCCTGGTCCGTTAAATTTTATTCAGTATAAAGGATTCTGCAGACTGCTGCATGGAAAATAACGGAGTAAATATTTAACATCCTCTCACTCCAGACTTGGCAGAATAGCCAAACCCTTGATATACAAGTATTTATATCTAACATATATATGCCGCAACTTAATTAGTTTAAATTCACCATTGTTAGTTTATCTGCCACAAGCGTAAGGTTGGTCATGGCTAACCGGAGACGTGCGGGAGTGCGGGAACCTAGCGCTGAGCTTATAGCCGCAGCAGAAGCAGCACAACTAATAACACAAGTGTGGTGTAGGACGGTCCCGGCCAGCAGTGAAATGAATGCGGCTTGTGAAGGCCGGCCTCAAAATGAAAATGTTGTACGTTTTGCAACTCGAACCTCCCAATAATGGAGGATTCCTAAGGATTGTTATACGAAATACAAGATTTTTCCCGCTTGGCCGCTTTCAGGAGAGAAAATGTTGCCTTTCGTACAACAATCCTGGATTAGAGCCGCTATCCTGAAGAAAATGTTGTATTTTCTGCAGGATTCTACAGCGTAACCCATCCGCTAAGCGCGGCAGCACAAAAAAAACCGCCAGACCGTTAGGTCTGGCGGGTAACTTTTTCATCGACTGCAAGGCTATAGGTTATACGCCTACTGTGCTTCTAATCGGCTCCAGCGCCTCGGAATGGCCGTACACCGGAACATCACGCTTGACCGGAGCACACCAGTTCACGCCGTTGATGATAACCTGCTGAATTTCCTTGTTGTAATAGGTTGGATAGGACTCGTGGCCGGGCTGGAAATAGAAAATATTCCCGCTGCCGCGCCGGTACGTTGATCCGCTCGGGAACACATTGCCGCCTTCGAACCAGCCGACAAAGATCAGGCTCTCCGGTGCAGGCACGTCAAAGTGCGCCCCGTACATCTCTTCCTGCTCCAGGTCAATATATTCGCCGATGCCTGCGGCAATCGGATGGCTGGGCTCCATCACCCAGAGGCGTTCTTTCTCCCCGGCTTCGCGCCATTTCAGATCACAGCTTGTGCCCATGAGCTTGATGAAGATTTTGGACATGTGGCCTGAATGCAGCACCACCAGCCCCATCCCCTCCAGCACGCGCTTATGAATCCGGTTCACTACCTCGTCACTCACTTCCTGATGGGCAACATGTCCCCACCATACCAGTACATCAGTGTTATTCAGCACTTCTTCTGTCAGGCCATGCTCCGGCTCGTCCAGCGTTGCCGTTCTCGTATCCAGTCCCGCTGCGCTCAGAAAAGAGGCCAGCTGTACATGTATGCCATTCGGATAGACCTGGCGGATTCGTTCTTCCTGCCGCTCATGGCGGTATTCATTCCATACGGTTACTCTGGTCACTATGGACACTCTCCTGTTTCAAAGGTGAATTTTACGGTTAAGTTAAGTTTTTGACTACTTTTTATACCTCTATCATACAAATCCGCAAGCAGGCTTTCTTCCTGTATTCTTGCTCAATTATTCCCGGATATTGTCTTGCGGTATTTAAGCGGAGAGATCCCCGTTGCTTCCTTGAATAAATGGTGAAAGGTCTTCCCGCTGCCGAACCCGGCCGCTTCCGCTACCGCTGACATCGGCAGGTCTTCGTTGAGCAGAATCCATTTGGCCTTATTCAGCCGGTATTCCGTCAAAAAAGTGACAAAGGTCATGCCCGTATTCTTCTTAAACAGCTTGGTGAAATAATACGGGCTGAAGCCCATGTAGCCGGCCACCTCATTCAGTGTAATCGCTTCCTGATAATGCTGCTCCACATAGCTGAAGATCCGCTCCAGCCGCTCCAGCGTCTCTCTGGACTGGGACAATGTGTCTTCCGAGAACTTGGGCTGCTTCTTGACCCTGCTCTTCGGCACCTCCCGCATAATAACCGTCAGCATTTCAAACATCCTGGCCTTAATCAGATAAGCGTAGCCTTCCCGGCGCTGTGTATCCTCCTCATAAATGCTCTCAATCAGAGCCTTTATACTGGCGGCAGCCCCTTTCGGCCACTTTGAACTGGAGAATTCCATCTCCGTGAACATATCCCGCAGCGGATAGTCATTGCCTCCCAGTGCTGCAACCTCCTGAAAGAAATTCAGATCAAACTGTATCACTACCCGCTCACTGTCAGGTGACGCCAGGAAATAATGCACATCTCCGCCGTTGATGAACTGCACTTCCCCCTGCTCCATGCGGATCGGCACATCATTGATTCCCAGATTCAGACTTCCTTTGGTTACATAGATAATTTCGATTTCTTTATGCCAATGCGGATAGGTCAGATCATCTCCTCCGCAGACCAGGCTGCGAAACGGAAAATGCTTGTCCACATCCGGAATTTCCAGATAGATATTCATAAGCGCGGCTCCTTGTCCGGGATATTGATCATTGCACACTCTATATTCATTTTAGAGAAATATGCCTGCCCATGCCAACTTAAAGTATAGGAGAGCCGCACTAGACCAAAGACCAGTATTATTCCCGCCTCCGGGTGCGTGTATTGTATGGATTTAACCTTTATACTGAAGAAGGTAAAATTTGGAGAGGGGTTGCCCTGATGTTACGACGAAGTATAAACGCGTGGAAAATGCTCATGCTTTCTTTGCCCAAAGGAATAATCGCTTTTGTTATTGCCATTACAGGCCTATGTGTAAGTCTGCCTCTGGTAATTATATGGGTTGGGCTGCCTCTGCTGGCCCTGACACTAACCTGGTGCCGCACGTTGATGATCAGCGAACAGAAGGCTGCCGAAGCCTGGTCTCACGGTAAAGGGGAAGCCGCGCAGCATATTATGCCAGAGCATCCGTCTGCCTTCCGCTGGGAAGGTCTGCGGACATTAGGATACCAGCTTCGCCAAGGCCAGTCGTACCGGGGAATTCTGTACAGCATACTGCAGCTGCCCGCAGGCATTCTGGGATTCACCCTTGCTCTTGCCCTGCCCTCGGTTGCCATTAGTGCCCTCCTGTCGCCTGTAGTCCAGAGAGTCAGTTCTTCCGTATTCTCCTATGACCAGAATATGCTGGACCCGGACGTCTTCGTGTTCCTGTCTGGTACAACACCGGATGAACGCTCCTGGATCGTATGCGGAATGGGATTTGTACTGCTGCTGATGCTGCCGTTACTGCTTTCGGGCCTTGGACGTTTGTATACTGCCTGGATCAACATGATCTCTGGAACACACCAGGATGTGAAAGCTCCGCTCGAAATCCTACATAACGCTTAGAGGTTCCACTTCTGACGAAGGTACTTCTCTCCGGTGTTGGGTGAAAATAAAGCATTAGAGGAATAGGTGATTAAACGCTATGAAAGAATGGCCAGCCCCTGAAAAATTATTTTTAAATTGAGACTTAAAATGAAGCAGCGGCAGAACAAGACTTGATAAATCAAGTCTTGTTCTGCCGCTGCTATTGAGTTAACGTTTTCCGTTAGCTTAACGATTGATTACTCGTCGATCCGTCACCAGTGAGTTTAAATAAATGTTCATTTCCACTTTTAGCAACGGGTCCTATACCGCCATCCTCCGTCTAATCATATAAAATCAGCCCGTCAAAAAAACTACTATAGTCGACGTACTCATCGCCCATGGTGTACCAGACTTCCTTACCCGTGCTAGTCTGAAGCTTGATATGGCCGAGCTTGTCGTCACCCATGAATTTCACGTTGTCTCCAGGTTCCAGCGAAAAGGCTTCGTCCGTGCCATCTTTATGAAATTGCACGGCAATTTTCTTTTTGATCGTTAAAGGCGTCGGTGGTTCCATCGGATAAAAATCCTGTTGCTCTTCATGGAGAGAATGTTCGGCATCCAGACGGAATACCAAATTACGGAACCAGGTCTGAAAGTCGTTGCTTTCTTTTGCGCTGACCACTCTCCCATGGCCGTCAAACATAGAGCTGCGTGCCGAGAAATCGGGAAGCTCACCCATTTGCTTGAGGGTTTCACCGTCATAGGTATAGAAAGATGTTGATCGTAAAGAGACCATCTGCGAATCCATTTGAAGTGCAATCTCGAAATACGGATCATCAATATCCAGATCGACAATATCCAGATATGGAAGCAGCTCACTGTCCACCTCCATAGTGATATTATTCACCTTCAGCTTGAAGGCTCCTAATTCCATTGCCGGCGATATTAACTGGATCTCTTCTTCACGACCATCTCCGTTCAGATCCACGTTCATCTTCTTCTGTTTAAAGCCCGAATCGCCTATGTAACCACGTAAATGGACGTCATCTGTATGTGAAGGTTCGAGCCTATAGCCAGCGTATTTGGCTTCGTAGTCACGAAGTAGCGCAACGTTCTGTTTCTCAATCGGGCTAAGATGCTCTTTGTAGGCAGAGTCTGCATGATACCAAGGCTTGGCGGCAAAGTAGTCCTTCAAATCCTTCTGTTTAAATACATACCCATGCCTTGCAAATATCTCGTTGCGTGCAAGCTTCAGAATACGGTTGTCCAGACTGCCGATCTTTTCAGGGGACAGCAACGTATTCGAGCTGTCTTTCAAAATATATTCCCGTATTGCAACTGCAACAGTAGAAGGAGCAGCAGTTGTCTCACTTGCCGCAACTATATCACCAACCGCTCCTTCAGCGGCTTTCTCTTTTTCCGCATAAGTACACCCAGAAACGATTAATGACAGAGCAATTACCCCATATATAATCCGAAACTTCCAAAAATCCATTTTGTTGACCCACTTCGTCATATGAATTTGATTTGATAATCTTTTGACAACGGGAAGCGTTGTGCCGGCAGCTTAACCAGCAACGGCTACACCGTCCCCTGAGGGTCAGCATAGCCGTTGCTCCTAGTCCTAACAAAACTATAGCTTAATCTTCAAAACTACCTTCCGCACAGCCCCGGGCTTGCCTGCTTCAATCCCTGTCATATGTCCGTCCTGCGGATAACACACGATAAGAGCCCCCGGTCCTGCAGTTACCGTAGATTCTACTGCACCGGTGAAGAAGATCGCATCCTTCTCTGCGCTGTAGTCATCTCTTACGTCAAGCTGCTCTATGGCAGCATAGCCGATCCGCTCTGTACCTTCCAGAATATAATGCAGATCCAGATTCACGCGGTGCGCTTCCCAGAAGCATTCTCCGG
Organism: Paenibacillus phytohabitans; assembly: GCF_013141775.1. GTDB lineage: Bacteria > Bacillota > Bacilli > Paenibacillales > Paenibacillaceae > Paenibacillus_AQ > Paenibacillus_AQ phytohabitans. The sequence continues at coordinate 63,129 of NZ_WHOB01000029.1, forward strand.
CATCCTTGGTCTGATATTCGTTGATGAAATAGAACATCTCATCATTGACCTCATGGCGTCCGGCCGCTAGCCCGGTGAAATCGGTATCGCGCAGAAACTGCAGCCCCCTCTGGATCTTCTCTCCGTATGCAGCCTCATCTTTGAGCAAATGGCTAAGTGTATCAACAATCATGCCTGGAATCCCCCTGGAATCTCTGAATTATTCCCCGCCTTGCAGAATACCCAAATAATATATGATCCCGGCAGGCCCGGTCTATGTATTTGTTCACGTACTCCCCGCATATCTATTAAATAGTTACCTTTTAGGAGGCGGTTCAGTGCTTATTATTCTGATGTACATGTTTGCTGTGCTTGGCGTTTCGCTCCTGCTGTCAGCTGCGGTGCTTCAGTTCATACGGTCCCATCCCCAAGCACCCGGCCGGAAAGAGGCCATCCATGCCTTGTCCGCATTCAATCTTAAATTTCCCCAGCGGTTCATCACACCTGATGAATCCCATCTGATCGCCTTGGATGAGGCGGGCCAGACTATGGCCATCGGTCTGCTGCATCCCGGCAGGCAGGAGCCGGCGACAGCCACCACCTACACGTTCGACACCATTCTGGGAGCGGAGATCGTCGAGAATGCCTTAACGCTCAGCAAAGTCAGCAAGACCAGCCGGATTACGACCAGTGCGCCGAGAATCCGCCCCAGTGTAGCCGCCACCCCCGGGTTCGCAGAAGCTGTCCAAGCCATAAGCAATGCCGAAGAGATCAGCGAGCTGACGCTAAAAATCTATTTTAACAACGCGGATACGCCTGTCGTATCGATTCCCTTCCTGCCCCGGCTGCTGCCGGCCAGAAAAACAGATCTTCAGTACTCCGCAGCCTTTCTGGAGGCGCAGCAGGTGCACGAGAGAATCCGCAATATCGTCTCAGCCTGAAATCATGCTTAACGTGAGGCCGCTGTGAAGCTCTCCAAGGTCCGTCCTTGTCTTAGCTTACCGATAATCGTCAGCAGGAAGCTCTCCGCGAGACTGCCCTCCAGTATGGCGTCCGCAGCTTCATCCAGCGTGAACCATGCCGCATGATCCAGCTCAGCGCTCATTGCGCTTAGGTCCTCCGTGTCAGCCACACTGATGAAATTAAGCATCAGCGTATTGGAAGGGGCGAAATACTGGCTGCGCATATATTCATAAGCGATGATCTCAAGCCCTGCTTCTTCCTGCACTTCGCGGATCAGCGCTGCCTCGGCGTTCTCCCCTTTATTCACGTAACCGGCCAGCAGGATATAATCCTTGCGGTTATACTGCTGGATGAGCAGGATTCTATCCAGCTCCCTGTTCAGCACCGCTGTACTCATTGCCGTGCTGAACACCGGGAACCGGAACGCGGCACAGGACTCACAGTAGGGTACCTCCCCCTCTCCGTTACATTCCTTCAGGACCAGACGGCTTCCACATTCGAGACAAAACTTCAAGTGTATCGCTTCTTTCTGTTATGGGTATAGTTCAGACTTATTCTAAGCGATTGCTGAAGAACACACCAGCCGTAATTCAATACCGCACATAGACCGCTTCCCGGCAAAAAAAAGCCCGCTGCCGGCAACACGCGCAGGCAACGGACTTACAATTCTTCATTACTCGGCTGTAAACACATACTCGCCTTGAGCAATAGTGAGCGTACGGCCCGCCAGGCCCGGAGCATCGCCGCTTAGCAGCAGCCGGGTCATCTGCCGGTCTTCCCCGCGCCGGAATTCAAATACCTTATCGCCAACCGCGAGTGAAACGCTATCGCCGGGGGTTGCAGATGAACCGGCCTGGACTTCCGCCAAGCCGAAGATTTCTCCCCAGTGAGCCGCCGCCGCTGCCGGATCAGGTACGGAGAATACAGCACGGCGGACCGTCACTTCTCCTGCCGGATGTGGAACGATAATTCCCGCTGCCGTCAGCTCCTCTTCCCGCAGGGCATCGGTTCCCTTCCACTCGATTATGAAGGGATAGACCAGACCCTGATAATGGCCGCCGATGGTCAGCATGCGCCATTCAATCCACTGCCCCTGTGCGTTCAGCCGTTTGCCATCAAGTACGGGAGACAGCTTCAGGCCCTGCTTTTCCAGCGCTGAGGCGGTTGTTTCAATATCATCGGTGCGGATCGCTACCCTGCTGAACCCTTCATGATCAGGCAGCAGATTCACGGCATCCTTCACCACCAGATTAGGGGTATCCAGACTTGCCGCTAATTCCCGGTCCTCAATCGCCAGAAATTCGATGTAGTTCAGCCCGAAATAGCTTAGCGCGTTATGAGTCCCCCACAGCTTATGCGATCCGCCGTAGGAAGCGGCCAGGCCATTGTCCCTGAAGGCTCCGATGGCCTGTTCAAGATCATTGACATAATGCACGGTATGATCCCACTGCAGCGCGCTCATGACTTCACCTGCCCCAGCTCCGTTGTGCGTTTCACTGCAGCCTTGACACTGCGCTGAAGCCCGGCTGCGAAGTCACTGTCGTTCAGCTCATACAGCGCGTGAATGCCAACTCCGCCCGGAGAGTTGTTGATGTCCAGCAGCTGCCGGGGATGCAGTCCGCTGTGCCGAAGCATGGCTACGGCCCCCTCTACATTCTCCAGCGCCGTCGTCCATGCTTGTTCGCGCGGCAGTCCTGCTAGCACTCCGGCATCGGCCAGGGACTCGATGAAATAATAGACATAATTCGGCCCGGCCACCCCGTACCCGGTAAAGATATCAATCAGTGATTCCTCCAGATACTGCACCTTGCCGAACCCGTTCAGGAACTCCTCCACCTGCTCCTTATCCGCGAAAGCGTTCAGAGCTGCCCCGCTGTAGCCGAGTCCGGTATCGGTCAGCGTATTCGGGATCACCCGGATAATCGGGCGTTCTGCTCCAACGTAACCACCCAGCCTATCGATGGTCACTCCGGCGACAATGGACAGGACCGCCGCTCCGCTTGACGCATAGCTGGAGATGGCCGCGCCAACAGCTGCAAGATCATCCTGCGGCCGGACGGCAATAATGATCAGATCAGCTCCGGCAAGCTCCGCCTCCTGAGACTTGCCGGCTGCCCGCACGCCATAGGCAGTATTCAGATAGGACGTCCGTTCTTCATGAATGTCTGCCACGCTGATCTGCTCAGCCGTATAAGTACCCTTGCTGACAACGGCCCGGATGATCGCTTCCGCCATTTGCCCGCCGCCGATGAAATGAATTCTGCCCGCTGCCATATCAGTTGTTCTCCCAGGCATCCGGAAGGATGAAGCCGTCATATTTATCCTGGGCGTTGATGTAATCCTCGAACTCCTGCGATTCATACGCTGCCTTCAGATCCTTGGCCCACTGGGTATCCAAATCGCCCTTGTTCACCGTTACGGTTACCCGGTGCTGCTCCGGCGTGTTCTCAATCTGGAGCGCTTCGGTAATCTGCCGCTTGGCATTGGCGATATAGTTGCCGTTCACCACGCCGTAATCCACATCGGCCAGCGAGACCAGAATCTGCGCCGAATCCAGCGACTCCAGCTTCAGATCGTATTTGTCCGGCTCCACACTGCTGAGGTTGAAGTCTGTGGTCCCGGCATCCGCCTTGACCTTCACCCAGCCGAGGTCCTCCAGAATTCGTACCGCACGCTCCTGGTTAACCGGATCATTCGGCAGGGCAATCACAGAGCCGTCCTTCACTTCATCAAGCGATTGATGCTTCTCGGAGTAGAGTCCCTGCGGTGCGCTCGGCACGAAGTTCAGCACTGCCATATCCGCATCCAGTTCCGCGTTGATGCCTTCCATGTATGCCGTACTCTGGAAGATGCTGGCGTCAATGGAGCCTTCCTTCATCGCCGGATTGACCTGCATGTTCTGGGAGAAGGTTTTGATCTCCACCTTGTACCCTTCCTTCTCCAGAATCGGCACAATGCCAAGCCGGAACTGCTCTTCATAGGTGCCCACGCCAAAGCCGACAACAATATCCTTCTTCTCTTCTCCTGTAGCCGTTTTGTTCCCGCAGGCTCCCAGCACGACCGACATCCCCACCAGAACCACAGCTGCCAATTTCTTAAGCTTCACGATATTTTTCATTATTTGAACCCCTTTTCATATGTGAACTCATGCGGAATAGAATCACGTAATGCCTGTAAGGAACGATCTTCTACGGTAATCGGGATCGCGCAATTGGGTGCAAGCAGGAACGGCTCGTCCGCCATCAGGCGCAGGGCGAATTCAGCCTGTGCACGGATGCGCCCGGGATCATGGGCTGCGAATAAGGCATGATCCACTCCCCCCACCTTCGTCGGCCTCAGCTCTGCATGCAAACCGGGATTACCCGGTGCTGCGGTATCCCAGCTGATGCCCTCAATGGGATAATTATTGAACCTTTCCGGCTGCGAATAGGCACCGCAAGTATGCAGAATCCTTTTGCCATAACCGGCGGCTTCCAGCACCATCTCATCATACGGACGGGACAGCTCCTGAAACGCTGCTTCATCAAAAACCCCCGGATGAGCGGTGCCGGTCACCGCATAAAAAATCCCGTCCAGCCCCCGTTTGCCCAGCTCCTGCACATAATCTGCCAGCGTCAGGGCGATGGCCTTCAGCGCTTGATGTACACCAGCCCGCTCCTCCTCTAGCAGACTTGCCACGGTCACCGGCTCACGGCTGCCATAAACCGTGTCACCAGCATAAGCCGACTGGCCCGCCAGAAACAGCAGCACGGTAAGCGGCGAGAAAATGGTCTGGGTCAGCGGAGTATCCGGCAGGCCCTGGCGTATAAGGCTTACAGCCTCTAACTGCTCGGCCAGCGGCGCTGCGGCCGCAGCCTGCTGCGCCTGTATATTCCAGACATCCTCCGGCCTCCGGATCACCGCACGGGTCTGCTTGGGAAATACCGTACGGTAATCCGCGGAATCATAGGTGTTGCCCCATGTCTCTGCGTAATACGTAGCCCGCGGATTGATTTTGACCCAGTCCCAATCGAATTGCTTCGTATAAGCTACTGTACTCTCTGCAAGATCACCGGCATTACTCTCCCGGTCTATGAAATGGCGCCAGCCGCTGACAATCGGCCGATCGGCCCGCTCCCCTGACAGCAAGGCCGCAAAACGCTCCTGTCTCGACCACTCTCCCATATGTTCTCCCCCTTCTGGATGCAACACATTGTCTCCGAAATATTAAATAAATAGTTATTCTATCGGATTTAAATGAATTGGCCGTATAATAGCATGGGGAAAAATGAAACGTCAATGAGATATCCATCACTTTCATGAAATATTTCATAAACCACTGGATCGTTAAATAACACATTGACAGGGCCTTTCCATTAAAGGTATTATGCGCAGTAAATAAATCAATCGGAATAATCAGGAATATTCAGGAAGATCTAGATTACTTGAAGAAAGCGGGGCTATACATCCATGCCATTATTAACGCAAGATCAGGAACAGCAGCTGGCTCAGCGTTTGATTCAGGTGCGCCGGGAGCTCCATCAGCAGCCGGAGCTGTCGAACGAGGAATTTCAGACCACAGACAGGCTGCGCCGCTGGCTGGCTGAAGCGGGAATTACTGTGCTTGATCTTCCGCTGCAGACAGGGCTGATTGCCGAGATTGGCAGCGGCCATGGCCCGGTCGTTGCCATCCGTGCAGATATCGATGCTCTGCCTATTGAAGAAGATACGGGGCTCCCCTTCTCTTCCGCGATTCCCGGCAGGATGCATGCCTGCGGGCATGATTTCCATACGGCAGGCATCCTCGGGGCAGCGTACCTGCTGAAGGCACAGGAGAGTGAGCTTGCCGGGACCGTCAGAATACTGTTCCAGCCTGCGGAAGAGACCGGGCACGGAGCAATAGCCGTACTGGAATCCGGCGGGCTCCGCGGAGTAGATGCCATTTTTGGACTGCATAATAACCCCGACCTGCCAGCAGGCTCATTCGGAACACGCAGTGGTGCACTTACTGCCGGTGTAGACCGGTTTGTCATTAAGGTTCTCGGCAAAGGAGGACATGCAGCTCAGCCGGAACGCGGCCAGGATACGATTGTAACAGCGGCGCAGATCATCACCTCGCTGCAGACAATCGTGAGCCGGCTTACCAGTGCGGTTGAATCGGTGGTGGTCAGCGTAACCCGGATACAGGGCGGCAACACCTGGAACGTCCTGCCCGGCGTTGTAGAGCTGGAAGGCACAGTCCGGACGTATAATGAAGCCATCCGCCAAGCCGTGCCACGGCAGATCCGGCAGATTATTGGAGGGGTCGCTGCCGCTGCAGGAGCTGAAGCACAGCTTGAGTGGATACCCGGACCGCCGGCAACGGTCAATGACCCCCGCTGGGCCGGGTTTGCCGCAGCGACTGCGGCCCGTCTTGGCCTCACTGTCTTTGAGCTTGATCCGCAGATGGGGGGCGAGGATTTCGCTTTTTATCTGCAGCAGCTGCCGGGCGCTTTCGTCAACATCGGTACCGAAGGGGTTTACGGCCTTCATCACCCGCGCTTTGACGTCGATGAATCGGCGCTGCTAGAGGCAGCACGCTATTTCGCAGAGCTGGCTGCTGCGGCCCTGAAAGAGCTGGGGAATTAATCCCCCATTCTAATGGCTTCTGCCGGCGCATGTTAATTTCCAAGAAATCACACCCTTTTCGCTGCTTGCGGACAGGGTTTCTTCATGTTATGTGGAATACACTACAAGGGGGCCCGTCCAACACGGGCATCATCACAACCAAGAGACGGAGGGAATTACAGTACATGAACATCATTAATTTCGCGCATCGCGGCGCATCCGCAGTCGCCCCGGAGAACACAATGGCGGCATTCCGCAAGGGTCTGGAGCTTGGCGCAACCGGCATCGAGACAGACGTACAAATGACGAGTGACGGAGCAATCGTAATCATTCATGATGAGAATCTTAGCCGCACCACTACAGGCAGCGGATATGTGAAGGATAAGACGCTTCGTGAAGTGCTGGAGGTCGATGCGGGTTCCTGGTTCAGTCCTGAGTTCACGGGAGAGCGGATTCCGACACTGGATGAGCTGCTGGATCTGCTTCAGGGACGTGAGACAGTACTTAATATTGAGCTGAAGAACGGCACGTTCCTTTATCCCGGTATGGAGGAAAAGGTAATAGCCGCTGTGCGGGAGCAGGGCATGAGTGAGCGGGTAGTCATCTCCAGCTTCAACCACTACTCCCTTGCTTATTGCAAGTCGCTGGCACCGGAGATCCGCACCGGCATACTGTATGGCGAAGGCTTATACCGTCCGTGGGATTATGCGGCTACGCTTCAAGCGGATGCTCTGCATGCCCATTACTCTTCCGTTCTGCCGGAGTTCGTCACCGATGCAGCGGAGAGCGGAATCGTCTATCATCCCTGGACTGTAAATGATCCCGAACAGATGACCTATCTGATTGAGGCCGGAGTGGCCGGCATCATTACCGATCACCCGGATGTACTTGCCGGGCTGCTGGCAGCCAAGGGATTATAGTATTGGCAAAAAGGCCGGAGTGGCTGCTGCTTCCGGATCAGGAGCCGTCTGAAGCACTCAGGCAGCGGCCGCACCAAACAGAAACGGATACCTTCCTCTAAGGGATGGTATCCGTTTTTGCGTAAAGCTATCACTGTCTTATACCAGGCTCGTAGCTGGCTCATACCTGTCTCACACCTGGCTCGAACCTGTCTCACACCTGACTCGTACCCGCCTCATACCAGGTTCATTGCTGGCCCCGGTATTAATGTTGTACGTACTGCAACTTTGCTTGCCACCTGCCCAGCTGTCCTTGAGAATTGTTGCACGAAATACAAGAATTCTCCCGCTAATCGGCTTAAATGAGGGGGAAATGCTGTATTTCATACAACATTTGATGATTAGGGCCGATTTCATGAGCAAAATGTTGTATTTTGGGCAGGATTTCACAAGCTATTGGGCTCTGGAGCTGCTGACCAGCTTCACAGGAGGAAGACTATTCTCCTGCTTATGGACCGCATAACGCCCGCTGCCCAGCTGCTTGGCATTGTACATAGCGGAATCAGCTTCCTGGAGCAGCCGCTTCCGGTCAATTCTGCCTTGGCTCATTGTGATGCCGACGCTCGCGGATACGAACAATTCATGCGTCTCCAATTTGTAATTCCGGGTGATATTCTCCAGAACCTTAAGGGCCAGCTGCTCCGCATCCTTGCGGCTGCAGCGTTTGGCGACGATGACGAATTCATCCCCGCCCACCCTGAATATATGCCGTTTGCCTTTACGCGAAAATTGCTGCAGACTGCCGCCAACGGCTTCCAGCAGCAAATCTCCCGCATGATGGCCGAGCGTATCATTAATCGATTTGAAGCGGTTAAGATCCAGATATAATACCGCAAGCTGTTCACCTGATTTGCAGTGATCCCAGAAATGATCCATTCCATTCTTGTTGAGCAGTCCGGTTAAGGTATCCCGGTAGGCCAGTTCTTTCAGCTGCTCGCGCTCTCCGAGGAGCATACGCACACGCAGGAACAGGTACAATATTCCGGCGAGCGTAAGCACATAGAGTGCCATAGTAATAAACAGATTGCTATCTTCAGCGGTGAACCCCGACAAAGTTCTCTTGCCCAGCAGATGCATGCTGCCAAGACCGGCACTAATAACTAGTACAACCAGGCTCGTGCGGACCGCGCGGGCTCTTTGGTGACATTTGGAGAAATTCCGCGTCAGCCTGAGGATGCTGTACACCGTTAATACTCCAATGAGAATAGATAATACAGCCAGTATATAATTCCGGGCCTCTTCCAAATTACTCTGCCCTCCTTTGATAATCATATGATTTATCGCTTTTAAGCGCTACTGTACAGGGTTAGTCTGAACATATTCTGAACATTTCCGGCAGGTAAGGCCGGACTTTGCATAAATGCTAAGAATATTATCGGCAAAAGCTGCAGGATTTGCGATGGTATGTTCTGGGACATATGGAAGAGAGCCGCCCTTTGCACGGGAGACTCTCTTGTATTCCAGAATCGTCCAGACTGTCTATTCGTTCATATGTTCCACGCCATTGTACAGTTCGCAGGTCCAGCCGCCGGCATCTCTGATTATACGGGTAATTGAAGTATTCTTCAGCACTACACTGAGATCCAGTGAGGGAACAAGTCCTGTCAGCGTACTGCGCAGAATGGCGCCATGACTGACTATGAGGACATTGCGCCCCGGATGGCGGGCGGCAACCTCTTCAACGGCCCGGACACCCCGCTGCTGAGCCAGGTCCCGGCTTTCCAGCTTCATATCCATCGTCTTCCACCCGCTGCCGAACCGCTCGATCCGTTCCTTCTCCGTAGTCCCTTCTATTAACCCGCCGTTCATTTCCCGTATCCCCGGGATCAGACCAGCCAGCGGTATACCCAGTCTCCCGGCAATGACCTCCGCCGTCTGTCTGGCCCGCAGCATATCGCTTGAATAGATATAATCCCACGATTCACCGCTGAGACGCTCTGCAAGTACGGCCGCCTGCCGGAAGCCCTCCTCGTCCAGAGGATTATCCGTGTGGCCCTGTATCCGGCCTTCCTGATTCCAGAGTGTGCTGCCATGCCGAATCAAGCCTATTCTTGTTATCATCGCTTCCCGCCTTTGTGCCAATATCCGTAAGTGATTTAATTATAATCGAACAGCCCGCTCTATGCATGTTCCATTGACGGTCAAGAGAGCCCGCTATATTATAGTATTTCAAGTGCTTCTTTCTGGAGTCCATTCCAGATTCATCCTAAACTGCAGTTAACCTGCTACAATCTGAAGGAGATTTCGTTTACTATGAGGTTTACTATGAAAAGAATGTCCGTCCTCTTCACCGCTTTCTGTCTGCTTGCTGTCCTTCTGTCGCCCCTGCAATCCCGGGCCGCTGCGGCGGCACCAGCCAAACTTACCGTCTATGTTGATAAGGAGAACCATTCGTTCATTCCGCTAAGATTCCTGAACGGCTTCGCCGGCATCCAGTCTGTAGTAAGCTCTGCTGGAGGCCAGATCCAGGTAACACGGGATGATTTGTCTGTTACCTTCACTCCAGGCACGGCCGGAGCCGCCGTCAACGGCAAGCCCGTTACCCTGGGCGAACGTCCCTTTAGCGAGAATGGCATGACTTATATTCCGTTGTCTCTCGTCAGCCAGACGCTTGGCATACAGCTCCAGTGGAATAAAGATTCCGCATCGCTCAAGCTCACGAGCGGCGAGGCAACAGCCACCCTGCCCGTGCAGAACGGCGCCCTGATCAAGAGCGGTACGCCTGCTGTAGTCAGCGGCAATCATACATACAAGGTCGGTGGGCGTTCCTTCGCCGTGCAGACCGTTACGGTCTCCCTGCTGCATCCGTCAGTGAAGCTGGATGCCGTCCTTGCCGGAAATACTGTCGGCAAGACAGAAGCGCTCGCCAGCATCGCTAAGCGCAGCAATGCCGCAGCCGCCATCAACGGCACCTTCTTCGATGCCTACACCAAAGGCACTTATTATGCTCCCTACGGCTATATTATCAGCGGCGGCAAGATGCTGAAGAACAGCCCAGGAGACAAGCGGACGGTCTTTGCCTATGACAGCAACCTTCTGGCTGAGCTGATTCCGGGCAGTGAATTCAAGAACCGCTTCGACAGCGGCTCCATTCAAGGTGCATTGCAGGCAGGCCCGCGGCTGCTGGTAAACGGCAAGGTATCCCTCAATGTGCTCGCCGAGGGCTTCAAGGACCCTAAGATACTGACAGGCGGAGGCTCCCGCAGCGCGCTGGGTCTGACCCGCGACCACAAGCTGATTCTGTTGACCTCCGGCGGGGCAACCATTCCCCAGCTGGCAGAGATTATGAAGCAGGCAGGTGCGTACCAGGCGATGAATCTGGATGGCGGAGCCTCCAGCGGCCTCTACTATAACGGCAAATATCTGACTACACCCGGCCGCCTGATCAGCAACGCATTGGTCGTCCAGACCAAATAATATCCGGCTATAAGCATCTATATGGAGGCATTTCTCTCATCCTGAACAGGCTGGAGAAATGCCTTTTTCACGTTCACCAGCCTGGAATTCATCCACTGATTCCGTAAATCAGGCAGAATAAGGAATCCACCTGCGGGGGATAATACAGCCAAAGAATCCAGAATCCAGCAGAAAGGAGCCCCCGAAGATGCCGCAGAATCAGCAGAAAGGCCGGAAGACAGGCAAAGATCCCGTGGAAACCTCTGTACCCGCACCGCTCCCGCTGAACTCCTCACTTGAGGTGAATTTGCAGGAAATCGGAAAGCGGATCGGCAGCAGCTCGGATATCGTCATCCGCAACTTCACCAATGAATCCTTGAGCTCCCTTTCCCTTACATTTATATATATTGACGGCCTGGTGAATGCCGATTCTGTCAACCAGACGGTGCTCCAGCCCTTGATGGAGAATGTGACGCTGAAAGGAGATTCAATTACCGCCGAAGCTGCCTTCAGCATGATCAAGGATCAGATGCTGCCGGTCGGGGGCGTCAAGGAAGGCAAGACGCTGGAAGTGCTGCTGGCTATGCTTTTTGAAGGCTATACGCTGATTCTGTTCGAAGGACTTCAGGTCGCACTGGCCGCAGACACCTCCGGCTGGGAGAAGAGAAGCATTAACGAGCCGACCTCCCAGGGTGTCATCCGCGGTCCGAAGGAGGGCTTCACGGAAAGTCTGCGCACGGGCACCTCCATGCTGCGCCGCCGGCTCAAAACTACCGATCTGCGGATCGAAGAATATAAAATCGGCCAGCGTACCCAGACCGGAATCGCCATCATCTATTTGAAGGGCATCGCCAGCGAACAGGTGCTGACAGAAATCCGCCGCCGGCTTGATGCCATTAATACGGATGCCATTCTGGAGAGCAATTATATTGAAGAATTCATTCAGGACGGCGGCTTGACCCCCTTCCCTACCATCCAGAACACCGAACGTCCCGATGCGGTAGCCGGAGGCATTCTGGAAGGACAAATCGGGATTATTATTGACGGCACCCCCTTTGCCCTGCTGGCGCCGTCTACCTTCTTCAACTTCTTCCAGTCCAGTGAAGACTACTACCAGCGGTATGATATCTCCTCCTTTCTGCGGCTGATCCGCTACGGGGCTTTCTTTGTATCGATGCTGCTGCCCGCACTCTATATTGCAGTCACTACCTTTCACCAGGAAATGCTGCCGACCACCCTGCTGATCAGCCTGGCTGCCCAGCGTGAAGGGGTGCCGCTGCCGGCACTGGCGGAAGCGCTGCTCATGGAGCTCACCTTCGATGTACTGCGCGAAGCGGGGGTGCGCATGCCGCGCACCATCGGACCGGCTATCTCCATCGTCGGCGCGCTGGTGCTGGGTCAGGCTGCTGTTCAGGCCGGGCTTGTCTCGGCGGCTATGGTCATTGTGGTTTCTTTTACGGCCATCTCGAACTTTGTGATTCCGTCATTGGCGATTGCCAACTCCATCCGGCTGATCCGCTTTGTAATGATGTTCATCGCTGCATCGCTTGGCTTATTCGGAATCATGTCCTTCATGATGGTGCTCCTGATTCATATGGCGGGACTGCGTTCCTTCGGCGTTCCCTATCTGTCTCCGGTAGCGCCGATGATTCCGCGATATCTGAAGGATATCTTCATCCGCGTTCCGCTCTGGAGCATGACCATGCGTCCCAAGACCGATCTCGGCAAAGAAACCCGCAGACAAGGACCGAACCAGAAGCCTCAGCCCGTTGAAGGGGCGAACCAACCAGCACCGGAACAGCCGAAGCCTCAGGGGGAGGGTCCAGCATGAATGGAAAAATCGGCACCACCCAGGCAGCCATGCTGATTGTTAATACGATCCTGCCGACGGCTACTGTCGTGCTGCCCATCATTATTAGCACCTATGCGGAGCAAGATGCGCCAATGGCGATTATTATGTCCACCTTGGCCGGGCTGCTTATTGCTGCAATTGTCGGGACTGTGATTCAGAATAACAATGGCGCTCCTTTTCTGGACTGGGTCAGGGAGAAAAGCTCTCCGGTTGTATCCACCATCCTCGGTCTGCTGATGCTGCAATTCTATCTGGATACCACGGCAACGATTCTGCGAGAATTCGTCAATTTCATCAAAGACAATGTACTGATCAACACACCGGTCACCGTACTCGTGATCCTGATTCTCTTCATCACGATATATATGGTCAGACAAGGCATCGAATCCATCGCCAGAGTGAATACCCTGGTCATTCTGCTCTATTTCGTCTTCGTCCCCCTGTACCTGTTCGGGTTGTTCAGCGATCTGAATGTGCATAATTTATTGCCGATGTTCGATCACAACCTGGCTGAATTAACGCTGGCCAGCCTGACGCCGACCACCTGGATGTCTGAAGTGGCCGTGCTGCTGTTTCTGGCTCCTTACCTGCAATATCCGCAGAGAGCGCGGATTATCGGCTGGACCGGACTGCTGTTCGTCTCTGTTCTGATGATGTTCTCCCTGATCACGGCCCTGATGGTGTTCGGTCCGGATTTCATCAAGCTCAGCGCCTATCCGGGCTTCTCTACCGTGGGCATTATCAGGATCGGACGTTTCATAGAGAAGCTGGATATTCTATTCATTTCTTATTGGGTGCTGTCCATCTATCTGAAATTCGCGATCTTCCTGTTTGTGACAGTAGAATGCTTCAAGCAGACGTTCCGGGTGAGCAGCAGCCGGCCTTTTATCGGAGCGCTTGGTCTGCTCATCGCGCTGGAATGCCTGTTTACCTGGCAAAGCTCGGCCAAGCTTAACATCTACAATAAGGAAGGACGTTTTGTGGTCTTCTTCCTGTTCAATGTGCTTGTGCCGCTGGGGGCTATCCTGCTGTACCGGGTCCACAAGTCAAGGTCCAAGCGGAAGGGGGTAGAAACATGAATACACAGAGAAAGGCGCTGTGCCTCATCCTCTGTCTCCCGCTTCTGTCCGCCCTTCTCTCCGGCTGCTGGGATGACCGGGAGCTGAATGAGCTGGGGGTTACCTCCGGTTCGGCCTACGACTGGGAGAATAACGAGTGGAAAGCTACCTATCAGGTCATCAACCCCTCTTCCGGTGCAAGCGGGATGGGCGGCAGCGGAGGTGGAAGCACAAGCTCACCGCCGTTTGTCACCTTTACAGTAAAAGGGCGGACGATTATGGAAGCGATCGAACGGACCAATCTGACCAGCACGCGCGAGATGTTCTTCTCCCATTCACGGATTACGGTTATCGGGGAAAGTCTGGCCAAGCATGGCATCAATCAGCTGATCGACATGTTCCTGCGCAAGCAGGATGCCCGGGAAACGGTATATGTATTTATTTCCAAAGGCGAAGCTGGAGATATTCTGGATCAGCTGATGCAATTGACCAAGAATCAGGGCTCCGGCATCCAGCTCATGATTGAACAGGAGTCGCGGCTGCTCTCCTATTATCCCGGCACCCGCCTGTTTGAGCTGGCGATGTCCCTCGCCTCTGAGTCCGGGAGTGCGGTATTGCCGGAGATTCTGCTTACAGGACCTGGAATTATGGATGAGACCAGTGAGACCGGCCGGACAGATCTGCCTTCACGCCTGGCGCTGGGCAGACTGGGTGTATTAAAAGGCGAGAAGTTTGTAGGCTGGCTTAGCCAGAAACAGGCCTTCGGCTTGTCTTTTATGACAGACAATATCGAGACTGCAACCATCGCATTCGCTTCCCAGCCCCGGAAGAGTGACAAGCTCGACGCCTCGTTCATTCTCCAGAATTCCTGGACTAATGTACATCCCGTCTGGGCTAAAGACCATTTCATCATGGATATAGATATCAAGGGCAGCGGGGTATTAACGGAGCTTGGCAGCGTTATGGATCTGAATGACCGTAAAGCGATCAGTGAAATGGAAGCATCCCTCGAACGGCAGGTACTCGATCTCGTGAATAACTCCTGGACGGAGGTTAAAAAGCTCGGCGCAGATGTCACAGGCTTCGCGGTAAGAGTCCACCGCAGCGACCGCAAGCGCTGGAAGCAGATTGAGAAGGAGAAAAGCTGGGACAGCGTATTTCAGGAGATTGAGATCCGCCCGCATGTCTCGTTCCAGATTGAACGGACAGGCCTCAGCAACAAATCGTTCAAGTCTGTCCAGCAAGAGTAAAGGAGCTTCACTATGAAAATAGCTATAACTCTTATACTCTATATTCTTGCCTTCTTTTGGGGCTGCACCAAGCTGCGCGGAAAGGGCCGCCAGCTGCACCGCCTGTGGCTGGGCTGCATTCTTGTCTATTGCGCTTATATTAATATTTGCGGAATGACAAGAACCCCCTTCATTAGTGTCGGGATCTTGTATACGGCGTTCTTTCAGCCTATCGGCAGGGCTATAATCTATTGGTTAGGAGGCTGAATGCTGATTATGCCAAAAAAAGAACAGGTGTCCTCCCTGCAAATTGCGTTCATGATTATGCTGTTTGAAATTGGCAGCACGCCGCTGTTCCTGCTTGGAGGCAAGGCCAAGCAGGATTCGTGGCTGGCGATGTGTACAGGTTCAGCCGCCGGATTCATCCTGCTTCTGCTTCTGATGTGGATTCAGCACCGATCTCTGGATACGGATCTGATAGGAATGCTGAAATTTCACTTCGGCAAGGTTGCCGGCTCATTCATCGGCGGTGTCTACGGCCTCTATTTCGCCTATCAGTCCATGCGCAATGTCCGTGATTTAGGTGAGCTCACAGCAATCACCATGCTGCCAAGAACCCCGATGGCCGTAACGATGTTAGTCTTTGTGCTTCTTGCCCTCTATGCAATCTGGAAGGGGGCTGAGGTTATTTTCCGGCTGCCGGAGGTTCTGCTGCCGGTGATGATCTTCTTTTACATTGTGCTTGTTGTGCTGCTCGGAATTATGGGATCGATTGATTTCGGCCGGCTGGCTCCGGTCATGGAGGGCGGACTGATGCCTATCGTCAAAGCCGCACTGCCGGATATCGTCTCGTTCCCGTTTGGGCAGATGATCGTATTCCTGATGCTGTGGTCCTTATGGGAGAAGCCCGGTGTGCCTGTAAAATATACCTTGAACGCCTATCTCCTGATCAGTCTCTTCCTGATCTTCATGAATGCGCTGAATGTGGCGGTCCTCGGTCCGACCATTGCGGGGATCAGCCAGCTGCCTTTTCTCAAAACCGTCCGGACCTTATCGAACCTCAAGTTTGTGGAACGGCTCGATATCCTGGTGACCGTCCAGCTCTTTCTGGGACTGCTGATTAAGATGATGCTCTTCTATTTCTGTTCGGTAAAAGCTATTGCGGAGCTGACCGGCAAACCGGCCAAATGGTGGGTCTTTCCGGTAGGCGCCGTTATCTATGGCGCTTCTTTTCTGGAGCGCGACTACACGCAGCATATCGCCATCGGCCTGGGCCCCAGCCTCAAGCTTGATCCGGTGTTCCAGGTCGCCATCCCCCTGCTGCTGGCCATTTCCATATTGGTGCGCAGCGGGTTTAAGCGATCCACTTCGTAAGCCGGTCCCAGCCAGGCTCCATTACCCGGCGGCGCTGCAGAAGGTTGGCAAAACGGGTGGTTGAAGGTAAACTGGCTGTTAGATCAGTCATTCTGCCTAGGAGGTTCAAGCCAATGGCCAAAGCCGATTATATGTTGTCTATACTCTGGATGCTGAAGCAGCGCAAAAGAACGGCCGCCGAACTGGCAGACGAGCTTGAACTGAGCGTCCGTTCGATCTACCGCTATATCGATGCGCTGTGCGCCAGCGGTGTCCCTGTAGAGGCCGATGCCGGGCCGGGCGGCGGCTTTTGGCTGCCGGAGCATTTCAGCACCGCTCCGCTATTCTTCAACGATGGAGAACGGCGGGCACTTGTACAGGCATCTGCTTTTGCCAGGGGGAGCGGCTACCCTTACGTCGATGCGCTCGACGGGGCAATTGCCAAGCTTAAGCGTTACAGCAATGAGGCCCAGCTGTCGCAGATGGAGCGCCATGAGAGCGGACTTGCGATCCTCCACTCCCCTGGAGAGCACCCTTCGCTGCTGCTTGAAGAACTGGAAGTCTGCACTGCGGAGAGTCTCTCTCTTCAGATGGAATACCGTAAGGGGAACGGTACCCCGGCGTCCTCCCGGTGCATCGACCCTTATGGTCTGGTGATGTGGAAAGGCCAGTGGTATCTCTCCGGCTTCTGCCATCTGCGCCAGGATATCCGCAACTTCCGGGTGGACCGGATCACCGGACTGCAGCGGACAGGGGAAGCCTTCCTTCGTCCTGACGGATTCTCGGCACGGGATTTCTTATTGCAGAGGCTGCTTCCTGCAACGGAGCAGGACTCTGAGTTAACCGCTGTGGTTATCGAAGCGGAAGAAGCCACACTGAACGATCTGTGCAGTCACTGGCTGTTCGGGCATACGCTGGAGCGGCGCAGCACGGGAAGTGCCCGGTTTCTGCTGAATCAGGCTGCCTTACACAGCTTCGCCCCTTATTTCCTGTTGCCTTACGGCAAATCGCTGGCCATTGTGGAGCCCGCGTCCCTCAAGCACAAGCTGTCCAGAGTTGCTGCGGATCTCGCCGAACATTATAAGGATTCTTAATCTCCTGAGGGATCACTGACTGCAGCTGTCAGTGATCCTTGTGTATATTGTTCATGAATCCAATAATGCCAGGAGGAACAGGGAATGAGAGAATTGAAGTATGACTTCTATATTGGTGCTGCCGCTGCAGAGGTATGGGAGGCTCTAGTCTCCCCGGAGAAGGTCCGGCAAATCTATTACGGAAGTGTGATCCGCTCCAGCTTTGTTGTCGGTGAACAGCTGGAGTATGTAGGTCCGGGGGCTGCCGGGGAAGAAACGGTGCATGTCTACGGCACTCTGCTCGAATATGTTCCGCAGCAGACGCTGCGCTATACCCATAAGACCGGACCCTCTTACCTCACGAATAGAGAGGGTTATGAGTCTGTCATCTCCTGGAAGCTGGAGCCGGCGGGCGGCTGTACCAGGCTGACACTGGTTCATGGAGACTGGCATCCGGATGACCCTTCCTACGATGCCAGCAACAGTTCATGGTGGCAGATTCTCAGCAATACGAAGACGCTGGCAGAAACCGGCCGCACCCTGGATTTCGGCAGCTAGGAGTAAGCAGCAGACAGCCTCCATATATTCAAACAATCATCACCACAGAATAGACGCTTCTAATTTTATTACTCTTCCGCTATCCCTGCTATAAAGAGGCCCGTGCCGCTTTTATAGCAGGGATTATTTTATTCTTTCCCTAGGGAAACATTTTTGTTGCAAGGACAAAATTATTTACATATACTAATATTGTGGCAGGCTGCAATAATCTATGCCGCGTGCACAATACACTATATAAATGCATACTCCATACTTATGGTTATATATTCATTCATTCCATTTCATACGAAAGAAGGAGATCTTATGGCTGAAGCCGTTATTCCATTGTCAGAGGCTGTGAACGGCAGTACGCTGCGCATCAGCGGCATTGAAGTTCAGGGTGTGCTGCGGAGAAGACTGCTTGATCTGGGATTCGTCGTCGGGAATAGCGTAGAAGTACTGCGGCGCAGCCCGCTGGGAGATCCTACGGCATTCCGGGTAAGCAATACAACGATTGCCCTGCGCCGGGAAGAGAGCTCATTAATCTATGGTCAATTAATTGGAGGCGGTGAAGGATGAGCCAGTACACGGTCGCTTTTGCAGGCAATCCCAACACGGGTAAGAGCACGCTGTTCAATCTGCTGACCGGCATGCGCCAGCATACCGGCAACTGGGCAGGCAAAACCGTTGTCACCGCCGAAGGCGGGTTCTCCCACAAGAACCACACGTATCTGGCCGTGGATCTTCCGGGCACCTACTCGCTTTACTCCAACTCCGCCGATGAAGAGGCTGCAAGGGACTATATTATTTTTGAACAGCCGGATGTAACGCTAGTGGTCCTGGATGCTACCTCGCTGGAACGCAATCTTAACCTTGCCCTGCAGGTACTGGAGATCACCGGCCGTGCCGTGGTCTGCATCAATCTGATCGATGAAGCCCGCCGGCTTGGAATTGATATCAATCTGAAGCGGATCTCCAAGAGGCTCGGCGTTCCCGTAACCGCTATTTCTGCCCGTAACAAAATCGGTATTGAAGCGCTGCTTGATCAAATCGAGCGTGTGGCCACGGGTGCATTCAAGGCAGAGCCGCTGAAAATCACCTACAGCACTGACATTGAGCAAGGCATAGCCGAGCTGATTCCTATGGTTGAGCAGACCATCGGTTCGAGATACCCCGCCCGCTGGATTGCCCTGCGGCTGCTGGATGGTGATCACAGCCTGCTTACTTCACTCAAAGCCCGCATGAGCCGTAAGGATATTCCCGTAAGCGAGGAGGTAGTCGGCCATGGAATCACCGCATGCCATTAACGGTCACGACCCGGTGGATTCTCTGCTCGCAGCCGCTAAGAAGCTGGCTGATCAAGGGGGAATCCGCGATGAGATTGTCAGCGGGATCTACGGCGTATCCGCCGGCATCTGCAGCGATGCAGTCACCTATCAAGATAAGAAGAAGCTGGGCAGCACCTATAAACTGGATAATATCGTTACCTCCAAGCTCTGGGGCTTCCCCATCATGCTTGCCGGTCTCGGCCTGGTATTCTGGATTACGATTGCCGGAGCCAACTATCCTTCAAGCTGGCTTGCCTCCCTCTTCAGCTGGATCGAAGGTTATCTGACTGCTGGATTTACCGCTGTTCATGCGCCGGCCTGGCTGCACGGCGTCCTTGTGCTCGGATTGTACCGCGGAACCTCATGGGTCATCAGTGTCATGCTGCCGCCGATGATGATTTTCTTCCCGGTGTTTGCGCTGCTGGAGAATTTCGGGTATCTGCCCCGGGTTGCTTTTAACATGGACCGCCTGTTCAAGAAATCCGGCGGCCACGGCAAGCAGGCCTTAACGATGTCGATGGGCTTCGGCTGCAATGCTGCCGCCGTTCTCTCGACCCGCATTATTGAATCGCCCCGTGAACGGATGCTGGCTATTCTGACCAACAACTTCGTACCCTGCAACGGCCGCTGGCCTACACTTATCCTGCTCTCCTCCATGTTCATGGTCGGAGCCGCGACAACCGGAATGCTGCGCACCTTCTCCACAGCGCTGGTACTGATGGGCATCGTGCTGGTCGGCATTACCGTAACTCTGAGTGTATCCTGGGTCATGTCCAGAACAGCGCTGCGCGGTGTGCCTACCCATTACACGCTGGAGCTTCCGCCGTACCGCCGCCCGCAAATCTGGAAGACTATTGTCCGCTCCTCCAAAGAGAAATCGCTGAATGTGCTGACCCGTGCTATCGTCGTCGCCGCTCCAGCCGGTATCATCACCTGGATTCTCGGCAATGTATTTGTCGGCGGAGAGAGCGTGCTTAACCATATGGCTGCATTCTTTGATCCTTTTGCCCAGCTGCTAGGCATGGACGGCTTCATTATCATGGCCTTCATCCTCGGGCTGCCGGCCAATGAGATTGTGCTGCCGATCCTGCTCATGGGCTACATGTCCTCTGGTGCCATGGTCGATATCGAAGGTCTTGGCAGCATCAAGGATATCTTCCTGAGCCATGGCTGGACCTGGCTGACGGCGCTGAATATGATGCTGTTCTCCCTGCTGCACTATCCTTGCGGCACCACGCTGGTGAACATCTACAAGGAGACCAAAAGCATGAAGTGGGCAGTGCTCTCCGCCGTCATTCCGCTCGGCATCGCCATCGCGGTAACCTACCTGGTTGCAGCCGCAGCCCGGCTGTTCGGCTGGGTATGATGGCCGGCTCCCTGCCGCTTGAGGCGGGGAGCCTGGCGATGGGGCGGGGGCGCAGGCGGGACGCGCAGGCGGGACGCCGAGCGGGGCGACGGGCGGGGCGACGGGCGGGGCGACGGGGCGGGGCAATGAATCCGGACGCGCGGACGAGACGCTGTGCGGCCCCTTCCCCTTCCTCCCTTCAAAATCTTGCACGAAATACAACAATCCCATCGCGATAAGCGGCAAAAATCAAAATTGTTGTACAGAATACAACATTCCCCTTATTTTCATTGAATTTATGTAAAAATTCTTGCATTTTCTACAACAATTCTCTCGAATGCCCCGGTATCTCTACCTCAAAGTTGTAATTTGTGCAACATTTGAATCAGTTCATCTTATTATCAGCGATCGGAAGACTGCTATTTAGGAGTAGCGTTACATACGGGCCGCATAACTTCATTTCGCGCACGCCAAACCCTAGAATTACTCTGCAGATACCTAAAACTCCATAAGTTTGCGAAAATCAGCCTTTCAAGCCACTCTTCCCCCATGCTACTCTACAAGCACCTCTACTACTGCTCAACTCCCACTCTACATCTGCTCTCCAACTACTCTCTTACTACACCCATGCTACTCCACAAGTACCTTTACTACTGCTCTACTCCTACTCTACATCTGCTCTCCAGCTACTCTCTTGCTACACCCATGCTACTCCACAAGTACCTTTACTACTGCTCTACTCCTACCCTACATCCGCTCTCCAGCTACTCTCTTGCTACACCCATGCTACTCTACAAGCACCTTTACTACTGCTCTACTCCTACTCTACATCTGCTCTCCAGCTACTCTCTTGCTACTCCCCATGCTACTCTACAAGCACCTCTACTACTGCTCTACTCCTACTCTACATCTGCTCTCCAACTACTCTCTTACTACACCCATGCTACTCGACAAGTACCTTTACTACTGCTCTTCTCCTACTCACCAACTGCTCTCCAGCCACTCTCCCCCTCCCTCATCCTACTCTCATGTCCCTCCTACCCATCCGCTCCAGCTATCGCTAATCCCTCTCCCGTAACCTTCCGTCTTGGCCATTTGACTCCCTATCTGCTTAATGTTAGGGTGATTTGGAAGCCATAAATTTCCGGGAGGGAATGTTCATGACAGCAGTGAAGCTCAGTATCGATTACGATGCATTTGAAGAAGGTAAGCGGATAGAGACGGAGATAGAACAATTGAGCAATAGCCCCGAAGCCGCTGGAGTAAGCAGTCTGACGATTGGCGATTGGGGACAAGCCTACGAGAACAGCTCGGAGGATGCCGTCCAGGCGCTGGTGAAGCACAGTGCAAGTTTCCCTGCGCTGCGCAGGCTTTTTATCGGGGAAATGGGGTATGAGGAATGTGAAATTTCGTGGATTACCCAAACCGACCTCTCGCCGCTGCTTCCCGCTTATCCGGAGCTGCAGTCATTGACTGCGCAGGGAGGCACGAACTTGCGGCTGAGCCAGCTGCAGCATGAGAAGCTCGAAGAACTGATTATTATAACAGGCGGACTCGGCAAAAATGTCCTGGCCGATATCGCCGCCGCCAATCTGCCGAATCTGCAAAAGCTCGAATTATATCTAGGCGTGGACAACTACGGATTTGACGGCGGTCTGGAAGACCTGTATCCGCTGATCGCCCCCGGAAAGTTCCCCAAGCTTACCTATCTGGGACTCAAAAATAGTGAAATCCAGGATGAAATCGCTGCAGCCTTAGCCGATGCACCTATTCTGGATCAGCTTGAGACGCTCGACCTGTCGCTCGGAACCCTTAGCGATACCGGCGCCGAGGCGCTGCTCGCCAGCGGGAAGATCAAAGGACTAAAGCTGCTCAACTTGAGCCATCATTATATGTCTGACGGAATGATTCAGCGCTGGAAGAACAGCGGACTGCCTGCCGATGTCAGCGACCAGCAGAAAAGCGACGACGAGGATGACTGGCGTTATCCGTCGATCACCGAGTGATGCTACCCGCAGAGCGGCTGATTGTGTTCTGCAATCCCGGCGACAGGCGCTCGGAAGGCATCCAGCAGGCGAGAAGCCGCCTCGGCATGCCTCCGGCGGTCCTGATTCCGTACGCCGGGCTGCTGCTGGGCCAGCCGCTGGCTGATTTGCTGGAGCAGGCGGGGTATTGGCCGGACATGCTGCCGGAGCAGGAGCAGCCGCTGGGCGGAGTATCCCAGCAGGCGGGGCAGCGGGTTGATGGAATGCAGGTGCTGGATGCATTGCAGGGACAAGCACAGGTGAATTCACCGGCACCGGACAGGCAGCCGGACCTGACGCAGCTGGCTGCCCAAGGCCGCGATAGCAGCCGGCAATCCAGGCTGGCCGCACCTGCCCCCGCAGCGCCTGCCCCGGACACGGCCCCGCCGCTGCTGCGGCTGGAGTCGCCGGGCGGCAGCTTCGAAACCGAGCGCGCCCTGATCGCACTCGGTGCGCCGGATGCGCCCGACGCAGACGACTCGCTGCATCCTTACGGCGGCCAGCCGGACCTCCGCCCGCTGAGCTTCAAGGCGGCCGGCGCACTCCAGGATATGCCCGGCGTGCTGCATCATCCGTCCCAGTGGTTCCGCGGCTACTGCCGGCTGCTGGCCCGGATTCAGCGTGAAGCCGGGCATCTCCTGCCCTCCGCCCGCTGGACCAACCATCCCGGTGAGATCGCCGCGATGACTGATAAACGCCGGACGCAGCAGCTTCTGGCTGCGGCTGGCGTTCCTATTCCCCGGCCGCTTAAGGGCAGCAGCGGAGAAGCCCCCGTGGACTATGCCTCCCTCCGCGGGCTGATGCTCTCGCAGCGGATGCACCGCGTATTCATCAAGCTGGCCAGCGGCTCAGCCGCATCCGGCGTCATTGCCTATCAGCTCAATCCGGCAACGGGAGCTGAGGTGGCGGTCACTACCATCGGGGTCGAGAGCTATATCACCCGTCCCCCGGTGTATTATAATTCCGGCAAGCTGCGGCGCTATACGGACTCTGCGCTCCTCGCCGGAATCATCAACTGGCTCTACCGCCACGGCGCCTACGCCGAGCAGTGGATTCCGAAGTCCGGCGCAGGCGGGCAATCGTTCGATATCCGCCAGCTGGTTGTTGCCGGTGTGGCCTGCCATTCGGTTGCACGGGTAAGCCGCACACCGATTACGAACCTGCATCTGCGCAGCCGCCGGATGACTCCGGCCGAAGCCGGACTCTCGGAGGACATGCAGGCAGAGGTACGGCATACGGCCGAGCAGTCTCTGGCTGCTTTTCCGCATTCCTCCGTGGCGGGAATTGATGTATTGGTGGGGAGCACCGGGCGGACGTATACGGCGGATGTGAACCCTTTTGGCGACTTATTGTACGATGTGGAATACCACGGCTGCAGCACCTATGAATGGGAAATGAAACAGCTATCCGGGAGGAACCTGGCCCTATGACCGATATGAATGCCGTAGTCGGCACGCACGATATCTTAATGATTACGCTCGATACGCTGCGCTATGATGCCGCTGTTCTGGAGGAGGCCTATTGTCCCAACCTGTGCGGCAGCGGTTCCTGGGAAAAGCGGCATACACCCGGCAGCTTCACCTATGCAGCCCATCATGCCTTCTTCGGCGGATTCCTGCCCACTCCGGCCACTACGAATAAGGCTGAGCATGTGCGGCTCTTCCATTCCCGGAATACCGGGCTCAAGACCCATCCCCATACCTGGCTGTTCGATACGCCGGATATGGTGTCCGGGCTGGCAGCGGCGGGATATCAGACGGTGTGTATAGGAGGGGTAATCTTTTTCAGCAAAAAGGTTCCCCTCGCCCGTGTCCTGCCCGGTTATTTCCAGCACAGCTACTGGCGGATGACGTTCGGGGTGACGAACCCGCGCTCAACGGAGCATCAGGTAAATCATGCGCTCAAGATACTGAATAATACCGCGCTGGACCAGCGATTGTTTATGTTCATTAATGTCTCTGCGATCCACGGCCCGAATCATATGTTCCTGCCTGGTACGAAGCGTGATTCAGTGGACAGCCAGCGCGCTGCACTCCGCTATGCCGACGGTGAACTGGGGCGTCTGTTTGCCGCCTTCCGCGAACGCGGTAACCCGGTGTTCTGCCTGGCGTTCTCCGATCATGGAGAAGCTTACGGCGAAGACGGCTATCAGGGCCACCGGCTCGCGCATGAAACGGTATGGAATGTCCCTTACCGCGAGTTTATTGTATAGCGACACCATCCCGCAACAGGAAGGAGAACGTATGACGTCAATCCGGCAATCCCTTCATCATAAGAGCAATGACGAAAGACCTCCCTTCTCCCCCGGGGAGCTTCAGGAATGGACCGGGCAGATTACGGCCAATCCTTACCGCAATTATCTCTATTCCTATCCGCACAAAACCGCTTACCGCGGGTTCGCGGCCCCCATTTCTTTAGAGGAGCTGTGGCGGGACGAGCCTGCGGAGAGTTTTTTCTTATATATGCATATTCCCTTCTGCGGCGCACGCTGCGGCTTCTGCAACCTGTTTACCCTGCCTGACAAAAGAGCGAATGTTCACGCCGAATACGTAGACGCGCTGGAACGGCAGGCGAAGCAGTGGGCTGCTTTTACCCGTCACAAGCCTTATGCGCGCTTCGCCATCGGCGGCGGAACACCAAGCCTGCTGGCTCCCGCACAGCTGAACCGGCTGTTCGGCATTGCTGCGGATATCATGGGCGTGGACCTTGCAGCCACCTCCATCTCCGTCGAAACCTCACCCGAGACGCTGACGGAAGAGAAGCTGTCGATCCTGAAGGAGCATACCGTCGACCGGGTCAGCATGGGGATTCAGAGCTTCGTGGCCGCTGAGTCGGCTGCCATCTACCGGCCGCAGGACCCGGACGTGGTATACCGGGCGCTTGAGCTGCTGGGTAAATATGATTTTCCCATCCTCAATCTGGACCTGATCTACGGGCTTCCGGGTCAAACGGTGGAATCATGGCTGTATTCGCTGAATCAGGCGCTGCTGCATGAGCCGGAGGAAATCTTCATCTATCCGCTCTACACCCGTGAGCACACAATTGTGAAGCCTGGCGATCTGCTGCGCCAGACTGATATCCGCCATGAATGCTATCAGACCGCAGGCCAGCTGCTGGCAGAGCACGGCTACCGCCAATATTCGATGCGCAGGTTCGCCAAGGAGAACGCTGGAACTGCTAAAGATATTCTCGATTACAGCTGCCAGGAGGAAGGCATGGTCGGCCTCGGCTGCGGTGCCCGCTCTTATACCCGGAATGTGCATTATGCCTCCCGCTACGGCGTCAGCCGCAAAGCCACGGAGAGCATCATCGCTGACTATGTAGCAGCCGAACGTTATGATACTGCTGACTACGGGATTGTACTGAGCCTTGCAGAACAGAAACGGCGCTTCATTCTCAAAGCTATCCTGCATAGCGAAGGTCTCACCGTGGCAGATTACAGCCGGAGATTCGGTTCTGCGCTCCTGGAAGATCATCCCGAGCTGGGCCTGCTGGTACAGAGCGGCTTCGCCAAGGATGAAGAGGGCATCCTGCGGCTGACTCCGGATGGGCTCGGCTACTCCGATTCCATCGGCGACTGGTTCATCTCCGGCGAGATCAGGGAGCAGATGAAAGGGTTCATCCTGCCATGAAGGCGGTCCTCTACTACCGCGGCTCTCTCTCCTCCTGCAACTATGACTGCCCTTACTGCCCCTTCGGCAAAACAAAAGACAGTGCCGCCACCCTCGCCAAAGACCGTGAGCATCTTACGGCCTTCGTCCGCTGGGTGTCGGAGCAGGGAGCGGCAGGCTACCGGCTGTCTATTTTCTTCAATCCCTACGGCGAAGGACTGACACACCGCTGGTACCTGGACGCGCTAATCACTCTATCCCATCTGGAGCATGTGGACAAAGTCGCCATCCAGACGAATTTGTCAGCCCGGCTTGATTTCACCGCAGAGCTGAATCCGGCCAAAGCCGCCTTCTGGGCGACCTATCATCCCGGTCAGGTGAGTGAGGAACGGTTTCTGGCGCAGTGCATGACTGTATACGGGCAGGGCATTCCCTTCAGCGTGGGCAGTGTAGGTGTTCATGGCGCTTTTCCGGCTATTGCTTCGCTGCGTGCCGCCCTGCCGGAGGATGTCTATCTGTGGGTGAACGCCTACAAGGACAAGCCGGATTATTATACGCCAGAGGATGTAAGCTTCCTAAGCGGGATAGATCCTTATTTCCGGATCAATGCCGTTGACTACGACAGTCTGGGCAAAAGCTGCAATGCAGGCAGCAACGTCTTCTATGTGCAAGGGGCAGGTCTCGTGAAACGCTGCTACAAGGACCGAGCGGTCATCGGTAACCTCTACCGTGACGGCCTTGAGGGTCTAGCCGCGCAGCGGAGCTGCCGGATGAAGGTCTGCGACTGCTACATCGGCTATATCCATATGCCGGAGCTTGGCCTGGAGCAGATTTACGGCTCCGGATTGCTGGAGCGGATTCCTTACGGCGCAGGAGAGAGAATCCCAGACGAAATGAGGGAAATGGGGATTCAGCGGTGAGCGGGTTGGGTTCGCGGATTGGATTGGCGGGTTAGGTTGGCAGATTCGATAGAATTGACAAGGCGATGGATAGATACCGCTAAGGTAGGCGAGTTCCAAACACAATTTCTCTTATATGTGGGGGAATGCAGACGCAGAGAGGCCACGAATAGGTGTATTTCGTACAATTAAAAGGAGGATAAACACCGGAATTGTGCGGATAAGTGTATTCTGTACAACTAAAAATGGCCTAAGGCGCTCATTTGGGGAAATTCAGTCCTTTTAGTTGTAGAAAGTGCAGCTATTAGACTGGAAAGACAATAACTGGTGACTTTAGTTGTAGTAAATACAGTTATTGTCGGATGAGGTTCCTGGTTTCGAGCAGAAGTCTGGTTCTATCTCCCAGGCCGCTATTTCGAAAGAGTACCGTTCAATGGATAGAACAAATGTGGCTACAATATGGCCACAAGGTGGCTACAATGTGCTTACAATGAAGCGAAAAGTTACGGGAGGACAAAGCAATGACAGCTCAGCTACATGCTCAGACACAAACAGGGGTAACGATATGGCTCACCGGCCTGTCCGGAGCGGGCAAGTCCACGCTTGCCGCTCTGCTCAAGGACCGGCTGCAGGAGCAGGGCCGGGCAGTGGAGTGGCTTGACGGTGATGAGCTGCGGCGCACACTGGGCCGGGGCCTCGGCTTCAGCCGCGAGGACCGGTTCGAGAATATCCGCCGGGCGGTCTATATTGCCGGCCTGCTGAACCGGCACGGCGTGGTCACCGTGGTCTCGGTGATCAGCCCTTATGCCGACATGCGCAGCTATGCCCGCGGGGAGCTGCCGGGGTTCGTGGAGGTCTATGTAGACTGCCCGCTCCCCGTCTGTGAAGCGCGGGATGTCAAAGGGCTGTACGCCAAGGCCCGCTCCGGTGAAATCCCGGCCTTCACCGGGATCTCCGATCCTTATGAGGCTCCGGACCGCCCGGAGCTGAGGCTGCTCACGGCAGAGCGTACACCAGAGGAATGCGTGGAAGAAATGATAGACTGGCTTACGGAGAACCGGCTCTATCAGCCTTGGCGCTAGAGTTAGAGTGCGGACATTCTCCTGCTTCGCCTGCGCTATGAGCATAATAGAAGGGAGACTTATAGCGTTTAGCCATGAGCCTCCCTTCTTATTTATATGAAACTCCCATTCCTCCAACAAACTAGCCGCGTTGCTCAGGTATCCTCCAACGTTGCTTTCCCCCGTCACATCTTACTCCGCCTCATCCCGCTTTAATCTTCCTTACACTATTTCCGTGATTTGTTACTTTGACGGCGCTGCCAGGTTAGCCCTACTGCTATCAAGATCACCATCCCCGCACCCGCTCCCACATATAGCAGCCATGATGCTGTTGCTGAATGATTGTCTACAGGTACTGAAGGTGCATCACCTTCAGCGGTCTCCGGCGGAGCTGTCGGCGACCCGCCGCCGGTACCTGGCCCCAGCTCATTCAGATCTTCCTGCGCGTCAGCATACAGGGCAGTCCGGCTGCACAGGCTCGTAGTCAGCTCACGCTGTTCTTCATTCCCCTTCACTAGGTTTCCATCTGCTTCCGCTCCTCTTGCATAAACCATGTAGCGTTCACCCTCGGCGAACTCAAAGCCGCAGCTGTCTCCGGACTGCGCCGTACTTACGGTCACTTGATTACCCAAATCACCCTTCCAGCGGGCACCCACCTGAAAGGTAACCTGCATGGGATCGGCGCTGGATTGGATAATTCCGGATGGTTTGGCGACCGATATTACGGTGCCTTCAAACACAGTCGCACTGTTTTCCATAGCCTCCAGCGGAGGAGCTGGTATGACACAAGAACAGGCATAGGTAACCTGCGGACGTACGGTCAGTAGTGTCATGAAGACAAGCAGGGCACACAGGAACATGAGCAGGACGCCCCGGATTCTTTTTATCGCAATCATCATAATCACTCTCCTTATTCCCCAGACGAAATTTCCAGAGAAAGGTTACTCTATAAACCATAAAATCCCATGCCAGCAAAAATGTACGCGGGTATAATAGGACAGTCAGCGTAATAAAAGCTACGTGATAACGGCTGCATCACGGGCATGTGATAGCAAGCTGCGACCAGACAGCTACGTGATAACGGCTGCGTCATGAGCATGTGCTACCAGCTATGCCTGACGGATATATGATAGCGGCTGGCTCATCATGTCTGCAGGCTAAACCCCAAGGCTTACCCGCGTCTACTTTCTGCATCTGCTTTCTGCATCTAATTTCTGCATCTACTTTCTGCATCTGCTTTCTGCATCTGCTTTCTGCATCTAATTTCCGCATCTACTTTCTGCATCTGCTTTCTGCATCTGTTCTTCGTATTTACTCTCTAAATTCACTCTCTATGTTCACCCTCCGCCTCGATCTCCCGCGCAATTGCGGTCAGCTGCCGCATCCCTTCGCGCAGCAGCGCTTCGCTGGCGAAGGAGTAGCTGAGGCGCAGCCAGGACTTCATCTCGCCCAGCGGATCACAGATTTCACCGGGAACGAAGGAGATGGACTGCTCCATACAGCGTACAAACAGCGCATCTACGGACACCGTGTCCGGCAGCTTCACCCACAGGTTCAGACCGCCCTGCGGCGCTGTCCATTCCCAGCCGGCGGCAGCGAGCTCCTCCTCCATGATCTCCTTATGCACCTGAAGCGCGATCCGCAGCTTGCCGAGATGCTGCTGCAGGCGCGGCGAGGTGTAGTAGTGGAGGAAGATCTTCTGATTCAGCAGCGGCGTCCCGTTGTCCGCCAGCGACTTGGCGGCAATCAGCCGCTCCATGAACGGATAACGGCAGGCTACTGCGCAGATCCGCAGCCCGGGGGCCACATACTTGCTGAAGCTGCTGATGTAGATGACCCAGCCTTCGGTATCATAGGCAAAAAACGGCGCCGGCGGCTCCTCCTCAAAGTGCATATCACGGAACGGATCATCCTCCACCAGCAGGCAGCGGTAGCGCTCCGCCAGCTCAACGAGCAGCTTGCGCTGCTTAGCAGGCACCGTATAACCCGTCGGATTATGGTGCGTCGGGTTAATATAGAACATCCGCGGCTTATGCCTGCGCATCAGTTCCTCGACCGCCGCCAGATCATACCCCTGCGGCGAGATCTCCACCGGAACCAGCCGCGCGCCTGCCCGGCGGAAAATATCCAGCGCCACACTATACGTCGGGCGCTCCACCAGCACGGCATCCATCGGGCCGAGCATGATTCCGGCGATCAGATTGATCGCCTGCTGCGCGCCCGAGGTAATCAGCAGCTCGCTGGCCGACAGCTGCAGCCGGTACCGGTCATGGAAATGGCTGCTCAGCGTTGTGCGCAGCTCCTCATCCCCCTGCACGGTAGAATAGGTACCCATGACCTTCGGGTAGAGGTCGAATACTTTTTTGACATAATCGGACAGGAACAGGTTGGGCAGCAGACCCGGATCAATCAGCGCTTGAGAGAACTGGTAAGTCACCGGCTTCCGCTGAATATCGGACATCGGACTCTTGACCATATACCCCAGCACTGCTGCTCCTTCTTCCACTGAGTTGGCCAGCCGGCTGCCCGGCGATACATAATAACCGGATTTGTCTTTGACATACAGCATGCCGTTCTCCGCCAATACCCGGTAAGCCTTAAATACCGTCAGCCGGTGGACACCCAGCTCATCCGCCAGCAGCCGGATCGACGGCAGCTTGTCGTGGGGCATCCACTCCCCGCGCCCGATCCGGTTCGCCATGAACTCATAGACTTGGCGGAACAAGGGATTACTTTGCTCTGCTCCCACTGACTTCTTCATATACCCCCGCCCTCTCCACAATATACTAGCAGCCGCCCTGCTGCCCACAGCTCACCTTTCACCGTTCGCCGCTCACTCCAGCGCACACTTCCGCCAACTGCTCTTTGCCCTATTGTACAGCATTCCGCCCGGCAACTGTTCTGTGTTCTGCAAACTGTTCTGCGCCTATGAGGATATGATTAACAGAATACTTTAGGAGATTGCCACATTACCACCACAAAGGGGCACGGAAACATGATTATGTTAGCTTATTCACTGGTCTGTCTGATCTTCGGCACAACCTTTCTCGCGATCAAAATCGGCGTAGACGCCGGAGCGCCGCCGTTCTTCTCTGCGGGACTTCGTTTTTTCACGGCAGGGGCAGTGCTGTTCCTGTTCATGGTAGTGAAAGGCAAAGCCAGCTTCTCGCTGCTGCTGCGCAAGGAAATGCTGTTCACCGGAGCAACGCTGACCTTCGGCACCTTCGCCGCACTTTACTGGGCCGAGCAATATGTATCCTCCGGACTCGCGGCTGTATTATCGGCAACCGGGCCGATGATGATTCTGCTGATGCAGATGGCTTTTCTCCGGCAAAAGGCTCCCGGCTACTCGCTGTTCGGCTGTATCATCGGCTTCACCGGCGTACTGCTGCTTGTGCTGCCGAATCTGGCGGCTGATGTCACTCCGCTCTGGCTGATCGGCTGTGTTGTCGTTCTGATTGGAGAGCTCTGCTATGCGGCAGGGGCGATCTACTCCAAAAAAGTAACCACTACCTTCTCCGGAGTATCCCCTGTGGCACTGAACGCGGCCCAGATGATGTACGGCGGAGCGTTATTGTTCATCATATCGCTGTTTACCGAGCCGCTGCATCCCGCCTTCCTGTTATCGTTCAAAACCGCAGGCTCCCTGCTCTACCTGACCGTTGTCGGCTCCATGGTTGGGCATACCCTGTTCTACTGGCTCGTCTCCAAGACGAATCCCGTCTTTCCGTCGACCTGGCTGTATATCTCTCCGCCGATTGCCGTCGGGGTGGGCTTCCTGTTCTATAACGAAGCGGTAACCTGGGTAACGCTGCTTGGTGTATTCACCATTATCGCTGGCACGGTCCTTGTGAATGCAGGCGCGCTGAAGCAGCTGATTTTCAAACAAAAACCGGCAATACCCGTACTACAAAAAACAAGCATTGAAGCTCTTCCACAGGATTAATTAATCCTGCCCCTGTTTAGCAAAAACAGCCTGGACCCTTACAAAGGGATCCGGGCTGTTCTGTTATTTTCACCCTATGGCTCAAGCACCATGAAGCTTAACGCTACTCCTCAGAGCTGAAAAACAAATTCAGCGGCAATTCCTCATCGTTCTGGAAACTGTTCGATATCCTGTAGGTGATATACAGCTTGTTCTCACCCTCGCCATATGTCCACGATTCTCGGATAAAGCCTATTGACGGCATGAGCGGAAGCGCCATCCGGTCAATCGTCTGAACCGATTGCTCGACTTTGTCAGCCTCTTCATCATTCGCAGGCTTGTAATGGTCCAGAAAAGCAAGCACTAGCTCCCTCGCATTCTCGTACCCGGACTCCGATCTGGGAAAGACCGTCCCAATCCGGTAACCGATAATTGTATCGTTGGTAACATCTGCCGTAATCTGCTGGATGAACTCCATTTGATTAACGGTCAGGATATCATCCTGCATAATCTTACCCAAATTAGGATCATATTCCCCAACAGCATCCGTAACTTCCAGAACGGCAAGCCCGTCTTCGAGCGGCTGGTTGAACACAGCCCTGTGCTCTTCCACCTGTGTGAACAATTCTGCGTACTTCGGGGTGTCCTTGCTGCATCCGGCAGATAACAACGTTAGGATGACTATCCCGCATATGAGAACGAAGCTTGATTTTCTCAAATGAATACACCTCCTTGCCTGATCAAACCTTACCATACATGTGAGGAAAGAGCATTAAATAAATACCATATATTAGAATATTCTATTTTTCCCTGAACGCAAATCTGATTAAGCTACCTATTTTTTTAGAAAATTATTATATATGACGTACTATATATTGCATTTATGATCATTGTTGCGTATTATATAAGCAAGTTAGGGAATTTAATTCCAAATAGGACGTCTGAATGAAGAGGGGGAATCGGCGCACGGTGCTCCTTTTCTGCCAAGGGAGTGCCCGTATCTATAACGTAAACCGGAAAGTGGAGGAAAACTGTGATCGAACTGACAACCCGGCAATTGCAAATTATTGAGATTGTGAAAAAAAGAGCGCCGATTACCGGTGACCAAATCGCGGAAAGCCTGGGCCTGAGCCGGCCGACCATCCGGGGGGACTTGTCCATCCTGGTTATGCTCGAATATGTCGATGCGAAGCCGAAGGTCGGTTATTTCCCCGGTACCAAAGCCGCAGCGCGCCATAACAGCCGGGGGCTGCTGCAGGATACCAAGGTTAGCGATATCCAGAGCATCCCGGTCATTATCCGCGAGAATACGACGATTCAGGACGCCGTAGTTACACTGTTTCTTCAGGATGTCGGTACGCTGATCATCTGCGATAGCGACGGCAAGCTGACCGGTGTCGCCTCGCGCAAGGACTTCCTGAAGGTCACGCTCGGTAATCCCGGAGCGGTAACCATGCCTGTGAGCATGGTCATGACCCGCCAGCCCAAGGTAGTAACTGTTTCGCCCGATGACACGGTGCTTGACGCCGCGCAGCGCATGATATACCACGAGGTAGACAGTCTGCCGGTAGTTGTTCCCCGCAGCGGGGAAGGGTCCGGCTCAGGTCTGGACGTAGTAGGGCGGCTCACGAAGACTTCCATCGTGAAGCTTCTCCTCGAGCTTGAAGCCAAAGGATAACGGAGGAATCGATAGAGCATGGAGCCATCCACCCATTACATTACGATATGCTCGGATTCTATTGGAGATACGGCGGAAGCTGTCGTGCAGGCCGTCATTCACCAATTTCAGAATCAGCGTGTCACGATCAGAAGATACGGCAATGTCAGACATGAAGATGAACTACGCAAATTAATGGAAGAGACCGCCCAGCTTCAGGGTTTCGTAGCTTATACCCTGGTCCAGCCGGAGCTGCGGGAGATGATCCGCGAGGAGGCGGTCCGCCTCGATCTGCGGATTGTGGATATTATGGGCCCGATGATGCAGGCGTTCATCGATACCTTCGATGATGCTCCGGAGGCCCGGCCCGGACTGCTGCATCAGCTGGACGAGGAATATTTCAGCCGGATCGAGGCGATTGAATTCACCGTTGCCTGTGATGACGGACGTGATCTCGGGGCCATGCTGAAGGCGGATATTGTTCTGCTCGGCATGTCCCGCACCTCGAAGACACCGCTCAGCATCTTTCTGGCCCACCGCGGCAAGAAGGTAGTGAATTATCCGGTCGTCCCGGAGGTCGGTCCGCCGCAGCAGCTGCTGAGCCTGCCGCCGAACCGGATCATCGGTCTGACCATGAAGCCGGAGTACATGCTGAAGATCCGCTCTGAGCGGCTGAAGATGCTGGGCTTGCCTACCGGCTCGCAATATGCCAGCCTCGAACGCATTACTGAAGAAATGGAATATGCGGCAACACTGTTCGCCAAGCTGGGCTGCCCGGTCATTGATATTACAGATAAGGCGATTGAAGAAACCGCCGGCATCATTATGGGTTATATCTAATCTAACTATTCTAACTACACTGGAGGGAATCATTATGGAACGCGAATTGGCACTGGAAATTGTACGGGTCACTGAATTGGGTGCTTTATCCTCAGCACGCTGGATTGGCCGGGGCGACAAGAATGCGGCAGATGATGCTGCCACAACCGCAATCCGTTCCATGTTCGATTCTGTCTCCATTGACGGAACCGTAGTGATCGGCGAAGGCGAGATGGATGAGGCGCCGATGCTCTATATCGGAGAACGTGTCGGTAACCGGAATGGCCCTTCCGTCGATGTAGCGGTAGATCCGCTGGAAGGGACCGAGGTCGTCGCCTGCGGACTGCATAATGCACAGTCGGTGATTGCAATTGCTGACAAGGGCAGCCTGCTGCATGCGCCGGATATCTATATGGAGAAGCTGGCCTGCGGACCGGAGCTGGCCGGTAAGCTAAGCCTGGACGATCCGGCCGAAGTAACGCTGCGCAAAGCCGGCATGATTACCGGCAAAGCGCTCTCCGAGCTGACGGTGATGGTGCTGGACCGCAAGCGGCATGAAGGCTTGATCAGCATCCTGCGTGAAGCAGGCGTGCGCATCAAGCTGATCAATCACGGCGATGTCGCCGGGGCAATAGCCGCTGCGCTGCCGGACAGCGATGTAGATCTGTACATGGGCTCCGGCGGAGCACCGGAAGGTGTACTCGCCGCCGCCGCACTGCGCTGCCTGGGCGGCGAGCTTCAGGGCAGGCTGCTGCCCGAAGGCCCCTTCGAGATGCAGCGCTGCCTGCAGATGGGTCTGGACAATCCGGCACGGGTGCTGTCCATGGAGGATATGGTCGGCACCGGCGATGTCATCTTCGCCGCCACCGGGGTAACCTCCGGCGAGTTCCTCAGCGGCGTCCGCTTCATCGGCAAGGAACGCGCCGAGACCCATTCGGTGATCATGCGGGCGCAGAGCCGTACGATCCGCTACATCCGCAGCATTCATTTCCTGCCGGGCAAAGAGATTCCGGCTGTTACTCCGGCCAGAGCCAATGCGGCCTTTATGTAGGCACAGGGGCAGCGGATAATTGTATTTCGTACAGTTAAAACAAGTTATACGCCCAGATTTATTACGCTAAGTGTATTCTGTACAGCTAAAATAGCATGAGGTGAGCCTTTTGAGAGAAACTGGTCAATATAATTGTATAAAGTGCAACTAAAGCACTTCCCGGGCAATTATCAGTGATTTTAGTTGCAGAAAATACAGTTAAAGCCTCGCCGGATTGGGCCCTTTGCTTCAAGCTGAATTTCATTCTGATCCGAAGATTACCGGTTCAATGAATATACAAAAGGGTTTCCGTGAAGTCCGGCTGGACTTCGCGGAAACCCTTTTATTTTCTCGCTGAAACAGTTCCATGCTTAAAGTGACGGCAAAACCGTTCCCACTCGCTTTAGCCTAATGACAAATCCCGTCATCTAGCCTGTCAGAATGTTATAACGTCCCTGCTATTTAACGGCTGCGGCTGTGGTCTCTCAGCAGCTCGTCACTGCCGTCCACCTTCACATCACCGCTCTTGTCGACCCGTGCTTCCTCGCGTCTGACCGTATCCTGTACCTGCTCGGTTCCCTGAATCTCACGTTTGTGAATTTCGACTTCACCGGTAACGACCGTATTCTTACGGACCTCCACCTGCTCCTCGCTCACCGGAATTCGGATCGTTTCATCCGCGCCAACCGGCTCTGCTGTTGTGTCATTATTGACGGCACGCCGCTCAATGACAATCTCTTCATGGGTAACCGGGACATTGATCGTTTTCTGCTCTTCGATGATTTCCTTGTGTACGTTGACCTCACCGGTCTGCACCTTGTTCTTGGATACATCCAGCTGTTCTTCACGCAAACGCAGCTTGCGGTCTTCATCCAGATCATTGAACCCGCCAGTTCGTGTACTATCCAGCGTCCCGTCTATGCCATTCGGCGTACCGGAATATACATCTCCCGTCATTCCCGGCCGGTTCACATCATCCAGTGCTCTTGTCCCCGGGAGATCATGCTCCGTTGCCGAATTCATCGTATCCAGCCCTGTATCGTCCCTGCCTTCAAGACCGGAGCCGTTGAACGCGGCATCCACGGTATCTGTTACCGAATGACGTGCGGTATCCGCAGCATCGCCGGTTGTATTAGGATCATCCATATAACGGTCTGCGTTCGCTGAATTATGGTTGCGGAAAATGGAGTATACATCACTTGCCCGCGTGTTATCTGCATCAACCATGACTAGAATGCGACCTTCATTCACATAGTTGTCGTAACTCTCTGCTTCATCCTCGGGAATACCCAGCCCGATCAGACCGCCCACAAGCCCGCCTGTTCCTGCACCCACGGCTACTCCCGTCAATGTCGCGGCAATCGGTCCGGCAGCAATAATCGGCCCGATCCCCGGTATCGCCAGTGCGCCGATGCCTGCCAGCAGCCCGGTGACACCGCCGAGTATACCGCCTGTTGCTGCACCGGATGCCATGCCTTCAGGCGCCTTGGTTCCTGTCTCATCACTGATCGCTTCAACATCCCGTTTGTTTCTCGCTATCACTGAGATATCCTCTGTCAGAAACCCGTGACTCTTCAGGTCTTCAATGGCCCGTGAAGCTTCATGCTCGGTATAGAATACACCTACAATTTTCTTGTTCATAACGATTCCCTCCTGGTAGCTTATTTTGTGAATAAGGTTAGTCTCACTTTAACTTTCACATCCCTTACTTAACCAAACAGGCATCCGCGAAACTGATATTTTATAAACTTGTAAACGTAACCTCAAAATTATTTATGAAACAGGAAATAATCGGGGAAATAATTTCCAAGCGGATTTCCTCCTGCATTCCGGACACATTTTACTCATATTCCCCGTTTCGGAGTCAGCATAGATAACACTTAATTATCCGCCTCATGGCATTTATTAAGCCTTTTAGAACAATGGTCTCAACCGCATTACAGCACCGCCAAAAGAGGCTATACTCCTCATAAGACAGGTCAGCCACTCAGATATCTTTTAGGGGGAACCGCGATGAATATGCGTTTGAAGGTGCTCAAGAAACATTTACTTTTCTGCTGCAGCGAACACTGCAATAACCAGGATGTTGAAGAGGTCATGCAGGAATTCAAAGAGCAGATGGTGGAACACGGGATTAACAAAACGGTCAAAATCAACAAAACCAGCTGCCTCGGCCTATGCGGCAACGGGCCTTTTGTCATCGTGTATCCTGACGGAATCTGGTACTACAATGTAACCACCGACGATGTGGCGCGCATTGTGGAGGAGCATCTTGTGAACGGTGTGCCTGTGGAAGAGCTCGTTATGCTCAAAATGGAAGCCTGACCCTGCCGAAGCTCCGGCATCTGTGTTATGAAATATGTACGTATGGTCCCTCTCCCTTTCAGCGGAGCCGGGACTTTTTGCGGTTGATCTGCCTTGGGGTCCCCGCAAAGTACCTGAGTAATCATCGAAGCCAGAGCCCCACTTTGTGGGGTTATTTTGCGGTTGATCAGCCTTGGTGAAACTGATGTATAATGGGGAATATACGCTTTTTAGGCAAAGAACACTCCCTATACAGGAAAGAGGCTGAAGCATGGCCATATTCAAATATAATTCCCATCGTCCACACCGCACCAGTCCCGATCTACATCTCCATTATTGGGGACAGGAGCAATGCGCACCCGGCCATTCCGTCGGACCCGGGGTCCGTGATTTGTACAAAATCCACTTCATTCACGAAGGCACCGGCAAAGTTATTGTCGGGGAAGCGAGCCACACGCTGGGGGCAGGACAAGCCTTCCTCACCTATCCCCATGTTGTGACGCATTATGCCGCAGACCAGGACAGCCCCTGGACCTATTCATGGATTGCTTTTACCGGAGAAGAAGCCGGATATCTGTTGTCGCGGACTTCGCTGTCGCCGGAGCAGCCGGTGTTCCCGATGGATCAAGAGCTGATGCCCTCTCTATTCGGGAGGCTGTCTGAAGCCGCCGATTGCCAGGATGTGCTGGATCTGCCGCTCAAGGTAATCCTCTATGAGTTCTTATCCCTGCTGCTGCGCACGGTTCCGGCCACTGCAAACCTGGTGATTCCGCGTCAAAAGAGTGTCTATGTCGAGCAATGCCTCCACTACCTGCATGCCCATTACTGTGAGAATGTCACCGTGGAGAGCATGTCCGCTTCTCTGAAGCTGGACCGCAAGTACCTCTCCACATTGTTCAAACGGACGATCGGTCTGCCGCCGCAGCAGTATCTGCTTAATTTCCGGATTGCCAAGGCCTGCGAATTGCTGACCGAGACCAGCTGTACCATCGGCGAAATCTCGCATTCTGTCGGGTATCAGGACGCACTGCTCTTTTCCCGTATGTTCAAAAAGGTTAAAGGCTGCTCCCCCAAAGAATACCGCATCCGCCACACCGATACTGACATTGTTCTATAAACATCATCCATGCTGACATACGATTATCCGCACGGATTCGCTACAATAAGGAGGTGGCCCGGCCGGAGAAGCAAACGCTAACATTCCCCGGATAGGGAGCGCCAGTTTGTACACATTAATCACAGAACACACTAACCAACAAATTGTAGGAGGTAAAATATGTATATCGCAAGTCCTGAACGCTATGACACTATGAAATATAACCGCACCGGCCGCAGCGGCCTGCTGCTCCCGGCGATTTCGCTTGGACTCTGGCATAATTTCGGCGGCAACGATGTGTTCGAGAACGGCCGGGCTATGGTCCGCCGCGCTTTTGACCTGGGGATTACCCACTTCGATCTCGCCAATAACTACGGTCCGCCCGCAGGCTCCGCCGAAGAGAGCTTCGGACAGATTCTGAAGAAGGATCTCGCCGCATACCGCGATGAGCTGATCATCTCCAGCAAAGCCGGCTACTATATGTGGCCCGGCCCATACGGCGAATGGGGCTCCAAGAAGAATCTCGTATCCAGTCTGGATCAGAGTCTGAAGCGGCTGGGCCTGGATTATGTGGATATCTACTATCACCACCGTCCGGATCCGAATACACCGCTCGAAGAAACCATGTCTGCACTGGATCTGCTAGTACGCCAGGGTAAAGCGCTGTATGTCGGTATTTCGAACTACAAGCCTGAAGAAGCGCGTGAAGCCGCGCAGATTCTCCGCCGTCTCGGCACTCCCTGCCTGATTCATCAGCCGAACTATTCGATGATGTCACGCTGGATCGAAGACGGGCTGCAGGATGTGCTCGCTGAAGAAGGCATCGGCACTATCGCCTTCTCTCCGCTGCAAAAGGGTATCCTGACCGACCGTTACCTGAAAGGCATTACCGCGGATTCCCGCGCAGCCGGACCAAGCGTGTTCCTCTCCGAGAAGGAAATCACGGCCGAGGTGATCGCCAAGGTAAGCAAGCTGAACGATATTGCCGCTGCCCGCGGACAGAAGATGTCCCAGCTCGCCTTATCCTGGGTACTCCGCGGCGGCAAAGTGACCTCCGCCCTGATCGGCGCGAGCAAAGTCAGCCAGATCGAAGATGCTGTAGCTTCCCTGAATGCGCCTGAACTCAGCGCAGAAGAGCTGGAGCAGATCGAGAACATTCTGCGCGGATAATCCGGCGTCTGGAAGGCTGAAAGACAACATTTACGATTACTTATAACGGCAATCCTGCCCGCCCGGCTGACAGCCAGCGGCGGCGGGATTGCCGTTTTGGCGTATCAGGATGATATAATAGACACACAATTACAGTAACGAAAGGACGTCAGGTCAGATGAACACTAACCGTTTGGGACAATCTGATTTATATGTAAGCGCCATGGGCCTCGGCTGTATGACGCTGGGGACGGATGAGGTGAAGGCCGCTGCTATTATTCACGAAGCGCTTGATCACGGAATCAATTTCCTGGATACCGCCGATCTCTACGATGAAGGCCGCAATGAGGAAATCGTCGGCCAGGCGATCCGGCACCGCCGTGCAGATATAATTCTGGCCACCAAAGTGGGCAACCGCAGAATACCCGGCCAAGAGGGCTGGAGCTGGGATGCTTCCAAAAGCTATATCCGCTCGGCGGTGAAAGAGAGTCTGCGCAGGCTGCAGACCGATTATATCGATCTGTATCAGCTGCACGGGGGAACGCTGGAAGATGAGATTGACGAGACTATCGAAGCTTTTGAAGAGCTGAAGCAGGAAGGAGTAATCCGTCATTACGGGATTTCCTCCATCCGGCCGAATGTCATCCGGGAATATGTGCAGCGCTCGGGCATAGTCAGTGTGATGAGCCAGTACAGCATCCTCGACAGACGCCCGGAGGAGAGCATCCTTCCGCTGCTGGCCCGGGAGGGTATCAGCCTGATTGCGCGGGGACCGCTGGCCAGCGGTATCCTGACAGAACATGGCCGCAGCAAGGCGGAGCGGGCATATCTGGACTATACTGCTGCGGAGCTGTCAGAGCTGCACGGCCAGCTGATGCAGCAGACTACCCTCACCCGCACCTTGACGCAGACAGCGCTGCAATATCCGCTGGCTGATCCTGCCATTGCCGCGATTATTCCGGGGGCGAGCAGCCTTGCGCAGCTGCGGCAGAATATTGCATCCGCTACCTCACCGCCGCTCTCTGCCCTTGAGCTAGAGGCTGTCCGTAAGGTGAGCAAGGCAGGACGGTATACAGTGCACTTGTAGAGTTGAATGATTCCAAAGCCAAAGTAGCTGCCTTTGAAGCTGCAGGAAATCTGCAGTCATTGGACAGCTTCTTTTTCATACCTCCGGGGAACAAGTTTGAATTACAGCGATAAATCCGGTTAACCGTGCTTTCTCTTCTTAACGATCCATATAATCACCGAAGCGGCAAATACCAGGGCAGTAATGAGCCATGTCAGCAAAAAGGCCATACCCAGCCCAATATTCGCATCGAGCGCGTCTCTTCTGCTCTCCAGCACCAGCATCACCGCGAGCGGCGCCCCGCTGGCAATCAGCAGAACCGTCATACTGTAACGGGCAAAGTTCGTCCGTTTGTGAATGGCAGCATACAAGCTTATGAAACCAATAACCAGAAGTACAAATGTCAGCAAAGCTTCCCAGGTTAGTCTGTCCATCAAATCACACCTTCCATCTTCAAGCTAGCGCTCTATGAATCGCTGGGATAACAGCCAGTATAGCCGCTTTGGGAAGCAGACGCAAATCGTGCCTCGCTTCCATTTCAATACAAAAAACCGCCTGGTGTCTGCACCACAGGCGGTCTGAATATTGAGAATCAATAAAACTATAGTTTGGAGATCAATTGTACCGCTTCAGCACGCGTAGCCTTCTGCAGCGGATTAAATTTGTTGCCGCCTTGTCCCAGGATCAGCCCAAGCTTCTGGGCAGCGCTGGCATACGGCCGCGCCCAGGCAGCGATGGAACTATAGTCGGTAAATTTAATCTCCGGCTCTCCCGCATTTAGCGGTGTCTTATTCTTATATACATAAGCCTTCATCAGCATCGCTACCATCTCTTGCCGTGTAATCGGCTGATCCGGTGCGAAGCTTGATCCGGAAGTACCGGTCACAATGCCGGCCTCTGCGGCAGCGGCGATCTCGCCGGCATACCATTTGGTTGAAGTCACATCGGTGAAGCTGCCCGCACTCCCTGATTTCAGACCTAGGCTCCGGGCAATAAATGCTGCAAATTCAGCACGTGTTACATTCTGATTCGGAGAGAAGTCCAGATCACTTGTTCCTGTGACCACTTGCTTCGCAACCATAGACTGTATTGCCGCAGCTGCCCAATGAGACGCTGAAATATCTCTGAACATTTTGCTGTATTGCAGTACGGCATATTGGCTGAAATGACTGGTTTCTGCAATCCAGAAGCCATTATCTAAATGTCCAGGCATGTATTGCAGGTCTCCTGGGTCGCCCAAGTAATAAATCCCGGTCAGATTGCCGTCCAAACCTGCATTAACCTTCAGCTTCAGCGTAACCGGAAGGTCAAGCTTGGACAAACCGGTTACTTTCCCGTCCGCTGTAATCAGCGATAATCTTATTTCAAACGCAGCACCTGCGGAAGTAATTATCGTATTTGCCGATTTTGCGGTAATGGCGTCCGTCTTCTTGGCAATTTCCTCACTGGTCAGTGGAGAAAATTCAACAGAGACCTTAGCATCCTTCCATGCCTCTGCCGGAACCAGGCCTTTCAGCTGGTCCAGTACTCCACCCGGAATTTGAATGGACAAGTCATCTTTGACAACGGCCAGAGCGTTATTTTTATCAATTGGCACCAAGCCAGCCGGCAGCAACAGCTGCTTAATGTCACTGGCTACGGAAACTGTAGTCTTGCCATTCTCACTGTTCAACACCGTGCCCAGCGGCTTCGCAACACCTGCTGTGTCAACAACGGTGATTACAGGAGCTGCTGGAGTTGAAGCGGCCCCGGTAGTAGCCGGGCTGGCGATACCACCGCCACCGCCGCCACTGCCTCCACCACCAGTGTTACTTCCACCGCCAACCGTACCGCTTCCCACACTCTGCGGAGCCGGGAAAAGATAGGCTTGATAGGAACGGCCTCCGTCTTTATTTACGGCTGCAACGTTCACATGATAATTTTTACCGTTTTGTAATCCCTGAATCAGATAATTCGTTTGATGAATGGGCGAGTTCGTCAGCAATTGACCGTCAAGCCATACAAGATATCCATCCAGATCGGCTTCTGTGTTACTGTTCCAGGTCAGATTCAACGTCCCGTTCCCTGGTGTTGCTGCGAACCCTGTTGGCTTGTCCGGGAAAGTACCGATTGGTATTTCATGCGGAGAATACGAGAACTTATAAGGAGTTACATTATAATAGCTGTCTAAATAAAAATAGAGTTTAGCATATCTTGAATTGGTGTCAGGCAAATGAATCTCTTTGCCTGACGCGGTCGATGAAAGCCTCAAAATATACTTGCTGTCAGTGTTAAGCGTACCGTTAAATCCAAAACCAAAAGATGCACTGTAATAATAATAATGATCAATGGGATAGCTTCGCCCAATCTCATCTACTA
The DNA here is from genome assembly GCF_013141775.1 of Paenibacillus phytohabitans. Classification (GTDB taxonomy): domain Bacteria; phylum Bacillota; class Bacilli; order Paenibacillales; family Paenibacillaceae; genus Paenibacillus_AQ; species Paenibacillus_AQ phytohabitans. The sequence goes on from NZ_WHOB01000029.1 coordinate 106,786, forward strand.
GTTCAAAATCAGAGGCATCCATTTCTGATTCATCAAATAAATAAGGAACATTAGTATAGTCAGCAGACATCGCTCCTGGGAAAAAAATGTGGAATTCAAATCCTGGATCATTCTCCAAATGCTGTGCGCTTGCTTTGAATGCGAACAATCCGTCTTTCGGCATCAGTGCTGAACCTTTCTTTTTGCCGCTGAACAGAACTTCTGCCTCCTCAAGCAGTGCCGGTGCATACATATCTTCGTATCTGTAGCGTTCCGACTCATGACCCAGCAAATCCACAGCACTTAATTCGAATTTCTGAAAAGAGGAGTATGGAAGATTGTAAAATTCATAGTAGTTACTATTCCATACCGGTGCTATAAGCTGATTATTGTTATAAATATTGTAATACGAAACACCGAATTCGCTCTCCATATCCCAAAAAGGAGCGACCGTTGTTGCACCATTTTCAAACCTGTAAAAATGATTCTCGATTTTTGGAGTAGTGACCTTGTTATCAAAAGAATACACAACCCCCGATACACTTGCGTTAAACTGTCTGGTATCGCCCGATTCTACAATTGCACTGCCGGGAATCAGCCCGGTGGCAATATTTCCATTCACCTTGGCCCAGTATACATGAGCGCTGTTAGAATGGTAGACCTCACCAATGACTGATCCAGGGACTTGAACCTTACTTCCATCGGTGTTATCCAGACTCAGTGAAATATCCGACTGATCAGAGTAAATCACTCCTGAAATCTCTCCTGTGGAGGCATTGTAATAAACTTTCAGTATACTGGCCGCATAGGTCAGTACAGGCGCGCTTAGTGCCAGCAGCATAAGAACTGCAAGCGAAGCGCTAATTTTACGTAAAATGTTGTGCAGAAAAATTCCCCCCGGTGAATATGTAGGATTCGAATTTCGAAAATCCTTCACTACTATACGAGGAACTCCAGAATATTACAATGTGATTTTTAATATATAAACTGTCATTCTTGCTGTTTCTCTGCCTGCTTCAACATTGCTTTGTAATTTCTGTTCTCCGGGATCATATCTGAAGCAATATGCATCTCCTGTACGGCCTTGTCCATGTACATTGGATCTCCCTTATCTTGCGCTATTGTTGAATACAGGGCTGCCAGCCGGTAATGCGCCTCATGAGACCATGGCAGCATTTTTTCTGCTCCCAGCAAGGATTCCTCCGCCTTATGCCAGTCCTTCCTGAGCATCTGCGATTCTCCTCCGGCAAGCCGGTTATAACCCAGGGTCAGCCATGTAAAAGCTAATATAGCGCAGACCACCGGCAGTGCTGCAGCTGCACCCGTCCTGCGGGAGATGCAGACTGGTCTGGCAGAGAACCCGTCAGCCTCTGCTCCGGTAAGGAGCAGAATGAATAGCCCGAAGATCAGCGGATAAGCCAATTCGATATCAAAGGCTATATGGATTCCAAACAAGATTATTGCCAGCAGTGCGCTCCGTCCTGTGTGCCCTCTGCGCAAACTTGCCCAAAGCGAACTGGTAATCATTGCAATGAAGGTTAAGCCCCCCAGTATGCCGGTATCCAAAGCCACCTGCAAATACTGCTGATGTGCGTACTTCACAAATACGGAAGGGTACAGCACGGCCCAGCCGCCCCCTCCTACACCAAGCAGCCAATGCTTCCGCCATAATTGCAGCGCATCATTCCAATAGATCCGGCGCAGCGTGAACTCAGGCGCATTCCAGGCAATCTCCCGATAAGCTGCCCCACCGACCCACACGATTAGGGCAATGCCACCAACCAACAAGACTGCCGCTGTCAGAGCACCCATTATTGCAATCTTCTTGTTCTGCCCTGTAATCCCTACATAAAGCACCGCCCCAATGACAGCCAGAATGATCACAGCCCTGGAACCGGAGAGCAGCAGCCCCCCAGAGGAGACAACGCAGGCCAGCCAGTAACGTTTATATCCCGATAGCTGATAAGCACGCCAGCCGGCCGCTATGGCTGCAGCTGCTATCACAGCATAGCTATTCGCATACCCAAGCGTCGATTCCAGTCTTCCCTCCCTGAACAAGCCAAAGACAAGTCCCCATAGGGTCAGTGCTGCACCGCACCATGCCCATGCCGACCATACCCGGTCCCGCTGCTCCGGTGACAATGTGGCAAACAGCAAAGACAAGGGGAGCAGCGGCGATATTTTGGCCGCCTCCAGCACTGCCTGTTCAAGATCAACCGCCCATACCGCAGAGATCCAATACATCGCCGTGAATACCAGCAGAAGAACGTGCACAGGCAGCAGCATTATCCTGCCGGAGTGTAGAATACAGCTAAACGCAGCAGCATAGAGCAGAACATCCAACACCAAAAAGGACCGGGTATGAAAATAACCCGCTCCAAGCAACCCCGCAATCATATAGATCAGTACAACATAGTAAGGCATTGCTGCCAAAGATTTTATTTTCGCCATAGTAATAGACTTTTTCGACAGACTTTGCGGAAAAACCTCTATGCAGATTCTTCATCCGCCAAAAAACGTTGTAATATACACCATCGCCAGCAGGCCGAATATAAACGAATAGGTTGAAGGCCGCTCATAACCGTGGCCGTGGCTCTCCGGGATCAGCTCCTTATAGACAATGAAGAGCATCGCTCCGGCCGCGAAGGCCAGCCCGTAACCGACCACATTCTGCACATAGCTGGCTGTAAAATATCCGATGACCGCCGATACCATCTCCATCAGGCCGGTCAGGGCAGCAATAGTCAATGCCTTGCGCCGGGTCGCACGGGCATTCATCAGAAATATTGCCAGGATCAGGCCTTCGGGCATATTCTGGGCACCGATCGCAATAGCTACCATGGGCCCCAGGCTCGCCTGCTCACTGGCATAGCTGAAGCCGGTACTCAGCCCCTCGGGAATATTATGAATGAACAGCGCGATCATCACGAGCAGCGCTTTGGAATCCAGATTGCTGAGACCGGGCTTGTTCTCCACATCAATATGCGGAATATGGCTCTCGATCAGATCAAGCAGAAGCACCCCGGTAATCAGACCCAGAGTAAGAGCGATGATTCCCGACTCTTTGATCGCCTGCGGCATCAGTCCGAAGGTGGTCGCGGACACCATAATACCGGCGGTAAAGGCCACCAGCACATCTTTCCACAGCTCAGACAGCCGCTTCACGAACAGGATGGGAATCACGCCAAGAACCGTAGCCATTGCAGATAAAAAGCTGCCTAGAAACGCACTCGCCAAGTCTTCAACCCCTTTTGTGGACAGGACTTATAGACAAGCTTATGCTTCCGGCAGCCTTAAATATAACCAGGCTTCCATTATTTTCTTCCCATACAGATTGAACCGGTGGCGCCCAGCCAGAGTTCAATTGCATTTTGTACAACAGATCAGCCCTAGATATGCTTGAAAAATTGAATCTATTGTACTCTGTACAGCAGATTCCAGTAGAAAGGGTGTTATGGAGCCGGACTCCAGCAATCAATTGTATGAAATACATTAGAATCTGATGGTGATGAATGACGTGAATTACTCCAGCTTCGCCCACTTCTCAAACAACCGGTCTACCCGCCCGCCGATGGCCTCCTCGGATACTGCCTTGATTTTTCCTTGTTCAAAAACCACCTTCCCGCCCACGACTACTGTCCGGATCGCTCCCGGCTGCATGGCATAGACCATGTTCGCGAACAATTCCCGCTTCGGAGCCAGCGACAGATCCTGAAGGTCGAGCACCGCGAAGTCGGCGTGCTGCCCGGTTTCGAGCGAGCCCACCGGCAGCTGCAGAATCTCACCGGCACTCCGGGTGCCCATCCGGTACACCTGTCCGGCAGTGATGCAGGTACCGTCCAGCCGGCTGACCTTCTGCAAAAGCGCACACATGCGCATCTCCTCATACACGCTGATCCGGTTATTGCTGCAGCCTCCGTCAGTCCCGAGTGTCACTCTGACGCCTGCCTTCAGCAGGTCTGGAATGCGGGTCACCCCGTCAGCCAGAAACATATTACTGGACGGACAGTATGCCAGCGACCCGCGTCTTGCGCCAATCAGTTCAATCTCGGAATCCTCCAGCCAGACCAGATGAACCGCAATCATCCGCTCGTCGAGAACGCCCAGGGAATCCAGATAATGCACAGGCCGCAGGCCATAGTCACGCTGGATCTCTTCTACCTCGAACATTTCTTCCGCCACATGGATATGAAAAGGCGTATCCAGCTCCATAGCCAGCTTATGCCCGGCCCTAATCATCTCCGGTGAAGCCGCATGCGGGCTATGCGGAGCCGGATGTACCGTAACCATGGGATTGCCCTGATACTTCTTGGCTAATGACCGCGTCCGCTCTACAGCCTCCGGAACCTTCTCCCGGTAAGCAAGTGGTGCCCCGGTCCAGTCATACATCGTGCGGGCAAATACAAGCCGGATCCCCAGATCACCCGCGGCCCGGATCACAGCTTCATCGTAGACAGTTCCGCCGTTATGCACATAGAAGAAATCACAGACGGTCGTGATTCCGTAGCGCAGCATCTCTCCGAAGGCAAGCAGCGCGCCGGTATAGATGGCCTCTTCATCGAGAAGGGATGTGTACTTGTACAGGGCCTGATCCCGCCAATCCAGAAACGGCTTATCAATCGCGATCCCGCGCAGCAGGCTCTGGAAGGAGTGATTATGTGAATTAATAGTACCGGGGACGATAGCTCTGCCCTCCCAGTGGATGTGCCTGGCATCGGGATAGCGATCCCTCAGCTCTTCACGTTCTCCCACATCCGTAATTATCCCGTTCTCCACCAGCAGAGCGCCATTCTTCTTGAATTCGTCCTGCGTGTACAGAACATCTGCTGAATATATTTCGCGCATGGTTTGGTCCTCCTAACGGCTTAGTTGCTCATCGAGTGCCAGAATAGACTGCAGCAGGACATTGCCCGCCTTCTCAATATCCGCTATCCGGCTCTCTTCCTCCGGGCAATGGCTTTTGCCGCCCAGGCTCGGTACGAAGAGCATTCCCGCGCGGGTCAGCGAAGCCATATGCGTGGCATCATGACCAGCCATGCTGCCCAGCTGCAGAACTGGAATCCCCAGCGCCTCTGCCTGTGCAGCACTCACATCAATGACCCGTGCATCCATTGGCTGCGGCGCCTGATCCAGAATCAGCCGCCGCTCCAGCCGGAGGCCTCTGCTTCGGGCAATCCCCTCAGCCTGCTGGCTCCAGTCCTCTATCATCTCCTGAACGTGCTGGCGGTCCGCTCCCCTGGCCTCCAGGTGGAAGAGTACCTTCTCCGGAATAATATTGGCGGCATTCGGTTCATTGCTGATCCGCCCGATCGTGCCTACGGCTTCATCCGCCTGATGCTTCCGGCAGACCGCTTCGAACGCCAGCATCATCTCGGAAGCGCCCATCAGTGCATCCTTCCGGTCCTGCATTAAGGTGGTGCCGGCATGATTCGCTTCTCCCGTGACGGTAATCTCCTCGCGGTAAATTCCCGTGATAGCGGTGACGATTCCCACTGGAATACCCCGGTCCAGCAGCCGCTTACCTTGCTCAATATGGACTTCGAGAAAAGCCGCAAGCGCCTCGGGGTCCCTCCGGCATTGTTCGAAATGCTCAGGATCGCCGCCTGCCCGCCGCAGCGCCTCCGTCAGCAGCTGCCCCTGATCATTGCGCACTCCTGCAAGATCACCCCGGCTGAGCTTGCCCGCGACCGCCCGGCTGCCGAACGTGGATAGTCCGAACGGATTGGGTTCTTCCGCGCTGAAGGAGACCAGCTCCAGCGGATGCCGGGTGCTGATCTTGTTCTCTTCCAGTACATTCATGACCTCCAGAGCCAGCAGAACCCCAAGCGCACCGTCATATTTCCCGCCGTTTGGAACCGTATCGATATGGGAACCGAATGCGATCACGGGAAGGCTCTCCCGTGCTCTGCCGGAAGCACCAAAGCTGCTCGCGGCGGCTAAATTTCCTGACTGATCTGAAATCCTCTGCCCATCCGGAACTCCTGAAACCTCTAAGTCTTCCGAAACCTCTGGACACTCCATAACTTCCGAGTCTCCGGAAACAGTCCACTGTCCCGCTCCCCTCCGGGTGGCCCAGATATTCGCAGCTTCATCTACCCTGACCCTAAGCTGCAGATCCAGCAGCTTACTCTTGAGCCACTGCCGGGCAGCCAGTTCAGCCTCAGTGAAGGTCGTCCGGTCCAGCCCTCCGGTCTGCTCATTCTGGCCGAACCTGGCCAGCTCCCGGATGTTATTCTGCAGACGTTCCGCATTAATCCGCAAGGCTCTCATCACCATACCCTCCGTCCGTTCTGAATGACTGCCTCACCCTTCTTGAACACGGTATCCACCAGATTCACTGCATAATGGTACTGGAGGTAGAGAACATTCGGCGCATCGAACATTACCAGATCTGCCTGTTTGCCAACCTCAATGCTGCCGATCACATCTGCACGGCAGATCGCATGTGCCGCGTTGATTGTACAGGCCGTCAGCACCTCCGCCGGAGTCATGCCCATCGTCAGGCAGGCCAGATTCATAATAAACGGCAGCGATTCCGTCGGGGAGGAGCCTGGATTGCGGTCAGTCGACAGCGCAACAGGCACACCGGCATTGATCATCGCCCGCGCATCCGCAGGCTTCGCCATCAGGAAAAAGGCTGTACCAGGAAGCAATACGGCGATTACTCCGCTCTCCGCCATCGCCTGTATGCCAGCTTCGGAAGCATGCAGCAGATGATCAGCTGTCACTGCCCCCAGCTCGGCGGCCAGCTCCGCTCCTCCGCAGGATACAATCTCATCGGCATGGAGCTTGGGCTTCAGCCCCCAGCTCCGGCCTGCCTCCAGAATGTCCCTGGACTGTTCCACCGTGAATACTCCCTCTTCGCAGAACACATCACAGAACTCCGCCAGCCCCTCCCGGGCCACAGCCGGAATCATCTCTTCAATCACACTGCGGACATATCCATCCGCATCGCCGCGATATTCCACCGGCACGGCATGGGCGCCCATGAATGTGGACACCACATCTACCGGATGGGAAGCATCCAGCCTCCGGGCCGCCCGCAGCTGCTTCAGCTCATCCTCCAGCCGCAATCCGTAGCCGCTCTTGGCTTCAATGGTGGTTACCCCATGCGCCAGGAAACGGTCCAGCCGCTTCACGGTTTCGGCGATCAGCTGCTCCTCCGTAGCTTCCCGGGTCCGTTCGGTGGAATACAGAATTCCACCTCCGGCATTTAGAATGTCCATATATTTAGCGCCCTGCAGCCGCAGATTCAGCTCAAACTCCCGGGAGCCGGCAAAAACGGCATGGGTATGGGGATCGACCAGCCCCGGCGTAACGGTCTTCCCTTCCGCTGAGAACACCATCACCTGCTTATCTCCGGCATGCTGCTCCACATAGCTGCGCGCATCCTCATCACTGCCGACGAAGGTGAAGATACCGTCTTCGATCACGATCCCCCCGTGCCCGATTAGCCCAAGCTCCTCCATCTCCTTGCCCGTCTTCGGCTTATTGCTGGCACCGCCAAGCGTCGCGACTTGGGTGGCGTTCTGAATATAGATCATCACTTGACTCCTTTCGGGTCAATCAGCATAGGCATCACAATGCCTTGAGCCTTGGCTGTCTCCACCGCCAGGGGATAACCCGCATCCGCATGGCGGACTACGCCCATCCCCGGATCTGAGGTCAGCACCCGTTCAAGCCGTGCTTCCGCTTCCTTCGTTCCATCCGCCACTACGACCATTCCGGCATGCTGCGAATAGCCCATGCCGACGCCTCCGCCGTGGTGCAGCGATACCCAGCTGGCGCCTGCAGCGGTATTGACCAGCGCATTCAGCAGCGGCCAATCCGATACCGCATCACTGCCGTCACGCATCGCTTCCGTCTCCCGGTTGGGGGAAGCGACAGAGCCTGCGTCGAGATGATCCCTGCCGATAACAATCGGCGCAGACAGCTCTCCGGCTGCTACCATATCATTGATAATCCGCCCGAACTTCGCCCGTTCACCGTAGCCGAGCCAGCAAATCCGTGCAGGCAGCCCCTGGAAGGAGATCTTCTCCTGCGCCAGAGTAATCCAGCGCTGCAGCCCTTCGTTATCCGGGAATGCCTTCAGAATAGCCGCATCCGTCTTATAGATATCTTCAGGATCGCCCGACAGGGCGACCCAGCGGAACGGTCCTTTGCCTTCGCAGAATTGCGGGCGGATATAGGCCGGGATGAAGCCCGGGAAGTCAAAAGCCTGCTTCACGCCTTCATCATAGGCGACCTGGCGGATATTATTGCCGTAATCGAAGGTAACCGCCCCCCTCCGCTTAAGCTCCAGCATCGCTTCGACGTGGCGGGCGATACTCTTTCGCGCCAATTGTATATATCCCTGCGGGTCCTCAATTCTTAGCTCCTTAGCCGTATCCACCGTGAAGCCTTCCGGCACATAGCCGTTCAGCGGATCATGGGCCGAGGTCTGGTCGGTCAGAATATCCGGGACGAAACCCCGGGATATCATCACCGGCAGTACCTCTGCCGCATTGCCGAGCAGGCCCACCGAAAGCGCCCGCCCGCTGTCCCGGGCTGCTTCAGCCAGCGACAGCGCCTCATCCAGCGTTTCGGCCAGCACATCGCAGTAGCGGGACTGGATTCTTTTCTCAATCCGCGTCCGGTCCACATCGATGCCGATGAATACCCCGCCGTTCATGGTGACGGCCAGCGGCTGCGCGCCTCCCATGCCGCCGAGCCCTGCGCTAAGTGTGATCGTCCCCTGCAGCGAACCGCCGAAATGCTGCCTCGCACACTCCGCGAACGTCTCATAGGTCCCCTGCACAATCCCCTGCGTACCGATATAAATCCAGCTACCCGCCGTCATCTGCCCGTACATCATCAGCCCTTTCTGGTCCAGCTCATGGAAGGTACTCCAGTTGGCCCAGGCCGGCACCAGATTGGAATTGGCCAGCAGCACGCGCGGGGCATCACGATGGGTGCGAAAGACGGCAACCGGCTTGCCGGACTGTATCAGCAGAGTTTCGTTGTCCTCGAGCATCTTAAGGGAGCGCACAATAGCATCATAGCTCTCCCAGTTGCGCGCGGCCTTGCCGATCCCGCCATAGACAACCAATTGCTCCGGGTGCTCCGCCACCTCAGGGTCGAGATTGTTCATCAGCATACGCAGCGCCGCTTCCTGCACCCAGCCCTTGGTGTTCAGCACACTGCCTCTTGGCGCGCGGCAGACTCTTGGTTCATCCATATCCATATTCATATTCTTAACTCCCCTTCCTCCATTGAACATGCTGATCATGCCGGGAATCCTGTGACTGCTTAAGCTGCAGATAACTCCCCTTCCAGCGGCAAACTTTCATACGTAGTTGAATGCAGCGTTATCCCGCAAGAGAGCAAATTACAATTTTGATTAACAATCCTGCACAAAATACAACATTCCCTTCATCAAATCGGCTGTAACCGGAAATTGTTGTAGAAAATACAGCATTCCGCCTCTTCCAGCCGGCTTAGCGGAAGAATTGTTGTATTCCATACAACAATCCCCCTGAACACCCGGGTATCCAGGTATCAAAGTTGCAAAAATTACAACAATTATGCCTACAGCAGCTGAACTAAAGTTCTCAGCCGGCTTCCAGACGTGAACTCCAAGCAAACTGTTACATGACCGCCCCATTGCCTCGTATAAAACTCGCCAAAAGGCTTGATCGGCCGGACCCCGTCCTCCAGTAACTAACCGGTTAGCGGAATCGAATGTTTCTGCTTGCCCTTGATCAGGAATGAAACGGAACCAGCGCGAACAGTTCCTCCAGCACATCCGCTTCCTTCATCCACTCGGCGATGGTGGCGAAATCACCGGACAGCACCCGGTCCCCTTCTACGAACGGGACCAGCTCCCGGCAGCGGTCATACAGCCATTTCGTGCCCGCCCCGAGCAGCTGCGGCCCCCGAAAATCGGCAGCCTGCGCCCCGCAGAGCAGCTCGATCGCCAGCACCGCATAGGCATTGTCGACGATCTGCTTCGCCTTCCGGGCGCCGATCGTGCCCATGCTTACATGATCCTCCTGATTGCCGGAGGAGGGGATCGAATCCACACTGGCCGGATGAGCCAGTGATTTATTCTCGGACACCACGGATGCCGCCGCATACTGGGCGATCATGAACCCGGACTGCAGCCCGCCGTTCTTCGTCAGGAACGGGGGCAGTCCCTCGTTCAGCTGCGGATTGACCAGCCGCTCGATCCGCCGCTCGGCAATATCCGCCAGCTCCGCCGCGCTGATGGACAGATGATCCATCGGCAGCGCAACCGGCTGCCCGTGGAAGTTCCCGCCCGAGATCACCTTGTCTTCATCCGCGAAGATCAGCGGATTGTCCGTGGCCGAGTTGATCTCAATCTCCAGCTTCTCTGCGATGTAAGCCAGCGCATCACGGCTTGCGCCGTGGACCTGCGGCGCGCAGCGCAGCGAATAGGCATCCTGCACCCGCACTTCCCCCTGATTAGTCATCAGCTTACTGCCGGCTGTCAGATTGCGGATATTATCGGCCGCCTGGCGCTGGCCTTGATGCGGACGAACCGCATGCGTTGACGGGTCGAACGCATCCCGGACCGCCCGCAGCGCCTCACAGCTGAGCGCGGTCGTGCAGTCGGCCCAGTTGGCCAGATTCAGCGCATCCCGGCAGGCCAGCGTGCCGACAGCGGTCATCACCTGTGTTCCGTTGATCAGGGCCAGCCCCTCCTTGGCCGCAAGGACAATTGGCGTAAGGCCCGCCTTGGCCAGCGCCTGAGCACCAGGCATCCGTATACTCTGATAATAGGCTTCACCTTCGCCGATCAGAACCAGTACCATATGCGACAAAGGGGCAAGGTCACCGCTTGCGCCCAGGGAGCCTTTTTCCGGAATCACCGGAACTACGCCCCGGTTAAGCATCTCCACCATCAGCCGGATCACCTCCAGACGGATGCCGGAATAACCAAGGGATAAGGCGTTTATCCGCAGCAGCAATATTGCGCGCACAACCTCCTCCGGGAACGGCTCGCCAATTCCGCAGCAGTGGCTGCGGATCAGATTAAGCTGCAGCTGCTTCGTATCCTCCGGCGAGATGTACGTATCACTGAATTTGCCGAAGCCGGTCGTGAGGCCGTACACCACCCTTTTCTCCAGCAGGAGCTTCTCTACATATTGGCGGGTACGGTCCACCTTGCGGCAGCTCTCCTCGCTCAGGTCCACCATCCGATAATACCGGGCCACCTTGACAACTTCCTCAATGGTTAATGTATTGCCGCGGATCATGACGGTTTGATTGTCTATGTTGGGCATATGCCTCACCTACTTCCCGGGTAATAGAAAAAGCCCATACCCTAATAGAGGTACCGGCTTCTATATCACTAATCGCTAAATTACGGCTAATAATCCCTAGATATGATTGAATCCAAATCCTACCGCTTCATGCTCCACGCTTCCGGACATCTTCCCCCGTACTGAAGCCGATGCTTCTACCATACCGGAGATCTCCTCTTTTCTTGACGTTATATAATATGCCTTACACTCGCTAATCATGAATAATCCTCATTAAAAACAAGTTAGGGCAGTCCCCCAGATCCGGAAGCCTGCCCTAATACATATGATATTCCGTCCTGAAGTCAGCCTTCATCCGGAGTTAACCTTGGCTCTCCCGCTCAAACTGCTCTAAATACCGCCCAAGCCCTTTCTCCGCAAGCTCATTCTTCGGAATAAAACGCAGTGCGGCGGAATTCACCCGGTAATGCAGCTTCGCCGGCTCCGGGCCATCGTAGGATAAATCCCCCAGATAAGCCCCGCTCAGCCTGCTGCGCAGCACCGTCCGCACTTCACCGCTGCCGTAATCCGCTTCTCGGCGGATCAGCCCCTCTTCCACGGGCTTAGTGAATCCGGGCCAGCCGGTTCCGGCATGGAATTTGTCCGTGGAGCTGAATAACGGATCACCGCTGATCATATCGGCGTAGATCCCTTCCCCGAAGTGGTTCCAATACTCGTTCTGATACGGCGGCTCCATAGCCTTCTTCTGGGTGACCTCATATTGCAGCTCTGTCAGCTGCTTCAGCAGCTGCTTCTTGTCTTCGCGGCTGTTCCAGTGCAGCTCCGTGAAATCATCACGGCCTGAACCCTTCTGGTACAGCTTATAGTCCAGCGGATGGGTTCTATAATAATGCTGATGCTCCGCTTCCGCCGGATAGAAGGCTGCTGCCGGCAGAATTTCCGTCACAATCGGTGCTTTGAACCGCTTGCTGGCCTGAAGCGCCGCCTTCGACAGCTCCGCCTTCTGCCTCTGCTCTTCGCTGTGTACAAAAATCGCCGCCTCGTAAGCACGCCCCCGGTCCATGAATTGCCCGCCGCCGTCTGTCGGGTCAATCAGCTGCCAATAAATGTCCAGCAGACGTTCATAAGGGAAACGTTCCGGGTCAAAGGTGATCTGCACCGCCTCCCTATGCCCTGTAGCTTCTCTTCCTAATGCCTCGTAGGTAGGATTCTCCGTATGTCCTCCCGTGTAACCGGATACCACCGAGACTATACCCGGCAGCTCGTCGAACGGCTTGACCATACACCAGAAGCAGCCGCCGGCGAAGGTGGCCACCTGGAGTGTATTGTTAGTAGTCAAACAGACCGCCTCCTTGTACTCTTTTCCCCTATTATATATGAATACCCTTGTTCACGAGAGCAGAATACACTGTGAGTGCTCCATACTTCCCCGGGAGATCCCGTCCGTTGGTCAGCTCGTCCAGCACCAGAATAGCTATGATGTGAATCAGTGTCTCTCTGGGCTTATTTAGGCCTATTTGAGTCTGTTTGATTGGTTTGAACGGGCCCGGGTCTTTTCTTCACGCCGGTTGGAATCCCATAGCTCCTTATGCATCCAGCCTGCGAATACGAGCATTACGAGGGTCAGAATCAGAACATACTCCCTCATGATGCCCGATAGGCTGCCGTCCGTATTATATCCGAGAATGATGTTCAGCCGCCCCCACAACAGATTGAGACATAGCAGTGCTACAGCCCCGTAGGTAACCCATACACTCCGGAGATACAAATTATACGTCCGCAAGGGGCCTCGTCCCATAAAATACCTGCGGTAACGGATAACATAAGCAGTAAAAGCAATAAAGGCTATCGTTTCCAGTGTGATCAGTGTCAAGTCAACAATTTCCATGCAGATCATCTCCCCTTCTACCTAAGCCGGTACGGTGCAGATCAATGAGTCTCTCCAGATCATTGGATTCATACGCTTCCTGAATTTCGCCCAAGGTATCTATTTCATGCTTGACCCGGCTGGGCTTCATCTCGTGTTTTCTGAATATATCGAGGAGCTTCACTTGTTGACGACCTCCTCATCTTTAGGTTTCTTATCCGCAGTGCCTCTCTCGATTAGCAGCTTGACGAGCGTACGGTTATATTCATTCAACTGCTTTTCGTTCTCTTCATCACGTTTCTGGTAATTCTGAATCACTTTCTCTTTGTTCGCAATTTGCTTAATACTCCAGATTAATGCAGTAGATAACAGGACATTTAGCACGACCGAACCATTGTTATTCACAAAAAGGCCAGTCAATGCACTGAAATCCATGGGTAGTCCCCCCGTTCCTATAATGTAATCTAGATTCTGTCATCAGAAATGAATGCGCCCTTACCCCCTGTCCACTTTTTCGCCACCAGCCATTGCTACCGCTCCAATCACAACACCCTCATAGTAATCTACTCTTTCAAAAGCATTTCTGATTGGGTGCAGCAGTATATTGTTAGAGCGGGGGCGGGTGGGTGTGCGGATAGATGTCCGAACAATGAAATTGTCTCTTCAGTGAGTATCCATAACAAAAAAAACCTTGCCCGACCTGGCAAGGTTTTGAAAAAGCGAATAATAGGGGAATCTGTGGCTTTATCCGCACGGATTCTTAACGTATCCATGAAACCCGTCCCAATCTCTTTGAAACTGTCCAGCGATTTTAACAATGCATTTTTCGGCTTCTCTGGTGCTTCCGCTTGTTCATCCGGCGCTTTGCTTTTAAACAGATTATAGCTTTCTAAACCTGCCATAGTTGATGCAATATGATGAGTCTGTTACCTATTTAAATAATTCTAGCTATCACTGTCATCATCCCATAGTGAATCAAATTCTTCATCTGTCATACCGCCACTTCCTTTTATATGAGGAGCGTAATAATGCCCATTTGCATCAATAATGTATTCAACCTGTGACTTTTCATCAGAAATAATAATAGAAAATTCACTATCCGCATGATAAATTGTAGGTTCTATTGTAACTAAGACAATCCATGTAATCCCTTCTACTCCATCAAATCCATCATATGATTTTACAGTTCTTTCATTATTAATTACAATTTTTCCTGATAAATTGTATTTCTCTGTATATGCCGAAGCAATCTCCAATGCTTGCTTACTTGATAAGTTCATACTTAATTGTTCTCCTTTCAATCTGTGAATCCTGTCCAATCTCGTGGTGGCCATTCTCCATGCCTTACTTTATAAATATACTTCATAGAAAATAATATTTCGGCTTCTGAAAACTTATCTTTGTTCTTCATTATTTCGTTAAAAACATACTCTTCCCTTTCGAGTCTTGATTGCTTTAAATAATTTTCTTTTCCCAACTTCATCCATTGCTCAGCATGGTATGATTCATGAACAGCACTTAAATAGGTTGGGTTTTTTCTTAAGATTATCGATCCAGTATCTGGATCGAAAGCAGCAGCCACATCATCCGGTAATATACTTCCTTTTTTATCAGGAATAAGTTCAATTCCTTTTCCATTCATTTCTTTTTTAAACAACTTCAATTCACTTATGCTAATTAATCTTTGTCCATTGGATGTTATTCTGACTTCACCGCTAACAGGCATGTCTGCCCATTCTTTGTAATCAAAATTTCCCGTCCCCTCAATACCCTGCCCGCCCTTATCTTTACTGAATATATCCATCCCATTGTCAGCTGCATTTTTTGAAATCATCGGTTTCGGCAATTCGCCACCTGTAGATAACAAGGACTTTTCCAAGGGACCCACCAACAACGATACTACTCCCAAACTGTTAAGCCAATGCTCTGCGGACCAGCTTTCTTCGGGGTGGAATGCCCCCTTCCCCATTTCTACTGTCCCGAGCGTCAACCAATCCGCAAACTTCTCCGGTGAATCCAACATATGATCCGCCCGCTCTTTGGCTTGCCTGTATATCCCTACGGGAAGATCGCCTGCAATGCCTAACGTTATCCAGTTGACAAAGTCATAGGGGGAATCTGTGGCTTTATCCGCACGGATTCTTAACGTATCCATGAAACCCGTCCCAATCTCTTTGAAACTGTCCAGCGATTTTAAGAAAGCATTTTTCGACTTCTCTGGCGCTTCCGGTTGTTCATCCGGCGCTTTGCTTTTAAACAGGTTATAGCTTTCTAATTGCGCAAATGAGGAAGTTAACCGGGCGACGTCTCCCCAAGCTTCTGCACCTTGGTTCGTCATCATATGTACGCCTAAATTGACCCCTGTAGCTATCATTTGCTTCATTGTAGCATGAATGCCTTCCAGCTGCCCCTTCGCCCACTTGCCCTGAACTCCATCTTCCATCCCCATCCGCAGCAGCAGTAGATACGCTTCATTCTGTACTAGAGGTACGTTACCAGACGTAATGGACGGATCATACTTACATGCCTTGACTGCAGGCTGCTTGAAGTAGACACTCAGATCCTTCCCCGCCTGGTACTGGACCTCATCCACTCCAAACGATTTCAGCTTCGCCCGTGCCTCTTCCGCCAACTGGTGCACCCTATCCATCTGCGCCTGGTTTCCAAATGCCTGGTACACGCCAAAAGCTGTCTGCGCCTTTGCGATCTGGTCCC
This sequence comes from Paenibacillus phytohabitans, assembly GCF_013141775.1. Classification (GTDB taxonomy): domain Bacteria; phylum Bacillota; class Bacilli; order Paenibacillales; family Paenibacillaceae; genus Paenibacillus_AQ; species Paenibacillus_AQ phytohabitans. The sequence goes on from NZ_WHOB01000029.1 coordinate 122,611, forward strand.
GTGCTTCGTAGATATCCTTGAGCTTGCTTTGCACGGCAATGGAGTCCACTGTCCCCAGGCCGGACTGACTGTTCATGTCCAGAAGCTTCCGCACCATTGGATCGCTGTTCAGTTCATCCTTGCCGCTCAGGATCGCTATCGAAGAAATCAGGTTGGTTGATATCTTCTGGGCAAAGGCCGGAATTGGCAACCTTCCCGCGCTCCCGAACCCTGCTCCAAAACTTCCGAACATACCGCCAAAAATGCCGAACTGCTGGCTGAGCTGGCCCGCCTGACGCTTGCTTTCGTCCTGCACGTCCTGAACACCCTTCACCGCTATCCGAATGAGATCCTCAAGCTTCTCCGCCTCTACAGTCAGCTCGTTGATAAGCACCTGAGCTTGCAACCGGCCTGTCCCTATGGGTAGCCCGTCCCATTGGCTGGCCTGGCCTTTCAGTTGCAGGTACAACCGGTTCGTGTCTTCACTTACCTGGCTTATTTTCGTTTGCAGACGCCGGGCTTCATCGGCGTCAAACACCATTTTTCCAGCTGACATTCCTTCCCTCCAATTCTTTATACACTGCTTCATCGTTGGAAAGCTTATGTAAAACAAGAAGTTACTAATAAACTATATATCGGTTTTATTTTCCATTTAATCACTAGTTATCCTTACTTTTGAATTCTCAAAGCTAAAAAAAGGCTTCCCACAAGTTCATTGAACTCGTGAGAAGCCTCTAATTGTATTACCCTATGTGGGGAATTGAACTCCCCAACAGCTCCCCCCTTGCCTCAGCAAGGGTTGTAAAGCTGTCTTACATCATGCCGCCCATACCGCCCATGCCGCCCATATCAGGCATTCCGCCCTTTTCCGGTTCTGGCTTGTCAGCGATAACAGCTTCAGTAGTCAGGAACATTGCAGCTACGGAAGCCGCGTTCTGCAGAGCATAACGGGTTACTTTCGCAGGGTCAACGATACCCGCTTCGAACATGTTTACCCACTCATCGGTAGCAGCGTTATAGCCGATACCTACAGCTTCTTTTTTCAGACGGTCCACGATAACGGAACCTTCCTGGCCTGCGTTAGCAGCGATGGTGCGAACAGGTTCTTCCAGTGCGCGCAGCACGAGGTTAACGCCGGTTCTTTCGTCGCCTTCAGCTACTACAGCAGCAACAGCAGCATATACGTTCACAAGAGCAGTACCCCCACCGGATACGATACCTTCTTCAACCGCAGCGCGGGTTGCGTTCAGGGCATCTTCGATGCGGAGCTTGCGCTCTTTAAGTTCAGTTTCAGTAGCAGCACCGACTTTGACAACGGCTACGCCGCCAGCCAATTTAGCCAGACGCTCCTGCAGTTTTTCTTTGTCGAACTCGGAAGTCGTTTCTTCCAGCTGGGAGCGGATTTGGCTTACACGTGCATTGATATCCGCTTTGTCGCCGCTTCCGTCTACGATTGTAGTGTTTTCTTTGGTTACGCGCACTTGGCGTGCGTTACCCAGTTGCTCGATGGAAGTGCTTTTCAGATCAAGTCCAAGCTTCTCAGTGATCACTTGGCCGCCTGTCAGAGCAGCGATATCCTGCAGCATAGCTTCGCGGCGGTCGCCGAATCCAGGAGCTTTAACAGCTACTGCATTGAAGGTTCCGCGCAGTTTGTTCACGATCAGCATTGCCTGAGCTTCGCCTTCGATATCTTCAGCGATGATAACCAGCGGACGCGCCTGTTGAACGATCTTCTCAAGCAAAGGAAGAATTTCCTGAGTGCTGCTGATTTTTTTGTCAGTGATCAGGATGTACGGGTTCTCCAGAACAGCTTCCATTTTGTCCGTATCTGTAATCATGTACGGGGAAATGTAACCGCGGTCGAACTGCATACCTTCTACCACTTCAAGCTCAGTCAGGAATCCGCGGGATTCTTCAACGGTGATAACGCCGTCTTTGCCGACTTTTTCCATAGCTTCAGCAATCAGTTGGCCTACTTCTTCGTCAGCAGCAGAGATAGCAGCTACTTGTGCGATAGACTGGGAATCTTCGATAGGCTTGGAAATTCTCTGCAGTTCAAGAACAGCAGCTTTAACCGCTTTGTCGATACCTTTACGCATAACCATAGGGTTAGCGCCTGCAGTTACGTTCTTCAGACCTTCGCGGATCATGGCTTGAGCCAGAACTGTTGCAGTTGTAGTACCGTCACCGGCTACATCATTAGTCTTGGTAGCAACTTCTTTAACAAGCTGCGCGCCCATGTTCTCGAATGCATCTTCAAGCTCGATTTCTTTGGCGATGGTAACACCATCATTGGTGATTAGCGGGCTGCCGAATTTCTTCTCAAGCACCACGTTACGGCCTTTAGGTCCGAGTGTAACTTTAACCGCATTTGCCAAAGCATCAACCCCGCGCAGCATAGCGCGGCGGGCATCTTCACTGAATTTAATTTCTTTTGCCATTGTGTTGTTAACCTCCTAAAAGTTTTGTGTAGCATTCGCTTCATTAATTTCACTTCGTACAAAACTCGCTTCGAAAGCATAAACTTAAGTTTTGTGTATATAAGTAATCGGGTTCTAACTTATGAAAGGCTCTAACAGACTAGTCAAGAATCGCGTGAATGTCGCTTTCTTTCATAATCAGATATTCTTTGCCTTCGTATTTGATTTCAGTTCCGGCATATTTCGAGAAAAGCACACGGTCGCCTTCTTTAACTTCCAGCGCTACACGTACTCCGTCTTTCAAAGCTCCGCTGCCTACAGCGATAATTGTGCCTTCTTGCGGTTTCTCCTTGGAAGAGTCCGGAAGCACGATCCCGAAAGAAGTGGTTTGCTCTTGCTCGCTTGGTTCTACCAATACGCGTTCACCTAGTGGTTTAATCATGAAAAAATAGCCTCCTTTGAAATTATGTTGTTTACCTTGAAAACATAGATTGAACTGCCGGGAATCTTAGCGGTCCTTATGGCACTGTTGAGAATCAGCATACTTAAATGCTGTTTCGCCGGCCCATTCCCTATTTTCCACAGCGTTAGCACTCAACTGCTTGCAGTGCTAACAACAATTTTTATGATACTCAACTTGAAGACGGATTTCAAGTCCTTTTACGTAAAATCGTATTTGTTTTGGGGAAAATTATGGTTTCAGGGCTTGTCCGGCACACACTCTCTTACATTCTATCCACCAGGGGGCAAAATATGCCCCCTCCATTACTCCGCCTTAATATAACGTGCTTCCCGCTGCGCATCCTCCGCCAACTGCCTCCGGTAAACGAACGCAGACAGAAATACACTGAATTCATACAGTACCAGAAGCGGAATTGTCACCAGAAAATCCGAGATGAAATCGGGCGGTGTGATCACCACAGCAATAAATACAAGCGCAAAATAAGCATACCGCCGCATCCGGCGCAGGCGCAGCGGATTGAGCACTCTCAGCTTGGTCAGGAACATGACAATCAGCGGCAGCTCGAAGAGCAAGGCCAGCGGGATCACCAGACTGAACAGGAAATTGAAATATTCGGCTATGCCGTACGTCTCCTCAAGTCCCATGCTGCGTGTAATCGAGATTGTAAAAGACAAGGCCATAGGAAATACGATGTAATAGGCAAAGGCTACGCCCAGAATAAACAGAACGAACACATACGGTACATAACGCAGCGCTGCGCTGCGTTCAACAGGCCGGAGGCCCGGGCTGATGAAGGCCCACAGCTGAAAGACAATAAACGGCACGGAGAACGCCAGTGACACGGCCATGGCAATCTTCATGTACATGCCGATCCCGTCCCAGAAAGAGAAGGCATGCAGCACGAATCCCTGGGCAGGGTCAGCACTGATAAGATACAAATAGATCGGTTTGGCAACGAACAATCCGAGTACAAGTCCAGCTGCAAATACGATCAGCACGTAGATAAGCCGTCTGCGCAGCTCGGTCAGATGATCGACCAAAGACATTTCTTCCGCTTCCAGAGACATGACTGACACCACCCGAAATGACATATAAAATGGCTAAATAAATTAAATTCAAGGTATTTCAATGAAGATGCCACCGTAACTACAGAGAACATTTGGACTTCCGGCCGCTGTTGTCCCCAGATTTCTTGATTTAAACCGCTTCTAGCGGTGGAAATCCGGTGACAAAGGCCGTCGCTACGCTCCTACAGTTCCAAATTTCCCTTCCGTTACTCACATCTTGTTTGTCATTTTTAATTAAATTTATATAGATTAGAGAAAAAAGAGGCGCCGCCCCAGTCTGAAGCAGACCTGGGAAAGACGCCCCTGCGTAAGTGGATGGAAATTATTCCGGCAGACGGCGGTCCTGCGGAAGTTCTGCTGCTACAGTCTGCGGAGCCGGAGGAGCAGGTGCTTCACTCTTCCGGGCCGGTTCCGGTTCATTAATGATCTCCCGCGCCCCGTCCTTGAATTCACGGAAGGTACGTCCGACTGCCCGCCCAAGCTCAGGAAGCTTATTCGGGCCAAAGAGCAGGAGCGCCAAGATAACCAATAGAATAATTCCGGGTGCACCAATACCATTTAGCATTACTGTTTCCTCCCATCACTCTATCCGTTCATGATATCGTTAACGATAAATTAATAATACCATAACTTATATCACACATCCATCGTCTAGAGTGACGAATCATGCGGAAGTTACCGGAGCATGTGCTGTTATTGCCGGTATTGTCCGGTAACCATCAGCAAGGCTTCAGGCAGCTGATCCATAATAGCCGCCAGGTTCTCATGCACACCCTTAGGATTGCCGGGCAGATTGACAATCAATGTCCGGCCGCGGATGCCGCAGATTCCCCGGAACAGCATCACCGCCCGGTTCTTCTGCATCACTGTGCTGCGCATCGCCTCGGAGAGTCCAGGGACTTCACGTTCAATGACACGCCGTGTAGCCTCCGGTGTAACGTCGCGGATCGCCAGATCGGTTCCTCCGGTAGTCAGCACCAGATCCGCCTGGAAATAATCCGTCAGTTCAATCAATGCAGCAATAATCTCATCCTGCTCATCGGGTACGATCCGGTATTCTACAATCTCGCCTCCAAGCTCTTCTTCCACCAGTTCCCGAATAACCTGGGCGCTCGTGTCTTCCCGTTCGCCTCTGGCCCCTTTATCGCTGGCCGTCAGGATTGCTGTTTTCCACGCCATAGGTTGTCCCTCCCTCTCTATGTACTATGTAAGTCCGGCTGCTTGATACAGCCGCTGCCCGCACCTTCAGCGTACGTCTCATGCTGTTAGCTATTCTTCCTCCAGCGCGTAATCGCCATTCTTGCCGCCGCTCTTGGACACCAGCAGGGTAGGTCCGATAATCATATCCTTCTGCAGCGCCTTGCACATGTCGTATACGGTCAACGCCGCTGCTGAAACTGCAGTCAGCGCCTCCATCTCCACTCCGGTTTTGCCGGTAGTCTTGACGGTTGCTTCTATATATAGTTCATCTTTGCTGTTATCCGAGAAGCTGATATCCACCCCGGTAAGCGGCAGCGGATGGCACATCGGAATCCAGGCGGAGGTCTGCTTGGCAGCCATAATTCCCGCAACCTGGGCTACGGCGAGCACATCTCCCTTGCTGATTCTGCCCGCTTTAATGGCGGCAAGCGTCTCCGGGTCCATCTGCACCCGGCTTCGCGCCGCCGCTGTCCGGCTGGTGACTTCCTTCTCGCTCACATCCACCATGCGGGCTCTGCCCTGTTCATTGAAATGAGTTAACTCCATGTCTTCCTCTCCTTCCGGCAGTCCCAAATGCCGTTCTCCGTAATCAGCACATCCATTAAGGCATCATGCTCTTCCAGCGGCACTTCAGGTACCAGCTGCAGGCTAAAAGCCAGTCCCACCCACAGGGGCCTGGCGGCAGATTCAGGAAGCTCTGCTTCCCAGGCTGCCCGCAGGCGGTCATAGTAGCCCTGCCCATAGCCGAGCCGTCCGCCGCGCAAGTCGAAGGCCAGGCCGGGTACGAATACGGCATCCGGCAGGCCGGATCTCTCACTCTTGCCGGCGTATAAGCCGGGTCCGGCTATTTCTGTTACTGGCTCCGGTATACCGTAAGCTCCCGGAGCAAGCTCTTCCCAGGACCGGACCGGATGGATGCTCAGGACTCCGCTCTCCCGGATGACCCTCGGAAGCAGCACTTCATGTCCTCTGGCCCAAGCCTCAGCCAGCAGTGGGCGGCAATCCAGCTCAGAGCGGAACGGGGCATAGGCCAGCAGTGAATCCCCTTGCTCCTGAGAGAACCAGGTCAAGGCATGACTGCATACCAGAGCAGACAACCGGCCTCTCTGTTCCACGGATAGTCCGTCCCGGAGAGCGGCCTTCCCGGCCCGCAGCTCACGCTTCCGGAGAGCAAGCCGCATGCTGCTGTCCTGCATAGGCAGCCGCCTCCTCTTCAACATGTTCCTAGCTTATCATAGTTTGTAAGCTCAGTTTACCACTCTTCTCCCCGGTTCGCCAAGGCTACGGCATTTACATTGTTAGAGGAATGTTCTGCGCACTGTCTTTGACCGCCCCGCCGTGAAATGCCGGGAGCCCGGACAGCTGATCTGCCGCCGTCAGGGCCCTCAGGAATGATGCAGCCCCCTCGCGCGGCAAACCTTTTTCATGTAAACTATAGAATAAGATTATTACAAGCCGGGCGTAATGAGCCAAGGCGAATATGCAAGGGCGGAGGTTTCATCAGAATGCTTCTTCAAGCGACAGGAATTTCGAAATCATATGGAATACAAAGCGTGCTGGACGGCATCAGCCTGATGGTCAATGAGAAGGAAAGAGTCGGTCTGGTAGGCGTCAACGGGGCCGGCAAGTCCACCTTCCTGCAGATTCTCGCAGGCGAGATGTCGTATGACAGCGGACAAATTCATAAATCCAAAGAAACCACAATAGGGTATCTGGCCCAGAACAGCGGCCTGCAATCCGATAAAACTATTCAGGAAGAGATGCTCGCTGTTTTTGCGCCACTGCTTGAGGCGGAGGCGGAGCTGCGGCAGCTGGAAACGGATATCGCAGATCCGGCGCTCGCGGAAGATCCGAAGCGTTATGAGGATCTGCTCGAGCGCTACGCCAGACGTTCAGACTGGTTCAAGGATCATGGCGGCTACGAGATAAACACGCGGATTCGCAGCGTCCTGCATGGTATGGGCTTCGGGGAATTTGCACCCGAGACCCCGATCGCTACGCTCAGCGGCGGTCAGAAGACACGCCTGGCACTGGCGCGCATTCTGCTGCAGGCCCCTGATCTTCTTATGCTTGATGAGCCGACCAACCATCTGGACATCGAGACGCTCACCTGGCTGGAGGATTATCTGCGCGGATATCCCGGCGGTATCCTTGTGGTCTCCCATGACCGGTATTTCCTCGACCGTCTGGTCACGACCATAGTGGAAATTGAGCGGCACCAGTCCCGCAGATACACAGGCAATTACAGCCGCTATATGGAGCTGAAGGCTGCGGAATATGAGATCCGCATGAAGCAATATGAGAAGCAGCAGGACGAGATTTCGCGGATGGAGGATTTCGTACAACGCAATATTGTGCGGGCTTCCACCACCAAACGGGCGCAGAGCCGGCGTAAGGCACTCGACAAAATGGAGCGCATCGACCGGCCGCTGGGCGATCTGAAGAAGGCCAGCTTCTCCTTCGAGCCAGACTTCATGTCCGGCAAGGAAGTGCTGCAGGTCCGCGAGGTCGCAGTAGCTTTTAACGAAGGGGCTGCCCCGCTGTTCCGCAATGCTTCCTTTGAGCTTAGACGCGGCGAGACAGCGGCGCTGATCGGTCCGAACGGTATCGGCAAATCTACTCTCCTGCAGTGCATGACCGGCACCCGTGAACCATCCGCCGGAACGGTCAACTGGGGAACCAAGGTGAAGATCGCTTACTACGATCAGGAGCAGACGAGGCTGAATCCGCGCAACACCGTTCTGGAGGAGCTATGGAGTGAATACCCGATGCTGGAGGAAGCACGGATCCGTACCATTCTCGGCAATTTCCTGTTCAGTGGCGAGGATGTCCTGAAGAAGGTGGCGGCACTCAGCGGCGGCGAGAAAGCACGGGTAGCGCTATCCAAGCTGATGCTGCGCGGAGCCAACATGCTGATTCTCGATGAGCCTACCAACCATCTGGATCTGGTCAGCCGTGAGGTGCTGGAAGCGGCACTGATTGATTTTGAAGGCACATTGCTGTTCATTTCCCATGACCGTTATTTCCTGAACAAAATGGCTGAGCGGGTGCTCGAGCTGCATCCTGGCGGTATTGATCAGTATCTCGGTAACTATGACGACTATGTCGAGAAAAAAAGTGAACTAGAGGCCATTGCCGAGGAGGAAGCGGAGCTTGCCGCCGCCAAGTCCTCCCGGAATGCGGACAGCGAGGCTGCTGCCGAGAAAGGGACCTCGCTCTCTTATGAAGCAGACAAACAGGCCAAGCGTGAGGAGCGCAACCGCCAGCGGAGGATCTCTGACCTTGAGGAGAATATCGCCAGGCTGGAGGAAGCCATCTCCGGGATTGAGCATGAAATGACCAAACCTGAGGTTTATCAGGATTACCTGGCGCTTCAGGAGCACGAAAGTGATCTGAAGGACAAGAAACAGCAGCTGGCAGATTTATTTAGCGAATGGGAGAAACTGGCTGACGAATAATGTAAAGGCAGTAAAAAAATAAAATTCAACTGTTTCCGATTTGTTCATAAATAGTTATCCACAGCGCCATCCACAGTTTTCGTGCATAACTCCTGTTGAAAAATAGCCCTCCGGGGCTTTTTTTATGCGTAAAATCGCTATTTTCCTTGTCAAGGACTTTTTATCCACCGAATTATCCACATTATCCACAGTTTTCACAAAAATGATTCAAGGCATAACCTTCTGTTTATGGCCTTCGAAAAAAAGGCGTTATTGCTGATTTTACACGGTTTTTACACAACTCGTGCGGAATATGTGGATAACGTTGTCCACAGCTTGACAAAACCCGCAATGGATCAAAATTTGTTGATTAAGAGATAAAAGCAGGACCGTTACTCCCATCGCTGTGCTCTCCAGATTTCTTCTTTCTGTTATCGGTGAAAATCCGGAGACTGCTGATGCTTCCGGAGTGCACTTTCCTGCAGAAAAAATTTCTGGCGGACGTTGCCGCGAGTACACAATTGTTCCGTCCGCTCCGCTGTTTAAGCGGAAAAGCATCTACAAACATCTACAAACCTTAAAACGAAAAAAGTCACCCTACCGGCAGAATCGAACTGAGCGTATGCAACTATGCGGCTTATGCAACTTATGTGGCTTATGTGGCTTATGCGTCCTGTGCAGCTGATGCAGATTGTTAAAGCCACCTCACATCATTGCCCAACTCAGACTACTATCCAGGGCAGCCACTGGTAAAATCAAGCGCACTAATGTTCTTCATTTCCTCCTTTGGCTTAGATTCAGTCAAATCAGGGGCACTAGTGCTCCTCATTTCCTCCTTTGGCTTACATCCAGTCAAATCAGGGGCACTAGTGCTCCTCATTTCCTCCTTTGGCTTACATCCAGTCAAATCTGGGGCACTAGTGCTCTTCATTTCCTCCTTTGGCTTACATCCAGTCAAATCTGGGGCACTAGTGCTCTTCATTTCCTCCTTTGGCTTACATTCAGTCAAATCAGGGGCACTAGCGCTCTTCATTTCCTCCTTTGGCTTACATTCAGTCAAATCTGGGGCACTAGCGCTCTTCATTTCTTCCTTTGGCCCGCATCCAATCGAATTAAGGGCACTAGCTCTTCATTTCCTCCTTTGACCCGCATCCAGTCGAATCAAGGGCACTAGTGCTCTTCATTTCTTCCTTTGGCCCGTATTTTTCAAACAGAGGGATTTATCCCTCTGATTTGCTCATTCCGCTCCCTTTTGACGGATTTAGAGGGATTTATCCCTCTGATTTGCTCGTTCCGCTCCCTTCTGGCGGATTTAGAGGGATTTATCCCTCTGATTTGCTCATTCCGCCCACTTCTGGCGGATTTAGAGGGATTTATCCCTCTGATTTGCTCATTCCGCCCACTTCTGGCGGATATAAAGGGATTTATCCCTTTGATTTCCCCCTTCTGCCGTCTTCTGGCGGATTCCTGATCAAGAACAAACTCGTCCTTCAGACCCCACATCTGGTGTAATCAGGAGCCCTATTGCTCTTCACTTCCTCCTTTAGCCCGCATCCAGTCAAATCAGGAGCACTATTGCTCTTCATTTCCTCCATTAGCCCGCATCTAGTGGAATTAGAGCAGTACACTTGCAAGAACCCTAACATTAGATCAACGGAAGATATCGGAGGGT
>NZ_WHOB01000030.1 GCF_013141775.1 Paenibacillus phytohabitans
CATATTAAATTTCATAGTTTCGGGATGTAGCTCAGCTTGGTAGAGCACCTGGTTTGGGACCAGGGGGTCGCATGTTCAAATCGTGTCATCCCGATAACACAGCTAGTAGCTGGCAATGAACTCTTACTTCGGTAAGAGTTTTTTGTTGCACGATTAAAGGAACATACGTTCCTTTAATTCTCTAAAAAAAAGACAACCTCTGCCGGGATGCCGATCCTTGCATAATAGCTCTGTAAAGATTCATCCTGCTCGATAGAAGTGCCAGCGGATAGCAGCTTCACTGCGAATATATTAGCCTGACGCTCCAGCTTCCCCGGTGAGAAAAAAGAGTTTTCCTCTAGAAAAAAACGGTTAACCCCTTTATGCAGACGGTCATGGGCCAATTCATGCGCACATACAAACCGCTGCCATTCCAGAGGTAGCTCATTATGAATGACGATAAACCTTCTTCTTAACTTACGGTAATACAAGCCCTTGGTGCCTTCGCCCAGATTCATGAACCTGATGTGAATGCCGAGGGCCGCAGCCAGCTCGAAGGGGCTGTTGGTTTTATATTTTTTGACCAGACGCTTGATTAGCTCATCCATATTCTTCACCCGCAGCATGTTAATAGTTGTATGATAGCCTGGCTATTCCTTCGTACCTGAATCGTGCTTGGGCTTGGTTCTTTTGTTCATCTGCTTGGCCTCCCAGAATAGACCTGTCAATACATCCTTGATCCGCTGCTTATCTTCCTTGTTCAGTGGGATCCCGTCAAACATCAGCTCACCGTCATCCTCAAGCATTTGGCGGAAATCACGCTTATCCTTACTCGTAGCCCATGCAGGCACTGACCCTCCAGTACCTCCAGTACTACTCTGTGATTCGGTTAAATGACCGGCATGGCCCATAAGCTCCTCATAAGAGACATCGGTCGCTTCAGCAATCTTACGCAGTGTAGCCGGCTTAGGGACACCCCGTAGTCCATTCTCTATCCGCGAAATTTGTGCTCCGCTAATTCCGGCAAGGGATGCCAACTGATTGATTGTCAGTCCCTTTCCTTCCCGAAGCCGTTTCAGATAGTTCCCGAATTCCTCTGCCATTGTTAACCACTCCTTATCACCTAATAAGCTGTTGCTATTAATATAAGCTATTTATGCCAATAGGTAAACAATAAAGCGGCTATTATTGCCAAAAGGTAAGATAATTAATGAATATAGCATGTTTCTGCTCTAAAACGGGCTTAAATGGGATTTTACGGAATTGGCAGATAAGTGGTATATTATTGAAAAAGGCGAACAATATACGAACAAGTAGAATTCTACCACATTTCGCTGCAAAGGTCCGCAATAAAGTTCTCAAATCTGTTCAACATCAAAGGAGTGGTTCACATGATGATTCTAGCTTCGCTGCCCGAGCTTGACCGCCGTCTTACTCAGGTCACTATAGAGAATATGCTGGAGAAATACCGTATTTTTAAGACCGTAACTTTCGAGGCTAAAGAGGCCGGAATTACGTACTCCTATACGGAAAGATTTCATGGCGCGACTAATTCGGTTACGGATCAGACGGCGGCTATAGCAACTCATAACGTGGATGTGCCTGCGGCAAGAAGAGCATACTGTGCACTGATAGATTCCGTAGTAGAAAGGCTTACACTTAGGGAACAGCAGCTTGTGAGGGAGCGTTACTTGCGCAGAGAGGAGAGCTATGACTACACGATCTATAATCATGTGTTCGATCCCCCGGTGAGTAAGGACACTTATGTGAAAATAAGGTCGAAGGCGTTCTATAAAATGGCACTCGCGCTTGCAGATCTGCAGTTGTTATCATTAGCTGCGCTTGAGAAAACATCTTCTGGGGCCCGGAAGGAGAAATAGCAGACTGTCTGCTGAAGCTGAACCTTCTCGCGGAAATTGCCTGGAGATTCAGTTGTTTTAGATAATAAGTAGTGCACGAAGCTGTATTGCCCAATGGGTGATGCGGCTTTTTTTACGTGGACCACTGGCACCACCTTTTTTCATCCCAAGGGTCTCTGGAAGTTAGTCATTTCTCCTCTATAATAGCGTCTGCGCAGAGATTCAAAGGGTCTATATTTATAACATGGCAAATGAAGCAGAAGGACACCGCTGGAGCATGAATGCTCTACAAGATACAGTCCCTTGGGGGCTGAGGCATAAGCGTGGTGAAAGCTCCTTCAGCAGAGGCCTAATACGAGGCGGATATTATTCTTGTCAGGAATCTATCCGTTTGTGATTTCCAGAAGGGGGGAGGGATTATCACAACTTATCTTGAGAGGAATGAAATCATGACTGTACAACAATTGCGGGAGAACATCACAGATGCGCTGGCAGAGTATTATCCGGATGTACCTGTCTATGTGGAAGGGGACAAGCCGCAGTCAGCCTACTTCAAACCGGAGCTAATCTCGGCAACGTACGACCGGCAACGTGAAGGCCGATACATGGCGGTGTACCGTTTCGGTATCCGCTACGAGCAGGGAAGTTTGCTGGATGCAGAGAGCATGGCGGACGGCTTGTGTGAAGCGCTGGCGGCCAGGGAAAGCGGGAATTCATCCTTTCGTGTGATTCGCCAGTCATGGGAGGCAGGAGCAGAGGGACATGGGCCGCTGTTCACAGTGGACTATATGCTCTATCTCCAGAAGCAGAAGCAGCCGCAGGGCGAGGCAGAACTGATGGGTCACTTCACAGAAGGAGCACGGCTGAAATGAGTTCAAAGAAAACGAATGCAAGTGAGCTGAAGCGGGGCGGGGAAGAGCAGAATGCTTTTGGCAAGAAGCAGATTATGGGTTCTGTCTTATTTTCGCCGAAGGAAAAAGATGTACTGGAAGTAGTTCTGCAAGAGAGCGGGAGCTACAGCCTGGAAGAGGCTAAGAAATTAATGAAGCTTTATCTAAATAAGGAGGTTATCTAATGGCTGGAGGAACATGGACAACACAAAACAAGGTGCGTCCGGGAGTATACGTAAATGTGGCTTCGAACGGAAGCGTGTCAGGTAAAATGGGGGAACGCGGTACGGCGGCCTTGGCGCTTACGCTGCCTTGGGGACAAGCTGGAGTCATGCTTAAGCTTACAGCCCAGGATGATTTCATGCAGAAGCTGGGATTTGATCTGACGGATGCGCAGCTGCAGCCGGTAAGAGAGGTACTGAAACGGGCAGGTACGCTGCTGCTCTACCGTTTGAATCAGGGAGTGAAGGCTACAGTCACCAATAACGGGGTGCAGGCTACGGCGCTGTATGGCGGAGAACGCGGTAATGCACTCAAGATTGTTATCGAAAAGAATATCGACGACAACGCTCAGTTCGATGTGCGGACTTTGCTTGAGAATACAGAGGTGGATAAGCAGACAGTAGCTGCGGCTGCCGGGCTGACTGCGAACGATTATGTAGAATTCAAGCCGAATGGACCCGGTGCACTGACGTTAACGGCTGGAATGCCGCTTGTAAGCGGTGCGAATGGTACGGTAACGAATGCAGAACATAGCGACTTCCTGGCGGCGCTGGAGGTTCAGGACTTCCAGACTGTGGGGCTGGTATCCGAGGATAACACGCTCAAGGCGCTATATAGCGCTTATGTGAAGCGTCTGCGCAATACGGAAGGCAAGAAGGTCCAGGCGATATTGTCCGATTATGCTACGGCTGACCATGAGGGCATTATCAGTGTGGCAAACGGTGTGGTGCTGAGTGATGGGACTGTTGTGGATAAAGCTCATGCCGTAGCTTGGGTAGCCGGTGCTACCGCCGCTGCTGCGGTGAACGAATCCCTGACTTATCAGGCCTATGATGATGCCGTTGACGCGGATGTGCGATTCAGCCATTCCGAGACCGTAGCCGCGCTTACAGACGGTGAACTGCTCTTTACGTATAATGGCGGCCGGGCTGTGGTCGAGCAGGATATCAACACGTTCACTTCCTTTTCACCAGACAAGGGCAAGGCGTTCTCCAAAAACCGTGTGCTGCGCGTGCTGGATGGAATCGCCGGAGATTTGAAACGGATTTTTGAGAATTACTTCATCGGTAAATTGCCGAATAATGAAGACGGGCGTGCGCTGTTCTGGTCGCAGTGCGTTACCTATATGAATGATCTGCAGAACCTGGGGGCGATTGAGAACTTCAACGCACAGAGCGATATTGTAGTTACCCCCGGAGCGGACAGTGACAGTGTGGTGCTGGATGTGGCTGTGAAGCCGGTGGATTCCGTAGAAAAAGTATATATGAAAGTGAAGGTGGTTTAAGATGACATTCTTGAAAGCCAGCGATACGCTATCCGGCCAGGAGGGCCGGGCTTATGCCACAATTAACGGACAGACGGAAGAAATGTTCTATGTAAAAACGCTGGAAGCCACGGTGGAGAAGCAGAAGGCGGAAGTGAAAACGCTTGGTCGCCGCGGGGTGCAGCATAAGGCAACCGGATGGTCGGGTAGCGGTACGATGACGATTTTCTATATGACGAGCCGTTTCCGCCAAATGATGCTGGAATACATGAAGACGGGGATTGACCAGTATTTCAGTATTATTGTGACGAATGAAGACCCGTCCTCTACAGTTGGCGCACAGCGCATCATGCTGAAGGATGTCAATCTGGACAGTGTCATTATGGCCTCGCTGGATACGGAATCGGATGCGCTTGAGGAAGAGGTCAGCTTTACTTTTGAGGATGTGGAATTGGTTCAGCCCTTCAGTGCCCCGGCAAATTCCGGCCAATAAGATTAAGCAGGCATATCCATAGACAACAGCTGGAAAGACCCGGGCGTATTATATGGCGGCGGGTCTCTTCTTTTGTTGATACACAATAAGAATCTGGGAGGAACAACATGAGTGAATTAAGTTTATTTTTTGCGCAAAATGCGGCATGTGATACAACAGAGGAGTTTGTGGTCTCGCAACGTTTCAAGGATAAGGAAGGTAAAGCTGCCGTCTGGAAGCTGCGCAGCATGAATGAAGATGAGAACCAGGAATGCCGCAAAGCCGCAACCCGCAAGGTCAAAGGAAAGAACGGTACCTACACCACCGAGATTGATCCGAATGAGTATATGGCCAAGCTGATGACGGCAAGCGTAGTGCATCCGGATCTGAAGAACACCGAGCTGCAGCGCTCTTATGGGGTGATGGGGGCCGAATCACTGCTGCGCAAAATGCTGCTGCCCGGTGAGTTCGCGGCGCTTGGTGAGCGGGTACAGGCTCTGAACGGCTTCGCTACAGATATGAACGAGCTGGTAGATGACGTAAAAAACTAATCAACGAGGGCGATGGTGAGGCTAATCTGGCCTACTACGCCCTCCACGAGCTGCATATTTTGCCGCATGAGCTGATGAAGCTCTCCGTCCGCGAACGTGCGGCGATCTATGCCATGATTGCTGTGCGCGTGGACAAGGAGAAGCGGGAGCGCGCCCGGAGTAAGGGGAAGAAGAGATGAAGGGGGTGAATGAATGGAAATTACGAGTACAGCATTGGTTCCCGTAACAGCATTAACCGTCTGGCAAAATGTGAACTCACAGTGGGACCGGCTGAATCAGAATTTTAACCGGGCCAGCCACTCGCTGGGCGAACTGCAGCAGATACTGGAGCGGGTGTATGAAGAGAAAAACAAGTCTTTCATGGAAGGGTTCATGCAGTCTCAGGAAGCGGCCAGACGGCTCGCGGATGAAGGTGACTCTTCCAGGTCCCGCCGCTCTGCGGGCAGTTCTAACGATGACGATCCGGATAATAACGATGTCCGGAATGCCAAAAGCGGATTCATGGGTGAAGTTCAAAAAATAATGAAGGCACTGGACGTAGGCGGATTCGAACTAATCACTTACGTTGGGGATAAAGCCATAGGTTATATGCAGAACAAGAAGAAGGAAGCTGCAGCGGAAAAGGAACAAAAGGCAGCAGAAAAGGCACGGAAAGCAGCGGAGCCGGGATTCCTCTCCAAAACGAAGGACTCCTTGGGTTCACTGGACCTTGGCGGTGTGTTCGATAAGGTTAAGTCTCTGGGTACGAAAGCGATAGCTGCGAACGCAACGGAGGAAGATAAGGGGAAATGGAACAAGCTGCAGGGCAACATGGATAGCGCAGTTGAAATGATGGGTCAAAAAGCCATCGTTGCGTTGCGTCCGATTCTGGATACCTTGAATAATGCATTTCAATCTGAAGGAATGTCTACTGCACTAAATCTGATCGCGAATGCATTCTTGGTAATAGCTACTGTGATTGGAGAAGTTGTAAATGGCATCTTGTATATGTTTACAGCGTTCCAGGAGAACTGGGATGTTGTAGGGCCGATCCTTGCGGCCATTGCCATTGTCTTCATAGCTGCAATGATTGTGCAGTTATATAATCTTGCTGCCGCGTGGCTTGTAGGCATGTGGCCGATCCTTTTAATTGTTGCGGCTGTAGCGCTGCTTATCTATATTCTTCAACAAGCAGGTGTGTCCGTAAACGAGGTAGTGGCTTTTATCGGGGGAGCTTTTGGCTGGCTGAGGGCAACGATAGAGAATTTTGTTATCGGTCTGTATAATAACTTCGTTTCATTTGCAGACTTCTTCCGTAACTTGTTTATTGATCCGACATATGCTGTGCAAAAGCTATTTTATGACCTGGCCACGAACTTCCTGGGCTTCATTTACCAAATGGCGTTAGGTGTTGAAAGCTTTGCAGGCGGGTTCGTAAAGGCTATAGCAGAAGGCATCAATTTTGTGCTTAAGGGAATTCAAGTTATGGCGGGGTGGTTAAGCAAATTTCCCGGTTTTGAATTTCTGGCCGATTTCAAACCTAACTTTCTTGAAGCAGAGAATCCGCATGTCTTCAGTGATATGGTTAAGAATGCTCAAGGTACCCTGGTAGAGCCTACATCAACTAAGGATGTGTACAATACCAAAAAGAAAGAATTTGTGGATACCGCCAAAACAGTAAAGGAGTATGGGGACAAGGCATCAGATCTCCCCGCAAAATTCAATACCAAGCTGGATCGGGTCAAGCCAAAAAATGATAAATCCCAGAATCCTGCTCAAGCTGCTGCAGCGAACATCAACAGCGTCAACAAAGTGGGCGAAGTAGGTTCCATTAATGAAAAGGTGGATATCTCAAGTGATGACCTGGACATGCTGCGGGAGCTGGCGGAGATTCAGTCGATTCAAAATTTTGTCGAGCTGACGCCAACTGTTCAGGTAACAACGGGTAATATTAATAACTCCGGCGATATTGACTCCATCATCACGAAGATCGGGCAAAAGCTGAAAGAGGAATTTGTCTCTACGGCCCAGGGGGTGTACACGTAACATGGAGGAGTATGGGTTCTATCTTAGCTTCAACAACTATGAAGAGGTGATCCGGCTTCCGGTTAACCCTGAGACCCTCGAGATCAAAGAGAATGGCGACAGCAAGAGCTATACGGTCATTGATTTTGGTGAGATCAATGCTATTGCTTATCCGAAGCTGACGGAGATCACCATTGAGAGTATTTTTCCGGCACAGTATTATCCGTTTGTGGTGTATTCGGGCGAGAATGCCGGCAAGCTGCTGAAGCCCTATGAATATGTGGAGCTGATCCGGAAATGGATGCTGAGCCGCAGGCCGGTCCGGTTTGTTTTCTCGGGGCTGAAGGCTGTGAATGTGCAGGATACGCAGACTCCAGATTGGCTGAAGCAGGCGAATACGCAGGCGCAGCAGACTTTTACCGGGGACATTGGCATCAATATGGCGGTCAGCATTGAAAGCTTCTCCTGGAAGCTGAGTGCGGGTTCTTCCGGGGACATCGAGTATACTATCGGTCTCAAAAAGTATGTATTCTATCAGGCGTTAGCCATGAAGATTGACAACAAGGGTGAAGTGAAGACGCAGCAGAAACGGGCAAGCGAGAAGACAGCACCCGCCACTTATACGATCAAAGCCGGGGATACCCTCTGGTCCATTGCTCAAAAGCACCTGGGTGACGGCAGCAAAAGCAAAACTCTGCAAAAGCTTAACAGTATCCCGGACAGTGAACTGAAGAAGCTTAAAATCGGCAGAGTGATTAAGCTGTCGTAGGAGGCCATGGCGATGGAATTAATAGTAATCAATAAAGAAGGCGCGATCTGGGATGTTTCCGGGATTGCCACTGATATCTCATGGAAAACCACGCGTACCGGAAAGCCTGCTACACTCGAGCTTACGCTGGCGGACAGCGGGATTTACCAGCATGCGAAGTTCGGCATCAGTAACGGGGATATTGTGCAGTTCAGGAAAGACGGAATGGATGTATTCTACGGTTTCGTCTTCAGCATCGATACGGGAGCGAATCAAGAAATTAAGCTGACGGCGTATGATCAGATCCGTTATCTGCTGGGCAACGGCAGCTATGTGCTGCAGGATATTACTGCAAGTGAGCTGATCCGCAAAGTCGCTACAGACTATGGCCTTCGGCTCGGAGTGCTGGACCCGGCGAAGTACACGATCCCCTCCCTGATCGAGGATAATAAAAAATTGCTCGATATTATTATGGGCGCCATCGGCAGTGAGCTGCAGTATATGGGCCAGCTGATGGCTTTTTATGATGATTTCGGAAAGCTGACCCTGCGTGCGCCTCAGGCAATGCTGCTGAATGTGATCCTTGGTGCCGGTCATTATCTGTATGATTATTCGCTTAAAAGAAGCATTGACGATGATACGTACAATACGATCCTTCTCTATCAAGACAATGAGGAAACCGGCAAACGTGAGTTTTTCCCGGCAACGGATAAGGAAAATGTGGAACGCTGGGGAATTCTTCATCTGTACCAGAAGGCGGATGACAAGGCGAATGCTGCGCAAATCCAGGAGAAGGCAGGCAATCTGCTGAAGCTGCATAACCGCGAGAAGCTTAGCCTCTCTGTACAAGCGATTGGTGATATTCGGGTCCGGGCCGGAAATTTCATCTATGTACTGCTTGATGAGTTTGAGACGCAGCTGTTTCTGGTCGACCAATGCAGCCATAAGATTTCAGGAGGGGAGCATACGATGTCCCTAGACATTAAGGTGGTGTAGAAGACATGCTCGATATTATTAAACAAGCAAGCCTCGGGGCCGTATCGAATACGAATCCTGTGGCTTTTTCTTATGGAACGGTAGTCGGGGCACAGCCGTTGCAGATCCAGGTGGAGCAGCGGTTCATTCTGACGGGACCTGCGCTGGTTGTGCCAGAGTCCGTGATGGAGAGCAAGGCAGTGCTTGAGGGCAGAGAAATCTTGCTCCGCCGGGGCCTGGAAACGGGTGACCGCGTGCTGCTCGTCCGGATGCAGGGCGGACAGAGCTATATCGTTCTGGATCGGCTGGTGGACCTATGATCCCGGCAATCGGCAGATCGGGTCCGGTTACGGCAGCTCTTGAGGGGAGTGCAACAGCTTCAGGCATTAGCCCCAGCCTAACGTACCGGATGGACTTTGAGCACAAGCGGATAGCCGGACGTATGGATGGACTTGAGGCAGTGAAACAGGCAGCGGTTAAGGTGCTGCAGACCGCCCGCTTCGAGCATTTGATCTATAGTCCAAACTACGGAACGGAATGGAGTCTCGTACTGGGACAAGACAGGCTGCTGGCCCGGCCGGAGCTGCGCAGAATCGTAAGTGAGGCGCTGCTTCAGGATGAGCGGATTCAGCAGCTTGAGGATGTGGAAATTCTTTTTAACGGTGATACGGTAAGCTTCAGCTGCACAGCTGTCACGGTTTACGGCAATTTTGAACTGAGAAAGGAGGAGATTGCCGGTGTATGAAGATCAGACCTATGAGGCCCTGCTTGAACGTATGCTGGACCGGGTTCCGGAAGGGATGGACAAGCGCGAGGGAAGCATTATTTATGATGCGCTCGCTCCGGCGGCGGCCGAAATGGCCCAGATGTATATTGAGCTTGAGGTCAGCAATAATCTGTATTTCCCTGATACAGCGGGTGGTGAGTATCTGGAACGCAGCATTGCCTGGACGGGAATCACCCGTCACCCCGCAGGAAAAGCGCAGCTGAGCGGAAAGTTCTATACCAGCGGAGGGGAGCTGCTGGATGTTCCTCTGGGCAGCCGGTTTTCGCTGGGCTTGCTCCACTTTAGCGCAGCGGAGAAGCTGTCGCCCGGAACGTACCGTCTTGAAAGTGAGACCGCTGGTGCAGAGGGGAATCAGTACTCGGGTGCGCTGCTGCCCATCGATTATATCCCGGGGCTGGCACGTGGGGAGATTACGGCACTGCTCGTTCCCGGTACGGATGCGGAGTCAGATGAGGCGCTGCGCCAGCGGTACTTCGATTCGGCTAGACGGCCTTCGACGAGCGGCAATAAATATCATTATATGGAATGGGCACAGGACATCCAGGGCGTAGGGGGAGCGCGGGTCTTTCCGCTGTGGGCCGGGCCGAAGACGGTAAAGGTGGTCATTGTGAATGCGGAGCACAAGCCTGCTTCCGCGCTGCTGGTCTCTCAAGTGCAGCAGTATATCGATCCTGCTCCGGGTCTTGGCGAAGGACAAGCTCCGGTCGGAGCCGTAGTGACGGTGGAATCGGCCACAGGCAAAACCATTAACGTCACAGCCAGGGTTACGCTGGCAGCGGGTTATGCGCTGCAGCCGGTTATTAATGCTTTTACAGCGATTCTGGAGAAATACCGCAAAGAGAAAGCTTTTGCCGCCACCTATATCAGTCAATCCGTAGTTGGATCGCTGCTGCTGGATACCGAGGGTGTTATGGATTATAGCGGTCTGAAGCTGAACGGCGGGACGGGAAATGTGACTCTAACCGAAACTGAAGTGCCGCTATTCGGCAATGTCGTACTGGAGGTGTAGCGATGGGATATCCGGAGCAGATTGATGTCTTTCAGGACAAGCTGAACAAAAAAGCAAACGGCAGCAGCTATGTCGTCGAGGAGAAGCTTCTTCTTGCAGGCGGTGTGTACAGCGGGCTTCTTGCCCACGATAACATTAATAATCAGACCCTATCCGTCTATACAGGTTCACGCTATAGCGGGACTGAGGTACGGAATTACTCAGTGTCTTTTCCTGACGAGGCGCCTTGGCGGCGGATGATTAAGATCTATGCCGATGTGCTGGAAGTGTATGTGACTTACGAAACGCCGGGAGATACGGTGGAAGCGGATGATGTGAATCAGCTGCAGTCTGGGCTGACCGCTACACAAAGCGAGCTTGAACGTTACAAAAAAGCCGGGCTGATTGACGGCGGATCCTTCAAAAGAGAGGTGTAAAATGGCACAAACTATTCAAGTGAAACGCGGTACGCGGGCAGAACTGTCCACTTACGGGACGCTGAAGGCCGGTGAAATGGGCTTCTGTACAGACACGAAGGAGATCTACATCGGCGATGGAACATCCAATTCGATGGTCGGGCGGGCGCTGTCCGGTCCGGAAGCTTCGCGTCCTGCGGCAGCGTCTGTGGGCCGTCTGTATTATGTGAGCAGCGGAAGTAACAGCGGTTATTTGTACTTCGATGACGGGGCGGCCTGGCGCCGGGTGAATGCGCAGAAATTAACAGATCTGACCGGCACCGTGGATGATATCGCAGACGGCACTACCTATGCCAAAGTACTCAAGGCGGACATCACCGCAGGTCATCCGAATAAGGTGTCGGACGGCACCAATACGAAGACCGCAGCAGAGATCAAAACCCATATCGACGATGCCACTAAGCACCGGTTGATTAATGATACGGGTACGGCAATTACAGATCTGTGGTCTGCGCAAAAAATCAAAAATGAGATTGAGCTGGCCAAGCATAATATTGAGCCTCAGGCCTCGGTTAAGGATCAGAATCTGACCGCTCCGCCGGCCAGTCCGGTTGAAGGTGAACGGTATATCATCCCGGCTGGAGCTATCGGTGTATGGGCAGGGAAAACCAATCAGGTCGCCGAGTATCAGTCTGCGGTCTGGGTGTATTATGTTCCTGCGGTCGGCTGGACGGCTTATGTGGATGATGAACAGAAAATTTACAGCTGGAACGGGACCGCTTGGGTGCGGACGGGTGGAGCCCTGCAGACCATTACAGCAGGCAGCGGGCTCACAGGCGGCGGACAGGCGGATGCCGTAACGCTGAATATCGGAGCAGGCAACGGAATCACGGTAAGTGCAGATGCGATTGCTGTAACCGCCGGCAAAGGTATTACTGTAGATGCGGCAGGTGTTGCGGCCAATGTGGATGGCAGCAGTATTGTGTATGATGCGGGCAATGGCAACAGGCTGACGGTGGGCAGTATAGATGGCGGAACATTCTAGGGGGCGGTGACCATGGCACTGAAGACATTGATTCAAATTCGCCGCGGCTTAGAAAGTGCGCTGGGTACGCTTGCCGCAGGCGAGCTGGGCTACTGCACCGATACAGGCAAGCTCTACATTGGGAGTGGCAGCAGTAATTTGCTGCTGGTTGCCGCCCAAAGCACCGGCGACATGTTGAAGAGCATCTATGATACCAATAATAACGGCAAGGTCGATTACGCGCAGGCTGCGGATAGTGTGCCTTGGTCCGGTGTGGACGGCAAGCCATCCGTATTCCCGCCGGCGGCGCATACGCATGAGTATATGCCCAAAGGTCCGCTAACCTGGAATCAGCTTAAGGGGGTGTAGCCGTGGCTTACGGAGACAGTATATATGGTCTTTTGGAGTATTCGACAGATGATGTGGCGGGGGAAGGACCGGAGGTTAATGTCCCGGATCTGATGAAGTACCTGCCGGAATATTACCAGGGCGTGCCCGAGATGGAGCAGCTTCAGGCGAGCGCCGGTGCGCAGTGTGGTGAGCTTGCCTATGCGATGGCTGACAGCGATGCGCAGAAGACTCTGGAGTCTGCAACGTGGAGTCTGTCCCGCTGGGAGCGGATGCTGGCGCTGACTTCGGATACGGGTAAGTCTTACGCAACCCGCCGGGAGATGATCAAGGCCAAGCTGCGGGGTAGCGGAACGACCACTCCGGAGATGATCCGGCGGACGGCATCCGCTTTTTCCGGCGGGGATGTTGAGGTAGTGGAGGTGCCAGGAGCGTACAGCTTCGAGGTGCGTTTCGTCGGCACGCTGGGCATTCCGGCCAATATGGCGGGTCTGATCCAGATCATGGAGGAGATTAAACCGGCACATCTGGATTATAGCTTCGTGTACAGCTACACCTGGTGGGACTCTGTTAAGACGCTTACCTGGAATAGTGCACATGCCAGAACCTGGAACGAATTAAGAGTATACGAATAGGAGTGTGAGCGATGAAAACAACGGGGAATTTGGGGCTGAAAAAGCCGGATGGTACAGACATTGTAGATATAACCGATTTGAACGGCAATATGGATATTCTGGACACAGCCGTCAAGGCTGTGCAGGATCATGCCGCTGATGCGATCAAGCATATCACGGCTGCTGAGCGCACAGCATGGAATGCCAAGGCATCCACCGCCGCTGCTACTGCGTCCACCGCCGGGCTGATGGCTGCAGCGGATAAGGCGAAGCTGGACGGCGTGGCTGCCGGGGCAAATAATTATGTTCATCCCAATCATACCGGGGATGTAACCAGCACGGGAGATGGTGTTACCGCGATTGCTCCGGGGGTGATTGTGAATGCGGATGTTAATGCTGCTGCGGCGATTGATGCGACTAAGATCGGGACGGGTGTTGTGTCTAATGCGGAGTTCGGGTATTTGGATGGGGTGACGTCGGGGATTCAGGGGCAGCTGAATGGGAAGTCCCCTACTGTGGACTACGTGCGGCAGCCTGCTTATTCAATAACGTCAGGTACTGGTGCAGCTTATACTGTTAATTTGACTCCTGCACCAGCGAGTTTGCCCGAAGGATTTGGTATTACAATTGTGCCGAATCTGGTAAATACAGCAGGCCCGACACTTAATGTGAACGGTCTCGGGGCTATTCCATTGAAAGATCAAAAAGGTATCGCATACGCCGCCGGGAAGCTGCTTGCAGGCAAACCCTATATGTTCCGCAAGGTTGGAACGGATTTTTTGGCAGATAGCGCGGGTGGCTCCGGGAATGCAGTGGCCGGGGATATTCGCGCGGGAAAAACGGCGGCAACAGATGTGGGGGATGTAACCGGTACGCTGACGGTGCAAACGGGAGGGACGGTTACGCCGGGTCCCAGTGCACAGGTCAAGGCAGCGGGGATTTATGATACAGCGATTACGGTGGCGGGTGTTTCGGTTCCAGCTGCATCTGTTCTAGCCGGAACAACTATTGCGGGTACAGCAGGGACGATGCCGAACAGATCTGCGGAAAATAACAATATGCCTCCAACGGACACTGCTTATTGGCCACCCGGTGCCTACGGGAATGAGTATGCAAAAGCGCACCTTAGACCTCCAGCAGGTTACTATAACGGCTCTACTTGGGTGAGTGCGGATGCCCCGGGGTTGATAGCGAGTTACGTCCGCTCTGATGTTAATATTCTAGGTATGCAAGGCAGTATGCCCGTTATCTCCACTGGGGCAGATCCGGCTCTGTCCGTAGGCAAGTGGGGAGATGGGGCGCTTGCTGTATATCCACGAGAAGGATACCGGAAAGGTGGAGCCGGAGCCGGGGAGATCAAGGTTAGCGTTGATCAGCTTAAAAGTGTGAATGCACATTTACAGCCGTGGTACATTGCACAAGGTGCAGAGATCTTCGGCGTATATGGGACCGTGGCCCCGGCGCTGTCCGGCCGTATCGATATCAGCTTTAGTTCCGGATGGGTGGCGGGGGACGGCCGTGCTTATTTGATATGTTCGATGCCAGCGGGAACGAAACGGTTTACCTGGTCTGGTTCATCAACAGTTTACTATGACTATGGACGCTTTTCCTTATTTGTGCAGGATGGTTGGACGGGTGCTGAAGTTGGTTGGATAAATGTGGAACGGGGTGGCAACCTTTATCTTTATCCAACTGGAATGATGTATGACGCTGCAAAACGAACGCTTACGATATGGAGCGCGTCAACATATAATGGTGGGAATATGATAAGCACTGCAGCCTCAACCTATAACCTTCCGGCTAACTTTAACACTGACGCCCCTCTGAACCTATATTTCAGAGCGGATTCGGCATATAGTTACAGCCCAACAATGAGTTTGTCCGGAAGTATCACATATTCTAATTAAGGAGGGAAATACATGTCTTATTTTTGTGCATATAATGCAAGGGATGGAGTGGGGTACGTTTATGCTACGTACCACGATATGGAATCCCTGAAAGGTGTGGATGGGGTTACAGTCGATGTGTTGCCTGAGCCTGTAAGTAACGGGAAAGAACCGGTGCTGAAGGTGAATCTAACGGATGCCAGTCTCTATTTTGATTACGAAGAACCGGAGACAGCTGATCCTTACACACCGAAAGTCATCGAACTGGAACAACGGATGACGAGTGCGGAACTGGATCTGGCGATGACTCAGCTCGCGCTCACTGAAACATTTGAAGAATTGCAGGTAACTTGGCAAGAAGCAGCTGACTCTCAATTAGCCCTCACAGAGTTGTACGAGCTTATGCTAGCCGGACAAACCGGGCTGGAGGCAGAACAGCTCACTAAAGGAGGTGACGAAGACAATGGCTGAAGTATATGCAAGCTTGATTCGTAAGGGTCTCAAGACGTTAAAGCAGGTACCGGAGATTATCCGCGCCGATGTGACTAAACTGCTAGAAGAATAGATAACCGCAGGCGCCCTATAAGGCGTTTTTATTTTGTCCCTCGGACTCGTCCGGGGGCATTTCTTTTACCAACTCAGAAGGGAGTGAAGCAATGGACAGCAACGATGTTGCGAATTTGGAGAAGCTGCTGCCTTTGGCGGATAAGTATGGGCTGGCCTACATCATCGCTTTGATTCTGCTGATGATTTTTCTTGTGCTTTTGCGGTCGATTGTGAAAGGGAATCTGGTGCCGCGTGAACTGCTGGAGCGTGCCGAGGAAGACAGGGACAGGCTGCAGAATATCCTCGACAAAGAGCGGTCCGACTTCATGGCACCGACACTTGAAGTGCTGCAGCGATTGAAGATCGACCATTCAGTGGGCAACAAGAATTCGGATGATATTAATGAAGAAGACAGGGGGGGATAACGTGCTGAGTGAGTGGATCAAGCGACTATCTCCCCTGCACCGGGATAGAGAACGGAAGCTGACGCAAGCGGGAATGAGAGTATCGCTCTCTATCCGAAGGTACAAGAATGTCTCTAAAGAAATTCAAGAGGAAATCAGGAATAACGGGTTCGCCGAGTTCCTAATCTATGATCGGGGGGCAGAAGATGAGCATCATTGATATTGTGTTGTTAATAGCGTATTCCCTATCCTTTATCTGTGCGCTGCTGCTGATAGCTGCGCTTTTTTTGTATTTCCGTAAAAGGCTCCGGGCGCGCGTAGTCAGTCTGTTTATGCTGGCAGCATTCTTTTTTCTGGGGGCGTATACCGTTAAGATGGCGGTTGCCTTCTGGATCAGATTCAGCAGCACTTCCGGTTCGGACGCTGTCCTAAGCTCGCTGCAATCGGTGGCCTGGGCCATTGCCCAGACGGGCACTACTGTAGGACTGGTCATCCTGACGCTGTTAATGTACACCAAACGCCAGGATCTGTTCGTGGTGTTGTCCGGGATCAGGAAAGGGAGGAATCCGCATGCTGACTCTAACTCAGGTTCTGAATAAATCCGCTGCCCGTCTATCCGGGCTTCATCCCGATGTACTCGCCGCAGCTACAACGCTGATTGAACGCTGCTATGCTTGCGGTGTTCCCATCCTGATTACCCAGGGGCTGCGGACGACTGCCGAACAGGATACGCTCTACGCCCAGGGACGAACCAAGCCGGGGGCGATTGTCACTAATGCTCGCGGCGGCTACAGCTATCACAATTATGGACTGGCGGTGGATTTTGCGCTGCTGCTTCCGAATGGTTCAAGTGTTTCTTGGGATATGAACAGGGACGGGGACAATGACTGCACGGCTGATTGGCTGGAGGTGGTGCAGCAGGCTAAGGCGATCGGGTTTGAATGGGGCGGGGATTGGACCAGTTTCAAGGATTATCCGCATTTTCAGCTGAGCTTTGGAATGACGCTGGCAGCACTTCGGACAGGAGCGAAGCCTGCTGCGGCGGCAGTAGCGGCGGTGTATGAACGCATTAAGCTTAAGGAGGAACAAACTGTGAAGGGTGAAATTACAGCAACGGTAAAAGTGAACGGAGTAAGGATTGCAGAAGGAATAATGGAGAATGGTGTTACTTATGCTCCCGTTCGTGTGATCGCAGAAGCGCTGGGCGCACAGGTTGGCTACAATCCGGCCACAAAAACAGTGGATATTACAAGTAGCCACCAGAAGGGAGCGAACTCATGATTAACAGTGAACTATTTAACAACGTGTTAGCCTTTGCCTCAATCCTGGCTGTAATTATCCTGGCCTTGGTGCAGCTGATCAAAAATAATACCCGTCTGCCCCGTAACATTCTCCCGTTTGTAGGACTAGGAATTGGACTGCTGGTTGGAGCGGCAGCGTATCCTTTTACGGATCTCGGTATGACCCTTCGCCTCTGGGCAGGGGGGCTTGCCGGACTGTCTGCTACAGGATTATTTGAATTGGCATTCAATAACCGCTCAGGGAATACGATGAAATGAAACGTGACTTATAATTGACGGCCGGCTCTGCGGAGTCGGTTTTTTTGCTGTTTTACGTCATATAATATTACATAGTCACTACATAAAACAGACAATATAAATAGGAAGAGATACATAATTAATTCTGACTGTATAAATAACTGGATTGGTGTATAATCTTAATTGCTGTATCGCTTTACCGCGCAATAAAGTTGAAGATTTCCGGGCGGTTTTATTGTATGATATGAGGAAAGCTTTCAAATAGACAATGTTAAGAGCATTGATCCGGAAGAGGATGGGGGGAGCAGCATGACCGAACTTACGACTACCGTTAGCAAAAGCAACTCCAATAATCTGCTGCGGCGGGACGTACGGTTCCTGGGGAATATTCTGGGCGAAGTCTTGGTACACCAAGGCGGCAACGAACTGCTGGATATCGTGGAGAAGATACGTGAAACCAGTAAATCGCTGCGCTCATTGTTTTTGCCTGAACTGCACAATGAATTTAAAGAGCTAATTAGTTCACTGGATACGGAGAACCGGCATCAGGTGATACGGGCTTTCGCCATTTATTTTCAATTGGTGAACATAGCCGAGCAGAATCACCGGATTCGCCGTAAGCGCGATTATGAACGTTCTGCCGGGGAGACCGTACAGCCAGGGTCGATCGAAAGCGCGATTCAGGAGCTCCGCGAGCGGGATTTCTCCCACGAGGATGTTCATGAGATCATGAACGGCCTGTCTCTGGAACTAGTTATGACGGCTCACCCTACGGAAGCCATGCGCCGTGCGATTCTCGATATCCACAAACGGATCTCCGATGATGTCATGGGACTGGATAATCCGACTCTGACTTTCCGCGAACGCGAACAACTCCGTGAGAAGCTGCTGAATGAAGTAATTACCCTGTGGCAGACGGATGAGTTACGTGACCGCAAGCCTACCGTGCTCGATGAAGTGCGCAATGGCATGTATTATTTCCATGAGACGATTTTTGAAGTGCTGCCGGATGTGTATCAAGAGCTTGAGCGATGTCTAAGCAAATATTATCCGGGCCAGAACTGGCATGTTCCGACCTATCTGCGTTTCGGTTCATGGATTGGCGGCGACCGTGACGGGAACCCTTCGGTGACTGCGGCCGTAACCTTGCAGACACTGCGTCTGCAGCGCAAGCTGGCCATTCGTGAATATCAGCGGATTATGCGCGAATTGATGCAGTACCTGAGCTTTAGTACAAGCATCGTCAATGTGACGCCGGAGCTGCTGGAGTCCATTGAGAAGGACCGTAACATTATCAATCTTAACCGGGTTGATGCCTGGCGCAATGATAATGAACCTTACCGGATTAAGCTCAGCTATATGATCTCCAAGACACAGAATGTTCTGGATGATGAGAAAAAAGGTACGCCTGAGCGCTATTCCTCACCAGAGCAATTTATAGATGATTTGAACGTGATTGACCGCAGCCTGCGGCATCACTATGCCGACTATGTAGCAGACACCTACATTAAGAAGCTAATCCGCCAAGTGGAGCTGTTCGGCTTCCATACGTCGACCCTGGATGTCCGCCAGCATAGCCAGGAACATGAGAATGCGATGACGGAGATTCTGGCCAAAATGAATGTTACACCGGACTACTCCAAGCTGGAGGAGAAACAAAAGATTGAGCTGCTCGAAAAGCTGCTGAATGATCCGCGTCCGCTGACATCCCCTTACCAGTCTTATAGTGAAGGTACGGAGGAATGCCTTGCGGTATACCGGACGATCTTCCAGGCACAGGAGGAATACGGCAAGCAGTGTATCACAAGCTATCTGATCAGTATGGCGGAAGCAGCCAGTGATATTCTTGAGGTCATGGTATTCTCCAAAGAAGTGGGCCTGTTCCGCAAAGACAACGACGGTACGGTTGTCTGTACTTTGCAGGCGGTGCCGCTGTTTGAAACCATTGACGACCTCCATGATGCACCGCAGATTATGCATACGCTGCTCAGCATGCCAATCTACCGCGATGCCGTTACTGCGATGAATGACCTGCAGGAAATCATGCTTGGTTATTCGGACAGTAATAAGGACGGTGGTGTGGTTACTGCGAACTGGGAGCTGCGCGTTGCCCTGAAGCAGATTACAGCGACTGCCGATGAATTCGGCATTAAGCTGAAGTTCTTCCACGGACGCGGCGGAGCCCTGGGACGCGGCGGTATGCCGCTGAACCGCAGTATTCTGGCCCAGCCGGCTTCCACCATTGGCGGCGGTATTAAGATTACCGAGCAGGGGGAGGTTATCTCTTCCCGGTATTCGATGAAAGGCATTGCTTACCGCAGTCTGGAGCAGGCGACATCTGCTCTGGTTACGGCAGCGATTCACGCCAGATCGCCGCAGGCGGATCTGTATGAAGCGAAGTGGGATGAGATTATTGCCCGCATCTCTGAAGTCTCCCTGAACAAATATCAGGATCTGATCTTCCGTGATCCGGATTTCCTGACGTACTTCAAAGAATCAACCCCGCTGCCGGAGGTTGGGGAACTGAATATAGGTTCACGCCCTTCGAAGCGTAAGAACAGTGAACGCTTCGAGGATCTGCGTGCCATCCCTTGGGTATTCGCCTGGACGCAGAGCCGTTATCTGCTGCCTGCGTGGTATGCTGCCGGAACTGGACTGCAGAGCTTCTATGAGGATAAAGAAGAGAACCTGAAGATCATGCAGCATATGTATGCCAACTTCTCTTTCTTCACGACCTTGATCGATACCCTGCAGATGGCTATTGCCAAGGCGGATCTCGTAATCGCCAAGGAATATGCCGGAATGGGCAAAAATGAGGAGGCGCGTGTGCGTATCTTCGGCCAGATCGAAGCCGAGTTCAAGCTGACCTCCGAGCTCATCCTGAAGATTACTGGCCAGCAGGATATTCTGGATAATGTTCCAGTTATTCAGGAGTCGATCCGCCTGCGCAACCCGTATGTTGATCCGCTCAGCTACCTGCAGGTCCAGCTCCTTGCCGAGCTTCGTGCCCTGCGCGATGCTGAGGGGGATGACGCTGAGCTGCTGCGTGAGGTGCTGCTTACGATCAACGGTATTGCCGCCGGCCTTCGGAATACCGGCTGATGCCCTTGCTCTCCGCTCTTGACCTAGCCGATCTTGATCTTAAAGTCGGCGAAGCCGCTTTGCTTTAAAGGGTTTGACCTTGTTCTTTCGATGATCTTGCTCTTGATCTTCAAAGTCGGCGAAGCCGCTTTAAAAGGTTTGTTTGTGTCTGAAGTCGGCGAAGCCGCTTCAGGAAACCCCGTCCCCCCTCTTACCCAGAGGATGGACGGGGTTTTTATTTTTCTAAGTGAGGCCGGGAGTCATAGACCCGGCCGAACCCATGCCCTACCCCATTGTTGCCTGAGATATACTTTGGGCAACAAAAAAGAGGTCCACACTGGCTGATGGAGACGGCGGAGCGGAAATTTGGAACTGGAGGAGCGGCAGCGTTCGCCTTTATTGGCAGATTTCGACCGCAGACTGCGGTTCCAATCAGGAAATCTGCAAATAACAGCGACCGGAAGTCCAAATGTTTCGCGCAGTCCGCGACTAATCTGCCTCCCGTCCGCTTTTCAGAGCACAATATATATAAGGTAACAATACAAACCTTGATTTTTGCAAGAACTTGAATTACGATTTAAATGCTTGTACCGTGGATGATCAAGAGCTGAGATACCAAGGGCGGCAAGTCTGGGGGAGTTAACAGGTGGAGAATCTGGAAGGCAGATTGACAAAGCTCGCCTTGAAGGGCGACCAAAGGGCATTTGCCGAGCTTGTGGAACTATATAAAGACAAAATATATCATCTGGCCTACCGCATGCTGAATAACCGCCATGAGGCGGAAGATATTGTTCAGGAAACTTTTTTGCGCGTGTACCGGAATTTGGACCGTTATGATGATAAACAGAAGTTCTCAACATGGATCTACCGTATCGGCACGAACCTTTGTATTGACCGGCTGCGCAAGCGGCGGCCGACGTATTCACTGGATGCCGAGATGAACGATCAAGAGGGAATTGACGGGTATTCAATGATTCCGAGCGACAATGTGACACCGGAGACGGAACTGCTGCTCTCGGAGACACAGAGCCTCATCTATGAGGCCATTGACAGCCTGCCTGTGAAATACAGGTCGGTGATGATACTGCGCTATCTGCAGGATTTATCGCTTCAGGAGATCAGTGATGTGCTGGATATGCCTGTGACGACGATCAAGACCCGTGTGCATCGCGGACGTGAGTTTTTACGTAAAAAATTAGGCCCTAAATTGTAAAAATAGATTATTTTTTTATGAAACTCCTGCATGGCAGTGACGTATGTAAGTTAAGCAAGTCTTATGCGTCCTGCTCCTATGTCTTGAAAGAATTAAATAAGCACTCATGAAAGGATTGGCTCCTATGGAATGCAAACTGGCCGTCTCTATGATGCACGACTACCTGGATGACGACTTGCCCGAACTGCAGCAGAGGGAATTGAAGGAGCATCTTCTATCCTGTACGGATTGCCGTGCGAAGTTCAAGGAACTGGAACAGACCGATATGCTGATGTTTTCCCTGATGCACCAGACCCCTGTTGCCTCGGAGGATCTTGTAGGCCGGATTATGAATTCATTACCGAAACCCAAGAAGGAAAGAGCTTTTATCACCTGGATCAAACGACATCCGGCGCTTACGGCAGCCTCTGTGTTTATCTTCGTGATGCTGATGAGTTCTGTAACTTTTTGGAATCAGGATAGACAGCTTGTAGTCAGAGGGACTGACCTCGATCAGGTTGTTATCAAAGGGGATACGGTTATCGTACCCTCCGGCAAAATCATTTCCGGGGATCTGACGGTGGAGAACGGTAAAACTCAAGTATACGGGGAAGTCAACGGCAATGTGACGGTGATCGACGGCTCGCTGTATCAGGCTTCAACCGCCCATATTTCCGGGCAAGTCAAAAGCATAGACCAAGCGGTAAGTTGGCTCTGGTATAAAGTGACGAACATGTTCTCTGAAGTTGCCTACCGATAGCTAATGTTGGTCGCTTGTAGCAGAAAACTCATTTGCGCCTCTTTTTCCGGAAAGATGGCGCTTTTTTGTTGCCTGAAAACACCAGTTTTGCAATTTGCTTCAGCCCTAAACTTGCAACCGGAGGCTGAACGTTATAACCTAGATATGATAAAGTGCTAACAGACAATTTACATAAACCCAGCTAATTTTGAAATGACGGGGGTTTTCGGCAATGAGCTATTTTACCGACCTTACATGGAAAGAGTCCATTAAAGATATAATCGATATTCTGATTGTCAGTTACATCATCTACAAAGTTCTGAATATGGTGCGCGGTACGCGGGCCGTTCAGCTCCTGAAGGGGATTCTGGTCCTGGTTGTAATCTGGGGGGGCAGTACCCT
Source organism: Paenibacillus phytohabitans (assembly GCF_013141775.1). GTDB lineage: Bacteria > Bacillota > Bacilli > Paenibacillales > Paenibacillaceae > Paenibacillus_AQ > Paenibacillus_AQ phytohabitans. Next base: position 22,930 of record NZ_WHOB01000030.1, read on the forward strand.
GTTGGATTTGTACACGCTCAAATGGCTGATGAACCAGATGTTTACGTTTGGGGTATTTGCGATCTTTATTATTTTTCAGCCGGAACTGCGCAGGGGGCTGGAACAGCTCGGCCGGGGGAAATTCTTCGGGCGGACTGCGGAGAATGATGAAGAGATCAGTAAATTAATCGGTGAAGTTATTAAAGCGGTGAATTATTTAGCTGTGCGCAAAATCGGGGCATTAATCGTCTTCGAGCGGTCTACGGGACTCAACGAATATACGGAATCCGGTATTGCTATGCGTTCTGAGGTCAGCTCCGAACTGCTGATTAACATATTCATTCCGAATACACCGCTGCACGACGGGGCGCTGATTATGCAGGGGAGCCAGATTGCTGCAGCCGCCTGTTACCTGCCATTGTCAGAGAATCCATTTATCAGCAAGGAGCTCGGAACAAGGCATCGCGCCGCCATCGGCATTAGTGAAGTGGCAGACTCCGTATCTGTTGTCGTCTCCGAGGAGACCGGACAGATCTCTCTGGCCATTAACGGACAAATCGTCCGGGATATCAAGGAAGAGTCGCTGATCTCGAAGCTGCATCAAGAGCTGAGTGCAAGCTCACTCCTGAAGGATAAAAGTTCCGCTTTCTGGAAATGGAGGGGGACTAAGAACAATGGATAAATGGATGAAGAATAATAACTTCAACAAAATTCTTGCGCTTGCCCTCAGTATTATTCTCTGGACCATTGTGCATGTAGATACGGCGCCGGCGAATCAGACTACGGTTAATACCGAATCGAAGACCATCGAGAATGTCAAAGTGGAGATCGAAGGCTTCGATAGTGACACCTATGTGCTGACGAAGGATGTAGAGAGCGTCAGGATGGAGGTAAGGGGCAAAAAGTCCGATCTTACCTACAAGTTCTCCGATGCCTACCGGGTGTGGCTGGATCTTAGTGATGTGAAACCCGGCGACAATACGCTTCCCTTAATGTATTCGACGCCGAGTGGTGTAACCTTGGATGATATGGTGCCGAATCAGGTGAATGTGCATATTGAGCTGCGGACGACCAAGTCTTTTCCGGTTACCCTGAATATCACGGGGGAGCCTGCAGCAGGCTATGAAGTGGGGACTCCGGTGGTTGATCCGTTATCGGCAGAGGTGACCCTTCCGGCCAGTGAACTCGGACGGGTTGCGAAGGTACAGGGGAATATTGAGCTGGATGGCGAGAATGAGCCGTTCAGTGAGAAGAAGCTGAAGCTCTATGCTTATGACAGTGAAGGGAACGAGCTGAAGGATGCTGTGATCGAGCCTTCAACAGTGGGTGTAGAGCTGCCTATTACGCTTCCGTCCAAAACACTGCCGCTGGATATCAGCTTTACCGGCAGTCTGCCCGGTTCACTGGTCCTGTCCCGGGTTACGCCTGAACAGGATATGGTGACTGTATATGGCAGCGCGGAGACTTTGCAGAACCTATCCTCCTATGAGGCGGTTCTTAATCTAAGCTCCATTACGGCTGCCGGTACAGAACAGCTGAAGCTGGAGTTGAAGCCGCCGGAGGGGACCGGGAAGATCGAGCCTGCGGCCATGAATGTATCGGTCTCAACAGCGGAGATCGCCCAGCGGACGATCTCCGCTGTGCCTATTAAGCTGGAGGGTGTAGGAAACGGGCTGACAGCCCTTATATTAGATCCTGTGAGCACTTCCATGGATCTGACGGTATCGGGTGCGCCTACCCTGCTGGACCAGCTGGACCAGGATAATGTCAGTGTGGTTGCTGATGTGGGCGGGCTTACGGCTGGAATTCATGATATTCCGCTGCAGGTCTCCCTTCCCCGGTTCATAGCACTGCAGAATGACGGTCCGCAGCTTACGGTAAAGGTAGAACTGCTCGCTCCAGCTACACCGGAGCCTTCTGCCGGAGCTGACAACAGCACGGCGGTTCCTACTACGGAGCCCAGTGCTGAGCCGGCTGCTGTTGAGGAGACGCCCCTAGAGCCGTCTCCTACCCACACTGACGAGTCTGTAGAGCCGACCCCGACTCCTTCACACACTCCTGCAGAGAACGCGGCTACACCGGCAGCAGGCGGCAATAACGCCGCCAGTACGGGTGGAACGTAACTTTTTGTTCAAGAACACGTCTATTTATATGCATCTCATATACACGGAATAAAGAATCAATCATACTATAATTTATTAAGCTGAAGCAGCGTATTAAAAGGAGAAAAAAGATGGGTAAGTATTTCGGAACAGATGGCGTGCGCGGAGTCGCAAACCGTGAATTAACAGCAGAGATGGCCTACAGCATTGGACGCTGCGGGGGATATGTACTGGCAGGAAATGTGGAAAAGCCTAAGGTCGTAATTGGGATGGATACACGGATTTCCGGTCCGCTCCTGGAATCGGCACTAGTTGCCGGCTTATTGTCCATTGGCGCGGATGTGATCCGCCTGGGTGTGGTATCTACACCTGCGGTTGCTTATATTACAAGATTGCTCAAGGCTGATGCCGGTGTCATGATTTCAGCTTCGCATAACCCGGTGGAGGATAACGGGATTAAGTTTTTTGGCGGAGACGGCTTCAAATTGACTGATGAAACAGAGCTGCGGATTGAAGAGCTGATGGATGCCGAGCAGGATGAGCTGCCGCGTCCGGTCGGATCGGGTCTCGGAACGCTTCGGGTAGATAATGATGCGAAATATCTGTATCTGGAATATCTGAAAACGACGATCGACCAGAACTTCAAGGGCATTAAGGTAGTACTGGACTGTGCGCACGGCGCGGCTTATGAGCTGGCGCCACGGCTGTTCAGCGAGCTGGGAGCCGAAGTAATCTCCATCGGTGCAGAGCCGGACGGGCTTAATATTAATGACGGATTCGGTTCCACACATCCGGAGACCCTGCGTGCGGAAGTACTGCGCCACGGGGCGGACCTGGGACTCGCTTTTGACGGCGATGCCGACCGCCTGATTGCTATCGATGAGAACGGCGATGAGGTTGACGGCGACTTTATCCTCTGCATTTGCGGGGATGCCATGAACCGTGCGGGTAAGCTGAAGGATGGTACAATTGTATCCACCGTAATGAGCAATATCGGATTCTACAAAGCTACAGAGAAATTATCGCTGAATACAGCGAAGACTGCTGTCGGCGACCGTTATGTCATGGAAGAAATGCGCCGTGGCGGTTATAACCTGGGCGGAGAACAATCCGGCCATGTAATCTTCCTGGACTACAATACGACAGGTGACGGGATTCTGACGGCGATTCAACTGGTCAATACGATGAAGACTTCCGGCAAGAAGCTTAGCACGCTGAAGTCCATGATGACCAAATATCCGCAGGTACTGGTAAATGTGCGTGTGCAGGACAAAACCAATTATCCGAACAATCCGGCGATTGAAGCCGCGATCATAGAAGTGGAAGGCAAGCTGGGCGACAACGGGCGTGTATTGGTGCGTCCTTCGGGAACCGAGCCGCTGATCCGTGTAATGGCGGAAGGACCGGATAAGGCCGAGCTTGATCTTTTTGTAGGACAGATTGTTGAAGTGGTTCAGCGCGAGCTGGTGTAATTACGCTAATAAGGCAAGAATGGGCAGCCGGTGGACGGAGGAGTAATGTTCGTTCACCGGCTGAACCTTTAGTGTGGACGATGTTTTCAATTGAAATGGATGAAAAAGGTTTTCTTTGCCGCATCATTGCCAAAACGATGTAAGGTGCATATAATAGACTAAGTGTCATTCCAGAAGGAAAGCGGGGATAGTAAGGTTGAAGCAATGCAAGCGCCAGAGCTTGATCTTGCGCGGGGGAGAAGGGAAGACCGGAAGCTGCCATTAAGGGCAGAGCGGCCTGAACGGATCACGGCAGATGTAAGCTGACGAGGTGGAGGTGTTCGAAATGTTCGGCGGGGACCTCCCGGTGATGCACCAGAGCCGTAAATGGAAGCGGAAAATGCGAGGGCGACCTCTCACACAACGCTCCTGTGGGTGCCAATTGAAATGTACAAATCATGGGTATGCGCATATGCAGGAAACGCAGATGGTTCTGCCACGGCAGAGGAGAAGACTGTGCATTTTCAAAAGATAAGAATTTATAGGCTTCACGCTATAAATGTCCCTTATCTTTCTCGCTGAAACGGTACCGTCCTTGAAAAGGACGACAAAGCCGTTTCTACTTGTGACTATAGATGCAAGTGACAGGTTATTTTGTTGAGCTGTAACGGACAACAACATATTTGCTTTTCTTCAAAACATGCCGTACGGCACGTTTCTTTCCTCATGGCCGCCCTTACTACGAAAAATTGGACGGAGGAAAATATAATGTGTGGTATTGTAGGATATATTGGTAATCAGAATTCGCAGGGGATCTTGGTCGAGGGTTTGAAGAAGCTGGAGTATCGCGGGTATGATTCCGCAGGTATTGCCGTATTTACCAAGGAAGGTCTGCAGGTTGTAAAGGCACAGGGCCGTATGGCGAACCTGGAATCCCGTCTCGAAGCAACTCCGCTGACAGGAAGCGCAGGAATTGGCCACACCCGCTGGGCTACACACGGCAAGCCATCCGATGAGAACTCTCATCCGCACACAGATAACACCCACAAATTCTCCGTAGTTCATAACGGGATTGTTGAGAACTATCTGGATCTCAAGGAAGAACTGATTGCCGGAGGAGCTAATTTCTCTTCCGAAACAGATACCGAAGTTATCTCCCATCTGATTGCGCGTGAATACAATGGGGATATCGTGAAGGCTGTGCAAAAAGCGATTACTTACATGCGCGGAGCGTTCGCACTGGGTGTTCTGACTGAATACGAACCGGATAAACTGGTAGCAGTACGTCAGGCCAGCCCGCTTATTATCGGTCTTGGAGAAGGCGAAAACTTTATCGGGTCTGATATTCCTGCATTGCTGGAATACACCCGCAACGTATATATTCTGAACGACGGCGAAATGGCTGTATTGACACGGGATGCTGTCGAATTAATGACGATTGAAGGCAACTTTATTTCTCGGGAAATGATTACTGTCGATTGGGATGCTGTTACCGCAGAAAAAGGCGGTTATGAGCACTTCATGCTGAAAGAAATCCACGAGCAGCCAAAGGCTTACCGCGATACCATGCGCGGACGCATGAATGCTGCAGGCAACAAAGTCATTCTGCCTGAGCTTAACCTGACAGAAGAACAAATCAAGAACATCCGCAACATTCAGATCGTAGCTTGCGGTACTGCTTATAATGCTGGTCTCGTAGGACGTAACCTGATTGAGTCTCTGGTGCGCATTCCGGTAGAGAATGACATTGCTTCAGAATACCGTTACCGTGCGCCGATCGTGACTCCGGAGACACTGGTTATCGTAGTCAGCCAATCCGGTGAAACTGCAGATACACTGGCTGCTCTTCGCGAAGGTCAAGCCAACGGAGCCCATGTTCTGGCAATAACTAACGTAGTAGGCAGTTCCATTGCCCGGGAAGCCAACAGTGTACTGGTAACACTGGCTGGTCCGGAAATCGCTGTAGCATCGACCAAAGCTTACACTTCCCAGCTGATCGCATTCACGTTGCTGGGTCTGTACCTGGCTGAAGTACGCGGCACGCAGTCTGAACCAGAAGTGGCTAAGATTCTCGCAGCTATGCAGTCCCTGCCTGAGCAAGTAGAAGTAATCCTGGCCCAGAAAGATGCGATCAAAGCCTATGCTGAACAAATCGCTGAGCATAAGCACCTCTTCTTCATCGGCCGTGGCGTAGATTACGCAGTAGCCCAGGAAGGATCGCTGAAGCTGAAAGAGATCTCTTATATTCACTCCGAAGCTTATGCTGCGGGTGAACTGAAGCATGGTACACTGGCGCTGATCGAAGAAGGCGTTCCTGTCATTGCCCTGGCAACCCAGGAATCCGTGCTTGAGAAGACCGTCAGCAACATCAAAGAAGTGAAAGCCCGCGGCGCACATGTCCTGGCGATCACTCATGAAGAACACAAAAATGACCTGCTCAGATCTGTTGACCAGGTGTTCGTGATTCCTCAGACTCTGCCGCTGCTGACCGCTACTTTGTCTGTAGTGTCGCTGCAGTTGCTGGCTTACTACGCGTCGTTGGCTCTGGGTCATGATGTGGATAAGCCAAGAAACTTGGCTAAGAGTGTTACTGTGGAGTAAGGGTATTGTTACTGAACATGTGTCCAAGACTTTGGATACTTTAGAGTTATGAATTGTCTGATGTAAAATTTCAGACAACAAGCCAGACATCATGCGCCGTCCTGAAATCTCAGGACGGCTTTTTTTTGATGGAGGACAAACCCAAATTATTAAACAATTAATATTGTTAAGAGAAAATGCTTCATTAACTAACAGGGGAAAATAACGCGAAAAGTGATAAAACTAAAAATTTCTAATTATGGTAACCTGTAATTGTGAATGCTTTTAATTTGAATAAGTGAGGGTTTATTAATGAGTGACTTGAACACTGTTTATATCGAAACAGAAAGGCTGGTCGTCAGAACTTTTGACGATAATGATTTCGAGCAATTCGAAAGGCTTTTGGATTTGTATGGAGGTTGGCAAATGCAGAAGCCAAGGGCAAAAGAGTTTTTTAATTGGCACCTTTCTAACTATAAAAATATGGATATTATATCTGGAACATTATGCTTAGGTGTTTTTGAAAAAGAAACAGGTGATATTCTTGGCCAGGTCGCTGCACAAGAACATGATGAGTTACATGAACCTGAATTTGGCTATGGAATCCTCCCAAGTGCAAGAGGGAAAGGTTATGCTAAGGAGGCTGCAAAGGGAACACTTGAATGGATAGCGGGAAAATACGATATTCCCTATATCATTGGAACCGTTGAGCTTGACAACATCCCATCTCAAAGGGTTCTTGAATACTGCGGATTCCAGCTTATGGATGAGCAAAATTTGCTGATTCATATATTAAATGAGCGACATGATTTTAAGTATTACCGGTATTATTTGAGTCCTCCTGAATAGGCCGATATGCAATATATCGACACAAAGGCAGTCGGTTAATAGTCGGCTGCCTTTGTTCAACGAAAGGGCAGGATAGCTCAATAATTCCGCGAATATTCTACATATGTGGTTATTTACGAAGTACTATTGGAGGTTATTCATGGAAGTTATTATGAAAGACTCAATCGTTCAGTTGGTCCGGGGAGATATAACTAAAACGGAAGTATAAGCAATAGTCAATGCTGCCAACACTAGTCTGTTGGGTGGAGGCGGTGTAGACGGTGCTATCCATAGAGCTGGGGGAAAAACAATATTAGAAGAGTGCATGAAGATCCGCAATCAACAGGGTGGCTGTGCAGTTGGAGAAGCGGTAGTTACCACAGGAGGGAACTTGAAGAGCCGTTTGGTTATCCATACCGTGGGGCCCGTTTGGAATGGCGGATTGAACAATGAGGAACAAAAGCTAAAAGACTGTTACAGGAATTCATTAACGCAAGCGGAGTTAAACGAAGCTACAAGTATTGCTTTTCCAAATATAAGTACAGGTATATACAAATATCCGAAAGACTTAGCCTGCTACATAGCCGTAGAGGAAGTCTCTAAGTATTTATTAAATAAGGAAACAAATATTAAAAAAAGTAGTATTTGTATGTTTTGATGAAGAAAATTTTGAAATATACAAGAATGAACTAAAGAAGTATTGAAATTGACTAATTAGAGATTGACTAATTCACTAAAAAATAAAGCGAATGGCTCCGCCCCTATCATCAAAGGGCGGAGCCATTTGTGATTTCTTTAATCAGCAATAATACACTTTCTCTACCTTATATAAAGTATCCTCAATCACCGGGCAGAGAGCGGCATCTGCTTTGTAGAATTTTACCCGGAAGTACAAGCTTTTCAGGAAATTCTTAATATTATTTTTTTGCCTGAAGGCAGGCAGGAATTCGGGGCTCTTCTCAACCTCACCAAAACGTTGAATCCATTGCTCTACGTCAGTCTGACTAAGCAGTTTTCTGTTTAAAACACTGATTACGGGTCTGACCATCCGCTCATCCTCACCATCGGAGTAAACCCGTTCGGTTATGGTCATCTTGTCGTAAACCAGGTCGAGGATGGTGAAGAGGTCAGCCTGATCCAGTTCGGAGCATTGGGCCAAATCATCTAAAGCATCTGCCCCATGGGCTATGGCATGAGCCCAGCCCTTTTCTTCGTCATACCCGCGGTAATCCCGCTCTTCCTGCACACTGTAGAACACCTTCTCTTTGATCTGGTGAACTTGCTCTCTTGAGAGGAATGGGGATTCCCTATGCTTCATGATGAGGAGCGGGATGACCAGCATAGAGAAAGACCGTGTGAATACAGAGTCTGTATTGCCTTCACCAAGCTTATAGTGCAAATGGTCAGTATCCAATAGGGCAGGGAGAAGTTGCTCCAGCTCGTCTTCGGAAAACGAATTACCGGGAATCCAGTGGGATAGGGTTGTATAGATTAGATCATCACGCAGCTCGGCATCCAAGGAGCCGATGTTATGTATCATTTCTTGTACCAGCTGGAAGGGTTCCGCAGGTGTCTGGTAGTCATTTTCTTTGATTAGGATCAACTGATCTTTTAAATTCATGGTTTGCGCTCCTACTGGGTATTTTCCGGACTCTTCTCTTACTATAAGATACAGGCACGATGGGATACAACTTCATCATATCTTAATGCAATCTTAATGTCTTTGAGGAATCCTTAACGCTATATTAATGCCGGAAATGATAGGCTGAACTTGGAAGTAAATCATAGTTTACTCCGCAGAATTCGAACAGTTCCTTGCCTCTATAATCACGGAATATTCTTCTGTGGTCTTTTTGTTGTGTCTGAGTAAGGTACAGATGCTGCACTATCAAGAATTTTACAAAATAATAAGCGAGTGGTGAAACCCGTGATCTCATTTTTAAAACGATTTCTGATCGGCAGGCCCTTAAAGTCTACTGAGTTAGGGGAGCAAAAGCTAAATAAAAAGAAAGCGCTGGCCATACTGTCTTCAGATGCCTTGTCTTCCGTTGCGTACGGGCCGGAACAAATCTTGATTGTTCTCGTTACGATTGGAGCCGCTGCCTTCTGGTACTCCATCCCGATTGCGATTGGCGTATTAGTATTGTTAACCGCACTCATTTTGTCCTACCGGCAGATTATTTTTGCTTATTCGCATGGTGGTGGAGCCTATGTGGTATCCAAGGAAAACTTGGGGAAATACCCCGGACTGATTGCCGGCGGTTCGCTGTTGGTGGACTATATTTTGACGGTGGCTGTAAGTATATCGGCCGGCGCGGACGCAATTACCTCAGCTTTTCCAAGCCTGCATGAGCATAAAGTAGTTATCGCTATCGTCTTCGTGATCCTGATTACGATTCTTAACTTAAGGGGTGTCACGGAATCCGCTTCCGTACTTGCTTATCCGGTTTATTTATTCGTGCTGGCTTTATTCATTCTAATTGGTACAGGTTTGTATAACATTTTAACCGGTAACGTTCCGGCAGAGCTGCATACCTCATTGGGTACGCCGGTAGCGGGGATCAGTCTATTCCTGCTGCTGCGCGCGTTTTCTTCCGGGAGCTCTGCGTTAACGGGTGTAGAAGCGATATCCAATGCCATTCCGAATTTCAAAAGTCCGGAGGCTTCTAACGCCGCCAAAACCTTAGTAGCCATGGGAGCCTTACTTGCTGTTATGTTCTCAGGAATTGTAGTGCTGGCCTATTATTATGGTATAGCTCCCCGTGCTGATGTGACGGTCGTGTCGCAAATTGCTGAGCAAACGTTCGGCCGGAATGCGATGTATTTCTTCATACAGGGAACCACTGCATTAATACTGATTCTGGCTGCCAACACCGGATATTCCGCATTCCCATTGCTGGCTGTGAATCTGGCCAAGGATAAGTTCATTCCGCGGATGTTCACCATGCGTGGAGACCGGCTGGGTTACTCTAACGGCATTATCATCCTGGGTGTTCTTTCTATGGTCCTGATTTATGTATTTGAAGGGAAGACAGAGCAGTTGATCCCACTTTATGCTGTAGGTGTGTTCATTCCCTTTACGCTGTCACAGACAGGGATGATGGTTAAGTGGCTCCGGGAAAAACAGGCGGGCTGGCTGCAAAAATTCATCATCAACACCGTTGGTGCTCTAATCAGCCTTATTGTTACGATGATGTTCTTCTTGACCAAGTTCACACAGGTCTGGCCGGTCTTTGTATTTTTGCCGATTCTCCTTCTGGTGTTCCACCGGATTCATAAGCATTACGAGGCCGTTGCCGACCAGCTCAGAATAACGACCTGTGAGGAAACGATTAAGATTGAAGGCAATGTAATCATCGTGCCGGTTGCCGGAATCACTCATGTGGTGATGAACTCCTTGGAATATGCCAAATCGCTGAATCCGCAGCAGATTATCGCCGTGTATGTGCCCTTCGAAAGAGAAGAGGAAGCCATATTTGAGGAGAAATGGAAAAAGTGGCAGCCGGAGATAAGATTAGTGACACTGTATACTCCCTATAGAAGCATCGTACAACCATTGACCAAATTCATTGATACGATCAATTGGAAGGCCGCAGAGTTGAATCATAGGGTAACGGTCATCATTCCACAGTTCATTCCGAAGAAAGGCTGGCATAACATCCTTCATAATCAATCGAGTCTGCTGATACGTGCCCGGTTACTGTTCCGCAGCGATGTTATTGTCACTACAGTGCCTTATCATTTGAAGAAGTAATGTATTATAAAAAAAGCCCGCACCCCATACCGGGAGTGCAGGCTTTTGGCTATTTCATCCCCTAAGCTAAAGCCTACGCGGCCTGCTTAGACGGCAATGCGCGGCGGACAAGCTTCGCCAGCTCCATCACGATGACCGAGCCTAGGGCAAGGCCAGTGGCTGTGAGCCAGTGGTCCATCCCGAAGGAAGCGGGGATGGAGAAGATGTCTCTGACGCCGGGCAGGACAGCAATGCCGTAGAAGGCAAAGCAGACCATCACTGCGCCGATCACATATTTGTTGCTGAAGAAGCCGGCTTCCACAGAGGTCTGGCTGTTGGAGCGGGCCGCGAAGGTCTGGAGCGTACGCGCCAGAATCAGCGTGGTGAAGGCCATCGCGATGCCCATTTCATCGGAATGTTGCAGCCCGATGTACTGGGAGACAATGACGGCAATCCCGATCAGCAGCCCGCGGGTAATGACAGCCTGCATCATGCCTCCGGCGAAGATGCCTTCGCCAATGTCCCGTGGCTTGCGGCTCATTACATCCGGCTCAGCCTTCTCCATGCCCAGGGCAATGGCCGGCAGGGAATCGTTCGCTAGGTTAATGAACAGCAGCTGGATGGCGGTGAACGGGTTGATCCAGTCGAAGATCAGCGCGAACAGGATGGCGATGATCGCCCCCAGATTGCCGGCGAACAGATAGGCAATGGCCTTCTTGATGTTGTCGAATACCGTCCGGCCGACAGCGACCGCATTGACGATCGATACGAAGTTATCATCGGTCAGGATCATGGCCGCAGAATCCTTGGCCACATCGGTTCCGCTGCCCATGGCTACACCGATATCGGCCTGCTTCAGGGCCGGGGCATCATTGACGCCGTCACCGGTCATGGCAGTGATTTTGCCTTTACGCTGCCAGGCACGGACTATTCTGATCTTATTCTCCGGAGAGACACGGGCGTAGACGCCAATCTGCTCCAGTCTGCTGTCCAGCTCCTCCTCGGACATGGCGTCCAGCTCCTGGCCGGTGACCGCGATCTCGTGCTCAGCCATCAGTCCGATATCGCGACCAATCGCCTGAGCCGTGGTCTTATGGTCCCCGGTAATCATGATCGTGCGGATACCCGCCTTGTTGGATTCAGCAATGGAGCCATATACCGCCTCGCGCGGCGGATCAATCATCGCTGAGAGGCCAACCAGCACCAGGTTCTGCTCATCTTCAAGGCCTACTTCGGTGACGGTATTTGGCACGGTCTTATAGGCATAAGCAAGCACCCGCAAGGCTCTGCTGGAGAACTTCTCGTTAGCTTCGGTGAAGCGTTCCAGAACCTCCGGTGTCAGCGGAACCTCCTGGCCGCTCAGCAGCACGTGGGTACATCTGCTGAACAGGACGTCCGGGCCGCCTTTGGTAAGCAGGGCCTTCTGCCCGTCAAAGGTATGCAGCGTCGTCATCAGCTTGCGTTCCGAGTCAAACGGCAGCTCGGCTTCGCGCGGGAAGTTATCGCGGATTTCGCGGTAATCCCTGTTCTTGCTGTTACTGAAGGCAATCAGCGCAACCTCTGTAGGGTCACCCAGCTCCTTGCCTTCCTCGTTAATGTTGGAATCGTTGCAGAGTACGGCGATATGCAGCAGTCTGCGGGCTTCTTCCGACCATTCATCGGCCTGCAGGCTGAACTGCTCCTGCGATCCTTCCGGCAGGAAGTAATCGACAACTGTCATTTTATTCTGTGTCAGCGTACCGGTCTTATCTGTACAAATTACACTGGTTGATCCCAGGGCTTCAACAGCGGGCAGCTTGCGGATAATGGCGTTCTGCCGGGCCATCTTGTTGGTGCCTACGGAGAGCACAATGGTTACAATCGAGGACAATGCCTCGGGAATCGCGGCGACGGCTACAGCGACGGCGAACATCAGGGCATTCAGAATCGCTTCGGTCGTGTCGACCGTATCGTTCGAGAGCCAGACGCGTGCAGCCTGAATGGAGAAGATAAGGATGGACAAGCCGAGAACGGCCAGGCCCAGCTTCTTGCCGAAGCTCTCCAGCTTGCGCTGAAGCGGGGTCTGCTTCGCTTCAGCACTCTCGATCAGACCGGCAATCTTCCCAAGCTCGGTGCCGAGTGCAGTTCCTGTAATGACCAGCGTTCCCCGGCCATAGACAACGAGCGAGCCGCTGAAGGCCATATTGCGCCGGTCTCCAAGCGGAGCGTCATGATCAATAGGCTGAATATGCTTCTCTACGGCTTCAGATTCTCCGGTCAGCATTCCTTCGTCAATCCTCAGACTCCCGGATTCAATAATCCGCCCGTCCGCAGGCACGTAATCGCCAGCCTCCAGGAAGACGATATCGCCGCGGACCAGTTCCCTCGCGGGAATGGACAGCAAGGCTCCGTCCCGGATGACCTTGGCTTCAGGCGCAGACATTTTGCGCAGTGCGTCAAGCGAGCTCTCAGCCTTACGGGTCTGAACAACGCTGATCACAGCATTCAGAATCAGCACTACAAAGATAATGACGGATTCCATGACATGCCCCATCACAATCTGAACTGTTGCTGCTATGAGCAGCACAATAACCATCGGATCTTTGAAATTCTCCAGAAACAGCTTCCAGAGCGGGTCTTTCTGTTTACCCTTTAACTCATTGTAGCCGTCCTTGGTGAGCCGGTTGTCTACTTCAGCAGACGTAAGCCCTTTGGCCTGGCTCTGCACTTCTTCCAGGGTGTCTGTTACACTGCGGCGGTAATACTCCATCAGGTACAAGCTCCTCTCCAGTTTTTCATTCTCTGTATGGTCCAAATCTACGTTAGAAAATATGACAAGTTTCAACATTTCTCGTTCAGACAGTTAAATACTTATACCCAGATGGATGATGTTCGTATAGAATAGAATGAAATTATCTTCTGAAAGTGAGCTGAGAACTAATGCTGTGGTCACCACTATTCGAGAATGATGTACCTGTAGTTCTGCTTCCTTAACGGCAGAAAACTACAACTCCGTTAAGGACAAGGAATGTCTAGAGCAACGGAGGGTACAAAACATGAAAAACACTTTATTAGGTTCTTTGTATTTATCGCTCGCTGCCAGCATCTGGGGCGGGATGTATGTGGTTGTCAAATACGTGGTGGACGTTGTACCGCCGCTTGAATTAGTATGGATCCGCTATGTAATTGCGGTTATTGCATTGCTGCTTATTGGTATTATTACCAGACAATCGTGGCGTATCGAGAAACGGGATATCCTGTTAATTGTCATGATCGGCGTGATTGGAAATACCATTTCAATCGTAACCCAAGAGATAGGCACGATGCTCTCTACCGCACAAATGGGTGCGATCATTACTGGGGCGACACCTGCATTTATGGTTCTGTTTGCGCGGATTATTTTGAAAGAGAAGATCACCTTCCAAAAGGCCTTTTCCGTTATTTTAGCAACGCTCGGTGTCGGTATTATTGTCGGAAATGCGGGCATTGATCCATCGCTTCAGCTCGGCGGGATATCCCTGCTCGTTGCGGCGCTTACCTGGGCGCTTATGTCAGTGCTTATTAAACGGGTGCCGGGGCACTATTCGCAGATTGTGGTAACGTTCTATGCTGCCCTGGTAGCCGTTGTTTTACTTACTCCTGTTACGATTAGCCGGTTGCCTGATCTGGATGTTAGCGCGTTGATGCATCCGTCAATTTGGGGCGGCCTTGTATACCTGGGGGTAATCTCTACAGCCTGTGGTTTTCTGCTGTGGAACCGTGGATTGCAAATGCTGAATGCTTCAAGCGGGGGATTATTTTTCTTCTTCCAGCCGGTAGTCGGCACTTTCCTGGGGTGGTTATTACTCGGGGAGCAGATAGGCTTGTCCTTTTGGGCAGGGACCGCTCTGATTTGTATGGGAGTTCTGCTGGTCATTAAGGAAAAATGATTGTGAAAACATCCGGTCGTCCTCAGTTGAGGGCGGCCTGATTTCCGTTCTGCAGAGAGGATAGTGCGGGGGTACTCCCGAATACTGATGAATGGGAAGCATGTAAGCGTTAAGAAAGGAAGTGCAAAATGGTTGTATTAAGATTCACGCAGGCTTTATTGAAGGAAATGAAAGCTGCACCGATAGAGAATGAGCTAACCGCTCCGTTATTCAGTTGGCACGCGAATATGGTATGGGTAAATAGACGGAAGCATATCCTCCTCATCAATGATCTAAGCCGGTTGAGTGTGATTTTTAACGGGGTAAGATCGGCTCAGTTAAATAGTTTAACCGATAAGTTCCGCACAGAATTGAGGGATTATCTGGTAAGTGAAGGAATTGAACCGAAGTTAATTGAATCGTATATGAAAGACAGCCAGCAGATCAATATAGCAAGGACCAACAATAGAAGTGTCTTAGGAACAATGAAAGAAGTAACCTTCTTTAATGATCATGCACAAGGAGAACATGCAAGTAAGGAACAGCATATGAAATGGCTGAACAGAATAATTCACAAACCTATAGATTATGAAAAACCCATAGACGTATTCAAAAAAGCAATTGAAAAGCATTATTTGTAAGGACCGGAGGATCTGACAATGATCACAGAGCTTAATAAAGAGGACTTTTATAAGATACGGCATCTCATAGACCCATGTAAAAATATTGAGGCCAAGGCTATAGTTGATGGGATGAACCCGGGTAGGGTCTACGCAGATCATCCGACAGAACCAACAGCAGCGTTAATCTGGATTCAGGGACAGCAGGGGTTTCAAATCGTTGGTGATGCGCGGAGTTCAGTGTTTGCAGAGAAGCTGGGCGAATACATGCGAACCGTTATAGAACCTGAGCTACAGAAGCAGGGCATAACTTGGGTCGAGATTGGCGCGGAGATGGATACCTGGGATGATACGCTTAGTGCCATCTTCGGGGACCGTAATATTTCGGCGGAAAATCAGCATGTGTTCTGTGCAGGAGAGCAAGCGGGAGCTGTGGAATTTCAAGCTAATGAAATAACGATCCGGTCAATCGACAGGGAGCTGCTTACATCAAGGCGATTAGAGAACCATTCATTTGTATAAGAGAAAATACTGCATTACTGGGAGTCGGCAGATGTTTTCCTTCAGCAGGGACTGGGGTGTTATGCCGAGTATAATAACCAGGTCATGAGTTTGTGTTTCTCGGCTTTTATTGCAAAAGAGACGCATGCGATTGATATCGAGACCCTGGAAGGATACAGAGGAAGAAATTATGGTACGGCAGTGGCTACTGCACTGTTACAAGAATTCAGACGAAAAGGAATCCGGCCTTACTGGGACTGTACTCCGGAGAACACCGGCTCTATCCGCATAGCCCAAGCAATCGGGATGAAGCCGGATTTTGATTATCGGATATTCTGGTATAAGTTCTCGTGAGGGAGTCATGACTGATTCTAGTTAAAGCTATAGGGTTTGAAATTGCAGGGTGTATGCTAGGAGACTCGCGCTCGCTTAATAATGTTGTACGTTTTGCAACTTTGAGACCTCAATACCTGTGTGTGCGGAAGAATTGTTGTATGAAATACAGGAATTTCCCGTTAGGATGCTTGGAGAAGGTGGGAATGTTGCCTTTTGTACAACAATTTTGGATTTGAATCGATATATTGAGGCGAATGTTGTATTTTGGGCAGGATTTCTTTAGAAGTTACCGGATCTCGGGCGCGAATAGCGGAGGATTCGAGAAATTCCTACGTCAAAGCAGCCACCCGGAGTTACGTGAGGAGAGGACCCTAACATGGCTATCTGCATTGATTTTGAGCTGATTGAGATTGAGAATACGATTGCCAGATACCGGTACGGGGATTGCTTGAGAGAGCTTGATGGTATGTTTGAAACGGATTTATACAGATTTACAAGTGGAGAATTACCTGGTGATACCTCGATGGCAGAGGTAGTGGTGTTACTAAATAATAATCAGAGTCAATGGAGCGCCATCAAGGCATTCACTAAAATATACCGGCACTTTCAGGAGCATGGAGAATATCCGGTCAAAGGCGGATACTATGCATAACATCTCTTCAAAAATTATTGAAAAGAAATTTGAGAGATCATAGAGACGCTAGGGCAAAATGCCTTGGCGTCTTTTTTATACCTCCTTTGGAACAGGAACCAAAAATAGTGGTATTTTTCCCAATGAGGGGTTCCTTATGTCTGAGAGAGTCTGGCACTATAATATGAATGCGGTTACATAAAACCGAGGATTGAATATAAAAGGGGAGGCAAAGTATGAAAAGTATGAAGCGTGTTCTAGCTGGGATCTCTACATTGGTCTTGATGTCATCTGCTCTGGCAGCGTGTGGAGGAAATAATAATTCAAGCTCATCCGGCGCAAACGCCACAACAGCTCCGGCAGCCACAACGGCCGCAGCAGCTACAACTGCTCCAGCAGCAGGATCCGGTGAGAAAGTTACCATCAATCTCTGGAGCTTCACCGATGAGATTCCGAACATGACTACAAAGTATATGGAAACTCATCCCGATGCAAATGTGGAGTTTAAAACTACGGTTATTGCAACTACCGATGGCGCTTATCAGCCTGCTCTTGACCAGGCGCTGGCCGCTGGCGGTAAGGATGCCCCTGATATTTTTGCAGCGGAGTCGGCGTTCGTACTCAAATATACCCAAGGTGATGCATCCACTTATGCCGCCAACTATGCTGACCTGGGTCTTGACGACCAGCTGGTAAAAGACGCAGGCATTGCTCAATACTCGGTTGATATCGGCAGCAAAGACGGCCAGCTGAAAGGTCTCGGCTACCAGGCGACAGGCGGAGCCTTTATCTACCGCCGCTCAATCGCCAAGGATGTATTTGGAACAGATGACCCGGCTGCGATCAAGACTGAAATTGGTCCAGGCTGGGATAAATTCTTCGATGCAGCTGCGAAGCTGAAGGCTAAAGGCTATGGCGCGATTTCTGGTGACGGCGACATGTGGCATGCGATCGAGAACAGTTCTGAGAAAGGCTGGATTGTGGATGGCAAGCTGCATATTGATCCGAAGCGTGAAGAGTTCCTTGATCTCTCCAAGAAGCTGAAAGACAATGGCTACCACAACGATACAACAGACTGGACAGAAGCCTGGTATGCTGATATGTCCGGCTCCGGCGCTCAACCGGTCTTCGGATTCTTCGGTCCAGCTTGGTTGATCAACTACGTAATGAACGGACAGGTAAAAGATACAAATGGTGACTGGGCAGTTACCGAGCCGCCGACTGGCTTCTTCTGGGGAGGCACCTGGTTGCTTGCTAACCAAGACGTAACCAAGGACGATGCCAAGAAACAGGCTGTTGCGGACTTTATCAAGTGGGTAACACTCGATACCTCCGAAACCGGACTCCAGTATTACTGGGCTAACGGAACGATGAAAGAGGGCGAGCAAGGTACGAAGGATAGCGTTGCTTCTGCTGTTGTCATGGATAAGTCTAACGGCGAAGTTCCATTGCTTGGCGGACAGAATATGTTTGATGTGTTCGTTCCGGCTAATGCCAACGCTTCCGGTAAGAACTTGACCCAGTTCGACGAAACGATCAACAAGCTCTGGCGTGATCAAGTACGCGAATATACTGCAGGCAACAAGGATCGTGCGAAAGCAATCGAAACCTTCAAGCAGCAGGTTAAAGATCAGCTGGGTATCGAAAGCGAATAACAAGCGCTGGGTATCGAGCGAGAATAACAAGCATTCGGAGGGGCGGGGAGTCATCCCGCCCCTTCATATCAACTAAAGGGGTGAGAGCATGCGCCGCAAAGGTGTGAACTACTCTAAATTCGGCTATATCTTCACATTTCCGTTTGTTTTGGCATTTCTGATTTTCTCGTTATATCCCATTTTATACACCGCATTCATCGGGTTCACCAATTTGCAGGGATTAATCCCAAAACCGATACATATTTTGGATAATCCTTTTCAGAACTTCAAAGATCTCCTCTTTGATAATGTCTCCTTCAGAAAGTCTCTGATTAACACCGGGATACTCTGGATTGTCAACTTCGTTCCCCAGATCGCTCTTGCGCTCCTACTCACTGCATGGTTCACGAACCAGCGTCTGAAAATAAAGGGGCAAGGTGTTTTCAAGGTTCTGCTCTATATGCCTAATATTATTACAGCAGGTACAATCGCTGTGCTTTTCAGCACTCTGTTCGCCTACCCAATGGGTCCGGTAAACAGCTTTGTTGAATTAATGGGCTGGTCCGACACTCCGATTTTCTTCCTTCAGGATAAGACGACAGCACGTGGCATTGTGGCGTTCATCCAGTTCTGGATGTGGTACGGCAACACGATGATCATTCTGATCGCTGGCGTTATGGGGATCAATCCTGCGCTCTTCGAGTCTGCATCGATTGACGGTGCGAACGGAATTCAAACCTTCTTCCGGATCACGCTGCCGAGCTTACGTACGATTCTGCTCTTCACACTGATTACATCGATGGTCGGTGGTTTGACCATGTTTGATATTCCGCAGCTTTTCCTTGCAGGCGGACCGGATGACTCTACCCTTACCACGTCCATGTTCATCTACGGGCAAGCATTTAAGGGAAGCTATATGTACAATCGCGCTGCCGCGGCGAGCATGATCATGTTCGTGATTTCAGCGATATTGTCCGGATTTGTGTTCTATTTAATGCGTGACCGCGATGCGGCAAAAATGAAAAAAATCGAAAAAATGCATCGTAAATCCGTCAAGAGCAGCCGTGAGGGGGGCGTAGCACATGAACAATAATAATAGCGGAGGCGTCACCCGGAGAATTAACAAGACGATTATTTATATCGTCTGCATCTTTTTGGCGGTGCTCAGCATCCTCCCGTTTTGGATCATGTTTGTGAATGCCACCCGCTCTACAGCGGAAATTCAAAGCGGCCTGTCACTGCTGCCTTCGTCGCATCTGATGAGCAACCTGCGGGTGCTGCTGGACAAGAGTTTTGACCCCATTCAAGGGTTTATGAATTCATTTATTATCTCTTCCTCAGCTACCCTATTAACGGTCTATTTCTCGTCCCTGGCGGCTTATGGGCTTGTGACCTACAGCTGGAAGCTGCGCGGTCCATTCTTTACCTTTATCCTGTGCGTGATGATGATTCCTTCCCAGGCCAGTGCCATCGGATTCTATCAGTTCATGTATAAAATACATTGGACCAACAGCTTCCTGCCGCTGATTCTGCCTGCAATTGCTGCGCCGGCCGTGGTGTTCTTTATGCGCCAATACCTGCTGGCAACGCTGTCGATTGAGATCGTGGAAGCAGCACGCGTAGACGGGTCAGGTGAATTCAAAACCTTTAACCGGATCATCCTGCCGCTGATGGTTCCGGCAGTGGCGACGCAGGCCATCTTCGCCTTCGTAGGCAACTGGAACAACCTGTTCATGCCGCTGATTCTGCTTACACAGAAAGAGAAATACACAATGCCGATTATGGTCAGCTTACTGCGCGGGGATATCTACAAGACGGAGTTCGGCTCGATCTATATGGGGCTGGCGCTGACAGCCTTACCGCTGTTCGTAGTGTACTTCCTGTTATCCCGTTATATTATCGCGGGTGTAGCGCTTGGCGGCGTCAAGGAGTAGTTCCCTATAATTTCATTCCAAGGCCAGGTCTGTTGATTAGCTAAATTGTAGTTATGGTAACGTAGCAGACTTTGGCTAATCAACAGGCGTACTCCTGATAATGGACAACATTATCGGGAGTTTTTTATTATTAGTGTGTATAATAAACGTTACTTGTTCATAAGGATGGAGTTTCATAGATGTCTGAATACCAGGGAGCGGTGGCTATATGATGAGGCTGCAAGATGAATACGCGGTGACAACGGAGCCTGGGAATGCAGAGAGGCTGCTTGAGGCAGAAACAGCCAGACTGGTCCAGCTGATCTCTGCTCTTGTTCCTCATGACGGTACCTTTAGCCAGCGCATACCCGGGCTCTATGTCAGCCGGTATTCACGTACCGATAGGGATACCATCAAAACCTTCTATTCCACCTCGTTTATAATCGTGGCCCAAGGGTCAAAGGATGTCATGATCGGGCAGGAGGTTTATCATTTTGACAAATCGCAGATGATTCTGTTGCCTGTCGCCCTGCCGTTAGCCATGCAGCTCATGGAGGCCAGTTCATCTGAGCCTTATCTTGCCGTGAGGCTGGAGCTTGATCCGCAGCGGATTAGCGAATGGGTCCTGAAGCTGTACCCCCAGGGTTTGCCCCCGGTACGTCAGATGAGTAAAGGTTACATTGCTGATGTCAATCTGAGTATCATTAACGCAGTGGCGAGACTGGTGGAATGCCTCCACAATGACGGTGATGCTGAATTGCTTGCCCCGCTGGTTCTGGATGAAATTCTGATCCGGATTCTGCGCAGTCCGATTGGCGCCCAGGTTGTGGAGATGGGGTTCGCGGAGTCGGATATGCAGCGGGTGTCGAAGGTCATAACCTGGCTGCAGGGCAACTTCTCCCGGCAGATGAAGGTTGCTGAGCTGGCGGAGCTGGTACATATGAGTCCATCTTCTTTTCATGTGCATTTCAAGTCCGTCACCTCCATGAGCCCGCTGCAATATCAAAAAGCGCTGCGCCTTCACGAAGCCAGACGTCTAATGTTAGCCAGTGCCATGGACGCGACCACTGCCTGCCGGCTTGTCGGTTATGTAAGTGATTCCCAATTCAGCCGGGATTACAGCCGGTTCTTCGGAAATCCGCCAAGCAGAGATATCGCCAGATTACGTCAGCAAACCCACAGAACCGACTGAACCATTCCTTCGGGAAGCCCGCAGCCGCTTGGTCTGCGGGTTTTTGTGTGCGGTCATAAGACCAGTTCGCCCTTCTTGTAGGATCGGGCAAAAAGCGAAAGGGAACAGGCAAAGGTTCCGGTAATGCGCAGACTATAATGAGTGTAGCCTTGTACGAGCGGCGGCAACCGGTTATGCCGCCAGGGTGCACCGGGCAGTTCTACCACATAATAGTTATTGGAGGAATTTAATATGCGTGTTTTTGTCACAGGTGCTACTGGTTTTGTCGGCTCTGCCATTGTACGTGAATTGATAGATGCGGGGCATGATGTACTGGGCCTCGCCCGTTCGGATGAGGCGGCAGCAGCGCTTGCTGCTGCCGGGGCCGCCATACACCGCGGTTCTTTGGATGATCTGGACAGCCTGCGGCGGGGAGCGGCTGGAGCGGATGGTGTTATCCATGCCGCGTTCATTCACGACTTCTCGGATCTTACGGCTGCAGG
Source organism: Paenibacillus phytohabitans (assembly GCF_013141775.1). GTDB lineage: Bacteria > Bacillota > Bacilli > Paenibacillales > Paenibacillaceae > Paenibacillus_AQ > Paenibacillus_AQ phytohabitans. The sequence goes on from NZ_WHOB01000030.1 coordinate 44,799, forward strand.
CGAGTCAGACCGGCTTGCGGTCGAAGCAATAGGGGCCGAGCTTGCGCAGTCCGGCCGGCCGTTAGTCGTAACCTCTGTGATCGGGCATCTAACGCCGGGTCAGCTGGGAACAGAAGAGAATGCACCCTATCCTGGCTCTGTGAAGCATCGCTCGGCCTCGGAGGAAGCGGCCCTTGCATTGGCAGCGCAGGGCGTACGCGTATCGGTGCTGCGGCTCCCGCTATCCGTGCATGGTGATGGCGATATCGGCTTTGTTCCGGGCCTAATCAATATGGCCCGTACTACAGGAATCTCGGGATATGTGGGCGATGGCGCAAACCGCTGGCCAGCTGTGCACCGGCTGGATGCCGCACATCTCTACCGGCTGGCGCTGGAATCAGCTCCTGCCGGAGTTCGGCTGCATGCAATCGGCGATGAAGGTGTGCCGGTCCGTGATATTGCCGGCGTAATCAGCCGCCGGCTCGGGATACCTGTAGTCAGCATTCCCCCTGAAGAGGCAGGAGGGCATTTCGGCTGGCTGGCTCACTTTGTGGCGCTGGATATCCCAGCTTCGAGCATCTGGACCCAAGAGCAGCTTGGATGGAAGCCTGTGCATCCGGCACTCCTTCCAGATTTGGACCGGGAGCAGTATTTCATACTGAGGTAGAGATGGATTACAAGATAAGACCTGTGAACGAAAGTGATAGAGGCTGCCGCGGGCAGTCTCTTTGTCTTGAAAGCTGCATTCATAGAAGGGCAACTGGAGCTGTCAAAAAAATGAATATCGGATGAGTCAGGGCTTATTGTACAATTGGAGGGATGATGTGAAGTTCCTTTTATTTAGCTAATAAGGAGGAAGAATGGATGAAGATCGGTTTGTTAATTATTGACGTGCAAGAGGTGCATTTGAGAAAGGTGGAACAGAAAGTAATAGATCAGGCCTGCGAGTTCATTAACTATGTCTCGGAGCTGCTGCGCTCCAAAGATCATACTGTGATTCATATCCAGGACATTGAGGGGATGCAGCCTTCCGATGAGGAGAAATTCAAGATTATTCCGGGCATTGAGATTAAGGAGACAGATCTTAGAGTGACGAAGGAATATTCGAATGCTTTTTGGAAGACGGATCTGGAAAAGATTGTGCTGGAGCAGGGCGTCGATCTGCTGATTCTCTCGGGATATGCCGCTGAGCACTGCGTACTGTTCACCTATAACGGGGCTATGGAAAGAGGGTTCAAGGCTGTACTTCTGCAGGATGGGATTCTAAGCTCGAAGAGTGACGTGATTCCTGCAACCTACAGGGACCGCAAACTGATCTCGTATCCTGTGATTGAGGCGTTAGTGCAGTAAGGGAGAATCGCAGGGCTGGAGGAAGAACAATGGAACGGTATATTGTCTACAATGCGGAGAACAACGATAGAACGGTTGTGGTGCTTCCGGCGCTTGGTGAACGAAAGGAAATATACGCTCATTTAGCTGAGCAATTGCCAGATTTCAGGTTCATAGCAATCTACCTGCCAGGACATAACCAGGACGATCAGCCAGATGTGTCGATTGGAGCTTTTGTACGGGAGATTAAAAGGATTCTGAATGATCTGCAGATTCCGGCAGCACATTTCGCAGGGAATTCCATTGGCGCATGGATATGTGAGGCCTTTTATGCGGAGTATCCTGCTGATGTGAAATCACTTACTTTGCTCGATGGCGGATATTATTTCCTTGCGGACAGGGGAGAGGATGAGGGGGAGATTACGTTACCCGTCATTGATAGTCTGGAGGAGCTTGAACAGGCAGTGGATGAAACCGTCCTGGCGATGGATAAGCTTGCTGAATCTGAACGACAATTATTCAAGGACTATTTAATGAATAACTTCTACCTGTTGGATGACTCTTACATACATCATAGCCGTAAACAAGCCCTAGATCATCTGAGCAAGGAAGTAACTGCCACCGATTATTGCCTGAAGCAAGCGGCTGATATTCCTTTGATATTGCTGTTGGCAGAAGAGAGTATGGATGAGTTCAGTCTGGAGAAAATGCAGCCTTTCAAGGTTGCCCACCCTGATGCGGATGTGAAAATAATCGGTAGCGGTTATCACTTCCTCCCGATTACGAATGCGGCAGATGTGGCAGCGGCGATGCGTGAATTGCTAAGTCCGCTGTAACGCCGCTTCTTTAATTCAGCAGAGCATAAGAATACACCAAAACACTTCAAGAGCTGTTAAGCGCCTGAAGTGTTTTTGGCGTATTAGGGTCACAATATCAGTTATTTAGCCTCAGTGCGTGCTAATTCCTTATGCACGATAGGGGCAACCTTGGTGCCCAATAGCTCAATGGCGCGCAGCACCTCGCGGTGCGGCATGGTGCCGACATTGACATGCAGGAAGAAGCGGGTCACGGCAAGATTCTTGCGCAGCAGGAGGATCTTCTCGGCTACATATTCAGCGTCGCCGACATAGAGTGCGCCGCGCAGGCTGCGGGCATCGTCAAAGGCCGCACGATTGTAGGTTCCGCCCCAGCCCCGTTCGCGTCCGATGACATTCATCTGGGCTGCGGTAGACGGGTAGAACAAGGCGGCTGCCTGTTCGTTAGTTTCACCTACGAAGCCGTGGGAGTGCGTGGCAATCTGCAGCTTGTCGGGATTATGTCCCGCGCGGACAGCGGCCTCCTTGTATAAGGCGACGAGCGGAGCGAAGCGTTCCGGCATACCGCCAATGATCGCGAAAGCGATCGGAAGGCCGAGCGTTCCGGCCCGCACGGCAGATTCAGGATTGCCGCCGCTGGCCACCCAGACGGGAAGCGGATCCTGGACGGCGCGGGGATAGACGGCAAGGTTATTAATCGCCGGGCGATGACCGCCGCGCCAGGTGACCTTCTCGGAAGCGCGGATCGCCAGCAGCAGCTCCAGGTTCTCCTCGAACAATTCATCATAATCATCCAGGCTGTAGCCAAACAGCGGGAAGGACTCAATGAATGAGCCGCGGCCTGCCATAATCTCTGCCCGGCCATTCGACAGTCCGTCCAGAGTGGCGAAATCCTGGTACACCCGGACCGGATCATCTGAAGACAAGACGCTGACCGCGCTGGTCAGTCTGATCCGCTTGGTCGTAGCTGCCGCTGCGGCAAGAACTACAGCCGGAGCGCTGCCTGCATAATCGGCCCGGTGATGTTCACCTATGCCATATACGTCCAGGCCCACCTGGTCAGCGAGCACAATTTCTTCTACGGCTTCGCGCAGTCTCTCCGCATGGCTAATGGCCTTGCCGGTTACCGGATCAGGCGTAGTCTCCAAAAACGTGCTTATTCCTATTTCCATCAATTGTTTCTCCTCGGCCATATCAATCCGCCCCCTTCTTCATGTACTCATTCTACTATACTTTATAATGTTTCTCAACTTTAGTAAGTGAAATTTATGATGGAAATTGATCTATAACTTGGCCACGTTCGCCGTTACCGCCGCTCGTCCGCAGACATAAATATATTGTAATACGAAGAAAGCGGTGATCAGGATGGGAAGCGGAGTAGGGAATACGGCGAGCGGCTTTGCTGCGCATGCCGAGGGTCTCAATACAACAGCAAGCGGTGCAGCCGCTCATTCTGAAGGGTTCTCTACACTTGCCAGCGGAGATACCTCGCATGCAGAAGGCAATACTACTATTGCCAGCGGAAGCGCATCACATGCGGAGGGCTATCTCTCCCAGGCAACGAATGATACAGCGCATGCAGAAGGATCTTCTACCATCGCCAGCGGAGTGGCGGCGCATGCAGAAGGTTATTTAACCAACGCGCTGGGCGAAAGCTCACATGCGGAAGGCTCGACGACGCTGGCTGCCGGCCTCGAAGCCCACTCCGAAGGATTCGGCACACAGGCCTGGGGCGCACGTTCTCATACAGAAGGCTTCAATACTTCGACGCAGACGACAGCCATCAACGCCCATGCGGAGGGAGAGGGCAACTCAGCCAGCGGCAGGGCATCCCACGTTGAAGGCGGCGGTGTGGATGCGCAGGGGAATCCGGCCCCCAACTTTGCCAGTGGTTCCGGTTCACATGCCGAAGGGGTGGGGACCACCTCCATGGGCTTCGCTTCCCATGCTGAAGGTGGCACAGCAGATATTACGTTAGGTGCAGGACCTTCTGCCCTTGGCGATTATTCACATGCTGAGGGGCAGAACACTGTAGCCAGCGGAACCTCATCGCATGCAGAAGGATTAGCAACAACAGCCAGCGGTAATGTGGGTGCGCACGCTGAAGGGCAGAATACAACGGCCAGCGGAACAGCCTCGCACGCCGAGGGCTTCCAGACTACAGCCAGCGGAGCTTCCGGCCATGCCGAAGGGGCCGACTCACAGGCCAGCGGCTCCTTTTCCCACGCCGAGGGAGTCGGTACACTGGCGAATGCGCCTTATGCGCATGCCGAAGGTGCGGATACTACTGCTTCCGGCCAGGCTTCCCATGCGGAAGGGTTCCAGACCCAGGCTTTTGCTCCGAACTCCCATGCCGAGGGGGAAGCGACGATTGTTCTCGCGGAGCATACAGGGGCCCATATCATGGGCCAGAACGGCTCAACGCGGTTTCCGTATTCGTGGCATTTGGCGAACGGGCTGGCGGTCGGCCCGACCTTTAACTCGGCAGTGATTGAAGGGCTTACGGGTAATATTTATCTGGATGGTACGCTGATGTCTCCAGGTGCCGCGGATTATGCAGAAATGTTCGAAACCTCGGACGGGCTCGCCATTGACGCAGGTTATTTCGTTACGTTTGATGGGGCCAGTGAAAGAATCCGTAAAGCCAAGGCAGGGGATGAATATATTCTTGGTGTCATCAGCGCCAGACCGGCTATCGTTGCAGATTCGAGTGACCTGCGCTGGAACGGCATGTTCGTAACCGATGAGTGGGACCGGATTTTGTATCATGAGGTAGAGGTAGCGGAGGTGAAGAATGAATACGGTCATATCGTCCGCGAAGCTGGAACCAAGACAGAACCGGTGCTTAATCCTGAATGGGATGGCTCCCTGGAATATGTTTCCCGCCAGGACAGGGAAGAATGGGTAGCTGTAGGGATCATCGGCAAGCTGCTTGTCCGTGATGACGGTACCTGTGTAGCCGGGGGCTACTGCCGCCCGGATGATAACGGAATGGCAACGGCAGCGGATACTGGTTACCGGGTAATGAAGCGTACGGGTGAACGTCAGATTCGCATTTTTGTGAAATAACCGGCCGGATCAGCGGCCCAGCCAAACAAAGCCAAGCGAACCGGGATGACCCCCGATCTGCTTGGCTGTTTGCTGTCCTTAGGATTTATCCTTTTTGACAGCAAGCTGTACGATCATAATGATGAGAACGAGCAATGCGATGAGCTGATCTGTACTCATGGTGGTCCGGCCTCCAATCCACTGGCAAGGATGGCTCTTCGGACCTGCATCTCCTCTCCAAGAAGCTGCTGCGTTCCCCATAATCTAGCCTATGAAGAGATAAATGCAGTTAGTACTTAAGGATATAAAATATTCAATAAAGCAAAGCAATGCAATTAATCATTGGACTTTTCTCTTGTCCTTTTGATAAGACTGTTTTAGTATATAAGCATTGGCTTATATACTAAGGAGGCTGAACCGCGATGGATAAGCTTAACGAGGTGGCTGATGACCTGAAGCTTCTGGGGGACAAGACCCGCCTGATGATGCTTGGACTGCTGCAGGAGCGGGAATGGTGTGTCTGTGAGTTCGTCGAACTCTTTGAGATCTCGCAGCCGGCGATCAGCCAGCATCTGCGTAAACTGAAGGATAAGGGGATGGTGAAGGAGAGTAAACGCGGGCAGTGGGTGCATTACTCCCTGAATGTGGAGGGCAAGCCGCATATCACGGCCGTCCTGCATGGATTGCCGGATTCACATACTCTGCTGTCGTCATTGAATAAGACAGGGGTTACTGCCTGCTGCGACTGATATAATACTAGATCGATGAGAACGTCTGGAGGACAGGCTGGCGTTACTCTTATATATAAATTTATCTATTGGGGAGTGCTGCGGGAAATGTTGCTGCGGGTCAGACGGAGGGCGGGATTATGGTTGTCCTAGCCAGCCTTATTTTTGTTATTACTTTAATCTTTGTGATCTGGCAGCCGCGTAAGTTATCCATTGGCTGGTCAGCCTGCGGCGGGGCGCTGCTGGCCCTGGCGGCAGGTGTGGTCAGCTTCGGAGATGTCCGCGATGTGACGATGATTGTGTGGAATGCCACGCTGGCTTTTGTAGCTATTATTCTGATTTCTTTGATCCTCGACCGTGTTGGATTCTTCGAATGGGCGGCACTGCATATGGCAGCGGCGGCACGCGGCAACGGTACGCTGATGTTCATCTATGTCATCCTGCTGGGCGCAGTGGTAGCGGCGTTGTTTGCCAATGACGGGGCGGCGCTGATCCTGACGCCGATTGTGCTGGCAATGGTCCGGGCGCTGAATTTTGATGAGAAAAAAGTGTTTCCCTTCATTATCGCCAGCGGCTTCATCGCCGACACGACTTCGCTGCCGCTGATCGTCAGCAATCTGGTCAATATTGTATCCGCCGATTTCTTCGGCATCAGCTTCACAGAATATGCAGGACGTATGCTGCTGCCTACGCTGTTCTCGCTCGCCGCCAGTATTCTGGTCTTATACCTGTTCTTCCGCAGAAGTATACCCAAAGTGTACGACACTGCCGGGATGAAGCTCCCGGAGGAGGCGATTAAGGACAAGCGGATGTTCCGGTTATCCTGGGGCGTGCTGGCGCTTCTGCTGGCCGGATATTTTGTCAGTGAATTTCTGAACATTCCGGTGTCTGTCGTGGCAGGTGTAATCGCGGTTTGCTTCCTGCTCATGGCCCGCCGGAGTCCCTACGTCAAGACGATGGAAGTGGTCAAGGGCGCGCCGTGGGCGATTGTCTTTTTCTCCATTGGCATGTATGTCGTAGTGTATGGCTTGCGCAATGCCGGACTGACCGATGTGCTAGCAGAGATGATCAGTGAGGTGGCGGAGCACGGTTTGTTCGCAGCAACGATGGGGATGGGCTTCCTCGCCGCGATCCTCTCCTCAGTGATGAATAATCTGCCGACAGTGCTGATTGGGGCGCTGGCCATTGATAACGCACAGGCGACAGGTCTCATTAAAGAGGCTCTGATCTACGCGAATGTCATCGGTTCAGACTTGGGTCCGAAGATTACGCCGATCGGCTCGCTCGCTACTCTGCTGTGGCTGCATGTGCTATCAGGCAAAGGTGTAAAGATCTCTTGGGGCACTTATTTCAAAACAGGAATTATCCTGACGATTCCGACGTTATTTATCACATTGTTAGGTTTGTATCTGCAACTGAAGCTGTTCTAATCTAATCCTGAAGGAGAAATCAGACATGGGCAAAAAGACGATCTATTTCCTGTGCACGGGGAATTCGTGCCGGAGCCAAATGGCGGAGGGCTGGGCGAAACAATTTCTCGGGGACGGCTGGAATGTGTACAGCGCGGGAATTGAAGCCCACGGCTTAAATCCCAAGGCGGTACAGGCAATGAACGAGGTGGGGATCGATATTTCGGCCCAGACCTCGGATATTATTGATCCTGCGCTGCTTAACAGTGCTGATCTCGTAGTAACATTATGCGGGGATGCCGCTGATAAATGTCCGGTGACGCCTCCGCAGGTGCGGCGGGAGCACTGGGGATTCGATGATCCGGCCAAAGCGCAGGGCAGTGAGGAAGAGAAGTGGGCGGTATTTCAGCGGGTCCGTGATGCAGTCGGCGAGCGGATCAAGCGGTTTGCTGAGACCGGTGAGTAGAGGTTTCCTATACGGGAACGAAACCCAAACTAATGATAAAGAACAAAAAGCGGTGCAGACGGGGTGTCTGACCGCTTTTTATGTTGTTCTGGAAAGAATACAGTTCGAACAATTGGAGTTACCCATTAATTATAGGACGATCATTAAAATCTTGCAGAAAATACAACAATTTTCTCCGGATATTGCTTCTAAAGCAAGATTGTAGTATGAATTACAACATTTTAACTGCTTTAGCTTCGTAATGGAGGATAATGTTGTATTTTGTGCAACAATTCTCCCAAACAGCCGGATATTCAGATGATCAAGTTGCAGAATGTACAACATTAAGGTAGGTCTATACAGCTGAGCTTAAGGATTTTCACTTCAGCCGCCTGGTTGGGGTAAAGATAAGGCCATAGGGCAGACTGACCTGCCCAATCCAGTCTTAAACTGGGCAAAACCACGCGCTACTCCTTCTGCTTCCCATGCCCATGCCCAAGCTCATGTCCGTGCTCGTGTCCCTGATCCGGGTATTTCACCACAGGCCATTTCACTTTGCGCAGGGCATCCATCAGCTCCGGCCCCACATTCAGATTGCTGCTGACCAGTTCATGGGGAGTAAGCGCCATCCACTGGTTCAGGGAGACATCGGCGAACCGGTCGCTCCGGAACATTTCCAGGAACCAGAGCGTGTCAGTCCCGGTATTCTGAATATAATGTCCCTGGGCAAAAGGCACATAGCCGACATCGCCGGCTCTGACGTTAAATGTACGCGCTGCGCCGTCCCCGCCGAAGACCGTCATCCGGCCTTGCCCGGTCAGATAATACTGCCACTCGTCATTATTCGGATGCCAGTGCAGCTCCCGCATGCCGCCGGGCTCAATCTCCACCAGCGCGGCGGCAATGTTCCGGGAGATGGGGAAATTGCCGGAGTCGACAATCCGCACACTGCCTCCGGGCGTCCGAAGCGGCGGCTGGGCCAGCAGCTGATGCTTGAAGCTCAGCGGAATCTCTCCATAAGGTGACTCCACCCTCTGACTCTCCAGGGGGCCAGGCACCTGATCCTGATATATATACACTTGTTCCTTCGGAATACATTCAAATGCAGATTCAGGTACGCCGAAGTTGGCGGACAGGACCTCGGGCGGCGTATGGGCGAACCAGTCGGAGATCGACAGGGTGTTCAGATCCGAGAAGCTTCCATCGTCAAAAACAAGCAGGAACTCGCATCCCTCGGCCAGCCCCTGGATTGAATGCGGGATGCCCGGAGGGAAATACCACAGATCGCCCGGGCCGACATCGGCAATGAAGTTCCGGCCATTCTGGTCCACGGCGGTAATCCGGGCGCTGCCGAGCAGCATATAGGACCATTCCGCCTGCTGGTGCCAGTGCAGCTCGCGTACTCCGCCCGGGGTCAGGCTCATGTTCACTCCTGCAAGTGTGGTGGCGATAGGCAGCTCTCTGACGGTAACCTCCCGGGACCAGCCGCCGAAGTTCAGCTGCATATGGGCGTCGGAGAAAGAGAATTTCAGATTGGGGATCAGCCCGTTATCTGTAGAGGGCGGGACGAACATATCGGGATTCTCCCGGTCGCGCAGAATATCGCGGGGGCCGAGGTCGACATTGCCTGCACCGTCGCTGCGTATAGGCTGGGGGACGCTTGGCTTGCTTGAAAAACCGGATTCGGCAGGGTTCATGGCAGAAGCTCCTTTCTGGATTGCACAGCACTCCAAGAAATATATGCGCCAGTATGCCACTTATGAGTTGTGAAGGGCTGAGCGAAATGTGATAATATTTGACTACCGGACAAATTTCCGTACGATAATCAGAGAGCAGGGTTTGAACTAATGACAATAGACGGACAAGAACGCTACCGCTTCAGTGAAGCGCCAATATGGGAACTGCAGCGCAGGTATTATGAGCAGCTGGGACTGCAGGCTTGGGCGAATGACCAGGTCCCGCAGTACATTACAAGCAATCCGATGATCGGAACAGCGTATGCGGAGATGATCTTCGGATTTCTGCAGGACCGTGCAGAGAAGGGGCATACTACAGAACCGGTTATTATTCTGGAGCTTGGCGCAGGTGTGGGACGCCTGGCATTCCATGTCCTACAGCAGCTGTGTGAGCTGATCCAGTATGCCGGAGTGCTGCTGCCTCCTTTCCGCTACGTAATGAGCGATCTGCCCTGGAAGAACATTGAGGGCTGGCAGAAGCATGAAGGGCTAAAGCCTTTTGTGGAGCGGGGTATTCTTGATTTCGCCCGCTTTGATGCGGTGCAGGATACAGAGCTGTCCCTGACGCAGAGCAGAATGGTGATTAAGCCCGGCGGACTGCAGCAGCCGCTGATGGTGATCGCCAACTACTTCTTCGATAGTATTCAGCAGGAGCTGCTCTATATTGATGAAGGCAAGATTTATGAATGTGAGGTTTCGTTAAAATATCCCGAGCAGTCCGGCTCGATGAGCACGTCCGAAGTCCTGCGGGATCTGGTGCCGGAATATCATTACAAGCGGGCCGAAGGCTATGAGGACCCTTCATACAAGTACCATGAAGTAATTTCATTCTATCTGGACAAGCTGGAGGATTCGCATATCCTGTTCCCGGCTGCTGCCATTTCCTGTATGGAGCGGCTCGGGTCACTCTCCCAGGGGAGCTTCCTGCTGCTTACCGCAGATAAGGGCGACCATCGGCTGGAGAACTGGGAATTCGCCGAGCCGCCGAAGCTGATTCATCACGGCAGCATTTCCCTCACGGCAAATTATCATGCGCTGGTGCATTATTTTGAACGGAAGGGCGCCAAGTCCCAGTTCACGCAGCATCATTATAAGAATCTGAATGTCGGCTGCATTCTGATGCTTGAAGAGCCGATGCTCCATCCCCATACCCGTCTGGCCTACCGGCGGTTTGTAGAGCGGTTCGGCCCGGATGATTTCTTCAGCCTGAAGGTGTGGATCGATAAGAATTACGATACGATCGGCATGCAGCAGATCCTGGCCTTCTGGCGTCTGGGCGGATATGATGCCGAGCTGTTCATCCAGAGTGCGGAGCGTATCTCCGCTCTGCTGCCGGATGCCAGTGATGATGAGCTGCTGGACCTGCAGCGCGGGATTGACCTGATGTGGAAAGGCTTCTATCCGATGCCGCAGAAATATGATCTGGCGCTTGACTGCGGTCTGCTGCTGTTCGAAATGGAGCAGTACGGGGAGTCCCGCCGTTTCCTGGAGCATTCGCTGGCGACCAGTGACGAGGAGCCGGTAATTACTGTGTTGTACTGCCTGGCTATTTGCAGCTACGAGCAGGAGGATGACGAAGCGGCGCTGGATTACACGCGCAGATCGCTTCTGATTGAGCCGGAGCATGAGGAAGCTTTGGAGCTTTTGGCGGCGCTGAGTCAGGGGTAAGGTTGTCCCGCAGGCTGCTGCCGCCTACGGACATTGCTACACTTTACACCCGGCCTGTGATTTGTTATTCTGGATCAAATGATCAAACGCGATGACGAGAAGAGTAGGTCCATTCATTCCCTTGCAGAGAGCTCCGGGTGGTGCGAAGGAGCAGGGAAGGGTGGATCGAAACAAGCCTCTGAGCGGTGTACCGGAACCGGCTATAAGGCGGGGATGGTACAACAGGAGCTCCTGTTACAGAGCTAGAGTATAAGCCCTGCCTTGCCGGCAGCGCCGTACTTGATGAGATTAATATGGCGACATATTAATAAACCTGGGGTGGTACCGCGAGAATCTCGTCCCCAAGACTACAGTCTTGGAGGTGAGGTTCTTTTTTGTTGTCCCGTAAGGGCAGGTATCACCAATATACAGGAGGAGATCAGAATGACTGACGTTAATGTGAATGAGAGTGAACCGGCCTTGCCGGAGAATTATATGGATAAGCTGATCAGAGAAGACGTGGAGGGCGGAGTCTACAGCAGGGAGATCTGCACAAGGTTTCCGCCGGAGCCCAATGGTTATCTGCATATCGGCAGTGCTTTTGCCATCCACACGAATGTTGAGATTGCCCGTAAGAATGGCGGCAGATTCCATTTGCGCTTCGATGATACCAACCCGCTGAAAGAGGATATGGAGTATGTAAAAGCTATTACCGAGGACTTGGAATGGCTGGGCTGCAGCCCGGGAGAGCATATCTATTATGGCTCCGATTATTCGGAGGAAATCTGCCGCAGCGCAGAGGAGCTGATTCTTAAGGGGAAAGCTTATGTCTGCGACCTGACTCCGGAGGAAGTGACGTCCTACAGGGGGACATTAACCGAACCGGGTAAGGACAGTCCGTACCGGGAACGCTCGCCGGAAGAAAATTTGCGGCTGTTCCGGGAGATGCGTAATGGAGAATATCCTAACGGTGCTAAGGCGCTGCGGGCCAGAATCGACATGTCATCGCCGAATATCAATCTGCGCGACCCGATACTCTACCGGATCATTCATGCGGAGCATTACCGCACGGGGGAGGCCTGGTGCATCTATCCGATGTATGATTTTGCCCATCCGATTCAGGATGCCATTGAAGGGGTGACGCATTCACTCTGCTCCATTGAGTTCAAGGATCACCGGCCGCTGTATGAGTGGGTGCTTACGGAGCTGAATATTCCTGAACCCCCCAAGCAAAGGGAATTCGGCCGGGTGAATCTGACGGGAGTGGTCACGAGCAAACGTTATCTCCGGGCGCTGGTTGCCGGGAAGTATGTGGACGGCTGGGATGACCCGCGTCTGCCTACGCTCCGTGGACTGCGCAGACGCGGATTCACGCCGGAGAGCATTAAGGCTTTTGTCCGGGAGATCGGGATGGTCCGCAATACGGCGATGGTGGATTTCTCACTGCTGGAACACTGTGTAAGACAGGATCTTAAGGCGAAGGTGCCGGCCATTATGGCCGTGCTGAATCCGCTGAAAGTCGTGCTTACCAACTATGAAGCCGGGGCTTCTGAATTTCTTAACATTGAGTACAACAGTGAGAATCCCGCGCTCGGCACAAGGGACGTTCCGTTCTCCGGCACACTCTATATTGAGCGGGAGGACTTCATGGAGGTACCCTCCAAGGGCTTCCGCAGACTGACGCTTGGCGGTGAAGTACGGCTGAAGGGCGGGTATTTCATCCGCTGCAACGAAGTGATTAAGAGTGCGGATACTGGTGAGATTGTCGAGCTGCGCTGTACTTATGATGCGGATACGAGAAGCGGCAGTGGTTTTGACGGGCGGAAGGTTAAAGGAACCATCCATTGGGTGTCCGCCGAGCATGCGGTCAAAAGTGATGTGTACCTGTATGAGAAGCTGCTTGTAGACAATGAAGGGCCGAAGGAGGAAGGGGAGACCTGGGAAGCGTACATCAACCCGGATTCTGCCACTTTGCTTAAGGATTGTCTGCTGGAGCCGCTTGCGGATAAACCACAGCCCGGGGATAAATTTCAATTCCTGCGCCACGGCTATTTCTGCGTCGACAGCAGGCACAGTTCTGACCATAGGCTGGTATTCAACAGAATCGTACCGCTGAAGGACACCTGGAAAGGGAAAGCAGAAAAATAAGCTTCAACACAGTTTCTCCACAAACGGCAGCTATACTAATGGCAGTACCTTGAATTCCGGAGGGAGGAAAAGCCTTGAACTGGTCCTGGTTAATCACACTGGTCTGTCCGCTGATGATGATCCTTATGATGTTCGGAATGCCCGGTATGCGCGGCAAACATGGACATGGAGGCCATTCGCGGAAGCAGGCGGATGTGGAGAAGCTGCAGCAGGAGCTGAATGAGCTGAAGCTACAGAATGAACAGATGCGCTCTGATATCCGCAGTATTACCTCTTAAGCAGTGGATCACACTGGAATGCCCGGCGGGCGAGAGTCAGGATGAATTTCCTGGGGCTCGCCTGTTTTTTTGTTTTGGGCTTCCGCAAAGTGCCTGAGTAATCGTCGAAGCTACGGCCCTACTTTGTGGGGTTATTTTATATTTTAACTGCTTAAATAACTCTGTGTTGTATTGGGTAATTACATAGGGATTGGAGCATCACTTTGCCGCAGGTTTGCACATAATATAATTTGGAGCAGCCGGGCGGATGCCGGAGTTCAGAATCAACCCATTGCTCGTATGAAAAATCCAATGAAAATACATTTACAATTCTCAATTAGCGGATTATAATGAAAACAAATCAAATGTTGCATCAGGGAAACTTTCGTGTATATAGACAACTTTTTCCGGGCAAGAGGAGGGATAGAAATGATGGAGCAAAACACAGCAGTAGAATCATCCCCTATACTAAAAGGACATACTAATAAACACTCGGCACAATCAGTGCTGAATGGAGATGTTAAAGGACTGAAGAGACTCCTTCCTTTTCTGGGTCCGGCTTTTATCGCTTCCGTAGCGTACCTGGACCCCGGCAATTTTGCCACTAATATTACAGCAGGCTCGAAATACGGATATTTGTTATTATGGGTTATTTTTGCCTCGAATCTGATGGCTGTCCTTATACAATCCTTATCCGCCAAGCTTGGCATTGCCACCGGCAAGAATCTGCCGGAGGTCGCACGGGAGAAATTCCCGAGAGGCGTGTCCATCTTCTTGTGGATACAGAGTGAACTGGTCATTATCGCTACCGATCTGGCGGAATTTATCGGGGCAGCCCTTGGACTATACTTGCTGTTCGGTATACCGATGCTGCCGGCTGCGCTGATTACCGCTGTTGGATCTTTCGCTATTCTGGAGCTCCAGCGGCGCGGCTACCGGACCCTGGAGGCCGGAATTGCCGGGATGGTGATGATTGTCGTTCTGGCTTTTGCATTCCAGGTCATTATGGCGAAGCCCGATGCGGGCAGTGTAGTTGCCGGAATGTTTACTCCAAAATTTGAAGGTGTGGACAGCATCCTGCTGGCTGCCGGGATTCTCGGCGCGACGGTTATGCCGCATGCGATTTATCTGCATTCCTCGCTGACCCAGAGCCGGGTCGTCGGGATCGATGAACGGGAGAAGAAACAGATTTTCCGGCTGGAATTCATCGATATTCTGATTGCGATGCTCATTGCCGGTGCCGTGAATATGGCCATGGTGGTTGTAGCTGCGGCGCTCTTTTTCAAGAATGGTCTGGTCGTTGAGGATTTGGATGTCGCCTTCGAGCAGTTTCGTAATCTGGCAGGACCGGTTACCGCCATCTCCTTCGGCCTCGGCCTCCTGATCGCAGGTCTGTCGAGCTCGTCGGTCGGTACAATGGCCGGTGATGTGGTCATGCAGGGCTTCATTAATAAAAAAATCAATCTCTACCTCCGGCGGGCGATTACAATTATCCCACCGCTGACCATCATCGCCTTCGGGATTAACGCGACAAGTGCACTGGTGATGAGCCAGGTCGTGCTCTCCTTCGGGATTGCCTTCGCCCTGATTCCGCTCGTGATCTTCACCAGCGACCGCTCGATCATGAAGGGGCTGGTGAACCACCGGATCACCACCATCCTCGGCTGGATTATCTCGGCTCTGGTAGTGTCGCTGAATTTGTTCCTGATTGTGGAGATGTTTGTGTAAGCTCTATAAGGAATTGAATATTTTACGTTAGAATGAACAGAGCAGCGATTCTCCTTGACTGGAGGGTTGCTGCTTTGTTTTATGACTTGAGCGCTTGGATGGACGCTGTGTTAACGGTGAAGCATCTTAATGCCTATTATGTTGTACGTATTACAACTTTAGCCCAGCAATATCAGGGTATTCGCAAGGATTGTTGTACGATATACAGCAATTTTCCCGGAAAATCGCTTGTAGCAGGAGAAATGCTGCTTTTTATACAACATTTTTGGATTTTGGCCGAGTTAGGGAGGGGAATGTTGTAATATATGCAGGATTATTGGGTTAGGTCTTTAAGATTGCAGAAGCTCCCCCTCTTAAACAGCGGAGCGGACGGAATGATTGTGGAGAAGCGTAAGCGGTCGCCTTTGTGTCCGGATTTTCACCGCTAAGGAGAATAAATAAAATCTGGACACAACAGCGATTGGAACAACGTTCCGTTTGCGGAGCGTGCTCTAAAGTGCCAACGTAAATCCTGCTCTAAAACAAATACAAAAAAGAGGCACCCAAGCCATTGTGGCTTTGAGGCACCTCTTGCTTTTTATTAAACCCTATTGCTTCACAATATCCTGCACAGCCTTATCCAGCTTCTCCAGCAGCTTATCACGGTCAAGCTGTCCGCCGAGATATTCCTGCATCGCAGCGCCGAAGCCCTGGGTTACGCCGTCAGGGAACATATCCCAGTTCCAGCCGAGGGCGGTAGCGGATTTCTCCTGCACGGCAACGGCAACCTGGCCGATGTCTGCCGCGTCAGCGGTGACGTTAGTTTCAGCCGGAATGAACTTGAATTCCTTGGTCAGATACTTCTGGCCGGTCTCCGAGCTTACGAGCCAGTTCAGGAAGGCTTTGGCTTCTTCCGGATGCTCGGATTTGCTGTTCACCACATAGTTGTTAGGTACGCCTACCAGGATGGTGCCTTCTTCGTCGCTGATCGGAAGCGGGAGGAGGCCCAGATTCAGGGCAGGATCGATTTTGTCGATATCGCCTTGTGTCCAGTTACCCTGCAGCATCATCGCGGCTTTGCCGGATGCGAACTCAGCAACCTGGGTAGCATAGTCGGTAGTCATCTTGTTATCCTGAGCGTTGTCGAAGATCACGTCGACCAGATCCAGCCACTGCTCGAATACAGCGTTGCCTTTGATTGTCTGCGTGCCGGCTTTGACATCGTCGATGAACTGCTTCGGATCAGGCTGATGGGCCAGACCTACGTTCACAAGGTGAATTCCCATCGACCACCACTCATTAGTGGCTTCAAACGGTGTGATGCCGGCGGCTTTCAGCTTGGCGGCCGTATCTTTCAGTTGCGAGAGGGTCTTAGGCTCTTCCGTAATGCCGGCTTTGGCGAACAGATCCTTGTTGTAGATCAGTCCATAGCCTTCTACGTTCATTGGCATGCCATAGAGCTTGCCGTCCACGGTTGCCGGAGTTTTGGAGGTTGGGATCAGACTCTCCGCCCAAGGCTCATTGCTCAAATCAGTGGCGCGGTCCATATAAGGTACGAGGGCAGTATAACCGCCGTTATTGAAAATTTCAGGTTCAGAGCCGGAAGCAATCTCCGCTTTGAGCAGCGCGCCGTAATCTTCACCGCCGCCATGTGTTTCCACCTCGACCTTCACACCGGTTTCTTTCTCATATTCTTCGGCGAGTGCATTCAGCTGCTCGGCAATTTCCACCTTGAACTGGAACATCTTAATCGTAACATCCTTGGCAGGTGCCTTGGTTGCTTCCGGTGCTGTGGTTTCGGTTGACGTGTTAGGAGCATTGGTTGCGTTTCCATTGCCTGCGGAATTCGTATTGCCGCTATTCCCGCAACCTGCGATAATAAGTGTGCAAACGGTTGCGATAACGAACGCGAACTTTCTTTTCATAGAATAACCTCCCTGGTCTGTGGTTCCTGCAACTAGATCGTAATGCAAATGAGAGTGGACTTACACTTAATATTTTGCCGGGAAAAGTGGATATTGTTGCAAGGGGATCTCGCGATCATCCCTTAATGGAGCCTGTGGTTACACCTTCGACAATATAACGCTGCAGGGACAGGAAGAATATGAGGATAGGCGTAATCGCCATCACGAGACCCGCAAGGGCCAGATCCCACTTCTTGGTGTACTGCCCGAAGAACTTGGTCACGGCGACCGGCAGGGTCGTCAGATCCTTATTGCCCCCGATGACGAGCACCGGCAGCAGATAGTCATTCCAGATCCACAGCGTGTTAAGGATAATGACCGTTACAATAATCGGCATGAGCAGCGGGAACACAATTTTGAAGAATACGCCATACGGATTGGAGCCGTCCACCCGCGCCGCTTCCTCCAGCTCAAAAGGCACTGTCTTAATGAATCCGTGGAACAGAAACACCGACAGCGGCATTCCGAAGCCGAGATAGCAGGCCACGATTCCGTATAATTCCCCGCGAAGCTCCAGAATACTGGTCACACGGACTAATTGCAACATCAGCGACTGGAACGGAATGATCATCGCCGAGACCAGCAGCAGGAAGACGAAGGAATTGAAGCGCGTCGGCTTCCGTACAATCTGATAGGCGGCCATCGAGCTGAACAGGACAATGAAGATTACGCTTAAGACAGTGATTTGCAGGGAACTGAAGAAGGCTTGCGGGAAGTCAATGGCATCCCAGACCTTGGAGTAATTATCCCAGTGGAACACCTGCGGCCAGGAAGCGGCGTCGATCAGGATGTCCTTCAGCCCCTTAACCGAATTGCTCAGTACCAGGTAGAAGGGGGATAGGAAAATAATGGCCAGAAGTATGGCGGCGATCTCCAGAATGAAGTTTCTGGGCCGGTATCTGCTGCTGTTCATTAGGCCGACACCTCTTTTCTTTTGGTAAGCCAGACCTGTGTAACCGTGATCAGTGAAACGGCGGCGAAGAAGAGCAGCGCTTTGGCTGTACCAAGGCCGTACCGGTTGTTGATCAGCGCTTCCGCATAAATGTTATAGGCCAGCGACTGGGTCGAGGTGCCCGGTCCGCCTTTGGTCAGCGACAGGTTGAGGTCGAACATTTTGAATGCGTTAGAGGTTGTCAGGAACAGGCAGATCGTGATTGCCGGCATAATCAGAGGTACATAGACGCTCTTGAACAGCTGCGGGGCACGGGCGCCGTCAATCTTGGCCGCTTCGACCAGATCCTTAGGGATACCAGCCAGCGCCGCAATATAAATGACCATCATATACCCGGCAGTCTGCCAGACGAACACAATGACCAGACCCCAGAATCCTGTACTGGGCGTACCCAGCCAAGGCAGCTGGAAGAAGGAAATCCCGGTAAGCTCGCCGATCGTGGCGAAGCCTTTGGTGAAGATGAACTGCCAGATGTAGCCGAGCAGAATGCCGCCGATTACATTGGGCATAAAGAAGATGGTTCGGAGCAGCTTCTTCGTCTTCAGCGTCGTCATCAGAATGAAGGCAAGCAGCAGCGCCAGTACGTTGGCGGCCACTACGGAGATCACGGTGAAGCGGAGCGTAAAGAGCAGAGACTCCCAGAACTTATCGTCGTTCGTAAAAATCCGTCTCCAGTTGGCCGCGCCGGTCCAGACCGCTTTGTCCAGATCGAGCCCGTTCCAGTCGGTGGAAGAGTAGTAGAAGCCGAGGAAGAATGGGGTGACCACAATGGTCAGGAAAAAGAGCAGACAGGGGCCGAGAAATACGATTTGCTGTCCCCAGCCTCGTTGCAAGCGCAGAGCTTTTCTCATATGGAATCTCCTTTGTATAATATTTCAACGTGTTCACAGCTTCATTATAGAAAGCCCGGGCCATCGCCAACACTCAATTTGATGATGAGAAAAGTGGATTATATTGCAGCCGGGTTGCTTCCGGAGCGAGTTTTGCTGCAAGGTTATATCAGAGAAGCGGTTCTTCCGCAAAACGTTCAGGAGGTTCGCCCATGTTCAGAAACAGTATCCGGACGCGGCTGATGGCCTTAGTGCTGCTGGCGTCAGTGATTCCGTCAGGCATATCCGTTACCTTCTCCTATCTCTATACCAAGCAGTCGGTTACGGAGCAGTCCGTGAAGCAGAATACGAAGCTGCTGACGCTGGGGGAAGCGAATCTCAGCAGTTATTTCAGCGGCATGAATCAGCGGGCCATGTCGCTGTACAGCGGAATTAATGTTCCGAGCTCCTTCTACACCACACTGCTTACCGCCAAAAGCAATGAGCAGGCACCAGAAGGTACGGTTCTGCCGGATACCCGTGCGGTGATCTCCACCCAGCTATATAACTTGTTCCTCTCGGACCGCAATACCTTCCAGATCCATCTCTACGTCAGAGCGGCCCGGCAGTCCAATCTGCTGCTGGGCGGATTGTTCCGCCGGGAAGAGAATGCGGATTATGCAGAGGCAGAGCATCCTGAAGAGACATACCGTCCGTATATTGAGGTGACACATATGGATCATCAATACGGCGTAAAGTCCGGCTTCCCCAATCTGAAGCCGGGGAGCGTTCCGGTCTTCACTGCACATTTCCCCCTCTACCGTACGCCCAGCGACAGTGTACTGGCCGATCTGTCCATTGATTACACCCTGGAGGAGCTGGAGGGAATCGTCAAATCGATGTACAACTCGGACACGGAGCGTCTGTATGTGCTGAATGAGCAGGGGCAGGCCTTGTTCGCTTCCGATCCGGACTGGGTCGGCAAACAGGTGGAGACCGGATGGAGCCATCTTCCCGATGATAGTGACAGCGGGCATTTTACCTGGAAAAAGGACGGCTTCCGGGGCATTGTCATGTACAAGCATATCAAGGACCCGCTCTTCAGCGGCAGCATCATCAAGCTGGTGCCTTATGAGGATCTGTATGGTGATGCGAGGGTTATCACCCGGTTCAATATGGGGATCGGGCTGCTGTTTCTCCTGATCGGGGGAATCAGCGCGGTGCTCATCTCCATCGGCTTTACCCGGCCGATCAAGAAGCTGATCAACTTCACCCAGAAGGTGCAGATCGGCCAGCTGGATGCGCATATGGACGCCGAACGCGAGGATGAATTCGGCCTGCTGACCCGCAAAATCACCGGCATGACCCGGACCATCAATGACCTGATCGTCAAGGAATACCGCCTGGAGCTGGCGAACAAGACGAATCAGCTGAAGGCGCTGCAGGCTCAGGTCAATCCGCATTTTCTCTACAATGCCCTGCAGTCCATCGCCAGCTTATCCTTGCGCTATAATGCGCCGAAGGTGTATGATCTCATCTATTCCCTGGGCAGCATGATGCGTTACTCTATGAATACGGAACGGACGCAGGTGCCGCTGCGTGATGAAATTGAGCATGTGCAGAATTATGTGATTCTGCAGACGGAGCGGTTCGGCGAAGAGAATCTGCGCCTGGAGATTCATGCGGCGGAAGCAGCGCTGGAGACGGTCCTGCCCAAGATGATTCTCCAGCCGATCGTGGAGAATATCTTCAAGCACGGCTTCGCGGACGGAATCCGCGAAGCCGTCATCCGGATAGACTGCACGCTGGAGGGGCAGTCGCGGCTGGTTCTTGCCGTCAAGGATAACGGCAAGGGCATTAGCCCGGAACGGCTGGAGGAGATTACAGCCGGACTTAGAAGCAGCGGCCAGTCGGAGAATGAAGAGATCGGCCTGTATAATGTGCTGGCCCGCCTGCGGCTGCAGTTCGGCAGCGAAGCCGAGATGCAGCTGCACAATGAAGAGGGCCAAGGGGTTACGGTTACCCTGATTATTCCGCTGGAGGGGCCCGGCGAATAATGTTTAACGCGATGAATTATGGATTATAGAGTGATGAATGAAGAAGGGTGCAGACATAACCTAAAGGAGCGGCTATACATGAAGGTGCTGATTGTAGATGATGAGAAGCATGTACGGGAGGCGATCCGTTATTTTGTTCCGTGGGACAAATATAATATCTCCGATATATATGAGGCTACCAACGGTCAGGAAGCGACCCTGATTATGCAGGAGCATCAGCCGGCGATCGTGTTCACGGATATGCGGATGCCGCTGATGGACGGAGCCGAGCTGCTGGAATGGCTGCATAAGCATTATCCGAATACGAAGACCATTGTCATCAGCGGGTATCAGGATTTCAATTACGTGAAGCCGGCGATTGTCTACGGCGGGACCGATTATCTGCTGAAGCCGCTGAACAGCAAGCAGCTGATTGCCTCGGCGGAGCATGCCTTTAAGCTGTGGATGGAGGAGGAGGCGGTGCGGAAGCAGTCGCAGCGCCAGAACATGCAGCTGAACGTACTGCGTCCGCTCTACTGGGACAAGGTGCTGTCCGATCTGGTCTACGGGCATGCCTCCTTTCAGGAGCTGAAGCTGGCGCTCTGCGAAGAGCTGGGGATGCCGATTGGAGCAGTCTCCTGCAGAGTGGCTGTCATCTCGATGCAAGGCGCGGACTGCCGTCTGCTGCAGAGATTTCATGGCGATGTGGCGCTGACGGCTTTTGTGCTGGCCAACGTCTGCAATGAAGTTATGGCACCGGACTACAGCGGTTATGCCTTCCGCAGCTGGCAGAGCGGTGGAGAGCTTGTGATTCTGCTGTGGAATGCTGTTCAACAGGCGGAGACGGTACTGAACGGAGTGAATGAATCGATCCGCCAGGCGTATGGCGTTCAGGTGGATATCGGGCTCAGCCTGCTGAACCCGTTGCCGGAGGGGCTGCAGCCTGCTTTTGCCCAGGCACGCCAAGGGCTGGAGGAACGGAATCTACTTCAGCGTGATGGACGGATACATCTCTGCAGAGCAGGCGGGAAGGAGAGTAGGCCTGAAGAAGACTACGCCATGGATGTGCAGCTGGACAAGCTTAGAATCGCGGTATTGTCGGGTGATCTGGAGCGGATGGAGCGGGTTGTGGAGGAATGGGCGCGGGAGCTTGCCGGGTTGCCGCTGCTTACAGAGAGCAGCTTTCTCCATCAGCAGGAGGAGATCCGTGCTGTTCTGAAGCGCTGGCGGCCGGAGGAGGAGATCAGCCTGGAGCTATGTTATGACTCACAGGGTCTGTTCTCGGTGGAGAACTGGGAGAGTCAGCTTAGGTCTCTGCTGCAGCGGCTCTCCAAAGGCAGCGCTCAGGCTCCGGATAGCAGACTTGTGCTGGAAATCAGGGAATACCTGAACCGGAATTATGCTCAGGAGATGACGCTGCAGCATATTGCGGAACGCTTTTTCATCAGCAGGGAGAATGTCTCCCGCAAATTCAAGCAGATCACCGGGGAGAATCTGTCGGATTATTTAACGAGTCTCAGAGTGGATAAGGCGAAGACACTGCTGCAGAATACGAATTTGCGGCTATCGCAGATCGCGGAGCTGGTGGGCTATGAAGACGAGAAATATTTCAGCCGTGTCTTCAAGAAGTCCACTGGAGTAACCCCGCGGGAGTACCGTAAGCAGGAAGAGGAAGATTAAGAACGGCCTAACTTCCCTTTCAACATTTTCCAGCGAAAAACCGATAATAGCTATATGGGCAATTTATATATTGTTTCGGTTATCTGGGAGGGCTGGAAGGTATGGACAACTATCTGGGAAGAACGATTAAGAATGATCTGATCAATGCATACGGAGTTACAGTTATTCCTGCCAAGAGCAAACTGAATGCAGAACATCTCGAACTCATCCGCAAACAAAGAATTGATGTGCTTGATATCATTTTTGTGGATGAACAGCAGGCTCCCTCTTATCGTCAAATGGCAAATAGTGTAGTAGATAGCTCCAAGGAAATGTTTGAATCCTACAGAATATCGCGGAAAATTCCCCTAGCGGATATCAGGAAGGATGTCGTTCCGGTAATACAGGAAATCTCGCGCAATCCTGATATTTTTGCTTTATTCAGTTCGGTCCAGGGCAGAGATGATTATACATACCAGCACAACGTTGGAGTCGGTGTACTGTCCACCCTAATCGGCAGATGGTTACATATGAGTGAAGCCGAGCTGTCCGTGCTGTCCCTGGCGGCAACCCTGCATGATATCGGCAAGCTGAAGATTCCCAATGAGATTCTGAACAAGCCCGGCAAGCTGACGGACGAAGAGTTCAATCTGGTGAAGAAACACACGATATACGGCTATGAGATGCTGAAGGAAACCACCGGGGCCAATTCGCGCATTACACTGGCGGCACTGCAGCATCATGAGAGGAACGACGGCAAGGGATATCCGCTGGGACTTAAGGATGAACAGATTGATTCCTATAGCAAAATTATAGCGGTTGCCGATATTTTTCATGCCATGTCCAGCAAACGCCCCTACCATGAGGCTATGCCTTTCCATGTGATTGTCGATCAGATGAGAAGAGGCAGCTTTGGCGCGCTGGACCCGCATATTGTTTCGGTTTTTCTGGAGAACATTGTGAAGCGGACTGTTGGCCGTGAGGTAATATTAACCGATGGCCGGGTCGGCGAGATCGTCTATCTGAATCCGCATGATATCGAAACACCGCTTATCCGCATTAACGATGAATATATTGACCTCAGCAAAATAAAAGAACTCAATATCCGGGAAATCACCATATAATTTCAGATGACTTCCTTTAGTTTTTATAATAATCAGCCAGCCCCTCGGCGATAGCCTGTGCAGCCTTCCGCTGATAAGCGGCCTTGCGGACAATCGACTCGTCGTACGGATTGCTGAGGAACCCAAGCTCTATAAGGGCTGCGGGAAGCGGATTTCCCCTTAGAATATGATAGTTGCCGAAGGAGAGGCCGTTGCTACGGAGGCCGATTCCTGCGCCAAGCCGGGTTTCAATCGCCCGGGCCAGCCGGAGATCATTCTGCTCCGAATAGAAGAAGGTCAGCGTGCCGGAGACATTCTTCGGAGAGGAATTATAATGGATGCTGACAAAAGCGTCCGCCCCGAGCTGCTGCCCGAGCTGCACCCGCCGGGAGAGCGTTGGCTTCTGGTCTCCACGGGTACGGGTCAGCTCTACCCGGGCCCCTTTGGCGGTCAGGTAATCCCGGAGATATAGGGAGGTCTGCAGGGTAAGATCCTTCTCCATCGTGTCATAAGTCGTGCCGAGCATACCGGGGTCACTGCCCCCATGACCGGGATCGACGACAATCAGCTTGCCGCGGATGCTGCCGGATTTCCTTATTACACTGGTGTTCTGGGCATTTGAACTGGCAGTGCTTAAGTTCGGGACGCTTCCCCCGGCAAGGTACTGGGTGGATACCCAGCCGGTAGTTCCTCCGGTTGTACGGATTCTTGACCATCCGTCCTGGCGGAGCAGAATCGTAACGGCATTCCCGGACTGCAAAGAACCCACTACCTCATAACTGGTTCCCGGTCCTCCCCGGATACGCAGGGAAGAGGCGGTGACAACAGCTGTTCCGCTGGAGGCGGAGGAGGTCTTAACGGATGTGCTGGCGGATGAGGCGGATGAGGTTCCTGCGGAGGCAGCTCCGCTGGTCCGCTTCAGATAATACCCCGCGACCCATCCGGATACAGATCCGGCCCGTACTTTGAGCCAGCCATGCTGCTCCTCTGTGACAGTAACTACGGCTCCATTAGCCAGAGAGCCGGTGATGGCTGCGCTTGCAGCAGGCTCACTGCGCACATTCAGGGAGTTCGCGTATACTTTGGCTGTGTAGGTATCTGCAGCATGGGCAGCAGAAGACGGCAGCGCATATGAAGTCAACAGACAGGCTGCCAGTACGGCGGTATGTAATATTCTTTTCATATAAAGCCTCTTTTCCCGGATAGATAAATTTCTATTACCCGTTTCATCGGCCGGAGAACAATGATTTATTAAAATTGAGGATAATTGTGATTCTTTTATTCATATAACAACGAGGATTTACACTACGTGGTCTCGCTGTTTAATATAACTGGCGGCCCTATTCCTTAGGGGGAAATGTCTGTATAATTATTACATATTGGGGAAACAGATAAAGGAGTGCCGCCGTGATCAGACCTAGATTATTCATTGGATCCTCCAGAGAATCCATCCGCTACGCCAGGGCCATCCACGAGCAGCTGAAGCGGACCGCAGAAGTTCATCCTTGGTATGCTGCTGCTTTCCGTCCGAATGAATATACGATGGAGGCACTGGAGCGGAATCTGGATATCAGTGACTTTGCCGTATTCGTGTTCTCGCCTGATGATGTGGCCCGGATCAGGGGTAAATATTATTATGTAACCCGGGATAACACCCAGTTTGAAATGGGCTTGTTCTGGTCCAGATTACGGCGCGGCCGGGTCTTCTGCCTGCTGCCGGATCAGGTACCCTCCCGCAGCGATCTGATTCCGGGAGAGAATGTGGAAGAGTACCACCTGCTGTCCGATCTGTCCGGGCTGACGCCGCTGGAATACGAGTGGCAGCATGAGAATGCTACAGCTGCGGTGGATGTCAGCTGCGGTAAGATCATCGACAGCATTCAGGGACAGGGCATGTACCATGATCCGGCTGTTGAACTGCAGCAACTTAGAGCAGAGCTTAGGCGAAAAGAAAGTATCCTTCACTTCTTTTGGCAATATAATAATAATGTGACGCCTCCCCAGCCGGGTGAGAACTATCAGGCGCTCAGCGAAGCCGTCCGTAATTCATTCATACCTCCGGAGGATTGCCGGGTGATCGGAGCCGCCATGTGGCGGGCTGAAGAGGGGGAAGGCCTGAAACAGGTGGGCGGCAATGTTGGCCGCGGGCATATCTATCCGTTCTCGACCTCTGAAGACGGAGGCGGGAAACCGGGTGTGCTGGATGCTTTTTTGGCTAAGGAATGGACTTTCTTACAGCGTACGGAAGTTGCGGAGGTATATATCCTATGCTATCCTTTAGGGAAGAACCACGTGATTTCTGTACATTTCTCCGGAAGCGGGGGATTATCGGCAGAGGATCTTACAGCAGTGGTTGCCTATAACCGTGATTTGTTCCGTACCGTCAATCATCTAGTGGAAGGGGACTGACAGGATGAAGAATATGAAGAATGCAGTTAGTGTATCTAGTAGCGTCCGCCGGTCTGAGGGCGGTAACGGTAACAGTGCGGGAGGCAAAGGCCGTTCCAGACGCAAATCCGGCACCAAGCTCTCTCCATCCGCGCTTAATGTATATTTAGCACCTTCTCTGGAGGGCGGAGACGACGAGTACAAGAAGCTGGTCAGCGGCAAGGTTGATAATAACAAGCCATCATTCGCATAACGCATACTGGATACAGAATACAGAATAATGAATAATGAATAATGAATAATGAATATTGAATACTGAATACTGAATACTGAATACTGAATACTGCTTACATCGAGCATTGAGCAGGTCTCCGGCATGGCCGGGGGCCTTTTTTGTTCTTTAATTGTTCTTTACGGGAATTATGAGATTTGTCTATGTAGATAAGGAGCGTAAGGTTATGGATAATTTCTTTGGAATTCGGGGCAGAACCGTCTGCAGGACGCAATAGTTCTTAAAGCAGGAATCCCTCTGCCCCGGCCGAAAGTGGGCGGTAGTGGGGGAATCAAAGGGATAAATCCCTCTAATTCGGCTGAAAGTAGGCGGTGTGAGGAAATCAAAGGGATAAATCCCACTAATTCGGCCGAAAGTGGGCGATATGAGAAAATCAAAGGGATAAATCCCACTAATTAAGCCGAACGTGGGCGGTATGGGAAATTAAAGGGATAAATCCCACTAATTTGGCTGAAAGTAGACGATATGAGGAAATTAAAGGGATAAATCCCACTAAATAGGCTGAAAGTAGGCGATATGAGGAAATGAAAGGGATAAATCCCTTTGATCACGTCTGCTACGAGGCAAATGAGGAAATGAAGGGCATTAGTGCCCCTGAATTCACCGGCTACGGGCCAAAATGAGGAAATGAGGAGCATTAGTGCCCCTAAATTCACTGGGTACGGGCCAAAATGAGGAAATGAGGGGCATTAGTGCCCCTGAGAATTCACTGGGTGCGGACCAAAAGGAGGAAATGAGGGGCATTAGTGCCCCTGAATTTACCGGGTACGGGCCAAAAGCGGAAATGAGGAGCATTAGTGCCCCTGAATTTACCGGGTACGGGCCAAAAGCGGAAATGAGGGGCATTAGTGCCCTTGATTTCGCCGACTGCGGGCCAAAGGAGGAATTTAGGAGCACAAGCGCCCTTAATTCCGCTGAATGCGGGGCAATTTTACCGACGGACGCTACTCCAGAAGTAGTTTGTTCTTTTACGCACCCTCCTGATGCACTCCTGTATATTTAGCATCCACTGGCTGCCGGGTCTTCCGCAGATGCTGAAACCGTGCGCCTCCGATCAGAGCAGCCCCGGCTGCAGTAATCCCGCCGATCAATCCGAACACCGGGACAGGCGATTCTACCCCGTACAGCCCCAGCAGACCCGCCCCAAGCATAGGGCCGAAAGTGGTTCCGATCTTAACAAACTCCGAGCAGCCGAAATAGAGTCCCTTATTACTCTCCGGGGACAGCTCATCCACCAAGGCATCGAACCGCGCACCAATCAGCAGCTCCCCCAGACTGAACACTGTAATGAACAGCAGCGGCATCAACGGGGAGACGGGCAGCACAAAGAACAGAAAGCTTGCGGCAATCAGCAGATTGCTGGTGAGTACCACGTGGAAAGGATTCCACTTTGAGATCCAGCGCAGTACGGCAAATTGCGCAGCCAGAATAACAACCGCATTGAGCGACAGGATCACCGAATACATCCGGGCACCATCGGCCAAGGCAGAAGTGGCGGTTAAATATTGGGATACGGTTCCGTTCAGCTGGGAATACCCGAAGAAGGAGAAGCTCATTCCGGCCAGCAGGAGGAGGAATACATAGTCCTTGCGGATTGCGCCGAGATTCTTAAGGCTGCCGATACCCCGGGATGCAACAGAAACGTGGATGCGGCCTCCGTGCCGGAAGAAGAATTGCGTGGAGATGCCATACAGAATATAAAGAACGCCCAGAATAACATAAGGAAAGAGCGTCAGCTTCATATTGAACATCAGGCTTAACAGCGGGCCGAGAAAACAGCCCAGATTAATCGCCGTATACCGCAGATTGAAGACGAGCAGCCGGTTCTCCGGGAGCGTTTCGGTGGACAGCACTTTTTTACTGGCAGGCTCGAAGATGGAGTAGCATAATCCGTTAAGGCCGTTAAGCAGCAGGAAGGCCGGGAAGCTGTCTGCATAATAGAACAGAATGAATAGGCTTCCCCAGACTATAGGGACAACGGCGATGATTTTGTGCAGAGGCAGCCGGTCCGCAAGCGCCCCTCCGAAGCCGCTGAAGAGTACATTCACCAGCGGATTGATACTGAGAACACAGCCGGCCAGGAAGATGGAGAGATGTTTTTGACTCGTCAGAAAGATAGCCAGATAAGGGACGCTCATAAATAGTGCAGTTCTCGTGAAAAAAGTTCCGGCCAGAATGTTCCATACTCTACTGTTTAGTTTCCGTGACAAATGAAAGCCCATGATAATCCTTCCCCTGCTTTTTATATTTTGATTTGTGCCGAGTGTAGCATACAATGAAAATCAGGCCGGAAAATTGTGCTGTATACTCACACGGCAGAGCGGAGGGGTGAAATCATGTTTCTGGGCTCTACAATCAGGCAAATCCGTTCCTCCAAAGGAATAACCCAGTTAATTCTGGCGGATGGGATTATGAGCCGTTCCAACTTGTCACGCTTTGAGGGCGGTAAATATTATCCCGGATATGACAAGCTGATCCTCTTGCTGGACAAGCTGGAAATGTCCCTTGAGGAGCTGCTATTCCTGCAGAATGGCTATGCACAGCCGGAGAAACGTACGCTTCACTTAAGTCTGGTGGAGGCGGCGAACCGTTATGAATTCGACAAAGTAAGGACGATCAGCTATGAATGCCGTTTCTTGTACGGGGCGACGCGCACGGAGGCTTATTATCATTTGTATCTGCTGGGCCAGGGCTTTCTGATTCAGTATCAGCGGGAGGATGAGATCAGGCAGTTAAGCGAATTAGCCGGGGAGATCAAGCCTTATCTGATGGGTGCGGACATATGGTATCTGTATGAGTTCAAGCTGCTGAATAATTTTCTGTTTACGCTAAGCGGCGGCGACGCGATCTTTTTTGGACTAAGGGCTGCAGATGAATTTGATAAATACCATGACTTTGCCGAGAGCCGGACCATCCAGCAGCATCTGATGCAGAACATCGCGAAAATCTGCCTGAAAGAGCATAATTACGAGCAAAGCCTGTTCTTTCTTAAAAAAGCGCTGCCCTTAGCGGATAAGACGAATCTGCTGTACGATAAAATTGTCACATTGGTGTACCATGAGATCACGCTGCTCTGTCTGAAGCATAAAGACGATACGCAGCAGTTATTGGGTTACCTGGATATTCTCCGGCAGCTTGAGTTCAATGACAGTTATGACGCGCTGCAGCAGGTGTGCCGGATACATCTGCCGGATATATTCTGATACATATACTATTGATTTTCCGCAAAAAAAGGTTGCCGCCCTATCACCGGGCGGCAACCTTTATGGTTCTGTTTATTATTGGGGGGAAGAGATGCCGCTGCGCTTCTTGGCGAGCTCGCGCCGCACAACCGGAGCTACTTCTGTTGCCAGCAGCTCAATGGCTTCTGCCACCTTGGCATAGGGAAGGCCGCCGATATCCAGTTGGGTCATGAAGCGGTGGTGGCCGAACAGCTCATGCTGATAGAGGATCTTCTCAATAATCTGCTGCGGGCTGCCCACGGCCAAAGTATTGTCCGGAGAGGTGAACCGGCCGAAATCATTGCGCGAGACGCGGTATTGCTGGCCGGGCTTCGGGCTGATCGCATTGCGGTAGCTGTAGTAATAAGGATAATACTCATCCAGCGCCTGCTGGGAGGTTTTGGCGATATAGCCGTGACTTGTGATGGCGATCTTCAAGTCTTCCGGCCTGTGCCCTGCTGCGGCGCCAGAACGGCGGTAGGTGTCGGCCAGATTCTGGAAAGGCTCCGGACTGCCGCTTAGAATGGCGATAGCCATACCTACACCCAGCGCCCCGGCCTTCTGGGCACTTTCGGCCGAACCGCCGATGCCGACCCAGAGCGGAAGCTTCTGCTGCAGCGGACGCGGGGCAATCTCGGCGTTATGCAGCGGGGAGCGGAACTTGCCTTCCCAGTTCATGACCTCATGCTGGTTCAGCGTGAGCAGCAGGTCGAGATTCTCGCTGAACAGCTGCTTGTAATCCTCCAGCTCATAGCCGAACAGCGGGAAGGATTCCAGGAAAGCGCCGCGTCCGGCGATAATCTCTGCACGGCCGTCCGACAGCAGATCCAGTGTAGCGAAATCCTCGAAGACACGAACCGGATCAATCGTGCTCAGTACGGTGGTTGCACTGGTAAGCTTAATCCGCTCTGTAACCTGGGCAATAGCTGCCAGCACAACCGGCACTGAAGAGATGACGAAATCCAGCCGGTGATGTTCACCCACGCCGAATACATCCAGCCCCGCTTCATCGGCAAGCTTCGCGGCGGCAATCACTTCATGGAGCCGCTGGCGGGGGCTAATCCGCTGCCCCGTTTCACAATCGGTTACGATATCCCCGAGTGTATAAATACCGAACTCGAACTCCGGTTCAGCCGCTTGCTTCGCTTGATCATTCCCTAGATTGTTCATTGGTACAGACCCCTTATTATCCAGAATATTTAGTATGTTTAAAGCTTAAGCTTGTCCGTTACAGCAAGGATATACTCTACTATACCATAACGACTTACAAAATGTAAGTATATGAGTGTAAGTTTGTGATATGAGGAGCCGCCAAGCTGAAAAAAATTATTTAAAATTGTAAATATTCAAAGTCTGAAAGACGATATTTAAAGTATGAATTGAGAGGCACGCAGAAAGGTGGGCGCAGGCAGATTTGAATGACAGTCATCCGGCACGAACGCAGAGAATTGGGATGTTGATTGGATGGGAGCATGAGGGGAAGGCGCTTGCTTTTATCGAAGAGCATGAACAAGTGATGATGAAGCCTGACAACCGGACACTCGGCAATCAGATTCTGTATGTACAGCGTAAGGATGATCTGTATGAGGTATACGACCAGACGTATTTGCACCGTTTGAACACTGTGGAATTCAGCGGGCTGCTGGAGTCTTTCGAAGCACACCGTTTTGTCATCCAAAAGTATACAGCAAGCCTTACCCAAGAAGGGATACCGTTTCACGTGCGTGTGCATCTGATGAAAGATGGGGCAGGACAATGGGCGATTGCCGGGATTGGCACGCTCTGAACCGCCGGAGAGGGACGGGCTTAATGCCAGGCTCAGACGAAGTCGCTTCTCGCCGCCTCCTGTCTTGAGCAGGAGCTGGGCAACGGATTTCATGAGATTGGTCTGAGCTGGGGATTGATTTCAAGAGCAATATCTATCTTTTTGAAGCTAATTTAGGCAACGCCGCGATGTATTTTCATGAATTTGAAACGGCGCACTATGGAATTTCCTATGCTCTGCATCTCGCAGCAGGCCCGGTAGTACAAACGGAAAATTAGAGGAGAAATGATCAATGGGGACAACTAGAAACAGAAGAGCGGCTGTCAAAAAATATACCAAGCTCGCACATACTTCAGTATTGGCAATTTCGATGGGATTAAGTATGGGACCTGTCTCGATGCAGGCCGCAGGCGAAGCTGATCCGCAGTCTGTACAACCGGAGGTTCTGCCTACAGCGTATTCCTCACCGCAGGTGTATCAAGGCGATTCCATGAGTTATTTCAAAGATCAGTTTCTGGGCAAATCCAGCTTCAGAGCATTGGGGTCGGGTGAAGAAGCGCCTGCAGCAATCAACGTTGGGATAAACGGTTTTGCCCAAGTGGGTAAGGTTCTGACAGGTACCTACACCTATACAGACGCCGACGGCGACAATGAGGACGGCAGCATCTTTACATGGTTTCGTGCGGACGATAATAACGGGACGAATATTAGCCCGATCGCAGGAGCCATTTTGGAAACCTATACATTGACCAATGATGATCTTGGCAAGTACATTACGTTCCAGGTTAAACCGCAGAATTTAGCTGTTAATGGGAATGCAGGCTTACCTGTGCAGAGCGGGCCGACAGCAGCAATCGCGGTAGCCGCAGCAGCACCAACCGCAACCAATGTAGCCGTCAGCGGCTTCGCGCAGGTAGGCAAAGAACTGACGGGCACTTACACTTACGGCGATGTTAACGGAGAGCCAGAGCTGGGCAGCCGTTACAAGTGGTACCGCTCGGATGATGCCGCCGGAACGAACAAGACGGCAATCACCGGAGCGACCGGCAAGAAATATGTATTAACCGGAGATGACCTGGGCCAATTCATTATCTTCGAAGTCCAGCCGCGCAATGAATTCGAGGATGGAATTGGAGAATTGGCGGCCAGCGAGCCGACAGCGGCAATCGCAGTAGCCGCAGCTGCACCAACGGCTACGAATGTAGCGGTTAGCGGCTTCGCGCAGGTAGGCAAAGAACTGACAGGAACGTACACCTACGATGATGTTAATGGAGAACCGGAGCTGGGCAGCCGTTACCAATGGTACCGCTCGGATGATGCCGCCGGAACGAACAAGACGGCAATCACCGGAGCTACCGGCAAGAAATATGTATTAACCGGAGATGACCTCGGTAAATACATTATCTTCGAAGTCCAGCCGCGCAATGAATTCGAGGACGGAATTGGAGAATTGGCGGCCAGCGAGCCGACAGTAGCAATCGCTGTAGCCGCAGCTGCACCGACCGCAACCAATGTAGCGGTCAGCGGCTTCGCGCAGGTAGGTAAGGAACTGACAGGTACTTACACTTACGGCGATGTTAACGGAGAACCGGAGCTGGGCAGCCGTTACAAGTGGTACCGCTCGGACGATGCCGCCGGAACGAACAAGACGGCAATCACCGGAGCGACCGGCAAGAAATATGTATTAACCGGAGATGACCTCGGTAAATATATTATCTTCGAAGTCCAGCCGCGCAATGAATTCGAGGACGGAATTGGAGAATTGGCGGCCAGCGAGCCGACAGCAGCAATCGCGGTAGCTGCAGCTGCACCAACGGCTATTAATGTAACTGTTAGCGGTTTCGCACAGGTAGGCAAGGAACTGACAGGAACGTACACCTACGATGATGTTAATGGAGAACCGGAGCTGGGCAGCCGTTACCAGTGGTACCGCTTGGATGATGCCGCCGGAACGAACAAGACGGCAATCACCGGAGCTACCGGCACGAAATATGTATTAACCGGAGATGACCTAGGTAAATACATTATCTTTGAAGTACAGCCGCGCAATGAATTCGAGGACGGAATTGGAGAATTGGCGGCCAGCGAGCCGACAGCAGCAATCGCGGTAGCCGCAGCTGCACCAACGGCTACGAATGTAGCG
>NZ_WHOB01000031.1 GCF_013141775.1 Paenibacillus phytohabitans
CCAGAATTTAAGGCAGATTGTCTATACCGCGCCCTCTCACAGCTAACGGCCCCGCTTCAACTTAGTCTATACGAAACCTATTATTCGTGCTTTGTAGCCAAAATCCTGCTAATTGGTTAAAATGCGTAAATCTATGCCATATAAAGGTGTATTTCCAGTTAAAAAGCGGTAGTACAGTCCCCTTGTAATTTGGGAGATATCATAAATGAAACCTATAACAAGAGAAAATAGAAGAATAAAGTTTAGTGTAAAATGTATATTTCCTTCATCTCCAAAAAAGAAAGCCCCCGTAAGGAGGCTCCCGCAGGACCGGCAGGCCCTGAAGATATTTATTACAGCTGTTCGGAATGGGTAAGCGATGCTTTGACAAATTCACGGAACAGCGGCTGCGGACGGTTCGGACGTGAAGTGAATTCCGGATGGAATTGCACGGACAGGAACCAAGGGTGACCCGGCAGCTCAACAATCTCAACCAGACGGCCGTCAGGGGAGGTTCCGGAGAAGACCAGACCTGCCTTCTCCATCTCATCGCGGTAAGCGTTATTGAACTCATACCGGTGACGGTGGCGTTCATAGACCAGTTCATCATCATAGCACGACATCGCCAGTGAACCAGGGGAAAGCTTGCAAGGATACAGTCCGAGGCGCATGGTGCCGCCCATATCCTCAATATCCTTCTGTTCAGGCAAGAGGTCAATCAGCGGATACGCGGTAGCTGGATCGATCTCGGAGCTGTTCGCACCGGTCATTCCGAGCACGGAACGGCCGTACTCAATCACAGACACCTGCATACCCAGGCAGATCCCGAAGAACGGAATGGACTGCTCACGCGCATAGCGGATAGCCGAAATCTTGCCTTCGATCCCGCGGTCGCCGAAGCCGCCCGGAACCAGAATGCCGCCGATGCCGCCCAGCAGCTCGTCCACATTCTCATCCGTAACCAGCTCTGCATCCACCCACCGGAGTTTCACTTCGGCATTGGAGGCAAATCCGGCATGCGACAGTGACTCTACAACACTTAAATAAGCATCATGAAGCGCTACATATTTACCGACAATAGCGATCTCAACGGTACGTTCCAGCTTCTGAATCCGTTCCAGCATGCTCTCCCATTCACGCATATCCGGCGCAGGGGTAGTCAGCTTCAGGTGGTTGACTACAATCTCGTCCAAGCCTTCGTCGCGCAGGTTAAGCGGAACTTCATACAGGGTTGAAGCGTCGCGGCATTCCACAACGGCATTCTTATCAATATCGCAGAACAAAGCAAGCTTGGCCTTCATATCATCGGTCAAAGGATACTCCGTACGGCACACGATCACATTCGGCTGAATTCCGATGCTGCGCAGCTCTTTTACACTGTGCTGTGTCGGCTTCGTCTTCACTTCGCCTGCAGCCTTGATGTAAGGAATCAGCGTAACATGAATGTACATGACATTCTCACGGCCGATGTCACTCTTGATCTGACGGATCGCTTCCATGAACGGCAAGCTCTCGATGTCCCCTACAGTACCGCCAATCTCCGTAATGACCACATCCGAACCGGTCTCACGGCCTGCGCGGAATACCCGTTCCTTGATTTCATTCGTAATATGCGGGATAACCTGAACGGTGCCGCCCAAATATTCCCCGCGGCGCTCTTTGCTGATAACGGAGGAATAAATTTTACCTGTGGTTACGTTGCTGTTCTTCGACAAATTGATATCAATAAACCGTTCATAATGCCCAAGGTCCAGGTCAGTCTCCGCACCATCATCGGTTACAAACACTTCCCCGTGCTGATAAGGACTCATAGTTCCAGGGTCTACGTTGATGTAAGGATCGAATTTCTGGATCGTTACTTTCAGACCTCTGTTCTTGAGCAGCCTGCCCAGCGAAGCGGCGGTGATGCCTTTGCCAAGGGACGACACAACGCCACCCGTTACAAAAATATACTTTGTCACTGTAAAACCCTCCTAAATAAAGTCCAGAAATTCAGGGGACGCTTGTTGTTTATCGTAACCCTTTTTTCCATCATCAAACCGGGGAACCCAAAAGTTGCTTCAGAACCGCCAAAACTTAAGACCAGAGTCCCCAGAATTACGGAAAACCGCAGTTTTTTGGCATCCAAGTAGAAACGGCTTTGCCGTCCTTTTAAAGGACGGCACCGTTTCAGCGAGAAAGATAAGGAACATTGATTGCGCGAAGCATATTAATTCTTATCTTTTAAAAAAACAAAAAAGTGACACCCGTAGACCCGGGGCACTTTTTATTTTAGAAAACATATTAACTTTCATTATAAGCCCATGCAATAGTTTACTCTGACGGTCCTGCCCCTGTCAAGGGACGAATTACACCGCCGGAAAGACTATTCTAAAATTTCTCGTCCTCTTCCTCATCATCGGCTTCGTCTTCTTCGCCGTCTTCGGAATCTTCCTCATCCGCTTCGTCTTCGTCAATGTCATCTTCATCAATGACAACATCTTCGTCAACTTCCTCTTCGCTGTCGTCGTCAGAATAGAGGTCGTCGCGATCTTCATCAATCGCATCGAAATCCTCTTCCTCCGCAGCATAATTCTCTTCTTCTTCGGCAAAGTCGTCATCTTCCAAATCGTCGTCCTCATCGTTGATGATACGTACGCGTTTGGTGTTGCCGACAGGATCATCGGAGCGTTCCAGCGGGTACCAGCGTTTCAGGCCCCAAAGGTTGGTTCCGACACAGGCAAAACGCCCGTCAATGTTAATCTCGGTATATAACTGTGCAATAGTATCTTGGCTCTCTTGATCGGTCATCCCGCGCAGCTTGGCTACCTCGACCATCAGATCACGGTAGTAGTAAGGTGTATTGGCTGCCTTAAGCACCAGGAAAGCCAGGTCGACCATCGGTATTTCTTTAACTTTCTCAGGGTCCAGCTTTAAATTGAGTGGCGTACTCACTAAAGGACACTTCCTCTCACGCATTGTTCACATTACAAATCATGCTTAATTCATGATATCCATTAACAAACCTAAGTAAAACCTATTTGCGTGCAAATTGCAAGTCTAATACACCCGCTTCTGCGGGAAAACGCAGGAGGGCTGATTATCCGTAACCTCTATGTAACCCAAATGATTCCCCTAAATTCAAAAAGGCGGAGGGAAACCCTCCGCACATGACTGTATCCACGCCAAGGATCGGCTCCTTACGGGATGTTGCAAAGGGGCCTTGCGGTTCCCTTCTGTTCATTTTATGTAATCCTCCGCCTTTTGACACGATGGGCAGCCCATTTCGCTAAAAAAGGGCAAGTTCCCATTCGGACGTCTGCCTCTTTTCATACTATATGGCAGCACGGCACCGAGGAGGGGACGGCGTAACTTATGGATTATTACGGTTTTTGGCAGATGCTGCTTGAAGAGATTAAGGCTGCCCCCACAAATGCCCAGCGGCGTATTGTGACCTTCAACGATCCCCGCATGTATGCCGGAGCGCTATCACAGTGGAAATCACTTAAGACCAAAACGCCGGGGCTGCGGCAGGTTCAGGTATCTACGCTGATCCGGGCCTTCTTCGTGCCCGCCGCCGGAGCAGGAAAGCTGATGGACCGTTATGCTGATTCCCTATGTATAGAAGAAGATCACCGGATTCAGGTTCACTCCGTGGCACCGGATAAAAGCGGTTCTGCCATGATGCCCTGGGGGGTCAAGTCGATTCATGCCCCGCAGGCCTGGTCCAAATCTACGGGAGTCCATGTGAAGATCGGCGTCATCGATACGGGCGTGGACTTCCGCCATCCCGATCTGAAGCATTCCCTCGCTTCCGGGGTCAATCTGCTGAACCGCGGTATGATGCCGCTCGATGACAATGGCCACGGCACACATATTGCCGGCACCCTGGCTGCAGCCGGAGGGACGCGCGGCATGATGGGCGTAGCCCCCAGGGCGCTGATCTATCCGGTCAAGGCTTTTGACCACAGCGGCTCCGCCTATGTGTCTGATATTGTCCTGGGCATCGATTGGTGCGTGCAGAACAAGATCGATATCATTAATATGAGCTTCGGGATGAAAAACAGAAGCAAAGCCCTGCATGATGTGGTGATCAAGGCCTACCGGGCCGGGATTGCCATCATCGCCTCCAGCGGCAACGACGGCAAGCGCGGCGGGGATTACCCCGCGCGCTATCCGGAGACTATTGCCGTAGGCGCCCTTGACAGAAGGCAGCGCGTCGCCGCCTTCAGCAACCGCGGACCGTATATCGACGTATACGGTCCGGGCGAGGGCATCCCCTCCTGCTGGCTGCGGGAGGGGTATAAAGAAATGAGCGGCACCTCTATGGCGACATCGCATGTCACCGGTGCCGCGGCCCTTCTGCTCGCGCTGCGGCCGGGGCTGTCGCCCCGCGAGCTGAAGCTGCTCCTGCGCCGCACAGCCTCGCCGGTGCGGCTGCGCAAGGGCCAGCGCCGCGCCTCCCTGGGCGGCGGCGCGGCCGATGCGCTGCGCCTGCTGCGCGCAGGCGCCCGGGCACGGCGCAGCAGCGGCAGCAGCAGCAGCGCCAAAGCCGCAGCAGCGGCGAAGGCGTAGCATGCGGCGGTGCTGCCGCCTCAGCCAGCAAGCCCACGCTAAAAAGCGCCGCCCCCGGTAACAGGGGGCGGCGCTTTGCATCATGCTATGGTTACATCCGGTCCGGTGCGGTAACGCCAACCAGACGCAGGACGTTGGCAATCGTCGTCCGCGCCGCGCCCAGCAGGGCAAGACGGGCTACGGTCTGAGCAGCGTCCTCGGTGATTACGCGCTCTGCCTTGTAGTAGCTGTGGAACAGCGAGGCAAGGTCATACACGTAACGGACCAGGCGGTGCGGTGCATAGCCTTCGGCAGCAATCGTAATTTCCGCCGGCAGCTCACCGATTTTGCGGAGCAGATCGTATTCATGGACGGCTGTAAGCTTGCTGTAATCAATGTCGGCATAATCCGGCAGCTTAATGCCCTGCTCTTCCGCCTGGCGGAAAATGCTGCAAATGCGCGCATGAGCGTACTGGACATAAAATACGGGGTTCTCATTAGATGTCGAAATCGCCAGATCCATGTCAAAGTCCAGATGAGAATCCATACTGCGCATCGTGAAGAAGTAACGGATGGCGTCCAGGCCAACCTCTTCCATCAGGTCTTCCATCGTAACGGCCTTGCCGGTACGCTTGGACATTTTGACCTTCTCGCCGTTCTGGAACAGGCTGACCATTTGGGCAATCAGCACGACCAGCTTCTCGGGATCATTGCCCAGCGCCGACATGGCAGCCTTCATCCGCGGGATGTAGCCGTGGTGGTCAGCTCCCCAGATGTTGATCATTTTGTCGTAGCCCCGGCCGTATTTGTCGCTATGGTAGGCAATATCCGGTGTGAGGTACGTGTATGTACCATCATTCTTGATCAACACGCGGTCTTTGTCGTCGCCGTATTTGGTGGTCTGCAGCCAGGTGGCGCCTTCTTCTTCATATACCTCACCGCGTTCCCGGAGCTCGTCAAGCGAACGCAGCACTTCGCCGTTCTCGTACAGGGAGGTTTCGCTGAACCAGATATCGAAGTTGACCCGGAAACGGCTGAGATCGCGTTTGATTTTGTCCAGTTCCTTGGCCAGACCGTAGGTGCGGAAGAACGCAGCGCGGTCACCCGGGGTCATTGCGAGCAGGGAGTCGCCTTTCTCAGCGACAAGCTCTTTGGCGAAGCCTTTGATATCTTCCCCGTGATAACCGTCCTCCGGCATCTCAGCCGGCTGGCCCAGCTCCTGCAGGTAACGGGTCTCGATCGATTTGCACAGATTGGCGACCTGGTTACCGGCGTCGTTAATATAGTACTCGCGCGTTACCTTGTAACCGGCATAATCCAGTACGTTACAGAGCGCATCCCCGACAGCAGCTCCGCGGGCATGGCCCAAATGCAGGCTGCCGGTTGGATTCGCGCTGACGAATTCCACTTCCACCTTCTGCCCTTTACCGATCTCTATGCGGCCATAATCGTCACCCTGCTCGGCAACAAGGGCAATAACAGGATACAGATAGCTTTTGGATAACGTGAAGTTGATAAACCCCGGACCGGCAATTTCCGCCTTCTCAATAGAAGCGCTACCGGTATCCAGGTGCTCGATAATGGCCTCAGCGATTTGCCGCGGATTGCGTTTGGCAATTTTGGTAAGCTGCATAGCGGCATTGGTAGCCATATCTCCATGCGCCTTGTCTTTGGGTATTTCCAGCACGATAGCCGGAAGCTCTTCCCGGGACACCAGGCCGGCAGCTACGATAGCCTCGGCAATAGCCTCTTTCACCCGTTCATTGGCTAGCTGAAGCGGATTTAAACTTTGTGTCATGATTGTGGTTCCTCCTGTATATTCAAACTTATAGCGAACTGTCCTGATAACTCATCATAAACGTACAAGTCGTACTCCCATGTAACCGCAAGCTTCCTTCCGGCGCGTATGATGTCGAGCTTCCGGGTATCGGTGATGAAATTAAACTGTGTATAAGGCGAGCGGTAGAACCCCGGCAGACGCTGGCCCGGCTCAAAGGATTGCTCCGACTGGACACCGCCATGGCGGATTAGCTTGATTCCACGGTCCGAAATCTTCAGGGTGTTGCGCACAGAAACCTCACCGCCCTGAGGGCCTGCCTGCGTTTCTTCATAGCGGATATACAGGAATTGCCCTTTCATAATGGCTTCCCCTGCGCTTTGCACCACATTCCGCTCACCGCCCTGCACGCTTTCCAGCGTTACGCTAACGGCATATTTGCCTTGCTGTCCTTCAGTCATTGCACGTTCCTCACTTATTCATACTAATATTCATTAAGGTCATATTCGCTTTCCCATTGTACACTATATCCTGATCCGGAAGAGTAGTTCAATGGCTATTTCTCCGGCAAAAATAATTACAACGGCAGCAGCACCAAGTGCTCTCTGCTTCTAAGCTGCTCCACCATGGAGGTCCACGACTCCGGCTTATCTTCCAGCACTGCGTAATAACGGGTCAGAAAATCAGCAACGAGCGGCGCCCCGATCTCCTCCAGCTCTTCATTTCCGGGCATAAAACATAGATCCAGACCGGATACCGCCTCCCCGTCACCCTGCCAGGAAGGATGGACATACGGAAAATCGATCCGCTTATACCCCAGATGCGACAGCACTTCGCGGCGCACAAACGGGTCCATCGGCTTAATCCCCCCGAAGTCATGCTCTACCCGGTAAGGATCATAAATCTCGGCGAACATTCCGAACAGCTCCCTGCCATTGTCAGCCGCCAGCTTCTGCAGATCCTTCAGCCGGTGCTGTGCCAGAAAGCGGCCTACGCCCAGCCCCTCCCGGCCAATAATAGTGAAATCGGTCATCGCCACATTCCAGTCCGCATAGTAACGGTATTCCGTGGTGCCGACAACTGTACCTTCATGCACTGCGGTGAACACACGAATGCCGGGATCCTCCAAGGGTTCCTTCCATAAGCTGTATTCCAGCACTTCCTCGGGTGGAAATACTTCGGACAGCAGCTGATGTACTTGTCTGAACAAAGGATCGGCTACATTTGTAATCCTTCTATATTCCATAGTAAGGGCTCTCCTCCAATACCGGTTGTAGTTACTATTATAGAAAATTTTAGAAAAACTTATAGAAAAGGATTCCGCCATTCCATAAGCGCTGCGTAATTTCCCGATTCCTCATCTTCCAGATAATCCGCTACAACGCCGACCGGTACACGCCCGCAGCGCAGCAGAAAAGTAATGACCGGATCAGACCAGGTACCGGCCACTACTCCGGCCAGATACGCTTCCGCCGGCATCCGGGCGGCCATTAGATGATAGCCCGGCATCCGCCCGGCTCCCAGCAGCCGTTCCAGCTTTTGCTCCACTACAGCATGATACAACGCCTGTACCAGCTCCTTGCCCAGTCCAAGCTTGCGGTATTTGGGGCGGACACACAGATCGGCAATATACAGCGTGTTCCCGTCCGGCTGATGTGTAGTGAGATATCCGTCATCCGTAACTTCCGACCAGGTATGATGAAGGGCCGGTGTCTCCGGATCATAATGGATTCTAAGTCCCGTTACCGAACCGGCCAGTTCTCCGTCCACCTCTGCACATAGTGCCCCTTCCGGGAAAAGCGTTACATGATTCAGCAGCTGTTCCCGGTTCCACCACAGCTCTGCAGGATAGGGCGGCGGAAAGGCTTCGGACTGAATCGTGACCAGTTCCGCGAAATCGGCTTCCGTATAGCTGCGGATTACCGCAGGCACCGGGGTTTTACCTTCAAAAGCGTAGAAGCTCTTATAATACATTCATTTTCTTCCTCCTTAGATCCAGTCCGTGTACAGATCCGTCCGGCGGTCGCGCCACGTAGTTACAGATCCGTGTTCACGGACGCGGTACAGCAGCTCCAGATCCAGATCGGCAGTGATGATCATATCGCCGCCTATTTCCCCCTCGGCCAGCAGGCCCTGCGGAGGGAAGGGAATATCATTAGGCGTAATGACTGCCGCTTGCCCAAAGTTGGCACGCATCAGATCCACGGTAGGCAGCGAGCCTACAGTGCCTGTCAATACAACGTATACCTGATTCTCAATGGCACGGGCATGGCTGGTATACCTCACCCGGTGGAAGCCATGACGGTCATCTGTACAGGAAGGGCAGAAGATCACATCCGCACCCTTGGCCCGGGCCATGCGTACAATCTCCGGAAATTCGATATCATAGCAGGTTAGCATGGCGATGGTCCCTTTGTCTGTCTGGAAGACCTCCAGTCCTTCACCAGCGCCCATATTCCAGCCCTCAACTTCAGCCGGTGTGATATGAAGCTTGGCCTGCTCGGCAATTCTTCCGTCCGGGTAAAACAGGTGAGCTACATTATAGAGCTTATCGTTCCGGCGCAGCACATGGGTGCCCCCGATAATATGTACAGCATATTTCCTGGCATAGCCGGAGAACATCTCCCGGTAACGTTCTGTGAACTGCGGCAGATCCTCTATACCGAGCGCTTCTCCCTGTTCATTGCCTATGGACATCAGCTGTGTCGTCAGAAATTCGGGGAACAGGATAAATTCAGCTCCGTACTCCCCTGCAGTCCTTATATAGTGCTCGCACCGGGCGGCAAACTCCGCGAAGGAGGAAATGGTATGCAAATGATATTGTACAGCGGATACGCGAATAGCCATGGCGGCAATCCTCCTATACGTGATATGGCGTGCATTCATAAAGTAACTAAAATTTTACCATAACAGATCACAAAATCACACAGGATGGAGATGCTGCGTGCCGCCGCATGAATATCTCCTCTCTTCCTTCCCCATAATGGAGAATACCAGCAGAGACGCCTTCGCCCACTTAATTAAGTGGTAACCCGGCCTTTTCTGCATGAAATAGAAGGAGCCTGATGTTATGCCGCGCGATTCTACTGCACCCAAAGTCCCGAAACGCCGCCTCCGCCGGCTCTTCCGGCTGATGCTCTTCTCTGTCCTGCTGTTCCTGGCGGGCGCCGGAGTCCTGCTTGGGTTCCTATATCAGAAACCGCTACCTCCTCTAGGGGATGATATCCGCTCCAGACTGCTTGACTCCAGGGGCAATGTACTGACTACCTTCACTACTGACGGACGCAGCCGTGATCCTGTGGAACTTAAACAAATCTCTCCGCTGCTCATCAAGGCCACTCTGGCTGTAGAGGACCGTAAGTTCTATAGTCATGCCGGCTTTGACCTCAAAGGAATGGGCAGAGCGGTACTAGCCAACCTGCAGGCAGGAGGGCGTACGCAAGGGGCCAGTACACTAACCCAGCAGCTTGCGCGTAATTTGTACCTGACCCATGAGAAAACTTGGACCCGCAAGAGCAAGGAGGCTCTCTACACCCTCCAGCTGGAGATGAAATACAGCAAAGACGAGATTCTGAACATGTATCTAAATGAAATCTATTATGGTCACGGTGCCTATGGTATTGAAGCCGCTGCCCAAATGTACTTCGGCAAACCGGCCGCTGACCTGGATCTGGCGGAGAGTGCCCTGCTGGCCGGAGTTCCCAAAGGCCCCACCTATTACTCGCCCTACACGCACCTGGATAGTGCTGTTAAGCGGCAGGGTATCATTCTGGCAGCTATGATCGATGTAGGGGATATCACGGAATCGCAGGCGGAGGCCGCCGCCAGGGAGAAGCTGACCTTCAAACCGCAGGGGCAGAAGGATACCACTGTAGCCGCTCCTTATTTCCGCGATTACGTGCGCAGCCTCGTTATAGACAGTCTGCATATCAGCAGTGACGAACTGGATCAGGGCGGGCTGAATGTCTACACAACACTTGATCCGGATATGCAGCGGGCTGCGGAAGAGGCCGTGGATCAGGGAATGGACCATAGCAGCGAGCTGGAAACTGCCCTGGTGTCCATTGACCCCCGTACCGGCTATGTGAAGGCCATGGTCGGAGGGACCAATTACCGTTCGAGCGCGTATAATCATGCCCTGGCCACCACACGCCAGCCCGGTTCTTCTTTTAAACCGATTATGTATTTATCCGCGCTGTCTTCCAAGGAGATGACCGGGTTGTCTGTCTTCAACAGCCAGCCGACACTGTTCCACTATGACAACAACCGCAAAACCTATCAGCCCCGCAACTTCGGCGATAAGTATCTCGGTGAGATCAACATGAA
This sequence comes from Paenibacillus phytohabitans, assembly GCF_013141775.1. GTDB lineage: Bacteria > Bacillota > Bacilli > Paenibacillales > Paenibacillaceae > Paenibacillus_AQ > Paenibacillus_AQ phytohabitans. The sequence goes on from NZ_WHOB01000031.1 coordinate 10,616, forward strand.
GCAGGCAATTGCCGCTTCCGACAATATTTATGCCGTAAATACAATTATGAAGATTGGCGCGGACAAGGTGGCCGCTATGGCTGCTGCTATGGGAATCAACAGTCCGCTGCAAAGTGTCCCGTCTCTGGCGCTCGGCACTTCCCCTGTCAGTCCGCTGGAGATGGCTTCCGCCTTCGCAGTTATCGGCAATGGCGGAGTTAAGCAGCCTGTTACCGCAATTCTGAAAATTACAGATGCGGGCGGACATCTTCTATATGAAGCTCCGCAGCCTCAAGGGCAGTCTGTGGTAGAACCGGCCGCCGCTTATGTGCTGACCCGGCTGATGGAAGGCGTATTTGAGAGCGGAGGAACGGGTAACCGCGTAGCCTCGATGATCAAACGCCCGGTCGCCGGCAAAACAGGCACTACCGACACAGACGGCTGGATGGTGGGCTTCACTCCTGAGCTCTCCACTGCGGTCTGGGTAGGTTACGACAAGGGCCGGGATATTGCCACCGCGGATGGAAGACGTGCAGCGCCTATCTTTGCGCAGTTTACGGAAAAAGCGCTGGAGAATATACCGCCGAAGATTTTCCCGATTCCTGATGGCGTGGTCAGCGTATATATCAATCCGCAGTCCGGCAAGCTGGCTACAGCAGCCTGTCCGGAGAAGGAGCTTACGACCTTCATCAGCGGCACTGAGCCTACTGAGTACTGCGACCAGCATGCCGCCTCCGGCTCCGATGCTCCCCCGGATGGGAGCAACCCTGAGATTGCCGAGCCTGTCAAGGAGGACCATTCGCTGTGGAATGACATCAAACGCTGGTGGATGAACTGATCCGGCATTGCTGCCGCCGGAGACTTGCGTTACGATGGGATGAGCCCGGCAAGGCGCTCTCTTAAGCGTTAGTCCGCCGCAGGAAGGTGTCAACCATTCATGAAGCTGAATTCTTCAGGCGGACCGGACCATTCAGCCCCGCAGCGGCTGCTGCCGCCTGCACTCTATGCGCTTGCGGCAGTAGACGCTGCTCCGCGCCTCCTGGGCCAGCATCTCGTCCGGCGCACCGAAGATGGTGATATCCGCTGCCGTATTGTGGAGACTGAAGGGTACGGCGGCGCTGAAGACAAAGGGAGTCATGCCTACGGAGGGCGGCGGACAACCCGTACAGAAGTAATGTTCAGCGCCGGAGGCGCTACGTATGTATACCTGATCTACGGGATGCACTATTGCTTCAATGTGGTTACCGCTGCTGAAGACGATCCGCATGCGGTCCTGATCCGTGCAGTGGAGCCGCTTACCGCCAGGGACGCGGAGCTTATGGCTGCATACCGGGGAGTTGCTGTCCGGAAGCCTTCGGATCTGTCCGGCGGCCCGGGCAAGCTGTGCCGGGCACTGAGGATAGACAAAAGCCTCAACATGGCCAGGCTTGATCTCCGCGGGGGGCCAATATGGCTGGAGCAAGGTGAAGCCCCGGAATCTCTGGATATTGTCCAGGCTCCGCGCATCAATATTCCCTATGCAGAAGAATACGCGCTGAAGCCTTGGCGTTACTATCTCCGGGGCAATCCCTATGTCTCGGTCAACAGCACGGATGCCCAGCCGGTTATCCTCAACTGAAGATAGTTTCATTCCGCTGTTTCGGCTGGGCTATTTTGGGTAAAAAATAGAGAACCCTAATAAACCTCTCCCTTGGGATTACCCGAAGGGAGAGGTTTTATATTTTTTCTGGCCCCGGACCCTCTCCTGCGCCGTAAAACGGGCTATTTCCCGTATAAGCGACAAGAAACAACATAATTTGTATGCGCTTTCCCCGTTCTCTAAACTTACAATTACTGCTATAATCAGAGATATCCACAAAAAATATAAAGATGTAAATGAGGGACATGGGATGAAAGATACAGGCATGATCCGGAGTTTAGACAGTCTTGGTAGAATTGTGGTTCCCGTAGAAATCCGCATGACACGAAATATTGACATTGGGGATCCCATCGAGTTTTTTATTCTGAATGAGGAAATTATCGTCCTCAGAAAGTACACCTCCACAGAATGCACATTTTGCAGAAGCCTTGATCATGTAACCTACTATAAAGATCAATTCATTTGCAATACCTGCCTCAAAGAGCTGAGCGACCCCGGGCGCGGATCTGAAGAGATCACAATCTCTCCAGGCCCTGCAGAGGAGAACGCCGAACCTGTCCGCAGTGGACGGAGAACGAAGACGGAGGAAATGAGCCAGCGGCTGGAGAAAGCGATGGAGGACCACCCCTATGCCAACCAGAAGGAGCTTGCCGAGGTGCTCGGAATCAGCCAGGCCAGAGTAAGCCAGTTGAAGCGCAAGCTAAATACTGCCGGCAGAGTGACTCCATAGCAGCGCATATCCCATCATCTTATACATAAGGCTTGGCCCTCTGCTAACAGAGAGCCAAGCCTTGTTTTTTGATATTCATGTTCGTTCAGCTTACTACTCCGACAATGCCGCTTTCAGCTCGTCAGGCGAAGCGGCCCACCACTCTTCATTATGGGCGATCAGCAGTGATTTCAGCGCTTCCCGCTCCGTAGACCCAAGTCCCTCTACAATAATCTTCCGTTTCAGGGCAGCATCCAGCTTATTGACATGATCGGCAAGAATCTTCCAGCCCCGGCGGGCTTCGGAATCAATCCACATCTCACAGGCGGTAATTCCGCCGTAGAACTGGCTCTCCGGTGTACGGTCCACAGCAACCCAGACCACCCAGACCTGTCTTCCTTCCGGTACACCCTCACGGTTCACGGAGAATTTAATCCCCTTCTCCACTTTGCTCTTGGCATGCATGGCACCGATATCGATAACGGCGATACCTTGATCAATAATAACAGGCGATACATTACCCAGATCAATGGAGCCTGCCCCGAAGCCTTTATGCTTACTCTTGGCATTCACAATATTCAAGGCAATCTGCTTTTTGCCCTCTGGTTGTACGTTATCCACAAGTGCACATCCTTTCCATTCACTAATTATTTAATTTTAGCTAATAATGCGCCGATTGCAAACATATACATCCCGTAGATGCTTGTCACGGGAGGAATCACAGTATGAAGCCACATTCATTAAGGTATACCCTCATCTTCGCAGCTCTGGCTGTTCTCACCTTGCTTGGAGGCGGAATATGGTTTCTTTCAGGGCACAGCCCTGCCGTATGGACTGCCTCTGCCCCAAAAGAGGCCAAGTCCCCCGCCGTCCTGCCGCAGCAGCAAATTGTGCAGTCCACTCTTCCGGAGATTACTCCGCCTCCGGTGTCGGAGGTTTTAAGCCAGCGTGTGGTGGAATATCACATGGATGTTCAGCTGCTGGCCGATACGGGAACCTTAGCAGCTTCCGAAACGGTGACCTGGATCCATCCGGGCAAAAAACCGGTCCAAGAGCTCTATTTTCACCTTTACCCCAATGCATTCGCTTCCGGCAATACAACCTTTATGAAGGAATCCGGAGGAACGCTCCGGGGCGACTCCATGCCTGCGGGCGGATACGGCAGCTTGACGCTGACGGATCTTCGGACCTCCGAGGGGATTTCGCTAATGCAGCGCACCCAGTATGTGCAGCCTGACGACGGCAATGTGAATGACAAGACCCTGCTTAAGGTCCACCTGCCCCAGCCGGTAAACGGTGGTGAGAGCGTAACACTCAAACTCCAGTTTGAGGTCAAGCTGCCGAAAATATTCGCCCGTATGGGAACCGCCGGCAACTTCGTCATGGCCGGCCAGTGGTTCCCCAAGCTCAGCGTCTATGAGCCTGCAGGCACAAGGGGAGTACAGGAGGAAGGCTGGAATCTGCATCAGTACCATGGCACATCTGAGTTCTACAGTGATTTCGGTATTTACAATGTAACCATCTCCGTCCCGTCCGATTACAAGGTTGCCGCCACCGGATTTCCGGTGAAGAACGCGCGGCTGGTACAGGACCGCAAAATCTATCAGTTCTACGCAGATGATGTTCATGACTTCGCCTGGGCGGCATCGCCGGATTTTGTGGTTGCCGAGAAGGCCTTCTCCGCGCCGCAGGTGCCCGGAGTAAAGATCAAGCTCTATCTGGACCCGCTGCATAAGGATCTTCAGGAGCGCTACTTCCAGGCCGCAGAGGCTGCCCTGACCGCCTTCAGCAAATGGTATGGCCCGTATCCTTACTCCACCTTATCCATTGTAGTCCCGCCTGAATCTGGCAATGGGGCCGGGGGGATGGAATATCCGACGCTGATCACTGCCTTCGGTGCTGCCGAGGCATCGCCCGGCACCTCGCTTGAGCGGACCGTGATCCATGAGATCGGTCACCAGTATTTCTATGGCATGGTCGCCAGCAATGAATTCGAGGAGGCGTGGCTGGACGAGAGCTTCACCTCATATGCCGAAGACCGGCTGATGGAGCAGGAATATGGCGTTGCCTCAAGCCTCCCGCTGCAGTCCAGTCTGGTCTCCTCCTCGCAGCCGCTCAATCTGGAGACGTGGAAATACACCGGAGATGATGCCTACACACGCAATGTCTATATCCGGGGCAAGCTGGTGCTCCGTGACATCGAACGGTTAGCAGGAGCCAAGAACATGGATGCCATTCTCGCTGCTTATGCCCGTAAATACCGCTTCAAGCATCCCTCAACCGCTGACTTCCAGAAGATTGTGGAGAAAGTGACCAAGCAATCCTGGCAGACTTATTTTGACCAGTATGTCTACAGCGGCGGAGCCCCTGATTTTGCAGTAGACGACATCAGGCTCACGGCTAAACGGGACGGCGGCAACGGAGCGGGGATTCAATATGATGCTGTAGTTGAGGTAAGCAACAAGGGCAGCCATTATGGGGATGTCCCTGTAAAATTTATTTTCTCGGACGGGTACTCGGTTCAGCAATACTGGAACGGCGAAGGGAAGACAACATCGTTTGAATTATCGTATAAAGCACCTCTGGTCTCCGCCGAGATTGATCCGGGACATTCCATACTGCTGGAGAGCAAGCATATCAATAATTTCAGAATGGCGGAGCTTGAGCACAATACTCTTTCCCGCTGGACGCTCAGTGCGACGACACTGCTTGAAACCCTGCTCGGAACTCTTGTCTGGTGAGGTGAAGGATTGTGAAAATTTCGATAACCCGCGGTTGGCACAGCATGAAAGAGCAATTTTATATTCTGATTCTGCTATTTATCTACCGGCTGTTCTGGGGCTACTTCATGTACAAATTCATTAAAAGCGCCGTCGTTCCGGTACTGCTGCGCTATCCGGATGCGGATGCCGGCGGCAGTAGCATAGGCAGGCTGCTGTATTATATTGAGGGGCAGGCTGCGCTGCACACGGACCCGGACGTCCGGCAATGGCTATGGCTGCTCCTGGCACTGACTGTGTTGCGGCTGCTGCTCTCCCCCTTTATCCGGGCGGGCCTGCTGCACGAGCTTCACCAGGAACGTGCCGGGGAGCGCGGACTGTTCTTTTTTCCCGGGATGAAGCGTTATGGACTGCCTGTCCTACTGTTCAGTCTCGTTGAATGGGCGCTGGCCCTTCTGCCGCTCTATTGGCTGCTGCCGAAGATGTACCGTCTGCTTCTGAACGGCATCCTCGATTATCCGCTGCTGCTGACGCTCGTGCCTTATGTGCTGGGCTGGCTCGTCTACCTCTTCCTTATCCGCAAGCTGCTGCTGTATATGCAGTTCGGTTACACCGCCGGCACGGGCATGTTCACTTCGCTGCTGATCTGTCTGAAGGTGCTTCTGCACTCCATCGGGATATCCGTCATTATAGGCGCAGGAAGTCTGCTGACGCTGATCCTCTGCAGCGCTGCAGCGCTCTTCTGCCCCGGCCTCCCGGCCCTGCTCCTGCGCCAGGCAGCTCCACTGCCGTCCACCCTATTCAGAATGTGGGGCATAGCCGCGCAGTATCATCTCTGGTCCAGTAAATCATTCCCACGATAATCGGCCGCCAAAACGGCATACTAAAAGAGTCATCGCCCCTCTGGTGAGGTGCATGACTCTTTTTTGTTTACAGCTGCGACAAGTTAATTTGCAAAACTGTAAATCCTTTGGTACAATGATGCCTGTACTACTAGTAACAAATTTGTAATCTTTCAAATGGAATTAAGCAGCTATGTAACCGAAGCCTTTAACCTTATGTCGATATGTCACTATTCTGGTGCACAAAACGCCGAATTCCCTGCACCGGGGAGTGGGGGAACCATATTTTGGGTGAATTGATCTCGCTTTAGAGGGGTCATAGGGGAACCTTCTACCGAATCCTTAAGCTAACCTCGCAGGCCTTGGAAGGAGTACATCTTTTGAGAAGTCAGAACTTTAAGAAGAAATGCACCGCAGCAGCGCTGGGTCTTGTGATGGTATTCACACTTGGAGCAGGCAGCGCTTTCGCAGATTCCAAAATGGATACTGTGATCTCAAAAACCATTGGAACGTCATATAAAACCGGGGGCACCAGCACCAGCGGCTTTGATTGTTCCGGATTCACCAAATATGTATTCAAGAGTATCGGCCTTACCTTGCCGCGCACCTCTAAGGCACAGTACAGCGTTGGAACAGCCGTATCCAAGAGTAATTTGCGTTCCGGTGATTTGGTATTCTTCAATACCCTGGGCAACGGAGTTTCCCATGTCGGTATTTATGTCGGCAATGGCAAATTCGCACAATCCTCCACTTCGCGTGGTGTAACCATCAGTTCGCTGAGTCAGGCATACTGGGCCAACCGCTACGTTGGCGCTAAAAGAGTGATGAGCACAACAGCCTACCAAGCTGTCGCTTACGATTGAACCCTTGAACATTTCCTCGAATATTCGTACCTCTAACAACTAAATGTAACTTATACGAGCCCGGTTTTGATTATTGCCGTAATCATTTCCGGGTTTTTCCTTTTCCTTATTCTACCTTTTACACTCATCTGCAGGCCCTGAAACACCTTTTTATCCCAAATCCAAAGAAAAATCCATCAAAAGCTCACCTGCTGCGTAAATATGAGTCTTTCTATGCAGCTATAACTCTAAAAAACGCAAAAAAAATGCATTAATATGTTATAAGTGATTGCCAAGCGCCCTAGTCTTTGCTACAATTATCGCAGTGAGCTTTTAGTAACATTTTTGTAATTATTGAATCGCTTTTTACAAAGGTTTTGTCATGTATTGAATAACAGCTAATCCTAATCAACAGTCGTGCCGAGTTCCCTAAAGATTTAGGGAAACGGGGGAACCAACTTTGGGTGAATTGACCTCCTATTCTAAGAGGGGTCATAGGGGACCTTCAACCGAACCCTTAAGCTAACCTCGTAGGCATTTGGAAGGGGTATTTACTTTTGAAGAAGAAGCTAGCAGCCGCAGTACTAAGCTTTTCCATCATCTTCACCATTGGAGCAGGAAGCGCTTTCGCGGATTCCAAAATGGATAAAGTTATCGACAAAGCCATCGGGACCAAATACGTATCCGGCGGTGTATCCACGAACGGTTTTGATTGCTCCGGATTTACAATGTATGTTTTTGATAAGATCGGCATTAACCTGCCTCACCAATCCGGTTCCCAATATCAGATGGGCACTGCTGTATCCCGCGATGAGATGAGACCGGGCGATCTTGTATTCTTCAATACAAGCGGCAAAGGCATTTCCCATGTCGGTATTTATGTCGGTGACGGTGAGTTCGCACATGCTTCTTCCTCGCGTGGTGTAACCATCAGTTCGCTGAGTGACAGCTACTACGTCAACCGCTACGTTGGCGCCAAACGGATTATGAGTACAGATGCTTACAAGACTGTGGCTGCGGATTCCGAAGACAATGACGATGTGCAATAATTTGTCCTAAAATAAGCGCTTTTCCAGGATTTTTGCCGAAATCTTGGAGGAGGGCTTATTTTTTTGTCTATAAAATTACTTACCCCGCTCTATATTTGTAAAACACCAATTTCGCTCTTTCATAAAATATTTTTTGGCGTTTGTCAAGTTCCGGTCTTTCTGCAAGGTTTTTGCGTCGAATCCGGCTCGTTTTGTATATAATATTTATAGGATGAAGTAATGTTCCATTGAAAGGAGGCCTCCGCTTATGATAAGTTCCCCGGTAACTTTTTATGTTGTTCCTATGGAGTCGCGGCATGCTGCTGAGATCTGTGAGTGGAACTATAGGCCCCCGTACAATATTTACGGCTGGATGCCCTGGGAGCAGATGCAGGCGCTCGGTGTTGAATTCGGTGATCCGCAGCTGCGCAGCGAGCAATACGTTTCCGTTGTGAACGGACAGGGAATTCTATGCGGCTTCGCCCAGCTGTTCCCTATGGAGGGTGTAGTCCGGCTTGGAATCGGCATGCGGCCCGATCTGTGCGGTCATGGCATGGGACATCTCTTCATGAAGGCCATCGTTCAGGCGGCTCTGCAGCGTTATCCGGAACGGGAGATCGATTTGGAGGTACTGACCTGGAATCAGCGGGCCATCCGTGCTTACCAGAAATGCGGATTTACCATAACGGATACTTATGAACGCAGAACCCCAACTGGCGATAAACCATTTTATTGTATGGTCTATGAGAAATAGCATTCCACTTCTGTATGTTTGCAAATTTTCCAGGAGTTTCGTTCATTTTTTTGACACAAATACTATGATAACGCTTCACCATCCGGTATAATGAAGGAAGCAGCTTACATGGAGGGACGGATGCAGATGCAGAAATGGATCATGAGCGGTTTGTTTTTTGCCGCCTGTGCCTTTGCCGTGGTCTTAATGTTTACCCTGCCCGGCAAAGCCGAGGTGGCTGAAGAGAACAAACCTACAATGCCTGAGGTTGTGCTGGACGCAGCCGGCGCGGAGGCCCTGGTGAAAGCCAACTGCATCACCTGCCACGGGGATCAGCTTCAGGGCGGTGTAGGGCCGAACCTGCAGCAGGAGGGCGCACAGCATGACGCGGCGCAGATTTACAGCATTGTGACCAAAGGCCGCGGGCAGATGCCTTCCTTCAAAGACAAACTGGCCCCTGAGGAAATTGCGAATGTCGCGTTATGGCTGGCCGAGAAGAAATAATAACATGCCCAAAGCAAAATGCCCGCTGCAAAGGATACCCTGGTATCCCTGCACGGGCATTTTTATGGATTAAGCGGTACTGTCATTTCCATAAGGATCCTGTCCTCTAACGGTTTTTCTCAAAAGCCTCGTTAATTTCATTGGCCTGGCGTATATCCAGCTTCTCCACGTCTGCAGGCAGACGCAGGATAACGGTCTTGTAATCAATGGTGATATGCGGGTGATGGTCGAACGCTTCCGAGATCGCAGCAACATCATCCACAAAAGCAATTCCCTTCATATATTCATTGAACATATATTTGCGCACCATAATATCCTCTTCCAGTTTCCAGCCTTCCAGCTTGCCGATCTGCTCCCGCAGTTCTTCCTCTGTAAATGGCAATTTGTTTCCTCCCTTGCTTAATTAGCTGTATCACAGCAGTCCTGTCTTTCAAATAAAACATCCCTCAGCTTCTTAAAGTCCAAGGGATGTGCCGGGCCAAAGATTTTTTTCGATTTAATGTATTCTTAAATCCCGGCGAATAGTACTTCTCATCCCAATTTTAACATGGGCTGATGCCTGGGACAAACTCCGCTCCGCAGCTGCCTCCAGGCTACACCAGAACGACCGATGCCAAATCCTCGTCTCCGAGCAGAATATTGATGCGGTGCGTTTCTTTATCGTACATTACAACGCCGCTTCCGACCTTAATCACCGGCTCATTGCCCAGTGCGTAGAACAGATCCTCCGCAAGCGCCTCCCAGACCTCCAGCTTCGACTCCTCCGGCAGGTTCTCCCACTCCTCAGGCTCCATTTCGAAAAAAATATACCCGTCGGAAATCCGTCCGACTGCGCCTGTCAGTTCAACCAGAATTTCACTGTAATCTCTGCCATGCTTAACTCCCACGTCAATCACTCCGTTTTCTTCGCTGATGAATAATAACTTACCTTATCCATTATAGCCGAAAAAATCACTTCACAAAAAAGGGAATGCTGTCGATAAATAAGAATATACGTGATTTGGTTACGTGCAGAGTGTCCTCCCGCGGTTCAAGGATGATAAACGCGGTATAGTCGGATCACTTCTTAATTCTCATGGACGAGGTGCATAAATGGAAATTTCAACAATACTAGGACTGGTTTTTGGTCTGATCGCAGTAGTCTGGGGGATGGTACTCAAGCATGCTCCGCTTGAAAGCTTGAACAACCCCGCAGCCTATGTAATTATCTTTCTTGGTACGGCCGCCTCAATCTTCATGGCCTTTCCCATGTCGGAAGTCAAGAATTTCCCTAAGCTGCTGAAGATCCTATTTGTGAAGAAAAAGATGGTCGGCAAGCCCGAACTGATTACAATGTTCATGGAATGGGCATCCATCACCCGCCGTGAAGGACTGCTTGCACTGGAATCCAATGTCGATGAAATCGAAGATAATTTCCTCAGAAACGGTATGCGGATGATTATCGACGGCAATGATCAGGAATTTGTCCGCGATGTATTAATGGAAGATATTCACGCTACAGAAGATAGACATAAAGCCGGCGCCTTAATCTTCTCCCAGGCCGGGATGTACGCACCTACACTGGGGGTACTCGGGGCTGTTATCGGGCTGATTGCCGCCTTGGGGGATATGAGTAACATGGACGTCCTGGCCCACGCGATTGCCGGAGCCTTCATTGCTACTCTCTTGGGGATATTCACCGGTTACGTAATGTGGCACCCAATGGCCAATAAGTTAAAACGAATTTCCAAACGCGAGATTGAAGTCCGCCTGATGATGGTAGAAGGTCTGTTGTCCATCCAGTCCGGGGTCTCCACCATTGCTATCAATCAGAAGCTTTCCGTCTTCCTTACTCCGTCCGAACGGGCCAAGCTAAGTGAGAAGGAGGGCGCCTCGAATGAGCAAAAAGACTAGGCATGAGGAGCATGAAGAGCATGCCGATGAATCCTGGCTGCTGCCCTATTCCGATCTGATGACCCTGCTGGTTGCTCTATTCCTGGTTATGTATGCCATGAGTGCTACGGACGCCCAGAAATTTGAGCAAATGGCCCAAGCGTTCAATTCAGCGCTCAGCGGCGGTGGCGGCGTACTGGAATTCCGCTCGGATTCACCCACGAGTACTCAACTTGACCAAGGCAATAAGGATAAGATGAATAGTGTTTTAGATAAAAACACAGGCACCGCCGAGATCTCCAAACTTCGTGCCAAAGAACAGGAGGATCTGGAGAAGCTTAAGGAGCAATTCGATCAGTACATCAAGAATAACGGAATGACTGATCTGCTCAGTACGAAGCTGAATCAGTCCCAGTTAATGATTACGATCAGCGACAACGCCTTATTTGCTTCGGGACAGGCTATGGTCAAGGATGACTCCCGCCAGCTGGCCAAGTCAATCTCGACGATGCTGCAGCAGTTTCCCGATTATGATATATTAGTGCAGGGACATACGGATAATATTCCTATCTCCAATAGCAGCTACTCGTCCAACTGGGATCTTAGTGTGGCCCGAGCCCTTCAATTCATGAAAATCCTGCTGCTTAACCCCAATCTGGACCCGGTCAAGTTCAGTCCGATCGGATATGGGGAATATCATCCCATCGCTGAGAATACGACTGCCGCCGGACGCGCCAAGAACCGTCGTGTAGAAGTCTCCGTTCTCCGCAAATACAAAGATGCAACAACAGAAACAACTGATGTTGCCGCTCCCGGTAAATAATACGAATATATTATAGCTTATCAAGTAGTAAGAGCTGTTCCCGGGCCATTATTCGGCCTTCAGGAACAGCTCTTTGTTTGATTGCTTATTATTTAAAGTTTATTGAAGCTCATAGTTGAGCATAGCTCCAAGCTCCTGCTTCTCCTGCTGTGACAGCTCACGCCATTCCCCGGTCTGCAGAGCGCCCAGCCGGATATTCATTACCCGGATGCGCTGCAGACGCCGCACTTCATAGCCAAACGCGCTGCACATGCGGCGGATCTGCCGGTTCTTGCCCTCGGTAAGAATAATCCGGAATACCCGCTCGCTGATCCGCGTTACCTCACAAGGTAACGTTCTGCTGCCCAGAATCTTCACCCCGGTGGCCATGCCTGTAAGGAAAGATTGCGTGACTGGCCTGTCCACGGTAACTACATACTCCTTCTCATGTTTGCCTTCAGCACGCAATATTTTGTTCACAATGTCCCCGTCATTGGTCAGCAGAATTAATCCCTCAGAATCCTTGTCGAGCCGTCCGATAGGGAAAATGCGCTCTTCATGTCCGATGAAATCAACTATATTCCCCTGAATATGGCCTTCTGTAGTAGAAGTGATGCCTACCGGCTTATTAAGTGCGATGTAAACGATCCTGCTGCCTGTTTCCAGGCGTTTGCCGTCGATCAGCACCGTATCTCCGGCTTCTGCCTGACTGCCCAGCAGAGCGGTCTCACCGTTGATGGTGACTCTTCCCCCTTCCACCAGCTTGTCTGCTTCACGGCGCGAACAGTACCCTGTCTCACTGATGAACTTATTAATTCTCATGTCTGTCATTCACTCCGTTCTATATACATGCCTGACGGAAGGTTATTCTCCCCGGCTTCAGGCAGCTTAATGGTCACCTGCGCACCCCGTCCATACTCACTGCGGATCTCGAGACTGCCCTTATGGGCTTGTATAATACGCTGGCTGACCATGAGTCCAAGCCCGGTCCCTGACTCTTTGTTCGTGAAGAACGGCTCTCCCAGCTTAGGAAGCATATCCTCCGGAACCCCTCCGCCTTCATCAGAAACAACTATAACCACAGAGTTATTCTGCTGCTGCTCCTCCAGGGTAATTGTCCCTCCGTCAGGCATAGCCTCAATCGCATTTTTGATTACATTAATGAATACCTGCTTCAGCTGGTTCTCCTCACAGTGCACCATAGCCGGCACATCCGAGAAATACGTTACAAACTCTATGCCAAAAAGATGGGCTTGGCTATCCAGCAGAGAGATCACGTCGCCGACAATATGCCGCAAATCCCTCAACTGAAAATGAACCGCCTGCGGCTTGGCCAGGATCAGGAACTCACTTACAATCAGATTAATCCGGTCCAGCTCCGAGAGCATAAGATCAATATGCAGCGGAACCAGAACCTTCTTCTCCTGCTGCAGCTGCAGGAAACCTCTCAAGGTGGTCAGGGGATTGCGGATCTCATGGGCAACTCCGGCTGCCAGCTGGCCGACCGTAGTCAGCTTCTCAGAGCGTCTGAGCAGCTCTTCAATCCGGTTGCGCTCAGTCATATCACGGGATACATGTACAAAAGACTGCGGCTGCCCTTCCTCATCCCGGATCACCGAGGTGCTCACACTGACTTCTACGATAGAGCCGTCACGTTTCAGTCGTACGGTCTCTACCGGCGGCAGAGACATTCCGTTCTTGAGCTGCCGCAAACGGACATCTTCCTGCTCCTGTACTGTAGCCGGCACCAGATAAGGCGTCTTGACCAGCGCTTCCGCTGCACTCCATCCATAGAGCTCTTCAAAGGCTCTGTTCGTACTTATAATCCTGCCATCCATATCCACAGTGTGGATCGCATCCGAGGTGCCGTTAATTACCGACTCCAGATGCTCTTTAACCGCCCGGTTCTCTTCCAGCGTCTGACCCAGCCGGTTCGTGTGCTGCAGCAGGTGGGAGGTCATCGCGTTGATCCGGTGGGCCAGCTGTCCGAGCTCATCCCGGCTCTCTACATTTAATGGAGGCTCGAATTTGCCCTTGGCCACATCATTCACCTTAGCCAGTATATCCTGAATCGGCCGCGTGACGAAGCCAGCCATAATATAACTGGCCAGGAAAAAGATAATAAGCAGCAGCACGGACGTGGTGATATTATTGAACAGCTGCTCTTTAATTACGGATGAGATCAGCGAGTAATCCATAACCACAGTAATTACATAATCGTCGGCTCCCGGCTGTTTGATTGGAATGAAGCTCTTGAGCACTCTTTTGCCCAGAACCTCTGTATCCAGCGTTACCGGCTCACCCCCGTTGATCGCTTCCCGTATTGCCGCCTTATCCTGTGCAACGTTGCCGTACGTATACGTACCGTAATGAATAGGACGGTTGCGCAGCTTCACATTAATCGGGTCACTGCCATCGGGCAGCATGCTGGGCGATCCGAACGTTTTGGGATTAAAGCCTGTAATCTCCAGGATGCCGGGGTTCACGGCTTTGGAGTCTTGAATAATTTCGTCAGGTCCCATAATCTTGACGTAATCGCTTACGGCAGTACTGCGGATATAAGGATCTATGATATAGTTGCTGGTGCCATCATAATAGTAACCCCATTTATCAATGTACTCGGGATTTGAGGTTGAATATTCGAAAGGGCCGGACCAGAAATTATCCATCGTCTGCCCCTGGTCAACGGATACCCGCTGGCCTGCAAACAACTCCAAAAAAGCCACATACCAGTACCCCATGCCTTTGGTCGAGAGTCCGATCTCTGTGGGATCTGATGACTTGGCTACAACAATATCGTTATCAGTCTTGACCAGAAGCGAGATATTAGACACGCCCAGCTTGATAGCCAAGGCCTGCAGCTCCCTATTGTCCACATTCTTGATATCCGGGTCAAGCTCAAGCGAAGCCAGAATAGAGGTCATCCTCAGGTTCTGGGCAATTTTATGCTGCACGTAGTTGGAACTATAACTGCTCTGCTCAACCGAAACAGCGATCTGCATGGCAGTTATCTTCATATTACTCAGACTTTCATTACGCAGATTATTCCGGACGGCATATAGATTAAGTGTAAGATTCAGCGTCAGGATTAAGAGTACCGAGCCGAAAATAATAGCCGATAATTTCGTTTTTATAGACAAGCGTATTGTTCACCTCTTACCGCTGGTAAATCCTAGCGGAGCATTCATAATTATCATACCTTTTGACTCTCCATTTGAAAAGACATTTCAAACAGGGATAACCTGGGGAACATATTGAATTCTTCAGACACTTTCTCTACAATAAGTAGGAAACCATCCACAGGTTATGCACATATAAACATTTTGCTAAATCGCGATGTGTACAATTTTGTGCATAAGTCGGGCTTTATCCACAGAGTTGTCCACAATTTGTTAAGAACGAATATTTGTTCGTTGTACAAGGGGCTATTTTAGAAGGGAAGATGAACTTGAATACACGACTTGAAGAGTTGCCGCCAGACGAGCGGGCAATTCATGAATATTGGATGAACGAGGCAATAGGCGAAGCCCGCAAAGCAGAAGCACTGGGTGAAGTGCCGATCGGGGCAGTGGTTGTCCGTGAAGGTACAATTATCGGGCGCGGCTACAATCTGCGTGAGACCACGCTCGATTCCACTGCCCATGCGGAGATGGTTGCCATCCGTGAAGCGAGTACGGCCCTTAATTCCTGGCGTCTGCTCGACTGCCAGCTCTACGTGACCCTGGAGCCCTGTCCCATGTGTGCAGGAGCCATGGTGCAGGCCAGAGTCCCGCTCACCGTGTATGGTACTCCTGATCCCAAAGCCGGCTGTGCAGGGACTCTGATGAACCTGCTGGAGGAATCGCGTTTTAACCACCGTACAGAGGTCATCCAGGGTGTGCTGCAGGAAGAATGCGCAGAGCTGCTGACCTCGTTCTTCCGCCGGCTGCGGCAAAGACCCGCCAAGCTCTAATGAGACGGGTCAGCTATACCATTCTATTGTGACCAGGAGGACGATCCATGTCTTTTAAGCTGTATAATACGCCGCAGGGAATCTATATCTCTTTGCTGAAGCTCACGGATGCCGAAGCGCTGCTTAACCTCCGTCACCGCAACCGCAAGGAGCATCAGCAGTTCGAACCCCTCCGCGACAATGACTACTTCACCCTGGAGAGCCAGCGGCAGCTGATTAACCAGCGTATCCTGGACGCCCGGCAGGATAGTGCTTATATGTTCGGCATCTATCTGCTCAGCGGCGAGCTGATTGGCCAGATTACCATTTCTAACGTGGTACGGGGTGTCGGACAATTTGCCGATATCGGATATTTTATTGATTATGATATGCAGGGTAAAGGGTACACCAGCGCAGCGGTGCATCTGATCCTGGGCTATGCCTTCCGCTCCCTCGGCCTTCACAGGCTGCAGGCGGCTATCCTGCCTCATAATGACGGCTCCCGCAGAGTCCTGGAGAAGAACGGCTTTCAGGCTGAAGGGCTTGCCCGCCGCTTCATCAAAATCAACGGAGAATGGCAAGACCACCGCACTTACGCCATTCTGGCTGAAGATTTTCTTCCACAGGAGCAATAGCCTGATCTGCCGGAGCCGCCGGCAAGCAGCACAAAAATCCCGTATGAGCGGAGGTTCGCTTATACGGGATTTCTGTGTTGCTGCATTATTTATTAATAAGTGCCTGTGGCTCCGAACTGCTGCTGCAGCTCTTCCAGTGTAATCACATCTTCGCCTTGCGGAATTCCGATCTGGAAGGTTTGTTTCTCATTGATCTTGCTGTATTGATTGCTAGCGGTCATAGACAGAGCAACATTCTCACCTTGTTCAGGATCATTCACTTTGATATCCATAAGCATATCCTGATACACCGGGAAGTTATCGTCATTGATCGCCGTGTTAAGATGGAACTGGTTAATCGTCAGATGCGTGTTCAGCTCAGCCAGATCCTTATCGAATTCAGCGCGTGCTTCACTGGACTGCAGCTCTTCCTTCGCTTTAGCCAAGTCGGCAGCATCGATCTTCAGCAATTCCTTGTATTCATCCTTGCCGAGAATATCGATGATCTTAGGCAGCGCATTGTTCACCAGGATGGTGAGCGCCTCTTTGACATTATCATTCGTTACCTGGAACTGGACAACCTGTTTGGCTTCAACCCCTTCAGGCAGGCCGGCTTCCTTAGGTTTGATTTCGTTAAAATACTTCTCTTCGTCATACTCACCCAGTAATGTGTTCATCACTTCATTAGACAGCTTCTGCACCTTCTGCGTGTCCATAGCTGAAGGGTTGAATTCCGCCCCCTCCTGCTCGGCCAGTTCCTTCAGATCCACTTCAACAAATTTACCTACGATTGTCTCGGGAAGCGGCAGGAACGGAATGGACGGCACTTTGACATACAGCTTCTCTGCTGTCATTACCATCGGAACCGTGAAGGACATCGCCATATCCCCCTTCAGATTCAGAACCATTGTAAGCTCTGTCTGCATCGGCTCTGCCTGGTAGACTCCATCAACTGTAAGCTCAGCATTCTTAAGCATGCTGAGAATTTGACCCGTTGTAGCATCAGCTTCGCTTGTACCTGTGTCGATCGTCAGGTCATTAACGGTAAGCTTCGTCTTCATTTCATACGATGTCATCGCCGCAACTTTATTTGCAGCAGCGGACAGTGCCTCTTTCGGCGCCTCTTTCTTTGCACACCCCGGCAGAATTACTGCGGCGGTGAGCAGCAGTGCGGCAGCGGATAACCCCCATTTTTTATTCATTATTGTTCTCCTCTCCCATGTGAAAAATTCTTTCCCCTCCCTAATGATAAACCATTTGGCAAATATGAGAAACATTTCTCTCCATTTTCATCTCCGGCTAGGGTCAGCCCTGAGGATTATTATGGTCAACGTGGTTAGCCTGTTTTACCTTTTTTGAACCGGATAACGGCTCAGGACCTGATGAATGATGCTCCTTGCGCGGCCCCTGATTATCCTGCTGTACACCGGGTACCGGCATGCTTTTTGGTTTGCTCATCTTGTTCGCCTCCTATGGATTGGTTAAGCCCTGAAGCGCCTGCGCGCATTCATGAATCTGCCTTGTATACTGCTGCGCCAAAAGCTGTACGGCATCCCTACGCTCATCCGCAACGCTCCCGTCCTGCTCCGCGTCGAGCAGGTTCACTGCAACCTCACGGCTATCCACATAAGTGCAGCGGAAATCGAGGGAATACCCTTGACGCCCGGCTGCATTGAAATGAATAAGCAGACTGTTCTGGTCAGCGGCATCCCCCTGCACGCTGAAGCTGTCCCCATCCTCCATCAGTGCAGGCAGGCGCTCCTGCCAGGCAGACACCAGACTCTGCTGATCTACTTGTAATTGTCGGTCCATCTTTATGATCATCCTCCTTCTCTAATACATTGCCGAGAAAGAGAGCTTTTTATTCTCTTTGGAACAGGTTCCATCCAAAAGAATCCCCTGAGTACAACAAAAAACCGTCCCCCATAAGGAGAACGGCTTCTATCTGCAAATCTTTGAGTGTAAAGGAATGGCGGAGAGGATGGGATTCGAACCCATGTGGGCTTGCACCCTAACGGTTTTCAAGACCGCCCCGTTATGACCGCTTCGGTACCTCTCCAATGCATCTAAATTTCACATGCATTAGGAATTATATCACACCCACCAAATAATATGCAACTATAATTATTGGGCAGTTTGTGCGCTTATGGATTTCACATTACGCATATACGGCTGCAGGCATTCCGGAATCAGAACACTGCCGTCTTCCTGCTGGTAATTCTCCAGAATAGCCGCTACTGTACGGCCTACGGCCAGCGCAGAACCATTCAGCGTATGCACGAATTCCGGCTTGGACTTGGGCTCTTTGCGGAAGCGGATATTGGCCCGGCGGGCCTGGAAATCCTCGGTGTTGGAGCAGGAGGAAATTTCGCGGTACATTCCGCTCTCCGGCAGCCACACCTCCAGGTCATACGTCTTCGCCGATGTGAAGCCCATATCTGCCGTACACAGCAGCAGGACGCGGTAAGGCAGTCCCAGGAGCTGCAGGACGCGTTCAGCATCGGCTGTCATCTTCTCCAGCTCCTCGTAGGAGGTCTCCGGACTGGCAAGCTTCACAAGCTCCACCTTATTGAACTGATGCTGGCGGATCAGACCGCGGGTATCACGTCCCGCAGATCCGGCCTCCGAACGGAAGCAAGAGCTGTAGGCTACATGGTACTTCGGCAGATCACCAGCCGTCAGAATCTCTTCACGGTAGTAGTTCGTTACCGGCACTTCTGCTGTTGGGATCAGATAATATTCTGTATCACGCAGCTTGAACAGATCCTCTTCGAACTTCGGCAGCTGTCCTGTTCCATACAGGCTGTCCTTGTTGACAATGTAAGGCGGCAGCATCTCTTCATAGTTATGCTCTCCGCTGTGCAGATCCATCATGAAGTTGATTAGTGCACGCTCCAGTCTTGCTCCCAGCCCTTTGTAGAAGGCGAACCGGGAACCCGTAACCTTGGCTGCCGCTTCAAAATCAATGATATCCAGCTGCTGCGCCAGCTCCCAGTGTGATTTCGGAGTGAATCCGAACTCTCTGGGCTCCGACCAGCGGCGTACTTCAACATTGTCCTCCTCGGACTTGCCAACCGGCACCGATTCATGCGGAATGTTCGGAATGCTCATGGTCAATTCATCAATCTTAACTTCGAGCTCGCGTACTTCATCGTCCAGCTCTTTGATCCGGTCGGAAACCGTACGCATTTCTGCGATCAAATCATCTGCCGGCTCTCCATTTTTCTTCTTCTTCGCTACATCTCCGGATACGGTGTTCCGGCGGTTCTTAAGTCCCTCTGTTTCCTGAAGCAGCTCACGGCGGCGCAGATCAAGCTGCGGGAAGCCGGCAATCAAATCGAGCGACTTTCCTCTTTTGGTAAGGGCCTCTTCTACTCTGGCATAATCACTACGTAACACTTTAACATCTAACACAAAGTTTCCCTCCTGAAAACAGCCCAAACTCTTTCAAAATGCTGATTTGTTTACAGCTTTGAAAGAGTCAGGATGTTTTATATGCAGTTCTATTGATTGGCTGCGATACTGTCCTCTACCATGTCGGCAAAATATTGATGCAGCCTGTAATCATCAGTCAGTTCCGGGTGAAAAGAGGATACCAGCAGGTTGCCCTGACGTGCAGTTACAATCTCATCCTTATAGATGGTAAGCACATCGACATCCGGACCCACCTCGTTAATGAGCGGAGCACGGATAAATACCGCACGTACCGGCTCAGCAATCCCTTTAACCTCCAGATCACATTCAAAGCTTTCCCGCTGGCGTCCAAAGGCATTCCGGGCAACGGTAATATCCATCAGCTCCAGATGACCAGGTTCACCTCCGGCAATGTGCTTGGCCAGGACAATCATGCCGGCGCAGGTACCAAAAATCGGCTTACCTTGACCCGCAAACTCACGTATAGCTTCTATAAAGCCATATTTGCGCATCAGTTTGCCGATGGTCGTGCTCTCGCCGCCGGGAATAATCAGTCCCTCTACCTCTTCCAGCTGCTCTACACGCTTGATAGGCAGACCCTGCGCACCTGTCTTCTCAATACTGACAATATGCTCTGTTACAGCGCCCTGCAGCGCCAACACTCCTATTCTCATCCGGAAGCCTTCTCTCTATTAACGGCCGCGTTCCGACATACGTTCAGCCGGAGTCAAAGTGGCAATATCAATCCCCTTCATCGGGGCGCCAAGGTTCTTCGACACTTCAGCAATCAGCTTGTAGTCTGTAAAGTGGGTGGTCGCTTCTACAATGGCACGGGCGAATTTCTCAGGGTTATCCGACTTGAAGATACCCGAGCCGACAAACACCCCGTCAGCACCAAGATGCATCATGAGCGCGGCATCGGCAGGCGTAGCTACACCGCCGGCAGCGAAGTTAACGACAGGTAATTTGCCAAGCTGATGAACTTCCAGCAGCAGCTCATAAGAAACGCCAAGGATCTTAGCTTCATTATAGAGCTCATCAAGCGAGAGGTTCGTCACTTTGCGGATTTGACTGTTTATGTAGCGCATGTGGCGGACAGCTTCAACGATGTTGCCTGTCCCCGGCTCACCCTTGGTACGGATCATCGAAGCTCCTTCGTTAATCCGGCGCAGGGCTTCCCCAAGATCCTTGGCTCCGCATACAAAAGGAACGGTGAATTCGTGTTTATTGATATGGAACACTTCATCTGCCGGCGTGAGCACTTCGCTCTCATCCAGATAGTCAACACCGAGGGATTCAAGAACCTTGGCTTCTACATAATGGCCAATACGGGCTTTAGCCATAACAGGAATGCTCACTACCTTGATAACTTCTTCTACAATAGTAGGATCGGCCATACGTGCTACACCACCCGCTGCGCGGATATCGGAAGGTACACGTTCCAGAGCCATAACGGCTACTGCGCCCGCTGCCTCGGCAATTTTTGCCTGCTCTGCATTCATAACGTCCATAATGACGCCACCCTTTTGCATTTCTGCCATGCCTCTTTTAACTCGCGATGTTCCTGTTTCCATGTCTAAGCCTCCCGAATGATCTAACCTAATCTAACTTGTAATTTTACCGCAAGGCGGTGATATATACAACCTATTTACTGGGATTTTGTCGTAATGCTGGCATTGGACTGCCGTGCGGTTAGAACAAGTTCTTAATTCCTGTAAACAGGTCGCCAAAAAATTCTCCGATTGCTCTCATCAGCAGTTTGAACCAGCCAGCCTTCTCTGCTTCCTCGGCAGTAATCAGGTTAACCGTCTTCTCCTGAGCCTGAGACATTCCTTCGATCTGGTAGGTATAAGTGACCTTACCTACTTTGCTGGCTCCGGCAATCGGCGCGATCAAAGTTGCCGGGTCATTCGTCACCACTGTAGTTTTGATCTGTGGAGAAACCGTACCCTTTGGTACCATGAACGTAACTCCCGCATCCGTCACAACAGGTACATCTTTATTCTTGCCTTTGAGTACAGGCACCGTTTCAGTACCGGCGATGACAGCCTTAGGCGCTACAACCTGCTTAATCTCAAAATTGTTGAAGCCGAAATCAAGCACCTTCTTCGTTTCCGTGAAACGGTGTGCTTCTGAGTTAGCCCCCATGACTACGCTGATCAGACGCATGCCATCACGAACGGCCGTACCTGTGAAACAGTTGCCGGCATTGGTGGTATGTCCAGTCTTCAATCCATCGAGACCCGGATAGGCATAGGCTTTGAAATTAGCAATATCCTTGTTGGCTTCCAGCATCCAGTTATAGTTAATCATCGGTTTCGCGTCACGTTCACGGAACTTGTAGGACTGAATTGTCGTGAACTCAGTGAAATCCGGATGGTCGGTTACAATAAACTTAGCGAGCAGGGCAGCATCCATAGCGGACATTAACGTTTCGCCTTCAGCCTCCGGACGGAATTTCTCCGGCATATCAGCCCGGTCAAGCCCTGTGGAGTTAATGAAATGGGCAGTCTTCATCCCCATCTTCTTAGCGGTTTCGTTCATTAGGGTTACGAATTCCTGCTCAGAACCCGACACCAGTTCAGCCAAAGCTACCGTGGCATCATTGGCTGAACCAACGGCCATGGCTATGTAAAGTTCTTTGACGGTATGTTCATCGCCCTCGGCTAAGAAAATACGTGACCCGATCTGCTTCGACGCATTCTCCTGCACAACAACTTTCTCATCCCAGGATATCTGTCCGTTCTTCACCGCATCAGACACGAGATATTCTGTCATCATCTTCGTCATACTTGCCGGCGGCAATGGCTCATCCGCATTCAAAGATAAGAGGATCTCTCCTGTGGTCGGCTCTATTAATACTGCAGATTTCAGATTAAGTCCCAGTGACTCCACGCTTGGAATCTTGGTTACTGCCGTTTTGGCAGGTGTTGCTGCTGTCGATGGAGCCGCTGTCTCTGTTGCAGCCGGTGTGCTTACCGCCTCTGCCATGGCAGACGCTGCCGGGAATGCTAGCATATTTAAAAGCAGACCTACTGTCGCTGTCTTCATCACAAGTTGCTTACTACTTAGTTTCCGCTTGTACTTCAATGATTAACTCTCCTTTAATCCTCAGATCAGTGCTTGTTCTATTCTAACACAGGGGTATCTGCAAAAAAAGACAGGCAGGACGAATTTAGTCCTGCCTGTCCGCAAAAATATGCGATTCTTCCCGGTTTACAGGGAATAGTTCGGCGCTTCTTTGGTAATCTGCACATCATGCGGGTGACTTTCACGAAGTCCCGCACCTGTGATACGGATAAATGAGGTGTCATTGCGCAGTTCCTCTAATGTTTTCGTACCGCAGTAACCCATACCTGAACGCAATCCGCCGATCAGTTGATGAACGGTATCGGACAACGGCCCTTTAAATGCAACCCGGCCCTCAATCCCTTCAGGAACGAGCTTCTTATCATCATCCTGGAAGTAACGGTCTTTACTGCCCTGCTTCATGGCGCTCATGCTACCCATTCCGCGGTATACCTTGTATTTACGACCCTGATAAATTTCCGATTCCCCAGGGCTCTCTTCCGTACCGGCGAACAAGCTGCCCATCATCACTGCAGCGGCTCCGGCAGCAATTGCCTTGGTGATCTCTCCGGAGTACTTAATTCCCCCGTCAGCTATAACTGGAATCCCGTATTCGCGGGCAACCGTTGCACAATCATAGATAGCTGTAACCTGCGGAACGCCGATACCTGCAATTACACGGGTTGTACAAATCGATCCGGGTCCAATACCGACCTTGACTACGGATGCTCCGGCTTCAATTAATTCACGGGTAGCTTCACCAGTAGCTACATTACCAGCCACAATAGTAAGATCAGGATACAATTCGCGCAGCTGGCGGACCGCGTCGATAATATTAATATGGTGTCCGTGTGCCGAATCCACTGTGATAAGGTCAACACCGGCTTTTACCAATGCCTCTGTACGTTCAAATGTATCCTTAGAAATACCGATTGCTGCTCCAACAAGCAGACGGCCTTGAGCATCCTTAGCCCCGTTAGGGAATTGAATAGCTTTCTCTATATCTTTAATAGTAATGAGACCTTTAAGAATATTGTGCTCATCCACCAGCGGCAGCTTCTCGATCTTGTGACGTTGAAGGATGCCTTTCGCCTCCTGAAGGGTTGTACCTACAGCAGCGGTAACCAGATTCTCATGAGTCATAACTTCTTTGATCTGAATATTGAAATCGTGGATAAAACGCAAATCACGGTTAGTCAGAATACCAACAAGCTTACCGCCTTCATCTACGATAGGTACACCTGAAATGCGGTATTTCCCCATCAGAACTTCAGCATCGGATACCCAGTGGTCTGGCGTAAGTGAGAATGGATTGGTAATAACTCCGCTCTCGGAGCGCTTCACACGGTCCACCTCTTCCGCCTGCTGCTCCACGGACATATTCTTATGAATGATGCCGATCCCGCCCTCACGGGCAATAGCAATCGCCATAGCGGCTTCCGTGACTGTATCCATACCTGCGCTCATCAAAGGGATGTTCAGCTTCACATTCTTGCTAAGTACAGTGGTTAAGTCCACTTCCTTAGGCAGTACCTCGGATTTACGCGGAACCAGCAGCACATCATCAAAAGTGAATCCTTCTTTACCAAACTTATCTTCCCACACCTGGGTCATTCCTCCTCGAAATATTCTTTTCTCCACCTGCCTGCCAACTTATGAATAAAAAAACTCCTGCTTCAAGTCCATACCCGATAGACAGCGGTAAAGGCTTGGGAGTTATACATAATAGTGTCTTCAGTTAAGGTTTGAGATGCTTGTCCAAAAATATATTAGAGCTATCTTAGCAAAGGGCTTTTGGCCTGTCAAGAATATTACATCTTCTGATAAGGTATTAAGAAATCTTGCTCCGGGTAAGCGAATTCTTGGACTAAAGTCCGTGTGCAGTGGACAGATTACATAATGATCCATAATTTAACACCCTAACGTCTATGCATTGTCCATGTATAAAAGTA